>NZ_JACAGN010000003.1 GCF_030324495.1 Myroides sp. 1354 | reverse complement strand
GAAGGGATTATTGTTAGTTATAAAGGAGAAGTTATCGCCAGTGGCGAGGCGAAAGCAGTTCGCAATAGTTTAGATGAGGTTTGGAGTGCAAAAGGAGTGGATTTAAAAAATACTTTAGAGGAATTATATGAAATTATATCTTTTGTTAGGCGAATTACGCCAAAATTAAAAACAGCACTAAATGAAGCTTTCTTCTGGTCTGGAAAAACTGATGGAATTGGGGGAGAACTAGTAGCTTTAAATATTTCAAAATCTAAGAAAGGAATTACACTGGAAGGATTAATAAATAGAAATAGTATAGATATGCCTAAATGGGAAGATAAACCAAAAATTTGGGAAGCTACATCAAGGGAATACGCTAATCAAGTGTCAGGAGAAGTAAGAGCCGTAATAGGTGATAAGTTAAGAAAAGGAAATGTATGGGAAAATTATGAATTACCTGCTTTAAAACAAAATCCAAATGTTACAAAAATTATAACTATTGACCCTAAAACTAGAAAAGAAAAAATAATTTTTAAACGTTAATTATCTAAATAACTATTATGAAAGTAGAATATTCAATATTAACCCCCTCAACTATGAAAATTATTGTTGACAATAAGAAAGAGATGTATATACAAGGGGAAGGAACAACAGAACCAAAATTTTATGCAGATATAGATTCTATTAAGAATTGGGAACCTCCTTATGAACAAGAGCCTATTACAGAAAACGAGAAAAAAGAAATTATTAGTTCAATAGAAAAGGCCTCAAAAAAAGGAAAAATACCTATTATTTTTGACTAATTTATTTTTGATTGTTTGTAAAAGGTAAAATTATTAGAACGAAAAAGACCATCTAAAGTATTTGATCCAAATAAAAAAACATTAAGCGAATTAGGAATTAAGCTTAAAAAATCGAAGGTAGGATTATCAGTTGATTTTGTAGATACTCCTTATTTGTATCCTGTCACTGGCGAACAAAAGAATATTGTGAAGATAAAACTGACAGGCGATGATAATTTAGATATAAAATTAGCAAATGAGCTTGCAGGTCTTAATAAAAAACCATTGAAATATACGTGGCATCATTTAGACGACTATGATCCTATGACCAACACTTGTACATTGCAATTGGTAGAAACTAAAATTCATATAAAATGTAATCCACATTATGGTGCAGTTAAGATAGCGGAAGAGTTCCATAAAATCAAATATTTGACACGATAGATATGAAAAAAGTTAGAATTAATAGTTCAGAGAGAATGATCACTATTGGAGATATACTAAGTTTTGAAAAAATATTTAATATTGTTATACCCAGTAGTTTAAAGAGATTATATCTTAAATACAATGGTGGTGAAGTAGAATTTTTAGATGCTTCTACCTATGATTTTGCAAGTATAAAGTATGGGGAATTGACATTAGGTGGACTAGTGCAAAATTTAATAATAGATGAGAATGTTATCCCTGGAAACTTCTTGCCATTTGCAGTTACAGGTGTTGGACACATAATAACAATTCAAATGGATTCAGCAGTTAATAATAAAATCTATCTTTTTAGATATGATGAGTTAGAACCTATTTTATTAGTCAATTCTCTGAAGAGTTATTGGGTGTAGATAGCATTGATGAATTATAAGTAAAAGCCACGAGTAGTGGCTTTTTTTCTTAAATTAGGGTGAATTGAAAATTTCAATAAATGGAAAAAGATAAAATAGCTTTAGACAAAGCAAAGCAAGTTTTAAGTGATTTTAAAAAGAAGTATTTCTCAGATTCACTTAAGGTATATAATCCAGAAAAAGTTGAGAATAATACATATTATAAATTTCCTTATAATGTATGGGAAATTTTTGTAGATGTTCCTCAAGAACAATTTGGAGGAATTGGATTATTTTCTATTTATATAAAAGATGATACAATGGAGCCGTTTATGTTTCATGATGGAGGGGCAGAAGGGAGAGTACCAGATTTAGAAATTCTCAAAAAGGATGGGAAATATGTTATTGGGGAGGAGTGGAAAGAGAAAATAGATAATAATTGATTCTAAAATATAATCGAGGGATTGAGGAAAGTGGCAATAAAAGAAAAATAGTTTTATAATTCTATCGGACTTACTATCGCATTTTTCATTGGTATTAAGTAGGGGCAAATGGCAATTTGTCCCCTTTATCTGAAAAATTGTGTTCAAAGGACTGAATTAACCGCGCACTTATTAAAATAGTAAAAGGGATATTTTTTGAGTTTTATAGAAGAGTGTAATGAAGGGATAACCCTACCGCACGCACGCTACGTCCTAACGTAGCAAGGGTTGCATCCAGCGTTTTTGTTACCTTGTTTTTGAGTGACGTGCGTTGAGTGACGGATGCGTCCTCTCCTTCGTCGAGGTGACATACTGTACGTGGATACTGTGTGGTCAGTGTGCTTTTTCGCCAAATTATCGATAAAAGAAAATATCCCCTAAATCAGAAAATTAACCCATAACCAATAATCTGTTTAGGAAGGTTAGATGGGTTAACCGATTAAGCAAATAACCAATTAACTCGTCAAGAGAATTTCGGATTAAAGAATACATACCTTTAAATCAGAAAAATCATCGGTTAACTGCTAACTGTTAACAGTTAACCGATGAGTTAACCGATAATTTACATTTCAATGACGCGATTCGGTTGAATGGCCTCACGCAAGTTCACATCATGGGAGATAAACACAATTGTTCCTTTGTATTCCCTTAGTGCTTCGTATAAGCGCTCTAAACCAAAAATATCGAGGTTATTACTCGGTTCATCCAGCAGTAAAACATCAATAGAAGATAAAGAGAGATTCAAGCAACAGATGGTCAAGCGAAGACATTCCCCTCCACTCAATTGCGCAACAGGTTTAGACCATTGTTCTGGTCGAAAACCATATTGAAACAAGGTGTTTTTTAAGCTAGCCTCATCCAGTACGTTGTGATTGAAGATTTGTGCTTGTTCCAGCATCGTTTTGCTGTGATCAAGTAGACTATAAAACTGATCCAAGTACACGATATTGGAGGTTAATCGTTCAACCTGACCTGTAGTAGGTTGTATATTTCCCGCTAATAAATGTAGTAAGGTCGATTTACCCCGGCCATTAGCCCCTTCAATTAAAAGGCGTTCTCCACTTCGGATTTCGAGGTTCCACGGGGTAGACCAAAGAGCTGCAGGAGCAGTTTCATATTGATAGTTGACTTCTTTCAATTGAAAAAGCACTTTGTTCGTGTGTAAATCCGAGTTGTTAAACGAGAGATGAAACGGTTTTACTTGTTCCAACTGATCTTTTAATTCCCACAATTCCCCTTGGAGTTTATGCTGTTTTTCCGCTTGTACCTCTGTACTTTTGGCACTGCTGTTTTCTGCCGCATTCTTGAGTGTATTGACTACAATCTTTGGAAGTCCCCCTTTTTGCTCCGCCTTCTTGTGTTGTCCGACCGCTTTTTGCTGCTTCTGAAGTAATTTCTGTTGTTCCGTTTTTACCTGACGCAAATCCTTGGAAATTGAATCAATGCGGTGTTGAAGAGAAGCAAACTCCTCTTGTTTTTGCGCTTTGTAAAAATCGTAATTGCCTTTGTAGGTCTGAACCCCTTTGCTGCTAATCTCAAAGGTAAGTCCTTGTCGATTCAGTAAGGCAATATCGTGACTAACCAAGAGCACCGTCCCTTTGTACTGATCTAAGAAATCAAACAACAGTTGTCGTGTAGCTTGATCAATGTGATTGGTGGGCTCATCCAACAACAAAATATCGGGCTGATGAATGTGGATATACGCAAAATATACGCGCATTTGTTGCCCTCCACTGAGTTGATGCATAGGCAGGGATAAATCTTTTCCTTCCAATTGCCAATATTGCAAGGCTTGGGTAATATGTTCTTCAATTGCCCAGTCATCATCTAAATCGACATAATCTTGTTCATTGACCGACCCTTGTAAAATGCGATGTAAAGCTTGTAGTTTTTTATCCGTTTGCAAGGCTTCTTGAATCGTTTGTTCCCCAGTTTGGTTGGTGTTGATTTGAGGTAAATAATAAGCCGTTCCATCCAACTGAATAGCTGATAGAGGTGTTGTGGCAATAAGTTTTAATAGGGTGCTTTTTCCCGTTCCATTGGCTCCAATGAGGTTAGCCTTTTCTCCTTTGTTGAGTACTAGATTAAGCTGTTGAAACAAAGGGGTTTTATCTGCGTGTTCGTAGGATAGATTTTTTATAACGATAGACATAATAATCAAAATAAGATAGATGAGTATAAAATACTTGTGGCCCGTACACCACTACTCACGGTCTTGGATATGTATTCACATAACTAAATAAGTATTACAGCCCTAGGAAAGATAGAGACTATTAAAAATTGTTTGCTCCGATAAGTAGAAACCTACTTATGCGATTAAAACGAAATACTTATTTAGATATCCATTCGATTATTTATTCGTTAATACTGATGCAAAGATAGAAAAATTATTAGAAAGAGGAAAGAGGAAAGAGGACACATAATGTAGGGGCATAGGGTCATGTGCCTATTAAACGAAATAACTTTTTTAGATGAGATAAAGAGGAAAGAGGACATAATGTAGGGGCACATGGTCATGTGCCTATTAAACGAAGTAACTTTTTTAGATGAGATAAAGAGGAAAGAGGACGCATAATGTAGGGGCATAGGGTCATGTGCCTATTAAAACGAAGTAACTTTTTTAGATGAGATAAATAGGAAAGAGGACATAAGGTAGGGGCATAGGGTCATGTGCCTATTAAAACGAAGTAACTTTTTTAGATGAGATAAATAGGAAAGAGGACATAAGGTAGGGGCACAGGGTCATGTGCCTATTAAAACGAAGTAACTTTTTTAGATGAGATAAATAGGAAAGAGGACATAAGGTAGGGGCACAGGGTCATGTGCCTATTAAAACGAAGTAACTTTTTTAGATGAGATAAATAGGAAAGAGGACATAAGGTAGGGGCATAGGGTCATGTGCCTATTAAAACGAAGTAACTATTTTTAGGCGAGATAAAAAAAAGAGGATGACTTAGTAGGCATCCTCTTGATATTTTAACTAGAAAAGACTGATTTGACCCTGTTGGGTATGGTCTTTGGTTGGTTTCTTTTTTTCCTTCTTCACTTCTTTTTCTGCTTTCTCTACCTTCTCTTCTTGAGGTTGAATAGGCAGAACGGTATCTTCAAAGAGGTTGAGTGTATCTTCTTCAGGCTCTGTTGGAATACAAGCTGTAGTTCCCTCTTCTTCAGATTCAACACAAATAGATGATTTTGTTACAACACCGTCAAAAACAGGCGGTGTTGTTTGTTGTGCCCAAGAAGGGATTGTTGTTTCCTCTTGGAGAATTGTCGTATCTTCTTGAGGAATGAATGTTTCTTCAGCGAATGATTCATTTACCTCGGTTTCTTCTATAACCTCCGCAGTTGTTGTTTCCGTTGTTTCAATTTCTGCTGTAAAAACCGGCGACTCTTCTGCTATATTTTCTTCGCTTGTTGCTGTAAGGAAAACCTCTTCCTGTTGAGTTTCTGCCTCCTCAGCTACCTCTTCTTCCTGGATTGCAGGTTCAACAAGAGTAACGGATTCCGCATCTATTTCAATTTCTTTGCTCTCTGTTTCCTCCGTAAGGACATCTGCAGGTTGGCTTTCTTCTAAAAGGTCAAAGATGGAATAATTTTTTACGATGATTTCGTTTACATCAACGGTCGGATCTAACACTGGATTGTGATCTTCCTCCTGCATGGCTGTTTGTGCTTCTTCGCTAAGTTCTCCTTCTAAAATAGTAGCTTCTTCAATGATAATTTCATTGACACCTAATCGAGGGAAATTCGCCAAAGCAGCTGCTGTGGTTTGCGTCTCATCCGCTTCCTTATTTTCAGTGGTAAAGCTTTCTACCTTGTTCTCTAAATCCACCAAAAGGCGTTTGATTTTTTTGATATGAGGATGATCGGCAAAGGTCTCTTTTTCGTAAACCAACTCCAATAGTTTGTACATCGTGTACGCTTCGTGGTACTTTAAAACGATGGCGTGCTTTTTATTGTGGTCTAAAATCGAGACTTGTTTCTGAATATTCTTGGCTTTATCTTCAAGTTTAGCAAGTAAGTCCTCTTTTATACTAACCAATAAAGCGTCTTTTATAGATTGTACTACATAGTCATCGGTTTTTTCAACCATCTGAATAACAGTAAGAAGGACATCGTTACTTAATTTAAATTGAATTTTTGTCGTCATTGTAATAATTAGAAAGCCAGTTTAGTCGTTTCAAGTATTGAAAGTTCTACAAAATAATGAAAAAAATATGACTTTACACGGTGTTCGCAAAAACATTTAAAAGGCTTTGTTTCCTAAAAAAGCTTGCTTAATTTTAAGGAAGAAAAATTAACCATTTGAAAAAGTTTCCCACTCCCATCGCATTCAAATATCCTTGGCGCGACTATCAGCAAAAAGTACTCGATCAATTAGAGGCTCATCTAAAAGATGATAAATTACACGTTGTGGCTCCTCCCGGATCAGGAAAAACGGTTTTGGGGCTGGAAGTGATTTTAAGACTCAATCAACCGACACTGATTTTAGCACCAACCTTGGCAGTTAAAAATCAGTGGATTGAACGTTTTTGTTCCCTTTTTTTACAAGTAGAGGAAGCACCTGATTGGATTTCAACTCAATTGACTCAACCCCAATTTTTGACGGTATCCACGTATCAAGGATTGCATGCCGCTTTTAATTATTTAAAGGAAGAGGAGGACACGGATGAAGAAGTTCCAATGGAAACAACAGTGAGTTATACCAATAATCACGCACAGGAGATTATTGCTAAATTGCGAGCTGTAGGAATAAAAACGCTTTTGGTGGATGAGGTACATCACTTGAGAAAGGAGTGGTGGAAAGCCTTGGATTTATTAGACAATGAATTGAAGTCAACGGTGGTCGGCTTAACGGCAACTCCTCCTTATGGAGCGTCTAGCTTGGAATGGCAACGCTATATGAATTTAGCTGGACCTGTGGATGAGGAAATCACCGTTCCTACTTTAGTGGCTGTGGAAGATTTATGCCCACACCAAGATTTTATATACTATTGCACGCCTTTGGCAGAGGAACGCGAAAAAATTGCCCTGCATAAAACAGCAGTTTATTCGTTTTATACGACCTTTAAATCTCATCCTTTACTCGGACAAACGCTCAGTGCATCTGCGATTTATCAAGATCCTTTATCTCATTTGGATTGGATTTATGAGAACTTAACGACCTATGTCGCAGGTTTGATTTTTCTCCAAGACTTTTATGGGGAAGTTGAAGGTATACACCGAAAAGTATTGGGATTACAACAGGAAGAACTACCGCTTTTGGATTATGTATGGTTTGAGAAAATGCTCAATTTTTACTGCTTTCAGGGGCAGGACTTACTACAAGATGTGCCTGAGTATGCTGCGTTTCGAAGTGAATTAACAGCAGAATTGAAAAAGAGAGGATTAATTGCCTTTCGTCAGGTGCAATTGGTCCAAGACAATAAAGGCGATGATGTACTGCTTTCTAGTTTGAGTAAATTGCAAAGTATTACAGCGATTCTCGATTTTGAATATTCCGTGTTAGGGCAAGATTTACGTCTAGCTATTCTAACGGATTACATCCGCAAAGAGTATTACAGCACGACAATACATCCACCTGAAGTATTGTCTAAACTCGGAGTGTTATCGATTTTTGAAACCCTGAGGCGAAACAATACGCATTCGTTGCCTATAGCAGTCTTGACAGGGACTGTGGTGATTGTGCCGGTTACTTGTTTGGAGGGGTTGAATCAATTTGCCAAATTAAAGGGAAGCCTGTTGTCTTTTACGCCTTTGGCATACGATCCCCAATATGTGGCTTTGCAACTTACAGGACAACAAAGGACGCAAATTGTGCATTGGGTGACTGCTTTATTTCAAACAGGGGCGATTCAAGTACTTATTGGTACGAAAGCTTTACTTGGAGAGGGATGGGATGCTCCTGCGTTGAATGCCTTGGTGATGGCAAGCTCAATTGGAGCATATATTACGTCCAATCAAGTGAGAGGACGTGCTTTTCGCGTGAATCCCAAAGATCTCAATAAAACCGCACATATTTGGCATTTGGCTTGTATCGATACCTATGCAACAGATGGAGGAAAAGATTGGGATATTGTCCATCGTCGTTTTCAAACCTTCGTAGGTATATCCAATCAGGAGGGAGAGGGACAACCGACAATTTCCAATGGAATTGAACGATTACACGAAAAAGCAAAGAAAAAGAAAACACGGGATGAAGTGTATGTAGCGGAACAGAATCAGCGAACTTTAGCCCTAGCACAACAAAGAGATAGCCTGAAACGACGTTGGTTGACCGCGATTCAAAGTGGAAGTCATCTAACAGAAGGAGCGAGGGTGTTGTTTTCTTCTCCTATAGAAAGACGGGATGTAAGTCAAGCCAAGCAATTTTATACGAATAAGACGGTGGTTTCTGCTTTATTTACCGTAGTGTGCTCCGCTATTTTGTTTTTAACGTATCAATTTATTGGCTTAGGAAAAGGTGTTTTATTACACGGAATTAGTCTGTGGTCTTTAGGCTATTGGGTTTTTCAAACCTTTGTGTTGGGATTGGGTCTGCGCTTTGGATGGAAAGGTTGGCGCTATTATCGCATGTATCGCAAGTTTGGCGATATGCGTAAGGACATACAAGGAATGGGAGAAGCGCTGTGTAATACCTTGTGTCATTTTGAATTGTTTACTACAGCTCGAACTGCCATTCGCGTTGTGACTACACTCGAATTTGGCGGGGGTGTGTTTTGTTCACTAGAAGGGGCTACCTTAAGAGAAAGTCATGTATTTGCTTCTTGCCTTAAGGAAATTTTATCGCCAATTGAGAATCCGCGCTATGTCTTAGAACGCAAAACACTGTTGCCTATTCAGGACAGTGAGTCGGATTTCCATGCCGTGCCTGAGTGTATTGGGGTGAACAGAACGCGTGTGAATTACTTCGCACAACAATGGTCACAACAGGTGGGAAGGAACCGAATTGTCTATACGAGAACGCCAGAAGGTAGAAAAGAATTGCTTCAAGCACGTGCTTTTGCCATCGTTAATCAACTAGAAGAACCTCGTGTGACACAAGAACACCAATGGCTATAATAAGAACGTCCCTTGTATGGATATACAAAGGACGCTCAACTAACTAATCAATTAAAATGGGTCATCACTCCATTTTTATAAAAGTGCTTCTGACTTTGATATTCTTCGGTGAAGAAGAGAAAAAGTGAAACAGACTTTCCAAAGAATTAAAATTTACTTTTATTCCTACAATACCTAGGTACTGCTTGAATTGTGAACTATTGGTCGTTCCTTTGTTTGTTTTGTTACAGTGTTGAAATAAATTATTTTGTTAAATTTTATTAAGTAGGCAAAATGCTTCAAAATGAACTATTTACTGCTTCGACTTTTATCCTCAAAATTTGCCTCTTTAATGCTTTTTTTGTTGGAGCTGTCTCCAAAAGTATAAGTCGCACCAATGGTCAATCTTCGGCTATTCCAACTATTGGTAAAAGTTTGTACGTTGTCACGGAAGTAACTTGTTCCGTTGGATTTACCTGTATTGAAGATATCGTATAAGGTCACATTGACGTTGAGTTTCTTATTTAGTAAACTAGCTTTGATTCCCGTAGTCAACGCTGAATACGAACCATATTTAGTATTATCTGATTTATGTGGTACTTGGTGATACCAGTTTAAAAATACATGTAAGGTTTTAGCGGTATTCATCGTAAATGTGTTTTGTGAATAATAGCTAAAGTATACTCCGTTTTGTGGAATTTGATTGGCTATCTTATTGCGGTAATAAGAACTTGAATAATTCATATCTGCTCCTGTGCTTGTTTGCCACCATCCCGTAATTTTATCACTGTATGAAACGCTTAATCCATAGTTATCACTATTGAGCATATTGTAATACGTACTGATGAAAACATCGTCGATTAAAGTCGAATATTGATCAAATGAATTGGTGATATGATAGTAGTTTAATCCCACTGACAAAGAGCCATGAAAGAGGTAATTCAATTCGAAATTATCTGTAAAGGAAGGATCTAATTCTGGATTACCACTGTTGTATGAATAACTATTTGCATAGTAACGGAAGGGATTTAATATACCAGAATAAGGACGGTTAATTCGCTTGGAATAATTGAAGTTGAAGGAGTGATTTTCATTGGGGTCATAGGAAATATAAGCGGTTGGAAACCATTTTCCATACGACTTTTTAAAGGTTTCATCGGTTTCTAATAGATGACCTTCCACTTCCGTTTGCTCAAATCGCATTCCTCCTTTAACACTCCACTGATCACTTAATTTTTTGTGTACACTTACATAAGCTGCAAAGTTGTCCTCTTTGTAATTGAATCGGTTACTTCGACTACCGTCGTATATTAAATTTTCATTGATTCGGTTGTAGTAAAACACCTTGGATTTATTGTCGTAATTGGAATATTTCCCCCCAAATTCTAAATCTATCCAGGGTAATTTATACGATACATCTGCTGTTCCACTCCACACTTGATACTTTAAATCATTGGTGTAATAAGTTGAATTGCGAAGATTGTGTTGTGGATCGTATTCATTCATGTCTGTTGCTCCATCTGGAATATTTGAAAAGTAATTGACTCCTAAGGATAATTTGCTTCCCAAGGTATCTAAGTTTCGATCGTAAAATAAATTCGCCGTATGGTAAATATTGTTATTGGTTGCTTCTGTGATGGATTTGATGATAGAATCTGTTTTTTGCTCTGGTAAAGCAATATACTTGGATGTATTGGGATTCGTATTGTCATTTTTGTACTTGGATAAATCATAAGTCGCTCCAATTACTTCTTTGTCTGATAATTGATAATTGGTCGTTAGATTGATTCCGCCTGACGTATAAGACCCTGTTGGATTGGCATAAGAATCTAGAATACGCGTATCGTTTTTAAATGTATACGTATTCTCATTGCTGTATTTTCCATCTCCTCCATTGGCTTTCAACATTACATTCCACTTCTTCTTTTGGTAGTTTAAACTCCCATTGAGCGAATACCAATTGTGGTTGTTGTAAGAATAGGAACTGCTCACTGACCCATACAGGCCAAGAGATTTGTTTTTCTTCAGGACGATATTAATTAATCCACTGTTTCCACTAGCTTCATATTTAGAAGGCGGGTTGGTAATGACTTCAATTTTTTCAATGTCATCTGAACGCAAGGTCTTTAAGTAATTCGTTAAAGCATCCCCTTGTAAGTGTACAATTTTATCATTGATCATAATCGTCACACTACTTTTACCCACAATGCTAATTTTGTCATTTTGTACTTTGACTAAAGGGGTATTGGTTAAAGCTTCTACGGCATCCATCCCTTGAGAAGCAATACTATTCGCTGTATTAAATACCAAACGATCGGCTTTGCGTTCCACCAATTTTTTCTCGGCTTGTACGACAATCTCTCCCAATTCCGTTGAAGATTCCGCAATAATATCCCCTAGATCAATTGTTTTGTCGATGTGTATATTCTTTGTGTACAACAATTGACCTAAATAGTGGATGTTCAATTTGTATTGTTCAGTTGGAATATTCGTCAACGTAAATTCTCCTGTTTCTGCGGTAAAACTCTGCTGGGCTAATTGGTCATCGCTTTCTTTTACTAGGTGCAATTCCGCAAAATCAATCGGTTGCTTGTCTTTGTTGAGCACTCGTCCCTTTACTGTGTTTTGGGCATGTAGGAGTGCGATTCCGCAAAAGAAAGTAATAAATAAGGTAATCTTCTTTTTCATAATAATAAGGTTGTAGTCTACTTATTAACAATGTTGATAAGTTTGTTAACAAGTGGTGTTTTTTCTGTTCATAACTTGATTGATGTCTATAAGTAGCGCATTCAACTGATTTGTTACGACTATTTTAGTATTGTTTATAACTTCTGTTTTTTGTGTTTGATTAAACCTTGAAAATCAACTGATTTTCAAGGTTGTTAACTAAGTTATAAACAGAGAGTTTATTTTCTGTTGATAATGTCTTTATTGCTTCCTTGGCGTTCAGTTACTTTAATTTTAGAATTTCCAAAGCTGTAGCTCAAGCCTAAGGTGAAATAGCGATTGTCGTTGTACATGTTATATTGTTGTTTAACCCCATCTGCTGTTGCTTGTGCGCGTAAATGAGAGGTTCTTAAAATGTCATTCATATAAGCTGAAACATTTAATTTCTTGTCCAGCATGGCGTATTTTAAACCTAAGTTTAATCCGTACATCGGTTTTAATTTCCAGTTTCCGTTGTTTAATTTCGATTGATACCAAAAGTCAACTTGCGCTTGAAATGTTTTGTCTGTGTTTAGTTGAATCGTGTTGTTCGAGTTAAAATAGTATCCCATACCATTGCTCGTTTCTAAATTAACATCTTGTATTAATTGACTTGCATTGTAAAAAGCGGAAATTGTATTTTGTGAGTTTAACCAGTACCAAGTGTCAAAAATATGGGTGATACTGAGGTTCGTATTTTCCGCATTGAAAATGTTGCCTTGTTTTAATATTTGAATATGGTTGGTGGTATCAATACTGGGGTATTGAGAAGCCAAATCTGTTACTTTAGAATAAGAGGCATTGATAAATAGTTTGTTTTTAAAAGTATAAGCGATATTTACAGCATTGACATAGGTCGGTTTTAAGTTTGGATCTCCAGTGACGTAATTGTATTCATTAATGTACCAACGAAATGGATTTAGTTGCCAAAAACTTGGTCGGTTAATACGGCGATTAGCGCTTAAGGAAATATTGTTTTCTTCGTTGATTTTGTAGCTTACATAAAGTGTAGGAAAAAGCTTCGTATAGTTCGTTTTTTCTTTTGCTTGTGAAGCAATAGATTCTCCAGTAGTTTGAGTACTCTCAACGCGTAACCCAATTTGTGTTTCCCATTTCTTTCCAATGCTTTTTGTAGCACTGATGTAAGCGGCTTGAATGTTTTCTTTGTATATAAAATGATCGGTCTGTAGGGTATTTAGTATCTCTGTATTTGGGAGAAAGTTGAAAGAATTGGCATTGTTGATGGTTTTTACAAAACTCACTTTAGCTCCATACGATAAATTAACCCAAGATAAAGGTTGTTCAAAATCTATTTTTGCACTGTAATTGTCTATTTTTTGATCGCCAGTTGTTTGTGAATATTGATCATTGTTAACAAGGTTATCAACAGTAGCTGTTTTTGTGTTGAAAACTCGAGATTTGTTCACTCTATAGTTAAAGTAATCCAGGTCTAAATTTAACTTAGTTCCCACAGTATCAAATTTATGTGTTAGATTTAAGTTAAATGAATGATTGTTGAAATCTGGACTCGATTTTCCCTTTGTATCGATTGTTTTTAGCAAGTTATCAACAGCGTTATTCACATCTACTTGATTGTTGTCTCTCGTTTTCTGTTCATTTGTATTTCCTCTATATTGAAAGCCAAAACCCGTTTTGGGTGTTGCTTGATAATCCAATTGAAAACTACCTGATAGATCCTTCTTTTGTTCTGTTTCTCTATAAATAGTATTCCATGTTTCTGTAGGATAATACAAGTTCATTTTGCCAATTTCCTGCTTGTATCCTGTGCTAGCATTGATAGAGGTGGAGAGTGTTACTTTGTCTTTGCTGTAATTGAATACATCGCTAACTTTCCAAAGGGCCTTATCTGTAGCCTCAAATCCCGCGCTAATCTGATTGTTCCATGCATTGTGTTTGGCTTGCTTTAAAACGATATTGATTAAACCGCTGTTTCCACTAGCTTCATATTTTGCGGGAGGTGTACTGATAATCTCAATTTTCTGAATCATTTCTGAAGGGATTGTATTCAGGTAATTGATTAACTCTTCTCCTGTAAGGGGAAGCATTTTATCATTAATCATCACTTGCATACTGTTTTTTCCAATTAAAGAAATCTGATCTTTATCTACTTTTAATCCCGGAGTTAGTTTTAATAGATCTTTGGCATTACTGTTGTTGGCATGTACAGATTGTTCAATGTTGAATATGGTACGGTCTACTTTTCGTTCAAATACTTTGGCTTGAGCAGAAACGACAATCTCGTCGAGTATTTTGTCATTTTGAATCACCATCGGAGCTAAGATGAGGTCTTGGGTTAAGGTAATATCGGTTTCATATTGTTTAATTCCTAAATTATTTACACGTAAAGTGTATGAATCAGCAATAATGTTTTCAAAGGTGAAAGTGCCAGTTTCATCTGAGTAGGTATGTTGGATTAGCTTTTCTTCCTGATTGAGCAATAGGACTTCTGCAAAGTCGATAGGATGTTGTTGGGAGTCCAGAACAGAACCAGAAAGTTTAACTTGTGCAAAGCTTACGATTGAAAGCGTAAAACAGATGATGAGGGTGATTAGTTTTGTTTTCATTTAATTTTTTATTTGTTAGATAAAAAACCAAAGCTGTGCCAAGAAATTAATGTTTTTTTAATTGGTTGAAAATTAGTATATTGCTTTAATAGCTTTTCAAAGAGATGTTCATTAATGAACAGGGGATAAGACAAAAGTGGACATAAAAAAAACTGCTTTTGGGGAAAGCAGTTTTTCGTTAAGCATATATGAATTTTTGAACATCAATTTTCAGTATATTCATTTTAAGCTTGACATTGATTTTGTTGTTTATGTTAATCAAAGGTACGATAAAGTTTAATAAAAAGGAACTAAAATATAATAAAGTGTTACCTTTGTGTGAGATAATTTATTAAACTACGAGGTTTATTATGCAAACACCAGCACAAAAATGTAAAATTCAATCAGAAAAGATGCGTTCAAGGCGAAAAGAATTAGGTTTTTCTCAGGAATATGTGGCTATGAAGCTAGATATTTCACAAAAGGCTTATTCTGATATCGAGAGCGGAAAGACGAAATTAAAGAATGATGTCTTAAATGAGATTGCTATAATTTTAGAAATCTCTCCTTTTCAAATTTGCCCTATCGCATGTGATTGTACTTCAGATTTACAAACAAAACACGGCCAACTTGTGCAATACCTTCGAGAGAAAGGTGTTGACTTTCCAGAGGAATTAAGTTAATAAACGTGTCATCTAACCAGAACCTATCGTTTAATTATTTATAAGTAAAAAGAGACCTCCATTGGAGGTCTCTTTTGTGTTTTATCTTGATTATAAAGGTTTCAGGTTATGAAATCCTGTCTCTTTTTAGATATTCCATTGTAGTAAACTTGCCCCCCAAGAAAATCCCGCTCCAAATGCAGTAAGTAAGAGTAAATCTCCTTTTTTGATTTGATCTTTAAATTCCCACATGCAAAGGGGTATAGTTGCGGCAATTGTATTGCCGGAATAAGTAATATTATTCAAGGCTTTGTGTTCTTCAATGCCTAATTCTTTCCCCACAGCATCAATAATGCGTTTATTTGCTTGATGTGCAACCAACCAGTTGACGTCATCAATAGTTAAATCATTCTTTGTTAATAGCGTTTCGCAGGCTGCACTCATGGCAGTTACGGCATTTTTGAATACAACTTTACCGTCTTGTTTTAAATAACGATGATCGGCATTCCAGTCTTCTGTATCGTAGGGGTATAATGTACCTCCTCCTTTGATATTGAGGTATTCAATACCTTTTCCATCACTGAGCAATAAAGCATCTAAAATTCCTGTTTCTGCAGAAGGTTCTAACCAAACGGCACCAGCACCATCGCCAAACAAAATATTGGTTGAACGATCTGTTTGATTTACATAGGTACTAATTTTGTCTGCACCTACGACCACCACATTTTTATAACGCCCAGTTTCAATTAAGGCAGCTCCCATGTCTAAGGCGTATAAAAAACCAGAACAGGCAGCATTCATGTCAAAAGCCCATACATTGTTGAGCTGTAATTTATCGCAAACGATATTAGCGGTTGAGGGCATGGGCATATCGGGCGAAGAAGTCGCAATGAGAAGTGCGTCAATATCAACTGCGTTTTTTTGGTAAGTAGCACACAATTCTTTTATGGCTGCTACAGCCATGTCTGATGTCGCTAGACCATCCTCTAAAATTCTGCGCTCTTTGATTCCTGTTCTCTTCATAATCCATTCGTCAGAAGTGTCTGACAAACGTTCTAAATCAGCATTGGTACGCTTGTTTATCGGTAGATACCCACCAATGGCTGTTATTTGAGCATATTGTTGTTTATTTTTCAACATTGTTGTTTGTTTTGCGTCTTATATGCAAATATGTCTTACTTGCAACTTAGGAGAGGGGGAACCTAAGAAAGAACTCAAATCTCGCTATTTTTAGCTAAATATTAGTGGTTAAATAAACGGAATAAGTTGTCTAAAAGACGCATAAATTTATGTAAATGTTAATTTGTTAACTTAAATTCTCGAGGTGAGATACCTGTGCTGTTTTTGAAAAACTTGCTGAACAAGGCAACATCTTGAAAATTAAGTTCATTCGCTACTTGTGTAATGGAATTGTGAGGATCTTTCAACATGATTTTAGCCTCTAAAATAATCGTCTCCACAATGATGTCTTTTGGCGCTTTCCCAAATACATCTGCAATTATTTTAGTGAGGTGCTTGCGACTGATAAACATATGATCCGCATAGAATTGTACGCTGCGCTCTTTTTTGAAATGGGAGGAAACCAACAATAGAAAGTTCTTCGTTAGTTCTTCTTTGCGAAGCGTCTTTTTCTCTGTTTTAGCTAAAACTCGTTTGTTGTAAAAATGCCCCAATTCATACATCAAAATAGAAAAGTGATGAAGAATCAACTGATGGGTAAACATATTATCCTTGGCGAAGACCAGTTTGTTTAATCGCTTTAGATGATACTTAATCTCCTTTATGATGTAAGTGTTTAAAGGAAGAATTTTGGGGTATTGTGAAGAAAAGAACTGTATCAGATTGTTTGACTTTAAGTGAAATCCCGCATCTAGAAATAATTCCCCACTTGCAAAAAAAGCCTGTACACTAAAGTCTTTGGTGTATTGGATAATCTCGAAAAATTGCTGAGGTAGCACCACGAGAATATCGTTTTTCTTTACTTTCGTTGGTTCTAAATTAATGGTAATCTCACATTCTCCTGAAGTAATGAGAATTAAACCAAAAGAGGCAAACTTATAGGGTTTGCCGATGACAAAATACTGACTGTGTTTAGGCCCAATCTCTACTACTGCTAAGCGTTTGTCAACAATAAAACGCTCATATCGATTTAAGATATCAGCAATAGAGTAGGATTGTATATAATTATTCTTCACAATAAGATTATATAGTTAAAGGGATAAAAATAAGAAGTCCATCGGACAAAAAACTTGTTTTAGGTTAAGAACTCATCTTGAATTTTTTGATTGAAGTGAAAATTAGCTATTTTGAGTCTGATTAAAGGCATTTTTTTAACCAATTAGAGAAAGTCAAGATGACTTTTAAAAAAAATAGAGTAGAAAAATAAATTTCTACTCTATGGTTGTTTTGTTTTATTTAGGTCAACAAGGATATCATCCTAGTGATGATCTACAAAATTGTGATTGGGTTCATAGTCAGCTTCCATTTCTGCTTGGTAATTTACCTTTTCTTTTTTACTCAATCGCTTGCCGATCTTGTCAAAAATAGAGTAGATGATTGGTACGATAACCAAGGTAAGTAGCAGGGAAGATAATAATCCACCAATAATAACTACAGCTAATCCGTTGTTCATTTCTGCTCCAGCACCATTGGCTAAGGCAATAGGCACCATCCCAATAACCATAGCAATAGTCGTCATTAAAATCGGACGAAGACGCGCGTGGTTAGCGGCAATTAAGGCATCGTGTACACTGTCACCTGCTTCAACTCTGTGGTTGGCAAAGTCCACTAATAAAATGGCATTCTTACAAACCAAACCAATTAACATGATAATTCCTAAGATGGTAAAAATATTCAAAGAAATATTAGCAATAGCTAAGGCTAATAAGGCTCCAATAAAGGACAAAGGCACAGAAAAAATAACGATGAAGGGTTTGGAGAAACTGTCATACAGGGCAACCATTACCAGGTAAACTAAAATAATAGCCGCTAATAAGGCAATCCCCAATGTACCAAAACCTTCTTCTTGATCTTCCATCGTTCCTGTCCATTGGTATTTTACCCCTGGTTTTAAGGTCAATTGGTCGAATTTTGGCAACCATTCATTGGCAATATCTCCGGGAGAACGACCAATGGTTTGGGATTTGATGGTTACCGACGGACTCTTGTCTCTACGCTCTAAGATTGATGGACCTGAGCTATAGTTTACTGTAGCAAATTGCTCTAACTTCACATCTTCTCCTTGATTGTTTTTAAAGTTGATGGTCTTTACATCATCAATCGTCGTTCTTGCATATTCTTGGAAGCGAATGTTGATGTCGTATTCGTATTCACCTGCTCTGTATTTTCCGTCCGTGTTTCCGTTAAAGGCGGTCTGCATCGTCATCCCTACGGTATACATGTCCAACCCAAGGGCGGCCATTTTATCGCGATCGACTTGTACATTAATCTCAGGGCTACCCGTTTCTGTGGTTAGCTTCGTTTCCATAGTTCCTGGAATCTGATCTAATAAATCTTTGGCCTGAATGGCAAATTCCATCGCATCATCCAAATTTGACCCTGTGATCGTCAAGGCTAAAGGAGCTTCTTCTGCACCAATTAATCCCACAGGAACTGTTTTTACTTTTACACCTACCATTAATGGAGCTAACTCCTTCTTTAACTTGGCTGCGTAAACGAACGAACTCTCACTTCTTTCTTTTTTATCGGTTAAGATGACGTGAATTTCCGATTTATATTTGGTCGCTTGACTTCCTCCGTACCCTTCAGAAGATTGCCCTACCGTAGTAATCATATCCACTACTTCAGGCTTGGTACGCAAGAAAGCCTCCGCTTTTTGCGTCATGAGATTGGTCTGTTGTACGGATGCATCTTTGTCTAATTCCAATTGAACTAAGAATTCCCCTTTATCCGTTTTAGGAAAGAATTCTCCTCCCACATACCCTAAGGATGGAAGTGCTAAGGAACCAAAGAAGGCTAAGGCTACGATGAATAAAACCGTAAGTGTATTCTTTGTTGAATTTAAAGACCAAACCAATAAACCTGAGATGCTGTGTGTAAAAGAAGTTAATCCTTTTTCAAATCCGTGTAGGATTTTTCCAAAGAAGGAAGTCGGTTGAATAACTTCAATTTTCCCGTATCTTGAGAATAACCAAGGTACAATTGTAAAGGAAACCAACAAAGACAACATCGTTGCTATGATGACCGTCACACAGAATTGTTTAATGATGTTGGGAACTAAACCAGAAGACATGGCAATGGGCAAGAATACCACTACAATAACTAAGGTAATTGCGGTAACGGTAAATCCAATTTCCTTTGCTCCGTCAAAAGAGGCGCGTACTTTATTTTTACCCATTTCCATGTGGCGGTGAATATTTTCAATTACAACGATGGCGTCGTCCACTAAAATACCAACAACCAAGGAAAGCGCGAGTAAACTCAATAAGTTTAAGGAGTAACCCAACAGGTAAATCCCGATGAAGGTAGCTACCAATGATAACGGAATAGCCACCATTACAATCAGGGCATTTCTAAAACTGTGTAAGAAAAATAACATGACAAAGGCCACCAATACAATCGCTAAAAACAAGTCAAACATAACAGCATTAGCCGCTTCTAAGGTAAACTGAGAAGAGTCGTTTGCCGTTTTGATATTCAACTGAATATCAGCATAGTTTTTCTCCACTTCAGCAATGGACTGCTGCGTTAATTCACTTACGGTTACAGCATTGGCATCCGATTGTTTGATAACTTGCATTAAAATCGTCGATTGCTGATTCAAACGAGCAATTTTTTCTACTTCTTTAATACCATCTTGTACATCAGCAATATCGCCTAATCGGATGTCAATTCCCCCTTGAGAAGCAATGACTAAATTTCGCATCTCTTCGATGTTCTTGTATTTTCCTGCTAAGCGAATGAGGGTTTGTTTATCTCCTGACTTTACACTCCCAGTAGGGAAGTCTAAGTTGGAACTCAATACCGCTTGTTGTACCATCGGTACACTCAAACCGTAAGCTTCAATTTTTTTAGGATCAAGTAAAACTTGAATCTCTCTTTTTTCTCCTCCAACTAATTCAACTTTGGCCACTCCCGCAACACGAGAAAAGATGGGTTGAATCTTTTTATCTAATAAATCGTATAATTCCTTTTCAGTTAAATTACTCGTTACACTCAAAGTCATAATGGGTAAATCACTCAAAGAATATTTCTGTAACGAAGGTGGGTCAACGTCTTTGGGTAAATCTTTTAGGATAGCGTTAATCTTGCGCTGTGCATCGTTCAACGATAAATCTACATTGGCTTCCGAAGTCAAGTAAATCATTACCGTTGATAAGCTTTCGAAAGATAAAGCTTCTACTTTTTTTACATTTTCTAAAGAGGCGACGGCATCTTCAATTTTTTTGGTTACGGTATTTTCGATTTCCGAAGGAGAAGCTCCTGGATATACTGTAGCAACAGTAATCACGTTTACTTCAAACTTGGGAATTAGCTCATAACTCAGGTTTTTATAACTAAATATACCTCCGAGTAATAGTGCAATAAAAAGCACGATGATGATGCTCGGACGCTTGATGGATATTTCGGCTATTTTCATATGTCAATCCTTTTCTTTAGGCCGTTATTTAATAATAGATACAGGGGCTTGGTCTGTTAGGTTGATTTGCCCAGAGGTAATTACAGTTTCTCCTTCTTTTAATCCGTCTAGGATTTCAACAAAATCACCTAGGTTTCTACCCGATACTACTTGTGTAGCAACGGCTTTATTATCTATAACGCGATAGATGAGATTCGAACTTACACTTCCTACGAAAGCATTGCGGGGTACTAGAAGCAATGGGGTATCTTGATTTTGATCGGCATCAAAATAAGCTGATCCATACATACCCGCACGCAGTTTATTGTCTTTGTTGTTGGTTAAAAGTAAATCAACGGGATAGTTTAAGGCAGCATCTGCTTTAGGAGCAATAAACGTTACCTTTCCTTCAAAGCGATCATTGGGGAATACACTCGCTTTGACTTCAATGATATCTCCTTCTTTTAGATTGGCTACATGACTCTCATCTACATTGACTCTCAATTTCAATTGGTTGACATTAACTAAGTCAAAAATAGGCGCACCAGGGGCTACAAAACTACCTTGTTCCACGTGTTTCTTGTTGATAATGCCATCAATAGGAGCTTTGATATGCGCATCACCTGCTGTAATTTGAGCTGATTTTAAATTTGCCTCTGCATTTTGTAACATCAATTTGACTTGATCTAACTGTTGTTTAGTGACTCCTCCTGTGCTATAAGCGCTTTCAAAACGAGCAGCATCTGCTTTAGCTGTGGCATAAGCTGCTTCTGCATGGCGTACTTGTACGTTGATTTGGTCGCTATTGACGAAGGCTAAAACTTGTCCTTTGCGCACTTGGGCTCCTTCATCAACGAGTAATTTTACCACACGACCAGGGGTTTCTGCTGAAAGAGTTACTTCTTGATAGGGAACAAAGTTCCCATTCGCTTTATAAGTTGCATCCACAACACGTACACTCGCTTGTTCTACACGTACCGTAATGGTTGCATCTTGGTCTGCTACAATAGCCGTTTCTTCGTCGTTTTTCGTTTTGTTTCGATTTACTATATAGATCGTCCCCCCAATTAAGGCTACAAGGACTAAAGCTGTTATTATTTTTTTCATGGTTGTTTGAGATTAGATAAAATTTAGTCAAGTAAGGTCTTTAAGGCTCCTTGTGATTTGATTATTTGAATTTCCGCTAGTTTAAAGTCAAGTAAGGCCGTGGTATAATTGTTTTCCGCTTCGGTATAAGCATTTTCAGCATTCAACAAATCAGTTAAAGTAGCTAAACCATGCTTGTAGTTGTTTTGCATATTGGTTAGAATACTTCGAGCCAAATCCACATTTTCCTTTTGGAAATTAATGGTTATTAGAGCATTCTCAATAGATTTCTGTGCATTGGAATAATCCAAAGCTAAAGCTTGTTTCGTATCCTCCAATTGTACATCGATTTTTTCAATGTCTACTTTCGCTTGTCTGACTCTTGATCTCGTTTCAAAACCATTGAATATCGGGAGTTTTAACGAGATTCCTACGGCTGAAGCACTCGTCCAAAAAACACCATCACTCGGTTTATTACCCCAAGGAAATTTATCTCCCATTCCTTGATAACCAAAGGTTCCAAAAGCGGCTAAGGACGGATAGTAATCCGCTTGAATCGACTTGAGTTTATAGGCTAATAACTCTTTTTGTTTCTCTAATAAGTGAATTTCAGTTCGCCCATCAACCTTATTCTCCGCCAGTATAGCGCTTTCATCAATTGTAAAGGTGTTTTCTGGTAGTTGAATGGCGGTTTGTAAATCCATTCCCATGAAAAACTTTAATGCATTTTCTTGCAAGTCTACTGCATTGATGATTTGCTGTCTATTGGCTTTTAAATTACTCAAGCTTACTCTTGTACGATCTAAGTCGATTTGAGTAGCTAAGCCATTGCGGTGTAAATCCTCAATAATATCTTTAATTCGCGTGGTACTGCTAATTGTAGTTTCTAAGGTTTTCAACATCGCTTTCGATTGAAATACTTGGTAGTAAGTAGAAGCAACTTTTTCTATGATTTGTTCATCCGTCAATTCTTTGTTGATGATGTAAAAATCCTTAGCTGAACGAGCTGCCTTTAATCCCATAAATACAGCTTGATTAAACAAAACTTGAGAAGCTGTTGCTGTTACTTGTGAATTCCACTTTAAATTAAAGGGAATCATCTGTGTTTGTCCACCTAGAGTTAACGGCATTTCCTGAATTTTGACGTTGTTCGCTATATTGGCTTCTACGTTCAAATGCGGAAGTGCGTTGGCTTTAACTTCTTGGATTTGATAATCGCTATTGGTGATATCTAAAGCGGCTTGTCTGGCTTCTGCTTTGTGTACCAAAGCATATTGCAATGCTTCTTGTAAGGTCAAAGGCTCTTGTGCCCATAAATGACAAGAAAGGAATAGGCTACATAAGGTTAAGAAGGTCTTATTCATTTTTGATGCTTTCTTTTAAGTCTAAGTATTGTTTTAATCCTTTTTCTGTAGTGATACTTCGAATGTGATGTTCCAGATGTAAGGCGTGTAATTGCATATGGGTATATTCATCAGGTTCAAAATAATCGTGATCGTCTAATAATACCACAGAAGCAATATGTAAACGTGCCGTAAATTCAACATCCAAATTCGAGCGATAGACTCCTTCTTTGATTCCTTTTTCTAAATTTCGCTCAATGATACCTACATACTTTTTCTTGTGGAAAATCTTCTGCTTTTGTGCAATCTTCGGATAGTATTTGTTGAGCTGATACAGACATACGGAGGTTTCTACAGCAAATACTTCATTCATATTGTTGTGAGCTGCTATAATCTCTGCGACTGCAGGTCTGTTTTGTGCAATAACCGCTTCTAGGGATTTTAAGAATTTCTCGTTGATATAGACCAAACTCTTTTCAATTAGTTCAGGTTTAGACGCATAGTGTTGGTAAATGGTTTTTTTAGATATAGACAATTCAGCGGCTATATCGTCCATTGTGATGCTTTTAAATCCTTGAGATAAAAACAAATGAGTTGCTTTTTCGAGTATTAAAGTTTCCATGTATTTCTTTTTAGTCGGGCAAATATAATTAGGAAACTCAAATCGTTTTTAAAGTTTCCGCTGAATTATGAAAACTTTAACGATAGGAAAAGTTTCCATAGTAAAACGTGCAAAATTTTGGAGTCCTTAGACCACAAAAGAGGGTGGAAAGGGAAGGAGGGAGCTAGGGTAGGAGTTGAAAGGTTGTTTTTCAGGAAAAACTAGTGGATAACTAATGTATTTTTAGGATATTTGTAGTCGTTAAAGGGTAGAATCGCAATGGGAAACGTAAAGTTTTTAAAAAACGCGTATTTTTACCAAAATTTTTTAGAACATGCAGTCTATAGCAAAATATAAAGAACAGATCGCCGATTATCTAAATTCAATTCAATTAGATGGTCAACCCATAGAACTTTATGAACCTATTTCTTATATTCTTTCTTTAGGAGGAAAACAAATTAGACCGATTCTAACGTTAATGGCTACGGATGTTTTTAATGGGGATCCTAAAAAATCTATTTATGCTGCTACAGCAATTGAGTTGTTTCACAACTTTTCATTGATGCACGATGATATTATGGATGATGCTCCTTTGCGTAGAGGACATCAAA
The DNA here is from genome assembly GCF_030324495.1 of Myroides sp. 1354. Taxonomy (GTDB): domain Bacteria; phylum Bacteroidota; class Bacteroidia; order Flavobacteriales; family Flavobacteriaceae; genus Flavobacterium. Next base: position 255,481 of record NZ_JACAGN010000003.1, on the reverse strand, counting down.
CCGTACATGAAAAATGGAATATCAATACGGCAATTCTCTCTGGTGACGCGATGTTGATTCTGGCTTATCAATATTTTGAACATTATGAACCTATCATTTTTAGGGACTTGGCAAAGTTGTTTAGTCAAACGGCTATTCAAGTTTGTGAAGGACAACAATACGATATTTGTTTCGAAGGACGTTCTGATGTAGAGATTGAGCAATACATTAAAATGATTCAGTACAAAACAGCTGTTTTAGTTGCAGCGGCACTGAAAATGGGGGCTATTGTAGCGAAAACCACTCAAGAGAATGGAGAACAGATTTACAATTTTGGTCTGAACTTGGGGATTGCTTTCCAATTGTTAGATGATCATTTAGATGCTTTTGGTGATGAAACGACGTTTGGTAAGCGCATTGGTGGAGATATCTTAGAAAATAAAAAGACATTTTTATATCTGAAAGCGTTAGAACAAGCGAACCCAGCGCAAAAAGAGGAGTTAATGCAGTTTTACGCAACGGTAGAGTGTGCAAACGAAGAACAAAAAATCAAAAGGGTAAAAGAATTGTTTGTAGAAACAGGATCTAAAGAAGCTTCTTTAAACCTGATTCAGCAATATACAGAAGAAGCATTGCATATTTTAGATGTTTTGGACATCGCAGACGACAAGAAGCAAATGTTGCGCTTGTTTAGTAAAGAATTAATGAACCGACAAATGTAATATCGAATGGAAGTAGCCGTAACTTATCTCGAAAATCAATTGAAGGAGCAACAGCATTTGTTTGAGCTACTCGTTCAGCAAGTGGAGCGTGACTTTAGGATGAGTGTAGATGAGGATTTGGTCTTTCCTGCTTCCACTGCTCTTGATCTTGTGCAACAAATTCAAGAAGTACTAGAGCATATTGCTTCTCGTACTCCGGCGAAGTTGTCCATGTTGCTTTATCGCATTGATGTAGCAGAAAAAGACATTCGAGCTTTAGAAGAAGGGGATGTGTTTAACTACTTTCAACAACTGACTTACCTTATTGTGAAACGAGAATTTCAAAAGGTATACTTCCGAGCAAGTTTATCCAAATAATAGAAGATAGTACAAAAAAAGAGCCGATTGAACAAATCGGCTCTTTTTTTTGTTATTTTTTAAACAAACTAGTTGCGAATAAATATTTTTTAAGTTAAATTTAACTGTTAGTAAAAACTAAAAAAACAATATTTATGAGAAAAATTCTATTATTTGGGATAGTTATGTCCCTTTTCTCTTGTTCAACAGATAATCAAACTGTTCTTGATGATGAAGTAAACAAAGAAAGTAAAACAATTGATCCAGCCGTAGGTTATTACTCGCCTTATGAATATAGTCCTGTACATGGATTGCATATTGGTGCAGGATTTACCTACCGCATGATTAATAATACAGATTTGAATTTTGAATTTACCCCTTTTTTGGGATTAGGGTCATATGATGGAGATCCTTTTAGTAATACTTATTGGCATCCAAGTTATGGAATTGGAGATCCTAGTTCTTCTTATTATACGCCTAATCTTTCAGCAAATGGCGTGAAATATGGCAATTTCTTACCAGCAGAACCCATCCATCTACCGCCTTTTAGAAATAGATCTATTAATACAGTAAATCATTATCCAGTTCCTATCGATTTACCTGGAGGAACGAATGGATTTGTTTGTGATTATCCAGGTAGTGCCTATGTCTATGAAGATGGATATTTTTTGCAAAAATCAGGTAAATTGTTTTTTATTGAATTTAAAGTGAGAGATCAAACAAATCGCATAATAGCTAACTCTAAGGTAAGGATGAATTTTCCCTATAATTTAGATGTTACTACAACAACTGATTGGTTTAATGTAGGAATAGTTGATAGTTATTTCGGAGAAGAATTAGTTTACAATAAATTCACAAGAGAAATTTGTTTGGTGATAAAGAGTTCAAGTCCAGTCAAGGATATTTATCGCTTTACCTACCAAAATAGAAGGTTTCAGGTGGGAATGCGAAGTACAGCAAATAACATCGATATTTATTTAAGGGAAATATAATAGGGATGAGATACAAAAAAAGAGCCGATTGAACAAATCGGCTCTTTTTTTGTATCTTATAAAAGGTGTTGTTAGAAATAGACGCGGATGAAGGGCATAAAGGCACTGCCATATACCATGTCTTTTTCGCGGTACAAGACATTGAATCGAACGCCTACCGTGGCAGGTCCGCTACTGTATCCAGCACCTAAAAATAAAGCGGTGTTCCAAAAGTTAGCATCTAATTTTTGTAAATCCTCCTTATAAGTATAGGTGTTGTTTACGCGTAATTGCTCCAGTTCGATAGATAATTGTAGTTGAGGAATGGGATTGGAAAGAGCAATCAAGCTTCCACCATAAATCCAAGATTGATATTCTTTTACGCTACTATAGTAAAAAGAGCGATTTTTACTGTTGATGTAACTTCCTTGTAAACCTACTCCTACATTCAAATAAGGGTTAATTTCGTATAAAGCACTTGGCGCTAACATCACATCGGTATACCCGTTGCCAAAGCCCAAACCGAACCCTCCACCAAATCTCCATTTTTTGACAGAATCGTAATTTTCGGAGTTATTTCGGTTTTGTTGTGCAAAAAGTGAAAAATTGGACAATAAAAAAAATGAAAAAACGAATAAAACACTCATTTTTTTGACATAAAATCTTCTCATAGCTGTTTTATGAAATTGTTGTGAGATAAAAATAAGAAAAAGTTTATACTTTTGTAATCAAAGAGTTGTATTTTTGTATATATAATATTTAATCAATAGGTCTTTAGACGAAAATTATGGATAGATTTTCCTTTTTAAACGCGGCACACACTGCATTTTTTGCAGATTTGTATGATCAATATTTAGAAAATCCAGATAGCGTAGAACCAAGTTGGAGAGCCTTCTTTCAGGGGTTCGATTTTGCAAACGAATTTAATGATGGCACAGTTGAAAAAGTAACTTATGTTTCTTCTCCTTCAAATAGTTCAAATACAGGTAATTCGGTAGATACGAGCCAAATTACAAAAGAGCTAGCAGTATTGAAATTAATCGATGGCTACAGGACTTACGGACACCTATTGACTAAAACAAACCCGCTTAGAGAAAGAAGAGTTGTTCATCCAGATTTAAGTTTAGAGAAATTTGGTTTATCTGCTGCTGATTTAAATACAACCTTTGACGCAGCGAAAGCAATTCAATTACCCGCTTCTACTTTGGCGCAAATCGTGACTCAATTAGAGAAAATCTACTGTGCAACTTTAGGTATTGAATTCAAATATATCACAGACGAAAAAGAAGTGAATTGGATCCAAGATCACTTCGAAATCCCAGAAGCAAAATTTAATTCAGAAGAGAAAAAAGAAATCCTACACAAGTTGATTGAGGCGGTTTCTTTTGAAAATTTCTTGAATACAAAATATGTGGGACAAAAGCGTTTCTCTTTAGAAGGATTGGAAGCCGCAATTCCTGCGATGGACTTTTTAATTGAATCAGCTGCTGAAAAAGGAGTAGAGGAAATTGTAGTGGGTATGGCTCACCGTGGTCGTTTGAACGTTTTAGCAAACGTATTCAAAAAACCAACCCAAGAAATCTTCTCAGAATTCGATGGTAAAGATTATGATACGGTTGAGGGATATGATGGAGACGTAAAATACCACTTGGGATTAAGTTCAACACGTAAAACACGCTCAGGAAAAGATATTCATGTAAACCTAACACCAAACCCTTCTCACTTAGAGACAGTAGGTGCAGTAATCGAAGGAATCGCAAGAGCAAAACAAGATACGGTATATACGAATCAACCTTCTAAAGTATTGCCTATCGCTTTACACGGAGATGCCGCTATTTCAGGACAGGGAATCGTGTATGAAATCGTGCAAATGGCGCAGTTAAGAGGGTATAAAACAGAAGGCACAATCCACGTGGTATTAAACAACCAAGTTGGATTTACAACAAACTTCACCGATGGACGTTCTTCTACGTATTCAACAGATATTGCTAAGGTAACAGCTTCTCCTGTATTACACGTAAATGCAGATGATACTGAAGCTGCTGTACGTGCTTTCTTATTTGCTTTAGAATACCGCATGACGTTTGGTAGAGATGTATTCATCGATTTAGTGGGATACCGTAAATATGGACATAACGAGGGAGATGAACCAAAATTCACTCAACCTTTATTATATAAATTGATTGCAAAACATCCAAATGCAAGAAATATCTATAACGCAAGATTGTTAGAAGATAAGATTGTTGACGAGAGCTTTGTGAAAAATTTAGAACAACAATATAAAGATGTATTAGAACAAGATTTGCAAATGTCTCGTGAAAATGAGTTTGCTAAAATCAGAACGTTCATGCAAGAAAACTGGAAAGAGTTCAAGATTGTAGATGAAACAGCGATGGTTGTGGATTATGATACAAAAGTGTCTAAACAACTATTGACAGATATCGCTGAGGTAATCACTGAACTTCCAGAAGATAAAAAATTCATTAGCAAAGTAAAACGTCTTATCGGAGACCGCAAAGCGATGTTCTTTGAAAATGATAAATTAGACTGGGCAATGGGTGAATTATTGGCTTACGGATCATTAATATCTCAAGGATATGATGTGCGTATGTCAGGACAAGATGTAGAGCGTGGAACGTTCTCTCACCGTCATGCTGTAGTTAAAACAGAAGATACGGAAGAATCAATCATCTTGTTGAATCAATTGAAAGAACAAAAAGGACAAATGAGAATTTACAACTCATTATTGTCTGAGTATGCTGTTTTGGGATTTGAATACGGATATGCGTTGACAAACCCGAATACTTTGACGATTTGGGAAGCTCAGTTTGGAGATTTCTCAAACGGAGCACAAATTATGTTGGATCAGTATATTTCTGCAGCAGAAGATAAATGGAGTAGTCAAAATGGTTTAGTAATGCTATTGCCTCACGGATATGAAAACCAAGGAGCAGAGCACTCTTCAGCGCGTTTAGAGCGTTACTTACAATTGTGCGCAGAACACAATATGTTTGTAGCAAACTGTACCACTCCAGCTAACTTCTTCCACTTGATGCGCAGACAAATGGTAACTGATTTCAGAAAACCGTTAATTGTAATGTCACCAAAGAGCTTGTTAAGACATCCATTGGCAACGTCTACAATTAGTGAGTTCACTGATGGTAAGTTCCAATATGTAATTGATGATGCAGGAGTAGATAAAGCAAAAGTGAAATCATTGGTTTTCTGTTCTGGTAAATTCTACTACGACTTAGTAGCGAGAAGAGAAGAATTAGGAAGAGAAGATATCGCATTTGTGCGTTTAGAACAATTATTCCCATTGCCAGTAGAGCAGATTAAAGCAGTAATTGCTTCTTATCCGAATGCAGATGATTTTGTTTGGGCACAAGAAGAACCGAAAAACATGGGAGCTTATGGTTATATGTTGATGAATTTTGACGAGAAACCATTGCGTTATGCAGGTAATAAAGCGTATAGTGCACCAGCTTCAGGAAGTTCAACGCGTTCTAAAAAGCGTTTTGCTTATGCAGTTGAAAAAGTTTTTAATAAGAACTTATAATAAAAAAAGAGTATTTTTACATAACAATATTTAATTAAAGAATATACGATGAGCATCTTAGAAATGAAAGTTCCTTCACCAGGTGAATCAATTACAGAGGTTGAAATTGCTACTTGGTTGGTAAAAGATGGAGACTATGTTGAAAAAGACCAAGCAATTGCTGAGGTTGATTCAGATAAAGCAACATTAGAATTGCCTGCTGAAGCAAGCGGAATCATTACTTTAAAAGCAGAAGAAGGTGACGCAGTAGCGGTAGGACAAGTGGTTTGTTTAATCGATACAGGGGCAGCAAAACCAGCGGGAGGATCTTCTACAGAAGCTAAGCCAGCAGCGGAGGCTCCAAAAGCAGAAGCGCCTAAGGCAGAGCCAGTACAAGCACCTGCAGCAGCTACTTATGCAACAGGTTCAGCTTCGCCAGCTGCCAAAAAAATATTAGATGAAAAAAATATTGATCCTGCTTCAGTTACTGGAACAGGAAAAGAAGGTAGAATCACAAAAGAAGATGCTTTAAACGCGAAACACTCTATGGGAACTCCAACAGGTGGACCAAGAGGAGAAGAGCGCAAAAAAATGTCTATGTTGCGTCGTAAGGTAGCAGAGCGTTTGGTTGAAGCTAAAAATACAACAGCTATGTTAACGACGTTTAACGAAGTTAACTTAACAAACGTAAACAAGCTAAGAAGCGAATACAAAGACGCTTTCAAAGCAAAACACGGTGTTGGTTTAGGATTTATGTCTTTCTTTACGAAAGCAGTTACTCGCGCTTTAGAATTGTATCCAGATGTAAACTCTATGATCGATGGTCAAGAGCAAATTAAATATGATTTCTGTGATATTTCAATCGCAGTATCAGGTCCAAAAGGACTAATGGTTCCTGTTGTTCGCAACGCTGAATTGTTGTCTTTCCGTGGAGTTGAAGCTGAAATTAAACGTTTAGCTACAAGAGCTCGTGATGGACAAATTACTGTAGATGAAATGACAGGTGGGACTTTTACAATCACTAATGGTGGTGTATTTGGATCGATGTTATCTACACCAATCATCAACCCTCCACAATCTGGAATCTTGGGCATGCACAACATCATCGAGCGTCCAATCGCTGTAGATGGTAAAGTGGAAATCCACCCAATGATGTATGTTGCGTTGTCATATGACCACCGTATCATTGACGGACGTGAGTCAGTAGGTTTCTTAGTAGCAATTAAAGAAGCATTAGAAAATCCAACTGAATTATTGATGGATAATAATCCTAAAAAAGCTTTAGAACTTTAATAGAATAAAGGTTTATATCACAAAAAGGCAACTAGTTTAGTTGCCTTTTTTTATTGGATCAGTTGAGTTAAGGATTGAGGGGTAGGAGTTAAGCCATCACAAAGAGCAAATCTCACAAAGAACAAACCTCACAAAGAACAAACCTCACCTCATCAATAACAAAATCACAAACCTTATAAAAAACCCTTTTTCTATTGTATCTTTGTCCATTAAAACAATAAAGACCATGTCGAAAGAAACGAAAAAAGGGATATTTAGAGGGATTATAGAGAAAGATGAACAAGGAAATTATTTTTGCGGACCTTACCTTTTAGATTATCAATATACAGAAGCTCAATTCAAATTGGGTGATTTAGTGAGTATCAAAACGGTAATTGCTAATCCAAGTGGAAAAAGTAGAGATGCTTATCCGATGAAATCCATGAAGTTTTTCTTAGCGGATGAAGAATAGAATACAATACAATAACAATTGGTATTGATGAATAGAGGAGATAATGTGAAATTGTCTCCTTTTTTTATGCTTAAAAGTGTTGCAGTGTAAAAAAACATCAAAATAGATGAATTAAAAGAAGGTTTGTTTTGTTAAAAGCTGTTATTGCACTACATTCCCCATTCTTTTACTAGCTGTTATTGTATAACAGTAAGTAATCAATTTTGACACTGTATTTAATGTATAAGAGTATATGCGCAGCTATTATGCTATTTTAGAAGTTGACTCATCAGCTAGTCCCAGGGAGATTAAACAAGCGTTTAGGCGATTGTCTAAGCAATATCATCCCGACATGAATCAAGGGAATACGGCATACCAACATAAGTTATTTGATGTGATTAAGGCCTATGAAGTTTTGGGTAATGAAGTAGAGCGAAGAGCTTATGATTTAACGTTGTTTCGAACCCAATCAACAACGACAGAAAGGACGCAAACAGCAAGACCTACACAAACAACGACAGATTACTATCAGCCGGAAATTATTGATTTTTCGTGTAATCAATCTTACTTCTTTATGGGAGATTTGATTGAGATTAGTTGGGAGTGTAAACAGGCCGATGTGATTCGAATTTATCCTTTGGGTTATATGGATGAGTTGAGAGGAAAAGTTATTTATCGCGTAAAAGAATTAGATGCGAAGTATTTGTCTTTTGAATTGACGGCGACCAATCAACATAGTTCGAAAATTACGAAGCGCAGTATTCATTTAAACAATGGAGTGTATATGAATTTTACAGAAGCGAATTTACGTGATCAAGTGAAGTATACAAATCCGCAGCATTGGAGTATGGGATTTTTAGCTCCTTTGGGTAGAAGTTCAAGAAAAGATTTTGGATTACGTGTAGCATTTTTGACTACGTTGTTTCTAATGGCATTTCTTTATCAACCTCATTTTGAACATGACGGAATGTATTCTTTCATTTGTACAGCTTTAATCTATGTATTGATTATTTGTTCTGCTAGACGATTACACGATGTCAATCGACACGGTATTCTGTCTTTATTGTTGTTAATTCCGCTATTGAATATCGCTGTTTTACTAATTTTACTTCTGTTGAAAGGAGAGGATTTACCTAATAAACACGGACGTAAACCTAAATTTTAGTTGTGTCAATTGGGTCTAAATAGGGATTGTTTATGCTTTGCTTTTTTAAGGAAACTCGTTGGAGTCTAACGTTTTTTTTAGCTTATATTTGTAGTTAATAATGTTCAAATCCTATTTTTTGAGATGAGTTCTTTGTATTATATCGATCGAACGGATACTCGTTTAGAAGACGTCATGTTTACTGAAGGAGTAGCAAGAGAAATCGAAGCGTTCTTAAAAGAATATAAGTATCGTGAAATCTTGACGAAGTACAACCTACCTGTAAGTAATAAAATTTTATTATACGGAAAAACAGGTTGTGGTAAAACCATGACGGCAAAAGCCATTGCAAAACAGTTAGATAAAAAACTAATCATTGTAAACTTGGCGACTATTGTCTCGTCTAAACTCGGTGAAACAGCAAAGAATATCGAAAGTCTATTTAAAGAAATTCAATATGAGAGTGCTGTTTTGTTTTTTGATGAGTTTGACTCTTTAGGGCAAATTCGCGATTACGACAACAAAGACAATAGTGAGATGAAGCGCGTAGTCAATGCTATTTTACAACTCATTGACAATTTTCCACAAAAGTCTATTTTAATCGCAGCGACCAATCAAATTCAGATGATTGATGAGGCACTGGTGCGTCGTTTTGAATTGAAATTGGAATATACAGCTCCAGAAAAGGAAGCTTTGGATCAATATTACGATAAAATGTTAGCCGTTTATCCAGCGGAGTATGCTACTGTGGAGCGTTTATATGATATTTCTTATGCAGAGGCGAAGACGCATATTTATCGCACGGTGAAAAACAACATTATTACAAGCCAACTGGCATTAGAAAATTAGTAAAGAATAAAAGAATAGTATATATGATGAAATGGGAAAAGTTGCTGTCTTTAAAAAAACACGGCGACACCTTTGTACGAAATCGCTTAGATGAAAGTCAAACGAGAATCGGTTTTGAAGTAGATTATGATCGCATTATCTTCTCTTCACCTTTTCGCAGTTTACAAGATAAAACACAAGTAATCCCTTTATCAAAAACAGACTTTGTTCACACCAGGTTGACGCATAGTTTAGAAGTTTCTGTGGTAGGTCGTTCCTTAGGGCGCAATGTAGGGGCGAAGCTTTTACAAAAGTATACTTACTTGGCTGAAGAATATGGCTATACAGTCAATGACTTTGGTGCTATTGTCGCAGCTGCATCTTTGGCACATGACATCGGAAATCCCCCTTTTGGACATTCAGGAGAAAAGGCGATTGGCGATTTTTTTAGCCGAGGAAAAGGCTTGGCATTCAAAGAGAAAATGACGGAAAAAGAATGGCAAGACTTGATTGATTTCGAGGGGAATGCCAATGGTTTTTCAATTTTGACTAAATCGCGTCCAGGGATTGAAGGAGGATTGCGTATTTCCTATGCAACCTTAGGTGCGTTTATGAAATATCCAAAAGAAAGTTTACCTAAAAAACCAACCCGCGATATTTCAGATAAGAAGTATGGATTCTTTCAAGGGGATAAAGAAGCTTTTATCGATGTAGCTTCAGAATTGGGGATGATTATGAAAGATGATCGAGTGGAAACGGCATTTCACCGCCATCCATTGGCTTATCTAGTTGAAGCAGCGGATGATATTTGTTATACGATTACCGATTTTGAAGACGGAATTAATTTAGGCTGGATTCCAGAAGAACACGCCTTGGAATTCCTTATCATGATTGTACAAAATAGCATCAATACACAAAAGTATTCTCAACTAAATTCTAAAGAAGACCGCGTGAGTTATTTGCGCGCGTTGGCGATAGGAAGTTTAATTGATGATGTAACGCGTTTGTTTATTGAGAATGAAGAAAAGATTCTAGCAGGAGATTATCCGTTTGCCTTGACAGAGAAGTGTTCTTATATTGCGCAGATGAAAGATATTTTGGCGGTAAGCATCAATAACGTCTATCAGAGCAAAGAAGTAATTGAAAAGGAGATCATCGGGTATCAAGTAATTGAAACGCTGTTAGAACGCTTTATTACGGCTACGAATAATCGTTATTATGGGGAAGATAATCACTATGATGGGTTGATTCTCAAATTATTGCCAGAGCGTTATATTGTAGAAAGCGATAGTTTATATGAACGCTTGATGAGTATTTGTCATTTTGTGTCCATGTTAACGGATGGAAAAGCATTAGCATTATACCATACAATTAAGGTTACGAAATAAAAAAAAGGCTTTTGAAATTAATTTCAAAAGCCTTTTTTCATTATTTAAACAAATATGGAAATGCGATTATTTTTTTGTTGTACTCATCCAAACATGTGCGTAATCCATCATTCCTCCATTCCAAATTTTCATTGCATCTGGAGCAGCAATTGCTTTTGCCTCTTCTAAAGTTTTTCCAATAACGTCCCCTTTAGTTGAAGAAATAGAAGAAACTCCTCCTTTTGTAGCAATAGCAAATGTAGCTTTTGTTCCATCAGCGTAATCTCTTACATATAACGTTAAGAATTGACCTGTTCTTCCTGAATAGTATCCATCAGAGTTTGTAATTTCAAAGATGATTTGCCCTTTTGCTTGATCATCAAACACCTTTTTTAATTCTAATTTAGCACCTTCAGTAAAATTACCAGCTCCTGAAAAATCTCCCATTAATAGGAATGCATCATTGTTTCCATTCATTACAAATTGGTAATATCCCAAGTTTCCTCCGATTGTTTCAGTTACATAAGTACCGTTTAATCCTTCAAATACAGGATTTTCGTCATCTTCTTTTTTATAAGTACTGAAACTTGCTTCTACTTCATTTGCTGAAGCAAATTCTGCTTCTGCTTTTGTTTTTGCATCGGCCTCACCGAAAGTTAAACGAGCAACATCTACTGTATTAGCCGTGATGTTTTTCAACTGTGCTACAAAGTAAGATCCTGCTTTTTCTCCTTTACCTTCTAATAAGATTTTGTTTGTATTGGTATTGTGTTTCAATACTTTCATGTCATAGGAACCATTGAAATTCACTGTTTCATTTGAGAAAGTATAGAAATAAGTATGTCCTGATCGTGAGAAAACGTATTTTCCTTGTACTGGAAGGTTAATTTTCTCGCCGTTCATTTTAGTCAATTTTAACCAGCTGAATTTGTTGTTTGCGTGGTCTGGTGTAGAATTTCCACCAGCTGGATAAACCGCTTTAATTGCTTCAATTTCAGATGAGAATGAATAATCAATGTTAATATCTAATGATTCCCCTTCTTTGATGTTACGCAAGAAAAAAGCTTTGTATTCGCTAGCTGTTTGGTGTTTAGAAACTACTTTCAATACACCATCTGTGTTTTTGTAGATTTTGATGATGTTGTATAGGTCATCTTCTTGTCCGCTTCCTGCCATTAATGACATCTGCATTGAAATCGATTTCTTTTTAAAATCAAATGGAATTGGATTTCCAGCATGTGCGTAAGCGTAAGCACCTTCAAAATGAAGTTCAGAACCTACTTCTATTTGTCCATTTTCGTCTGGGTTCTCTGGTCTAATTACGTTATCATCACTAGAACAACTAGTAGTACCAACTGAAATTAACGCAAATATTGCTAAAGCAGATAAGAGTTTAGTTACTTTCATCATGTGTAGATTATTATGTTTTTAGTTATAATTTAATTTAGACCAAAAATAAATAACAAAAATGAGATGTGCAATATTATTTTTATTTTTTCTAAATAAGAATAATTTATTGGAGAGAAGAAAGAGGAAAGGAGTAGGGGCAAATGGCAATTTGCCCTATATATCGAGAAATCACATCCAAAGGAATCCCGTAGGGGCAAATGGCAATTTGCCCTATATATCGAGAAATCACAACCAAAAGAAATCCCGTAGGGGCAAATGGCAATTTGCCTGAACACGGAAAAATCACACCCCAATGAATCCCGTAGGGGCAAATGGGAATTTGCCCTGTACATGGAAAAATCACATCCAAAGGAATCCGGTAGGGGCAAATGGGAATTTGCCCTGTACATGGAAAAATCACATCCAAAGGAATCCGGTAGGGGCAAATGGCAATTTGCCCAGAACATGGAAAAATCACATCCAAAAAAAAAGGTATTGTGAAATTTCACAATACCTTTTTTTATTTTTTAACCTTTTATCTGTTCACACAGATAGATAGATTCTTAAGCTTCGAATGGAAGGATTGAAACGTAAGACTTGTTGTCTTTTTTCTTTTGGAATTTAACAACACCGTCAACTTTAGCATGTAAAGTATGGTCTTTTCCCATATAAACGTTTTCACCAGGATTATGCTTAGAACCTCTTTGTCTTACAAGGATGTTTCCAGCGATAGCTGCTTGACCACCGTAAATCTTAACACCTAAGCGTTTCGATTCTGATTCTCTACCGTTCTTTGAACTTCCGACACCTTTTTTGTGAGCCATGACGTTATAATTTTAAATTGTTAATTACTCAGCTGCTTCAGCTGTTTCTTTTTTAGTCGCTTTTTTCTTTGCTCCACCGAAGTTGATTCCTTCAATTACGATTTGAGTCAAAGCTTGTCTGTGACCGTTTTTCTTTTTGTAACCTTTTCTTCTTTTCTTTTTGAAAACGATTACTTTGTCACCTTTAAGGTGTTGTAAAACTTTAGCTTCTACAGAAGCACCTTCTATAACTGGGGCGCCTACAGTAATGTTATTGTTGTCATCAACTAAAAGAACTTTATCAAAAGTGATAGTCGCTCCTTCTTCTGTTGCCAAACGGTGAACATAAACTTTAAGGTCTTTGCTAACTTTGAATTGTTGCCCAGCTATCTCTACGATTGCGTACATAACAATAAATTATTAAGGTTTATTTAAGTGTGCAAATTTACAAATCTTTTTTAATTGGTCAAATCTTTTTGATTATTTGTTTTGTAATGTTTTGATTCGTAAGTTATAAGTTCGTAAAAGGAGTAACGTTTTCCTTTTTTGAAGGAAGTCCTTTTCTTTCTTCATCGAAAATTGTGCAAAAAACGAAAAAACAAAACCCCAAACAACCAGCTTCACAGCTTTACAACGCAGGAATCTTACTAAATAAAATGTTAAATTTTGTTTTTACTCTTAACTCCCCTGTAACATTTTGAAAAATAAGCGTCTTATTATACTATAAACTAAATTCAAAAACTACAAAATGAAAAGATCACTCTTGATTTTGGGCGCATTATTTTACGGAATGACAGCGTCAGCTCAAAAAGTGGAATTCGAAGAATACACCTTGGACAATGGGCTAAAAGTTGTTTTACATCAGGATAAATCAGCGCCTGTAATTATTACCTCTGTGATGTATCACGTAGGAGCAAAGGATGAGAATCCTGATCGTACGGGATTTGCACATTTCTTTGAACATTTATTGTTTGAAGGAACACAAAACATTGAACGTGGAGAATGGTTCAAGTTGGTAACGGCGAATGGGGGAAAAAATAATGCGAATACTTCAGATGATAGAACATATTACTATGAAGTGTTTCCTTCGAATAACTTAGAATTAGGGTTGTGGATGGAATCTGAGCGTTTAATGCATCCTATTATCAACCAAATTGGTGTAGATACACAAAATGAGGTAGTAAAAGAAGAAAAGCGCTTGCGTATGGACAATCAACCGTACGGACAGTTGTTGCCTCAAGTAAAAGAAAATTTATTCAAGAAACACCCGTATCGTTGGGCGCCTATTGGATCAATGGAGCATTTAGATGCAGCTACATTAGAGGAGTTCTTAGCGTTCAATAAGAAATTTTACATTCCAAATAACGCTGTATTAGTGGTTGCTGGTGATTTTGAAACAGCACAAGCGAAAAAATGGATTCAACAGTATTTTGGATCAATTGCAAAAGGGACAGCAGTAACGCGTACAGCTATTCAAGAAGATCCAATTACAAAAGAAATTAGAGCAGAATACCAAGATCCAAACGTTCAAATTCCGATGTTGGTTCAAGCGTATCGTACACCTTCAATGAAAACACGCGAAGCCCGTGTATTGGATATGATTTCTTCTATTTTATCAAATGGAAAGAGCTCTAGATTGTACAAGAAAATTGTAGATGAGCAGAAAAAAGCATTAGAAATTGGAGCTTTTAACTTGAGTCAAGAGGATTATGGTGCTTACTTAATCTACGGTTTACCAATGCAAGGGTATACAACAGAAGACCTAGTAACTGAAATTGACAAAGAAATTGAAAAATTACAGACGGAATTAATTTCTGAACGCGATTTCCAAAAATTACAAAACGTATTGGAAAATGAATACGTGAGTGGAAATTCAGACTTAGAAGGTTTAGCACATAATTTAGCTACCTATAGTTTGTTGTATGGAGACACAAATCTGATCAACACAAATATTGAGATGTACAGAGATATTACACGTGAGGAAATCCGCGAGGTAGCTAAGAAATATTTGAATAAAAATCAGCGTTTGATTTTAGATTATACTCCAGAGAAAGACGTTAAAAACTAATGCTAAACAGTAAGAGAGAAATGAAAAAAGTATACCTATATGCAGCTAGTTTAGCTTTGGCTTTAACAGTTGCTCAATTACATGCACAAGATAGAAAACAACCTGTTTCAGGACCTGTACCAACCGTTCACGTAGGACAACCAACTTCATTTGTATTAAAGAATGGATTAAAAGTATTGGTTGTTCCCAATCATAAATTACCTCAAGTATCTTATACATTAACCATCGATAATCCGTTGGTTGCTGAAGGAGATAAGGCAGGGGTAACTTCAATTTTATCTCAAGTATTAGGGAACCAAACAAAAAAAATGTCCAAAGAGAAATTCAATGATGAAATTGATTTCTTAGGGGCAAATGTTCGTTTTGCTTCTAGTGGTGCATTTGCGAGTGGATTGTCTAAATACAATGAAACGATTTTAGGTTTATTGGCTGATGGAGCATTAAATTCTGTAATTACACAAGAAGAATTTGACAAAGCTAAAGCCCAAGTCATCGAATCGTTAAAAACAAGTGAAAAAAGTGTATCTGCAGTTGCAAGTCGAGTAGAAGATGCCTTATTATACGGTAAAAACACGGCAGCGGGTGAGTTTGAAACCGAAGCTACTGTTTCAAATGTTACGTTGGCAGATGTACAAGAATATTATGCGAAGTACTTTACACCAAACAACGCTTATTTAGTTGTAGTTGGGGACGTAGATTACAAGAAAACAGAAAAAGCGGTGAAATCGTTATTCAACAATTGGAAAAAATCAGCAACTACATTTGCTGAAGCAACAACCAATAAAAATGTAGCGAAAACGCAAATTGATTTCGTTAATATGCCCAATGCAGTACAGTCAGAAATTGCATTGATTAGCGAAGTAGAATTAAAAATGACAGACTCCGATTATTTTGCTGCTATTTTAGCAAATCAAATCCTAGGTGGAGGTGGTGAAGGACGTTTGTTCTTGAATTTACGTGAGGCACATGGATGGACCTATGGTGCGTATTCTTCAATCAGCACAGCGCGCAAATATCCAGGTAAATTTAGAGCGAGTGCATCGGTTCGAAACGTTGTAACGGATAGTGCAGTAACTGAATTTATCAAAGAAATCGACTTGATGCGCACTACACTAGTGAAAGACGAAGAGTTGAAAATGGCAAAAGCGAAGTATATTGGAAACTTTGTGATGGAAATTCAAAAACCAGAAACTGTAGCCCGTTATGCCTTAAATAAAGAATTACATAAATTACCAGCTAATTTTTACGAAAATTACATTAAGGGAATCAATGCAGTAACAGCGGCGGATATCCAAAAAGCAGCACAAAAGTATTTCTTGAAAGACAATATGCGTATTGTAATTGTTGGAAAAGGAGCAGATGTTGTTGCAGGATTAGAAGGATTAAACAAGCCAATGTTCTTCTATGACAAAGAGGCAAATCCTGTGGAAAAACCAGTATTCAAGAAAGAAGTACCTGCAGGAGTAACTGTACAAACTGTTTTGGCAAACTACATTCAAGCGATTGGAGGAGATGCAAAAGTAAAAGCAGTGAAATCCTTGTTGATTACTAGTGAAGCTGAAGTACAAGGAATGAAATTGGAAATGGTAAATAAAGTAAAAGACGGCTTTTTATCATCAGAACAAAAAATGATGGGAGCAGTCATGTCAAAACAAGTGATTACGCCTAAAATGGGGTATGCCGTTGTACAAGGACAAAAAACGGATATCACAGGAGAAGAGTTAAAAGAGGCTCAAGCTGAAGCTGTTCCTTTTGGAGAGTTAAAAGCAGATGCAAATGCTGTGTTAACAGGTATTGAATCAATCAATGGTGTTGATGCGTATGGTGTAAAAGCAGGTAACACAACAAGCTATTATGATGTAACAACAGGATTAAAAGTAGCTGTGGTACAAGAAGTAGAACAAATGGGGCAAAAAATGCAACAAGTGGTTAACTATTCAGATTACAAAGAAGTAAAAGGAATTAAATTTCCATTCGTTCAAACGATGAATGTCGGTATTGAAATCGAAATGAAAATCAAGGAAATTAAAGTTAACGAAGGAGTATCGGATGCAGATTTTAAATAATCTTTTTTAAAATTAATTATAATTCTTTTGAAAAGTCGCTATTCATTTTGAATAGCGACTTTTTTTGTTTGAGATAAAAAGAAGGGTACAAAAAAATGAGAAGTATTGATTCTCAAAATAAAAAGAGTGAATTAGAAGAAGTGGAGGATTTATTTTTTTGTATTTTTGTTCCTGTAAAAGAATTTAAGAATCAAAGTATTAATATACAACAAGATGAAAATAGTAAAACTAGGATTAGTTGCCTTATTAGGGGGAGCTTTTTTAGTGGGATGTAAAAGCGAGACTAAAAAAGAAGCAGAGCAAGTAGAAACGGTTGAGCAAACAGAAACAGCTACAACAGAGACGAATGAAGTGGCAGGAAACATGGAACAAGCTACCTTTCAAATTGAAGGAATGACTTGTGCTTTGGGATGTGCAAAAATGATTGAAGGAAAATTATCTGGACTGCAAGGAGTAAAAGAAGCTACAGTAGATTTTGAGAGTAAAACAGCTACAGTAGTCTTTGATGATGCAAAGCAAAATGGAGAATCGCTAACACAAACGGTTCAAAAAATTGCAAATGGCAGTTATACGGTAGAGAATTTAGAGGTTAAGACGCTTTAATAGCGATTGTATAAAAAAACTCGATCTACAGATCGAGTTTTTTATTATTTTTTAGTTTCTTCCCAACGCAAAGATTCTAACATCTTTCGCATATCCTGTTGGATATAATGACTGGCGGGCAGAATAGAGTCAAAGTTTGGTTTGGCATAAAAATACAAAGAGGCTACAACAAAGTTTTTTACACTATCTGTAGCGTAGAATTGTACATTCGTTGCTGCATTTCCTCCTACGTGATAAAACATACCAAAAACGCGATCTTCTTCATTGAGGTAAGGTTGCTCGATAATCTCGTCTGCTTTGATAAAATGTTCATAGGTCAATTTTTGAGCATCTTTTAGTAACGCATCTAAATTGTTGTCTACCGTTTTGTAATTCATGAAAACAGTCGCTTTCATTTGTGGATAATGCACTTCAAAAGCTGTTGATTTAACTTCTTTTACAGAGGTATTTTTATTCAAATCAAATGTAAAGTGATGGTACGAGTTTTCGTAGCTTTGATATTCTGGTTTTGGGTATTGAAGTGCTAGATAGGCATTGGGTCTTGGAGTTGTTTCTTTTTTACAAGAACCTAGCATTAGCAGTGCGCCTAAAAAGGCAGCGCCATAAAGGGCAGATGTTTTTTGGAACATAAATTTATTTACTTATCCGATTAAAAAGGCAAATTGTCGTTGTTGTTTTCCCCTGGAATAGAGAAATTATCAAGGGTTCTTTTGCGTTCTATTTCTTCAGGTGTAACTGCTTTTCCACTTTCTTTTTTGGTATCTAAGAACATGAATTCTGTTACTATGATTTCTACAATTTGTTTTTGGATCCCTTCTTCTGTCATCCACTGTCTCGTTCGAATTCTACCTTCTACGTAAATGCGATCTCCCTTCGTTAGGTGTTTTTCACAGATTTCCGCTTGTTTGTTGCGAACTACTATGTTGTGCCATTCCGTTGAAGTAATGCGTTCATTGGTTGACTTATTAATGTAAACTTCATTGGTAGCTAAGGGAAAACGTCCAATACAATTGCCGTTTTCAAAATAATGTATCTTGACATTTTCGCCTAGGTGGCCAATAAGGGTAACTTTGTTCAGTGTGCCATTCATAAGTGAAAAAATTATACAGTTAAGGATTGAATAAAGTTATGAATTACAATTGGAAAACCAAATTTATTTAATTCTGTCCAAGGGATTGCATGCTCTAGGGTATGATTCGTTTTGATTAGCCAAAAGTGAATGTGCAGTTTTTGATGAGAAAGTTGATGAATAATAACCTCTTCTGTTAGGCATTCTACCTGAGTAATCGGCGGTTTATTTTGCTGTGCTTCGATATGTTCTCTTATGTTGATTGGTGTTTCATCAAATCGATCCACAACAGGAAATTGATATAAGTTTTGCCAAATATCCTTTTTAATGCGTTGTTCTAGTTGAGTATTTCCCTCTTTATCTAGGTATATTAAGAAATCCATATAGCGATTCTTTACCTTGGTTTTACTCAATTTGACGGGTAGTTTGTCGATTTGATTGGTTTGATAAGCCACACAAGTCGTTTGAAAGGGGCAAGGCGTACAATCCGTTCCTTTAGGAGTACATTGAGTGGCGCCAAAATCCATGATGGCTTGGTTAAAAATAGCTGGATTCTCTTTAGGAATAAGGCCTGCAGCTACTTGTTGAAACTCTTTTTTTGTTCTTTGAGTAGATATATCAGATGTAATTCCGTAAATTCGTGCGAGAACTCGAAAAACATTTCCATCCACAACGGGAACGACTTCATCATAAGCGATAGAGGCTATTGCAGCAGCGGTGTATTCACCTACACCTTTGAGGGTAAGTAACTCCTTATAAGTGGTTGGGAATTGTCCATTTAGTTCGTAGGCTACCTTTTTAGCTGTTGCGTGTAAATTACGCGCGCGGCTGTAGTATCCTAAGCCTTGCCAAAGTAATAAAACATCATCCTCTTGGGCATTTGCTAGATCAAAAACAGTAGGATAAGTCTGTTTAAAAGCCTCAAAATAGGGTAATCCTTGTGCTACACGCGTCTGTTGAAGTATAATTTCTGATAGCCAAATGTAATAAGGATCTTTTGTTTCACGCCAAGGTAAAATGCGTTTGTTGTCTAAGTACCAAGCTATTAGTTTGTTAGAGAAAATCATGATTAAAATGTGTGAGGGGCAAAAATAAACGATATATAATTAAATTTTAATCGATTAAGATTGAATTATTGGATTATAAATTAATATATTTGCACACTCTAAAAAAACGGACAACAACAAATATAATTAATATCTAAAATGACTAAAGCGGACATTGTAGCTAAAATTTCAGAGAAATTAGGGCTTGAGAAAGGTGACGTTCAAGCGACAGTAGAATCTTTTATGGATGAAGTAAAAGCGTCGTTAGAAACAGGTGAAAATGTGTATTTAAGAGGTTTTGGAAGTTTTATCATCAAAACTAGAGCTGAGAAAACTGGAAGAAACATTTCTAAAAACACAACAATTAGAATTCCGGCTCACAACATTCCTGCATTTAAACCAGCTAAAGTGTTTGTAGAAGGTGTAAAGTCAAACACAGAAGTAAAAGTAAAATAATTTATTAATCTCTAAATTACACACATTATGCCAAGTGGTAAAAAAAGAAAAAGACATAAGGTAGCAACGCATAAGCGTAAAAAAAGAGCGAGAGCTAACCGTCACAAAAAGAAAAAGTAGTTTAATACTACTTTTTTCTTTTCTAAGAAATTTTAAAGTACGCTCATTGATAGCTATCTTATCAAGTTGAAGAAGGAATAAACAAGTGCAACTTGTTTTTAAAATAATGTTTAATCCATCTATACAAACTCATTTTGTTTTGAAAGGATTCTTTAGAATAACTAAAACAGTGTAATGAATGAGTATGGATAAAAATGTACAGTGTGAATAAAGAGCTAATTATTAGGTCGAATTCTGATACAGTAGATTTTGCCTTATTAAAAGATGGAAAACTAATTGAACTGCATAGAGAGCGTGAGGCTGATGAAGGTAATGGTTTTCAAGTAGGGGATATATTTATCGCCAAAATTAGAAAACCTGTCCCAGGATTGAATGCCGCATTCGTGCACGTAGGTTTTGAAAAAGATGCTTTTTTGCATTATCACGACTTAGGGCCGAACTTAAAAACGCTACTCAAGTTCACTAAACTTGTAAGTGGAGGTAAATTAAAAGATTTCGCCTTAGAAAACTTTGTTTTTGAAGATGAAATAGATAAAGATGGTGCCATTACGGATGTATTGAGTGCCAATCAGTCTTTGCTTGTTCAAATTGTCAAAGAACCTATTTCAACGAAAGGACCGCGTATTAGTTCTGAATTGTCAATCGCAGGTCGATATGTCGTACTTGTGCCTTTTTCGAATCGTATCTCAATTTCACAAAAAATTGAGTCTAAAGAAGAAAAGGACCGACTGAAGAAATTGGTACAGTCCATCAAACCCAAAGGTTTTGGTGTAATCGTACGCACAGTTGCCGAAGATATGAAGGTAAGCGAAATCGATAAGGATTTACGCAACTTAATGTCCAAGTGGAACAGTATGTGCAAAAAGTTAACAACCGCACATCATCCTTCGAAAGTGTTGGGTGAAGTTAATAAAGCTTCCTCAATTTTACGCGATGTGTTTAATGATACTTTTACGGGTATTATTACAGATGATGAGGATTTGTATTATCAAACGAAGGACTATTTGCAAGAAATTGCCCCTGCAAAGGTGTCGATTGTCAAACATTATCAATCGAGAGAAGTTCCAATCTTTGAGAAATACAGCATTGAACGCCAAATAAAAACCTCTTTTGGTAAAACCGTTTCTATGAGCAAAGGTGCTTATTTGATTATAGAACATACAGAGGCGTTGCATGTTATTGATGTGAATAGCGGTAATCGTTCAAACAAAGCACAATCACAAGAAGATACTGCCCTTGAAGTAAATCTAATTGCAGCAGCAGAAATAGCGCGTCAGTTGAGATTAAGAGATATGGGGGGGATTATAGTGGTCGATTTTATTGATATGGGGAATCCAGAGAATAGAAAAACACTGTATGATTTCTTGAAAGAAGAGATGAGCGATGATAAAGCCAAACACAAAATTTTACCACCAAGTAAATTCGGATTGATTCAAATTACGAGACAACGCGTTCGACCAGAAGTGTCAATCGAAACTAGAGAAGAAGATCCAAATGAACACGGTGAGATTGAAGCACCTATTTTAGTTATTGACAAGATTAGAGCTCGAATCGAAAATATTATTGCAAGAGATCCATCTTGTAAAATAATCTTGAATACACACCCTTTTGTGGCAGCTTATCTTACGAAAGGATTGCCATCATTGCGAATGAAGTGGTGGATGGAATTCAAGAAATGGGTCAAAATTGTACCGCGTGACGCTTACACGTATTTAGAATACCATTTCTTTGATGATAAAGGAAAGGAAATATCAGAATAACGAAAAACCCAAAACGGCATCCGTTTTGGGTTTTTTGTTAGTTCTGTTTTTCAAGGTAAAACTCTATGGTTTGGGTAAAACCTTCTTCGTCTGTAATCGTAAGGTAGTTCACGCCCATTTTACCGTGTATAGCCAATTCGTGAAATTGTCGAGTGGAATCAATATATTGTTCGTTTAAATACCAAAACAGAGTTTTATTCGCGCTACTTGTACTCGCTTTTGCAATAAAAGGCTGTAGTTCTGAGTAAAAGTTTTTTGTCAGGTAAATGTGTTCTCCGTGTTTGGGATAAATAAACTCTATCTTTTTGAGTTGGTCTTGTGGACCACAATCCGCTCTATATGGAGGTACATCCTGATAATCACTATGTGATTTTCTGTAAAAATAAGCCATGGTTGGCGGTAAAATAAACCAAGGTGTGGGCCTAATTTGATCAACGGATTCACATTGACTGTTGACTTGATGTTGCAAGCTAGCATCTAAGTGAATGAGTTTGTGATAAGGACATAGCACTGTCTTCTTTGCGCGAAAAGGAATGAGATCGGTTTTTGTTTGTACACAATTCGGACCTGCGAGATAACCCGAGCTTGTGCAAATAACAACTTCTTCTAAATCATTCAGTGGTGCCGCCATATCTTTTTGTTTGGGTAGTAATTTGAATAAATCAAAAAGAATAGGCCCCGCCATGCGGACTCCACTAATTGAAGGACGTCCTTCTCCAGTGGCATTTCCCACCCATACGCTAACGACGTATTTTTTATTAACGCCGATGGCCCACGCATCTCGTCCACCAAAACTTGTTCCTGTCTTCCACGCAATTTTAAGCGCGGAGTCGTAATATTGCCATGCTTCATCTCCTTCGGGTCTATTTACTTTTGTTAAGGCTTCAAATGTATTGTAAATGGCTCCTGCACCCCAAATAGTCTTTTCTTTGGAACTTTCTCCATAGGATTGCATATAATCTGCCTTCCAATTTAATTCTTGTACCTCTTTGGTGCGATAGGCTTGCTCTTGGTTGTAATGATTGACAGTGCCTACCATTCCAGCATAAGCTCTTGTCAACTGCCACAAACTACTTTCAGCTCCTCCTAAAATTAAAGATAACCCGTAGTGATCGGGGTATTTGTTGATGGATGATAGTTGTAACTGTTGAAGGTTATCGTAAAAACGATATACCCCATATTGTTGTAACATCAGTACAAAGGGAATATTCAACGAACGCGATAGAGCTTCATTTGCCGTAGTGCCTCCTTCATAACTATTAGAAAAGTTGGTGGGTTTATAGCCCGAAATTACCACGGGAATATCCGCGACCAATTGATGGGGTAGCAGTGAGGCGTCATCCAACATAGCTGCATATAAGAAAGGCTTTAAAATACTGCCCGTACTTCGATTGGCTTGGATGATATCCACGTCTTTTTGATGGGCTGATGTCGTAGGAGAGTTGCCTATGTAGGCGATAATATCTCTATTCTCTACATCGACAATTAAGGCTGCAATATTGTATACTTCAGCTTGCTTATAGTGTAAGTAATAATTAGCAATAATAGCGTTGGCACGTTGTTGTATTTGGTAATCAATTGTCGTAACTAAGCGTTCTTCTTTATTGCTCTTGGCAATTTGCTGTAAGAGATGAGGAGCCATTTGAGGCAATTCATGTGGCTTTTGAGGTAAGGGCTCAGTCAAAGCCAACTCATAGGTATTCTGATCAATTTTATTAGCCTCCAATAGTTTTTTCAACAAAGCATTGCGTTTTTTTAATAGGATTTCCTGATTTTTTCCAGGATAGATTAAACGAGGCGCATTAGGTAGTACTGCTAAAGTTGCACTTTCTGCCCAAGAGAGTTGTTCCGGTGCAGTCCCAAAATAACGCCAAGCGGCTACATCTAATCCAACGACATTTCCTCCAAAAGGAGCATGAGAGGCGTATAGTTTTAAAATAGATTGTTTGCTGTATTTGAATTCTAATCGAGTGGCTTGAATCAGCTCGATGATTTTTTCAAAATAGGTGCGTTGCTTTCCTTCTCTAGCTAAGCGAATGGTCTGTTGAGTTAAGGTACTACCTCCTCGTTTTACTTTACTCGCCTTTAAATTGGAGAAGAATGCTTTGCCCATTGAAATCGGATTAAATCCCCAATGGTAGTTGAAATACTCATCTTCATATAGTGTAATGCACGTTTTGAACTTATCGGGTACTGTTTGCATCTCTGGAAATCTCCATTGCCCATCAGGGGCAATTTGAGCGGCTAGTAGTTGATGGTCCTTGCTTTCAATAACGGTGGAATACGAAGCGTCAAATAACGTTCGCGGTAAACAAAAATAATAGGCAATCAAAGCGATACCTACGAGAATAGTAAGCACCTTTTTTTTGGTGCTCCAAGTCTTCCATTTTAAATTGGGTTTGAATTTCATATAAAGCAATACAGGGATATTCATCCCTGTATTTATATTGATTTATTGTTTCACTATTTAATTACTTCTACCCATTGACCGATTGTTCGACAGCGGTAGGCATTGTCATACATTGCATTGGCTTGCACTCCTGGTAGGTAGTAGTTACCTAAATACGATGCATTCAACGTTACTTTTAGCACTTTGCTACTATTGGCTTGTAGAGTAAAGTAGAAGAGAGAACGATCGTCGCGTATATCAGTATAATCTACTTGATTTTCCGTTCCTCCTGCATCTGTATAACGCAAATTGACAATCTCCCATCCCGAAGGTACAATATGAGTTAGAGCGACGTTTTCAATACTGCGATTGCTCGTATTGGAAATGGTAATATCACAAATGAACTCCGTTCCTTGTTGTAAGCTCGACGGATTAATTGCTAAACCATTCGTCGCTCGGTACGTTGTTCGAATGGCTAAATTACTTTGATCGGCTTGCTCTTGTCCAACAGGTAAAATACCACTTGAAGTTAAACGCGCATAAACCACTGCATTGCTCTTATTCTGTACCGCTAAGGTATTACTCGATTTGATATTTTTCAATTCCGCATGAACCATGGCTTTGGTTGTGTTTACCGTAGCGGGTTGTCCGTTATAGGTATATACTGTGTTTATTCCATCACTTGGCTTGTGTACATTGACATAGCTTGCAATCGCATTTAAGGCATATGCCGTTGTTTGTGTGCTCATCCATTGAGAAGATCCCAATTTATTTGCTAATTCAATGGCATATTCATGTGTTTTCAGCTTGTTGCCATTGCTGTGTATCATCGTTTCTAAGGCCATGGCTAAGTTTCTCTCATACGAACCATAGTAGGAATAGCCCGCAATCTCATCTAACGATAGATTGGCAATTAACTTTTGAGCGGCCTCTTTTTGTCCCGCTAGTGCATAAGCTGCAGCTAAACGGAATTTTGTATTGGTTGAGATACCTTGCGTTTCTCTTAATCGATTCATGGAAGCTAGGTCGGGTTGTCCTGCTAAAGCTAATGTATATAAACGGTAGGCTTGTGCGAAATCAGTGTTGTAGCGGGTGTTGGATTTCCATTGACGTGCCATTTTTTGTTGATACGAAATCCAATTCGATTTACTGTTCACTGGTAAGACATATCCTTTTTTCTCTGCTTCAAGATAGAAGTGACCTACATAAGAGGTTGCCCAATCATCCGCATAGCTATTCCCTGGCCAATAGGCAAATCCACCATCAGAGAATTGACGTTGAGCTAAACGTTGAATACCCTCGTTTACATTGCGCTGGATACTTTGTTTTTTGCTGTCGTCTAAGGTGATTAAATCCGCTAAATACAGCTGTGGAAATACACCCGAAGTGATTTGTTCAGTACATCCATGAGGGAAGGTGATTAAGTAATTCAAACGAGATGTTAGGTTGATATTCGGGAATGCCGAAAGTTCTAATGTCGCTTTGTTACTTCCCGCAATTCCAAATGGATTCCAATCTAAGTTTTCTTCACTTTGTGGATCAATACTCACGATTTGCGTGCGCGTCGTTACAGGGTTTGGATTTAATACATCCAACTCAATGCTATAGGTCGCTTTTTCTTTGCCTGAAGTTGCTTCAATTTCAATTTTAGAAATACCAGTTTTATTAGAAACTTCTAATTCAAAATAGGCGATTTTTTCATCCGGTTCACTGAATGTTAGTTGTTGAGTTGAAGAACCACTAATTTTAAATTTGTCATCTGTCTTAACGGAAATCTGTACGTTTTTCACGTGGTTTTCCATTGCAAATACAGTTACAGGAAGCGTAATCTTTTCTCCTGGAACAGCTCTTCTGGGTAAAGACCCTAAGATCATCAACGGATTATTCACTTTTACCGTTTTGTCTGTATTTCCATACGCTCTATTTTCGGTATTGGAAGCGACAATCATCGTTCGAACCGAACCGATGTATTTTGGCAACTTAATTTCATGTGAAGCTGTTTTGCCTTTTTCTAAGGTATGTGGACCAGAGAAAATAACAACGGGTTTGAAGCGATTGGCTTTTTTTACTTGTCCAGCGCCTAAATCCTCGTCTCCACCAATACTAAATACTTGGTTGATGGTTCCTCCATATGCCCCAATGATATAATCAAAAACATCCCAAGTGCGCACGCCTAAAGCTGCTTTGCTATAGAAATTTTGCCAAGGTGTTGGAGTTTTGAAACGCGTTAAATCTAACAGACCATCTTCAACAATCGCTACAGTATACGTCATTTTGTGCCCATTTTTTTCCTTCACTTTGAGGGTGAATTTTTCTTCTGGACGCAATTTGTCTGGCATGATAATTTCAGGCTCTAATTTGGTCTTTTTATTGTATACACTGATTGGTGCAATACCATATAAGCGAATCGGAGCGTTGTTTATCGTATAAGCATGGGGCTGAATAAGGGTAATATTAATATACGCATTAGGAGCCATGGCTGCTGTTGCTGGTAATTCAAAGGTCGTTTCTCCTTGTTTGGTCTGTACCCAATGGGTAGATAATACACTACTGCCACTTTCAACTGAAACTAAAGCTCGTCCTCCTTCACTGGAAGGGAAAGAAAGTTTTATTTTTTCATCTACAGTATATTCTTTTTTATCCGTAGCAATAGAAAGTGCAATTGCATCTTTGCCCTCTTTGTGTTTGGTTTTGGCTGACCAATAAGGCCAATCCACATATACTTGTTGGGAGGCAATATGTCCACTGTTTAAGTTGGTTAATACGACTTCGTAATTTCCCCAATCTTGTTCTGGAATTTTTAATTCGTATTTCGTACCTCCTTTTGACGAAGTACTGATTTCATCTGAACTGTATAAACTGTAATAGTCTGAAGCATTGTAGTTCGAAACTCCGTATTCATTCGAGCTCCACCACCAATATCCTTTTTTTCGATAGACATCTACGCGTACATTTTGTCCTAATGCTTTTCCATCACTATCCACTGTGACAATAGAAAAATCTAATGGTTTATCTGTTTCGTAATAGCCATATTTATTTGCCTCAGGAGCTTTAATACCTACGTAACTAGCATAAGGTGAATAGGTCAATGTGGACACATCAGTAGATACATCCCCGCCATTCTCATATACCTTTGTCGTTAAAATAGCTTTTAACATGGCTGAGTTTTCTACTGTATTCTTAAGGTTTAAAGCAAAAGAGAAGTTTCCACTTTCACTTGTTCTGCCTGAATATACATTGATATCTTCCGTTGCATAAGAAGACAAACTATTGTTGAAACGATAGTTTGGATAGGTTTTAAAGGTCGTTTGTTCTGGAAGTAATTTGATTTGTACTTCCGCTCTTAAATTTTTAGCGGTACTACCTTGTAACCATTCTACGTTATAATCAATCTGCTTGTTGTAATAATCTGAAGTAATTACTTTTCCTTCTGCATTGTTTTTAATCTTTAAGCGATTGGGCTTAATGGTTTCAATTTTGATGCGTTTGTAAAATTTCGCTCCTCCTACTTGAATAACAGCTTCCCAGTTTCCAGTTGGGGCTTCTGTATCCGTTTTAATCTTAAAGGCATAGTGATTGGCTACATTTTTCTTCTGTACCACTTGTTCAGTTACCTTTCCAAATGGATCTGATAATGTCAGTTTAATCGGATGGTTTTCAGGTAGTGGATTGGCCATGTCATCCAAGATAAAACCAATATGGATGTCATCTCCCGGACGCCAAACCCCACGTTCCGTATAAATATAACCATTCATCCCCTTTTGTAGTGTTGTACCATCTACGTCATAGTTACTCACAGATAAGGCATTGGCTTGATCGATTTTGATATAAGTAGTATTGTTGTCTTGTTTGGCAATGGCAAAATACGCTTTGTTCTTACCTAAATTCACCTTGGCTATACCGTCGTTATCTGTCTTCGCAGACGCTAATAACTGTTGCTGATAGCTATAGAATTCTACGGTAGCTCCACTTACAGGGGCTGTTGTCAAAATATTGGTAACAATAGCAGTATAGACATTGTCATTTCCACCTTTTACAATAAGGGCTAAATCACTTGCCAATACATTCGTTGAAGGCATTTGCATGTAGTAATAGTAGGCGTCTGAACAAGGATCTTCTTTTTCTTCCCATGGATAATAACGATAGTAATATTCGTATTCATCATCTTCAGGAGATAATTCTTCTTCTTCCATTTCAATTTCTTCTTCCTCTCCTTCTGTTGAGCAATTGATTGCATAGGCTTTTTTGAAAGAAAACTTTACATGGTAAATCGCACCTGGATCAGGTTTGATTAAAGTGGATAAATCCAATGCATAAGCGTTCCAACGCATAAGTGCTTTTGGATCGGGATTGGTTAATTCGATGGTCGTTTTAGCAATCGGAGCTGCAACGGTATAAAGCGAATATGAACCGTCTAAATTGTTGGATTGTAAGAATTGTAAAATATTGTTTTGGAATACTTTGTAAACCTTAACATCTACAGCTTTTAAAGAAGTGGCTTTAAAATTGATTTTTAAATTTTCGGAAGAAGGGAGTATGGTACCATTTTGTAGCAATTGTACTTCCGGCTTAGGAATGGCAAACGTGATGTTTTCCGTATAAATAGTACTTAATTTATTGCCATAGCTATCGCTGATTCCCTCTTGCACACTCAAGGTTACTTCTTCTGGTAATGCTTTTTCACTATATACTTTGATGAGATTTCCTTCAATTAGGAAAGTGAGCGGTAAACTCTCTAAACCTTGTAAGCGGATTAATCCTTCTAAGTTTTGATTCTTTTTGATGGGATTGGAAAAGTTAATCGCAAAGGCGTGGTTGTCTCCAATTGTAGTGAGTACTTGATGAACTTGAAATACATCTTTCGCTGGTACATCAAAGTTTAATGTTGTTTTTTGCACCAATTGGATAGCTTTCGCGTCCATGGTTAAGGTCAATTCACTGCTTTCTTTTTGGCGCTTAATGCCGCGAATACTAAAAGGAAATTCTTTTGCCTCTTGAGCGTCATTGGTTTGAAAAGAAAGCTCAATGGCTTGTTTTCCTTGTTGAGCACTTGCTATTTTTTTGATGTTCGCAGTACTAATCCAATCACTAGATTTGATGATCCCGTTTAGAATATAGGTATCTTTATCGGTCGATTGTAAATCGGCAAATTCAGCTGTAAATTGCTGAGGTACGGTGTGAACTAAAAAGGAAAAGGCTTGTTGGTTTTCTTCTACAGTCGTTAGCTTTCCCAGGTGAAAAGTGATGTAGTATTTTTGATCTTGCTTTAAGCGTTCTGCTGGTTCAAAGCGCAAAGTTTGATTCGCTAAATAATGTAATTTACCTTTTACAGCAGGTGAAATAGTAAATAATTTAGCATCCACTTCTTGCTGATCTTTCCATTCGCCCCAGTTTTTTGTCAAGGCAATATCAATCGGTGTTTTAGAGGAAATCATTCCCGTAGTAAAAGCGGTGATGTATTCGCTAAAATCTTTGGGATCCGATAAAGGGAAATCCTGAGTAGCGTCTTTTTTACAAGCCTGTAGGAAGGCTAATAACAAGCAAACGAGGGTTAGTACAATTCTTTTCTTCATAGCTTTTTTTATAGTTTTATCTTCTTTTTTCAAAAAATGAACGCATAAGGGTTGCACATTCATCAGCTAAAACACCAGTTGTAATTGTTGTTTTAGGGTGAAGTTGGCCTCCCATGGTTTGAAAACCTCTTTTTTCATCACTTGCCCCCCAAACCACACGAGACACTTGACTCCAATAGAGTGCACCTGCACACATTTGGCAAGGTTCTAAAGTTACAAATAAAGTGCATGATTTCAGATATTTAGCGTCTAAATAATTTGCGGCAGAGGAAACTGCTTGCAATTCTGCATGTGCGGTGACATCGTGTAATAATTCAGTGAGATTATGACATTTGGCAATGATTTGATTGTTGGAAACAACAATGGCTCCAACGGGAATTTCTCCTTTTTCAAAGGCAATTTGGGCTTCACTCAATGCGATACGCATAAAATATTCGTCTGTAAAAATATCCATGGACTCTTTTATTTAACGCAAAGTTAAGTGAAAAAGGTTTTCGCTTTTTGAGAATGTTAAAAAATCACTAGTTCTGGGGAATTGGAAAGAGGAAAGAGGAAAGAAGAAATCGGAGCGTAGCGTAAATTGAACGTAGGGGCAAATGGTAATTTGCCAATTATAACCGACAAAGCTCCCAGAGAACAACAACAACCAAAAAAGCAACTTCCCAAAAGTCAAAAAACCAAAAACAAAGTTGTAATTTTGTTCTTTATTAATCTTACATCCATTCCCATGTTGTTAGAACAAATCAAAGAACCTTCGGATATCAGACAAATGAGTATAGCTCAATTGGAAGAGCTAGCGGTTGAAATTCGACGTTTTATCATCGATATAGTGGCTACTAAAGAAGGGCATTTAGGTGCGAGTTTGGGCGTAGTTGAATTGACAATTGCTTTGCATTATGTTTTTGATACGCCTAATGATTTATTGGTTTGGGATGTAGGACATCAAGCCTATGGGCATAAATTGCTCACAGGACGTCAGGAGGTATTTCACACCAACAGACAAAAAGAGGGAATTAGTGGATTTCCCAATCGCTTTGAAAGTGTTTACGATGCTTTTGGTGTGGGGCATTCATCAACGTCTATTTCGGCTGTATTAGGAATGGCAATCGCTTCCAAATTAAAAGGAGAATACGACAAACAACATATCGCTGTGATTGGCGACGCCTCTATTGCTGCGGGAATGGCTTTTGAAGGATTAAATCACGCAGGAGTAAGTGATGCAAATATGTTGGTGATTTTAAATGATAACGCCATTGGCATTGATCCAAGTGTAGGTGCATTGAAAGACTACTTAACAGCAGTTAAAGAAGGGCGCAATCACAAGCGAAATAATATGATTAAGTCTCTGCATTTTGATTATCGTGGACCTGTTGATGGTCACGATTTAAAGCAGTTAATCAAAGAATTAACCAAGTTGAAAATGCACAAAGGACCTAAGTTCTTGCATGTGATTACAACAAAGGGGAAAGGCTTGAAACAAGCAGAGGAAAATCAAGTAAAATATCATGCTCCAGGTAAATTTGACAGTGCTACGGGCGAACTTCTCCGAAAAGAAGAAAGCGAATATCCTGCCAAGTATCAAGATGTGTTTGGACATACTTTAGTGGAATTGGCAGAGCAAAATTCTTTAATCGTTGGAATCACACCTGCTATGCCTACGGGAAGCTCCATGAAGTATATGATGGAGACTTTTCCTGAACGTGCATTCGATGTGGGAATTGCCGAACAACACGCCGTAACGCTAGCTGCGGGGATGGCT
This sequence comes from Myroides sp. 1354, assembly GCF_030324495.1. Taxonomy (GTDB): domain Bacteria; phylum Bacteroidota; class Bacteroidia; order Flavobacteriales; family Flavobacteriaceae; genus Flavobacterium. Next base: position 223,772 of record NZ_JACAGN010000003.1, on the reverse strand, counting down.
ACTCAGGGGTTAATCCCGTATTGTGCGATTTATTCTACTTTTTTGCAACGCGCTTATGATCAGTTGATTCACGATGTAGCATTACAAAAGTTACCTGTTGTTTTTTGTTTGGATCGAGCAGGATTGGTAGGGGAGGATGGAGCAACTCATCAAGGCGTTTTCGATTTGGCTTACTTAAATTGTATACCCAATATGGTGATCGCAGCTCCTCTAGATGAAGTCGAATTGCGCAATCTACTGTATACGGTTCAGCTGGGAATTGACACACCTTGGGCCATTCGTTATCCTAGAGGAAAAGGGGTAAAACAAGGGGACTGGAGAGAGGAGTTTGAAAAAGTTAACGTATCAATAACTAAAAAATTAAGAAAAGGCAATAAATTTGCGATGATTTCTACGGGAGTTATTGGCAATAATGTCATAGAAGCCTTTAAAAAATGTGAGACTGATGATTGGTCGCATTATCATTTTGCGTTTGTAAAACCATTAAATGAGGATGAATTGCACCGCATTTGTCAAACATATGAACGCCTTGTAACTATTGAAGATGGTACAATTAAAGGAGGATTTGGAAGTTTGATTGCTCAATTTGTAGCAGCGAATTATCCAGGTATTCCCGTTCAAAATTTAGGTGTTCCAGATGAATTTATTGAGCACGCAACCGTAAGAGAACAACAACAAATTTGTGGAATAGACTCAGATTCAATTGTTAAATTAATTCGTGAAAGTTTTGAATAAGTTAGGAAAGATTGCTTTTTTTACTGTATTATGTTTATGTGGAATTAATGTATTGGCGCAAGAAGGACAAACTGCTACAGTAAATCCTCAACCTAATACACAGGTAACTCAAGATACCGTTAAGGTGCAAGAGAATCCCTTTAATCCCTTGATGAATTTCTTGCCTCCTAAAAATTATGCAGAAGAGGACTTGCTAATGAGTTATATGAACTTAGGGAGTAGAGAGGATTTAGCTTTTTTTAAACCCGAAGTTTTCGTGGAGCGAAGCAAACCGAAATACAGTCAAATTAAAACCAAGTTCAATCCTCAGATTCAACTATCTGCCATTCCAGTAAACAACGAAATAATTGGGTATTGGGAAAAGAAAAATAGAGTAGGATTGGATTTTAATCAAATTGCTTTTGTCAATTGGAGTGCTGGGGGAGATAATTCTATTTCAGGCTTGTTAAAAGGAGATTTTAGCAGAAAGTATATCAAAGGGCGTTTGATTTGGGATAATGTCTTAAATATACGCTATGGTGTTAATAAACAGTCTGATCGAGAATTGCGCAAAACGGATGATGTTTTAGAACTCAACTCAACATTTGGATATAAATCTTCTGTCGCATCTGATTGGTACTATGTTTCTAAATTAAACTTTAGAACCCAATTTACAGACGGATTTAATTACCCCAATACGGATGATCCTGTTTCAAGATGGTTAGCGCCTGCTTATCTATTTGTCGGGGTCGGGGGAGAATACATGGATTCAAAAACAGGGATTAAATATTATATTTCACCTTTGACGTATAAAGCAACTTTTGTCAATGATCAACGTCTAGCAGATCAAGGAGCTTTTGGTGTAGATCCTGCAGTCAAAGCTCCAGATGGAACTATTTTGAAGCACGGAAAACGCTCTAAAGCTGAGATAGGTTTATTGGTGAGTACGGAATGGAAAAAAGAAGTGTTTACTAATATTTTTATTGATACAAAATTGACCTTGTATAGTGATTATATTGATCAATTTGGAAATATCGATGTCATGTGGGATTTAAAACTCGACATGAAAGTCAATGATTTTGTACGCGCCAATGTCGGAATTAACTTGATATACGATGATAATGTCAAGACAAAAGTAGAACGCAATGGAGTGCAAGTGATGGAGGGACCGAAAATTCAATTCAAACAAACACTTGGTGTAGGTCTCGTTTATTCCTTTTAATTTTATAAATTAGTGCTATGAAAAAAGTCTTTTTACTTGTCTTTTGTTGCTTTGTGTCTTCCTTTTCTTTTGCTCAAGAACTAGAAGGGATTGATGAATTGACCAGTAAAAAGGATAGTGTAGCGCTAGATTATAAATACCGTGAAGATCAATTCTACTTTGGTTTATCTCATACGTTGATGCAAGGAAAACCAGGAGGATTTACTGGAAATTCAGTCTCTTTGGGAATGGATGTTGGTTTTTTAAGGGATTTTCCAATTAATAAAAGTCGAACCATAGCCATTGCTCCTGGTTTTGGGTTTTCCTATCAAAATTTGCGCAATAATTTTGGGCTAGCAGAAGATGGGAGTTATACTTCATTACCGAGCTATAAAAAAAATAGCCTTTCTTTACATATGTTAGACTTACCCATCGAATTGAGATGGAGAAGTTCGACTCCTGAAAGCCATAAATTTTGGCGTACGTATGTGGGGTTTAAAGCGAGTTATGTTTTGGGAAGTCGCCTTAAAACAGCAACGGATACTTATTCTACCACTGTAAGAGGAGATGATAACATCAACAAATGGTTATTGGGTATGTATGTAGGAGCTGGATTTAATACGTGGAACTTCTATGCATATTACGGTTTGAATACCATTTATAAAGAAGCTCCTATCCAAGGTGATTCAGAAAAACTTAGGCTTTTTAAAGTCGGAGTTATCTTTTATATTTTATAAAAAAGAAGAGCTTTAGAAGCTCTTTTTTTATTGGGTTAAAAGAATCCAACAGATTATTTGTGGGAGTAATCCGATCAATCCACCTATGAATACTTCGTATGAAGTATGAGCTCTTAAGTACAAGCGAGCACTTGCTGTTATTCCCGTGATGAGAATACAGACAATAAGCAATATTAGGGAAGGGATTCCTTGATGAAAGAGCAAGAGGGTAAAGAAGGTCAATCCTGCAAGTAATAGAGCCGTATGAACGCTGTATTTCTGTTTAAATAAAGCTCCTGCAAGTAGAAGAACATAGGTGCCAATCAATCCCCAAAAATAAATTTTCAACTCATAGGCACTGTTGTTGTATAAAACCAGTGATTTCAGCGTATACAGTAATAAAATATTAATGGCAAAAGGAAAGATACGCTCTTTGGTTTCGTTAACCATCACACTAGATTGTAGAATGCGCAACGAACGCATCAAATAGTAGATGGATATTGGAATAAAGAAGGTGACAATAGCCACTTGACTGAGAATGATGGATAATTCTAGTGGAGTAAAATAATAGTATTGAATAAGAAAATACAACCCAACCGTTTGTAAAGGCACTAGAATAGGATGAAAAAGATAGGAAACGATTTGTGCTAATTTTTTCATGATGGCCTACTTCAGGGTTAGGGAATGGTTTGTATTTTGATTGCTTAAATTTTCTTTCTCATTCGCGCTACTGGAATATCTAATTGTTCTCTGTATTTTGCTACCGTTCTTCGCGCAATAGGATAGCCTTTTTCTTTTAGTAGATCTGCAATTTTGTCATCGGGATATGGTTTCTTTTTATCCTCTTCAGAAATGATGTTTTCGAGAATCTTTTTAATTTCGATCGTAGATACTTCCTCTCCTTGATCATTCATCATGGCTTCTGAAAAGAAATTTTTAATCAATTTTGTACCATAGGGTGTTTCCACGTATTTGCTGTTTGCTACACGTGAAATTGTAGAAATATCTAAACCAACTAAATCTGCAATATCTTTTAAGATCATCGGCTTGAGTTTGGTTTCATCACCTGTTAAAAAGTACTCTTGTTGATAGTGTATAATAGCGCTCATCGTAACGTAAAGGGTTTCATGACGCTGTTTGATTGCATCAATAAACCACTTGGCACCATCTAATTTTTGCTTGATGAACTGTACTGCATCTTTTTGAGAAGCACTAGCTTGTGATGAATCTTTATACGTTTGTAGCATCTCTTGGTAATCACGTGAAACGTGTAACTCAGGCGCATTTCTATTATTCAAAGTCAATTCAATTTCTCCATCGACAATTTTGATAGTGAAATCAGGGATAACTTGTTCGATAAAACGATTAGATCCTGTGTAGGCTCCTCCTGGTTTTGGATTGAGCTTTTCGATTTCATCAATGGCTTTGCGCAACTGATCTTTGGTAATACCATAACGGGTTAAGAGCTTGTCGTAGTGTTTTTTTGTAAAGGCATCGAATTGATTTTCAATGATATCCTTGGCTACATTAATCGAATCAGTAGGTGTTTTGTGTTTTAATTGTAACAACAAACACTCTTGCAAATCACGTGCACCTACACCAACGGGTTCAAGTTCATGAACGATGCTCAATATGTTATCCACAGTTTCTACATCTGTATAAATACCTTGAGTAAAAGCTAAATCATCCACGATATCTTGAATATCGCGACGAATATACCCCATCTCATCTACACTTCCTACTAAGAACTCCGCAATAGCGCGATCTTCGTCTGAAAGAATGAAGGTATTCAATTGATTGATTAGATTTTGATGAAAAGATTCTGTCGCAATAATGGGTGCTTCATAATCATCATCATCTGAACTGTAGTTGTTGGATTGTAATTTATAATCTGGAATTTCATCATCACTGAGGTAATCATCAATATTGATGTCCTCGGTGTCAATGCGTTCGTTATCAAAGTCGTCAAAATCATTATCTAAGCTATCGAATTCATCCCCCGTTTCTTCTTTACCTGTTTCTAAAGCAGGATTTTCAATTAACTCTTCTTTTAACCGCTGTTCAAAGGCTAAAGTAGGTAATTGAATCAGTTTCATCAACTGGATTTGCTGAGGAGATAATTTCTGAGATAATTTAAGTTGTAAACTTTGTTTTAGCATGCTAAATAAAATTAACGAAATAAAAATGTTTACTTTTAATCGGTATTCATCCTAAAGTACGGAAAAAATGCGATAAAAAGTAAACATTTGAAGGGTTTCTTTCTATGAATAATTAAAACTCGGCATTTTGAGGAGTTCTCGGGAAAGGAATAACGTCTCTGATGTTTGTCATACCTGTAACGAATAGCACTAAACGCTCAAATCCAAGACCAAATCCACTGTGTGGAGCGGTACCGAATTTACGTGTATCTAAATACCACCATAGTTCTTTTTGATCAATTCCCATTTTCTCGATTTTGTCCAATAAAACGTCATAGCGTTCTTCTCTTTCAGAACCACCAACAATTTCCCCAATTCCTGGGAATAGGATATCCATGGCGCGAACTGTTTTTCCATCTTCATTCATACGCATATAGAAGGCCTTGATATCTGCTGGATAATCAAATAAAATCACAGGGCATTTGAAGTGTTTTTCTACTAAATAACGCTCATGTTCACTTTGTAAATCAGCACCCCATTCGTCAATGATATAGTTGAATTTCTTGTTTTTATTGGGTTTAGAATCTTTTAAAATATCGATTGCCTCAGTATAACTTACGCGTTTGAAGTTGTTTTCTGTGATAAAGCGAAGCTTTTCGATTAACAACATTTCACTGCGCTCTGCTTGTGGCTTGTTTTTCTCTTCTTCTTGTAAGCGTTTTTCTAAGAAAGCTAAATCATCTTGACATTTCTCTAAAGTATAATTGATTACATATTTAATGAAATCTTCCGCTAAGTCCATGTTGTCCGCTAATTTGTTGAATGCAACCTCTGGTTCAATCATCCAAAATTCAGCCAAGTGACGAGAAGTATTTGAGTTTTCTGCACGGAAAGTAGGACCAAAAGTGTAAACAGACCCCAAAGCCATGGCGTAAGTTTCCGCTTCTAGTTGACCAGAAACAGTTAAGTTTGTCGCCTTTCCAAAGAAATCTTCAGAGAAATCAATTGCTCCTTCTTCTGTGCGAGGTAGTTTATTTAAATTGAAATTGGTTACTTTAAACATTTCTCCTGCTCCTTCAGCATCAGAACCAGTGATGATTGGTGCGTTGAAATAAAAGAAACCATTGTCTTGGAAATATTTATGTACAGCATAAGAAAGTGTACTTCTTACACGCATAATAGCACCAAAAATGTTCGTTCTAATTCGCAAGTGTGCATTTTCACGTAAAAACTCTAAGGAGTGTTTTTTCGGTTGAATTGGATACTCTTCTGGATTGGATTCACCATAAACTTTTAAGTGCTCAACTTGGATTTCTACATTTTGTCCAGCTCCTCTACTTTCAACTAAGGTACCTCTTACAGAAATAGCTGCTCCTGTGTGAATTTTTTTAAGCAATTCAGCAGGAAACTTATCTAAGTCAACAACACATTGGATGTTATTGATTGTCGATCCATCATTTAAAGCAATAAATTGGTTGTTTCTAAATGTTTTTACCCAGCCTTTTGCTTTTACTTCATGCAAAAGTGCCTTTCCAGTAAGTAGATCGATAATTTTGGTGTGTTTCATTTTTGATTATATTTTTGTTACCTGGTAGATCAAATCATTGAATTGAAATACGAACAAATGTACTAAAAAAACAATAGATATTTGCTTAAACAAGAGGGTTATTAATCAAAGATTAAGAATGGAATGGTGCTTTTGAAGTATGAAGGTAGAAGGGCTTATTTGAAGAGAGAACAATTGAGGTGAAAAATTTGAAATGTATAGGAATAAAAAAGCCCGCAATAAGCGGGCTTTCATTATACTTTAAGAATTTCTTCTTCTTTTTTTGCTAAGATATCTTCGATTTTCTTCACGTAAGCATCTGTGATTTTTTGTACTTGCTCTTCAGCATCTTTACAAACATCTTCTGAAACTCCGTTTTTCTCTTCTTTCTTGATATCGTTGTTGGCGTCTTTACGCGCATTTCGGATACCAATTTTAGCTTCTTCAGATTCAGATTTTGCTTGTTTTACCAAGTCTTTACGTCTTTCTTCTGTCAAAGCAGGAATATTGATGATGATGTTATCTCCGTTGTTCATTGGGTTTAATCCCAAGTTAGCAATCATAATCGCTTTTTCAATCGGTTGTAACATACTTTTTTCCCAAGGTGTTACAGTTAATGTACGAGCATCAGGAACGTTTACACTAGCTACTTGTGATAGTGGTGTTTGAGATCCATAATAATCTACGAAAACTCCACCTAACATTTGAGGTGTTGCCTTTCCAGCACGAATATTTAATAAAGATTTTTCTAAGTGAGCAATAGAACCGTCCATTGCCTCTTTTGCACTCGCAATAATTAAATCTATTTCTTCTGTCATAACGTTTATTAATTAATGTTTACGGAAACAGTAGTTCCTACTGTATCATCTCCTTGGCAAACTTTTAGTAAATTGTTTTCTTTATTCATATCGAATACCACAATCGGTAATTCGTTTTCTCTACTCAAGGTAAATGCAGTCGTATCCATAACGTTTAATCCTTTAGTCAATACATCGCTAAACGTGATTTGTTCAAATTTAACGGCTGTAGGATCTTTTTCAGGATCTGCATTGTATACTCCATCAACGCGTGTTCCTTTTAAAATAACGTCAGCATTGATTTCAACTCCTCTTAATACAGCAGCTGTATCTGTCGTGAAGTATGGGTTTCCTGTTCCTGCTCCAAAAATTACAATTCGGCCTTTTTCTAAGTGACGAACCGCTCTTCTTTTGATATAAGGTTCGGCAACTGCTTCAATTTTCAAGGCTGTTTGTAAACGAGTCAACATACCTGCATCTTCTAGTGCTCCTTGAAGAGCCATTCCGTTGATGATCGTTGCAAGCATACCCATATAGTCTCCCTGAACGCGATCCATACCAACGCTAGCACCTGCTACTCCTCTAAAAATATTTCCACCACCAATAACAATCGCTATTTCTACACCTAGATCGTGTACTTTTTTTACTTCAGCTGCGTACTCAGCTAATCTCTTAGGGTCAATTCCATATTGATTCTCTCCCATTAAAGCCTCTCCACTTAGTTTAAGTAGAATTCTTTTGTATTTCATGGATATGATATTTTTAAAGTTTTGCAAATATAAAGATTATATACTACTATAAAATAGCTTTTGCGAATTTATCCTGATGATTTTTAAAGGTTCTCGCAGCCGCTTGATATCCCAAGTCGAAAATTTCATCCATACGCTGCTTATTTCGCTCAAAAGTTGAATATTGTGTGATGTGGTGTGATTCAATTAACCAATCACACAAAGCTGATTGTGTTCGGTTGTGATTGGCAGCCATCAAATCATAAGCGCGTATGGCTACAGAGCGAAGGGAGTTTAAGTTTTTCTTATCTAACTGCTCTATTGGACAAACATTGCTGCCAATGAGAATATCGCAATCTTCTCGAATTAAATCCGTAGCAAAGTTGTTGAGAATTCCACCATCGCTATACAACTGTTCGTTAATGGTATGGGGTGAAAAAATAGCTGGAAAAGCACTAGAAGCTAAAATGGCATCAATCACGCGAGTATTAGGGTCAAAAACGTGTATTTCTCCTTTGGCAATATCTGTTGAATTGATGAGAACTGGAAGGGGTAAATCATCCAAGGTTCGATTTTCGAAAATGGAAAATAAATATTTTTCGAAGGCATTGGAATCAATTAGTCCCGCCTTTTTAAACGTGAAAAAATGCCAATTTAAAATATTGACCGATTTGAAAAAATTCAATATTTCATGCGGAGTTAACCCGATGGAAAACAGACAAGAAACAATGGATCCAGCACTTGTTCCTGCAAGGATTTTGGGTTTGATGTCTTGCTCAACCAAGAATGAAAGTACACCGGCATGTGCTATCCCTTTGTAACCACCTCCAGATAGAGCCAAACCTATTTTTTGGGTTTTCATAAATAAAGTATTGAAAGATTCGTGTTTAAAAGTTTAACTTTGAAATCAAACTAATAAAATTACACAAAAATGAACAAAGTCGAGATAAAAGAATTGAATAATAGTTTTTCTTATGCAGAGTTCCGTACTTATGTGACAGATGCTTTGCAAAACAACCCTGAGAAATTAAATCTATCAGCAGATTATTTGCCTTATGCAGCGTTGAATGAAGCGCGTTTACACCGTTTAGATAAAACCTTGAATGTTGAGCCTGAAGTAGCTTTGGTCATGGAAAACTTAGGAAAAGAGTATATCTGGTTAGTGATTTCGGAAAGCTGGTGTGGAGATGCTGCTCAATCAGTGCCTATGTTGAATAAAATGGCTGAACTTACAGGAAAAGTTGAGTTGCGCATTGTTTTTCGCGATCAAAATCTAGCATTAATGGATCAATACTTAACGAATGGAGGTAGAGCAATTCCAAAATTGTTGATTGTTGAAAAAGAAACGGGTACTGTTCTTGGACATTGGGGACCTCGTCCTGCAGATGCGGTACAGTTGGTGAATGATTATAAAGCAGAACACGGAAAATTTGACGAAGACGGTATTATCTTGTTAAACAAGTGGTATACCAAAAATAAAGGTCAACAAGTACAACAAGAAGTTGCTGCCCTGATGACCGCTATTGATAATTAAAATAAAAACAATCACTATTGTACGATTGGACCTACAATAGTGATGTTTTTTGACCAAGTCATACCCGCTGGATTGCACCCTAAAGCGCCTTCGGGAATTACTTGATCTAATTTTTCGAAATATTGTACCCATACAGGGAAGAATTCTCCCGTGTATTTTGAACGGTAAGTCATGGGATACATATTAAAAAACTCTTTGTTGTTGTTGGCCGATTTAAACGCATCGTAAATCAATTCGGAACAATAGTATTTTCCGTTGGCATATAAGTAATTCTCATCGTAGGGAACTCCAACTTGTTTTAAAGCAAAATCCTTCGCTTTCGGAATTAATTTCTCGTACTTTTTAATGATACGCCCCAAGTACATCGGTTCTGGCGTTTTGTTTAAAAATTGATCTAAAGGCGTAATGCATACTGCTGGCCAAGTGGCTTCGATGACTTGCAAACTACCTTCATGTTCAATAACCATTCCCATGTGATTGAAGTTTAATCCTTCATACCCATAAGTTACTTCGTTAATTGCATCGCATAAAGGTCCGCATTTTAGTTCCTGGAAAATTAAATCTCCTTCTTTAAATGTTGTTTGTTGTGCGTAGCTTAAGGTACATAGTAGCCCCATAAACGCTAGTATTTTTTTCATTTTCTTTTAGTGTTTCAACAAATGTAAAACTATCTAAATAGATACGCAATGAAAGAAAGAAAACCGAAGAAGTCTGATTCGAATCAGTGGTTTTTTGTGTTGTGTTAAATTTTGTATAATCCATTTAGGTACGTTGTCTTGATTTGTAATTAATTGTATATTAGAAGAATTAACCATAAAAAACTGAATTATTTATGTCAAACAACATTCAATTTCCCCAGTTTAAAGAGAAATACGGAAACTATATCAATGGAAATTTTGTGGACCCTGTAAAGGGAAACTACTTTGATTCTATAACACCTATTAACGGAAAGCCGTTTACCAAAGCAGCTCACTCAACCGAAGAAGATTTAATTTTAGCCATAGATGCAGCAGATAAAGCTTTTGAAACGTGGAGTCGTACATCCGCTACAGAACGCAGTAATATTTTATTTCGCATTGCGGATCGCATGGAGGAGAATTTAGCTTATTTGGCTCAAGTGGAAACCGTAGATAACGGAAAAGCTATTCGCGAAACGATGAATGCTGATATTCCATTGGCTATTGATCACTTTCGCTATTTTGCTGGTGTAATTCGCGCAGAAGAAGGTTCTGTTGTTGAACTTGATGAACACACAGTTTCAATGATTGTCCATGAACCTTTAGGGGTTGTGGCTCAAATTATTCCTTGGAATTTCCCGATTTTAATGGCTGTTTGGAAATTAGCTCCAGCATTAGCAGCAGGAAACTGTGTGGTTTTAAAGCCCGCAGAAAGTACGCCAATTTCGATTATGGTACTCATGGAACTAATCGGAGATTTAGTCCCAGCAGGTGTAATTAATATTGTGAATGGATTTGGTTCACAATTAGGTCAAAAATTGGTGACAAATCCTAAAATTAGCAAAGCTGCTTTTACCGGATCTACTGCCACTGGACGTTTGGTGATGCAATATGCAACAGAAAATATTATCCCAGTTACCTTGGAATTAGGAGGGAAGTCTCCCAATATATTCTTTGAATCTATCATGGATCACGATGATGAGTACTTAGATAAAGCAATTGAAGGGGCCGTTTTGTTTGCTTTCAATCAAGGGGAAATCTGTACTTGTCCGTCTCGTTTGTTGATTCAAGAGAGTATTTATGACAAGTTTATTGCCCGTGTCATTGAACGCGTAAAAGCGATAAAAATGGGAAATCCATTAGATCCAACAACAATGATGGGAGCACAAGCGTCAAAAATTCAATACGACAAGATTAACTCTTACCTGAAATTGGGTAAAGAGGAAGGAGCAGAATTGTTAGTTGGTGGAGATATACAGCATTTAGGAGGCGATTTAGAAACGGGATATTACATCCAACCTACGTTGTTTAAAGGACATAATAAGATGCGTATTTTTCAAGAAGAAATCTTTGGACCTGTATTAGCTGTAACAACCTTTAAAGATGAGAAAGAGGCGATAGAAATTGCCAATGATACGCTGTATGGATTAGGTGCGGGGGTCTGGACACGTGATGCCCATCAGTTGTATCAAATTCCAAGAGCAATTAAGGCGGGACGCGTTTGGGTAAATAATTACCACAATTATCCTGCGGGTGCTCCATTTGGAGGGTATAAACAGTCGGGTATTGGACGTGAAAATCACAAAATGATGTTAGGTCATTATCGCCAAACGAAAAATATGTTGATTTCGTACAATAAAAACAAATTGGGATTCTTTTAAAAAGAGTGGAAGATGTCGAAAGTTAGCCGTATTGATGTAACAGAAAAAGCAAAGGCGCTGATTGCAGAACTACAAGCCGAAAACGGCGATTTAATGTTCTATCAGGCTGGAGGCTGTTGTGAAGGAACACAACCCATGTGTTTTGTCAAAGGAGGATATTACTTAAGACGCAGGGATGTCAAGATAGGAGAAGTTTGTGGTTTTGATTTTTGGGTGGATCGCGATTTATTCGAATATTGGAAACACGCTCATTTTACCTTAGACGTAACAGATGGTTTTGGTGCAGGTGGTTTTTCATTAGAAACCCCCAAACAAAAGACTTTTACAATAACGTATCGTATGTTTACACCAGAAGAGCTGTCTCAGCTTGAGGAGGTAATTTTAAATGAATAATTGCTTTAAGTACGATCAAATGAGAGCGGCTACACAAAAGTGTAGCCGCTTGTTTTTTATAGGGATTTAGAATCCAATATCTTTTCTTCAAACGCCTCAATGCTCAACGCATTAGCAACGTCATAATCGCCAATCTTCGTGCGTCGCAATGCCGTTAAATGACCACCACTATTTAGTTTTTGCCCAAAATCAAAGGCGAGTGAGCGAATATATGTTCCTTTAGAACAAGCTACTCTAAAGTCAATTTCTGGTAGTGCAATACGCGTTAACTCGAAATCTGAAATCGCAATTGGACGGGTACTGATTTCTACTTCTTCTCCTTTTCTTGCGTGTTCATATAATCGTTTTCCATCTTTCTTCAAGGCGGAAAAAATAGGAGGACGTTGTGCTGTAGTACCTAGAAAACTCACTCTTGTTTGTTCAATCATTTCTTCCGTAATGTGATCCGTTGGAAAGGTTTGATTAATTTCGGTTTCTAAGTCATAAGAAGGCGTTGTAGCTCCGATATGAAAGGTGCCAGTATATTCTTTTTCTTGACCTTGTAGATCCGTAATCGTTTTAGTGGCTTTTCCAGTGCAAATCAACAATAACCCAGTAGCTAAAGGATCTAGTGTTCCTGCGTGACCTACTTTGATTTTTTTAAGTCCATATTCTTTTTTTAAGAGCCATTTAATTTTGTTTACGGCTTGAAAAGAGGACCAATGTAAAGGTTTGTCAATCAATAAGACTTGACCTTCCTGAAAAGCTTCTGCTGAAAATTGCATGTCTAGTTTTTTAAGTATCCGAAGTAAACAAGTAAGATAACTCCTGCAATGATGCGGTAGTATCCCCAAGGTTTAAATCCGTATTTTTTGATAATTCCAATGAAAAATTTGATGGCAACGATAGAGACAACAAACGCTAATACGTTCCCTAAAAGGAATAATTTTAAGTTATCTGTATTGTCAAAAAGCAATTCATACCCCATTTTTCCTGATTCGTATTTCTTTAATACGATAGAATAAACTGTTACTGCAGCCATGGTTGGTACAGCTAAAAAGAAAGAGAATTCCGCTGCTACTTGACGAGAAAGTCCTTGTTGCATACCTCCAATGATAGAAGCTGCCGATCGACTTGTTCCTGGCATCATCGCCAAACATTGCCAAAAACCAATGGTTATCGCTTGTTTGACTGTAATGTCTTCTTCTTTTGTTGTTTTAGGATTTTTAAAGTATTTGTCAATAAAAATAAGAACAAATCCCCCTACAATTAACATGATAGCAATGTAGATTGTTTCACCTAAAACGGCGTCGATTTTTTCGTCTAACAATTTTCCTAAAACAAGGGCAGGAATAACGGCAAGAACTAATTTTTTATAGAATGAAATACGAGTGAAGTCAAAAAATTTACGCCAATACAGCACTACAACAGCTAAAATAGCTCCAAATTGAATAGCGGTTTGGAAAAGTTTGACAAAATCATCTTCCTGAATCCCGTAATACGAACTCAAAAAAATCATATGAGCCGTAGATGAAACCGGTAAATATTCAGTAAGTCCTTCTACAATAGCTAGAAGGATGGCTTGTATTAAATCCATAGAATTAGTTTGTTATGATTGTTTTTTATCTTTTTTAAAAATAGAATAAACGGCTACACCGATACCAATAAAAAACACCGCTGGTGCTAGGTGAATTCTTCTGAAACTGTAGATTTCCTCATTAAATTGTGTAGGGTCATCATTAGAAGCTCCTCCCATAAGGATAAAACTCAAGGCAATAATCGCAAAACTTGCAAGTAGCCAGATGTAGTTTTGTTTGGAAAACAAAAAACCAGTAGGGTTGTTCTCTTTTTTCATATTTAATAAAGTTCGTCTGATTTGAGGTTTAAGAATCGCTGTGTAGCGAAGAATGTACTAATCGTTGTAATAATAATACCCGCTAAGATAATGCCCAATCCAACAATAACCAACGGCATATAATTAACCGCCGGATTAAGTTCTAAATCGGGGAATTTCTTGTCTAGGTAGAAGGTTAAAGCCACTAAAGCGATTACGGCTAAGACCGAGCCAATAAGCCCTAAACGCATACTGTGCCAAATAAATGGACGACGAATAAAACGCTTGGTCGCTCCAACCATTTGCATGGTTTTAATCGTAAATCGGCTTGAAAATATCAATAAACGCAAAGAGCTGTTGATGAGCAACATCGATACAACGGTTAAAATACCTGCAATAATCAGTACCCAATTGGTGATACGTGCTATATTGCTGTTAACTAAATCAACTAATTGTTTATTATAAGATACTTCTGCAATATGAGGGGTCTTTAAAAAACGCTCTTCTATTTTAGCTAAACTATCACCAACAACGTAATCTCCTTTGATGTATACGTCATAAGAATTTTGAAGCGGGTTATAGCCGAGGAACTCTAGGAAATTTTCCCCTAATTCTTCTTTTTGACTTTCTGCAGCTTCTTCTTTTGAAATGAAAGTGTAGCTTTTAATGTAGGGAGATTCGCCTAGCTTTTTAGTAAATTGATCAAAGTCATTTGATGTAGCTTTGTCCGTGAAGTAAAGCGTCATCGGAATGTTTTCTCGAAAGTTATTCGATATTCTTTTGGAGTTAATTACAAATAAGCTCAAGGCTCCTAATAAAGAGAGAACCAAGAAAATACTCAGTATTACAGAAAAATAAGACGAAATTAATTTTCGCTTTTGGTATTTTTCATAAGTAGACGTCATAATGCAATTTTTAAAGTTGTAAAATTAAAAAACAAAAGTGTTTTTAAAACACAATTACGATTAAACTTTTCTAATTGTTATAAATATAGTTTATTTTTGCGACAAGATGGTGTTTTTTTCGAGTAACTCGAAGAAGAACAGGTGTACTAAATGATATTTTTACTATGAAATACAATCCAAGCGAAATTGAAGCAAAATGGCAAAAGTTTTGGAAAGAGAATCAAACTTTTAAAACGACAAATCAATCCGATAAACCCAAGTACTATGTACTAGACATGTTTCCTTATCCATCTGGAGCAGGACTGCACGTTGGGCACCCTCTAGGGTATATTGCTTCTGATATTTTTGCAAGATATAAACGACACAAAGGATTTAATGTATTACATCCTCAAGGATATGATAGCTTTGGATTGCCAGCAGAACAATATGCAATTCAAACAGGGCAACATCCCGCTATTACAACCGAAGTAAATATTGCCCGTTACAGAGAGCAATTGGATCAAATTGGGTTTTCTTTTGATTGGTCTCGTGAGATTCGCACATCTAATGCAGATTATTACAAGCACACACAATGGATCTTTATTCAATTGTTTAATGCTTGGTATAATAAGGTGTCGGATAAAGCGGAAGCAATTTCTACTTTAGTTGAGGTATTTGAAAAAGAAGGGAATGCAAATGTACAAGCTGTTTGTGACGATTCAATAGCATGCTTTACAGCAGCAGAGTGGAATGCATTTTCATCAGAAGAAAAAGAACGCGTTTTATTGCAATACCGCTTAACGTATTTAGCCGAGACAGAAGTGAACTGGTGTCCGGCTTTAGGTACAGTGTTGGCGAATGACGAAATTAAAGATGGTTTATCTGAGCGTGGAGGACATCCTGTAGTTCGCAAAAAAATGAAACAATGGAGTATGCGTATTTCTGCTTATGCGGAACGTTTATTGGAGGGATTGAATACTATCGACTGGACGGAGAGTTTAAAAGAGAGTCAACGCAACTGGATTGGTAAATCGGTTGGAGCGTCTGTAGTTTTCAATTTAAAAGAATCTGCCGATACCATAGAAGTATTTACTACGCGTCCGGATACAATTTTTGGAGTGAGTTTTATGACGTTAGCTCCAGAGCACGATTTAGTGCGAAAAATTACTACCCCAGAACAAAAAGCAGAAGTAGAGGCATATATTGAAGCAACGTCAAAACGAAGCGAGCGCGATCGTATGGCAGATGTGAAAAAAATATCGGGTGTTTTCACTGGAGCGTATGCTGAACATCCGTTTACGAAAGAACCAATTGAAATTTGGATTGGGGATTATGTATTGGCTGGATATGGAACTGGAGCGGTAATGGCTGTTCCTGCTGGAGATACACGTGATTATGCTTTTGCTAAGCACTTTGGAATTGCTATTAAAAACATTTTCAATCAAGATATTAGTGAAGAAGCTTTTGCTGAAAAAGAAGGTTTCGTATTGGAAAATTCTGATTTCTTGAATGGATTGGAGTATAAAGAAGCTTCGGCTAAAGCTATCGCTGCTATTGAAGCGCTAGGTCAAGGAAAAGGGAAAACGAATTATCGTTTGCGCGATGCTGTGTTTTCTCGTCAACGTTATTGGGGAGAACCATTTCCAGTATATTATGTGAATGGATTGCCTAAGATGATAGAGAAAGCGCATTTGCCAATTCTATTGCCAGAAGTTGAAAAGTATTTGCCAACAGAGGATGGACAACCGCCTTTAGGAAATGCTTCTGTTTGGGCATGGGATACCGTGAATAACAAAGTAGTAGCGAATGATTTAATCGACGAGCAGACTATTTTTCCATTAGAATTAAATACGATGCCTGGTTGGGCTGGTTCTTCTTGGTATTGGATGCGTTATATGGATCCAACAAATGAGGAGTTTATTGCGTCTGAAGAAGCATTGAACTATTGGCAAAATGTCGATCTATATATAGGAGGAAGCGAACATGCAACAGGACATTTGTTGTATAGCCGTTTTTGGAATAAGTTTTTAAAAGATATTGGTGTAGCGCCAACAGAAGAACCTTTTGCAAAATTGATCAATCAAGGAATGATTTTGGGAACGTCAGCTTTCGTATATCGAATTGAGGGAACCAATACATTTATCTCTAAAGATATGATTAAGGATGAAAAAGTGCAACAATTATACGCCTATGTTGGTTTGGTGAATAATTCATCTGAATTAGACATGGAGGAATTCAAAGCTTGGAGACCTGATTATGCTACTGCTGAATTTATTTGCAATGCCAATGGAAAATACATTGTTGGACATGAAGTAGAGAAAATGTCTAAATCATATTACAATGTGGTAAATCCAGATGACATCTGCCAAGAATATGGGGCGGATACCCTGCGTTTGTACGAAATGTTCTTAGGTCCGTTAGAACAAGCGAAACCTTGGAATACGGCGGGTATTTCGGGTGTATTTGGATTTTTGAAAAAATTGTGGAGATTGTACGCAGATGATGAAGCAATTGTTGTTGTTGACGAAGAGCCGACAAAAGAAATGTATAAGTCACTGCACAAAACGATTAAGAAAGTACAAGAAGATATCGAAGCTTTTTCATTCAATACTTCTGTTTCTCAGTTTATGATTTGCGTGAATGAATTAGGGCAGCAAAAATGTCACCACCGTGCAATCTTAGAACCATTGGCTGTTTTAGTTGCGCCTTATGCGCCACATATTGCGGAAGAGCTTTGGAGTATGTTAGGTCATACGGAGACAATTGCCGATCAAGTATTCCCTGAATTTAAAGCGGAGTATCTAGTGGAAGATGCAAAAGAGTATCCTGTTTCTTTTAACGGGAAGATGCGTTTCAAAATTGAATTGCCTTTGGATTTAAGTGTAGCAGAAATTGAGAAAATTATTTTAGCGGATGAAAGAACCCAAGCACAATTGCAAGGACGTGAACCGAAAAAATTAATTGTAGTGCCAGGAAAAATTATCAACATAGTTGGATAGTGTTTCTGGGAAGTGAAATAAATGAAAATCCCGTTGCTTTTGGAGCAACGGGATTTTTTATTTTTATTTTCCTGGACGTAGGAGTAGAGAGTTGTCAAAATCTTTTTTAAGGGTTTGCAAGTAGCGTTCTGCTTCCAAACGCGTCTTGAAATTTCCAGCTAAAACTTTATACGAAGGATTGGAATAAACAAGGGTTGCTTCTAAATCGGGATACAAGCGTTTGACACGGGCAAGTGCTGCTTTTGCCTCATTGTTTTTTCCATAAAAAACTTGAATATTGTATTTATCTGTGTTCAAGCCAGAAGTTGTTGTATTTCTTTTGGCTTCTACGAGTTTTTTTACGGCTAGAGGCTCTTGAATTGCGTTGTTTCGCTCTTGAGCATAACTTGTTAGATGTATAAAAAACAAGCAAAAAAGAACCGGAAATATTCTTAAAATTCTCATAATGAAATGTATTTGAAGCAAATTTACAATTATTCTTGAAAATTGCGTGGGAAGCCTTTATTTAGAACGCGTATAAATTAAAGATTAAGGTCGTTAAAGGTTTTAAGAGTTATGCATAAATTGTATTTTTGTCGGAGTTTGTAAATAAGGTGTATTGAATAATAGTTGATTATTGCTATTATTAGAAAGACCAAGTTTAGTTGAAAATCAATTTATAACTATGAAAAAAGTGGGTAACCATAATTCGTTTTCAAAGATTTTATTCTTTTGTTTAGCATTAATGCTATCGTTTTCTACAATTTCGTTTGCTCAGGACGCAGCAAAAGGTAAGGAATTGTTTAATTCTAACTGTGCGGCATGTCACAAGTTGGACGGAGCTTCTACAGGACCTGCATTGCGTGGAGTTGTTGAACGTCACGAGGGGGATGTAGAATGGCTACACAAGTGGATTAAAAGTAGTTCATCTTTGATTAAATCTGGTGACGCTCGTGCAGTAAAACTGTTCAACGAGTGGAACAAAGTTGTGATGAACGACTTCCCAGGTTTATCTGACCAAAATATTGACGATATTTTGGCGTATGTATCTGAACCAAAAGCTGAAGCTCCAGCTGCTACTGCAAGTACAGACGGTGCTCAGGGACAAGGTGGTGGAGATGCAGTTTCTAATATGATTGTATTAGGAGCATTAGTAGTAGTATTGTTATTGTTGGTAACGATGCTTTTCCTTGTTAAAAAAGTATTGAATAAAGTTGTTGAAGCAAATGGTTTAACAGAAGAAGTTCGTCAAACAGTTCCAGTTTGGAAAGCGTTTGTGAAAAACCAATTCTTAGTGATTTGTTCTACAATTGTATTTGTTCTAATTGGATCGTATTTCGCTTACGGATATATGATGCAAATTGGAGTAGATAAAGGGTATGAGCCAGTTCAACCAATTCACTTCTCACACAAAATTCACGCAGGAGATAACGGTATCGATTGTAAATACTGTCACTCATCTGCAAGATCGAGTAAAACTTCAGGTATTCCTTCATTAAATGTTTGTATGAACTGTCATAAAAACATCAGCGAGTTTACAGGTGATGCTGGAACAGATTATGGAAAATACACGCCAGAGTTTTACACGGCTGAGATACAAAAGTTATATGATGCTGTTGGATGGGATCCTGCTGCTCAAAAATATACTGGTAAAGAGAAGCCTGTAAAATGGGTTCGTATTCATAATTTACCTGATTTCGTTTACTACAACCACTCACAACACGTAAATGTT
The DNA here is from genome assembly GCF_030324495.1 of Myroides sp. 1354. Lineage (GTDB taxonomy): Bacteria > Bacteroidota > Bacteroidia > Flavobacteriales > Flavobacteriaceae > Flavobacterium. The sequence continues at coordinate 204,260 of NZ_JACAGN010000003.1, read as the reverse complement.
GCTGGTTTAGAATGTCAAACTTGTCACGGACCAGTTGAAGAAATGGAAATCATGAGACAACATTCTCCATTGACTATGGGATGGTGTATTGACTGTCACAGAAAAACGGATGTTAAGTTGAAAGACAATGCTTACTACGCGAAAATCCACGAAGAACTTGCTAACAAGTACGGAGTAGAGAAATTGACAGTTGCTCAAATGGGAGGACTTGAGTGTGGTAAATGTCACTATTAAGAATTATTTAAGAATAAGAAGCTAATATTTATATACAATGGCATCAAACAAAAAATACTGGAAAAGTGTTGAAGAGCTGAATGATAATAGTTCTATTGTTGAGACGCTAAGAAACAATGAGTTTGTTGAGGAAATTCCTACAGATGAATTTCTTGGAGACAAAAACAAATTGTCTTCTTCTTCAACAACTCGTCGAGACTTTTTGAAATATGTTGGTTTTTCAACAGCTGCAGCTACATTGGCTGCCTGTGAAGGGCCAGTAATAAAATCAATCCCTTACGTGGTTCAACCAGAGGAGATTATCCCTGGAATTGCAGACTACTATGCGACTACAATCGCTGATGGTTTTGATTTTGTGAATGTTTTGGTTAAGACTCGTGAGGGTCGTCCAATCAAAATTGATAATAACAAACTTGCAAATGCATATTCTGGTGCAAACGCACGTGTGCATGCATCTGTACTTTCGATGTATGATAGCTTGCGATTAAAAGCGCCAAAAATTGAAGGGAAAAATGCTTCTTGGGATGATGTAGATGCTAAGGTAAGAGCAAGTTTACAAGATGCTAAAGCAACAGGAGGAAGTGTTGTGTTGTTGACTAATACAATGGCAAGTCCTTCTACTGATAAATTAATCGGTGAGTTTATCGAAACTTATCCAAACGCTAAACACGTAGTATACGATGCGGTATCATCTTCTGCTGCTGCAGATGCTTATGAACAAGCATACGGAAAACGCGGATTGGCTGATTACGATTTCGGTAAAGCAAGTGTAATCGTTTCTGTTGGTGCTGATATCTTAGGAGATTGGCAAGGTGGAGGATACGATTCAGCTTATGCGCAAAATCGTATTCCTAAAAACGGTGTAATGTCTAAGCACATTCAGATTGAAGCTAATATGAGTCTTTCTGGTGCTAATGCTGACGTTCGCCTTCCATTATCTGTTGCTGATCAAAAAGCAGCATTAGTGAAGTTGTATAATGCAATCGTTGGAGGATCAGTTTCTTCTGCGAATACAGCGTACGACGAAGCAATCAATAAAGCAGCTAAACAAGTTAAAGCAGCAGGTTCAAAAGGAGTTGTTGTGACAGGTTTAGACGATGTAAATGCACAATTAGTTGTTTTTGCAATTAACGAAGCATTGCAATCAGAGGCTTTCATGCCAGAACAAACAAAATACGTAAGACAAGGTAATGCTGCAAAAGTTACGGAGTTAATTAAAGAGATGAACGCAGGTAAAGTTCACACGTTAATTATGTCTGGAATTAACCCAGTATATACTTTAGCAAATAGTGCTGCTTTCGTTGAAGGATTGAAGAAAGTGAAAACTTCAGTGAGCTTCTCAATGAAAGAAGACGAAACTGCTTTAGAGGCTACAATCGCAGCTGCTGCTCCTCATTATTTAGAGGCTTGGGGTGACGTGATGATTAAAAAAGGTCACTATTCAGTTACACAACCTACTATCAGACCTTTATTTGATACAAGACAGTTCCAAGAGGCTTTATTGTTGTGGAATGGAAATAATACAGCGTATTATGACTATATCAAATCAACAAGTGCTTCTTATGTTTCTGGATTAACTTGGAATCAATTGGTTCACGATGGTTTTGCTGTATCAGGTGAAAACGCAAAAGTGTCAGCTACTGCTGATTTCTCTTCTGCTGTTTCTGCATTGAGCAAAGCGAAAAAAGGGGAAGGACTTGAATTAGTATTGTATACTAAAACAGGGATGGGAGATGGTCAACAAGCAAACAACCCTTGGTTGCAAGAGTTTCCAGATCCAATCACACGTGTATCATGGGATAACTACTTAACTATTTCTCGTGCGGATGCTGAGGCTTTTGGAATTGAAAACTTCCACGTAGCAAACGGAGGATTAGATGGTAGCTATGTTACAATTACTGCAAATGGTGTAACATTGGAAAATGTACCTGCATTAATTCAACCGGGACAAGCGCCTGGAACAGTTGGTTTAGCTTTCGGTTACGGAAGAAAAGCAAGCTTGAAAGAAGATATGCAAGTAGGTGTTAATGCTTACACTTTATATCACAACTTCGAAAACGTTCAAAATGTTACTGTAGCTAAGGCATCAGGAAACCATGAGTTTGCTTGTGTTCAGTTACAAAACACTTTGATGAGTAGAGGGGATATTGTTAAAGATACTACATTAGAAATTTTCAATTCAAAAGATGCTGAAGAGTGGAATGTTTTCCCAATGGTTTCTTACGATCACCAAGAAGTAAGAGCTGCATCTATTGATATTTGGGAGTCATTCGATCGTACAGTAGGTCACCACTTCAACTTGTCAATTGATTTAAATGCTTGTACAGGATGTGGAGCATGTGTTATCGCATGTCACGCTGAAAACAACGTACCTGTAGTAGGTAAGTCTGAGGTAAGAAGAAGTAGAGATATGCACTGGTTGCGTATTGATAGATACTATTCATCAGAAGATACGTTTGCTGCAGACGTAGATAAAAAGGTTACAGCTAAAGGTTTCTCAGAAGCTCGTTCTGCTTATATTGAATTAGAGCACCCTGCAGATAACCCACAAGTTGTATTCCAACCTGTAATGTGTCAGCACTGTAATCACGCACCTTGTGAGACAGTATGTCCAGTAGCGGCTACTTCACACGGACGCCAAGGTCAAAACCATATGGCTTATAACCGTTGTGTTGGAACTAGATATTGTGCAAACAACTGTCCTTATAAGGTAAGACGTTTCAACTGGTTCTTATATGCTCAAAATGATGAGTTCGATTTCCACATGAATGATGATTTAGGACGTATGGTATTGAATCCAGACGTTGTAGTTCGTTCAAGAGGGGTAATGGAGAAATGTTCATTGTGTATCCAAATGACACAAGCAACAATCTTGAAAGCGAAGAATGAAGGTAGAGCGGTTCGTCCTAACGAATTCGAAACTGCTTGTTCTGCAGCATGTTCAAGTGGAGCTATGGTGTTTGGAGATGTAAATGAAAAAGAATCAGAAATTACTAAATTAGCTGAATCAGATAGAAAATACCACTTGTTAGAGCACATTGGTACAAAACCAAATGTATTCTATCACGTTAAGGTTAGAAATATCTAGTTTAAAAAGAATTATTAATTAAAGAAACATATAAAGGATTATGTCGTCACATTACGAAGCACCCATTAGAAAACCTTTAGTTATCGGTAAGAAATCTTACCACGATATAACTGTGGATGTGGCTAGACCTGTTGAAGGACGAGCAAATAAATTATGGTGGAGAGTATTCGCTATTGCTTTATTAGCGTTCTTATGGGGTGTAGGCTGTATGGCTTACACTGTAGGAACAGGTATAGGTACTTGGGGATTAAATAAAACCGTTGGATGGGCTTGGGATATTACCAATTTCGTTTGGTGGGTTGGTATCGGGCACGCTGGTACATTAATTTCTGCTGTATTATTATTATTTAGACAAAAATGGAGAATGGCTATTAACCGTTCTGCTGAGGCCATGACAATTTTCTCAGTAGTTCAGGCTGGTTTATTCCCTATTATACATATGGGTCGCCCATGGTTAGCATACTGGGTATTACCTATTCCAAACCAATTCGGTTCGTTATGGGTAAACTTTAACTCACCACTATTATGGGACGTATTCGCGATTTCTACGTATTTATCAGTATCATTAGTTTTCTGGTGGACTGGTTTACTTCCTGACTTCGCTATGTTACGTGATAGAGCTATCACCCCATTTACAAAAAGAGTTTATTCAATCTTATCTTTCGGTTGGTCTGGAAGAGCAAAAGACTGGCAACGTTTTGAGGAAGTTCACTTAGTATTAGCTGGTTTAGCTACTCCACTTGTACTTTCTGTACACACGATTGTATCTTTTGACTTTGCTACTTCAGTGATTCCAGGATGGCATACAACAATTTTACCTCCGTACTTCGTTGCGGGTGCAATCTTCTCTGGATTCGCCATGGTAAATACGTTGTTAATCATCATGAGAAAAGTATCTAACCTAGAAGATTATATTACGGTTCAACACATTGAGTTGATGAACATCATCGTAATGATTACAGGTTCTGTGGTTGGGGTTGCTTATATCACGGAGTTATGGGTAGCTTGGTATTCAGGAGTAGAGTATGAACAATACGCTTTCTTAAACCGTGCTTCTGGTCCATACTGGTGGTCATACTGGTTGATGATGACATGTAACGTAATTTCTCCACAAGTAATGTGGGTGAAGAAAATTAGAACAAACATCTTGGCTTCGTTTATTATCTCAATCGTGGTAAACGTAGGGATGTGGTTCGAGCGTTTCGTAATTATCGTTACATCGTTACACAGAGATTACTTACCATCATCTTGGACTATGTTCCAACCAACTTTTGTTGATGCTGGTATTTATATTGGAACAATCGGTTTCTTCTTCGTATTATTCTTGTTGTATTCAAGAAGCTTCCCTGTAATTGCACAAGCAGAGGTGAAAACAATCTTGAAATCATCAGGTGAATACTACAAAAAAGAAAGAGATAGTAAAGAAGGTCATCAATCATTAAATCACTAATTCGTTATGAGTAATAAGTTTATTCACGCAATATACAATGATGATGATGTGTTGTTAGATGCAGTTAAAGAAACAAGATCTGCTCACCATCACATTGAAGAGATATATACGCCTTTCCCAGTTCACGGACTAGATAAGGCGATGGGATTAAAACCAACTAGATTAGCTATTTGTGCATTCTTATACGGTTTAGTAGGTTTAGCATTTGGTACAAGCATGATGTATTTCATTATGATTGTCGATTGGCCACAAGATATTGGAGGTAAACCAAGCTTTAGTTTTATCCAAAATATGCCGTCATTCGTGCCTATTATGTTTGAGATGACTGTGTTGTTTTCTGCCCACTTAATGGTGTTAACTTTCTTCTTTAGAAGTAAATTATGGCCATTCAAATCGGCTGAGAACCCTGATGTAAGAACAACTGATGACCATTTCTTAATGGAGGTTGCTTTAAAAGGAGACGAAGATACTGCTATTGAATTCTTCAAAGGTACAGGAGCAGTTGAAGTTAAAGTAATTGAAAAGTAATAGTAGCATGAAATCGATATATAAAATAGTAACTTTAGCGGGTGTAGCTGTTTTGACTACGTCTTGTTTTAACAAAGAGCGTCCTAACTATCAGTTTATGCCAAATATGTACGAATCTGTAGCATATGAAACATATTCTGAGGTGCCGACTACTGTTTTTAAAAATGGTAAGGAAGGACAACTTCCTGCAGAAGGATCTGTACCTCGTGGATTTCAACCAGAAGAGTATCCAAATACTCCAGAAGGTTTAGCAGAAGCGAGATTACATTTAAAATCACCCTTAACTGCAGATGAAAAGGATTTAGAGAAAGGTAAAGAGTTGTATGCAATTTACTGCTCAGTTTGTCACGGTGCAAAAGGAGATGGAAAAGGTAATTTGGTAAAAAGAGAAAAATTCTTAGGGGTTCCTAACTATCATGATAGAGAACTTACAGAAGGAGGAATTTACCACGTTATTACTTATGGTTTGAATTCAATGGGTGCGCATAAAAACCAATTGACGCAACACGAGCGTTGGTTAGTTACTGATTATGTGCTTAAATTGAAATCAGAATAATAAATTGTAAAACTTAGTTGAAAGTTTAGATATGTACACATTATCAAAAAATTTGAAAACCTTTGCGTTAGTCCTTATGGTTCTAGGATTAGTGGGGATTGCGTATGGGTTCTTCAGTGCACCAAAGACAACTGCTGAAGTAGAGCAGATTTTAAATGAGCAAGCTCACCATGATGGTGGACATCACGCGGATCACAGTGAAGTGTCTGAAGCGGATCACGATGCTCATCAAAAACATTTAGAGCATGTGCTAACACAGATGCAAAATAAACCTTGGACAGCTGTATATGTTGCTTGTATTTTTGTAATGCTTGTTTCTCTTGGGATTTTAGCCTTTTACGGAATCAATTACGCAGCAGCAGCAGGATGGTCGCCAGTTCTTTTCCGCGTTATGGAAGGATTAACGGCTTACCTTTTGCCAGGTTCTATTATTTTCTTCTTATTATTAATCGCTAGTGCGGCTGGGGGTAACCACCTATTCATTTGGATGGATCCCGCAATCGTTGAGCACGATGCGTTAATTGCAGGAAAAACAGGATATTTAAATATTCCTTTCTTCTTTATAAGAGCAATTATCTTCTTAGGTGGTTGGAACTTATATAGAATCTATATGAGAAAGCAATCGTTAAAATTAGACGAAACAGGTGACTTAACTTTCCACAAGAAAATGTTCAAAGCATCTGCTGGTTTCTTAGCTTTCTTTATCGTTACTGAATCAATGGCATCTTGGGACTGGATTATGTCTATCGATACACACTGGTACAGTACTTTATTTGGATGGTATGTATTTGCTAGTTTCTTCGTAACAGGTATTACTACTATCGCGTTTACTACTTTGTATTTGAAAGGTAAAGGATATCTAGAATTTGTGAATACAAGTCACATTCACGATTTAGCTAAATTTATGTTTGGTTTAAGTATTTTCTGGACTTATCTTTGGTTCTCTCAATTCATGTTACAGTGGTACTCAAACATTCCAGAAGAGGTTACATACTTTATCTTCAGAATTCAAGAGTATAACTTACCATTCTTCGGAATGCTAGTATTGAACTTTGTATTGCCATTATTATTGTTAATCAATACAGATTTCAAACGTTTATCTTGGATTGTAGTTATGGCTGGTACTTGTATTATCGTAGGTCACTATTTAGACTTCTTTATTATGATCAGTCCTGGTACAGTTGGTGGATCTTGGTTTATCGGTGTTCCTGAAATTGCAGCGTTAATGTTCTTCATCGGATTATTTATCTATGTTGGATTTACAGCAATCTCTAAAGCTCCATTATTAGCTAAGAACAACCCGCTAATTGAAGAAAGTAAACATTTTCATTATTAATAATTAAAAATAAACCAATGACTAGTTTATTAATAGTAGCGATAGTTGTATTATTGGGAATTGCAATTTGGCAATTGACTAAGATATTTGATCTAACGCAAGTAGGATCAGGCCCGAATGACTATTCATCTCAAGTAGCTAATGAGAAAGATAATAATGTACACGGTTATATTGTTTTCGCATTCTTAGCTTTCATCTACATCTTTACAATCTTTTGTTTAGTAGAATATGGAAGCTTCCCTTTAATGAGTGATTCAGCATCAGAACACGGAAAAACAGTTGATAATCTAATGTGGATTTCAATGGGATTAATTTTCTTCGTTCAGATTGTTACTCAATTTTTATTGCACTACTTTGCATTTAAAGGACGTGGAGTAAAAGGAAGAAAAGCGAGATATTTTTCTGATAATGATAAGTTAGAAGCAGCTTGGACAATCATCCCAACAATTACTTTAACAGGTTTAATCCTTTACGGTTTATTCGCTTGGAATGATATCATGTTTGTGGATCAAGAAGAAGAAGTAATCAACATCGAAGTGTATGCAAAACAATTTGGATGGGATGTTCGTTATTCTGGTGAGGACAATACATTAGGAAAAGCTAACGTGCGTTTTATTAAAGGTGTGAACGTAGTTGGTGTGGATATGGCTGACCCTAACGCACAAGATGATAAAATGGCAAAAGAACTTCACTTACCTGTTGGAAAGAAAGTTGTTTTAAAATTTAGATCTCAAGACGTTTTACACTCAGCATATTTACCTCACTTTAGAGCGCAAATGAACTGTGTTCCAGGTATGGTTACTCAATTCGCTTTTGTACCTAGTGTTACAACAGAAGACATGAGAACTCGTGAAGGAATTGTTAGCAAAGTGAATAATATTAATAATATTAGAGCGGAAAGAAGCCAAAAGTTAGTTGCTGAAGGTCATGAAGCTTTAGATCCATATACATTTGATTACTTGTTATTATGTAACAAAATTTGTGGAGCTTCTCACTATAACATGCAAATTAAAGTTGTAGTTTCTAAAGAGGAAGAATTTAAGGCTTGGTTAAAAGAGTTGCCAACTTTAGCAGAACAAGTAGCTGCTGAAAATGGTGCTAAGGAAGAGGAAGTTACTGCTCCTGCTGAAACAGAAGTTGTTACAGAGGCAGTAGAAACTGAAGCTATCGCTCAAGTAGTAAAATAATTCACGCATTTAATTAAAACTTATACTATGTCAGCAATAGGACACGAAATAATTAATGATCACGATCACGATCATCACGATAAAGGAAATTTCTTCACTAAATATGTATTTAGTTTAGATCATAAGATGATTGCTAAACAATACCTTATTACAGGTATTATTATGGGAATCATTGGGATTGTAATGTCCCTTTTATTTAGAATGCAAATCGCGTGGCCAGAAGAATCTTTTCAAGTATTCAAATGGTTATTAGGTGATAAAATGGCTCCTGATGGAGTAATGCGAAATGATATCTACCTTGCTTTGGTTACCATGCACGGAACAATCATGGTATTCTTCGTATTGACAGCAGGATTAAGTGGTACGTTCTCGAACTTACTTATTCCATTGCAAATTGGAGCACGTGATATGGCTTCAGGATTCATGAATATGTTATCTTACTGGTTCTTCTTTGTTTCTGCGGTTTTAATGGTTATTTCATTATTCGTAGAAGGTGGACCTGCTTCTTCTGGTTGGACCATTTATCCTCCATTAAGTGCATTGCCACAAGCAATTCCTGGATCAGGAACAGGGATGACACTTTGGTTAATCTCTATGGCTATCTTCATCGTTTCTTCTACAATGGGATCGTTGAACTACGTAGCAACTGTAGTTAACTTGAGAACAAAAGGAATGACAATGACTAGAATGCCATTGACAGTTTGGGCGTTGTTCGTTACTGCTATTATTGGTATCGTATCTTTCCCAGTTCTTTTATCTGCTGCTTTATTATTGATTTTCGATAGAAGCTTCGGTACTTCATTCTTCTTATCAGATATTTATTTAGCCGGAGAAGTTTTACACTACCAAGGTGGATCACCAGTATTATACGAACACTTATTCTGGTTCTTAGGTCACCCTGAAGTATATATCGTAATCTTACCAGCGATGGGTATTACATCAGAAATTATCGCAACTTCAGCTCGTAAACCAATCTTTGGTTACCGCGCGATGATTGCTTCAATTTTAGGTATTGCTTTCTTATCAACAATCGTTTGGGGTCACCACATGTTCGTTTCAGGTATGAACCCATTCTTAGGATCTGTGTTTACCTTCACAACCTTGTTGATCGCAATTCCTTCTGCAGTAAAAGCATTTAACTACATTACGACTATTTGGTCGGGTAATATTCAAATGAACCCTGCTATGTTATTCTGTATTGGATTCGTTTCGACATTCATCACAGGAGGTTTAACAGGAATTATCTTAGGAGACTCTACATTAGATATCAACGTACACGATACGTATTTCGTTATCGCTCACTTCCACTTAGTAATGGGTATTTCTGCTCTTTACGGAATGTTTGCTGGTATCTACCACTGGTTCCCTAAAATGTTCGGTAGAATGATGAATAAAAACTTAGGTTATATTCACTTCTGGGTAACTGCAGTTTGTGCGTACGGAGTATTCTTCCCAATGCACTTTATCGGATTAGCAGGTTTACCTCGTCGTTACTACTCTAACACTGCATTCCCATTATTTGATGAGTTCTATGATGTGAACGTATTAATTACTGTGTTTGCTTTAGTAGGTTCGGCTTTCCAATTGGTATTCTTATGGAACTTCTTCGTTAGTATTTTCTACGGTAAGAAAGCGCCTCAAAACCCTTGGAGATCGAACAGTTTAGAGTGGACTACTCCAGTAGAGCACATCCACGGAAACTGGCCTGGTGAATTACCAGTTGTTTACAGATGGCCTTATGACTATAGTAAACCTGGATTACCAGAAGATTATGCCCCTCAAACAATGCCTTATATCGAAGGTGAGGAGCAATTACACCACTAGAATTTATTTAGTATAGATAGAAAACGCCATTCAATTTTGAATGGCGTTTTTTTGTATCCCTTTTTTTAATTTATCTTTGTTCTATGAATGAGCATTTAGATCCTACTACCAAGCATTTCAACCAAGAGGAATTTGACGTTGAAAAAAGATTAAGACCCCTATCCTTTGATGATTTTGCGGGTCAGGATAGTGTTTTGGAAAACTTGAAAATATTTGTGGCCGCGGCAAACCAACGAGGAGAAGCCTTAGATCACGCTTTATTTCACGGACCTCCAGGATTGGGAAAAACAACCTTGGCTAATATTTTAGCCAATGAGTTGAATGTAGGGATCAAAATTACATCCGGACCTGTTTTAGATAAACCAGGCGATTTAGCTGGTTTATTGACCAATTTAGAAGAAAGAGATGTGTTGTTTATTGATGAAATTCATCGTTTAAGTCCAATCGTAGAGGAATATTTATATTCAGCTATGGAAGATTTTAAGATTGATATTATGATTGAATCAGGACCCAACGCACGCTCTGTTCAAATTCACCTCAATCCTTTTACATTGGTGGGCGCCACGACTCGTTCTGGGCTTTTAACTGCTCCTATGCGTGCGCGTTTTGGTATTCAAAGTCGCTTACAATATTACTCTAAAGAATTATTAGCAACAATTATCGAACGAAGTGCATCTATTCTTAATGTGCCTATCGATTTAGAAGCAGCCATCGAAATAGCAGGTAGAAGTAGAGGAACTCCTCGTATTGCGAATGCATTATTGCGTAGGGTGCGCGATTTCGCACAAATTAAAGGAAATGGTAGTATTGATATCGAAATCTCTAAATATGCCTTAAATGCCCTCCATGTAGATGCTAGAGGACTCGATGAAATGGATAATAAAATTCTTTCTACAATTATTGATAAGTTCAAAGGAGGACCAGTGGGATTATCTACCTTGGCAACGGCAGTATCGGAAAATGCAGAAACATTGGAAGAAGTATATGAACCTTATTTAATTCAAGAAGGCTTCATTATTCGTACCCCTCGTGGTCGTGAAGCTACCGAATTGGCATTTAAGCACCTAGGACGCTCGAAATCCATAGGAGGATTATTTGATTTGTAGGATGATTTATGGATAAAAAAGCCCACTATTCCGCGCTGATCAAAGCCGAAGCCAAGCGTTTGGGGTTCATGTCTTGTGGTATTTCTCAAGCGGGTTTTCTGGAGGAAGAAGCCCCTCGTTTAGAACAATGGTTAAATGCCAATATGCATGGTAGTATGCAATACATGGAAAATCACTTTGACAAGCGGTTGAATCCTACATTATTGGTCGAAGGTGCTAAGAGTGTAGTTTCGCTTTTGTTTAATTATTATCCGCAAGAAAAGCAAATCGAAAGTACATACAAAATTTCGAAATACGCCTATGGTGAGGATTATCACTATGTGGTCAAAGATAAATTAAAAGAACTCTTACATTTTATTCACGAAAATATTGGCGCTGTCGATGGACGTGCTTTTGTAGATTCAGCGCCTATTTTGGATAAGGCATGGGCGGCAAAGAGTGGGTTGGGCTGGGTCGGAAAGAATAGCAACCTTATTTCCAAACAAGTAGGCTCTTTTTTCTTTATTGCTGAATTAATTATCGACTTAGAACTCGAATCGGATGGAGCTACAACCGATCATTGTGGCAAGTGTACTCGTTGCATCGATGCTTGTCCGACAGGAGCGATAGAAAGCGCATACATCGTAAATGGATCCAAGTGTATTTCGTATTTTACCATTGAATTGAAGGACGATATTCCAGCTGCTTTCGCTGGTCAGTTTGATAATTGGATGTACGGTTGTGACGTTTGTCAAGACGTTTGCCCTTGGAATCGCTTTTCGAAACCTCATAACGAACCTCGATTTACTCCTAATGAGGCGTTAATGAACTACTCAACCCGCGAGTGGGAAGAACTTACAAATGAGGTTTTTAACGATATTTTTAAAAAATCAGCAGTGAAAAGAACAAAATATACGGGTTTGGTGAGGAATATTAAATTTTTAAAGGAATAAAATTCTAACATTAAATTATCTTTAAAAAGAGGTAACTTTGTTTATTCGGTTAAAAATAGTTTTATGAATAAAGAAAGCTTACGTAGGGAAGCGTTGTTATATCACGCAAAACCAACACCTGGAAAAATTCAAGTAGTACCTACAAAAAAATATTCTTCTCAAAGAGATTTAGCATTGGCTTACTCACCTGGAGTAGCAGAGCCTTGTTTAGAAATTGCCAAAGATGTAAATAACGTTTATAAATATACAGCAAAAGGAAATTTAGTTGCTGTTATATCCAACGGTACTGCCGTTTTGGGATTGGGAAACATTGGTCCTGAAGCGTCAAAACCTGTAATGGAAGGAAAAGGTCTTTTATTTAAGATTTTTGCTGATATAGATGTTTTTGATATTGAAGTGGATACAACTGATATCGATGCATTTATTGAAACAGTGAAAAACATTGCTCCAACTTTTGGAGGAATCAACTTAGAAGACATCAAAGCACCAGAATCTTTCGAAATTGAACGAAGATTGAAAGAGGAATTGAACATTCCTGTCATGCACGATGACCAACATGGAACAGCTATTATTTCTGCAGCGGCTTTATTGAATGCTTTAGAATTAGCAGGAAAGAAAATTGACGAAGTGAAAATGGTCGTATCTGGAGCTGGATCTGCTGCTATTGCTTGTGCTAATTTGTATGTTGCTTTTGGTGTAAAACAAGAAAATATCTTGATGTTCAACAGTAAAGGAGTATTGAAGAAAAGCGATGATCGCATTTCAGATATGCAACGTGAATTTGCTGTAGATTATGACATTTCTCTAATGGATGCCATGAAGGGAAGTGATGTGTTCATCGGACTTTCTACTGCAGACGTAGTAACACCAGAAATGTTGTTGGGAATGGCAGATAATCCAATTGTATTTGCTATGGCTAATCCAAAACCAGAAATTGATTACAACTTAGCGATTCAAACGCGTAAAGATGTGATTATGGCTACTGGTCGATCGGATTATCCGAACCAAGTGAATAACGTATTGGGATTCCCTTATATCTTTAGAGGAGCTTTAGACGTTCGTTCAACAAAAATCAACGAAGAAATGAAGATGGCAGCAGTTATTGCTTTAGCTAAGTTAGCAAAAGAGCCTGTGCCAGAACAAGTAAATATCGCTTACGGAGAAACAAAATTGAGTTTTGGTCGTGAGTATATTATCCCTAAACCATTTGATCCTCGTTTAATTGCAGTTGTTCCACCAGCAGTAGCGAAAGCTGCCATGGACTCTGGATTGGCAGAAGCGCCTATTACCGATTGGGATAAGTACAAGCAAGAGTTAGAGGAACGCATGGGATCGGATAACAAATTAGTGCGTATGTTGTTTAATCGCGCTAAAATAGATGCGAAACGCGTAGTCTATGCTGAAGCAGATCATTTGGATGTATTGAAAGCCGCTCAAATTGCTTATGAGGAAGGTATTGCTATTCCAATTTTATTAGGGGATAAAGAAACCATTTTAGAGCTGAAAAAAGAGATTGAGTTTCATGCAGATGTAGAAATCATCGATCCAAAAGCGGAGAGCGAAAAAGAAAGAAGAGCAACATTTGCCGATTTATACTGGAAAACAAGACAACGCAAAGGAATTACGCAATATGAAGCATCAAAATTGATGCGCGAGCGCAACTACTTTGCTGCGATGTTAGTAAATACAGAACAAGCAGACGTATTGGTTACAGGATATTCTCGTAGCTATCCAACGGTGGTAAAACCAATTTTGGAATTAATTCCTCGTGCTCAAGGAGTAGATAAGATTGCGACAGCAAACTTGATGATGACTAAAAGAGGACCAATGTTCTTAGCTGATACAGCAATTAATCCAAATCCAACAGCAGAAGAATTGGCTAAAATTGTAGTAATGGTTGAGAAAACAGTGAAAATGTTTGGATTAGATCCTGTTATTGCGATGTTGTCTTACACCAACTTTGGTTCAGCAGAGCATGCTTCACCAACGAAAGTGAAAGAAGCAGTGAAAATTTTACATGAACACTACCCAGAAATGGTTGTAGATGGTGAAATTCAAATGGATTTTGCATTGAATAACGAAATGTTAAAGTCGAAGTTTCCTTTCTCTAAATTGGTCAACCAAAAGGTGAATACACTTGTTTTTCCAAATTTGGATTCAGCAAATATCACGTATAAAATGTTGAAAGAACTAAATAAAGCAACTTCAATCGGACCCATTATTATGGGACTTGAAAAAGCAGTTCACATTTTCCAATTAGGCGCTAGCGTTGATGAAATGGTGAATATGACAGCTGTAGCTGTAGTGGATGCTCAAGTACGAGAGAGTCGCAAGAAAAAATAAAAAATAAAAACAAGAAATCTTCCTTGGTTTGCCTTTCATTATGTTAGTAAATAGTTAAAATTATTTACTATTTTTGATGAAAATTAGATAGTATGATTGCGCAGATTCAAGGAAGATTAATTGAAAAAACACCTACAGAAGTGATTGTTGATTGTCACGGAGTAGGATACCAAATAAATATATCACTTTATACGTATTCGCTGATTGGTACTGATGAAAACCTAAAGCTATATACCTATCTTCAAATTAAAGAGGACGCGCATACTTTATTCGGATTTATAGATAAAGTTGAGCGTGAGTTATTCAAACTATTAATTTCTGTTTCGGGAGTGGGTGGTAATACCGCTCGAAATATTTTATCCTCAACTACACCTAAAGAATTGTTGCAAATGATTGCCAATGCAGATGCAAAAGGCATTCAACGCATCAAGGGAATTGGAGCTAAAACAGCTCAAAGAATTATTTTAGACTTACAAGAAAAAGTACTGAAACTTTATAATATTGATGAAGTTTTGCCTACAATTAACAATACAAATGCCGATGAAGCGTTATCTGCTTTAGAGGTACTTGGTTTTGTGCGTAAAACGGCGGAAAAAGTGGTAGATGCAATTCTAAAAACTGATCCTAACGCCTCTGTAGAAGATATAATAAAACAAGCATTAAAAAAGTTGTAAGTCTTGGGAGATTTCTTTGTTTTTCACCGAAAGTTGGCTTTGTGTTTACTTTTTATTTTGTGCAGCACTTGGAGTGGTTATGCGCAAAATACCCCATTGAATCAACCGAATGATTCAATTCCACAACCAGCCTATGATATTGGTAATATCGCATTGCCAGATCCAGAAATTATTAAGGAATCTTATAGTTATGATCCCCTAACGGATCAATATTATTACAGCAAAGTTGTCAGTGATTTTAATCTAAGTCTACCCTTAATTTTGTCGCGCCAAGAGTATGAGAAAATCTTGATGCGTGCCGAAATGCGCCGTTATTTTTCTCAGAAATTTAATGCTGTGAATGGGACATTAGAAGATCCTGCAGCCCAACGCGATATGTTACCGCGTTACTATGTCAATTCAAAATTGTTCTCCGGTATTTTTGGTTCTAATGAAATCGATGTTAAACCTACAGGTTCTGTTGAGTTTGATATGGGAATTCGCCACACCAAGCAAGAAAATCCACTGATGTCGAGTAGAAATAGAAAATCGACAACCTTTGATTTTGATCAACGCATCAGTATGGGATTACAGGGGATGGTGGGAACGCGATTAGCCGTAAATGCCAATTACGATACCCAAGCGAGTTTTGATTTTCAGAATATCATGAAATTGGAATATGCACCAGATGAAGATGATATTGTACAAAAAGTAGAAGTAGGTAACGTGAGTATGCCTATTAGCGGCTCATTAATTCGAGGCGCACAAAGTTTATTTGGGGTAAAAACGGAACTTAAATTTGGTAAAACGACGATTACTGGTGTTTTCTCTGAACAAAAATCACAGACCACTTCGGTGAATGCTGAAGGAGGAGGAATGTTAGAAGAATTCGAAATGTTTGCCCTCGATTATGATGAAGATCGTCACTTTTTCTTATCACAATATTTTAGAAGTAAATACGACGAAGCATTAAAAAATTATCCCTACATCAATTCAAGAGTGCGTATTACACGCGTAGAAGTTTGGGTGACTAATCGCTATAACCGCGTGAGTCAAACCAACAATAACTTGAGAAATATTGTGGCCATTCAAGATTTAGGGGAAGGGTTTTTGCGCAATGTTAAGTCTGAGAAAATCTTTTCTCCACGCGTAGATCCTGCCGCTTTTGTTTTGAATAAAACGATTGATGCACCGACAGATAACAAAAATAACCAGTACGACCCAGGGAAAATAGGAAGTAATTATTTAACTTCTTCTATTCGAACACCAGGTATTGGAGGAAGTGGGTTTACCAACAATGTTCAAGAGGGGTTGGATTATGCTCGATTGGAAAGCGCAAGAAAGTTAAGCCCGAATGAATTTACGTTCCACCCACAGTTGGGATATATTTCCCTTCAACAGCGTTTGTCTAATGATGAAGTGTTAGCTGTTGCTTTCCAATATACCATTGGAGATAAAGTTTATCAAGTTGGGGAATTCGGTACAGATGGAGGAAGTTCCAACGTAGAAACAAGTATTCCAGGACAAACAGATCCCAATGCTCAAGTACCTTTAGCGCAGGCTTTAGTTGTAAAGATGTTGAAGAGTTCACTGACGTTAACGAGTGCGCCAGTTTGGAATTTAATGATGAAGAATATTTATCAAATTCCCAATGCGATGAATATTTCACAGGATAAATTCCGCTTTAACTTATTGTACACGGATCCAAGTCCGTTGAATTACATCAGTCAGGCTGGAGATTTGCCTTTGCCAGAAGGAGTTGAACGCACACCTTTATTGAAGGTATTTCACTTGGATCGCTTGGATTCTGCGAATAACCCGCAAAATGGTGGAGACGGATTCTTCGATTATTTGGCACAAGGAAGTGCAACGAATGGATTAGATCCCGCTACAGGTAGTTTTGGAAATAACAATAACGGGTATGGTGGAAATAATGGGTATGGTGGAGGATATGGAAATAACTCCAACCAAAATCAATACAACAGCAATACATTTGACGGTATTACGATTGATGCAGTCAATGGGCGAATTATTTTTACTACAGCAGAACCTTTTGGAGAGCACTTATTTGAGAAGCTAAAAAATAAAATGGATGAGGATTATGATGTGGCTACCTCCTATAACTCCAACCAGAAAAAATATGTATTCCGCGAATTGTATTCCAATACAAAATCCTCGGCAATCCGAAATCAAAGTAGCAAGAATAAATTCCAATTGAAAGGAAAGTATTCGAGTGTAAGTGGACAGGGAATTCCAATCGGAGCTTTTAATATTGCTCCAGGATCTGTTGTGGTAAATGCTGGAGGTCGCGTGTTGTCAGAAGGAGTAGATTATACTGTAGACTATACGGGTGGACGTGTGATGATTTTAGATGAAGCCTTGCTTGCATCTAATACGCCAATTAATATTTCCGTTGAGAATAATACGATGTTTGGTCAACAAACAAAACGTTTTTTTGGATTGAATATTGATCACCAATTTAACAAGGATTTTAAAATTGGCGGTACTTTCTTGCGTTTGTCTGAAAAGCCAATGACACATAAATCTGTATATGGACAAGAGTCTGTAAACAATACAATTTGGGGATTCAATATGCAATATTCTACGGAAGTACCTTTCTTAACTCGAATGGTAAATAAGTTGCCAAATATTGATACAGATGTTGAATCGCGTATTTCCGTACGAGGAGAGTTTGCTTATTTGCAACCAGGAGCTTCGAAGAACGATCAAATGAATGGAGAAGCAACGGTATATATTGACGATTTCGAAGGAGCACAATCGCGCATTGACATTCGTTCTCCTTTAGCTTGGAAATTGTCGAGTACACCCGTTGGGTTCTTTAAAAAAGACGCCAATACCTATGAGGATCCAAATAACTTACCTCATTCGTTAGAAGATGGATTCCGCAGAGGTAAATTAGCGTGGTATACCATCGATCCTACGTTTTATGTAGGGGCAAAACCCAATGGAGTAGGAGAGGCAGATATGTCTTCAAACCGAACAAGGAGAATTTATAGCGAAGAATTATTTGCAACTAAAGATATTGCTTATGGGGAGAGTCGTGTAATTACGACTTTGGATATGTCTTTCTATCCAGAAGAAAGAGGTCCTTATAACTTTAATCCTGAGTTTTTACAGTCTTTAAAATCTAAAACACCACGTAAAAACTGGGGAGGAGTGATGCGCGGATTAGCAACAACCAACTTTGAACAAGCGAATATTGAGTTTGTGGAATTTTGGGTATTAGACCCTTATGTAGGAAGATCGAATGATATGATTCCAGAGCGAAATAGCGGAGAATTGCGCTTGAATTTCGGATTTATTTCAGAAGATATTTTGCGTGATGGGTACAAGCAGTACGAAAATGGATTACCAGGCGTTGGTAGTACAGTTGCAACGATAGAGACCCTATGGGGAAAAGTACCTGCAGCACCATCTTTGATTTATGCGTTTGATGTAAATGCGGAGAGTAGACGTCTGCAAGATGTTGGATTAGATGGATTGAATGATGAAGAAGAACGCATTAAATTTGCGGACTTCGCTGGTTTCTCGGATCCAGCAGCAGATAACTTTGTGCATTATCTCGATGCAGAAGGAAGTATCTTAGAACGCTATAAAAATTACAATGGCTTAGAAGGAAACTCACCAACTTCAGGAACAAGAGGGGGGAATAATCAACCTGATGCTGAAGATATTGATGGGGATAATACCATGAATACGATTGATGCTTATTTTGAATATGCTGTAAAAATTAAAGCGAATCCAGAAGTAGGGGTAAACTATGTAACGGATATTAGAAATACAACTGTTCAGTTGGCAGATGGGTCAGTGACTCCCGTACGTTGGGTTCAATATAAAGTGCCAATTGATGAAAATGGAAAGAAAATTGGAATGATTGACGATTTTCGTTCGATGCGCTTTATGCGTATGTATTTAACGGGATTCGAAACGGATATTACGTTGCGTTTTGGAAGTTTAGATTTAGTGCGTTCAGATTGGAGAAGATACAATGCGAGTTTGCAAAATGACAAAGACAATAACCCATTGCCGTTAAGACCGAATACAGGATTTGATGTAACCTCAGTGAGTGTACAAGACAACTACGATAGAAAGCCAATTCCTTATGTAATTCCTCCAGGAGTTAAACGCGAACAATATTATGTAAACAATACGGTTGTTGCGCAAAATGAGCAATCTCTATCGTTAAAAGTATACCCTATTGAATCTGGAAAAACACCAGATGGATTAGCACCTGGAGATTCAAGAGGAGTGTATAAAAACTTCAACCTCGATCTTCGTCGCTATAACAAGTTGCGTATGTTTATCCACGCAGAAGCTTTAGAAAATAGTGCCATGCGTTTGCGCGATGACGAGATGGTCGCTTTCATTCGTTTGGGAACGGATATTACGGATAACTTCTATCAAGTCGAAATTCCATTAAAGGTGACTAATTTCGGAGAAGCAAATCCAGAGTTGATTTGGCCTGAAGCAAATGAGTTGGAGCTTAAACTCGAACTTTTAACGAAGCTGAAAGTGCTATTTATGAATGAAGTCGGTAAACAAGAACGCTTAACCGATATCTTCTTTAAAGAGGAAGAAGAACTAAGTGGAGGGGCTACTCGCGCTAATAAATTGCGTTATGGAATTAAAGGAAATCCAAACTTTGGAAATGTTCGTGTGATTATGATTGGATTGCGCAATGATTTGGATCGTTATGGAGCAACGGGTGATTTAGCTGGGGAGTTTTGGTTTGACGAATTGAGAATGTCAGACATGGATAATAAAGGAGGATGGGCTGCAACCTTGAGTATGGATGCCAACTTAGCTGACTTCGCCAATATTTCAGCAACGGGAACAAAACGCACCATCGGATTTGGAGGATTAGAACAAGGACCGAATCAAAGAAGTAAAGAAGACTTTAAATCGTATAGCATTGTGACCAATGTAAATTTAGGACAGTTACTGCCTAAAAACTGGCGAATTAATTTGCCACTTAATTATGCGATTAGTGAAGAGTTTATCACACCTGAATTTGATCCAGCTAATCCAGATGTTAAGTTAAAAACAATGAAATCTGTTGCAGGATCATCTGCGATGGCAGACGAAATCGAAAAGCGCGCAACCGATTATACAAAGCGAAGAAGTATCAACTTTATTGGGGTAAATAAACAGAAAAACCCAGAGAGTAAAAAGAGAATTTACGACATTGAGAATATAACCTTATCGCATTCTTATAACGAGGTAATTCACCACGATTTTGAAGTGGAATCCATGATTGATCAACAGACGAGATCTGCCTTGGATTATGCGTATAGTTTTGAAGCGAAACCGATAGAACCTTTCAAAAAAGTAGAGTTTATGAAAGGTAGATATTGGCAGATATTGAAGGATTTTAACTTCAATTATATGCCGTCAAATATTATGTTTAGCAGTAATATTATGCGTCAATATAACAAGCAACAATTCCGTTTGATTGACGTAGAGGGAATCGGATTGGATCCGTTATTCAGACGCAATTATTACTTCAATTACAACTATGGATTTAATTTTGATTTGACTAAATCACTGCGTTTGAATTACGTAGGAGGAAGTAATAATATAGTTCGAAACTATTATGATAGTCAATTTAATATCATAGAAAACAGTACCATTTGGGATGATTATTTTAACATTGGAGAACCCAATCAGTTTACACAACAATTTACGTTGAATTACGATTTGCCATTGAATAAAATACCTTTCCTAGCTTTTGTGCGTTCTTCTTATGCTTATACAGGAACATACAATTGGCAACGTGCTTCGGATGCGTTTAGTCAAATTGAATTTGAAGGAATAGATTATAACTTAGGGAATACGATTCAAAACTCGCGTACCCAACAATTGAATACAACCTTTAGTTTAGAAACATTGTATCGTTATGTTGGGTTAGTGAAGCGCAATACAGCGAAGAAAACGCCTGCGAAAAAAGCCGCGATTGTACCTGGGCAAAAAGTAGTGCAAAACAAAGAGGAACAAGGGGGGTCTACAGGAGGTGCTTTAACTGATTTTGCAATTGGTTTATTGACGTCTGTAAAAACGATTCAGATCAATTATTCAGAAAATAGTGGAACGGTATTACCTGGATTTATGCCAAGCGTTGGTTTCTTTGGAACGTCAAAACCAACGTTGGGATTTGCCTTTGGAGATCAAGGGGATGTACGTTATCAAGCTGCAAACAACGGCTACTTAACGAACTTTCCAGAGTTTAACCAAGAGTATACTCAAGTGTCGAATAAGACTTTGAATTTCACGGCTAGTGTGAATCCAATCCCAGACTTGACGATTGATGTAACAGGGAGAAGAATGAAATCGGAAAATTACGCCGAACAATTCCAGGTGATTGACAATCAATATCAATCCCAATCACCCTATAATTACGGAAATTTCAGTATTTCAACAATTATGTTAAGCAGTGCTTTTTCAAGTAATTCACTGGAGTATTCAGCCGCTTTTGAACGCATGAAAGAAAATCGTTTAATCGTAGCGAATCGCCTAGCAACAGCGAGGGGAATTGATATTAATGATCCGAATAATCTAGACAAAGAAGGATTCCCAATCGGATATAGCAAAGGAAGCCAAGAAGTATTACTTCCTTCGTTTTTAGCAGCATATACAGGTAAAGGAGCAGAAAAGGTATCTACAAGTATGTTCAGGGATATTCCATTGCCAAACTGGAACCTTCGCTATACTGGGTTAATGCGTATTCCTTGGATAAAGAGTAAATTCAGACGATTCTCTATCCACCATGGGTATACAGCAACCTATGCTTTGGGATCGTTTAGTTCGAATTTTGAATATTACGAAAAACCAGATGAAGTAAATCAATACGGTAATTACCCCGCACAAACTGTAGTGAATAACGCAATTTTAACGGAGCAATTCAACCCGTTAATTCGCTTTGATTTAGAAACAAATTCAGCGATAAAAATCTTGGCAGAAGTGCGAAAAGACAGAACATTGGCGTTGAGTTTTGACAACAACCTTTTGACGGAAACAACAGGAAATGACTATGTAATTGGATTGGGGTATCGCATTAAAAATGTTGGATTTAATTCGATGTATGCCAATAACGGAATGGGCGGACGCATTGAAAGTGATATCAATATTAAAGTAGATTTGACTTTGAGTAAACGCGAAACCATTGTACGCTATTTAGATTACAATAACAACCAAGTAGGAGGAGGACAAGATATGTGGAAGTTACTGATTACAGCTGATTATATGCTGAGTAAGAATTTAACTGCTATATTCTTCTATGATCATTCCTTTTCTAAAGCCGTTATCTCAACCATGTATCCAATTACAAATATTCGCACCGGATTGACTATGCGATATAGTTTTGGAAATTAGTTGAATTTGTTTCGAAATACATAAGTTTATTATACATTTGCTAAAAAATAATACAAAATGAATTTACCAGCTAATTTAAAGTACACAAAAGACCACGAATGGGTAGCTATCGAAGGTGATATCGCTACAGTAGGAATTACAGATTTCGCTCAAAGAGAGTTAGGAGATATTGTATATGTTGAAGTTGAAACCTTAGACCAAACTTTAGATAAAGATGAAGTATTTGGTACGGTAGAAGCTGTGAAAACAGTTTCAGATTTGTTTTTGCCATTATCAGGTGAAGTAATTGAATTCAATGAAGGGTTAGAAACAGAACCAGAATTAGTGAACCACGATCCTTATGGAGCTGGATGGATGATTAAAATTAAAGTTTCTGATTTAAGTGAAGTAGAGTCTTTGTTGTCAGATGCTGAATATAAAGAATTGATTGGCGCGTAAGGTATATTTTTATTTGGGATTGCTTTGGACGTGTTTTATCTTATATGCATGTCTAGCTGAAGCAAGCTCAATACCAAAAACGTCTTTCTTTCCTATTCCGAATAAAGATAAGATCGCGCATTTTACCTTTTATTGTGTTTTTTCCTTGATTTGGTTTTTGTTCTCGAACAAAAAAAACAACGATAAAAAGGCGAAAATAAGAACGGGAATAGTTATCTTTACTATTGCAACGTTCTTAGGTGGAGGAGTAGAGCTAATGCAATATTTTTTCACTGATTCACGAAGTGCAGAATGGGCGGATTGTATCGCCAATTCACTGGGAAGTGCAATTGGAATTTTATTAGGTTTACTTATAACAACGCATAAAAAAAAATAGAGCCCCAGTCTTTGGGGCTTTTTTTATTAATATAAAGTACTTACAAGAATGAGAGATTTGAGAGAGTTTATGGATTCTACTTATTTAAAAACCGCGGAACAAGCCGGTTTGACAGAAGTAGAAAATAAAAAAGTGGTGACCGCTTTAATCCAAGAAGCGATTGAAGAGCAGTTTAAATTAGCGATGATTCGCCCTGAGGAAGTAAAAGCTGGAAGAGCTTTAGTTGATCAAAATAATTCCAAAGTTTTGATTGGTACTGTGATTGATTTTCCAAAAGGAGATGGAGGATTAGAAGCGAAGCTAAAAGAGGCAAAACAAGCTGTTGAAGACGGAGTAGATGAATTGGATTATGTGGTAGATTATAAAGCTTTTCAAAAGGGAGCTGTGGATGTAGTAAGAGAAGAAGTTTACGCTTGTACGAAGTTTGGCCTAGAGGAAGGGAAAGTGGTGAAGTGGATTATTGAGGTAGCAGCTTTGACCCATACAGAAATTGTTAAACTAACGGCTCTAATAAAAAATGTAGTTCTGAGTAATTTCAAAGAAACAGATTACGACAAAGTATTTGTAAAATCTTCAACTGGATTTTATCCAACAGAAGGAGGTAAACCCAACGGAGCTACGATGGAAACTTTGGTTTTAATGTTGGAAAATGCAGGGCCTCTACCTGTAAAAGCCGCTGGAGGGATCCGAGATCGAGAAACGGCTATCGAAATGATTGCTTTAGGCGTTAAAAGATTAGGAACTTCTTCGGCAAAAGTAATCGTTGAGGGTAAGGCTAGTACTGAAAATTACTAAAAGATTAAAATAAGTGAATATTCAAAGCTCTAACGTATGTTTATAGGTATAGTTCTAAAAATTGGATTATATTTGCAACTCATTAAAAACAAATGAAAACAGCTTTGAATATTTCTTCTGAAAATAAACAATCGGTTTCTATCCTTAAGGAATTTAAAGAAATGACTAAGATGGGACTTGCCCTGAGCGTAGTGTTTTCCACTTTGGCAGGTTATGTTTTAGCTGTTCCGGATATTAGAAGCATTAATTATATGACTATCATCGCTCTAGCAGTAGGGGGGTATTGTATGGTCGGAGCCTCTAACGTGTACAATCAAATTATTGAGCGTGACTTAGATGCAAAAATGAACCGCACAGCAAATCGACCGATTGCATCGGGTCGTGTAAAGCCAACACCGGCCTTTATCTTGGCCGTTATTTTGACCCTAGCTGGGATTGGGATTTTATATGCTATAAATCCAAAAACAGCTATGTTTGGGGCAATTTCTATCTTTTTATATACCA
This sequence comes from Myroides sp. 1354, assembly GCF_030324495.1. Lineage (GTDB taxonomy): Bacteria > Bacteroidota > Bacteroidia > Flavobacteriales > Flavobacteriaceae > Flavobacterium. The sequence continues at coordinate 179,521 of NZ_JACAGN010000003.1, read as the reverse complement.
GTGTTTATACTCCGCTAAAAACCGTAACACCTTTGTCTGTGTTTGTCGGGGCTTTTCCGGGAGCTATTCCCTTTATGTTAGGATGGGTTGCGGAAACCAATAACTTCGGTATCGAAGCAGGAACTTTATTCTTAATCCAGTTTTTTTGGCAATTCCCTCACTTTTGGGCAATTGGATGGTTCTTGTATGACGATTACAAAAGAGGAGGATTCTCCATGTTACCAACTGGAAAAAAAGACAATAAAACGCTAACGCAGGTTATTTTATATACCATTTGGTTGATTATTGTGTCTATATTCCCTGTATTTAACGTAACAGGTCGACTGTATTTGACTCCAATTGCAGCTGGATTAGTTTTACTTGCGGGAATTTGGATGCTTACGGCAGCTGTGAAATTGTACAAACAAAGAACAGATAAAGCCGCTCGTGCATTAATGTTGGTAAGTGTAACTTACATCTCATTAATCCAAATCATTTACGTCTTAGATAAAATTTTACGATAGTTTATACAGAAGAATATGGAAAATATTGTAGCGCAAGAGCAGTATGAGAAAAAAGGCAGAGCATTAAAAGTAATGCTGTTATTTGCTATTGGAAGTATTGCCATGGTGTTTGCCGGATTGACTAGTGCTTACGTAGTAAGTAAATCAAGACCGGATTGGCTTGCAGATTTTGTTTTGCCAATAGATTTTACAATTAGTACCGTTGCAATTGTAATTAGTAGCTTGACAATGCATCTTGCATTGAAAGCAACGAAAGAGGGAAATGTTAAAAGAAGTACGATTTATTTAGTTTCTACTTTGATTTTAGGTCTCTTATTCGTTTTTTTGCAATTCAAAGGTTTTGGACAAGTAATTAGCGAAGGCTACTTCTTTACAGGAAGCGAAAGTACAATTACAACTTCATTTTTATATGTGATTGTAATTGTGCATATTGCACACTTGTTTGGAGGGATGATTTCTTTACTTATAGTAATTTATAATCATTTTAAACAAAAGTATAATGCTGAGCAATACATTGGATTACAGCTATGTGCGTGGTTCTGGCATTTCTTAGATATACTTTGGGTTTATTTGTTTTTGTTTTTTACATTCTTTAAATAGAAAATTTAAATTAAATTTGGGAACTTTATAACTAATAACTTTTTATGGGAGCGACAGTTACTACAGAAGCTACTGAAGTAAGAGGCGATGCAAGAGGGCCTCTAAACGTAAGCTACGGTAAAATGATGATGTGGTACTTCATATTATCAGATTCATTAACATTTTGTGGATTCCTTGTAGGATACGGTTTTACAAGATACAAGTTTATGGATACTTGGCCGATTGCAGACGAGGTGTTTAATCACTTTCCTTTCTTACATGGTGTAGATGCACCTATGTATTATGTGGCCTTAATGACCTTCATTCTTATTTTCTCATCTGTAACAATGGTATTAGCTGTTGACGCAGGTCACCAAATGAAGAGAAAAAAGGTGGCAACGTATATGTTTTTAACAATCTTAGGTGGTTTAGTGTTCATCGGATCACAAGCTTGGGAGTGGAAAAACTTTATTAATGGTTCTTATGGAGCTGTAGAAACAAGAGGTGGATCTATCTTGCAATTTGTTGGAGAAGATGGAAAACAAATCGCTTTAGCTGATTTCGCCGTTGTTGATCCAAATAAAAACGATGCTACATTGACGAGAGCGAAAGCTACTTGGTTCGTAAACGGACCTAGTAAATCGACGTATTCTTTAGCAGAAGTACAAGCTGGTTTTGACGCTAATCCAAATATTAGAATTCGTACACAAAAAACAACAGACGCTAAACACAAAGAAATTCTTTCAAGAGAAGCTTCAGTAGAGCGTTTAAAAGATGCTGTATTAGTTGTAGAAGGTGCAAACTTAATTCGCAACGAATACGGTCATAAAACTTTCGCAGATTTCTTCTTCTTTATTACTGGTTTCCACGGATTCCACGTTTGTACTGGTATCTTAATCAACATCATTATTTTCTTTAATGTGTTATTGGGAACATACGACAGAAGAGGTTCTTACGAAATGGTTGAAAAAGGAGGATTATATTGGCACTTCGTAGATTTAGTATGGGTGTTCGTATTTACATTCTTCTATTTAGTTTAATGTTATAAAATAGTATTTGACATGGCAGCAGAAGCAACAGCACATCACTCAAACGCAAAGAAAATCTGGAAAGTATTCTTTATCCTATCAGCAATTACTATCGTAGAGGTTGTATTAGGTATTTTTAAACCAGAAAGCATACACCATGTACACATCTTTGGTTTAAGTTTGTTAAATTATATCTTCATTGTTTTAACAATTTGGAAAGCGTACTACATCATGTGGTCGTTCATGCACTTAGAACAAGAGAAAACAGCTTTTAGATGGACAGTAGCAGGAGTTTTAGGATTCTTATGTGTTTATTTAATTACTTTAGTGTTAATCGAAGGAAACTACGTATACGAGGTTTTTCAACACGCACAATATAAGTGGATATTTTAATAAGTTATTATAATTTAAAAGGCGGTTTATTAACCGCCTTTTTTTATTTTTGTCTAGCTATTTAATTTATTGTAAAGTGAAAAAATATATCATACTCGTTTTGCTCTTTATCATGCCGATTTGTGCGTATTTGTTTTTCGCAACAGGAGTGAATCAATTTCAACGATTACCCATCATTAGTGAAAACGTAAATGAATTGCCAATAGGTGAAACTTCTTTAGGTAAACAGCCTGTGTTAGAAGGACGTATTACGGTGTTGGGCTTTCCTGGGGCTCATTTGTATAAAGACCGTGGAGATGCGTTTAATCTCAATCAGAAAATCTACAACCGCTATAAAGACTTTGACGACTTTCAATTGGTTATGGTTCTACCAAAAGGATCTGAGGAAGAGGCTAAGAAAGTAGTAGAGGATTTAAGTCCTATCTCGGATATGTCAAATTGGAATTATCTATTTTTAGAACCCGGAGAAATTCAAATGTTCTATAAGAGCTTGGGATTAGCCGGAAAATTAGACGACGATTTAGCAAGTATCAACGTTTATATCATTGATAAAGATAGAAACGTAAGAGGTAGAAAAGGCAAAAACAAAGCAGGTGAGCTTGAGTATAAAGAAGGATATTCAACAATTTCAGCCGCTGAATTGCACAACGATATGATGGATGATATGAAAGTGGTTTTGGCAGAGTATCGCTTGGCATTGAAAAAGTATGAACGCATTAAAAAGACAGAGTAGTTATGAAAGATAAATCGTATATCTGGATTTCGTTAGTCGTTTTAGTTTTCGGTATTTGGGCCGTTCCTAAAATCATCAAGAAATTCGAAAAATCAGACTTGCTTGTGATTGGACAAGCCCCTCAATTTGAATTAGTCGATCAGAATAATAAAACAATCAATAACGCGAGTTACAAAGGAAAGGTCTACGTTGTTGAGTTTTTCTTTGCTAATTGTCCAACAATCTGTCCAATCATGAATCAGAATATGTTGAAGTTGCAAGATGCATTCCGTCCACATATGGATTTTGGAATTGCTTCCATCACGATTGATCCAAAAAATGATACAGTAGAAGCATTAAACGCGCATGCAGCCGAATTAGGAGTTAAAATTCCCTACTGGCATATGCTTACAGGTGATGCGAAATATATCTACGATTTAGCTGGTAAATTCAATTTGTATACCGGTGTTAATCCTGATGCTCCTGGAGGATTTGAACACTCAGGATTATTTGCGCTTATCGATAAAGAAGGAAATATTCGCTGTAGAACGGATGAACATGGAAATCCAATCTTGTATTATGATGGAACATCAGATGATGGAGTGAAATGGATTAAAGAAGATATCAAACTTTTGTTAGAAGAATAGAACATGGAAAATTATAAAGAATTAGAACAGAAATACACCAAGTGGATTTGGATATTATCGATTACAATTCCAGTGGTGGTTGCTATTTTGTTTGGAGTGAATTTGCAAAAACTAGGGTATGATGTAGAGCCTTTGAGTTTTTTACCCCCTATTTATGCCACAATTAATGGACTTACAGCTGTTTTATTAGTTTGGGCAGTAGCAGCTATCAAAAAAGGAAATAAGGCCTTACACGAGCGTTTAATCAAATTGTGTATCGCTTGTTCTGTAGCTTTTCTTGCGATGTACGTGGCTTATCACATGACTTCTATCGAAACGAAATACGGTGGAGAAGGATGGATGCGTTATGCGTATTTCTTTATTCTGATTTCGCATATTTTATTGTCCATCATTATCATTCCTTTTGTACTAATTACCTTTGTACGTGGAATTTCTGGTTCATATCAACGCCACAAAAAACTAGCGAGAATTACGTATCCTATGTGGTTGTATGTAGCAGTAACAGGTGTGATTGTGTATCTAATGATTTCTCCTTATTACGTAAATTAGAAAGTATGAAAAAGATTGGTTTTTTAGTTGCATTTTTTCTTATGGCTTCGGCACAAACAGCTTTTGCTCAATGTGCTATGTGTAGAGCCGTATTGGAAACAGAAGACGGAGGAGTAAAGGCAGAGGCTGTAAATGACGGTATTGTTTACTTGATGATATTCCCTTATTTACTCGTTGGATTTGCTTTGTACTTTAGCTATAAAGTGTACAAAAAGAAGAAGAGTTAAGTATGCTTAAAATAACAAACCGCCTATATAGGCGGTTTTTTTATTACCTTTAATGTAACAATAAATAGTACTTCACGTCTTATAGTTTAGATAATTAGTTTTCAATGAATTTGACTAAAATTTACCTTTCAGCCTGGTTTTCTTTTCTTGCAATGTCTGTTTTGGCTCAAGAAAAGCGTTGGACGTTAGACGAATGTATCAATCATGCCATCGAACACAATATCAGTGTAAAGCAAATGGAGATTGGCGAACAAAGTAAAGCGGTTACCGTTGATGTTGCTCGATATGATTTCCTACCCGTGTTCAGTGGAACAGCTAACCATTCTTGGACTTTAGTGGATCAGCCCGATCCGCAAACAGGGATTATAGGACAGCGTACGTTGCAAGAATCTACAATAGGGTTGAGTGTGGGAGTTGATATTTTTGACGGTTTACAGAAACAAAAACGATTGGCAAAAGCTCGTTTGGAGCATGTATCTGCTGTATATCAAGTACAAAAGATAAAAGAAGATATAGCCCTGTCTGTTATTAATTCTTATTTGCAGATTATTTTCAACAAAGAATTAGTGCATACCAATCAAGTTCAGTTGGACTACGATCAGGCGGAAGTAAGTAGAGTACAGGTTTTAGTAAACGCAGGTGCTGTTCCTGCTGGAGATCTACTCGATGTAAAAGCTACCGTAGCTTCTTCTAGTCAACGTTTAATCAGTTCGCAAAATGAATTGATTATCGCAAAATTGAGTTTGGCTCAATTGCTTCAAATTCGCGATTATGAAAACTTTGACGTACTCGATTCGGATTATCAAGTGGCAGTATCTGAACTCATGCTGTATACACCCGAAGAAATAACCAGTCGCGCTTTCGAATCCTTGACGAATATTAAAACGGCTGAACTCAATGTGCAATTAGCAGAAAAAGAGGTGCAAATTAGCAAAGGAGCCTATTATCCCAAATTAACGGGATTCTATAACTTTGGATCGAATGTCCATTATCAAGATCGAATTGTGGGCACTACGCTGTCTGGCAGTATGGATCAAGTCGGATTTGTGGAAGGTTCAGGACAACGGGTAATGCGTCAGGGCATGATGAATGTCTACGGTGGCCCAGAATCCTTTTTTAGGCAGATTGACAACAACAAAAGTTCAGTCTTTGGATTGAGTTTGACCGTGCCCATCTTCAATGGATTAAAAACGCGAAAAACAGTGAAGTTGAATCAACTGGCTTTGGAGCAGATGCAATATGAAAAAGAAGCTGAAGAATTGAAATTAGAACAATTGGTTTACAAAGCATATACGGATACTAAGAGTAGTTTTCAAACCTATGAGGCTAGTGTGGTGACGTTGGAATCGCGAGAAAATTCGTTGGAGTATGCAAGAGAACGTTATGCAGTAGGTTTGATTAATATTTTTGAACTCAATCAAAACCAAAACCTATACGTAACAGCTCAATCGAATTTACTCAAAGCCAAATACGACTACATCTTTAAGAATAAAATACTAGAATACTACTTTGGATTACCGTTGTTTAAAAGAAATTAAGTGATGAAAAAGAAATATATATTTATCGTTTTAGCTCTTATTGTAGGAGTCTTTGTTGTGATGCAATTTTTTACAACGAAGGATGATGCTACTGTAGTAGAATTAGCAACAGTAGATGAAATTAATTTGGTAGAAACTGTTTCAGGGACAGGAAAAATTCAACCTGAAATTGAGATTAAAATAACACCCGAAGTATCGGGAGAAATCATAAATTTGCCAATCAAAGAAGGGCAGGTAGTCAATAAAGGCGATTTATTGGTGGTTATTAATCCTAATTTATATGAATCCAATTTAGATCGGATGGTGGCGATGTTGTCTACCAGTAAAGCTGGTTTGGAGCAAGCAGAAGCGCAACTAAAAGAAACGAAGGCGTCCTATGCAAGAAATAAAACGCTATTCGAAAAAGGAGTGATTTCTGGTTCAGAATGGGATCAAGTAGTGCGTTCTTATGAAGTAGCGAAAGCCAATAAAAATTCAGCTTTTTACAATGTTGAAAGTTCAAAAGCGGCGGTGGAAGAAGCAAAAGTAAACTTGTTGAAAACGACAATTTACGCACCAAGTGCAGGGACGATTTCTCGCGTGGATGTTGAACTTGGGGAACGTGTATTGGGAACCCAACAGATGGCTGGTACGGAATTGTTGCGCGTAGCAAACTTGAACAGTATGGAAGTGGAAGTGAATATCAATGAAAACGATATTGTCAAAGTGAAAGTGGGAGATGAAACGAAAATCAATGTAGACGCCTTTTTGAAAAAGGAATTTAAGGGAATTGTAACGAGTATTTCAAACTCCGCATCCAATCAAACCTTGTCTGCTGATCAAGTAACGACGTTCAAGGTGAAGATTAAAATTTTGCGTGAATCTTATGAGGATTTATTGGATGGGAAGTTAGAAGATTACTCTCCTTTCCGCCCTGGTATGACTGCAGCTGTAGATATTATTACCCATGTGAAAAACAAAGTGGTGGCTGTGCCAATTAGCGCAATTGTTATGCGAACGCCTAGTGATACGCTAACCACTCCAAGTGAAAATAAAACCGTCCAAGTAACAGAAAAACTGAAAGAAGCTGTATTTGTTGATGCCCAAGGGGTCGCTCAATTGCGTTTTGTGAAAACAGGTATTCAGGACGATAAAAATATTGAAATTGTTCAAGGGTTGAAAAAAGGAGATGTAATCATTACGGGGCCTTATTCAACGGTGAGTAAAACCTTGAAACACAACGATAAGATTAAGAAAGAAGAAACGAAATAATGATTGTACTATTGAATATAGAGACGGCAACTAAGAATTGTTCGGTCTCTTTGTCTGTAGATGGAGCACTTGTAGGAGTGAAAGAAATTGCAGAGGAAAATTTTTCTCATGCAGAAAAGCTACATGTTTTTATTGAGGAACTGTTAGTTGAAAATGGTTTAACTATGCGCAACCTTACTGCTATAGCTGTTAGTCAAGGACCAGGATCCTATACTGGTTTGCGCATCGGTGTGTCATCAGTGAAAGGTTTGTGTTATGGATTGAATATTCCGATGATTGCATTGGATACATTGCAGGTCTTAGCGAAACAATTACAAGTGAGTAGTGGTTGGATTATTCCTATGATCGATGCAAGGCGAATGGAGGTCTTTTGCGCTACTTTCTCTCATGATGGAGTGTTGGTTAAGCCAATAGAAGCAAAAGTGATTGACGAGGCTTCTTTTGATGAATTAAAAGGGGATATCCCTGTTTACTTCATTGGAGATGGAGCCATGAAATGTGCAACGGTGTTAACTGCCCCTAATTTTAATTTTTGTGAAGGGATTGTTTATCCTTCTGCTAAAGAAATGAGCGCCTTGAGCTATGAAAAATACCTGGTTAAAGACTTTGTTGATGTAGCTTACTTTGAGCCTTATTATTTGAAAGACTTTGTAATGCCTATAAAACAAAAGAAATAAGTGATTATAACGAATCACTTATTTCTCTTGCTTTCAATAAAATATAAGAATTGACTGCTGTAAAGTTGTCGTTGTCTACCCAAACTTGAACGACATAAGTAATTTTAGTATCTAGTAATTCCTTAATTAAAACGCGAGGCTTAGGCTGGGAGAGTATTTTGTCATTGGCCTGAAGTTCTTCTAATAATCTTTCAATAAACAGATTGGTGTTTTTTGTTAAGTTCGTTTGAACAAGTACCTCAGATCTTCTTAGGTTATTTTGCGATATATTTTTAATCTTACTGTTGGATAATACACCATTAGGTAAGTAAATGACACTGTTTTGATAGTTGACGATTTGCGTAGAGAAAATGTGGATACTCAATACTTTGCCTGTTTCTCCTTGGGCTTCAATAATATCGCCAATGCGAAAAGGCTTGAATAAAATAATTAAAACCCCTCCAGCAAAATTGCTGAGAGAACCTTGTAAAGAAAGTCCAATAGCCAAACTCATCGCTCCGATGATGGCGACAAACGAACTAGTTTGAATCCCCAATTTAGAAGCAATCACAACGAAAAGCAAAATGCGGAATCCCCAGAGTAAAACGTCGAGTATAAAACTCGAAAAAGTTGGGTCGATATTGCGTTTTGTCATAATGCGCTTGGCAATATTCTGAGACATTTTAATGACCCATAATCCCACTCCCAAGATGAAAAGTGCTGCGACAATATGCGGCACGTAATCGATTAGTTTCTCGATATAAGAGGTAAGTAAATGATCTAATTTTTCCATAGCTTAGAGCTTGATGAAACTGCTTAATTCAGTTGTAGGGGTTAAACAATGTTTGTTTTCACAAAGGTAATACTGGGTTGTCTCATCAACTGTATATTTTTCAAAATAGGGAATCAAACTCGCTTGATTAATTGGGAAAACAAAAGTTTTACTGATTAAATTGGCTTGAACTTTAAGGCTTGCTTCCAAGGCATGGGTCCCGACAATCGCTAATTCTGCTGGAGATTCAGTATACAACATAGCTAAAAGCCAATGAGAATAAGCCGAAGGATAATCTAAGTTTGATTGCATAACTTCAATCATTTGATGGGCAAGTTGAGTGTAATAGGGGTGTTCGAATGCAACGCCAAGTTGGAGTAAGCTTTTGCATATAACAGCATTGGCAGAAGGAATTACATTGTCTTCGGTTTCAATACTTCTCAAAATATTGTCTGCTTGATTCTCCTGACTAAAATAGAAGAACTTACTCTTTTCATCTAAAAATAAATCCAAAGTTAAATCCATAAGACGTTTGGCTTGCCATAGATAATCTTGGTTTGCTGTGTGTTCAAACAAGTGAATCAACGCTTGAATATAGAAGCTATAATCGTCCAAATACCCTAAGGTCTGTGTTTGTTGTTGATGAGAAGAGTGGTATAATCCTCGTTCTTCATCAAATAAATGGGTTTGAATATAGTGGTAAATGCGTTCTGCTTGTTGTAAATAATGTACTTGAGTAGTTGCACTATAGGCATCGAGAAGCCCTGTGATTAATAGGGCATTCCAACCGCAAATAATTTTATCGTCCAGTAAGGGTTTAGGTCGTTGATTGCGCTCTTGTAAAAGCAATCGCTCCCAATTTTTTTTGCGTTTTTGTAAATCAAATACATCCAGTTGATTGGCAGAAGCTATTGATTCTAGGGTTTGATTTTGAATAAGTACAAAGTTGCCCTCTTCCCAATATCCATAATCATTGCTATTAAAAACTTGGGCAAATAAGTTAAAATCATCCCCTAAAATTCGACGTAATTCCGCTTCTGTCCAAACGTAGTAAGCCCCCTCTTTTGACGTGCCGTGAGCATCCAAGCTATCTGCATCCAAAGCAGAATAAACACCTCCCCAATCAGATTGCCAATTGCGTTGGATAAAGGTTGCTGTTTTGTCAATTATTTCTAAATACAACGGATTTGCTGTGCGCTTATATGCGTCACTGTATACGCTTAATAGCTGTGCATTGTCGTATAACATTTTTTCAAAATGCGGAATATGCCATTTGAAATCAACAGAATAACGAGAAAAACCGCCTTCCACCACATCGAAAATACCGCCCCAAGCCATTTGAGTTAAGGTTAAATCAATATAGTGAAGCAAGTCTTTATCTCGATTGAGGTCTCCTAATTTTTGAAGATAGAAGAGGTTGGTAGGCATCATAAACTTAGGAGCGCGTTGATACCCTCCATACTCTAAATCAAAACTTTGTTTCCATTTTTCTAAAAGAACATCTAAATTAAATCGACGTTCTTCATTTGCTGATGGGGCAAGTCCCATGATATATACACCTTCTTGTAATTTTGTTGCAAATTCAAGTACTGTTTCGGGTTTATTTTGATGTAATTGTGCTAATTGAGTTAAAGCATCTAACCACGTTTGTTTAGGGAAATACGTGCCGCCCCAAATCGGTCTCCCATCAGGTAAACACACTACATTTAACGGCCATCCTCCTTGTTTAGTCATCAATTGAACCGCTTTCATATAGTAGGCATCCACGGCAGGATGTTCTTCTCGATCTACCTTAATTGAAAGGAAATTGCGGTTCATAACTTCAGCCACCGCGGTATTGGTAAAGCTCTCTTCTTCCATAACATGACACCAATGGCAAGTGGAATAACCGATGCTGACAATAACTAATTTATTTTGTTCTTGGGCTTGCTCAAAAACAGAAGCATGCCAAGCTTTCCAGTGAATAGGATTCGTAGCATGTTGCTTTAAATAAGGATTTGATGCGTGTTGTAGTTCATTCATGGAAGTGAGTTTAGATTACAAAATTAGGGAAAATTATTTATTGGAGAGAGGAAAGAGGAAAGAGGAGAGAGGAGAGAGGAGAGAGGAGAGAGGAGAGAGGAGAGAGGAGAGAGGAGAGAGGAGAGAGGAGAGAGGTGCCTTTTCAATGCATAGAAATGTTTACTTTTTTATGTATTTGTAAGTTGAGAATACCCGATTTTTCTAAAAAAGAATCACTCCTTTAATCTAGAATTCTACCCTTTCCTTCTCTCTCCTCTCTCTTTTCCAATAAAGGATAACATTAAGTTAACGTTGGATTACAGAAATATAAGGACTTTTGCAGTACGCAAAAAATAAAAGAATAAATGGAACAGATTTTTATTGTAATGCTGATAGCCCTTGGGATATTAGCGATAATAGATTTAACTGTTGGGGTTAGTAATGACGCTGTAAACTTTTTAAACTCAGGACTTGGATCCAAAGCGATGTCTTTCAAAGGCATTATGCTTGTCGCTTCTTTGGGTATTTTAGTAGGAGCGGTTTTTTCTGGTGGGATGATGGAGATTGCCCGAAGCGGAATCTTTGTCCCTAGCATGTTTACCTTCAATGATGTCATGATTATTTTCCTGGCTGTTATGATTACCGATGTCTTGTTATTAGATGTCTTTAACACCCTAGGATTACCCACATCTACAACGGTTTCAATTGTATTTGAACTATTAGGAGCTGCCGTGTGTTTGGCCGTAGTGAAAATTGTAACCAGTGATGACAGTTGGGCAACTTTACCTTCTTATATTAATACGAAGAAGGCCTCTGAAATTGTCGTAAGTATATTGTTATCCGTTATCTTATCGTTTACGTTAGGTACCTTGGTTCAATATGTTTCTCGTTTGATTTTTACCTTTCAAGTAGAGCGCAAATTAAAATATTTTGGAGCGCTATTCGGGGGAACTGCGATTTCTGCAATTTCATTTTTTATTTTAATTAAAGGATTAAAAGGATCGAGCTTTTTAACTAAAGAAGCTTCTATGTGGATTGACCAACACCAGCTGATTATTCTAGGAGTAAGTTTTGTGTTTTGGACGTTGTTTTCCCAAATGTTGATGTCTTTATTCAAGTTGAATATCCTACGTGTCATCATTATTATCGGTACCTTTGCTTTAGCCTTGGCTTTTGCAGGAAATGACCTGGTAAACTTTATTGGAGTGCCTATTGCTGCAGTACAGTCGTTTGAATTTTTTCAAAGTTCAGGGCAAGCCGCTGACGTATATTTGATGGGGAAACTAGCAGAAGAAAGTGTGAAAGCACCTTTCTACTTTTTATTGTTGGCAGGAGCTGTGATGGTCTATACACTGTGGACTTCAAAAAAGGCGCGTAATGTAATCGAAACAGAAATGAGTTTAGCTCGTCAGAGTTCAGATTCTTCTGATGAGAAATTTTCACCCAATTTACTGTCTAAAGCTTTGGTGCGCAGTATGGTTATTCTAGGAGGTATTGTAAATTATTTCCTTCCTAAATCGTGGCAAATCCATATGGACAAGCGTTTTGAACAACCGGTTGTGCAGTCAAAGAGTAAAAATAAACAAGATGAACCTGCCTTTGATATGGTTAGGGCTTCCGTTAACCTTATGGTGGCGAGTATCTTGATTTCAATAGGAACATCCATGAAATTGCCCTTGTCAACAACCTATGTAACCTTTATGGTGGCTATGGGGACCTCTTTCGCTGATAGAGCATGGGATAGAGATTCTGCTGTATATCGTGTGGCAGGGGTGTTCAACGTAATTGGAGGATGGTTTGTAACGGCTATTGTTGCTTTTGTCGCTTCTTTTATTACAGCTTATATCCTTTATATAGGAGAGGTATATGCATTAGTAGCAATGTTAATCTTAGTAGGTATCCTATTATATAGAAGTAATAAGATGCATCAACGCTTAGAGCAAGAGAAAAAACTCAAAACGGAAAAACTCAATAAAATTGATATTGTAACTATTCAAGAAGTAGCTTCGGAGAGTTCAGCTCAAATTGCTAAAGTTATTGTGCGCACAAATGAATTGTACACCCGTGTGATTGACGGAGTCGCGTTGCAAAATCACGCAGATTTAAAAGCGTGTAGAAAGAAATTAAAGCAGTTGGAAAAAGAAGTGGATAGCTTACGTGGTAATGTTTATTTCTTTATCAAAAACTTAGATGAAACGACTGTAGGGGCAAGTAAGTTTTATGTATTGACCTTAGGGTTCTTACAAGATATTATTAAGTCTACCTTATTTATTACACAGAACAGTTATACGCATGTGGACAACAACCACAAGAAATTGAAGTTTAATCAGATTCGAGATTTGAAATTAATTGACAATAAACTGCAAAGCTTCTTAGATGAAATTGGAACTATTTTCTTAGAGGAGAAATTTGATCGTATTAGTGATGTCTTAGCAAATAAAGAAGATATTACGCAGACGATAGACAAATTAATTCAAAAGCAAATCGTTCGCATTCGCACTACAGAAACGAGTCCGAAGAACAGTAAGTTGTATTTCTCTATTTTGTTTGAAACAGATGATATGGTGAAGGCTACAATTGGGTTGTTGGAGTTGTTTGAGAAGTTTGATTTGGATCAAAAGAGAACAAAATATACATCTAAAGGGTAGAAGTTATTTTTGCATGTACATAGGTATAAAAAAAGCGCTTGAAACTTTCAAGCGCTTTTTGTTTTGATATAACTAAGGAGTATTATCCATTGATTGCTTCAACAACGATAGCTTCATCCGCGAGCATATGTCTCAACATACTTTCAATTCCATTCTTTAAGGTAAAAGTAGAAGAGGGACATCCGCTACAAGCTCCTTGTAAAATGACTTGTACGACGTTCGTTTCTTGGTTGTAGTTTTGGAAGGCAATATTTCCACCATCCGCTTGAACCGCTGGTTTCACATTTTCTTCTAAAATATTAATGATGCGTTGTGATTTCTCGTCTAAAGAGTCAAAGTGAATATCCGCTTGTTTCTCTAATTCGGCAACATTTGTTACTAAAGCTTCGTCTACTGCTAAGTTTCCTTTTTCTAAAAATTCCTTAATAAAAGAACGGGTAGATTGGATGAATTCATTCCAATCAAATGCTTCATATTTAGAAATAGAAACGTAATTCTCGTCAATGAATACTTCGCGTACAAAAGGCAATTTAAACAGTTCTTTCGCTAATGGCGAAGACATTGCTTCGTCAATGTTTTTAAACTCAACCCCTTGCTTGGTTAATGCCTTGTTGGCAACAAACTTGATCACTGCAGGATTTGGCGTTGATTCCGCATAAATCGTAATTGGATGTTTTTTGTGAACATCTTTAGATTCTATTAAGATTTTCTTACCTTTAGCCATGAAAGTTTGGATTTGATCTGCAACAGTGTCTTGCACGTCATCCCATTCTACGATTGAAAATTTTTCAATGGCGATAAAATTATTTGCAATAAATACCGTTTTTACAAAAGGTAAGTAGAAAAGTTCTCTCGCTAATGGAGATGATGCAGTTTCATCAATGTTTTTGAACTCAAAATTGTCTCCTTTTGTGATGAAATCAGGGAGGATAAACTTGACAATTGCTGGGTTTTGAGTATTTTGAATTTTAATCTGTGACATTTTGTTTTATTTTTTTTCAAAATTAACAAACTTATATTCTACGAATCTGTATATTTGGTTTTTTAAACATATAATTAACATATAATTAAGTATGAATTAACAGCGTTAAAATACAAGTCTTTTAATTCTAGTTCTGAACGTAAGTTAATCTATTTTAGAATTTTATAATAGTAATAAATGAATAATAATTTTTATAAAGTGTGTAACGTATGAAGTTTAAAACAGTTTTTAGCTCTGTAATTATCCTAGTTGGAGCTATACTCTTGAGTTTTTCATCAAAGGCGCAAGAAGGAACGACAACTTTAGACCCTCGAATATCAGAAGTCTATCGTGATAATATGAAACTATTATCGGATGTTAGAGTTGAAGCTCTAACGAGATTACTGAATGAAAGAGTTGAAATAAGAGAAGAGGCCTATTCAAGAGATGAAAAATATCAATTGTTATCTGAAGTGCCCTTATTTAACAAGTACAATACCGCTTTAACACGTGATGAAGTATTTAATATAAATACATTTAATGTGTTAAAGTATAATTTGGCGTTTTTTGAAAATAGAGATGCTTTGTACCGAGTAGATAACACAAATTTTGTAATTATTATTCATCAAAAAGCTTATAGAAGATAGCAGTATGAAAAAAATTATTAACCTATTATTTTTATTATGTAGTTACCTGAGTTTTGCCCAAAATAATTCAGAGTATACTCCATATCCCATAACGAATGGACGAATAGATACCTGTTCGGGTTATTTCTTTGATTCAGGTGGATTTGATAATCATTATGGAAATAATGAAAACTTTACGTTTACCATCTGTCCTGATGATGAAGATAGTTATATCGTATTAGATTTTGAAAGCTTTATTACTGAAGCAAATGCTGATACATTAACTGTTTTTGCTGGTGATAATGCGAATGGAGCAGCTATTGCTACCTATTCAGGTCATATTGAAGAACCTTTTTCGGTTATAGGAAACTTAGCTACAAGTAATGGATGTTTAACTTTTGTATTTGAATCAGATGATCAAAATACAATGCCAGGTTGGCGTGCAAAAATTTCTTGTAGAGGTGAGTGTCAAAATATCAGAGCTGTTTTTGCGGGATCAATACCTGCAATTGATCCAGGTGTAAGACCTGTGTGTCCTGAAGACGTTGGAGTAATCCGCGTTTGTAAAGGAACGCCATTTACATTAAAAGCAGATGGTGTCTTTGAAAGAAATAATGAAGGAGCAAAATATGAGTGGATTTTAAATAGAAAAGACGAAAACTTAAATAATATAGTCTATCGTGGAAAAGAAATCACCACTCAATTTAATGAAGAGGGGTCGTATAAGTTTAGTCTCGTTGCCATTGATTCGGAAGGATGTAGAAGTAAAAATCTAGTCAGTGTCGTTATACAAGTAAGTTCTAATGAAGCAACCATTGATTTGAGTGCTGATAAACCAAATTATTGTTTAAACGAAACAATTTATTTGGATTCAGAGGTTGAATTGAAAAAATTTGACTACGAACCTATTCCTCCAGTAGCTGGAACAACTTTTATTCCAGATGGACGTGATTTATATACTACTAGTATTTTTGTCGATCAGTTTTGTTTAGGACAAACATTGGAAGACATGAATCATGTTAGAGTCTGTTTGAATATGGAACACTCCTTTATGGGAGATTTAATTATCACTTTAGTTGCTCCGAATGGTCAACGTGTTCTATTACACAATCAAGCTGGTGGAGCTAGAACTTTTGGTCATCCTAGATGGTTGCAAGGAAGAGAAGCTGATGAGGCTGAAGGGCCTGGTATAGGATGGAACTATTGTTTTGATATGACTCCTGGTAATATTATTGTTGGAGGTCCTGGTGTGGCTACAACTGCTGTATCGATGCCACCTCAGGGTAATGTAAGACAAGCGGCTAACCCCGGAACTTATTTACCCGTAGATTCTTTCCAAAATTTTGTTGGTACAGAATTAAATGGAGAATGGAGAATCGAAATATTAGATCAATTAGCAGTAGATAACGGTTGGATTTTCTCTTGGAGTTTAGAATTCGATGAATCTATTGTCCCAAGTGACTTATCATTTGCACCTGAAGTTAAATCAGAACGTTGGATTGGTGAAGGTATAGTTAATTTAGAAGATGGTAGAGCAATGGTTCGCCCTGTAACACCTGGTACTTATACATATACGTATGAGGTAACAGATAATTTTAATTGTATATATACTAAAGACATTACAGTTACAGTTGATCCCGTGTTGTTTGTGAATAGCCCAAGTAATTTAAATGCTTGTATGGATCAAGAAACAAGAAGAGGTACATTTAATTTGAGAGATGTACAAGCTTCGGTTAGTTCAAATCCTAATGTAATCTATAATTATTACGAATCGGAAGAAAATGCACAATTAGATATCAATGCTATTGATGTGAATCAAGTTGTACATATTAATAATAGTCCAAAACAAATTTGGTTTAGAGCGGTTGATCCAGGAATGAGCTTAAATTGTTTTACAGTTGATCATTTTAATTTAGTGGTAAACAATTGTGCATTACAATTGCGCACATTAGATAATTTAATTATTTGTAATCCTGCTACAATTTTCGACTTAACTGTACAAACGCCAATTGTATATAATAATGCGCCTGGATTTACAGTTACGTATTATACAACACAAGCAGATGCAGCTACAGGGAATAATGCAATTCCAACAGCGGATTTAGCGAATTTTACTGGAACACATGGACAAACTATTTATGTACGTGTACAAAGTAATACAAATCTTGAGGCTTATGCTACTACAAGTTTTAGACTATTCATTGAAGAGGTGCCAACTATATTTCCAGTAGATGAAATTTTTGGTTGCCCTATTAATGCAGAGAAGTCTATCGGTGAATTTAATTTGTCACTGAGTAATTTAACACTAACAGGTGGTAGACCCAATTTAATTGTTAGTTATTATGCTACAGAAGCCAATGCAATTGCTGGTTTGGCGGCGAATCGTTTACCTAACATTTATCAAAATACAGCAACTACAATCTGGGCACGTGTTGAGCACGCAAGAACAAAGTGTTTTGTAACAACACCTATAGATTTAATTGTAGCAGATATTCCTGATCATGCAGATGATGTTACCATTTTTAATTGTTCAACAAATAATGATGGTATAGCAGAGTTCTCAACAAGTACAATTACGTATCAATTGTTTGGTAATATATTACCTAATATAAGTGTGCGTTATTTTACTTCTCAGGCTGATGCACAAAGAAATATCAATAATTTATCAGATACATTTACGAATACAATTCCAAACAATCAAACGATTTATGCTAGAATTGCTTTTGACCGTTCAGGATGTTTTGAAATTGTACCGATTG
Organism: Myroides sp. 1354; assembly: GCF_030324495.1. GTDB lineage: Bacteria > Bacteroidota > Bacteroidia > Flavobacteriales > Flavobacteriaceae > Flavobacterium. The sequence continues at coordinate 161,671 of NZ_JACAGN010000003.1, read as the reverse complement.
AGTTGGTAATTTCACGTTCGCCTAGAATTGTAGAACCTACACCTTTCGCTGCTTGTGTAGAGAGTCAAAATAGAGAAGTAATTTATAATTTGCACTTAAAAGAATCTGAGATTTTAGGAGGTCAAAATGCTGCGAATTTTGAAATTACTTATTACTTAACAGAAAATAATGCGCATAGAGGAGAATTTTCTATAGAAAATGCTGATACTTTTTCAAATACAACTGCTTACGTTGTTTGGGTAAGAGTAGAGGATAGAACAACAGGATGTTATGCAGTAACGCGCTTAGTGTTAACTACAAAATTATTGCCTAATGTTCCTGCCATGTTGCCTACCTATAAATTGTGTAGTGCAGTAGAAAATAACGGAATCGGAACCTTCGATTTACTTGGTTATAAGAACGTAATTTCAAATGGCCAAAGAGGGTTAATCATTAGCTATCATAAAACAGAAGCTGATGCGGACACTAATCGAAATAGTTTGCCTAATAGTTATCAAAATGAAGTGGCTTACTATCAAACAATCTTTGTTCGTATCGAAAATGAAGCGGGATGTCATGTAGTAAGAACATTAGCATTACGTGTAGATGCTTTGCCTACATTAAATATCTCAAATGATCCATTCCAAGTTTGTAGTTATGGAGAAACGGGTGTAACTTCTTTTAACTTAGTGGATATTGTTAACACGATTCAAGTTGGAGTTGTTGGTTTAGAATATCATTTTTATGAGTTGGAAGAAAATGCATACAACGATATTGATCGTATTTTGACTCCAACAAATTATACCAATATTCAACCGGGTGTTTCTATAATTTGGGTGAAAGCACTTGATCCTGTAACGCGTTGTTTCACAGTCAAACCATTGAGAATTGTTGTAGTAGCTGCACCTACATTACCAGTGGCACTTGAAAATTTAGTGATGTGTACGGATAGACATGATGGTACAAGCGCTATTTTTGATTTAACCGATCAGAACGAACGCATCTTAGCTGAGCAACAAGTTGATCCAGCAAATATTAGTATCGTCTACTATTTATCGGAAGATGATGCATTGAATAAGAGAAACAGAATTACCACCCCAGAGGTATTTACAAATACAATATTAAATCAAAGAATCTGGGTTAGAATTGAAAATACGGTTACAAAATGTTATGTAATTGGTTCTTTCTTATTGGAAATTAAAAATCCATTAGAGATTGCAACAGTATTGACTCCAATTGAGTTATGTCAAGATTCATCATTACCTGGTGTATCTGCTACATTTAACTTACATGAAAGAGAATCTGAACTGTTATTAGGTGTTGAGGTTTTTGGAGCTGTATTTGGTTATTATGAATCGAAAGAAGATGCAGAGAACAACAGAAACCCAATTCAGAATACGAGAAACTATGTGAATAGAACAAATCCTCAAACAATTTGGATATCTGTAGAAGGAAGAAATGGATGTAGAAGTATTAGACCTTTGGTTATTCGAGTTAAACCTTTACCTGTGCCAAACTTCAATCCTAAGCCTTTAGAGATGTGTGAGTTTCAAACTAGAGATGGTAAAGCTGAATTTAATTTAAGATTAGCTGAAGAGGATATGAGAAATCAAGATCCGAATTTATTATTCAGTTATTTTGAATCTGAAGCAGATGCTACGGCAAATTTAAATGCTATTCCATTCCCTACAAATTATGTGACAGGAACAAGAATCGTTTGGGTAAGAGTAGCTAAGAATAATGGAGGAGTACCAGAGAGTTGTTTTGTATTAGTTCAATTACCATTGAAGGTGAATCTACAACCGTATTTTGGACCATTAAGTCCTTATACTTATTGTTTAGACAATCCAAGTCCATTTGCAAAATTTGATTTAAGAACAAAGTTTGATGAAATATTGGATGGTAGAAATGCTGCGGATTATACGATCACATTCTATACAACCTTAAACGGGGCAATGAATGATAGTAATCCTCTTCTGTATGATTATACTAATATCGTTGCGTTCCAGCAAGAAATTTACGTAAGATTAACAGATAAGAAAACGGGTTGTTTCTATGTGGATAAACTAATTTTGTCAATTGAACAGAAAGTAGTAGCGTTCCCAATAGATTTGACAGATAAGACTAGAATTGAGGTATGTGCTACACCTGCCGGATCTGGTGGAACTGCAACATTCAATCTCAATTTATTTACTGATGAAATCAAAGGAGCGCAAGTTATTGATCCAGCTGATTTAGAAGTTGAGTATTATTATAGAAATGCATTGATTGATGTAGCTGATTTAGGTCGTTTTGTCTTGCCTATCGGATCACATGAAATTGTCGCTATTATTAAGCAAGTAGGACCTGCTGGAACAGTATTCTACTGTCAAGATGAAACGAGATTTACATTAACAGTATTCGAAACACCGATTGCACCAGTTTTACCAACAAGTACATTAGTGTGTATCGACTACAATACAAAAAAATTAGTAGATCCATATACAATTGATTCTGGATTTAAAGCTGGAGATTATGAATTCCAATGGGAGAGAAGGAATGGTACAATTGGAGCGTTTACTCCAATTGCTGGAGCTACGAAATCTTATTATGTAGTAGAGAGTATTGAACAAGGTAATATGTTTAGAGTTGTTGTTAAATACAAAGGACAACAATGTTCGAATACAAGTAATGCTATAATACTTAATACGGTTGAAGAGATCAAGATTAAAATCATGAATGCCGATTCAAAAGGTATTTTAGGTGCTATAGATGGAGAAGAGCGAATTTCTATTGTAGTTGAAAGTCCAACGGATGCTAGATTGTTCGAGTTTGCTTTGGATGAAGGAGCTTATCAAGATTCAAGAGTTTTCTATGATGTATTAAATGGAACACATAGAGTTTGGGTGAGATATAAAGATCAAAGATCAATCTGTCCACAATATGTTGATATATTTGTTTTAGGTTATCCTAAATTCTTTACACCAAACGGAGATGGATTTAATGATACATGGAATATTCCAACATTAAAAGGACACCCAGAAGCAGTGATTTATATCTATGATAGATATGGTAAGTTGCTTTCTCAGTTTACTCCTGCAAATGGAGGATGGGATGGTACATTTAATGGGAAACCAATGCCATCAACAGATTATTGGTTTACTGTAGAATATTTAGAAGAGGCGAAACAAGCAAATCAAGTTCCTAGAAAGGTTCAATACAAAGGACACTTCTCATTAAAACGATAATTTAGGATATGAAAATATTTAAGAAAAGATATTTAGCAGTTGCGTTATTGGTTACTCAAATGGGCCAGGCGCAAGACGGTGGATTACCTATGTATTCGGATTATTTGGCTGATAACTATTATTTGATTCACCCAGCAATGGCCGGATTGAAAAATAGTACACAGATAAGAGGAGCGATCAGACAACAATGGGGTGATACAGATGATGCACCGCAAACTCAAACTTTAACAATCAATACCCGCGTCGGAGAACGATCGGGTATTGGTATCATCGCTTTCAAAGATAAGAATGGATATCATTCAGATACTGGAGCGAAGTTGACGTATGCACATCATATTACGTTCAGTGAATCACGCTATGAATTGAATATGTTATCGTTTGGTATGAGCGCTGGTTTTGCTCGAACTACATTAGATGAAACAGAATTCGGTTCGGTTTATGATCCAACTTTAAGTGGTGGTCTTGAAGTAAAAGACAGTTATTTCTCTGTAGATTTTGGAGCAGCTTATCACCGTGGAGAGTTCTTCTCTATGTTTACTGTGAAAAATGCGGTTACTAGTAAAAGAGAATTGTACACCGACGCAGAAAGTAGCAATTTCCGCCGTTATTTATTAGGTGGAGGTTATACCTTCGGAAACACACGTTACAACGGTGGATGGATGTATGAGCCTTCTGTTTTATTGCAGTATGTAGAAGAAACGGAAATGAAGTTAGCAGATGTGAACATGAAAGTGTACAAAAATTTTGACAACGCTAAACTTTGGGCAGGAGTGTCTTACAGACGCGATTTCAATAGAGCAGAGTACATGAAAAATGGTAAGACGAAAAAACAAGCAAATCAAAGTATCAGTCCATTACTTGGAGGATCTTATAAAATGTTTAGTTTGACTTATACGTATACGCATGAATTAGGAGATAATACGTTTAACAAAGGAGGATTCCACTTGTTTACACTTGGAGTTAATCTGTTTGGAAAACGAAGCACATTAGATTGTAATTGTCCTAACTTACATGATTAAAAAAAAGTCCCGATATTTATCGGGACTTTTTTTTATATAATATAACGACGTATGATAATAAAGGAAATAAGAGGAAAGTATCCGCAAATACCAGCAGATTGTTATATCGCTGAAAATGCAACTATCGTTGGAGATGTTACAATAGGAATCTCCTGTAGTATTTGGTTTAATGCCGTGATTCGTGGTGATGTAAATTCAATAACTATTGGAGATAAAGTTAATATTCAAGATGGAGCAGTGATTCATTGTACCTATGAAAAGCACCCTACTGTAATTGGAAATAATGTTTCTATTGGACACAATGCTATGGTGCATGGTTGTGTGATACACGATAATGTTCTTGTTGGAATGGGAGCTATTGTGATGGATAATTGTGTCGTACACAGCAATACGATTATCGCAGCAGGAGCTGTGGTAACACAAAACACAGTGATCGAATCTGGGAGTATTTATGCAGGAGTTCCTGCAAAGAAGGTAAAAGATATCAGTGCTTCGGATTTCGCGGGGGAAATAGAGCGTATTGCGAATAATTATGTGATGTATTCCAGTTGGTTTAAAGAAGAAAATCAACAAGAAAAAGAAGACTCAAATGCATAAGAACAAAAAAAGCAGTAAGGTAATTTCCTTACTGCTTTTTTTGTTTTGAATGAGCAGAAACAAAGAAGCATTGCTACTGTGCAATGCTTCTTTTAAAATTCAATTTGTTGAACTTGGATATCTTTTGGCGCAAATGTTTGTAAAACAGAAGGGTCAATATTGGTATAAAATTGTGTGTTTCCAGGTTGATCATTTGTGGTCAGTAGCTGATGATCAGCTAATACTTTTTGGGTGTGCTTAGCAACCGCTTCTCCAGAATCAATAACTAAAATATGATCGGGAATAATTGTTTTTATGATAGGAGTTAAGTAGGGGTAGTGTGTACATCCCAACACAAGGGTATCCATGCCTTGTTCCACCATAGGGAGCAAATAGAGTTGCAAAAGGTCTTTCATTTCTTGTGAATGAATTTTTCCTGCTTCAATTAACGTAACAAGATTATAGCCGATTTGCTCAATTATTTTGACATTTGGGTATAGTTTTAGCTTAGAAGTGAATAAATCACTTGTAATGGTTCCTTTTGTAGCTAAAACGCCTATTGTTGAGGTTTTAGTCAATAGAGAGGCCGGTTTAATAGCAGGTTCTATACCTATGATCGGAATTGAAAAAGAGGAACGCAATTCTTGAATGGCGTTAGTTGTTGCTGTATTACAAGCTACAATAACCAATTTACATCCTTGATCAACTAGGTATTTTACATTTTTATGCGATAGCGCTTGAATGGCTTCTTTGGTTTGTGTGCCATAAGGTGCATTCTTTTGATCTGCTAGAAAAATGGTATCTTCATAAGGCATTAAGTTGTGAATCTCCTGCCATATTGTGGTTCCACCTATACCAGAGTCAAATAAACCAATGGGATTTGTATTTTTCATAAGTAGAACAAAAATAAAAAAGTCCGTTGTAATAACGGACTTTTTTATTGAAATATAAAAATTATTTAATACCTAATTCTTTTTTTACATCAGCTGCTAAGTTAGTACCGTCAGCTAATAAAACACCAGAACCCATTGATGAATCTAATACATATTGGATTCCTTGAGCGCGTGCTACTTTTTGGATTGCTGTTCTAGCTTTCTCAAAAATAGGTTGTGTTAAATCAACCTCTTTCTTTTGTAAGTCTTGTGAAGCTGTAGTTTGGAACTGTTGGATTCTTTGTAAAAGATCTTCCACTTCTTTTTGTCTATCTTCGTTTACTTTATCACCTACAGTAGCAGCTTCATTTTGGTATTTTTGAGCTTTTGTTTGATACTCAGATACCATTGTTCCGTATTCTTTTTGATATTTTTCGCTTAATGTTTTCAATTCTGCCTCAGCTGATTTCATAGCAGGCATTTCTGTAATTAAAGCTTGAACATCGATGTGTGCAACTTTAGTTTGTGCTGTTGCTGTAGTTAAGCTAAGGCCAAAAAACATTACTGCTGCAATCAATAAGGATTTCATTTTTTTCATTGTATTCGTTTTTTATATTATTTTACTTGTTACTTTTTGCGGCTTCAATTTGTTTTTTCATTTCTTCTTGTTCTTGAAGCATTTTTTTGCGTTTTTCTTCTTGTTCTTGTTGAACGCGTTGTTTAATTTCTTCTTGTTTACGTTGAGTTTCCTCTATTTGTTTTTTGCGTTGTGCCAACGCTTCTTGTTTCCTTTGCTCTAAATCTGCTCTTCGTTTAGCTTCGGCAGCTTTTTGATCAGCAATTAGTTTCTCAAGCTCTTCATTCTTGTTGTTCTTTTGGAGTTTTTCTGCCTCCTCTCGTCTTCTATCTCTTTCTTCCTGCGCTCTCTTCTCTCTTTGGATTTTGAGGTTTTCAGCCTCTTCTTGCTGTTGCTTGATTTTATTTTCTTGTTCTAATTGAAGTTGTTCTTTCTTTTGTTTATCCTCTTGCTTCTTCTGCTCAATTTCTTCTTGCTTTTGTTTTAAAAGTTGCTTTTGGCTTTCAATTTTTTCTTGTTTTAAACGTTCCGCTTCTTCTTTTTTCTCTTTGAGCTCTTTGAGTTTTTCTTCTTGTTGGCGTTTTAGCGAATCTTCTTTGCTAATTTGCTCATGCTCTGTTTGAATTTGCTGTTGCTTCTGTTTTTCTTCTTTTTGTTCTTGACGCATTTGACGTTCAGCTTCTTCTCTTCGTCTTTGCTGTTCTTCACGTCTACTTTGTCTAAGTGAAATAGCATCTTCTTCTTTCTCTTCTTTTTCCACAGCCTCTACTTGTTCAGCTGTCATGTTTTGTTTTCTTCGAGCAGAAGTCATACGACGAATGACTAAATTACTAATATCATAGCGTTTATCCGCTATCAACATTGTAGTTTCTGCATTCTTATCTAAAACATAATCGTATTTTCTAGCTTCAGCAATATCTTGTACCATAGAGAATACTTGATCTTGAATCGGTTTCGCTAAACTTATTTTTTGCGAAAAGTACTCTCCATCTGTACCAAAATATTTTTGTTGATATTTTAAAAGATCGTCCTCAAGCGAACTGATGTCTTCTTCTTTTTCATTTATCAAATCACGAGTCAGCAGTACTCTTTCGTTTGCTAAGTCCGTTTTAAGCTTTTTAATCTCTTCCTTTTTTTTGTCAATCTCTTGTTTCCAACCTTCTGCACGCGATGCTAACTGTGCACTCGCTTCCGTGTATTCGGGCACGTGTTGCAAGATAAGTTCCATATCAATATAAGCAACTCGGGCAGACCCACCTTGTGCAAAGGAAAAGGAATATCCAAAAATACTGATTAAAAAAATAAAAAGATACCTCATAATTTGTTAAATTTTAGCAAAGTGTATCACTAAAACTGTTGACCAAGGATGAAGTGTGTCTCCCAACCATTTTTCTGAGTTGTTCCTGGAGGTGCATCAAATCCATATCCAAAGTCAATTCCCAATAGACCAAACATCGGCATAATCACGCGAACACCCAATCCAGCAGATCGTTTTAAATCAAATGGACTGTAATCTTTGAATGAGTCAAATGCTGCTCCTGCCTCTGCAAATGATAATACATATACAGATGCACTTGGTTTTAGTGTAATAGGATAACGTAATTCTAGGGTGAATTTATTGTATATCGTACCACCAATTTGTTCACCATATTGATTTATTGGCGTCAATGCTTGGTTTTTGTACCCTCTCAATTGTACAACCTCACGGCCATCTAATGAGAAGTTTACTAATCCATCACCCCCTACATAGAAACGCTCGAATGGAACAACACCACGGTTGCTATTGTACGCTCCCATATAGCCGAATTCTCCTACTGTTCTAAATACTAATTTATCAAAAATTGTGGTATACCAATCACCTTTGAACTTTAATTTATAGTATTCTAACCAATTAAATCTTTTTTGATCTACTTTACTCGCATCAGCCGTAGCGTCTTGCCAGTTGCTTACAGGCTGTCCTGCAGCATTTAAGTAAGTGCCTTCTGGAATAACCAATCCTGTATTTGGATCAATTTGTCCTGCTTTTGATTTGTATTTGTATTCTTGTTGATTTCCTAGATTCTTGTAGTCAACATTGTTGAACAAGGAATAAGGAGGCGTGAATTTTCCACTAATACTAAAGAAAGAACCAAAAGTAGGGAAGTTAGGATCCATTCCTCGGTTGTCTCTTGTTAGCTCAATTTGGTACGCTAAATTTCGCGATGAACCATCACCAAACGTAAATAGTCCAGTGTTGTAGTTCTTCATGTCATAGTATTGGAAACTAAGTGTGTGTGATAATACAAAATAATCATCTGGTACACTCAATTGTTTCGCAACTCCTAATTGTAACGTTGTAATATTGAAACCTCTACTGCGGTCTGTTCTTCTGTTATAGTAATCGTATAAGTTTTGTTTACTGTAGGCAATTGTACCAAATAAGTTTACAGGTTTCTTTCTTCCTAACCAAGGCTCAGAAAAACTCAAGCTGTAAGTTTGGTAGTATGAACTTCCTTGTAATCTCAAGGCTAAAGACTGACCGTCTCCCATAGGGAAAGGGTGGTATGCTTTTTTATTGAAAATGTTTCGCAAAGAGAAGTTGTTAAACGACAATCCTAAGGTTCCGATGAAACCACCTCCACCATATCCTCCTTGTAATTCAACTTGACTGGATCCTTTTTCTGCCACTGACCATTCCACATCTACTGTTCCTGAGGTTGGATCTGGATTTAAAATGTCTGGTACAATAGCTTGTGCATCAAAAATATTCAAGGCTCCTAGACGTCGCATCGTCTCCATTACCATGGCTTTGCTCCAGATTTCTCCAGGTCTAGTTTTTAAGGTACGGTGAATAACGTGATCGTGGGTATATTCGTTTCCGCGAACGGTAATGTTGTTGAAACGCGCAATAGGACCTTCCGTGATTCGGATTTCAAAATCAATCGTATCATTCGCCGTCTTTACCTCTACTGGGGTAATATTGGAGAATAGATATCCATTATTTTGATATTGATTCGTCAAATCATAAGCATCTGGATTCGAAGAATCTTGAATGCGTTTGTTTAATAAAACACCATTGTAAACTTCTCCTTTTTCAATTCCTAAGATATTGCGAAGTTGATTGTTGGTGTAAACGGTATTTCCGATGAAACGGATATCTCCGATATAATATTTATTACCTTCTTCAACATCGATATTAATCGCCATGCGATTTGTTTTAGGATTGTATGCTGTAGTATCAGTGATGATACGGGCATCTCGGTATCCTTTCTCTTTGTATTTATCAACTAGACGCGTTAAATCCTCTTCGTATTTCGATTGAATGAATTTTGAAGGTTTGAAAATTCGCATAGGGTTGAATGGACTGCGTTTTTTCGTGTCTTTTAAGGCTTTACGCAACTGTTTATTTGTTAATTGCTCGTTGCCATCGAAAGTAATATCTGAAATACGTACTTTTTTTCCTTTGTCAATCCCCACAATTAAATCTACGTATTTACCTGTTGAATCTGTAGGTACCGTATTAAGTGTAACTTTTGTATTGTAGAAACCGTCTTTTTTGTATTTATTTAAAAGGTAGTATTTCGTTGTAGAAAGTAAGTTTTCATTTACAATCTTCCCTTTAGTCAATTTCGCTTCTTTGGTTACTGTTTCCGATTTCGCTTTTTTGAATCCTTTTACCTTTGCGCTATTCAAACGAGGTAATTCATTTAAAGTAAGCTCTAAATTAATCGTATCGTTAACAACAGATGTTTCGTAAATATTAATATCTTTAAAAAAACCGAGTTTCCACAGTTTCTTTAAAGCATCTGAAATCTCCTCTCCAGGAACAGAAATTTTTTGACCTTTATTTAAACCCGTAAAAGTAACAACCGTCTGTGGGTTGTAGTTAATTTTACCAGTTACTTTTATATCTCCTAAAATGTAGGTTTTAGGGGTTTCTAAAGTAGGAATATTGTCCCCTTGCTGTGCTTGAGCACTACTACAAATTAGACCTGCAATAAACAGAGCAAAAAGTGAGATGCCTTTTTGAAACATTATTTTCGTTTTTATTTAATTTGTTCACTAGTTTTTCCAAATCTTCTTTCTCTATTCTGATAGGATAGAATAGAACGATACAATTCGTCTTCTGAGAAGTCTGGCCATAATACCTCTGTAAAATACAATTCCGCATAAGCAATCTGCCAAAGTAAGAAATTACTTATTCTTTGCTCTCCACTTGTGCGAATTAACAAATCAACATCAGGCATATTATGCGTGTAAAGATGCTCATTAATAATTGATTCGTCAATATTGTCTTCTGAAATTATATTATTTTTAACTTTAATAGAAATTTCCTTAATTGCGTGTATTATTTCAGCTCTGGAGCCATAACTTAGTGCTAAAGTTACAGTCATCCTTTTGTTTTCTTTCGTTTTATCAATTGCGTCTGTTAACTTTTCTCGAACTTTTTCTGGAAGTAAATTAATATTTCCTATCGCATTTAAAGCGATATCATTCTTCATAAAAGTTGGGATTTCCTTGGTCAACGCTTTAATTAGTAATTCCATCAATTTATCTACTTCATATTTGGGTCTATTCCAGTTTTCTGTAGAAAAAGCGTATAAGGTCAAATAGTTAACACCTAATTCGCCGCATGTTGTGATGGTTGTTCTCAGGGATTTTACGCCGTTTTCGTGGCCTATTGTTCGAAGAAAACCTCTTTGTTTCGCCCATCTACCATTGCCATCCATAATAATTGCAATGTGCTTTGGTAGATTGCTCATGTTAATTTGTTCTTTCAATTTCATTTAATCTGCGCAATAACAAGGATTATGTCCAAAAGTATAACTTATTGTGATTCCCGAATAGAAAAACCAGTCATTTCCATTTTTTCCAAAGCGATAGCGTTTGTTGCTCGCTGAGGTAGGATGACTACCGTCTAAATTATCAGTGAAGGTATAAGTTGCAGTAACTTCTGCATTAATATTAATCTGAGGATTTACTCTAATCTTCATTCCGGCAGCAATGGGAATTGCCGCAGTGTATTTTTTATCTCCTTTTATCATCTTTTTATTTCGATGGTAAATGTCCGAATATCGGATACCTGAAATACCTGTATAGAGATATGGAGTCATAGCAAAATTCTCTTGGTGTAAATCGAATTCAAAAAAGTTAAATTCAATGCCCAAGCTCAATTGCTGTATGGTATTGTCAAAGCGCAAGCCTCTTTCTTTTCTACTTTCACTGGACGCGTCGGCATCATCTCCCGTGAGTTTGGTTTGACTAAAACTCAAACGATACGAGTGTCGCGGACTTTTGTTCCATCTATAAAAAACGTTATAGCCTATATTTTTTGGATTGATAAACTGTGTCGATCCAACATCACCAACATAGTTTGTACCCCCTAAACCAAAACCTACCTCATGAATCTGAGCGTATGCTAATGGCATGGCAAGTAGTAAGATAAATGTAATTAAGGCCTTTTTCATTTTGTTAAAATAATTCACAAATATAGTAATAATGAACTCTCTTTGTTTGAAAAAAAAGATTTTGTTGGTGCAAATACTAACAAAATCTTGTCCGAAACAATAAATGTAGCGAAAAAAATGACATTCGTCGTTTTTTAATTGCGCTTATCTTCTCCCCAAAGTAATTTATTTCGCAGGGTTTTGATGAAACTCTGTTGAGGAAATTCAACCAAATTAATGGTAAACGGTGCCTTTGAAATAGTTACTTCTGTTTCGTTGTTTACCGCTTGGGTGTTACTGTCAACAGAAAGTAAAAATTGACTTTCTCTTGCATTGACTTTTAATTTGATGGTAAGATTATCTCGAATTACCAGAGGACGCACATTTAAATTGTGTGGTGCTAATGGAGTGATGACGAAACAACCCGTCTCTGGTTCTATAATGGGCCCTCCACAACTTAAGGAGTATCCAGTTGAACCCGATGGAGTCGAAATAATCAATCCATCTGCCCAATACGTGGCTAAATATTCATTGTCCAAATAAGTCTCAACGGTAATCATGGATGTTGTGTTTTTACGAGATACTGTAATATCATTTAAGGCGAAATTAATATCGAAATTTGAATTGTTTACTGGGTCACATGCAATCGTCAGTAAGGCTCTTCTCGATAATTTATAGGTTTCCTTAAATAAATGAGGTAAATGCTCTTCAATGGTGTCTTCCTGTATGTTGGCTAAAAAACCCAAACGACCCGCATTGATTCCTACAATGGGAATGTTTTTGTCTTTGATGAAATTTGCGGCTCTCAACATTGTGCCATCTCCACCAATACTGATAAAGAAATTGACATCCGCAGGAAGTTCATTCTCATCACCAAAGGTTTCATAAGTCGTAGGCAGTAGGTTTATTTCGTTCAAAAGATTGTAAAAATTGCTTTCAAAAATAATGGTAGGATTATACGTCTCAAACACATTTAAAAGACGATGAACGATTTGTTGTACAATGGTTTTATTGGTTTGCCCGTAAATTGCAAATTTCATACTATAGGTTTAAAAATTTGTTTAGATAATTGGAATGTTCAATCAACTTGTTTTGATGCAAGTCTTCGTCGTGTTGAGAGATTATCTCAAAATCAAAACGTCGAAAGTCTTGAATAATTGCCTCAATGTTCTTTTGATTCAAACGCAAGAGGAGTTGTGTCTTGTGGTCTTTTGTTTGTAGTACTAAAATGCCGAGTAATTTAGCATTGTTGCTTTCTACCAATTGTACCACTGTTGAAAGACTATAAGCTTCTGAACGAACTTCGAGAATCAGCGTTGTCCCTGGCTCAGTTAAAAATGTACTTTCAAGTAAATTTTCAGTTAAGGCAGTTTTGGGTAGCATGCCTTTTAGGTGCATATCTTCGTCTAAGACAGGCAATAGATTGCAAGTGTTGAGAATAAATGCATCGGCCATTTTTGCTAAATCATCTGTCGTGTAGACAAAAAAGGACTCTACGCGATACTGTAGGTTGGCAATCTTTTCTGTTTCATCAACGTCATATAAAACATCAGTAGCAATAGTACCCACCCATTTATTGTCTGAATCGACAAGTGCGAGATGTGAATAATCGTGCTGATTTAAAAAGGGTATGACCTCGCTTACTTCCGTATTGGCAGTAAGACTTGGTGCGTCAATGAATAAAGATTCTAAAGTTATCAAAATAAGTTCGATTGAAATGCTTTTGCAAAATAATTAAAAATAAACCAATAAGCCTTAATTATACTTTGTATTTTTGTTTTTTAATATCTTAATTATGACAAAGCTATCTGTAAATATCAATAAAATTGCCACCTTAAGAAATTCAAGAGGAGGTAATGTACCTAATTTATTAAAAGTTGCTGAAGATGTTCAAAAATTTGGTGCCGCAGGTGTAACAATCCACCCTCGACCGGACGAACGTCATATCCGTTATCAAGATGCGAGAGATTTGGTGCAAGTTGTTCATACAGAGTATAATATTGAAGGAAACCCGATGGATAACTTTCTGAAGTTGGTGTTTGAATGTAAACCGACGCAGGTGACTTTAGTGCCAGACGCAGTGGATGCTTTGACATCAAATGCTGGATGGGATACCATTAAGCACAAAGATTTTTTGACAGAAGTAATTCAAGAGTGTAGACAACAAGGCATTCGCACATCTATTTTTGTTGATCCTGTATTGGAGATGATTGAAGGAGCAAAGATAGTGGGAACAGATCGCATTGAATTATACACAGAAGAATTTGCGACACAATATGGCTTGGGAAATGAAAAGGGTATTGAACCTTATGTCAAGGCTGCAACATTAGCTACGGAATTGGGCTTAGGTATTAATGCTGGACATGATTTGAGTTTAGACAATATCCAATTCTTTAAAGCGAATATCCCCAATTTATTAGAAGTGTCTATTGGGCATGCTTTAATTGCTGAATCACTTTATTTGGGATTGGAAAATGTAGTGAATATGTATATAAATAAATTGAGTTAATGGAAGGGATTTTATATTCGAAAATTGAAGGGGAGGGAGGAATCCCCATGCTTGTATTACATGGATATTTTGGAATGTCAGATAATTGGAATACGTTCGGTCGACAAATGGCAGAGAAAGGATATGAAATGCATTTGATTGATTTGAGAAATCACGGGCGAAGTTTTCATTCCGAAAAGTGGTCTTATGAGGTGATGGTAGAGGATATTATTCGCTATATGGATCATTACAATATGTGTGATGCTATTGTATTAGGACATTCAATGGGAGGAAAAGTAGCCATGCACTTGGCGACAAAATATCCAAACCGCGTAGAAAAATTAATTGTTGCTGATATTTCTCCTCGTTCTTATGCGCCTCATCATCAAGATATTTTAGAAGCGTTAAATGCAGTGGATTTTTCTTTAAAGCCAACTAGAAAAGAAGTAGATGAGATTGTGAGTGCTCGGATTGCAGATTTTGGTACCAAGCAATTCTTGCTGAAAAGCTTGTATTGGAAAGAACCAGATCAATTGGCTTTTCGATTTAACCTGGATGTCTTTAACAAAGATGAAAATGTGGTGGGTGAAGGAATAGACGAGGCTGCCTTGTTTGATAAACCTACGCTTTTTGTACGAGGTGGTGCTTCAAAATACATTCAAGAAAAAGATGAAGTACTCATTAAAGAGCATTTTCCTCAAGCAACAATTGAAACGATTCCCAATGCAGGACATTGGTTGCATGCCGAAAACCCACAGCTGTTTTTTGAACTTGTAGCTAATTTCTTAGCGTAACAGTGAAAATAAATAATGACCGAAAGGCTCTTGTATAGCATACAAGAGCCTTTTTTTATGATTACAACCAACATTAAGCTGATTTTGGTGTATTTGATTGATGTAATAAACTGTTGTTTTTTGTTTAAAATATTAAAGTTTGGGTGTTAAAATGGGGAAAAATATAGTTTTTGGTGATTTTTTTATTTTGAAGAATTTGCGGTATAGTTAAATTTAACTTAAATTGGACGGATTTTATTTTAGAATCAAGAGAACCTGAAGCCAACCAACCCAGGTTTACTAAGAACCAACTTTACATCAAACCATATTTATGAAACAAAAAAACTTTTTACTTCTCAGTATTTTACTTTTGTTGAGTAATGTCGTATTTGCTCAATATTATAAAACACATCATATAGCACCAGCTCCTTGGCAATATTGGAGTACAGCTAATCAGATTGTAATAGGAACTTTATCAACTACTCCAGTAGAAGTTGTGTTGAAAAAAAGTGATGGTACTGTTTTAACGACATTGAACGTTACAGTGAATAATCCCATTTCTTATCGTTTTGTTGGCACAGCCAATACCTTAAATCGAAATGTCGTTAATACGACTTATAACGATCGCGGTTTGTTAGTAGAAGCAACAGAGCCAGTTCTAGTTAATATGCGAAATATTGCCTCTGATGCAACTGTTGGATGGAACTCTTTAGGTGTTGATAATATTAAAGGAAATGCGTCTTTGGTGAGTTTTGGGGAAGAAGGGTTAGGTGTAGAATTTCGTTTGGGGTATTATAGACAGAGTACACAAGGATTATATGACAACGCACCTGTTTATTCCGTTATGGCTACAGAAGATGAAACAAGTGTAGAAGTAGAACAAACTACAGGAGTAACGACTTTTGCCTTGGAGAAAGGACAAAGTAGGTTATTCACTGCTCCTTTGGGGAGTGTTTTAAAGGCAACTAAATCCGTAGTGGTTAATGTTGGAAATTGGGGAGATACTCCAAGATTGTGTGGACCAGGAGGAATTAATGGACAAGATGGTACTTTTGATCAGGTAGCACCTGTGCATATGTTGGGAAATCGCTATTTAGTGGTTCGCGGGGAAGGAACCATCCCTAATGATACACAACGAAGTCAATTTCTTGGGTCAGAACAGAGTTTAATTGTCGCAACAAAAGATAATACAACGGTTACAATTCAAAGTTATACACCTCAAGGAGTAGAAACAGGAACGATGGTTACGCAAGTGTTGGCGAATGCAGGAGATTATTATTCATTTTATCACGGGGATGGAAGAAATCCGAACTCCTCTAGTTTAGTCGTATCGGACAATGAGGTAATCGTATATGCCGGTACAGCGGTGGAATGTGAAACGGATATTTCTACCGTTTTGCCTATTGGAGGATGTGCAGGATCAATTAATATTCAAACCAAAAAATTTGTGAACTATAATGACGGAGGATTGCCATATATGGGTTTTGCAATTATTGAGCATCCAACAGAAATTGTGTTTATCAATGATCAGAATATTGAAACCTTAACAGGAAGAACTAGGGTAGCACTTGGAACGAGTGGATTATACATGATTGTGTTTAATCATACTTCTATCGGGAATCCAGAAAATATTGTATTGCGATCAGATTTACCGTTAACTGCTAGTTTGGTACAACAAGGAGATGGATTCTCTATGTCAGCATTTTTCTCCTCTTTTGGAGAGGCCGCAAAGGCTCCTATTAATTTGAAACAAAATGACAATTGTACCGTGCGAATTGAATCTGAAGAAGATTCATTAGAATACGAGTGGTTCCTGAATGGAGAATCGTTGGAGATTACAACGGAAAATTTCATTGATGTAACAGAAAGTGGAATGTATTCCGTGAAAATTAAGAAAGAATGTGGTTGGAGTAATATGTCCTTGCCATTAGAGGTATTAGTTAAACCTTGTACAGATTTGTCCATTACAAAAAAAGTAAAATCACAAGTAGAAGAGATTGCTGTTTTTAGTATTACAGTGAAAAACTTGGATGAAATTTTTGCGGATCCTAATGTAGTAGTAACGGATATATTGCCTTCGGGATATGAATTTATCAGTTATACAACCAATAAAGGAAGTTATGATGCAACTACAGGAGAATGGACTGTAGGAGAATTGGCTCCACAGGAAGAGGCTAGTATTGAAATTAAAGTCAAAATAAAAGGAGAGGGAGAATACAAGAATGTAGCTACGGTAGCAGGGGATAATATCGATACGAATTTAGATAATAATACAGCTGAAGCTATTGTTGCTTTGGGTAAATTAGAGTTTACAAAAAAAGTAGTAGACAAGGAGTATATACGAATTGGAGATCGTATTGAATACGAAATTATCGTCAAAAATATAGGTGAAATTGCAATTAAAGATATTGTGTTAACAGATGAAAACGCAGATGCAGGATCTTTAAGCCCTTCTTCAATTGCTAAATTAGAACCAAAAGAGGCCGTGACAGTCAAAGCATATCACACCATTACGGAAGAAGACTTTAGAGCCAAACAGGTAATTAATCAAGCGTCTTTAACGGCTATTACTCATGGCGGTACGATGACACAATTGTCAGATGATCCTACTACAGCACAGCGAAATGACCCTACCATTGCTTCCATCTTGTATCAGGCAGATTTACACGCAGTAAAAACGGACGGATTGCAATATTATGTTCCAGGTCAACAAACAACCTATACGATTGTGGTTGAAAATAAGGGACCTGGATCTGCGGTAAACGTAGAAGTAACAGATATGATGCCAGAAGGAGTTAAACAAATGGAGTGGTCTAGTTCTTTGGGAACGTCTGGAATTGGGAATTTAATCGAAATTATTTCGTTGTTAGATGTTGGAGAACAAGTGACTTATCAAGTGACCTTGACGATACCAAAAACACACACCAATGCCTTTATTAATGTTGTTACGGTTGAAGCCCAAGATAATGAAGATCCAATAGAAGCTTGTGAGACTTGTATGGATGTTAACTACCAAAAGGTGTTCATTCCCAAGGGAATTTCACCCAATGGAGATGGAAAGAATGATTATTTAGATTTGAGTAATTACGATGTAGTCAGTTTAAAGATTTACAATAGATTAGGCGTGATGGTATACAATGCAGGTAAGTATGAAAAAGAATGGTATGGACAGTCTAATTCAGGAAATAAATTGTTGCCAGTTGGAACTTATTTCTATGTGATGCAGAATATCTTGACAGATACCTATACAGGATGGATCTTTCTTCAGTATTAAAAGAGAATTCTTACGTTTTTTAGTTTATATTTTGAAAAGCTGTCTTAACTTGTTAGGACAGCTTTTTTGTTTTTAGTTCAGAAATATACCTCTTGTTAAAGGAAGATGAGGAAGAGGTGTGATTGTAGTTGTGAATTAAGAAATAAAATAAAGATGTGATAAAAAAAGCGCATTTGGTGTTTGAATATTTTTTAAAAACAGTAGTTTTCTTTCTATTCTTTCTTTTTAAATGTTAAAGTGGGTATTAAAAATTTGTCAAATTAGGATATCTTTTTATATTTACTATAAGTGAAATAAAAATAAGTGTTAATTATGATAAAAAAGGTATTATCATTATCCCTTCTATCGCTAATAACAGCCTCTATGTATGCAGGAGGTTATCGCGTTAGTATGCAAGGAAATAGACAGCTTGCGATGGGACATGCAGGTGTGGCTGTTATTAGTAGTGGTGCTGAATCACTATTTTTCAACCCAGGTGCATCAGTTTATCTAGAGGATAGATTTAATTTTTCTGCTGGAATGAATTATCTGGTCGCTGATACCAAATTCCAAAATAAGACCTATGGATGGGAAAATGAAACCCGAAACCCGGGAACACCTTTTTATCTGTATGGTACTTATAAAGCAACGGATTGGATGACTGTCGGTCTAGCGGTTTATACACCATATGGAAGTGCGGTGGATTGGGACAGAGATTGGCAAGGATCCCATTTAGTAAATAACATTGATTTAAAAGCGTTCTATTTTCAACCAACAGTAGCTTTCAAAGTAAGTAAGCACTTCAGTTTTGGAGGGGGACCTATTTTCGTTAATGGAGGAGTTACTTTTGACCGAAATGTAAGCCGAAGTATGACGGATGAGCAAGGGAAAAGAACAAGTGTAGATATTGAAGCAAAAAATGTAACTGCTTGGGGATGGACCGCTGGTTATTTAGTGAGTGTCGATGATCATTTGCGCTTAGGGATGAACTACCGTTCTAAAATTATTATGAAAGAAAATAGTGGAACAGCTAAGTTCTCTAACGTACCAGGATTTGGAAAAGACCTATTTAAGGATGGTAAAATCAAAGCAGAAATGCCGTTGCCAGCTGAGTTAACGGTAGGAGCTTCTTATACTTGGGATAAATGGGTATTTGCTTTTGATTATAATAGAACGTTCTGGAAAGTTTACGATGCTTTAGTCATTGACTTCGTTGATAGTGCAGTACCAACATCGGTAAATCCTAGAAATTACAAAGATTCAAGTACGTATCGAGTAGGAGCTCAATATAGTGTAAACGAACAATTGACATTAAGAGCTGGTTGGTATTATGATGAGAGTCCGGTGCAAAAAGGATACTTCGCTCCAGAAACACCTAGAAATGATTCTCGTGCTTATACAGGAGGTTTGACATATAAATTTAAAAATGGAATCGGAGTGGATCTAGTGTTCTCTTACTTGCACTTTAGCGATACCAATAGTTCATACGACTATTTTCAAGAAGATGGACAAAATGTCTCTTTTGGAGGAACGTATAAATCTGCTGTTACAAGTGGTGGTTTAGGAATTACGTATAGTTTTTAATGATTAAAACGATTTAAAATGAAAAGAAAATATTTATATATAGCACCACTTTTAGCTTTTTTAGCTGCGGGATGTGAGCCTTCTATTAAAGATGAAATTGATTCAGGTACCTACTATCCAGGAGAGGCTGATTTTTCTTCTTATGTAGCAATTGGAAATTCGTTGACAGCAGGTTATATGGATGGTACTTTGTATCGTTCTGGACAAAAGAATTCTTTCCCGAATATCTTAGCACAACAATTTAAAATTGTCGGAGGAGGAGAATTTACTCAACCGCCTTTAGATGATGATACCAATGATGTTGGCGGTATGCTGATGGCAGGTAATCCATTACCTGGTTTTGATACCAAACTAGTCATGAATATGTCAACGAGTAGTCCGGAAAACAAAAAGGGAACGATCACGTTAGACGTGAATAAAAGATCGCAAAAAGCATATCACAATGCAGGTGTACCTGGAGCAAAAACCTTCCATTTGATTGCGCCTGGATATGGGAGTATGAGTAATTTGTTGGTGGGAAAAGCAAATCCTTATTTTGTGCGTACAGCTACTTCAGATGAAACAACGGTTATGGCAGATGTTATGACCTTAAAACCAACGTTCTTTACTAACTGGATTGGAGCAAATGACGTTTTGGCTTATGCAACTTCTGGAGGAGAAGGTGTCGATCAAAATGAACAAGCAAATGGTACAGATTTAACTCAATATGGAGGAAATGATATTACTCATATTGGTGTATTTAAAATGGCCTATGAAGGAATTGTGAATACCCTAACAAGTGGGGGAGCAAAAGGAGTTGTAGCGACGGTGCCTGATGTAACGACGATCCCTTATTTTACTACGGTTCCATATAATCCAATAACAGCTGCTGCTGTTGTACAACCAGGACAAAATCCTGATGAAGTGTTTGGACAGTTGAATATGTTAGTGGGAATGTTTAAGGGAATTTTGGAGCAATTTGGACAAGGAGATCGCTTGCAGTTGTTGGATAAAGACAAAGCTAATCCACTGTTGATTCAGGATAAAACGTTAGATAATTTAGAAGCTCAAATTGCAGGAACAATAAAGGCCTTAGTGGCTTCTGGTAAATTTCCATTTCCTATTACTGATCCAGAAATTGCTTTTATCGCTAAAAGTTTTGGACAAGCTAGACATGCAACTGCTAAAGATTTAATGCTGTTGACGAGTAGAGCTCAAATCGGTGCTTCTTTTAATACAGGGAACCCAACAATGGATGCGATGTTGAAAAAGGGAATTACTTTTCCTATTGACGATAAATTTGTGTTGAATGAAGTAGAGCAACAAAAAGTTCAGGCAGCTACAAATGCATTTAACTCCATTATCAAAAATGTGGCTAATGAAAAAGGTTTAGCAGTAGCTGATATGAATGATTTATTGCGCAAAGCCGTAAGTGGTTTGAAAGTGGAAGATGGTCAAATTTATACGGCTGATTACTTTAAAGGAATGGGGAATTTAAATACAGTTATGTTCTCATTGGATGGCGTACATTTGAACCCTAGAGGATATGCATTTATCGCAGCGGAAATTCTACGCGTGATTAACAAGCATTATAAAGCAAATATTCCTCTAGTAAATCCTGCAGTTTATCCAGGACCAACCCTAGTTTTACAAAATTAAAAATGAAATAAATGAGTTTTATAGTTCGATTATTAGTTACAACAGCATTAGTTGTTTTTCTTTGTTGGCTCTTGCCTGGCGTACACGTTACTGGGTGGACTTCCGCCTTATGGGTTGCTGTGGTGATGGGATTGTTGAATATGTTCTTAAGACCTGTGCTTGTATTTATGACGCTGCCCGCTACAATTGTAACCATGGGATTATTTCTGTTTGTTATTAACGCCATAATCATCATGTTGAGCGCTTATTTTGTTGACGGATTTCAAGTTAATGGATTTTGGTATGCATTGTTATTCAGCTTAATTCTGGCTTTTTGTCAGTCAATCACAAATGGCATTCTGCAAAATGGTGAACCAAGAAAGGGATAAAAAATTTAATAGTTGAAAGACAAACACTTAAAAAGTTGGACGGGTTGTAAAAATAATTTATTTTTGCAACCCAATTTTATATGTAAATACATCAAAAAATGAATATTACAAGAAATAATGTAGATGCTCTTAATGCAATTGTTACTATTGAACTTGCAAAAGAAGATTACCAAGGTAATGTAGATACTGTGTTATCTAACTATAAAAAGAACGCTAACGTTCCTGGATTTAGAAAAGGTGCTGTACCGATGAGTTTGATTCAAAAACAATACGGAAAATCTGTGTTGTTCGAAGAAGTAAACAAAATGTTGCAAGAGAAATTGAATAATTATCTTGTAGATGAAAAATTAGATATTTTAGGAAATCCTCTTCCAGTAATGAGTGAGAACTTTGACTGGGATGCTGATGTATTAACATTTGATTTCGAATTAGGATTAGCTCCGGAGTTTGCTGTAGATTTAGAAGGAAAAACAAAGGTTACTAAATTTAATATCGTTGCTGATGAGGCGATGTTAGATGAACAAGTTGAATATATCCAAAAACAATATGGAAAATTAGTATCGAAAGAGGTTGTTGAAGAAACTTCTGAATTAGTAGGTACTTTTACAAACGAAGAAGAAGGAATCAACAAAGACGTAACAATCGCTGTTGCTGATTTCAGAACTAAAACAAACCAAAAGAAATTCTTAAACAAAAAAGTAGGGGATCAAGTTACGGTTAACACAAAAGGGTTATTCGAAGATGATCACAAATTAATGGATGTTTTAGGAATTGATCACGATAAAGTTCACGGATTAGAAGTTGATGTTGTTTTCACAATTAACGAAATCAACGAGTCTGAAAAAGCGGAATTAAACCAAGAGCTTTTTGATAAATTGTTCGGACAAGATGTTGTTACTTCAGTAGAGCAATTGAAAGAAAAAATCAAAGAAGATGCTGAAAAACAATTCGCTTCTCAAGCAGATCAAAAATTCTTAAACGACGTTTTTGAATCATTATTGGAAACAACTTCTTTTGAATTGCCTGCAACATTCTTGAAAAAATGGTTAATGACTGCTGGTGAAACTCCAATGACTGCTGAACAAGCAGCTGATGAGTATGAAAAATCAGAAAAAGGATTACGTTACCAATTAATCGAAGGTAAAGTAATGACTCAATATGAGTTACAATTAACTTTCGAAGACATCAAAGCGTACACTACAAAGTTAATCAAAGAACAATTGGCTCAATTTGGTCAAACTGAACCAGATGATAAAACAGTTGAAGATATCGTTGCTAGAGTAATGTCTAACCAAGATGAGGTAAGACGTATCTCTGAACAAGCAATGAACGAAAAAATGTTAGCTTTATTTACAGATAAAGTAAAAGCTACAGTGAAAGAAGTTTCTTACAAAGATTTCGTTAAGGAAATGTACGGAGAATAATTCTTTCCTGAAAAATAAGTATATTTGAGCGTCTATTTGAATGAATAGACGCTCATTTTTTTAATCATAAAAAGAAATAATTTATGGACTACGGAAAAGAATTTCAAAAATACGCAACCAAACATCACGGTATAAATAGCATGTATTACGATAAAATCGTAAGCAGTATGACTCCTTACATCATTGAAGAACGTCAGATGAATGTCGCTTCAATGGATGTTTTTTCTCGTTTAATGATGGATCGCATTATCTTTTTAGGAACGGCAATTGACGATTATGTGGCAAACATTATCCAAGCACAGTTATTGTTCTTATCTAGTGTAGACAATGAGAAAGATATTAGCATTTACGTAAACTCTCCTGGGGGAGGTGTATATGCTGGATTGGGGATTTACGACACAATGCAGTTTATTAAGCCGGATGTAGCTACAATTTGTACGGGAATGGCAGCTTCAATGGGGGCAGTTTTATTATGTGCGGGAGCGGATGGAAAGCGCTCGGCTTTACCACATTCGCGTGTGATGATTCACCAACCGTTAGGAGGGGCTCAAGGTCAGGCATCTGATATTGAAATTACAGCAAGAGAAATAATGAAATTAAAAGACGAATTATACCAAATCATTGCAAAACACTCTGGACAGTCGATGGAAAAAGTGCATCATGATAGTGATAGAGATTATTGGATGATTGCTGAAGAAGCAAAAGCCTATGGTATGATTGATGAGGTCTTAATTAGAGAGTAAATATGGCGAAAGAAGAAATGAGATGTTCCTTTTGTGGACGCCCAAAATCGGAAACAAATATTCTTATTGCAGGTATTGATGCGCATATTTGTGACCGATGTGTGGATCAAGCTTATGGAATTGTCCTGGAAGAAGAAGATGCGAAACACTTAGAAGGTCTATCCAATGAATTGTTGTTGAAAAAGCCAATGGAAATCCGCGCTTTTTTAGACGAATATGTAATTGGACAAGATCAAACCAAAAAAGTAATGGCGGTTGCGGTTTATAACCACTACAAACGCTTGTTGCAAGAGATGAATGGAGAGGATGAAGATATTGAAATCGAAAAGAGCAATATCTTAATGGTGGGGCAAACAGGAACTGGGAAAACATTAGTAGCGAAGACAATTGCGAAAATGTTGAATGTGCCTTTGGCTATTGTAGATGCAACAGTATTGACGGAAGCAGGGTATGTAGGAGAAGATGTAGAAGGTATTTTGACGAAATTGTTACAAGCGGCGGATTATGATGTAGAAAAAGCAGAACGTGGCATCATCTTTATCGATGAGATTGACAAGATTGCCCGTAAGAGCGATAATCCTTCGATTACACGTGACGTATCGGGTGAGGGAGTGCAACAAGCCTTGTTGAAGCTTTTAGAAGGAAGTATTGTAAATGTTCCGCCTAAAGGAGGTAGAAAACATCCGGATCAAAAGTTTATTGAGGTGAATACCAAAAATATTCTCTTTATTGCGGGAGGTGCATTTGATGGAATCGAACGTATTATTTCGAAGCGTTTGAATTTCCAATCTGTAGGGTATGGATCAATCAAAGAAGGAGAAAAAGTAGATCGTACGAATTTGATGCAATATATTATTCCAAAAGATGTAAAAGACTTTGGTTTAATTCCTGAAATTATCGGTCGTCTGCCTGTTTTGACTTATATGAACCCGTTGGATAGAGAAACGTTAAGAGCTATTCTTACAGAGCCTAAAAATGCGTTAATCAAGCAATATGAGAAGCTATTTGACATGGATCATATTGCTTTTTCTATTACAGAGGAAGCTTTGGATTATATTGTGGATAAAGCTTTAGAATACAAGCTTGGAGCAAGAGGATTACGTTCGCTATGCGAGGCGATTTTAACCGATGCAATGTATGAGTTACCAAGTAAAGAAGAGGTTAAGGAATTAATCGTTGATCGCGCTTATACAGAGCAAGCGTTGAATAAAAACTTAATGCAGCGATTAGAAGCAGCAAGTTAGTCTGATTTTTAGAAGAATTTATTTTAAGTATAAGAGAAACCATTCCTTTGTAGGAGTGGTTTTTTTTTCAGGATAAACGCAGGAGGTGGATGGTAATACACCCTATAACATGAAATTTTATTTCAAATGAAATAAAGGATTAGATATCCCCTTCGGAATAAATAGATACAAAGAAAAACAATCCCTCACTACGTTCGGTATTCCTTAAAGAGAAGAAATAAAAAAGGAAAAAAAAAAGTCCCAAGCGTTAACTTGGGACTTTTGTACTCGAGGCGGGACTTGAACCCGCACGAACATTACTGTTCACTGGATTTTAAGTCCAGCGTGTCTACCACTTCCACCACTCGAGCCTTTGCTCATCAGTATTTAGAACTGTTTTGCGAGTGCAAATATAGTATAAAAAATGCGTGCTACAAGAAAAAAATAAATAAAACTAAAACTTTTTTTTACTGATTGGGGTTAGTTATTGGTATTCAGTGTTTTTGTTTTTGAATTATTTTTAATTTTTTATTCTTCTTCAGGAAAATCTCCGAAAATGTCTAGGGAAAAATCTAGTATTTCTGCAGATGCGAAATTTTGAATTACCTCTTCAATGCCGTTTTCAAAACGCAATTCGGTATTAAATCGGCGACTAGTACCAAAGGTATTGCCTTCGATAACGGTTTTAAAGTAAAACTTTCCACTAGGTGTTTTGAAGCGTATAGTTTCAACGGCAGAGAAGTTGTTCTTAAGATAGTCGATGGTTTCGTAAACTTCTTCTTTGGTTGTGTGCTCTTGGCTTGTAAGTAGAGTTCGTCCTCTGCGATGTTCAAATGTGAACTTATACGTCTCATTTTCTTTCTGGCTAATAACGATTGCGCTCATAATAAAAATGTACTAAATTCAAGATTGTTGACGCGAATACTAATTCGCATGTATCCAAAAAAAAAGTCTCAAGCGTTAACTTGAGACTTTTGTACTCGAGGCGGGACTTGAACCCGCACGAACATTACTGTTCACTGGATTTTAAGTCCAGCGTGTCTACCACTTCCACCACTCGAGCGTAATTAAATTACTAGAGCGAAAAACGGGGTTCGAACCCGCGACCTCAACCTTGGCAAGGTTGCGCTCTACCAACTGAGCTATTTTCGCATTTTTAAGATCGTGCAGTACTTCTGTATTGCGAGTGCAAATATAAAATAGAATTTATTGTTTTGCAAGCTTTTTTGAGGATAAAATTCATGCTTTATTGCTTCTGATTGATAATGAAAGGGTTGTGTTGTTCTTTTTTTCTTCTATGTTTCCCCTTTCTTTTCATGCTAACACTTATTTTTTTTAAAAAATTCAATTAGTTGTAAGGAGTAAATCTTAATGTTTTTGGTTTGTTAACATTTGATTCGGTTTGTTTTTGTGTTGGATATGTATTATTTTTTGTAAAAATCAAAAATAATAGCGGTTATTTTTATATATTGTTGCTTGTAATTCTATTATGCTCAAAACTTATGTAAACTTTGTTGTTAATTAATTAACTAAATTGATAGCGGTTCACGTGACGATGTTGTGCTAGTACTGAATGTATAACCAAATGATCAATTATGAATAACATTACTTACCTAGATGTTTTATCAATGAAGACACAAAAAAGTAGTCGGTGGCCCCATTGTCTGCTCTTATTTTTGATTTTTTTTATTAGCCCATTTGCCTTTGCGCAATTTCCAGCTCCTTATTGTGATGTGGATGGCTATAGTGTGGAAGAGATCACAAAAATCGAATTTGCAGGTGTAGAAATCGAAAATACGGATGATTCTAGCTTTTTACTCGATTATACAACAGAGATTGCTGAGGTTGTTGCAGGACAATCTTATACCATTACGGTTCAGGGAAATACGTATGGAGATGAAAATGATTTTTATGCGTTTATTGATTGGAATCACAATGGCTTTTTAGATGATGCGAATGAAATTTATTATATCGGAAGGCTTGAAGATTCGGATGGCGATGATGGACAAAGTGTTTCGTTGAGTATTGCTGTACCCACAACGGCTGTAGCTGGAGAAACTCGTATCAGAATTTCGAAAACCTGGATATATGAGGGATTTGAGGTGAATCCTGATCCATGTTGGATTAGTGGGTATGATGATTTTTGGGAAGAATATGATGACTCCTTTGGTCAGGCGATTGATTTTACTTTAAATGTTGACTCGGATAATGAAGCCCCTCAACCAGGCGAAAGTTGTGAAATTGAAGTGAAGCTTGTTTTTCCTGAATTTGGTGATGTAACCACATGGAAATTGTTAGATGGAGGTGGACGTGCTGTGCTTAGTGGAGGTCCTTATTCCTCTTGGACGTACGAAAACTTTACGATTACTCAGTCTTATACTGGTTCAAATCCTCCTTATTCTCTTCAAATTACGGTGAATGATTTAATCTATGAAAGTTGTGATAATGAAGTAAATTATCTCGTGACTGTTGGTGGAGCGGTAGATATTTCGGGTACCGTTTCTGCTTGTGAAGAGCTTGTTTCAGAAACGTTTCTCATTGGGCCATGCCCTACTTGTGGACCTCCAACGCGATTGACTAAAACAAATATTACCAATACAGGATTTAAGTTGAATTGGACGAGTAGTGGAGATCAATTTGAAATTGAATATGGACCTGTTGGCTTTGTACAAGGTAGTGCAGCGGGTACTATCATCCAAAATATAACATCAACATCTTATACCTTTACAAATTTAACTAATTCGCAGGCTTACGAGTTTTATGTACGTCGAATTTGTGCTGATATAGAAGAAGAGAGTGATTGGACAGGACCTTTGGTTTTTGATGAAATGTTGACTACACCTTCTCCTTGGCATGAAGATTTTAGCGGTGGACAAGTTTATCCTTTGGGATGGACTCCTTTAACTGGTGCAACTTGGAGTTTTACTCCTGTAACAACCGATCATGGGAATAGCATTCATACAACTTTATATGATGAATGGTTTTTTGGAGGGGTGTTAACAGGTGGTTTCTCAACGATTACTGTGGGACCGATTTTATATGGAGATACGTTTTCATTGGATTATTTATTAACTGATGGCGATGGTGCTCCTGCTTACGAAGATCTAGGTCATTTTACTGTTGAGTTTTCGACTGATTTTGGACAGTCATATTCTACAATAGAAACTATCAATGGGGATGGAACAAGTGGTTGGCAATCGTTTACGTATGATTTGGAGGATTATGTTGGTCAATACCTAAAAATTAGAATTAAGGCTAATGTTGAAGATATATTTGTAGACTTCAATGTGGCTTTTGATAATTTTGATATTTCAGGAGGTGTTCCTTGTGATGAAGTTACTTCAGCAGAAGTTGAAGTGACGGAAGAAGAAACGGTATTGCATATCGAATCGGAAGGAACAACATTTGAAATTGAATATGGACTTGCAGGCTTCGCAAGAGGAGCAGGAATAACTAAAACGAATGTTACCTCTCCTTACACATTTAGTAATTTAACAGCTGATACACAGTATGAGGTATATGTACGTGCATTGCCATGTGGAGCATGGTTTGGACCTGTGGCTTTTGAAACTTTGCCTTTAAGAACTCAAACAATCACAGTAGAGGATCTAACAAAAGTATATGGAGATATACCTTTTGTACATGGAGCATCAGATAGTGATTTGGAATTGAGTTATGCGGTTGCAGATGAGACAGTTGCTAAGTTTGAAAATGGGAAGCTAACGATTAAAGGCGTGGGAACAACTACGGTGACAGCTAGTCAAGCAGGTAATAATGTATATTTACCCGCAGAAGAGGTAACCTTTACTTTAACCGTAACAAAGGCAATGCTTACGATTACAGCAGATCCTAATCAAAGCAAAAGATACGGAAGTGAAGATCCTATTTATACTTACACAGCAACAGGATTTAAATATGCTGATACTGTAGCTCTTTTAACGGGTAATCTTGCAAGAGAACTAGGGGAAGAAATGGGAACCTATGCGCTTACTCAAGGTAATTTGAATGGAGGAAGAAACTACAATATTACATTTATCAGTGCTGAATTTCAGATTATCCAAGCGGAGTTAGTGGTGAGAGCCCATCAGCAAACGAAAGAATACGGTGAGGTAGACCCAATACTAACATACGAAGTGACGGGATTGTTAAACAATGATACAGAGGCTGAAGTACTAAGAGGAACACTGATGCGTATAGCTGGAGAAAATGTGGGTGCCTATGCAATTAGCCAAGGTAATTTAGATGTATTGGGGGCAAATTATGAATTAGTTTTCCATGGAAGTGAACTGAATATTACTCCTGCAGCATTGAGGGTTATACCTGATGCAAATCAACAAAAAGTCTATGGGCAACTAGATCCTGTTTTTACTTTTACAGTAACGGGATTGAAATTTAATGATACGGCTGCAACAGCTTTATCCGGAAGATTAGGTAGACAAATTGGTGAAAATGTAGGTTTATATACTTATGATTTAGGTACGTTACAAGCTTTATCTGGCAATTATACATTGACGGTAGAAACACTAGAAAAGCTTAAAATAACACCTGCTCCTTTAGAAATAATAGTGAGAGAAAATCAATTTAAAAACTATGGAGATGCAGATCCTATGTTTATGTTTAATGCTATAGGTTTACAAAGAGGAGACCAACCCATTCAAGTTACTGCTGGTCGTTTGGCGCGTGTAGCAGGAGAGGAAATTGGACTTTATGCAATTAATCAAGGAACTTTGACGGTAAGAGCAAACTATGAGTTAGTTTCTTTTACAAGTGCTGATTTTGAAATCAAACAAAGTCCAATTAGCGGATTGTCCTTACCAGATCGAATTTACATTTATGATGGTCAAGTAAAAGCTCTACAAGTAGAGGGAAATATTAGACCAGAAGCTGTAATCACCTATACCAATAACAATAAAACCGAAGTTGGAATATATGCAGTAAAAGCAACTGTGGATTATGGACCTGCATTTGAAGTGATTACATTGAATGGGACATTGAGAATTGAAAAAGCAAATCAAGAAATTGATTTTGAAACTGTAACAACGGTAGTGATTGAAGATACACCAACCTTGCAATTAACTGCATCTGCTAGCTCGGGATTACCTGTTTCGTATCGCATTAATGATGCAATAGATCAGACAATCGCAACAGTTAGCGAAGGTGGATTGGTTCAGTTTTTACGACCAGGATTTGTTTCGATTACAGCGTATCAAGCAGGAAATGAAAATTATAGTCCAGCTGTGCCTGTGACGAGAACTATTGAAGTAACCAGTAGAGCTGTCGGAATTGATAACTTAATAATCGATGGAATTTCTTATGGAAAACCAGAAAAAGAAGTATATGTGGTAATTGGTTGTGATCATGCACAAGATCAGGTTGTCATTGAAGTTCAAGTAGCGGATGGGGTAGTTGTTTCACCTTCTAATTATATTACAGTGTCAACCAAAGAATATGGTTTATACGAACAGGTGATTACCGTTACTTCGCCTCGTGGTACAGAACAGGAAACATATAAGATATACATCGAAAAACGCATAGCAACTGATCGTATCGTATATCAGAAGTACAACAATGTCTTATTGGTAAATAACAACAAACAAACCAATGGAGGATATGTATTTAAAGGGTATGAATGGTTTAAGAATGGTGTGTCAATCGGTGATCAACAAGCGTATTCTGCAGGAAATAACGTTGGAGATGTATTAGAAGTAGGAGCGGAATATCACGTTGTATTGACCTTGCATAATGGTAAAAAAGTGGTGAGTTGTCCAATTTATATTGAAAATAAGGCAACTGCTGATTGGGGAGTATATCCAAATCCAGTGCAGAAGAATCAAGTTTTACATCTTCGTTTAAATGACAATAAACAACAAGCAGTAAGTTATGTCATTTACAATGTAATAGGACAAACAATTCAACAAGGATCATTTGTGGAAGGTACCACAGATAAACAGATTGAAATACTTTCAACAGTGGCTGCAGGTTCTTATATCCTAGTTCTTAAAGGAAATGATACACAGCAAAGTGTACAATTCATTGTGAAAGAATAAAAAATAGATTGTCCTATGTGAAGGACTTATTTACGTTTTCTTATTGAAAAAGCCCTAAGTTTTACTTAGGGCTTTTTTTATATTTGGTAAAATAAATCAATTACGTGCGTCTAATTCTTCTTGTGGAATTGGTAATTGAAAACGCTTGTCTAAAGGCGCAATAGATAATCTTGTACGGTGATTCCCCACTCGATTAATTCCTCTCAGTAGTCGTTTTGCATCAAACCATTCTACGCCGCATTCACCGTATAATTCTTTTCGTCGTTCAAGTAAAATAGCTTCTAGTAAATCAGTGCCATTGGTTGTGGTTGCCTGAGCCGCTGTATCTCTATTTTGACGAATGGCATCGAGTAATGTTCGCGCATGGGTTTCATCTCCTAAGTGATAAGCAGCTTCTGCTTCGATTAAAATCAATTCAGGGTATCGAATAATGGGAATATCCGATTCAAAGGTAAAGGTGAATTTAGAAGTCACATATTCTTGCCAATCTCCTGTTGGTTTTTCGTAAAAATTGCTAAATAAGTTGCGGACATCGGTAGGGCTGAATTGCTGAACAAAGGCATCATTGATGAAAGTTCCATGGTAAGCTACAGCCACGTGATCCATCATGGCATGTGGATGAGAGCGATAATAAACGGTTTGATCTGCACTTTGAGGCAAAGCCCATAACCATTCGGTAGCCAAGATAGAGGCAAAGCCTTTGTTGTATTCCTCTGCTCTTAATACAGTTGCAGGTTGTCCTCCATAAGCTGCTACCGCATGTTGTTGAGCCAATTCCCATTTACCCATATATTGATATACTTGGGCTAAAAATGCTTGGGCTACTGCTTTATTGATATAGGATTTGTTTTCTCTATTTTCATTTAAACGAGACACTGCTTCTTCTAAATCTTCCGTAATTCTATTGAAAAACTCATCTTTCGTGGCAAATGGAGCAGGAGTAGAAGACGGTTTGGTGTAAATAGGAGGAAAGGCATGGTGCTGTGGAGATAAATAGGCATCTCCAAATTCAATAGCCAATTGAAAATAATAGTATCCTCTAAGGGCTAAAGCCTGTCCAATCAATACATCTTTATCTGCAGGACTAATTTTGGTACTTGCTTCTACCCCTTGAATTAGGTTGTTAACCTGATCAATGATTTTATATGGCAATCGCCAAGAAAATACCGAACGTGTACCTGTGCTAACATAGACTTGATGATCGTAATCATCACCAAACCAAATCTGTTTTTGAATCAAATCGGATCCTTTTACGCTTCGCGCAAATAAGATGCTATGAAGACCTGAAGCTTCATCGTTAATCATAGACATTCTTTGTAATCTTAAGATGCCTGATAAAAAGGAAGTCGCTCCTTCGTTGCTTCCGAAAACAATTTCGGGAGCAATGCTGTCTTTGGGTTGAGGTTCATCTAAAAAATCAGACGAACAACTGAAGAGGGTGCTGACAATTACAGCTAGTAGAGCACCTTTTATAAGAAATTGTATCATATGTATACGTTTAAAAATTAATATTTAATCCCACAGAAATAGTAGCCGACAAGGGAACACGATAATTAGTCACACCATTAATGGCTTGTTCGGGGTCGATTCCTTTATGGGATTGGAAGGTCAATAAATTCTCTCCTTGGATATATACTCTGGCTTGTTTGAGCTTGATTTTACTCAATCGTTCTACAGGAAGTGAATACCCTAAAGTCAACGCTTTCAATCGGAGATAATCATTTTTGTATAAAAATCGCGTGGAGGTTGCGGCGAAATTATTTGAAGCATTCAGGATAAGGGGGGTGTCTGTTATATCCCCTGGCTTTTGCCAGCGATTTTCTAAATCAGGTGAACTTTGATATCCTTTGGAAATTCCACCCATTAAACTCGCATAATCATTGTCGTAGAGATACCCTCCTAAACTGAAATTAAAAAAGGCGCTGAAGTCGAAATTTTTATAGGATAAGCTTGTGTTGAATCCCCCTACGATCTTCGGTAAGGCGCTGTGTTTGTAATAACGCGTTGCTTCATCATAATCTTTGGTTGTTTTTTTGCCTATGACTTGTCCTTTTGTATCTACTACATCTTTATACCACATCCCGTAACCGTCATTCGGATCTACTCCTGCCCATTCTCTAAGGTAAAAATCATAAAGGGAATGCCCTTCTTCCCAACGATTTAATCCACTGATGAAACTATCTTGAGTCAAGGATTTGATTTTGTTTCGATCAATAGAAAAATGGAATGAGGTATCCCATTTCCAATCTTGTGTGCGAAGAAGATGAGTGGTTAAACTGACTTCTAAGCCGTAGTTCTCGATGGTTCCCGCGTTAGATAGTAGTTCTAGATTACCCGTTGATGGTGCTTGCGGAATGGCAAACAACAAGTCAATGGAACGCTTTTTGTAGTAATCTACCGACCCTTCTAAGCGATTATTAAACAAACTAAAGTCAAGTCCAACGTTAAACGATGCCGTTTTCTCCCAAGTCAGATAAGGATCTGTTAAGTCGCCTAAAATAACTCCAGGACGATCTAATTGATTGTAGCCCGTTTCAAATAATCTTAGATAAGGAAAATACTTGTCTTTTAGATTGTTGTTTCCCAACTCTCCATAAGAAACTCTTAGTTTTAATAAATCAATATAAGAATTTGTCGATAAGAAATCTTCAGAAGAAACAATCCACGACCCTCCAATCGAATAAAAGTTTCCAGCGCGTACCGATTGATCAAAACGCGTACTAGAATCTCGTCTAAATGAACCTTCTATAAAATATTTGTTGTTGTAATCGTAACTTACTCTTCCTAAATAACTCGTCAAACGATCTTCTACTTCATATCCTTCAATGCTTTCTAGAGCGGTACCACTACCAATTTCTGAGTTGCCTGGTAGATAGCCGGTAGAGGAGGCATGGAATAAGTCTTGTTTAAAGCGGTAAGCTTCTACAATTCCATCCACCGCTAGATGGTGGTCTCCGAATACTTTGTCATAGTGTAATGCATTGATGAAATTAATCGTTTCTGAAGTGTCTTTGGATTTTTGTACACGTCCTTGCACACTTGAGGCTTGTCCATATTGAGCATTGTTGTATTCTTTGACGTTGAAATCGTATTTTTCATAGGACAAGTTGGATTTGAAATATAGACCTTCAGTTAGATCTACTTTTGCGAAACCATTCCAACTCAAAGACGAACGTCGGTTTATTGTACTATTGTTATAAAGTATTCCCACGGCATTTTCTCCACTCATAATAGGACGTACACTGTTGATGTCTTTGCTGGATGCATTTCCATAATCGTAAATGCGATCTCCTGCAGCATCGTATACCAATTGGCCTTTTGCATCTCTTTTATAAACAGGAAACACACTAGGCATTGCGTAAATCCAATTCATCGGACTGTATAAGTTGGTGCCACTTTGCGTCGGGTAATTTTGATTGGAGCTAGCATAGGCTGTATTGGCTCCCACTTGTAACCAAGGAGCAACCTTACTTTCTATATTTAAACGAACCGTAGTACGCTCAAAATTGGACGTTTTAATCATCCCGTCTTGGTTGAGGTAGTTGGCAGATAAGAAATACGTAGTGCGATCACTTCCTCCAGCAATGTTGAAGTTGTATTCATTTCGGAATGCTTGATTGCGTTGTAGTTCTTTTTTCCAATCCGTTTCCCATAATAAAGGATCTTTGACCGTCCAATTGCCGTTGTAATCTACGGGTTGGTTGGTTCCAAAAGGATTATAACCAAAGTAACTCACCAATCCATCTGACGCATTTTTGCGTGCTGTCGTTTCGTCTTGTCCTAAAACGTAATGGTAATTGTTTTTTCGACCTTCCCATAAATAAGAAGTATATCCTTGAGTGTCCAAAACCTTATGTGTTTGTACCGCATCAAAGGCAACGCCAGAACTCAATTTAACTTGAACTTCTGGTTCGCTATTGCGCTTGCCCATTTTTGTTTTAATCAAAATAACACCATTAGCTCCCCTAGAACCATATAGAGCAGTAGAGGAGGCGTCTTTGAGTATATTGATCGTTTCAATCTGATCTGCACTGATTGAGTTGAGGTTTCCTGAATAAGGAGCCCCATCTAAGATAATGAGCGGATCGGCTGAAGCGTTAATCGAACCGATTCCTCTTACGCGAATTGTCGGACTTTCCCCTGGTTGTGAACTCGAGTTGATGATATTAACTCCAGCTACAGTTCCTTGAAGCGCTGTTACTACTGAAGTAGCCACTTGTTTGTCTAATACATCACTTTTAATCTGACTAATGGCTCCTACAACTGCTTTTTGTTTTTGTGTACCATAAGCAACAATGACAATGTCATCTAAATCAACCGCATCTTCAAGTAGGGTAACATCAAGAACCGTTTGTTTATTTACTTGAATGATTTGGGATTGAAATCCAATATAATCAAAGTGAAGTTTATCTCCTTCCTGGAACATTAAGCTATATTTCCCATTTAAGTCAGTTTGTACTCCTTGTGTTGTGTTGGCTATCGTAACGGATACACCTGGAAGTACATCTCCATTGTGTTCACGAACTACACCTGTAATAGTTAATTGTTGGGCTAAGGCTATATTGCATAGCAATAGCAGGCTACTTAGTAGTAGCCGAAGTTGAATACGTTTCATTTTTACTAAAAATTTGATTATTTTTAGCAGCATACAGAATTGACTATCGTTTTTTGCTGCTTAAAAAACGATATAAAAAAAGGAGGCTCTACCAAAGCCTCCTTTTCTGTTTTGAAGAACAAAAAAATAATAAAGCTTTGTTTTCGTTAAGGCATACACATGCTTGTCATATTCATCGAAAAATAAGACAGTAGAAGTTGCATGTTAATTAGCTTTGAAAAAGGGTTTATTATTTTCTCCATGTTATTTAATTTAGATCAGGAACAACAGTGCAAAGGTATGTTAAGGATTTTTTATCTGCAATAAAGAATTAAATAAGGATAAAATAACTTTATTTTTATGTTTTTAAAGAATAAAAGCTCTTTGTGGATAAATGTGATTTGTCGAAAGAGAAAAATTTACTGTTTAGGTAGAAGGAATGGGGGTGTTTTTGAACGAATCTATGAAGGAAAATGGATAGGAGGGTTATCGGTTAGCAGTTATCAGATGAATTTTCTGATCTAAGGGTATATTTTCTTTAATCGATAATCTGACGAAAAAGCAAATCCAAAAGAATCCAGTAGGGGCAAATGGCAATTTGCCCTATATATAGAAAAATATTTTCACTGTCCTCAACTTTTGTTCCTGATCCAAAATAAGCCATTTAGGGGCAAAAAAAAAAGTCCCAAGCGTTAACTTAGGACTTTTTTGTACTCGAGGCGGGACTTGAACCCGCACGAACATTACTGTTCACTGGATTTTAAGTCCAGCGTGTCTACCACTTCCACCACTCGAGCTTGATAAAAAACTCTCGAGCGAAAAACGGGGTTCGAACCCGCGACCTCAACCTTGGCAAGGTTGCGCTCTACCAACTGAGCTATTTTCGCAAGCGTTTATGATCGTGTGCATTATTTCTGTAATGCGAGTGCAAATGTAAAACAATTTTTCACTTGTACAAATGCGTAATCCTATTATTTTTTGATGTTTTTTTTAATCGTTTGGTAGTCAGGAGGTAAAAAAGTGAAATTTTTTATAAAAAAATCGACCTACCCGTTGAGGTAAGTCGATTGTGCTCTATTTTTAAGTGTATTTTTACTTATTGAATCATTTTTTTCAATTCGTGTAGCTTCATTAAAGCTTCTACAGGAGTTAGGGTATTGATATCAATAACCGATAATTCATCTTTTAGACTTGCCAAAAGTGGGTCGTCAATATTAAAAATACTCAATTGTAAATCTTGTTCCGCAGGTTTTAAACTCGTTTCATCGTCATTTCGATGTGTTTTTTCCAATTGTTTCAACATCTTTTGCGCGCGATTAATGACAATCTGTGGCATGCCCGCCATTTTGGCTACATGAATACCAAAACTATGTGCACTTCCACCAGGAACTAATTTGCGAATGAATAATACATTATCCTTTAATTCTTTTACCGAAACATTGTAGTTTTTTACTCCTTCAAAGTGTTCTTGCATATCATTTAATTCGTGATAATGCGTCGCAAACAAGGTTTTGGGTTTGGAGGGATGTTGATGTAAAAACTCTGCAATGGCCCATGCGATAGAAATTCCATCATAGGTACTTGTTCCACGGCCAATTTCATCCAAAAGCACCAAGCTTCGATTAGAAATGTTATTCAAAATGGAAGCCGTTTCATTCATCTCGACCATAAAAGTTGATTCACCCATAGAAATATTATCTGATGCTCCAACGCGCGTAAATATTTTATCCACTACGCCCATGCGCACAGCAGCGGCAGGAACAAAACATCCCATTTGAGCTAATAGCACAATCAAAGCTGTTTGACGTAGGATCGCAGATTTACCTGACATATTCGGTCCCGTAATCATGATAATTTGTTGGGTCGAATTGTTTAAAAATACGTCGTTGGTAATATAAGGTTTATCAAAAGGCAATTGTTTTTCAATGACTGGATGACGTCCTTCTTTGATTTCTAAATCATAACTATCATCAAGGGTAGGACGTACATAATTATTTTCTAACGCCAATTGAGCAAAAGAAGACAAACAGTCTAATTGAGCCACCAAATGAGCGTTGAGTTGAACGGGTTGAATGTACTGTCCACACCAATGAACAAATTCTTCGTAAATGCGACCTTCTAACTGACTTATTTTTTCTTCAGCGCCTAAGATTTTATTTTCGTATGCTTTTAATTCTTCTGTAATATAGCGTTCAGCATTCACCAAGGTTTGCTTGCGGATCCAGTCAGCTGGAACTTTGTCTTTATGGGTATTACGCACTTCAATATAGTAGCCAAATACGTTGTTAAACGCAATCTTTAAAGAGGGAATTCCCGTGTTTTGACTCTCTCGTTGCTCCATTTCATCTAGGTAACCTTTACCTGTAGAGGAGATGTTGCGCAATTCATCGAGCTCTTCGTTAATTCCAAAAGCAATGGCATTTCCCTTGCTGATGGCTACAGGAGCATCAGGGTGTATCGTTTGAGCAATGCGCGCTCTCAATAACCCACAATCGTGTAGCTGATCTCCAATACTCTTTAAAGCATCATTCTTGCTTTTTAACGCTTGTTCCTTGAGTGGAATAATAGCATCTAAGGATTCTTTCAAATACAAAAGTTCCCTTGGTGATACTTTTCCTGTGGCTATTTTAGAGGTTAAACGCTCTAAATCGGATATCTTTTTTATTTGTTCTTGAAAATGGGTAAGAACATCTTGTTGTTGTGTGAGTAGTTCGACAATTTCATGACGCTCTACAATATTTTTCTTCTTTTTTAAAGGAAGAGCTAACCAGCGTTTGAGCAATCTTCCCCCCATTGGAGAAAGCGTTTTGTCAATCACATCTAAGAGGGTAATCGCATTAAAATTGCTGCTTTGGTATAGTTCTAAATTGCGAATGGTAAAGCGATCCATCCATACATAAGCATCTTCAGCAATGCGTTGAATATTTGAAATATGTTGAATTCTAGTGTGTTGAGTTTCTGATAAGTAGTGCAAAACCGCTCCACAAGCGATAACTCCATCCGTCAAATCCTCAATACCAAATCCCTTTAGAGAATTGGTTTGAAAGTGTTTGGTCAGCGATTCAAATGCAAAATCTTCTTTGAAAACCCAATCGTCCAAAAAGAAGAGGTTATAGGTTGATCCGAATTGTTGTTGAAAGGTAACTTTGTTGTTTTTTTGGACTAAAATCTCACTAGGATTAAAGTTTTGCAATAATTTATCGATGTATTCTTCATCCCCTTCAGCAGTGAAAAATTCTCCCGTTGACACATCTAAAAAAGCAATACCTAATGCTTTTTTAGTAAAGTGAACCGCGCATAAAAAGTTGTTGGATTTAGATTGTAAAACTTCATCGTTCAATGCTACACCAGGAGTTACTAATTCCGTAACACCCCTCTTTACAATTGTTTTCGTCATCTTGGGGTCTTCTAGCTGATCGCAAATTGCTACGCGAAGTCCAGCTTTGACTAATTTTGGTAAATAGACATTAATGGAAT
Organism: Myroides sp. 1354; assembly: GCF_030324495.1. GTDB lineage: Bacteria > Bacteroidota > Bacteroidia > Flavobacteriales > Flavobacteriaceae > Flavobacterium. Next base: position 122,383 of record NZ_JACAGN010000003.1, on the reverse strand, counting down.
GATGAGGAAAACCAGCGAGTTCAGTTTCGCTAGAAGATCCGGCGCCGCGTTTGGTTAAGGTAATACCTAAAATTTGAGCGGTTCGAACGGCATCTTCTCCAAAAGTCTCATAAAAATCCCCCACGCGAAATAATAAACAAGCGTCGGGATACTTCGCTTTTATTTCATTGTACTGTTTCATTAAGGGAGTTTCTTTTGTCGCTTTCTCTTTCGCAGCCATATTTTGTGTTTTTAGGTATTTAGACGAAGTTACAAATATACAGTAAGATTCACGAGATAGCTAAAAGCAACAGTTTTTTTACGATAATGGAAGATCGTAGTAACGCTTCAATTGACGGATGGGAATTGACGTTAAAATAACAACCATTAAACCGATTAAGCATCCTATAGTTACAGCTAAGAAGCGCATTAAGGGAGTCATCTCTGTTAATCCTGTAATGGGTTGAACCAAAATAATCACCAAAGCGACTAATGCAACACGTGCCATATTGAGGATTTTAAAGAAGTAACAGATTAAAATGGTTAACACAATTCCAAAGAGGATGACATATAAATTGGGTGTGTGAATTTCCAAGCAAATTAACCCAACAACAGATCCAACCAAATTGGATTTAAATCGCTCAATGGATAGCTTTTTTGAATTTTGCCCTTCTGGAGAAATAACGAGAATAATAGAAATAATCGTCCATAATGTTTCGTGATCCTTAAAGTGAATAAAGAGGTAATAGCCAATGCAGAAACCAATAAGACAACGTACAGTGTAAATGAGGACGGCAGAGGTGATTACTTTTTTAATTAATTCGTGGAACATATTCAATTTTTAACCTACAAAAGTATTGAACTTCAATAGGCTTAACAATTAAACGATATGAAAGATTAGTTAAAAAAGAAAAAGTATTGACAGGGTATCTGATCAAAAAGGGAGTATTTTGTTTTTTATTTTCGTGTGTGAAATAGTGGACTAGTATCGGTATAATCAATACTTTTGCAGAAATATAGTCGAGTATTATGCGAAAATTAGCCAATAGCGAATTAGATAGAAAAAGTGTTGACGAGTTTAAAACATCAGAAAAAACGCCAATTATTGTGATCTTAGATGATGTAAGAAGTTTACACAACATTGGGTCTGTTTTCAGAACTTGCGATGCATTTTTAGTAGAAAAAGTATACTTGTGTGGGATTACAGCTACTCCACCCAATAAAGAAATACACAAAACTGCTTTAGGAGCAACGGAAACTGTAGCTTGGGAATACGTCAAAGATGTTGTTGAGGTTGTAGCCCGATTAAAAGAAGAAGGCATTTCTGTGCAAGCCATCGAACAGGTAGAAAATAGCGTGATGTTGAACGACTTTCAAATTGAAGCAGATAAAAAATATGCCTTAGTATTCGGAAATGAAGTGAAAGGTGTTTCACAAGGTGTTGTCGATTTGAGTGATGGGGTAATTGAAATACCACAGATAGGAACGAAACACTCGCTGAATATAGCAGTAAGTGCAGGAATTGTCGTTTGGGATTTATTTCAGCAAATGCAATAAAAAGGAAAAGCTCCAATACACAAAAGGTTATTGGAGCTTTTTTTATGTGGTTAGTTTGGCTTCGATTTGATCTAAGATAAAAATGTAATCGGATTGATTGGCTACAAAATCCAAATCTGAAATATCGATGCGCAATACTTTTTCGGCTGGAAGTGTTTTCATGAAATTAAAATACCCCTGAGTCACTTGATCCAAATATTGTCCTGAAATATCACTCTCATAGGAGCGTCCTCTTTTCTGAATATTTTCTAGCAAACGATCTGTATTCTGATAAAGAAAAACATATAAATCAGGTTTAGGTGTTTCTTTATACATAATGTCAAAGACTTGTTGGTATAAGCGAAATTCATCTTCTTCTAAAGTGATTTGAGCAAAAATCAACGATTTAAAAATATAATAATCGGCGATAATAAATTCTTTGAATAAATCAAATTGCGCTAAATCATCCGAAAGCTGAGAATAGCGATCGGCTAAGAACGACATCTCCAATGGAAAAGCATAGCGATTAGCGTCTTGATAGAATTTTGGTAAAAAAGGATTATCTGCAAAGCCTTCAAAAATACTCTTCGCGTTAAAATCTTCTGCAATGCGATGGGTTAGGGTTGTTTTTCCGGCTCCAATATTTCCTTCAATCGCCACAAAATTTAATTTTCGCAGTGGGTGGGATTGTAATTTGGTTGATAATACGTCTACTTTTTGAAACGTAGTTTGGTCCGTACAATCGTGCAACAATTGGTTGCAGTTTTTTTTGAATATAGGGTGAACCCAATCCAGTTGTAAATCTGCCAGAGGCTGTAATACGAAAAGACGATCCTGCATTAAAGGATGAGGAACTACCAAATTTGGCTCATTGATGATTTCATCATTGAAAGCAATAATATCAATATCGATAATTCTCGCCGCATAACCCATTTGTTCTTTGCGGATGCGACCTAGTTTTTTTTCCGTCTCTAAGATTTTTACAATTGCCGTTTGAGCATCTAAAAGCGTATGAATCACTAAAGCACAGTTGAAAAATGGCTCACTTTCAAAACCCCATGCTGGAAATTCGTAGATAGGTGAAACTGTAATAACAGTACCTACTTCGTTGTGGATTAGATTTATAGCTTGATTAAGGTTTGCTTTTTTGTCTCCTTGATTCGTTCCAAGGGATAAAACTAGCGTGTTCTGCGTATTCATGAGACAAAAGTAAGTAAAAGAAATTTTAAATAATGCTAACTTTGTAGGAGATATTGGAGGAAATTAAAATACTTAGTTTGTAACATTTGACCAATATTTACTACTAATGAATTAAAACGTAATAGTATGAAGTTTTTAAGAAATTTATTAGCAACAATCGTGGGATTATTTATCTTTTTCGGTTTGTTGTTTTTTATTTTTATCGTCATTGCAGCAGCAGCAGGAAGCTCTGAAAAAGTGATTGTAAAAGATAATTCGGTACTTACTTTGGATTTATCTACCGTTCAATATGATTATGGCGGAAAATTTAGCTATAAAGATTTCAATTTTAGCGATGAAAATAAAGATGGAGTATCGAATGTATTGATGGCAATTGAACAAGCAAAAGAAGATGACCGCATTAAGGGAATATCAATTTTGAATAATGTTTCTTCTTTGGGGTTTGTACAACGCAGAGAAATCAGAGAGAAATTACAAGATTTTAAACAAAGTGGGAAATTCGTTTTATCCTATGCTGATGCATTTACTCAAGGTGAGTATTACTTGGGCTCAGTAGCAGATACTGTCTATGTGAATCCCGTTGGAGCGGTAGATTTTCGCGGATTGTCAACAGAGATTTTGTATTTAAAAGGTCTGCAGGATCAAACAGGTGTTCACATGGAAGTGATTCGACATGGAAAATACAAAAGTGCGGTTGAACCTTATCTAGAAAAACAAATGAGCGAGGCGAATAGAGAACAGATTACTGTATTCTTGAATTCTATTTGGAGCACTTTAGTTAACGATATCTCAAAAAGTAGAAATATAACAGTAGATAGTCTGAATGCGATTGCTACAAACTTGGCTGCAAGAACACCTGAAAGAGCATTACAAGTAAAATTGGTAGATAAAGTAGCGTATGTGGATGAATATCATGCGGCTATTAAAAAAGCATTAGATCTTGATCAAGAGAAAGAATACAATAAAATAGATGTATTAGAATATATCAAAGCAGGTGCACCAAGTACAAAAAAATCGACTACGGATCAAATTGCCGTGATTTATGCACAAGGACAAATCCTAAATGGAGAAGGGAATGTGAGTTTTATTGGTGAAGGATCCATCAATCGAGCATTGAAAAAAGCACGTGAAAACGACAAAGTAAAAGCCATTGTATTGCGTGTAAATAGCCCAGGGGGAAGTGCCCTAACTTCTGAGTTGATTTGGAGAGAAATCGAATTGACGAAAAAAGTTAAACCTGTAATTGTATCTATGGGAGATTTAGCTGCTTCTGGAGGATACTATATCTCTTGTGGTGCAGATCGTATTTTTGCAGATCCAGCAACAATCACAGGATCGATAGGAGTATTTGGTATGTTGCCAAACTTTAGCACTTTAGCCACAAAATATGGCGTTAATGCAGAACAAGTAAAAACGCATCAAAATGCAGCTTCTTATAGTCCATTCCGCAAAGTAGACGAATCATTTAAATCGGAAGTAACAGAAAGCATTGAATTTATCTATGAAACCTTTGTCAACCGAGTAGCGGCAGGTCGTGGAATGACTTTTGAAAAGGTAGACGAGATTGCACAAGGACGTGTTTGGACAGGAGTAGATGCTTTAGAAAAAGGATTAGTAGATGAATTAGGTGGGCTAGGTGATGCTATTGCGTATGCAGCGAATAAAGTGGAAATAGAAAATTACAACGTAGTGAGCTACCCTGAATATGAATTAAAATTCAACGATTTATTGCGCAATTTCTTAGGAGCATCTATTATGCAAACCCAAGATGAGTTGCTGAAAGAAAAAATCGGACAAGAGAATTTTGAAATGATGGAGCGATTAAATTACTTTTCTTCCCTAAAAGGAGCTCAGGCGATTATGCCATTTGAAATTAAGATTCAATAGGTTAAGATTTACCTAATAGAAGTAAAGAGTCAACTCAAATACCTTGAGTTGACTCTTTTTTTTGTTATTTTGTATGAAAATTAAATGATTATGAAGAAGAAAATTGCATTATGGGTCGGTGGAATTATAGTGGGATTATTCCTGCTTTTACTTGCTGCACCTTTTTTATTTAAAGGAAAAATTCAAGATTTAGTGCTCAAAACAATCAATGATAATTTAACGGCTACCGTTTCATTTGATAAAGTTAATCTGAGTTTACTCAAGAATTTTCCCAAAGCGACTGTAACGATAGATGGATTGACTATTGTCAATAACGAACCCTTTGCGGGAGATACCTTATTGCATGCAAAGACTATAGGATTGCAGATGTCTGTAATGGAATTGTTTAATGGAGCAGACAAGCCCATGAATATTCAAGAAATCCTATTGAAAGATGCCGCAATTAACGTTTTAGTAAACGAACAGGGGATTGCCAACTATGACATCGCGTTGAAAGACGAGGAAGATAAAGAGGAGGAAGAAGATAAAGAAGACAAGCCTTTTTCGCTGGCTTTGCAACATTATCAAATTGAAAACACCAAGATTACTTATACGGATCTAAGTTCTAAAATGCAATTTGTCATGGATGAGTTTAATCACGAAGGAAAAGGAAATCTAACGGCTAATGTGTTAGACTTAGATACGAAATCCAAGGCGAAGGTTTCTTTTGTTCTGGATGGAACTTCTTTTTTGAATCAAGTACAGTTGTCTTTGGATGCGATGATTGGTATGGATATGGATCAACAGATTTATACCTTCAAGGAAAACAAAGCGTTGATTAATCAATTGCCTTTGCAGTTTGATGGTCAAATCCAATTGTTAGAAAATGGACAAGCTTTTGATTTGTCTTTTGCTACACCAGATTCAGATTTTAAAAACTTTTTAGGACTAATCCCAGAAGCTTATGCTGGAGGATTAAAAGGAGTTACGACAACGGGAGATTTTAGAGTAGGAGGAAAAGTAAAAGGGAATTTAACAGAAACGACAATTCCAACACTAGCTATTGAAATGGCCGCCAATAAAGCTTCTTTTAAGTATCCTGATTTACCTAAAGCTGTTGAACAAATTGCTTTGGATATGAAAGTTGTTAATACAACAGGATGGATGAAAGACACTTATGTCGATTTGAATAAGTTGTCTTTTAAGGTTGATCAAGATGTATTTAATGCGAGTGCCAATATTAAAAATTTAAGTGAAAATCCACTGGTGGATGCGAAGTTGAATGGAGTGATTAATTTAGCTAATGTAACTAAAGCTTATCCCGTAAAAATGGATACTCCTTTAACGGGAATCTTAAAAGCAAATGTCAGTACGAACTTTGATATGAACTCCGTAGAAAAAAGTCAGTATCAAAACATCAGGAATGCAGGAGATATTAGTTTGACTAATTTCCATTTTGCTTCAGATGCAATGGCAAAGCCGTTGGATATCAAAGAAGCTGCCATTTCGTTTAATCCCAATCATGTAAGCTTAAATAAATTTGCTTTAGTAACAGGACAAACTGATGTAGCTGCAGATGGGCGATTGGATAATTTATATGGTTTCTTGTTTAATAAACAAACATTGAAAGGAAATTTTAATGTACGTTCAACTAATTTCATTTTAGCGGATTTATTGAAAGAAGATACCGCTACTGCCACAACAGATAAACCGAAAGAAGATAAAGCTAAATCCACTGCATCAACAGAAGCTTTGAAAATACCAGCTTTCTTAGATTGTACCATTAATGCAGATGCCAAAACAGTGGTCTATGATAATCTGACGTTGAAGAATGTAAAAGGGCGTTTAATCGTCAAAGAGGAAACGGCGCGTTTAGAGAATATGACAACAGATATCTTTGGTGGAAAACTGGCTTTTGCAGGGGATGTCTCTACGAAAGGAACACAACCTAAATTTAATATGGATTTAGGCTTGAAAACGTTAGATATTAAAGAAACGTTTACTCAATTTGAGTTCTTGAAAAAAATTGCTCCAATTGCGGGGATCATTGCTGGAAATATCAATGCTACTATTCAATTAGATGGACAGTTAGAAGGCAGTGATTTTTCACCTATTATGAATACGTTATCGGGGGATTTAACGGGGGATATCTTAAATTCACAAGTGAATGTTGCCAACTCAAAACTGCTTTCTTCTTTAGATTCAGCAGTGAAATTTATTGATTTGAGTAAATTGGATTTGAACAATAAACGCATTCACCTGAAATTTAAAGACGGTAAAGTACAAGTATCGCCTTTTGATTTGAAAGTGAAAGATATGAATGTTCAAATTTCAGGAGAACACGGTTTTGACCAACAAATGAATTATGCCTTAGACTTTAAAGTACCTGCAAAAATGTTGGGGTCTGACGTAGCGAATTTACTGAGTAAATTGAGTCCCCAGGAAAGTGCTAAATACGAGGCTATTCCGGTAAAAGTGGATTTAACGGGTAACTTCAGCGCGCCTAAAGTAGGAACGAATATGAATGAAGTCGTAACGAATTTGACCAAACAAATTGCGGAAGATCAAGCGAATAAATACATTGATAAAGGAAAAGATGCATTGAAGGATTTACTCAGCGGAGGTAATAAAAATAAAGACAACGCAGAGGGAACACAGCATGGAGAAGGAGAAAAGAAAAAGAATGAAACCGAAGAAGCGGTTGAAAAGATAGGCAAAGGATTGAAAGATCTTTTTGGTAAAAAGAAAAGTGAGTAAGGAAAAGGAGTGAAGCAGTAAAATGATTCACTCCTTTTTTTATGAAGTATACTTTTGATTTTTAATCTTTTAAAAGCTTATTTTGTCACAAAAAAGAATTATTTTTGTGACAAAATAAGCTTTTAAAAATGGTGAAATCAGTTCAAAATCAAATCGAAAACAAAATCGTACAATCCTATAAAGGACAGGTTTTTTTTGCGGATGATTTTACCGCTTATGGCACAGCTGATAATATCCGACAAGTGCTTTTCCGACTTGAAAAGAAGCAAAGTATAGAACGAATTGCACAAGGTATATACGTCAAACCTATAGAAGATCATTTGTTGGGAAAGCTATATCCTAGTATAGAAGATATTGCTCAAAAAATAGCTAAACGAGATAAAATTAAAATTGCACCTACGGGAGTTATGGCGCAATATTTGTTAGGATTAACTACTCAAATCCCTTTGAAAGCGGTTTATTTAACAGATGGGTCACCTAGAAAAATAGCCATAGGCACCAGAACTATTTATTTTAAACGCACAGTACCTAAAACATTTTTGATTAAGAATAAGTTATTATTTCTCCTTGTACAAGCATTGAGAGCAAAGGAAAAAAAAGAAATTACCCCTTCTTTTCTCAATCTGTTGTTGCCTGCTGTAAAGCAAGTAGATCAAAATGCACGAAAGACTCAGTTGAAACACGCCCCAAGATGGATTCAAGAAATAATTAATCAACTTTACTCGTCAACGGTGTATGTGGAATGACCTGGAAAAAGAACAAAAAAAAATAGTCATAGAACAAACGAGCCTTTCTTTAGGAATACCTCTTTTTGCGGTTGAAAAAGATTGGTGGGTATGTATTGTGTTAAGAGCTATTTTTCAATCGAAATATGCAGATTTTGTTTTTTTTAAAGGAGGGACTTCATTGAGTAAAGTCTATCATTTAATTGATCGTTTTTCAGAGGATGTTGATTTAATATTAGATAGAAAGGTATTAGGTTTTGATTTAGTTTCTTCAAAAACCAAAATAAAACAAGTTAGAAAAGCTTCAGGAAACTTTATTATTAACGAGTTTAGAAAAGAGTTAATCATGCAATTGGAAGCGTTGGGAATCTCTTCTAATCGCTATAGAATTGAATATAATCTGCATGTAGATGATACAAGTGATCCGAATACATTAGCGATTTTTTATTCATCTATACTTCCAGATACCACATATTATATTCAAAAACGAGTACTGTTGGAAATAGGGGCAAGGTCATTAATAGAACCTGTTGAGGTGAAAAAAATAATCTCCTTTTTGGACGAGCATTATCGTTCTGCTTTTTTTTCGATGACTTCATTTAAGGTTCGGACTGTTCTTCCTACTCGAACTTTTCTAGAGAAAGTGTTGTTATTGCATGAAGAATTCTCAAAACCTATTGAAAACATTCGAACAGAGAGACTCTCAAGGCATCTCTATGATGTAGAGCTTTTGATGAGATCTCCCTATGGTCTACTCGCTATTGCAGATGATATGTTATTGGATCAATTAGTAGAACATCGCCAATTAATGACGCCAATTAGAGGATTAAATTACAGTAATCATAAAAAGGGTAAACTTAGTATTTTACCACCAGAAGAAGTAACGAAGCGTTGGAAGGCTGATTATGCTACGATGCAAGAGTATATGATTATTGGAGAAAGTTTACCTTGGGTTGAATTGTTGAGAAGAATAAAGGATATTGAAAATAAATTGAATAGGAAATGAAAGATAAAAAATGCCCCAAAAAGAGTCTAACTTTTTAGGGCATTTCTATTTGCTTCCTTTTTTTATTCAATGTCAAGTTGAACGACATAACCTTCATAGGTTCTAATGTTGAAAACCGTTCCGTCTTCAAACAAGAGGTATTGACCTTTGATTCCTTTTAAAACACCTTGGTAGGAAGGGGTTTTATCTAAGTTTAAACTTTTTATTTTAGTAGGAAATTCCAATACAGGGTAGTTTAATTGATATAAATCTGCTGTGGTAGAAGAAAAGAAGGGCTGTACTTCTTCAGGAAGTTTATCCTCCAATGAATTTCTAATCGCTAATAAATCAGTGTCAATGATATCATTTTGTAACATTTTACGCCAATTGGTTTTATCCGTAAATAGGTCTTTTAATGCTACTTCTGTAATTCCCGCTAAATAGCGATTGGGTACTTCAACAATGGGAATTGCACTAGAAGCTCCTTGGTCAATCCAACGCGTAGGAATTTGTGTTTTTCGCGTAACACCTACTTTAACATCACTGGCTGAAGCCAAATAGACGATGTGGGGTTGTAATTGAACCTTGCTTTCATAGTCCAAATCTCGATCGGCAATCCCCAAATGAGCAGTGCTCAATTCTGGACGCATAATCCAATCCCCAACGGCTGGACTCGCATAAAAACAGTCGTAACAAAATCCTTGACGGAAGATCTTTTTGTGTGCTCCACAATTCAAACATTGGTAATCAATAAAGGAAATTTTTAGTTGGCGATCTAAGACTTGATTCAAATTGATGAAGTTATTTTGAAAAACCAAATAGTATTCAATTGGACTACTCCATTCCGTTTGCATTTTGTTTAAAACTCCTTCGTATAGCATAAATAAAATTGTTATTTTTGGGTAAGGAGTAAAAGTACAAAAACAAATTTTATTGTTTAGATTCTCTTTTGACAAGAAAAAGGAGTTTACTTTATTAATAATGTATATATGGCGCTGACAATTGTTAATTCTATTGCTTCATGGATTCTGAAGAAGAGAATTCATCAAATAGATTTATTTAGAAAATACCCAAATGAGGTTCAAAATGATGTTTTTCTAAGTCTTATCAAGACAAATGAAAAAACTTTACTGGGCAAGCAATATGATTATGCTAGTATTAAAAGTTATGAGACGTTTGCAGAACGTGTGCCTATTTATACATATGAGGAATTTGAACCTTTTATAGAACGAACGAGAAGAGGAGAAAATAATATCTTTTGGTCAGAACCCATTCGTTGGTTTGCTAAATCAAGCGGTACTACCAATGCAAAGAGTAAATTCATTCCCGTTAGTAACGAAGCATTAGAAAATTGTCATTACAAAGCAGCTAAAGATTTGCTTTGCTTGTATCTTAACAACAATGAAAATTCACAGCTTTTTACTGGAAAAGGATTGCGTTTAGGTGGAAGTAAGCAATTATATGAAGACAACAATACGATTTTTGGTGATTTATCAGCCATCTTAATTGATAATATGCCTTTTTGGGCAGAGTTTAGCAGTACACCTTCCAATAAAACTTCTTTAATGGCAGAATGGGAAACCAAAATGAATGCGATTATCAAGGAAGTACAAAATGAAAATGTTACTAGTTTTATGGGCGTGCCTTCGTGGATGTTGGTTCTCTTCAATAAGATTATGCAAGAAACAGGAAAGGGAAGTTTATTGGAACTATGGCCTAATGCGGAAGTTTATTTTCACGGTGGAGTGAGTTTTGAACCGTACAGAGATCAATACCAAAAATTGTTGCCAAGTAGTGATTTTAAATACTACGAAATTTACAATGCTTCAGAAGGATTTTTTGCTATTCAAGATCAGAATGGATGCAATGAACTGTTGTTGATGCTTGATTATGGTATTTTTTATGAGTTTATTCCGATGGATACTTTTGGAACGAGTGCACAACGCATAATTTCTTTACGCGATGTCGAATTAGGTAAAAATTATGCTATGTTGATTACTACGAATGCGGGATTGGTTCGTTATCTGATTGGAGATACGGTTCGATTTACTAGTTTATTGCCGTATCGAATTAAGATTACAGGAAGAACCAAACATCATATTAATGTTTTCGGTGAAGAATTGATGGTTGAAAATACAGATCGCGCTCTAGCGAAAGCTTGTTCTTTATTTCAAGTAGAAATCGCTGAATATACCGTAGCTCCTATTTTTATGGTTGGAAAAGAAAAAGGCGCACATGAATGGATGATTGAATTTACCAAAGCACCTGAAGATTTGAACAAATTTGCCGAGGTATTGGATCAATGTATACAAGAAGTGAATTCAGATTATGAGGCGAAGCGATACAATAATATGACCTTAAATCCATTGGTCTTGCATCAAGCGCGTAAAGGATTATTTTATGATTGGTTGAAAGGAAGTGATAAATTAGGAGGGCAACACAAAGTACCTCGTTTATCAAATGAAAGAAAATTAATGGAAGAACTGATTGCTCTGAATTGAGAATCGAAACGGATATAAAAAAGAAAAGCCCTCACCTTGTGAGAGCTTTTTTTTTATTGCTAGCTAAAATTATTTAGCAACTTCTTCTGTAGCTGGAGCTTCTGTAGCAGGAGCTTCTTCTGTAGCAGGAGCCTCTTCAGTTACAACTTCTTCAGTTACAACTTCCTCAACTGGAGCTGCTACTTCTTCTGTAGTTGTTACTTCTTCTTGAGCTGGTTCTTTTGCAGTGTCTTTACAAGAAACAAAAGATACTCCCATCATAGCTACTAAAGCAATGCTTAATGCGATTTTTTTCATTTTACTAAAGTTATAAAAGTTAATTATTAATTCGATACAAATATAGAAAATATTTCATTCAATAATTTGTTTTTGTAAATTATTTTTATATAAAAAAAATAATTTTTAATTAACTGATTATCAGTGTTTTATTTTTGGTCTTTTTTCGGATTTACCAATTTCATCTCATTTATTAGGTGTTTTGCATCTGCAAATTTGTCAATAATAAATAAAATATAGCGTGCATCAACCATAATGTTTCTACAGATAGCAGGATCATAATAGATATCACTCATGGTTCCTTCCCAAACGCGGTCAAAGTTTAATCCAATTAAATTTCCATGTGCGTCAATAGCTGGACTTCCAGAGTTTCCTCCAGTTGTATGGTTTGTTGCAATAAAGTTTACAGGCAATTTACCATCTTCTGCATATGCACCATAATCCTTCGCATTATATAGTTCAATTAATTTAGCTGGTACATCAAACTCATAATCTTCTGGTATGTATTTTTCCATGATTCCCTCCAAATGAGTAACAGGCTCATAATAGATTGCGTCTTTTGGTGCATAACCATCTACTTTACCATAGGTAACGCGTAAGGTACTATTCGCATCAGGGAAAATTCTTGCATCAGGATAAAGCTCTAATTGCGCTTTCATGTAGGTGCGCTGTAAAGCTTTAATCTCTAAGTCTAGCGCTTCGTATTTCGGCAAAATGTTCGCTTGATAATTTTCGATTAAGCTTTTTGCGAATGCATATCCTTTGTCTGCTAATAAGGCTTCCTTAACTTGTTTTGCATCCCCGCTTAATAATTCTTTTAAACCTTCATATGAGGTTAGTTTACTTTGTGCGTAGATTTCTTTTGTCAATGCTGCAACATCTGCTTGCTTTAAAGCTGGTGCTAAAAATTCTTTAGGTGCATTGTTTTTGTATAAAGATACAATCGCTTGGAATACATCCTGATCTACCTTTTTATTGTAGTTTTTGTAAAAGCGCTCTTGTGATTGCAATAAGTTCGCTTTTCTACTTTGGAATTGAGCTTCGTTGTTTACAGCATTTTCTACTGCAGTAAGTCTCCAAGCAGCAGCTAGTAATTCTCCATTTCTCAAGGCGACCTCCATAAAGTAATCTCTACTTAATGAATAAGGAGCAATCTCTTGGTATAATTTCTCGAATTTAGGTAAGATAGCTGTATATTCTTTTGCATTTTTGCTTTTCTTCGCACGGACAATAAAATCTTGTTCGTATGCTTTTTTAACCGCTACAGCATTGCTCTTTTTTAATCCTTGACTTTCTCCAATCCACTTTTTCCAGTAGTTTGCAGTACCCGCGTATTTAGAAGCATATTGAATTTTAATCGCTTGATCATTACGCATATATTCATCTGTGATTTTCAAGGCAACATCTCGTACTCCGATTTTTGCTGGATTCAAATCATTGATAATTTGTTCAATGGCATAAGAAGGTAAGTATTCTTGTGTTTGACCTGGGTAACCAAATACCATAGTGAAGTCATCTTGTGCTACTCCATCTAGTGAAATAGGGAAGAAGTGCTTCGGTGTATAAGGTACGTTGTCTTTGGAATAAGCAGCAGGGCGATTGTTCTTATCTGCATAAATGCGGAACAAAGCGAAATCTCCTGTATGACGTGGCCATACCCAGTTATCCGTATCCGATCCAAATTTACCAATAGACGAAGGCGGTGCTCCAACTAAACGGACATCTTTAAAGGTTTCTGTAACAAATAAAATGTACTGATTTCCTTCGTAAAAAGATTTAATCTTGTTCTCTTGCCAATCCTTTTTTGGGAAGGTAGCAACAGTACGTGAAATATTAGCATTGATTTTCTCTTGTTTTTGGATTTCAGTATCCTTTGCTTTTACTCCGTGCATAACTGCACTTGTAACGTCTTCAATACGCACAATAAAAGTAACTTCTAAATTGTCGTTTGCCAATTCTTCCGCTTGTGATTTCGCCCAGAAACCGTTTGCTAAATAATCGTGCTCTACAGAAGAATGCGATTGAATTTGACCATATCCACAGTGGTGATTAGTCAATAGTAATCCTTGAGGAGAAATAACCTCTGATGTACATCCACCATTAAAGTGTGGAACAGCATCTTTCATGCTTGAATTATTTACATCATAAATATCCTGAATGGACATTTTCATTCCTAAGGTCGTCATTTCCTTTTCATTCATTCCCTCTAGCAAAGAAGGAATCCACATACCTCCTTGTTGTGCATAAACAGGAACAATAAGAAGTGCAACGAGCAGTTTAAATGCGTTTTTAAGTCTTAAGTTCATAAAAGTGTTCGTTTTTTTTTATTTCAGGCAAGATACAACTATTCAGGTAATAGGAACTACGGTTTCCCTTCCCATCCTTTATTTTAAGTGTATTTTGAGAAAAATAAACGCCGTGTTAAAGAGGAAGATATCGAATTATGCGATTTTTAGGAGATAGTTGTGCGGAAAAAGTAACTAAAGTTAGATTTTTTTATTTTTCCTTTATATTGTAAAGACCAAAGGAAATCGACGTTGATTTTTCTACCTTTTAAAGGGATGAACAGCATAAAAGAATGTAGATAACGCAAATGTGAAAGAACAAAAGTGGGAGAATAGATAGGATGTTAAAAAAAAGAAGTTTTTATAAAGCTTTATAAGATAAACAAAGGAAGCGGGAACCTCCTAAGGGATTGAGATGTTTAATAAAATAAATACTCTTAAGGGAAGAGTTTAATTTAACAAATAGTCCTAAAGGTATTGTGGCAATGAATATTTTGCCTTATCTTGCTCATTCGGTATTGATACAATTTTTATATACCTCTAACTTTCTATAAGTTACCTATAGTGTAATTATTAATTCATATTATAAAAGGTAAGTAAACAAAAGCGTTTACTTACCTTTTTTTCGTTTTATAGGTGATATCTTACTTCTTTTTTATAGTTATCAACAATTTGTTTACAACAGGATAATGCAAATTGTGAATAACTTCTCAGAGGATGATCTACTTAATTTAAATTCCAACTAATTGAATACGTGGTTTATAATCTTGTTTGTGGCTGCTTTATTTCCTAGGATAAAGTTTGAGCTAATCTGATTTAATTCACAACGGAGCGTATCATTTGTTAATAACTTATTCAAATTGTTAATAAAGTCATCTTCATTGTTGATAACTATACAACTACCCAATTGAATTAAATCTTTTGCTTCTTGAAATTTCTTGTAGTTTGGACCAATAAGAATGGGAACGCCAAAGGTGGCTGCTTCTAGAATATTGTGAATACCCGCTCCAAAACCACCGCCTACATAAGCGATCGTTGCATAGCTGTACGCTTTGGTCAACAGACTGTAGGCATCTATAATATAGACTTGTGTTTGTGATAAGTCGGTCGTTCCTTCTCTATAAGCAGAGTGAAGTTGTTTGGGTTTATCAATCGCTTGGTAAAGTTGATGGATTTGTTCTGGTTTAATATTATGAGGAGCCAGGACAAATTTGATTTCTTCATCTTGCGTTTGGTTGATATAATCAACGATAATCTTTTCATCTTGTGGCCAAGAACTTCCTACAACAAGGGTTTGCTTGGTTTTACCCTGTGTTAATGCCTCTAAAAAAGGCAGGGTGTTGTCGCGTTCTAAAATCTGACTAACTCGGTCAAAACGCGTATCACCTACCACTTCGGTATTGTCGAGTTGAATGGAGGAAAGAAGGTGACGAGATTCTTCATTTTGCACAAAGAAATAAGAGAAAGCTTGTAGGGCATTTCTGTAAAAACTGCCATACCATTTAAAAAATACTTGATTTGGTCTGAAGATACCTGAGACCAAATAGGTTTCAATCTTTTGTTTTTTTAATTGATGAAGATAATTCGGCCAATATTCATATTTTACGAAAAATACTTTTTCAGGATGCACTAATTTTAAAAAGGTTTTGGCATTGCTTAGGGTATCCATGGGTAAATACAAGGTTGCATCGGCAATTGTATTATTCTTTTTTACTTCATAACCAGAAGGAGAAAAAAAGGTCAATACAATCTTGTGATTTGGGAATTGTTGTTTGAGCGCTTCCATAATTGGCAAGCCTTGTTCGTATTCACCTAAAGAGGCAACGTGTATCCAAAACACGCGATCACTAGATTGAATGTGTTGTTTTAAAATGGCAAAAGACGCTTTTCGGCCTTGAATAAATAAGGTAATCTTTTTATTGAATAAGGCGATTAGATGCAAGACTGCAGTAGCGATATGAATAAGTAGATTATAAAGAAATAGCATATGGAATTGTTTATCTAGCGAAATTACGTTTCTTTTAGTAAAGAAAAGATTTTTAAAGTAAAGAAATTAGTATTTTTGTGGCTGTAAAACATATCGACAGTCAAGTTATTTTGCTCTAAAAACAAGGAAGAGCCAAAGACTTAGAGATACTAAATCCAATGTGATGAAACAAATTCAAATGGTTGACTTAAAAAGTCAATATGAAGGAATTAAAGAAGAAGTAAATCAATCTTTTCAAGAAGTTTTAGAATCTTCTGCATTTATCAACGGGCCTCAAGTACATACTTTTCAAGCAAATTTAGAGAAGTATTTAGGGGTAAAGCACGTGATTCCATGTGCAAATGGAACAGATGCCTTGCAAATTGCCATGATGGGACTAGGTTTACAACCTGGTGATGAGGTAATCACAGCTGATTTTACGTTTGCTGCAACGGTTGAGGTAATTGCCTTATTACAGTTAACGCCTGTTTTAGTAGATGTTTGTCCAAATAGCATGAATATTGATGTAGAAGCTATTAAAAAAGCAATTACTCCTAAAACAAAAGCGATTGTACCGGTGCATTTATTCGGTAATGTAGCGAATATGGAGGAAATCATGAAAATAGCGGCCGCTCACAATTTATATGTGATTGAAGATAATGCACAAGGTATTGGAGCTAGCTATGCATTTTCAGATGGTACAAAAGTAAAAACGGGTGGAATTGCTCACGTTGGAGCAACCTCTTTCTTTCCTTCTAAAAACTTAGGATGTTATGGTGATGGTGGTGCTATTTTTACAAATGATGATGAATTAGCACATATCATTCGCGGAATTGTAAATCACGGAATGTATGAACGCTACCACCACGATGTGGTTGGAGTGAACTCTCGTTTGGATAGTTTACAAGCAGCTGTGTTAAATGCAAAATTACCGCGTTTGGATCAATACAATAAGGCGAGAAGAGAAGCAGCAGCTCAGTATTCAGCAGCTTTGGCTAATCATCCAAATATAATTACTCCAAAAGTAGAAGGGGATGTAGATAGTCACGTATTCCACCAATATACGTTGCGTATTGTTAATGCAGATCGCAATGGATTAATGGCACATTTACAGTCGAAGGGAATTCCTTGTGCAATTTATTATCCAATTCCATTGCACAACCAAAAAGCATATCTAGATCCTCGTTATAAAGAAGAGGATTTCCCAGTTACAAATCAATTGGTAAAAGAGGTATTATCATTGCCGATGCACTCTGAATTAGAAGCAGATCAAATTAAATTTATGACGGACGAAATTAAAGCCTTTTTAGGATAGTCCCTAATGC
This sequence comes from Myroides sp. 1354, assembly GCF_030324495.1. GTDB lineage: Bacteria > Bacteroidota > Bacteroidia > Flavobacteriales > Flavobacteriaceae > Flavobacterium. Next base: position 104,982 of record NZ_JACAGN010000003.1, on the reverse strand, counting down.
TATAAAAAAAAGCCTTGAGATTTCTCAAGGCTTTTTTATTTATGTTTTTTGGGTGAATGTATTAATGAGTAATGAACATAGGGCGCAAGTCGCCAATGAGAGTGCTACAATATACATGGTACCATCGTTTAAGGTATTTAATAAAACAGAAGTTAAGAAGGTAAAGGCCAATTGAGACGCTCCAAATAGGGCTGAGGCAATTCCTGATTCTGCTTTGAATGGCGATAAAGCCAAAGTAGTTGACGTTGGAAAGATCATTCCCAAAGGCAATACAAAAAAGAAAAGAGGAACCAATTGGTAATAAATGGAACCATCTAGTACAATCACACCAAATAAACTAAGGGCAGCTATTAGTTGAATACTCGTACCAAGGGCAATGATTCTTTTGGGTTCTAAGCGCTTCCTTAAGAAAGAAGAAGTTAGGAAAGATCCCAACATTAATCCACAAGAATTGACCATAAATACAATGCTAAAAGCGGTACTGCTCAGTCCTCCTACTTCCATAACCAATACAGGTGAGTTAGAAATATAAAGCATCAAGCAGCTAAAGGCTATACTTCCAACAAAGGTATAGGTAACGAATGTTTTATTTTGAAAGAGCTTTCCATAATTTTGAGCGATAGACCTTACTTCTAAAGAAGGTAAACGATTAGAGAAGTCTTCTTTTAAAAAAGTAAATGTCATGGCAATACTGAATAGTGCAAATGCCCCCATAGCTGTAAAAATATGAGGCCAATCGAAGTACTTCAGTACGGCATTTCCCAGAATAGGCGCTACAATAGGGGCAATTCCTCCCACGAGCGCTAAGATGCTAAATATCTTTAAGGTCTTATCTTTATCAAAGCGCTTATTGACAATCGATCGAGCAATTACAAGCCCACCACTGCTGCCAAAAGCCTGTAAAAAGCGAAGGGCCCACATTACTTTGATATCAGAAACGTACATACAGGCAAAGGATGTGAGAATAAAAATACTCAAAGATAAGAGGATTGGTTTTTTGGCGCCATATTTATCAGATATAGGCCCCCAGAATAATTGTCCAACAGCCAAACCTCCTAAAAAGGTTGATAGAGAAACTTGAACATAGCTTACTTCAGTTTGTAAATCAGCAGCTATTTTTGGAAAAGCAGGCAAATACATATCAATAGCTAAGGGACCTAAAGCGGTTAAACTAGCTAGTGTAAAGATTAATACCCACTCTTGAAGAGATAATTTTTCCACGGTTTTAGATGAAATAGAAAATCCTTGATTTTTTTGAATCAAGGATTTTAGGTCTATAAGTTGTTTGAATGAACTCATCTTGACTTTTTTAATCAATTAGAGAAAGTCAAGATGAGTTCAATATTAGATGTTGAAAGTTTCAGCGTCTTTGTCGATTTTTTTGATTAGACCTGTTAAAACTTTTCCAGGACCTACTTCTGTAAATAAAGTTGCTCCATCAGCAATCATTTGTTGTACAGATTGTGTCCATTTTACAGGAGCAGTTAATTGTACAATCAAGTTCTTTTTAATTGTTTCTGGGTCATTTACTGCACTAGCAGTTACGTTTTGATATACAGGGCAAGAAGGTTGGTTGAAAGTTGTTGCTTCGATTGCAGCTGCTAATTCCGTTCTTGCAGGTTCCATCATAGGAGAGTGGAAACCTCCACCTACTGGAAGTAACAAGGCTCTTTTTGCACCAGCTTCTTTTAATTTCTCACATGCTTTTTCTACTGCAGTTGTTTCTCCTGAGATTACTAATTGACCAGGGCAATTGTAATTTGCTGCTACAACAACGCCGTCAATCTCGTTACATACTTGTTCTACAATAGCGTCATCTAAACCTAATACAGCGGCCATTGTTGAAGGAGTAATTTCACATGCTTTTTGCATAGCCATCGCTCTCTGGTAAACTAATTTTAAAGCATCTTCGAAAGCTAAAGTACCATTGGCAACTAAAGCTGAAAATTCACCAAGTGAATGTCCGGCAACCATTTCTGGATTGAAGTTCTCAATTGTTTTAGCTAAGATAACAGAATGTAAGAATACAGCAGGTTGTGTAACTTTCGTTTCTTTTAATTGCTCTGCAGTTCCTTCAAACATAATGTCTGTAATATTGAAACCAAGAATATCGTTTGCTTTGTCGAATAGTTCTTTAGCAATTGCTGAACTTTCATATAAATCTTTACCCATTCCAGTGAATTGAGCACCTTGACCAGGGAAAACGTATGCTTTCATATGTATCTTATTAAATATAGAATGAAGAGCAAAAATAAGGTATTTTTCTTAGTTATACGAGTAGGAATAAAAAAAGCCATCTAATGATAGATGGCTTTTGATATAATTATTGGATCATTCCAATTCTGTTGTCTGTAATTTTAGCTTGATCTTTTAAAGCTTGTAATACTTTAGATGAAGCATTCATGCGAACTGCATTTTCAGTTCTAGTTTTGTAGTTGTTGTAGTTGTCTAAGTTTGGTGCTAAAGCAACATTTGTTGTTTTGACCATATAAACTCCATTTGCTCCGTCAATCAATTTTGAATTTTGGTTCAATGCTGTTCCAAAAGCAGTACCTACTACTAGAGGTTCATTGCCGATATTTGGAATTAATGGGTTTTGTCTTGAAACGTCAGATACAGTTGCGATTGAAGCATTCGTTTGTTTAGATACTTCTTCTACTGTAGCAGCTGTCATTTTTTGTTTAATGATTTGAGCTTTTTTCTCGTTCATTAAAATTGGTTCAACTATTTTTCTAGCTTCTTCGATAGGAAGTAAACCAGTATTGTTTGTTGAAGCTAATGTAGCAACAATATATCCATCAGGAATATCAAAACGCTTCACATCTCCGTCTTTGGTATCTTTGTTAAATGCCCAAGAAACAATTTCACTTCTTGCTCCAACTGCTTGTAAGTACTCGTCGAATGGACGAACTGTTACGTTTTGTTGAACTACTGCATTTGCTTTCTCTGCTTCTGCAACTAAGTTTCCTGAAGTTGCTGCTGATTCAATATTTGTTGCTTTTGCGAATACTTCGTCAGCTGTTGCTTCTGAAGGTTCAACCTTTCTCGCTAAAGTAGCAATTTGTACTCCTTCTGATTTTCCTAAAACTTGGATTACGTGGAAACCATAATCAGTTTCAACTACTCCAATTTTACCAGTAGCATTGTTAAAGACGAAATCCTCGAAAGGTTTTACCATTTGTCCTTTAGCAATATCTTCGTATTTACCACCATTTGCTTTTGATCCTGTATCTTCTGATTCAGCTTGCGCTAATTCAGCAAAGTTCGCAGCAGTAGCTTTTTTCAAGATTTCATCCGCTTTTGCTTTTGCTTCTTCTTTTGTTCTTGTTGCTGCACTTTGTGGTGCACCAGCATATGAAATTAAGATGTGAGCAGCATTAGCTTTTGCTCCTGCTTTTTTACCTACCATGCGAGAAATGCAGTAATGATCATTAAATAAATAAGGACCAAATACCTCTCCTGTTGGTAAGTTGTATAGTTGTTCTTGGAACTCTAAGGGTAAATCTTTCTTCGCATAATATACGCTGTCAAATTTTACATCTGAGTTTGCATTTATGAAAGCCACTAAGTCTTTAGTTCCTTTGAATCCTGCAATTGTATCGTTCTTTTTTGTTTCTGCATTATATTGAACAGTTGGTCTTAAGAAAGCTTCTACTGTTTCTTTTACATCTTCTTTGTCTTTGTCAGAAGGAACACTTTCAATATAAGCATAAGTCAATTCACGTGTAGGCTCAGATTTGAATCTATTTTCGTGTTTTTTCATATAACCTGTGATTTCAGAATCACTTACTTTCGCTTGATCATCATTCACTGTGCTATATGGAACAGTTACATAGTCAAAAGTTACTTTGCTATTCTCTCCATGGTAAGAATATTTAGCTTCGGTTTGAGTGGTGTATATTCCACCTTTTACTAAAGCGTTGTACATCTGTTGTAAACCGAATTTTTCCAACTCTACTTCATAGCTTAGCCAAGCTTGCCATTGTTCTGGACCCGCTTGTTTCATTGCCATTACCCAAGCGTTGAATTTCGCCATGTCGAATTGTCCTAATTGATTTTGGAATTCTGGACTATTAGCAAACATAGGGTTGGTTTTTACTACGTTGATTAATTGATCCTTTCCAATTTGTAAACCTAATTTTTCGAACTCTGTTTTTAGCAGTATATTATTCACTTCGGTATTCCAAACCATTTGATAGGCTTGATTTCTACTCATTTGATTCCCTTGCTCTGCTTGAGAAACTTTCTGTTGAAAAATCTGCGTATTGATATCTTCACCATTTACGCTTCCAATATTTCTCGAAGAACCAGCACCTCCGCTTCTAACGACGTCTCCAATAACGAATGCTAATAAAGCAATACCAATTACTGCAATTAACAGCGCCGACTTTTGTCTAATTTTTGATAAAACTGCCATGTTTTTTTATTATGTGTAATTTTTTTCAGAGAGCGAAAATACAATTATCTCTTTAATAATAAAAGGGGTAAACCTATTATTTTAAAGAAAGAATGCGTTTCTCGATGATTTTTAATGTTAAAAAACAGAAATTTTTACTTAATGCTTGATTCAAGGGGAGTAAAATGGAGATAAAAGCACAAGGAAGTAGAAAATAAAAAAGTGAAAAGGGAGGGGAGAAGAGAAAATGTATACATAAAAAAAACGCAGAACTGTTTTGTAGTTCTGCGTTTTCGTTATTTCTGTTTTGATTCTTATTTTTTATTGTAGTGATCTACCATTCTTTTGCTGTATTTTCTTCTAAAGAAAAACATAAAAACAGCTAGACCTGCAACAAGAAAGCTTGTCCAATAGTTTGAGAAGGGTTCGCCAGCCATAATTTTAGTTGCAGCATCATAAATAAATAGTATGGCTACAAATAAATATAGAAAAGGTATAATCTGTAGTGCTTTCATAGGTTTAGTTTTCTTTTTTAATACTCTCTGCGTAGCTATTTCTAGCTTTAATTACGTTTAATTTTCCATCGAAATCAACACCAACGCCTTGAGTGAAGTTTTCTTTATCTGTGGAAGCTTTGTATTTACCATTGGTATAAAACCAATCCAATCGTTGGTTGTAATACAATTGATCGGATTCTAATTTCTTATTGTCGTGTGTCGTAATGACTACATTGCCTCTTAAATCAATAAGTTCTGTTGCGGTATACTGAATAGCATAGTCTGCTACAACCGTATTTTTATTGTTGTTGTTATCAAAAAACGTTAGGTGAATCCCTTCGGGAAATTCAGTAAACTTGTATTTGACAGTTGAGAAATCAAGCATTTTATCGCTAACTAAAATCGCTTTGACTCTACCAGAATCAATGTATTGACCTTGCATTTTTTCCGCTATTCCAGCAGGATAAAATGGAGCTTTGTCGTGTATTTTTTGAATATCTCTAAATTTACTTTCACAAGACGTAAAGCCTAAGCTACCGAGAAACAAAGAGATAAAAAGTGTTTTTTTAGTTAACAACATGAGTAAGTTGTATTAATCAAATTTGCGTTTTAAGAACCAGAAATCATTTAATGATAAACCAATAGATAGGTTGAAATAATTTTCTTTTATCAATCCACTGTTTTTGGTTCCTTTATTTCCGTATTCAAGTCCGATATTGATATTTGATAAAGAACGTCCTAATAAGGGAAGTCCTGCTCCAATTGAAAAAGCATAGTCGTTGATTGATTCATTTTTCAAGACTAAACCTGTGTTTTCATAACGGAACCCAGCGCGATAAACTATGCGATCAAAATAACTAGTGAATGAATTGTATTTTGGAATATAGAAACCACCAATTGCATAGCGTTTAGTGTCTTCATAACCCGCATATTGCGCAGTATTCCAACTTGAAGTTAATTTGCTGTTTTCAATATAGGTGAACTGACCTGAAACAAACCATTTTAAATCTTTACCAATTCCCGCTCCAAGAGCTAATTCTTGTGGTTTAGTTAATCGTGTACTTCCGTTGAACGTTTCTTTTGAATCAACTATACCGCCATTCAAATTGATAATTCTCAAGTTTGTTACATTATCAGCCGTTAACTTCGTCTCTGGGCTGTAAGTAAGATTGGCTTGCCAATCGTATCCTTTGTATTTTCCTTGGTATTGTAAAGCAGCGCGAATTTCATACCCTTTGTAGTCAATTCTCCTAGTTTCATTTGTCTTTGTAATTAAACCGAATCCATCTCCAGCGTCTAATAAGGCTATTGTATTTTTGTTATCAGTATTACCAAAGAAATAGCTTGCTTGAATACCTACTTGGAAGTTTTTGTTGATTTCATATCCTGTACCCAAAAATACGCGATTGATTCCACCACTTCCTTCAAGTTGGTTGAATGTTTTCTGATTTAAATCGTTGGTTTGTTCTCTTTCAATTTTATATCCTACGGATGAATAAGGTTGAAGTCCGAAAATTACGCCTGATTTTTTAGAAATAGGAAATCCTACAACGAAATAGTCAATGGTTTGACGTTTTATATTGTCATTGCTGTTTTCCGATTTGAAATTATAGAACTTTGAGGTTGATCCAACAGTGAATGTTGTAGCTTTTAGTTTGCTAATAGCGGCTGGGTTCAATAAGTTTAGGTGTAAACTATCTGCGTAGACACTAGTACCTCCCATAGCTTTATATTCATTTGTACCATTGTAACCTAAGTCTCCAATGCCGTAATACGAATAAGGAGAAGCGGTTCCTTGCTGAGCGAAAGCTTGAGCGGATAAAATAAGGCTAAAGCTAAGAATGATTCTTTTTATCATTTTCAATTATGTATTGATATATATGGTTCAAACTTTCAGAAAGAAAGTTTGGATTAGCAAATATTATATTTTTTAATCTTTTAGCCAAAAAAACTGTATCTCCTCCCGTTAAAATTATTGTTAAATCGGGATAATTTTTTTTATAACGGTTAATAATATTGTCTATTTCTGCAACAATTCCATTGATTACACCTGATTGAATGGATTCATTTGTATTCTGTCCAATAAAATAATCAATATCTTCTAATTGTAGATAAGGGAGTTTGTCCGTATAATCGTTTAGGGCTTTATAACGCAACTGCAACCCTGGGGAAATAGCTCCTCCCAAATATTCATTAGCTACATTGACGAAGTCATAGGTAATACAAGTTCCCGCATCGATAATTAAACGTGCCGTATCAGGATATACAAGAGTGGCTCCTGCAGCTCCTGCTAGTCGATCAATGCCTAAGGTCTGAGGTGTTTTATATTTATTGATCAGCGGAAGGGGAGTGGTGTGACTAATTTGAATGAAATTCGTATTCATTTGGAGCCAATCAAGTAGGGTAGGATCGAGATGAACCACGCTTGCAAGCACAATTGTAGGCTTTATTTTATTTTTTTTTAAAAAAAATAAAAGTTCTTCTTTTAAATTTTTTGTCGACAGATATTCGGTTTTTAATAGGCTATTGTTTTCAAACATAGCGAGTTTGGTTCTGGTGTTTCCGATATCAAGAGTATAGATCATAGTCGTGTTGCTTAGTTTAACAAAGATAAATAAAGAAAAATTGCCTGAGAAGTTTTGGAAGAATAAAAAAGTATTATATATTTGCAACCGCTTAAGAGAACAAAAGTTCACTACTAAAAGCCAATTGGTGCCTTAGCTCAGTTGGTAGAGCAAAGGACTGAAAATCCTTGTGTCCCTGGTTCGATTCCTGGAGGCACCACAAATTTAAACTAAAACAAGCAACTGGTGCCTTAGCTCAGTTGGTAGAGCAAAGGACTGAAAATCCTTGTGTCCCTGGTTCGATTCCTGGAGGCACCACAAATTTAAACTAAAACAAGCAACTGGTGCCTTAGCTCAGTTGGTAGAGCAAAGGACTGAAAATCCTTGTGTCCCTGGTTCGATTCCTGGAGGCACCACACCAGAAAAAAAACCGATAACGAAAGTTATCGGTTTTTTTGTTTATTATTTAGGGCTTACTGTTTTGATTTGCAAACAGCCTGTTAACTGTTTGTCGTTAACTAAAAAAGCGAAACCTAAGTCTCGCTTTTTGTTTATTTCGTTAAGTTTTCGTATTTGTATTCTTCCGCTTTGATCTCAAATTCTAAATTGGCAATTTGCGTTTGATATTTATGCAATTTAGTCTTGATTTTCAATTCTTGTACAGGAGCAATCTTTCCTAAAGCCATATCGCGGTTAAAAGCGTCGTTTTCTTTGTTGTATTTCGCTTTTGTCTTGTTTAGCTTATCTGTGGACTTTTGAATCTTCTTTTGGCTCTTAGTGATCTCTTTTTGCTTTTTGAGTTCTGCTTTGCGTTCGCGTTCAATTTGTTTTTGTTCTTGATTGAAAGCTTTTAGTTCATCCGCCGTCATTATAGGAGCTTCTTCTACCGTACTTTCTACCACTGTTACTGTAGGTACTTCAGGTAATACGGTTGATACTTCTTCTTTTTGTACTTCTTGTGCCTGCATTGCTGTTGAACCTAAAAGGATCATACCAGCAAGTAAAAACGTTTTTTTCATTTTCTTTTTCTCTATTTTGATTTTATTGTTGTTCGTGTTTTTACCATTCATTAATTCTATTGGCATCCAATTTCAAAAAGATGAATAGCAGTAATGTAAAAGCAATTAAACTCGATCCTCCATAGGAGAAAAAGGGAAGTGGTACTCCAATGGTAGGAAATAATCCTACTAACATGGTAATATTGAAGGCGAAGTGAATGAATAAAAAACTCACTACGCAATAACCGTAGACTCTATTAAATCGCTTCTTTTGTTTTTCTGCTAGGTATATTAAGCGGAAAAATAAGCAAAGGAACAACACGATAATCGTACTAGAACCAACGAATCCCCATTCTTCTCCAACCGTTGTAAATATATAATCGGTATGCTGTTCTGGTACAAAGCCTCCCTTGGTTTGGGTTCCTTGTAAAAATCCAGTGCCATACCAACCACCTGATCCAATCGCAATCTTCGATTGATTAAGGTTATATCCTTCGGCTTGAAGATCTACGTTTTCACCGAGTAATACGTTTATTCTATCTTTTTGGTGGGGTTCGAGTACATTGTCGTAAACGTAATCCACTGATAGAACAAAGCCGCACATTACGGTGGCTAAAATAAGATAAATAAAGGGGTTTCTATTGATGTTTTTGTTAAAATAGTAATGCAGGAGTGTTAATAATATAATAGAAGTAATGATAAGTGATGGTTTTACTATCAATGCCGCAACAAAGAGTACGATTGTAATAAAAGCAGACCACAAATACCAAGAGGGTAATCCTTCGCGGAATAGTACAAAGATTAAAGAGGCAAATAACATGGCACTTCCTGTATCGTGCTTTAAAATAAGTAAGGTGGGAATACCAATGATTAAAAAGACAGTTATTTGTTCTTTTAACGTTTTTAATGTACCCTGGTTATCCGAAAAGTATTTCGCTAAGAGCAGGGCGGTCGTCGTTTTTACAAACTCAGAAGGTTGTATTCCTAGACCTCCAATCTGATACCAGTTGGTTTGCCCTTTAACGGATTTACCGAAGACGAATAGTCCAAGGATGGAAAGTATACCGATGATGTAAAAAATCAGGGCATATTTTTCGTAAAACTTGGTATCTAGAGCAAGAATTAAGATGATTAGTGGAATACACGTCAAGATAAAGACCAATTGTCTACCGTAGATTTGACTGAAATCAAAAATACTAGCTTCTTCACTAGGAAGTGAGGTAGAGTAAATATTTACCCAACCTGCTACAACTAGTAAGAGGTATAACATAATAGTTATCCAGTCGATATGCTTTTGTACGCTCCCGCTTCTCATTATTTTTTCTGCTTATCTGCTAAATTGTATAATTGTAAAACCTTGTTGTATTCACTTTCTAAACTTCCTTCTAGCATTCGTTTTTCTAAATCAGGACGAACTATTTCAGGAAGCAAATATTTTTGTAGCATTAAACTAGTGATAGGAGCTGCCCATCGAGCTCCCCAAACTCCGTTTTCAATAAATACTGCAATAACAATCTTTGGATCATCAACAGGTGCAAAGGCAACGAAAACAGAGTGATCAGCTAATTGATAACGCTTTCCATTGATACGAGTGAAGTTTTCTACGGTTCCCGTTTTTCCAGCCATTTCCAACTGTGGAACGGCAACACTACGCCCTGTACCAATATGGAATACTTGATTCATTCCTTGAATAATTGGTTCAAAGTGTTTAGGATCTATCGTCGTTACTTGTTTGGTAACGAACTTCTTGTCAATAGTGTGATCTTCAATGTTTTTGATGATGTGAGGGGTGTAGTAATAGCCTCGATTCGCCACAGCTGCAGCCATATTCGCTAATTGCATAGGCGTCATGATAACCTCACCTTGTCCGATCGCATTGGAGATAGTCGTTGTACTCTTCCAGCCTTTGTTTGGATACCAACGGTCGTAATATTCTGAATTGGGAATGTGTCCTTTTCGTCCTTCTGGTAAATCATACCCTAAGAATTGTCCTAATCCAAAGCTTTCTAAGTGTTTACTCCAGCGGTCAATACCTTCTGAAGGGGTTTTGTATTTTTCAATAATTTTTTTGTATGTCTGAGCAAAGTAAGTATTACACGACAAGGCAATCGCATGTCTTAAACTCCAGGTTCCCGAATCGTGACAGCCCATCCAAGCTCCACGGCCATAGTAAAATCCTCTACTACAGGAAAAAGCAGAATGTTCTGTAATCACGCCTTCTTGTAAACCAATCAATCCTGTTAAGATTTTAAAGGGTGAGCCAGGAGAATATTCTCCAGATAATACGCGATTGTATAGTGGTTTGGCTAAAGAATCGTTGTATAATTTGGTGTAGTTTTTTGAACGCTCTCTCCCGACTAATAAAGAAGGGTCGTAAGAAGGAGCATTAATTAAGGCAAGGATTTCACCTGTTTTGGGTTCAATAGCTACAATACCGCCTCGTTTATTTTGCATTAAAAGTTCACCATAGGCTTGTAAATCATAGTCAATCGTCAAGGTAATATCACTTCCTTTGATGGAAATCGTATCGTATACTCCGTCTTTAAAGGATCCGATTTCGCGGTTAAAACGATCGCGTTGGATGTATTTTACCCCTTTAGTACCGCGTAGTATATCTTCATATTGTTGTTCGACTCCCTGAATACCAATTAAGTCTCCTGATCGATAATATGGGTTTCTCTTGATGTTATCCTCATTCACCTGACGAATATAGCCAAAGACATTCGCTCCTGCGTTGACTTGATAATCGCGTAGTGAACGTTTTTGTACATAAAAGCCATTGAAATGGCGGATTTTTTCCTGGAAAGCTGCATATTCTCCTTTACTCAATTGAGCTAAAAAAACAGAGGGAAGTCGAGGACTGTAAACTGTTGCCTTTTGAAGTTTGGTGTTAAATTCATCTAGGGTTACATCAAGCAACTTACACAAAGCTAACGTATCGATATCTTTGACCTCTCTCGGTATAACCATGATGTCATATGAGGGTTGATTCGCAACTAATAATTTCTTATTTCGGTCGAATATATAACCTCGTTCAGGGTATTCATAAACGATTTTTAAAGCGTTGTTTTCTGATTTTTTGATATAGGTATCATCTACGACTTGTAAATAGAACAGTCGAATAAGAATGGTTATAGTTACTGCAACTATGATAATAGGAAGTAATAACTTTCTCATCGTTTAGATGGTTTGATCAAATATAAGATTAGTATACAGCTTATTAATGTAGCCAACGTTGTTAATAAAGTTCGCAATAAGATTTCCAAAATAAAATTAAAACGCAAAAACTCAAGGGCAAATAAAACGACGTGGTGAATCACGACGGTAATAATCAAATAACCCAAGACCTCCATGGATGAAAATAAATCCTTGGTTACCTTTTTAAAGATATTGAGATTGTGGTATTGGTAACTAATACCAAATGAAAATTTCAGCACTAATGGTCTACTAAAAGCGAGAATTAGGGAAGCCGCAGCGTGTACACCACCTGAGTTCTCAAACATGTCTATGGTTAATCCCAAAAGAAAGCTAGAAACGTAAAATAACGCTTTGTTGCCATCTGTAGGATAAAGTACAATAAAAAGGATATACGGAAATGGATTGATGAAAGAAAACAAATCCAAGTTATTAAACACTAATACTTGTGCGATTAGCAAAATAACAAAACGCGTAATATTGGAAATAGCACTATTCATTGCGTGTAGCTTCTTCTAATTCGTTAATTTCTTCAATGTCGTTATTTCTAATCACATATACATACCCTAAGTTTGTCATGTCATTAAAAAGTTTGACTTCAATGGTAAAGTAATTCGAGCTTTCTGTCGTATACGCTTTTTCGATAGTACCAATGGGTATGTTCTCCGGGAAAATATCAGAAATACCTCCCGTAACAATAGTGTCACCTTGGAAGAGTTCTGCTAAACGAGGAATGTCATTTAATTGAACATAGCCTGTGCTTTTTCCGTCCCATTGTAAGGTTCCAAAGTGATTGGATCCTTTAATCTTGGCATTAATTTTAGATTTAGCGTTTAAGATACTCTGTACAGTAGAATATTTTGTGGATGATTTTTGGATAATACCGACAATTCCGTTGCTATTGATTACTCCTAAATCTTTTGTAATACCATCCCTTTCTCCACCTTTGATAGTTAAATAGTTTTCCTTGGTGTTAAATTCATTTTTTATCACCTTGGCTACAATAACGTTGTAAATCTCTTCTTCCACAGTGAGAATTGGCAATTCAATGGGAATAGAATCCATTACAACAGCACTATTAAAAGCTTGTTTTTTCAGTAAGGCATTTTCCAGAACTAAAGCGTCATTTTCAGTCTTAAGACGCATGTATTCCTTTAAATTGTTTACATTTTCATAGACGTAACCTGTCACACCATTTGCCGAACTAATAAATGAACTCTTGTGAAAAGTATGCGTTCGAAGTACTAGGGCAAATGATATAACTAAAAGCAGCAAAAACAGTAACTTAGTACTGTTTTTTATAAAGAAATTAATTATTTGCTGCATAGGTTAGTTTATTTTATCAATACACTTTTGTATTTGTCAATATTTTTGATGGCAAGGCCCGTTCCACGTACAACAGCACGTAATGGATCCTCAGCAATATAAACAGGTAAATCTGTTTTTTGAGAGATTCTCTTGTCTAATCCTCTCAACATAGATCCTCCACCTGCTAAGTAGATTCCTGTATTATAAATATCAGCGGCTAATTCTGGAGGCGTTTGAGATAGCGTTTCCATTACAGCATCTTCGATACGTTGTATTGATTTGTCTAAAGCTTTTGCTATTTCACGGTATGAAACAGTTACTTGTTTTGGTTTCCCTGTTAACAAGTCACGCCCTTGAACAAGCATATCTTCTGGAGCAGTTTCTAAATCTTCTGTTGCCGCTCCTGTTTGAATTTTAATCTTTTCAGCAGTACTCTCTCCAACAAATAAGTTGTGTTGGGTACGCATATAGTAAATGATATCATTAGTGAATACGTCTCCCGCAATTTTTACGGATTTATCACATACAATACCTCCAAGAGCAATAACAGCAATCTCTGTTGTTCCTCCTCCGATATCAACAATCATGTTTCCTTTTGGTTGCATAATGTCTACACCAATACCAATAGCAGCAGACATCGGTTCGTGTATTAAATAAACCTCTTTACCATTTACACGCTCACAAGATTCTTTTACTGCACGCATTTCTACTTCAGTAATCCCTGAAGGAATACATACAACCATGCGCAAGGCAGGAGTAAACATTTTTTTTCTTAGAGCCGGAATGCTTTTGATAAAGAGGCTTATCATTTTTTCTGATGCGTCAAAATCAGCAATAACTCCGTCTTTTAAAGGGCGTATCGTTTTGATGTTACCATGAGTTTTCCCTTGCATCAAACTCGCTTCTTTTCCAACGGCTATAATTTTTCCCGTTGTCCTATCTCTAGCAACGATTGATGGATTGTCAACGACAACTTTTCCATCGTGAATGATAAGGGTATTCGCAGTTCCTAAGTCAATTGCGATATCTTCCGTCATGAAATCAAAAAATCCCATAGATATAAAAGGCTTTTAGAGTTAATATTTATGTTGTTCTACAAAATTAGTAAATTAATGTTTAAAATGACGAATTCCCGTGAAAACCATTGCGATTTTATTTTCATCACAATAGGTAATACTTAAATCATCTTTAATTGAACCACCTGGTTGGATAACCGCTGTAATTCCAGCATTGTCTGCAATCTCTACACAGTCTGGGAAAGGGAAGAAGGCATCACTTGCCATTACTGCTCCTTTTAGGTTGAACTCGAATGAATTAGCTTTTTCAATTGCTTGACGTAAAGCATCTACTCTAGAGGTCTGTCCTGTACCCGAAGCACAAAGTTGTCCGTCTTTTACCAAAACAATCGTATTTGACTTGGTGTGTTTACAGATTTTAGAAGCAAATAATAAATCGTCTACTTCTTTGGCTGATGGAGCTACTTTAGTAACGGTTGTTAAGTGGTCTTTATTGTCAGTTACATTATCTTTATCTTGAACTAAGATACCATTTAAACAAGTACGTACGTGTTTTTTAGGTAATTCAATCTCGTTTAAAACCAAGATAATTCTGTTTTTCTTTTCTTTTAAAATTTCAATTGCTGCAGCTTCATAAGCAGGAGCAATAACAACTTCACAGAATAATTGATTGATTTCTTGTGCTGTTGCAACGTCAATTAAACCATTGGCAATTAAAACACCACCGAAAGCAGAAGTAGGATCTCCAGCCAAAGCATCTACATAGGCTTCTTTCATTGTGCTTCTTTGTGCTACACCACAAGCGTTGTTGTGTTTTAAAATAGCAAATGTCGGTTGTTCCCCTTTGAATTCATTCATTAAGTTTACCGCCGCATCAACGTCTAATAAGTTGTTATACGATAACTCTTTTCCGTGTAATTTTTTAAATAATTGATCGAAATCACCAAAGAAGTGTCCTTTCTGGTGCGGGTTTTCTCCATAACGCAATTCAATTCCCTCTGCATGACTAATTTTTAAGGTGTCATCCGATTCGTTGAAATAGTTGAAAATCGCTCCGTCATAATGAGATGAAACGTGGAATGCTTTTGTCGCTAATAATCGTCTTTGTGCTAATGTAGTAGAACCATTGTTCTCAATTAACATCTGTAAGAATAAATCGTATTCATTTACCGAAGGTACGATAACAGTATCTTTGAAGTTTTTAGCAGCTGCACGGATCAATGAAATTCCACCGATATCGATTTTTTCAATGATATCTGCTTCATTAGCACCAGAAGCAACTGTTTTTTCAAATGGATATAAATCTACAATGACTACGTCGATTTGAGGAATTTCAAATTCTTTCATTTGTTGAATATCTCCCTCGTGATCTTGTCTATTTAAGATTCCACCGAAAATTTTTGGATGTAAAGTTTTTACTCTACCTCCTAAAATAGAAGGATATGAAGTAATGTCTTCAACTGGTACAACTGGAATACCTAAATCTTTGATGAAAGTTTCTGTACCTCCTGTTGAATAAATAGTTACTTCGTTTTTGTGTAGTTCTCTTACAATTGGTTCTAATCCATCTTTGCTAAAAACAGAAATTAAGGCCGATTGAATCTTTTTAGTTGTGTTCATTGTGTGTTATTAATTAAAGGGCAAAAATAACTAATGTCTAGGTATTTATGAAGTGAATAGAGAAGTTTTTATTTTAATTTTAAGAGAGGTAACTTGTCATGTTTTTTTGAAGAAAAAAAAAAGAAAGATGTAACTTTATTCTTCTTCTTCTACTAATAGGTATATTGTTGATTCTGTTGCTATGATACTATATTTTAGGCTTTTGCTCAATAGTTTTCAATTTGCAGTTAATGCTTTGAGAACGAATAAACTAAGAACTTTGCTCTCACTATTAGGTGTGACAGTGGGTATTTTTTCTATTATTGCAGTTTTAGCAGCCGTTGACTCAATGGATCGCGCACTAAAAACAGAGTTAAGCGGCTTTGATCGCAATATGATTTATGTTTTTAATTATTCTTTTGGACCATCCGAAATACCAAGATGGAAGATTGATCAGTTTCCCAATGTAACGTATGAAGAATACGATTATTTAAAGCGAAATTTAGTGGGAGTGGAGTATGCTTCCTTTAATTTTTTTGCAACGGATACCAATATGAAAGCCGAACGAAATTACGCTAATGGTGTAACTGTTCGTCCATGTAGTTCAGATATGCAATACCTTGATAATGTAAAAATGGCTAGTGGACGTTTTTTTAATGAATCAGAAGCGGTAAATGGAAATGCTGTAGTTGTTATTGGACATGAAATTGCCAATACACTTTTTCCAGGGCAAGATGCAGTTGGGAGGGAAGTGCGTTTGTATGGGAGAAAATTTGTCGTAATTGGTGTGATAGAAAAACAAGGTGCAATCTCTATTGGGGGAGGGCATGATGAGATGGCTTATTTTCCCGTTAATTTGTTTCGCCAAATGTTTGGAGATAATATCAAGGCTTATACTCCTGTTATTGTATTGAAACCCAATACTTCAACGGATATTAAGCATTTTGAAGATGAAATAGAAGTTAAATTACGCGCTTTTAGGGGGCTAAAAGCAGGAGAAGATACTAATTTCTTTGTCAATGTTTTTGGTGGAATGATGGAGTTTTTGGATAATATTATTGCACAAATGAATTTAGTAGGATGGATTATTAGTATGTTCTCTCTTTTAGTAGGAGGCTTTGGAATCGCAAATATTATGTTCGTTTCTGTCAAAGAACGCACGCACTTAATTGGTATCCAAAAAGCAATCGGAGCAAAACGCAGAATGATTTTGCTTCAATTTCTCTTTGAATCTATCATCTTGGCTTTGATTGGTGGATGGGTTGGAATTATCATCGTTTGGTTGATTGCCAAAGGAGTAAGCGTTGTCCTAGACTTCGAATTCGTGCTGAGTTTGTTTAATATTGCAATAGGATTGGGATTGTCC
Source organism: Myroides sp. 1354 (assembly GCF_030324495.1). Classification (GTDB taxonomy): domain Bacteria; phylum Bacteroidota; class Bacteroidia; order Flavobacteriales; family Flavobacteriaceae; genus Flavobacterium. The sequence goes on along the minus strand of NZ_JACAGN010000003.1, from coordinate 88,043 downwards.
ATAATTATAGGGTTGATTTCGGGGTATTTACCCGCTAGATCAGCAGCAAAATTAGATCCTGTAGAAGCAATCCGATCAGGAATATAGTAGGGGCGCATGGCGATGCGCCCTATATCTCGATCATATTGTTTTTATGGACGCATGGCGATGCGCCCTATATCTCGATCATATTGTTTTTATGGACGCATGGCGATGTGCCCTATATCTCAATCATATTGTTTTTATGGACGCATGGCGATGTGCTCGTATATTGATCATATTTTTTTTGAAAGGGGCGCATTGCCATGCGCCCGTATATTGATCATATTGTTTTTGAAAGGGACGCATCGCCATGTGCTCGTATATTGATCATATTGTTTTTATGGGCGCATCGCCATGTGCTCGTATATTGATCATATTGTTTTTGAAAGGGGCGCATTGCCATGCGCCCGTACTTGAAATAGATAAAAAAAAGAGTCGCTTTTAAAGCGACTCTTTTTTTTATCTAATTGGGCGATTTAATATCAAATCTAAATAAAGATTTACGTTTTTCTTTAATTCTTTACGATGTGTAATGAAGTCTAAGAATCCGTGTTCTAATAAGAATTCAGAAGTTTGGAATCCTTCTGGTAAATCTTTTCCTGTTGTATCTTTTACAATTCGCGGTCCAGCAAATCCGATTAAAGCACCTGGTTCAGCGATATTGATATCTCCTAACATAGCGAAAGAAGCAGAAATACCTCCTGTTGTTGGATCTGTACAAAGTGAAATATAAGGAATCTTAGCATCACTTAGTTGGGTCAACTTAGCTGAAGTTTTAGCCATTTGCATCAATGAAAAACCAGCTTCCATCATACGGGCTCCTCCTGATTTAGAAATCATTAAAAAAGGAATGTTGTGCTTCAAAGAATAATCAATTCCTCTTGCAATTTTTTCACCTACTACAGATCCCATTGATCCACCGATGAATGCAAAATCCATTGCAGCAACAACTAATTTTTCTCCTTTTGAATTTCCAACAGCTACGCGAACAGCATCATTCAATTGCGTTTTCGAAGTAGCTTCTTTTAAGCGATCTACATATTTTTTTGTATCTTCAAATTTCAACATATCTTTTGAAGATAAACTCTTTGCTATTTCTTTGTAATCGCCATTATCAAAAAGAATTTCAAAATATTCTTTACTGCCAATGCGAACGTGATAACCGTCTTCTGGACTTACCCAAAGGTTTTTTTCTAGTTCTTCAGAATCTATAATTTTCCCTGTTGGTGATTTGTACCATAATCCTTTTGGTATATCCTTTTTGTCCTCAGTTGGTGTTTGAATTCCTTTTTCTTTTCTTTTAAACCAAGCCATAAATGTCTGTTTTGTTTATACTATGTTAATAGGTTTAGAGCAGAAATTACAATGTATTTACATTGTTTAAGTCTTTAAATGCCTCTTCTAAACGAGTATTAAAAGTGATTTCTCCTTGTCTTACCCATGCACGTGGATCGTAGTACTTTTTGTTGGGTACATCCGCTCCCTCAGGGTTCCCTATCTGTGTTTTTAAATATTCAATTTTGGAAGTCATATAGTCTCTAATTCCTTCTGTATAGGCAAATTGCATATCGGTGTCAATATTCATTTTGATTACTCCATAAGAAATAGCTTCTCTAATCTCTTCTAATGATGAACCAGAACCTCCATGGAAAACAAAATCAACAGGATTGTGTCCTAAGTTGAATTTTTTCGCTACATAATCTTGAGAGTTTTTCAAGATAATAGGCGTAAGTTTTACGTTTCCTGGTTTGTAAACTCCGTGTACGTTTCCAAAAGCAGCAGCAATGGTAAAACGAGGACTTACTTTGCTCAGCTCTTCATAAGCATAAGCAACTTCGTCTGGTTGTGTATATAGTTTTGAAGAATCTACTCCAGAGTTATCTACTCCGTCTTCTTCTCCTCCTGTAATTCCCAATTCAATTTCTAAAGTCATACCCATCTTGTTCATACGTTCAAGGTATTTTTTAGAGATTTCAATGTTTTCTTGGATTGGTTCTTCTGATAAATCAATCATATGAGAACTAAATAACGGTTTACCATATTTAGTCATATGTTCTTCACTAGCATCTAATAAACCATCAATCCAAGGTAATAAGTTTTTTGCACAGTGATCAGTATGTAAAATAACAGGCACACCATAAGCTTCTGCTAAAGCGTGTACGTGTTTTGCTCCTGCAATAGCTCCTGCAATAGCGGATTTTTGATTCTCGTTTGATAAACCTTTTCCTGCCATGAAAGATGCACCACCATTCGAAAATTGAATAATAACAGGCGCATTTAGTTTTGCCGCTGTTTCCAATACACCGTTGATTGTACTAGAACTAGTCACGTTAACAGCTGGTAAAGCAAAACCTTTCTCTTTTGCATAATTGAATATTTCTTGCACTTGATCTCCAAATGCTACTCCAGGTTTAATATTGTGTGCCATAGTCGTGTGTTTAATTTATTGGACAAAAATACTAATTATTATTTGATTAGAATGGATAATTAATACCAACATTCAAGACAGACTCTTTGAAGCTAAATTCTCCAAACCATTTGCGTTTAGAGTAAATAGAAGGATCATAGGTTTTGAATCCCATATCTAATCGGAATACAAAGAAACTAAAGTCATAGCGAATTCCAAAACCCGAACTCACCGCTAAATCTTTGAGTGAACTTACTCCATTGAAAGTGTAGTTTTTATCTTCTACGTTATCAAAAATATTCCAAATATTACTCGCATCAACAAAGAAAGCCCCATTCCATTTTCCACTAATGTTGAAACGATATTCTGTACTGAAGAATAGCTTCATATTGGCTTCATTAAAATCATTGATTCCCCCACTTTTACCTGGTCCTAAACGATAAGACTGCCATCCGCGGTTGTCATTTGATCCTCCTGAGAAGTAGCTTCTTGAAAAGGGAATGGAATTGGCATTGCCGTAAGGAACAGCTAAACCACCAAACAGACGAATAGCAACAACTTGTTGACGTCCGATGTCCCAATACTTAACAAAATCTAATTCCGTTTTGATGTATTGCGAATATTCTACGTCAAATAAGGTGTGTTTGCCCGTGTGTCCTTCTTTATCACTTACTCGATTCATAATTAAATCTAGTAAACCACCAGCAGCTTCTACTTTTGCTCGAACCGTATAAAAACTATTATCGTTAATTCCTGTTCTTGTTGATGAATTAAAGGTAATATTTGATGCTAAGATTAAGTTGTTTTCAGATAGACGAACTTTTCGCTCTTGAATACTGCGAATTTCGCTATAATCTTCTGGAGAAATTCCCAAGGGATTACCTGTTGCCAATGCATCATTGATAAAGCGATTGGCCCCTTCTCCTTGTATGGTCAAGTTTCCACTATCATCTACATATTCTGTGGGAACCTCATATTCTTTTGAAATTTGATTTAGGGTATTATATGAAGATTTATATACACTAAAGTAGTTGTTTGGATTTGTGTTTCTCACATATTGAATATTGGCAACATCCACACTGAAGGAATTCGTGCGAGAAGGATACCAACTGTAATTGATGATACCTGTGAAGTTGTCTTTATCTAAACCAATATTTCGCTGTCTGGCAAAACCAAAACTCATTGCTGTTGTAGGTAACATGGTCTTGGGGATGATTTTATTCGATGCGAAAGGAAACAAAAAACGAGGTAAGGTAAGCTTAATGTCAGCTCCATATTCCGTGACGTTAAAAAAGACATCGTTGGGGTTACTCATTTGTCTTGAAGAACCAATAGTTCCCCTTAACCCAAATTCCAATATTTCTGCTCCTTTGAACACGTTTCGAAACAATAGTCCCATGCTACCACCGATACCAAAATCCTGAATGTTGGAGTGGGTGACATCCAAGGAAGGATTGAAAGTCATTTTCTTACGCGAAGTCAAATAAATATTGCTGATTAAGGTATTGCCTTCAGGATCACTAGGGTCTTCAACATACTCAATAACAGGGTAATTAAAAATGCGCAAATTACTGATAGAACGGGAGGTAAGAATACGTCTCGAATCGCTGAATGTGCTTTCGGGTGTGATGAATATAGCGTCTGTTAGGGCCTTTGGCTTGTATTGAAGTTTGGTCGAACTATAAATATTAAAACCATTGTGTTGAATACTATCCAAAACGTAGGCTTTGTTTTTAGAAACATTGTCAGTAAAAATATTCACTTTGCCAATCTGGTATATCTTGAAGGGAACTTGGGTTAAAGTGTCTCCAGACTTTACTGTTTGTTGATCGACAATCAATAAAATATTAGCCTTGTTTTTTTGGTCTAAAATGGTGTCAACTTCATAGCGAATATTAATTTCTTGAAAGTGATAAGCTCCGTTATTTCGGTAGATTGACGTAATGCGTTTGCGCTCTTCTTCAAAATTTTTAACGTCGAAAACCGTGTTTGATTTTAATAAACTCTTGGACTGATTGTCCTCGTATAATGTTTTTAACGCAGGTGTGCGAATGAGGTAAGCGATGCTGTCAATAAGATAAGGGTTTCCTGTCGATATAGCATAGGAGTTGGTTATCTTCTGCTCTCCAATGCGTTTGGTCTCATGGGTTACTTTGGTGTCAAAATATCCCTTGTTGAAATAATAGTTTTTTAAGCGTGTAAGAGATTTTTCTGTTTTAAGACTGTCATACAATACAGGGGGTTCTCCTGTTTTGATTAAGAAATTATTAAATCCTGCAATAATGAAAGATTGTCCTAAGCGATTAACTTGTTTACGAGATAAGAGTCCTTCTAACGTTTTATCTGTTCGAGGATGTCTAGATAACCAAGCGTGATAATTAGAATCTGCATTTTGCCTCGCTAAGTTGTATAAATTTAAGCGAAGACGAGATCCAATAACCGGAAATCTACTATTTGGCTGTTGATAGAGTTGATTGTAAATTTCTTCTTTGGATGTTTTTTTATCATTGATTACAATGCTATTCTCCATCAATAAATCATAATCCTCTGGCACATTCTTCGTTAAGGAACACGAAAAAAAACATGCAGAGATTATAAGAATAAGTACTATTTTTGATAAAAATTTGCCCAACTTTATTACATCAATATATTTAGATCAAAAATACATTTTTTTATGGTTACCAAAAACCAAATTAAGCGAATAAAAAGCCTTCATCAAAAAAAATATAGAAAAGAATACCAATTATTTATTGCTGAGGGAGTTAAAGTGATTCAAGAACTCTTGCAATCTTCTTTTGTTTTAGAGCATTTGTATGTGACAAATGAGAGGGATTTTGACGTTCCAGCGCATCAAGTAACGCTGGTTTCTCAGGATGATTTAAAGAAAATGAGTGCTTTGACTACAACGCCTAATTGTTTGGCAGTCTTCCATTGTTTGGAGAGTAAATCAATTGATTTTTCGGATTGGGTTGTGGCATTAGATGATGTTAGAGATCCGGGGAATTTAGGAACCATTATTCGTTTATGTGATTGGTTTGGGATTCAACATATCGTGTGTTCACCAGAAACGGTAGACTGTTATAACCCTAAAGTAATTCAAGCAACAATGGGCTCTGTATCTCGTGTGAATATTGAATATACAGACCTAACGACTTTATTGCAAACGATTGAAGCTCCTATTTATGGAACTTTTTTAGGAGGGGAGAATATTTATAAAATGAAAGGTATTCAACCAGGAGTTATTGTCATGGGAAATGAGGCTAATGGTATTTCTTCCGAGATAGAGCAACTTGTTTCTCGAAAAATAACAATTCCTCGTTTTGGTCATTTACAACAAACTGAAAGTTTGAATGTAGCTATGGCAACCTCCATCGTTTTAAGTGAGTTTCGTAGAACGGTTTTTAATGAACAGTAAAGTTTAAGAAAACACCTCTTGTTTTCATGGAGCTGATATGACCTGTCCAAGGACTATCAGGATCTTTATCGCGAACTAATTCGTCTCCTAAACCAAATACTCCTCTAATAGAAGGACTGAATTTAAAGTACTCAAAGTATATATCGATACCTACTCCTAATTCATAATTTGTGGTCCATTGCTTCATTCTCCAAACACCTTCATAGTTGTCATCGTCAGATTTGTGGTTACTACTTAAGTTTAAGTCAGCTGAAAAACCTCCTAATACATAAGGGCGAATGTTTCCCGTACGCAAAGCAGAGAATTTAAGCAATAGAGGCAAGTGAATCAACGTAGAACTGATCGATTTTGTGCTTGAATTGGTTATTTCCTGCATAGTTGGAACTGCGTTCGGTTTGTTTTTCATGTAATAGTCCATGACAAAAGCGCGAGGAAATTTTAAATCGCGCTTAGAATAGATTAATCCAGGTTCGAAACGCAAGTCCAAATACTCCATAATACGCAAGTTCCCTACAAGTCCCACATTAAATCCCATATTGGTTGTTACTTGTATTTCTGTATTATCACTACCGTATTCGCCCGATAAACTTTTTAGTTTATCGTAATACTGTTTATCGTAATCAAAATTAAAATTTAGAAAATTCGATCCAATGTAATAGCCATAGTGGACGCGTTGTTTGTCCCAATCAGCTTTATTTATGATTGGATTTTTTCCGAAAATTCCCTGTGCAGATAGATTTGCAGTAGAGAATAGAATAACAAGTAAGATAAACAGTTTTTTCATAACTACTTTGAAGCAGAATATATGGTTGCTATACCCATCGTTTGTGGACGGTGTTTTACAGTCTTAAACCCAACTTTTACCAAAATATTGTTCAATTCTTGCCCAAAAGGAAAATTTTTAGCAGAATCAGATAAATACTTATAAGCATCTTGATCTTTTGAAAACAATTTTCCCATGAATGGCATAATGTTTTTGGTATAAAAGAAGTATCCTTGCTTAAATGGAAATTTAGTTGGAACTGAGGTTTCTAAGATAATAAAAATTCCATTAGGTTTTAATACTCTTAAAATTTCTGTTAAACCTTTTTCTAAATTTTCAAAATTTCGAATTCCGAAGCCAACAGTGATGGCATCAAAAGAGTTATCTTCAAAGGGTAAATTCTCCGAATCGCCTTGAATCATCTCGATGCGATTGTCTAGATTGAGTGCTTTTATTTTTTTTCTACCTACTTCAAGCATCCCAGCAGATAAATCTAAACCTGTGATTTTTTGAGCATTAGTTTTTGATAAAAGAATCGCCATGTCTCCCGTTCCTGTTGCAATATCTAAAATCGTTGTTGGATTTGTCTCCGCAACCAATTTAAGCACTTTTCTTCTCCAACCTTGATCCGTCCCTAATGAGATCATTCGATTCAAATTGTCATAATTACCTGAAATTGTATCGAACATTTGCTCTACTTGTTGTTTTTTTCCAAGCTGAGAATCTTTATAGGGCGTGATATTTTTACTCATTGTTATTATTTTTAGGCAAATATAAATAATCTCTATCAAAAAGAAGGGGTCTCTTGTGGAATAAAGATAAGGAACTAAAAAAGGGAATATCGATTCGATATTCCCTTGTATAAATTAAAATTGAATGTACATGTGATAGTATTCTCCACCAACGAAATCAATCTGCTTGCCCTGAACAAAGCCAAGCCTTGAGTATAATTTCATCGCGTTTGGATTCTCCAAATCTACAATTAATCCCACTTGTTTGTGTTGTTGAGATTGAGCAAAATCTGTAGCTGCTTTTAGCAAATGACTTCCAACTCCTTTTCCTTGTACTAAAGGAGATACTGCTACAGTGTCCAGGTAGTATTCTCCACCTTCTGTTTCAGGTTCTGGAATCATATCGTTGTTGTATTTCTTTTTCATTAGTTCAAGAACAGGTTCTCTGAGTCTGATAAAGTCATCACCGTTATACCCAGTAATTGAACCTACAACATTGTCTTCTTCGTCAACAGCTACAAAAGTATTTTGATAACTGTATAAGTTATCGGGTTGTTTGAATAAGGTTGTTAGGAAATTAATGGCTTCTTCAATATCTTCTTGTTGAATAAAACTGAATACGATGTCTTCCATCGCTTGTAACATTAATTCAGGAACAACATCAAAATCTTCCTTTTGTGCGGGCCTAATGGTAAAATGCATGATTTTGTTTTTTAATTTTTTACAAAGTTAGGAAAGAGTTTGTTAGCGTTCAACTAACTTTTTCTTTCTTTTAGCAATCGATGCCAAATCTGACTTGCATTTTTGATATTCAGTTTCTCTGGATCAAAAATTGGATTTAGTCCTTGCTTGTGCTGTGTAATATAATCATTTAAGGCGATTATGGTTGGCTTGTATAAAAATAGAATTACGATAAAGTTAATCCAAGCCATTAAACCCACGCCAATGTCGCCGATGCCCCAGGCTGTAGAGGACTCATTGATTGAAGCGTAAAATACAGTGGCTAATAAGAGGAAGCGCATCAACCAACGGAGGATGATTTTTGGTTGATTAGTCAAATAATTAAAGTTAGATTCTGCTATAAATACATAAGACATAATGGTTGTAAAAGCGAAAAAGGTCAACGCAATAGCGATAAATTGACTGGCAAATAGAGGAAAGTGAACCCCAATAGCTTTTACGGTGTAGGCAGATCCCACTTCCACGTCGGGTATATTGTTGACGATGTAGTTTCCTGCTTCGTCAAAAACATTGTATTGGTGAGTGAATAAGATCATCAAAGCTGTAGCTGTACACACAAAGAGTGTATCAATATATACAGAGAAGGCTTGTACTAATCCTTGTTTAACGGGGTGAGAGGTTTCGGATGCAGCTGCAGCATGTGGAGCTGTACCTTGTCCTGCTTCATTGGAATAGATACCGCGTTTAACGCCCCAAGCAATCGCTGCACCAAAAATACCGCTAAAAGTAGCCTCTAAATTAAACGCTGATCGAAAGATTAAAGCGAAAATAGAGGGAATTTCCTTGGCGTTAATGGCAATGATAATCACGGCCATGGCGATATAGATGACAGCCATGAAAGGAACGACCACCTGTGCGATACGTCCTATTTTTTTTGCTCCTCCAAATACAGTTAAACTCAGCAATACACAAATAGCTAATCCAGTCATCCATTGCGGAATGTGAAAAGCGTCTTTGATACTGATTGAAATACTATTTCCTTGAATACTCGGTAGGAATAAGACGCAACTAATGATGGTAACAAAGGCGAAGACTAGAGCTAGTTTTTTATTATTTAGTCCTTTTTCAATGTAAAAGGCTGGTCCTCCACAATAATGTCCATTTTTTTCTTCTTTGTAGATTTGAGCTAAGGTAGATTCAACAAAAGCAGAAGCACTACCTAAGAAAGCGATCATCCACATCCAAAAGATAGCACCGGGTCCACCATATGCAATTGCAGTAGCAACCCCTACAATATTTCCAACTCCTACGCGTCCTGCAATGGCAATACTAAAGGCTTGAAAAGGACTCACTCCTTTTTCAGATGAGCCTTCTGTAAAAAGAAGTTTGACCATTTGCTTGATGTAACGAACTTGTACAAACCTCGTTTTGATGGTAAAGAATAACCCAGCTCCAAGACATAAAAGAATGAATACACTAGACCATAGGATGTCGTTGATAAATTTTATTGCTTCTTCCATTTTGAAAATAATTTGAGTTGAAAATAATGATTTTTTAGTAAAAACACTATTTTTATATCAATATTATATGTAATAGGTATTTTTGTTTTGTATAGTTTATGATTTAGTGTGCTTTTTTTAGAAAAAATAGCTTGCATAAAGGGGAAGGTGTAGTCTAGTAGGTATTAGTAATTAGGATGTTGCTCTCGAAGAAGAATTAAGCTTTATTTGACATGGATGAAGGTCAGAATATTTGGTAGTTGTATTTGAAAGGGAAAAGATAAAAAAAAAGCTACCTCACTGATGAAGTAGCTTTTGTATCGTGTAATCTTATTTTCGCTTAGTAACGGATGCTGAATAAACCTTCTGCTTTGTTTTCTAAATTGTCAAAACGCGCTTTGCATTCTTGAATCATTTTAACAGCAGCAGCTTTGTCTCCAAAACCATTCGTAGTTACTTTTTTGTTTTCTAAGTCTTTGTATACTTGGAAGAAATGCTCTACTTCTTTTTTGAAGTGCTCATTCACATCATTGATGTCATTTAGTTTGTTCATCAATGGATCAGATACAGGAACACAAAGAATTTTCTCATCTTGTCCTTTATCGTCAGCCATATAGAAAATACCAATAGGTTTTACTTCAACAACCATTCCTGGAAGAGATGGTTCTGTAAATAATACTAGTACGTCTAATGGATCTCCGTCTAAGGCTAAAGTTTCAGGAATAAAACCATAGTCTGCTGGATATCTCATGTTTGAATAAAGTAAACGATCAAATCTCAATCGTTTTAAATCAAAATCATATTCGTATTTATTTCTACTGCCTGCTGGAATTTCAACGAAAGCATCAAAAGTTTCGAATGTACTCATATTCATTTATTTTTATAGTCAAAAAACTTAATAATGGGTGCAAAAATACTTCAATTCGTGCGTTTTACCAAGTTTTATCTATAATATTAGAAATAAATTCCGAAGGAGCCTCGAATTGCGAACCTTCTCGCATCAGGCATGTCTAAATAATTTCCTCTCCAGCTTAAGTCAAGTCTAAAGATTTTAAAAATATTGCCAACGCCAACATAATATTCATAGTAAAAATCTTCAGGTGCTTTATAGACTAATTGAGAAGCGTTGAGGTCAATATTTTCTTGGGAAATTTTTCCGTAAATCCCTCTTATACCTACGATTTCTCTTAAATTTAAATCTCTAAACCACGGGATTCTAGAGAGTAAGCGACCTCCGAAATTGTGTTCTAAGTGAATGGAAGCATATTCATTGGTTACAAATTCATAGTAATTCAAGTTGGCAAATGTATTCTCAATGTTAAACCACGATTGGTTTCCTGGAACAACACTTAATAATCCCAACGGAACTTCACCAAAGGTTTTACCAGCTTCAAAAGTTGTGGTAAAGGTACCAAATCCTCCTAAAAGAATTGGCTTTCTCGCATAGAGTTGCAATTTGTCGTATTGGAAATTACTGTCAAAAGCACCTTTAAATCCATGACTATATCTCAAGTATAGTTTGAGGTATTTTTGGTCAATTTCCTTGCGATCTACACCGTAGCCAATGGTTCTTTTACCTGGCGTATAATCGATGGCCATTTCCACTTCGGATTGTTTAGTCTCATTAGAGATGATGGTGTGTTCTTTATCAACATAATAATCGAGATTAAAGAGATCAGAAGCTGGTTTTAACGTGCGATAACTAAAGGTTGTCAGTAAGCGCAAGTTTTTCACAGGTTCAATCTCCAAACCTATAGTGGAAAGGTTGATATCTGTTAATTTGGAGTTATCTCCACTGGCAAATAGGGAACTAGAGGCAAAACTACGACCTAATACATCGTTGGTTTCGGTAAGGCTAACTCCAATTTGCTCTACATCTCGACGGTTTCCTCCAAAAAGAATAAAACGCGAAGGGCTGTGGAGCAACACTTTTCCGCTGATTCCGTATTTGAACTTATTGTCTTTGAATCCATAAGCTCCGTAGCCTTCTAAACGCCATTTGTCATTTGGACCAAAGTAAGTACGTCCACCTGCTCGCATACGCAAACCTTCGATATCGTTATACCCAAAGGTTGAGAAAATAGGACCATAGTCGAATTTGTACTTCGGTATATTGTAGTAATTGCTTGCAATGGTTGAGGTAAGGTCAAATAAAAATCTGAATTTAGGTACGGTTTTTAAGGTGTCTAGCATTTTGTAAATTCCGAATTCATCTTTGCTCAATGGTTCAAAGCGATAGGTTTGCCAAAATTCATCTGAGCGAGAATAAATGGATTCGTCATATTCGTTGACGTTCTTTTTGTAGAAATCGTCTGGGTGTTTGATGTTAAATTGGTGATTTTGGTAGACCGTTGTTCGCTTGCCGTAAATACCTTTAGAATCATCTTTTTTCGAAAGGGCGAAATCGGACATAAAGTGATCTCGCGTCAATAGGAATACAGAGTCATTCAATACGTCAAACTCTTGTTCAATATAAATTTCTTTTACCCAGTTGATGTTCGCATCTCTACTGGCTTCCATGTTGATTTTTTTGATGGCAAAAGTGGAATCGTTGACCCAAAAATCTCCTTTGAATGTCAATTCTCCTTTTCGTCTTGGATAGTACACGATATTGTAACACCATTTGTTGTCAATAAACGCGCTATCTGCTAACACATAGTTGTATACATTAATTCCTGTTCGCGATAACGGACTGACAAAATCTTTGTCGAAGATTTTGATGTAATTATTGTAAATGTTATATTCTGCATACAAATCCTTAACAAACTCAATAATATGCTGGTTGGTGTCAAAACCGGAGTTTTTATTTCCCAGTGTTTTTTCTATTTTTTTGTTGTCGATATTATCTCCATAGACTTGACCTATATTTTCGTTGATGAAAATAGGGAGATAGGTCTTTCCAGTAATGCGATTGGTATCTACTTGGTCAAAGATGAATTCCATGCCTTTGAAGAGTTTTTTCTTGCGATAGGCACTGTCAATCGTATTTAAATCGAATTCAATCTTCTCGTATTTGTCAAATTCATACTGACTAAACATATACAACCCATTTTTGCGTTTGCGCTCCCATATTTTTCTCAAAATATCAATTGCAGGGTTATTCTTTTTAGATGTTTTACCGGTGTAAATACGCACTTCTTCAAGCATATTATCCTCTTCTAATGTGATGTTTAGATCGAGGTTAGTACGGCTTTTTAAAGGGATGTAGGTCGTTTTGTACCCCACAAAAGACACGACCAAAGTATCGTAGTTATTTTCAGTTTCCAAATAGAACTTCCCAAGCTCATTGGCAATCACTCCTTGGGTAGAATTCTTGAAATATACGCTGGCATAAGATACGTCTACTTGATTCGTATCTTTAATTTTACCACTTACTTTTGTTTGGGCAATACCTTGAGTGCTAGCTAATAAAAGGAAAACGAGGTAAAATAATATCTTTTTTTTCATAGTCAATATGGGAGTAAACAAAAAACTCCATCCTATTAAAAATAAGATGGAGTAATTCAAATATACAATATTTTTTTACTTAAAAAAGTTTATCTGTATAGTACTTTTTTCACTGCTTTGATTACATCATTTGCATTTGGCAACCATTGTTCTAATAAAACAGGTGAATACGGTGCAGGTGTATCTGCTGTTGTGATTCTTTGGATTGGCGCATCTAAGTGATCAAATGCTTGTTCTTGAACTAAATAAGTGATTTCTGAAGAAATACTTCCAAAGGGCCATGCTTCTTCTAAGATAACTAGGCGATTCGTTTTCTTTACAGAAGTTAAAATAGCTTCTTGATCTAATGGACGTACAGTTCTCAAGTCAATTACTTCACAAGAAATTCCCTCTTTTTCTAATTCATCAGCTGCTTTCAATGCTTCTTTGATGATTTTACCAAAAGAAACAATTGTTACATCTTTTCCTGCTTTTTTGATGTCTGCTACGCCTAATGGAATCGTGTATTCTCCTTCAGGTACTTCTCCTTTATCTCCATACATTTGCTCAGACTCCATGAAAATCACAGGGTCGTTATCGCGAATTGCTGATTTTAATAATCCTTTTGCATCATATGGAGTAGAAGGTACTACTACCTTTAATCCTGGTACGTTTGCATACCAATTTTCAAATGCTTGAGAGTGAGTTGCTCCTAATTGTCCAGCTGAAGCAGTTGGTCCGCGAAATACAATTGGAATGTTGAATTGACCACCTGACATTTGACGCATCTTCGCTGCGTTATTTATGATTTGGTCGATTCCTACTAAAGAGAAGTTGAATGTCATAAATTCAACAATTGGACGGTTTCCATTCATGGCAGAACCAACAGCAATCCCCGCAAAACCAAGTTCTGCAATAGGAGCGTCAATTACGCGTTTAGGACCGAATTCGTCCAACATACCTTTTGAAGCTTTATAAGCACCATTGTATTCCGCTACTTCTTCTCCAATTAAATATATGGTTTCATCGTGACGCATTTCTTCACTCATAGCTTCACATACGGCCTCTCTAAATTGAATCGTTCTCATAAGTTCTTATTTTCCGTAAAATTATTCAATAGGAGCAAAAGTATGAAAAAATATTCGTACCTCCCTTATCTAACTTTCTGTTTTGTTTTTTTTAACGGCACTTCATCCCTACTACTGTCATGCTAATGGATAAATGCGACGGATAGAAAGTGATCATGACTCAAAAGATAACCCCGATGGAAGATTTAGTTTTGTTACAATTTGCGAATAATTTAGGGGCTTTGTTGGGGAAAAAATACGCAAGATGATGAAGTTTTGCCGATTCGTTAAAAAATGTTGTACAAATTGAGAATCTGTATTTTATTTGTAGTTGTAAACGATAAAAAAAACTAAAAAGTATGATGAAAAAGGTAAAGGTTGCACTTGTATGTGCAATGGTTTCAATGGGACTTTATTCTTGTAGTAGTGATGATAACTCAACAAGTGGAGATGGATATGAAATTGTAGCTAAAACATCAGAGAATGCTGTGTTGAATACAATTGTAGTTGTAGAAGAAGGAGCAACAGAAACAATTGCTGATTTAGGCAAAAAAGAATGGTCTAAATCATTCTCTGGAAAAAAAGTTGTAGCTGTTTCTGTTACAGGAGGTACAATTGACAGTGCGGATAAAACAGGTGTATTGACTTTAGAAGTTGTAAAAGACGGAAAAGTAGTTAAGACATCTAAAGCAGATGGAAACATTTTAGTAGCGAGTATTTCAATGTAAGCAAAGACTGTTTTTGAAAAAAAATAGCAAACGCTAAAAAAAGTAAGAAGTAAAGAGTTCAGCCAAGCTGAGCTCTTTTTTTTTGGATTCATATAAAGGTGAACTAAAAATTTTACTATTCAAATAGTGACCTTTGATTGCTGATATATTTCGTGTATAAAGGCAAATTGGTTTTTTTTTTGATGTGGAAGTATTTAGAAAAATCTTGCGAGGGTAAGGTTTGAAAATGAAATTAAAAAAGCAAAATTATGTTGAAAAAAATGAAGTTGGCACTGTTAGGTGCTTTGGCCGTTACTGTGGGTGTAGTTGCCTATAGTCAACAGAAAAGTAAGGAATGCAAAATGCAGATAGAGCAAAATCTGCAGTATGAGGTAGTTGTGCAGTTGACCAATGCCCGAGTAACAAGTATAGTGGTAAAGGAAGGGGATAATGAAGAAACGATTGTCGATTATCAAGATAATCACTGGAATCGATCCTTTTCAGGAGATTTACCTGTGCGAGTTTCAGTTAAAGGACAAGCCGCTCAAGGAAATGATAGCTCAGCCAAAATGACTATTGAAGTACTAAAGGATGGAGTTCTTTATCGAAATGCAATCGCTCAAGG
Organism: Myroides sp. 1354; assembly: GCF_030324495.1. Lineage (GTDB taxonomy): Bacteria > Bacteroidota > Bacteroidia > Flavobacteriales > Flavobacteriaceae > Flavobacterium. The sequence goes on along the minus strand of NZ_JACAGN010000003.1, from coordinate 72,701 downwards.
CCCTAATTTAGAGGCTAATGTTAGTTTTTAAAGGGGGTGTAATAGACGTAAACATGTAGGGGGCTGGTGTTTTTAGAACTTCGAGTATCTGCCCTAAAAGTATACCAAGCATTTTGTTGTGAAGGATTGGCGAGAGTAGATTTTCTGATGAAAAAGGATGGCAGCTTTGTGGTTAATGAAATTAATACACTTCCTGGTTTTACTGCTTTCAGTATGTATCCAAAGCTTTTTGAATATGCTGGGATATCTGTGTCTGATGTGCTCTCAGAATTAATAAGATTGATTTATGATTTTGTTTTGGGTGCGTCTGTTTTTTGTGTAAAAATGTGCGATTTATTTTATGAAAGTTGAATTTTATAAAATTTTACGCAATAATATGTTTTGCCGTAAGTGAATATATAAATAATGTAATTGGTTAAAATTAAATGTAATGAGGTATGTGTGCAAAGAATAAAGATTTAGTCGTGATTTTAGGAAATCAAGAAAATAAAGAGTTTTATAGGAATGTTAGTATGCCATTTAAAAAAAAAGGTTTGAAGACTCAAATGTTAATATTAGATGTTAATAATCTTTTTTTTTCAAAGTTAATTTAACTTAACACTTTGGTGGTACTTTTTATGCCTTCTGATTTTTCAATAATGCAAAATGTATATAGTGAATCTGGAATTGTTCAAGGATTTTTGGAATGCCATAATATAAAGTATTCTGGATCAGGATCTACATCTTCTATTTTGGGGTCAAGTAAGTATTTGTCGAAGGTATTGTTTAAATCACTTGGATAGATGCAGTTCTATTGAATTTAGTTTTAAGAAATTTTTTAATATTTTATCAGAAAATGGATTTGTGGTTGGTTGTACTCCTATGAATTTTGCAAACAAAGATTCTTGGGAGACATGTAAGGATGTCAATAGTTTTAAAAAAGTTATAGAGAAAAATGGGTTTGAAATAGTTGATTTGTTTGATAATCTTGTCTATAAAGAAATTTTGGATGTAAGAGAATCCTTTGAGGAGTATAAAGTTCTTTGTTACGTAGTAAAAAAAAATAAAAAAATATTATGAAGCAAAAAATAGCAATAGCTTTCGGTGGAAATTCCCCAGAACATGAAGTATCTTTATGTTCTGCTACATATATTTTTAATTCATTGGATAAATCTCAATTTGAAGTTCTTCTACTAGGAAATGATAAAAATGGTATTTGGTATTATGATCCTAATTATGAAATAGAACCAATTGATTTGATAGCAGCGGATTATTTTCGAAAGGCTCGAAAAGTATATTTAAAGGGGGATCAGGGATATGGACTCATTGTTGATAATGAAACCAATGAAATTTTAGCAAATTTTTTTATAGTTTTTCCTATTATTCATGGTGCTTTTGGTGAAAATGGCACTTTGCAAGGTTTTTTTGATTTCTTAGGTGTTATTTGTATAGGAACGGGAGTGTTAGGGTCCTCTATCTGCATGGATAAAGAAATTACAAAACGAATTTTACGGGATAATGGAATTCCCATTGCTCGTTTCAACGTGTTGTATCACGTAGATAAAAAAGCCTTTTCTTTTGAGGATTTGAAAGAAGAATTAGGTATTCCTTTTTTTGTTAAACCTTGTAATTCTGGATCTTCATTGGGTGTAAGTAAAGTGTTTAATAAGATAGAGTTTGAAAATGCTGTTACTCTAGCCTTCCAATTTGATCAGAAAATTCTAGTAGAGGAAGCTATTGATGGAAAGGAAATTGAATGTGCTTTATTAGGTAATGAAGACCCTATCACCTCAGTTTTGGGTGAAATTACGACAACGGATGGTTTTTATTCTTATGACGTCAAGTATACTCAATCTTCCTCTGTTAAGATGAGAATTCCAGCTGAAATTTCCGAAAATATTTCTGATGATATCAGGTTCTATGCCCTAAAAGCATATCAAGTGGTTTGTTGTGAAGGATTAGCAAGAGTAGATTTTCTGATGAAAAAGGATGGCAGCTTTGTGGTTAATGAAATTAATACACTTCCTGGTTTTACTGCTTTCAGCATGTATCCAAAGCTTTTTGAATATGCTGGGATATCTGTGTCTGATGTGCTTTCAGAATTAGTAAGATTGGCGTTAAAAAAGAATAGCATTGATTAATCTTTCGCTGTCTTTCCCTGATGGAAATTATTTTTATCCAGTTCTAATTAAATTACAAACTTTTTAATTTTTTGTCTTTTGTTTGAAGGAATGAATATTTGAAGGACAAAATCAAGGGAAAGATTATGACTAATTGTGTGATTTAGTAAATATTATTTGGTTAATTCAAACTAAATTAGTATGCTTGCATAGTAAAAAGTTCGAAATTAATTCTTATTTTCGTTCGCAAGTAATATTGTAAAACAAAAAACTATAATAATAATGAAGATATTAGTTTGCATCAGCCATGTGCCTGATACTACATCAAAAATCAATTTCACGAATGGTGATGCTGAGTTTGATACAAATGGAGTGCAATTTGTGATTAATGCTAACGATGAGTATGCATTAACACGCGCCATTTGGTTTAAAGAAAAACAAGGAGCTACAGTAACTGTAGTGAATGTTGGAGGAGCTGACACAGAACCTACATTGAGAAAAGCATTGGCTATTGGAGCTGATGAAGCAATCCGTGTAAACGCTGTGCCTACAGATGGATTATTCGTTGCAAAGCAATTGGCTGAAGTAGTGAAAAATGGTGGATATGATTTAGTATTAGCTGGAAAAGAATCTTTGGATTACAATGGAGGAATGGTTCCAGGTATGTTAGCTGCTATCTTAGGTTATGACTTCATCAACTCATGTGAGGGAATGGAAGTGGACGGAACAGCAGTAAAAGCAATTCGTCAGATTGATGGAGGAAAAGAAACAATATCAGGAAAATTGCCAATCGTTATTGGAGGGCAAAAAGGTTTGGTAGACGAGAAAGATTTACGCATTCCAAATATGCGTGGAATTATGGCTGCTAGAACAAAAGCATTAACGGTTCTTGAACCAGTAGGAGTTGAGGCTGCAACAAAAGCAGTAAAATTTGAAAAACCAGCTGCGAAATCAGCTTGTAAAATGATTGCTCCAGATAACTTAGATGAGTTAATCAACTTATTGCACAACGAAGCAAAAGTTATCTAATCTAGTAGTTTTAACCTTAAAAAGAAAAAGTATGTCAGTTTTAATATATGCTGAATCAGCAGAAGGAAAATTTAAAAAAGTTGCATTAGAATTAGCTTCTTATGCAAAGAAAGTAGCAGAATCAATGGGTACAACAGTTACTGCTGTAACGGTTAATGCTGCTGATGTAAGCGAATTAGGGAAATATGGTGTTGATAAAGTATTAAAAGTATCAAGTGATAAATTAAATACATTCAATGCAAAAGCCTATGCAGATGTGATCAAACAAGCAGCTCAAAAAGAAGGTGCTAAATTGATCGTTTTATCTTCTTCAACAGACAGTTTATACGCTGCTCCGGCAGTTGCAATTGGATTAAATGCAGGTTTTGCATCAAACGTAATCGCATTACCTGAAAGCACTGCTCCATTTGTGGTGAAAAGAACAGGTTTCTCAAACAAAGCATTTAACTTCACTGAAATTACTTCAGATGTAAAAGTAATCGCTTTGGGGAAAAATTCATTCGGATTAGTAGAGGCTTCAGGAGCTGCAGCTGCTGAGGATTTCGCTCCAAGCTTAAACGATGCTGATTTCAGCTTAAAAGTTGAAGGTGTAGAGAAAGTATCTGGAAAAGTAACTATTGCTGATGCAGATATCGTTGTTTCTGGTGGACGTGGTATGAAAGGACCTGAAAACTGGGGAATGTTGGAAGATTTAGCAGAAGTATTAGGAGCTGCTTTAGCTTGTTCTAAACCCGTATCGGATGTGGGATGGAGATCACACGAAGAACACGTTGGTCAAACAGGAAAACCAGTAGCGGCAAACCTTTATATCGCTGTAGGTATTTCTGGAGCTATTCAACACATTGCAGGGGTTAACTCATCCAAAGTAAAAGTAGTAATCAACACAGATCCTGAAGCTCCTTTCTTTAAAGTAGCAGACTACGGAATCGTTGGAGATGCTTTCCAAGTGTTACCTCAATTAGTTGAGAAATTAAAAGAATTCAAAGCGAAAAACGCCTAATCAGTATTTTTTGATTTAGATAATTTACCAAGACAGTAACTAAAATCTAAAGATTGTTTATCTTTGATTTAGTTACTGTTTTTTGTTTTTATATAGAAAATTATGAATTTGATTAAGCTGACAGTTAAAGGAATTTCATATAGCCATTCTCAAAATGGGGCTTATGCCTTAATCTTAGATGAAGAGCATGGGGATCGAAAATTGCCTATTGTTATTGGAGCTTTTGAAGCACAGGCTATTGCCATCGCTATTGAAGAAGAAATTAGACCTCCAAGACCTTTAACCCATGATTTATTTAAAAGTTTTGCCGATACATTCGATATTCAACTTAAACATGTGATCGTTCACAAATTAGTGGATGGCGTGTTCTTTTCGAGTTTAGTTTGGGAAAAAAATGGCATTGAAGAAGTAATGGATGCTCGTACATCAGATGCTATTGCTTTGGCTATTCGCTTTTTTGCCCCTATTTATACTTATCCTGATATTATGAATAAAGCTGGAATTATTTTGAATGGAAGTCCTGAAATTGAGGAAGAAGACCAGGCTGATGATGATATCGCGAGTCAAGTGGAACAATTCCTAGAACTCGATATTGAAGGAAAAGGCTTTAGTAAATACGGATTACAAGATTTACAGCGATTATTGAACGAAGCGATTGGTAATGAAGATTACGAAACAGCAGCGAGAATTAGAGATGAAATTAGTAAGCGATCATAGTTAATAATAGGAGGGATAGCATGAAACAATATTTAAATTTAGTACAAGAAGTTTTAGATAAAGGTATACAAAAGGGAGATCGTACTGGAACGGGAACCAAAAGTATCTTTGGCCATCAAATGCGCTTTGATTTGGCAGAAGGTTTTCCATTGGTAACAACGAAGAAAGTACACCTAAAATCCATCATTCACGAACTTTTATGGTTTTTAAAAGGAGAGACAAACATCGCTTATTTAAAAGAACATGGCGTTCGCATTTGGGATGAATGGGCTGATGAAAATGGAGATTTAGGTCCTGTATATGGGTATCAATGGCGCAATTGGAACGGTGAGGGGATTGATCAAATTAAAGAAGTAATTGATACTTTAAAGAATAATCCAGATAGTAGACGTATTATGGTCTCTGCATGGAATCCAAGTGTACTACCTGACACTAGTGTTTCCTTTGCTGAAAATGTAGCGAATAATAAAGCTGCTTTACCTCCTTGTCATTCCTTTTTTCAATTCTATGTAGCGGAAGGAAAATTATCTTGCCAACTGTATCAACGCAGCGCAGATGTTTTCTTAGGAGTGCCTTTTAATATTGCTTCTTATGCATTGTTGACCATGATGGTTGCTCAAGTATGCGATTTAGCAGTAGGTGATTTTGTTCATACATTTGGAGATGTACATATTTACAACAACCATATTGAACAAGTCAACCTACAATTAAGTAGAGAACCTTATGCGTTGCCAAAAATGAAGATTAATCCAGCAGTAAAAGATATTTTTAGCTTTACCTATGAGGATTTTACGTTAGAAGATTATGTTTCTCATCCTGCAATAAAAGGTAAAGTATCTGTATAATTCTAATCCAAAAATGCTATGGAAAAAACGGAAGCAATTAAACAGTACGAATACGCAAAGAATCGAATTAAACAACGCAGAATGTTGTTGTTCCACTTTGTTGTTTTTCTTTTGGGATCTATCGTACTTTACGGCATAAATATGTGGGTTAAAGACCCACAAATCGTTGGTGTATGGTGGACCTATGCCGTAGGAGCTTGGGCGTTATTGCTCTTGTTTCACGTGATTAACGTATTGGTGATTAATCGCTTTATGGGACCTGCATGGCAAGAGCGAGAAATTGAACGATTAATCGGTATACAACAAGAAAAAATTAAGCAGTTACGCGCTAAGGTGGAAAAAGATTTTCCTTTGGTTGATGTAAAACGCGATTTAAATCACGACGATTCAAAACAGTAAATAATGATTACTTTAATAGCAGCAATTGCTGAAAATAGGGTATTGGGAAAAGACAACGCTATCATTTGGCATTTACCCGATGATTTCAAACATTTTAAAACACTAACTTCTCATCATTATATTATTATGGGACGTAAAACATTTGAGTCTTTTCCTAAACCATTACCTAATCGAACGCATGTAATTATTACGAGACAACAGGATTATGCTGTTCCTGAAAATTGCATCGTTGTTCATAGTTTACGTGAGGCATTAACACTGACTCAAAACGAAGAGGAAGTCTTTGTTATTGGAGGAGGAGAAATCTATCACCAAGCTTTGGAACACGCAGATCAATTAGAATTAACTCAAATTCATGCCTCTTTTGATGGGGATGCGTTTTTTCCTGAATTCTCAACTACCGAATGGCAATTGGTGAAAGAGAGTTATCATCCACAAGATGAACGACATGCCTATGCTTTTACTTTTCAAACGTATATTCGAAAGTAGATATGAAGAAGTTATTCGCTTTTTTGATTCTTTGTTGCAGTTTTTCTACACAGGCACAAGAGTCTTTGCAAGCGCAGTATTTAAACAGTGAAAACCTCAAAGAAAAAGAGGTTTTTCTCAGTAAAGATATTTTTGACAACACTTTTACAAAAGAAGAGAATATCTTGCGCAAACGAAGCAAATACAGTACGGCTCATTTTAGCTTACCTAAATTAGGAACGTTAAAAATGGTGGATTTAATTAATTCACAGTTCCCGTTGTTGTTTTACAGTGACTTTAATTCGATTGTTTTATTGAGTAAAGAATTAGCTTTGTTAAATACCATTGATTTGACGGGGCGATTTTCTGCCATGGATCCGGCTTATGTAGGTACAAGCACGCAAAAGAATTTATGGATTGTCAATCAAGCCAATCAAAGTGTCTTGCGCTATAATATGAGTACCCTAGAAGTACGCAATATCTATACCATTAAAGAAGATCAGATTAAGACGTATCAATCCAATCTAAATTATTTGTATCGCGTTACTACAACGAATCAAATCAAGGGAATTGATATCTATGGCAATGAAGTATTGAACTATACTTTGCCTTCGGATTATGATCAGCTTCAAATTGTAAATAATAAACAAGTATTTTATTCGCATCTAAATAAACTGTACTACGTTGATATGGAGAAGAATAAGGTTTTGGAAATTGCAATTGATGTAAAAAGCATTTTGGGCTTCTTTTATAACACTCAAAAATTGAGTATTTTTACCGAGCAAAAAATAAATAATTATCAAATAAAATTACCGTAATGCACATAGCGATTGCTGGAAATATTGGAGCGGGAAAAACAACACTAACAGACTTATTAGCCAAACACTATGGATGGGAAGCACATTATGAAGATGTGGTTGATAATCCATATTTAGATGATTTCTATCACCAAATGGATCGATGGTCATTTAACTTACAAGTATATTTTTTGAATAGTCGTTTTCGCCAAGTGCTTCAAATTAGACAAAGTGGAAAAACAATTATTCAAGATCGAACGATCTATGAGGATGCTCATATTTTTGCTCCGAACTTGCATGCAATGGGCTTGATGTCTAATCGAGACTTTAAGAATTATTCTACTCTTTTTGACTTAATGCAAGACTTGGTGGCAGCACCAGACTTGTTGATTTACTTGAGAAGTAGTGTGCCTAATTTAGTGGGACAGATTCACAAAAGAGGGAGAGAGTATGAAAATTCAATTTCGATTGAATACTTAAGTGGATTGAATGATCGTTATGAAAATTGGATCAAAGGTTATGACAAAGGAAAATTGCTCGTCATCGATGTAGATAGTTTAGATTTTGTGGATAAACCAGGAGATTTAGGTTTAATCATTGATAAGATTGATGCGGAAATCAACGGATTATTTTAGATAGAAACAAAAAAAGAGCCTAAGGCTCTTTTTTTGTTTTACTATTCATTTACTGTTGATGTAAATTCGTGAAACAGCTTTTCTAAATTTTTGTTCTTCGGTTGAAGGGATAAGGTTTTTAAGCCTTGCTGTTGTGCAAAATCATATACTGTAGCACGATAATCTTGTCCTGAAGGAAAAACGAGTTCCCATTGCGTATCGTGTACGTGGTTGGCTTTGATCAGATGAGGGATGCGGTTGACAAATTCAATCTCAATTTTGAAGTCAAATTCAACAGCAATAATTTGTTCCTCTTGGTTATCCAATAATTCATGTAAAAACTGATCAGCAACAATATGTCCTTTTTTGATAATAATCACACGTTCACAGATGGCTTCCACTTCCTGCATAATATGAGTAGAAAGGAAAACCGTTTTGTCTTTCCCTACGGTTTTTATTAGTTCTCGAATCTCAACCAATTGATTGGGATCCAATCCTGTGGTGGGTTCATCTAAGATTAACACTTCTGGATCGTGAAGCAAAGCCGTTGCAATTCCTACGCGTTGGCGATATCCTTTGGATAGTTGACCAATCTTCTTATGCGCCTCAGGAGTTAATCCCGTTAAGGCAATCACTTCGTCAATGCGTTCTTTTTTTGTTTTATAGATAGAGGCATTGAATTGCAAATACTCTCTGACATACATATCCAAGTACAGCGGATTGTGTTCGGGTAAATAACCAATAGATTGCTGTACTTTTTTTGCTTGTGTTGCCACGTTGTATTCGTTGACATAGGCAACTCCTTCGTCACTGTGAATAAAGGTCGTTAGTATTTTCATCAGCGTTGATTTTCCCGCTCCGTTTGGACCTAAGAAACCGACAATTTGCCCTTTGGGCACGGTAAAACTGATGGCGTTTAACGCTTGTTGTTCGCCGTAATATTTACTAATGTTTTCTACTTTAATAGACATATATACTGGAAGGTTAGTAAAAACAAATGTAGGTAAATTAATGAGAAAATCCGAAAGACACACTAAGAATGATTACCGCAATTACAATCAAGGTAATCACAACATACAAAGCGTCTTTTTCTAAGATAAATGAAAATAAAGATAACAGTAAGCGCAAGGCAGGTGTTAAAAATAAGAGCAAAATACCCAAGAAAATAATCGATTCTCCATTCCAATCTTTTACCCCTTCTAGTATTGTTTTAAAAACGATAAATAGGTTTTGGTCTTTTTCTACAAAAGTAGAAAAGGAAACGATTTGTTGTGAGTCTTTTGCAAGGAGAATAATACCGCCAAGAAGTGTTACGGTTAACGCACATAATACACCATAACGCAATACATTTCCAATGATGTTTTGCAGTTGATTATCTGTAAATTTAGTTGTACTCATAATTTGTCGCTTTAAATTTTTCCTGTAATTCCGTTGTAAATCATGTTTAATGCAATGATGAAGATTAGCACTGCAAAGAACAATTTGAGTTTTTTGGTGTTGGCTTTCATTAGTACTTTGGCACCGACCATAGAACCAATAAGCACACCAATAATAACAGGCATACAGATGGAAGGTTCAATATATCCTTTTTGAATATAGATGACAGAACTTGCAATAGCGGTTACCCCCATCATAAAGTTACTGGTGGTGGTAGACACCTTAAAGGGAACCTTCATGATCGTATCCATCGCAATTACTTTAAAAGCCCCTGATCCAATTCCCAATAAGCCCGACATCATACCCGCAACTCCCATCATACTAAATCCACCGAGGATATTAGTCATGCTGTAGTGTACTTTTTCACCAGCGGGTGTTGGATAGCTTCCTGATAGTTTGAGTTTCTTCGCCAGTGTACTTCCTTGTTCGGGTAAGATGAGGTGATCTTCTTTTTTGCGAATCGAATTCAAAGATGAAAAAATTAAAGTAGCGCCAAAAATAATAGCCAGTAAAGAAGTAGGGGCATTGGTTGAGAGAAGTGCGCCTACTACTGCGCCGATGGTGGTGGCAATTTCGAGAAACATACCCAAGCGCATATTGGTAATTCCTTCTCTTACATAGGCAGATGCAGAACCCGATGAAGTCGCAATTACGGCTACAAGTGCTGTTCCAATAGCGTAGTGCATATCAACACCAAGGAAAACAGAAAGTAAAGGAATTATAATAATACCGCCTCCAAGTCCTGATAATGAGCCGATAAAACCAGCTGCAAAGGCACCTAGAAACATAATTAAGATGAAAGTTAATAATGACATTAAGGTTGAATTTTTGATGAAAAGTAAAAGTATTAATTATTATAAAAAACAAAGAACAAAAAGGAAGTTATCTCAGGTTGAGTAGGTATCATTTTGGATTAAATCCCATTTTATAGAATATAACTCGTAAATTTGCAGGAAATGAAATTGTAAGAAATGAGTAAAGATTGGTTAACTGCTTTTCAAGGGCAAGCTCCAGCAATAATTGCAGGACCTTGTAGTGCCGAAACACCAGAACAATTGTTACAAATTGCTCACTCCTTGCCCAAAGAGGTGAAGGTATTTCGAGCGGGAATTTGGAAGCCAAGAACAAAACCAGGAGGATTTGAGGGAGTAGGAGCTATTGGTTTGGATTGGATGAGACAAGTAAAAGAAGAAACAGGATTGTTGTTGGCTACAGAGGTAGCTACTGCAGAACATGTTGAGTTGTGTTTACAAAACGATTTCGATATCCTGTGGATTGGTGCGCGTACCGCAGTTAATCCTTTTTCTGTACAAGAGATAGCAGATGCCTTGAGAGGGACAGACAAAATCGTCATGCTGAAAAATCCAATTAACCCCGATCTATCTTTGTGGATGGGAGGATTAGAACGCTTAGAAAAAGCAAACATCACCAAATTGGGATTGATTCACCGTGGATTTAGTACCTATGAAAAAACCAAATATAGAAATATACCCGAATGGCAAATTCCACTAGATATCAAATCAGAATTACCTCATATTCCTATTTTTTGTGATCCTTCTCATATTACAGGAAGAAGGGATCGAATTTTAGCGGTGTCTCAATTGGCCTTGGATCTCAATTTCGATGGTTTGATGATTGAAACGCATTGCAATCCAGACAAGGCATGGAGTGATGCAGCCCAGCAAGTAACACCAGAGCAATTAGAAGAAATTGTTCAAACCCTGAAAATCCGCAATATCACGGATGATACAGAAGAATACTTACAGAAGTTACAAACCTATCGCATTCAAATTGACGATATGGATAGCAAAATATTAGATTTGTTGAAGAAAAGAATGATGATTTCTGATGCGATTGGATCCCTGAAACGCGAGCGAAATGTTGCTGTTTTTCAACAAGAACGCTGGAATAGTATTGTGGAGAAAATGATGAAAGAAGGAGAACACCTCGGCTTTACAGATGATTTTATCCGCACGATTTATACGGCTATTCATCAAGAGAGTATTTACCGTCAGGATCAGGTGATTAATAGAAAAGACGATTAAAAAATAAGAAAGAATATAGCAGAAGTAGACGGGGTATTTTTCTACCGGGTCTCTTTTTTTTAGCTAGATTTTAAAATATATTTGCCCTATGAAAGGAACAGTTTATAAATCAACGGGAAGCTGGTATCTTGTGAAAGGTGAAGATGGGCAATTTTACAATTGTCGCATCAAAGGAAAGTTTCGTATTAAGGGAATAAAGAGTACGAATCCTCTGGCAGTAGGTGATCAGGTAACCTTTGAATTAGAAACAACCAATGATGCAACCACAGGAGTAATTAACGAAATTGCTCCACGTAAGAATTATATTGTGCGTAAATCGGTGAATCTATCCAAACAGGTACATATTATTGCTTCAAATATCGATACGATGTTCTTGATTGTGACGATTGATAACCCAGTCACAACAACAAGCTTTATTGATCGCTTCTTAGTAACAGCTGAGGCGTATGGAATCAAGACTGTTTTGGTTTTTAATAAGATTGACACATATTCAGAAGAGGCATTAGACGAACAATTATATTTACAATACATCTATTCGAAAATAGGATATGAGTGTTTGCGTGTATCCGCATTGGAATCAAAAGGGTTAGATGCAATTAAGGAGCGAATGATGGGGAAAGTATCTATGTTTTCAGGGCATTCTGGGGTTGGGAAATCCACTTTAATCAATGCAATAGAACCGGGATTAAATTTGAAAACGGCTCAAATATCAGAACAACATCAACAAGGACAACATACGACTACTTTTGCAGAGATGTTTGATTTGTCTTTTGATGCAGCAATTATCGATACGCCTGGAATTCGTGGATTCGGAGTAGTAGATATGGAACCTCAAGAAGTTGGAGATTATTTTCCTGAATTTTTTGCTTTAAAAGATCAGTGTAAGTTCAATAACTGTTTGCATCGAGAAGAACCCCATTGTGCAGTAAAAGAAGCTCTAGATCAGGATGAATTAGCTTGGTCACGCTATAAAAGCTATATTCAAATTCTCGACGGAGAAGAAGAACATTATCGTACCGATATTTATAAAGACGGAAGAAACCAAGAAGAATAATATTTTCTTGATCGAGTATAAAGCAAAAGGAGCTGTCTCAATTTTTGAGACAGCTCCTTCTTTATATAGAATTCATCTTGACTTTTTTTAATTTTCACTTCAATCAAAAAAGTCAAGATGAGTTCAAATACAATTAATTAAGGAGCAGAAAAATAATAGATATTACCAAAACGGTACGTTGCCATTTCTAGTAATAGTACGTCTTTTACTTGTTGAGATAATGTTTTGTCAGTGAGTACTGCATTTTCCATTTCTTTGGAATAAGCTGTAAAAAGAGTTGTGTCATTCAAAGCAAAAAAAGCATGTGTATACAATGTTTCAATGGGTTTGAAATGCTCTAAATCTTCTTTGTCAACAAAGGCGTATAATTGGTTGTACTGTGCGTCACTTGTGTTATCAAATAGTTGATTAACGTTACTTAATATGGCAACAGCAGTTTCTTTTTCATAAATAGCAGTAAAACCCAGTTTGTGAGCTTCTTGATAAACTTTATCATAGATTGTGGTTGATAAATCATGTAAGGCAAGAGTCGAAAGGGTAGAATCTTTTAATACCTCATTGACAATAACATAATGATAATAACCCAAATCATCCATGGAATTACTACTAAATTGAGCCAATTTAATGGATTGGATATTAGGTAAAACCATTGTGAGATAAGGTTTTGTGTCCAATGGTGTGAGACTGCTTATTTTGGAATTACCTTTTGCTATTGCATTTTCTATAGAGGCTGCTACCCCAACGAGTAAAGCTTCTTTCCAGTTACTTTTCATACCGTTTTTTGCAGCATAGGCAGCCGCGGCTTTTGCATCAGCAGATGCTATCCTTTTTAGCCAACCCCAAAAGCCAAGGGTTGTTTTGGTAGGCAAGTTTTGTTGTTTTTGTAAATAAGTGGTCGTAATTTGTTCATAAATGCTGTTTTCGATTGGCTGTGGCTGATCGTTTACTATATCAGCTTGATCCGAATTACATGCTGCGAGCAAGGTCAATAGGCCTGCCAGGATTAAATATAACTTTTTCATGTTTGTAAATGTTGGGTCCATCTTTTTGGACGGAACGAATTAATAAATAGTATTGTACAAGGTAAACAAGAGAATAGTCAATCTCTTCGAGTGTAGTTATAAATTAGAGTATTCCTTGTTGAAGAAAATAAAAGAATAGCAATTGCTATTTTTATTTGCGGGATCAATTGATTAAAGCCGGCCAATTAATCAGATACATCCACCTAAATAGTGTATTTCATGCATTCACTTAAGTAAAAATATAATTTAATTGCATCTAACCGTTTGAAAGTCTGATTTGTTGAGATCAATTAATATGCTTTTTTTTTGGGTGTGAAAAGCATGATTTTTTTTTTAGGTAGTAGAGTAAAGTTAAATGAAAGCCAAGATGGAATTAGTTAGTAAAATGTTAAATTTGGTAGAATATGAGGAATGTATATGGAATAGATAATACTTGTTTATTCTGTATAATACATTAGAATAATCTGCTCTTTTTTGATGTGTGGAAAGTAAAAAATCAAGAAAAATAAAAAGAATACAGTGTTCAGATAAAACTCAACTCCTTTCTCATCTCTCGTAACTATTTTGTATTTTTGAAGATGGATAATACTAAAGCCATTTAAAAGATGAATAAGGTTGTACTATTTGCCTTTGGACTGTTAAGTTGCACGACTTTGGCTCAACAAACTTCGGATAAGTTGCCAAAGGATATGGACGTAAAAATGACGGCGAATGCTGTTACCCAATCTCAATCCTCTGCTGTGGTATTGAATGAGGAAGGTTTGGTAGAATATGAATTTAACGAAGAAAGAGGTTTTGTCATCAACCAAAAAGTAACGCGTACAATCTTAATCCAAACAAAGGATGGAATTCGTTATGCGAGCTTGCAGATTCCTTTTTACTTTGGGCGATATGGCAAAGAAGAGGTTGCTGTTGAGTACTATAAGATCTATCGTCAAATCAACGGAAAGGAAGAAGTTGTAATCATTGATAAAGCGACAAATACAAAAGTCGAACAAGAATTTTATCTCAAGGAAATTAAAGTAAATGATATTAGAGAAGGAGATCGCATTGAATATAGTTATACCAAGAAAATAGATAATATTGATGTGATTCCCACTTGGTATTTTCAAGAGGATATCCCTAAATTAAAGAGTAGCTATACCGTAAAGATTCCTGATAATTTAACCTACCTTATTTCCAAAATGGGAAATATTCGCTTGAATGAAAAGAAAGAAGTAACAGAAAGCGCACGTAATTTATCATCAGCTCGATGGGGAACCTCTTATCGATTTAAAGAAGCAATTCTTCAATATAGTGCTACCCATATCCCAGCTTTTCAACAAGAACCATTTATGGACAATGCCCAGAATAATATTAGTTCGATTCGCTTTGATTTAATTCAGTTTCAATACCCGATGAGTTCTTCTGTGGTTATTCCGCATGAACCTTCGGCTGTAGCGAAGGAGATCTATAGAAATAGAAATTTTGGTAGCGAATTGCGTTTGGATTCTTATTGGACTAAAGTAGTAAAAGATTTTCCAATTGTAGAGGGTAACGAACAAGAAAAAGCAATGCAAATGATTGCCTTTGTTCAAAGTAAAATCAAATGGAATCAACAGTATGGTTATTGGGCAGAAAAAGGGGTAAAAAAAGCGATGAGCCAAGGAGAAGGAAATGGAGCGGATATTAATTTAGCTTTGATAGGAGCGTTACGAGCTGTGGGAATTCAGGCGGAACCTATCGTTTTGAGTACCCAGTCTAATGGAAAAGCTTCCTTGTTGTTCTCTCGTTTTATCAATCATGTCATTGTGGGATTAAAACTCGACCAGGTCTTATATGTAGTGGATGGGACCATGCCTCATGCTGTTTTAAATGTATTGCCGTTTGAGGATTTAAATGGTGAAGGATGGATGATAACAGATCAATACGCAGTGACCAAAGTGGATCTTACTCCCAAGCAAATTTCATTTAAACAAGAAGAATTCACTGTACAGCTAGAAGAATCAGGACAAGCAACGGGACAGTTACACATGACATTGACGCGTTACGAAGCTTTGGCTTTTCAATCGAGATATGGAGAAAGTTCACTAAATCGAACTCGCGCAGATATAGAAGCTAGAAGTGCTCAGCTTTTTTTAAGTGAGGGAAAGGTAATGCAAAAACCTGGAGAAGTTGAAGTGTCATTTCATTTGCGAAAGTTTAACTTTGCCACGTTGGAAGAAAATGGGCAAATTATGAAATTTAATCCCTTGGAATTCTATCGCGATAAAGAGAATCCTTTTGTTAGTGAAAGTAGACAATCGGATGTTCATTTTATGTATCCTTTTATGGATATGTATAAAATAACGGTTCAATTGCCTACAGGATATAAAGTGAAACAACTAGCTAAAAGTGGAGTTTTGACTAGTAAAGCGACGGGATTGAATATGACGTATGAAGTGAAAGAACTCGATGCTAATCAATTGCAAATAGGATATACCTTAAGAGTAACAAATCCTATTATAGCCAAAGAATATTATAGTGAATTACAGGGCTTTTATTTAGAAATGAATAAGAGAATGGATCAATTTATCGTGTTAGAAAAAATAAACGAAGCAGAAAAAAAGTAAAAATTGAGAATAGTTATACAACGCGTAACAGAAGCTTCTGTTGCGGTAGATGGAGCCATCATCGGTCGTATTGATACAGGTTTATTGGTACTAGTGGGAATAGAAGAAGTAGATACAAAACAAGATATTGAATGGCTCTCGGGCAAATTGGTGAATTTGCGCATCTTTGAGGATGAACAAGGAGTCATGAATAAATCGGTTCTCGATGTAGAAGGAGATGTATTGGTTGTAAGTCAGTTTACTTTACATGCTTCCACGAAAAAAGGAAACCGTCCTTCATATATCAGAGCAGCAAAACCAGATTTTGCAATTCCGATGTATGAAGCATTTGTTGCTCAAGTAGAGCGTGATTTAAATAAAAAAGTACAAACGGGAAAATTTGGCGCAGATATGAAAGTAGCCTTGCTCAACGATGGACCTGTAACCATTTGTATTGATTCCCAAAATAAAGAATAATGAAAAGTACACTGATTAAATTTAGCCTATTTACGGTTATTTATATTTTATTTTCGTGGTTTATTGCTACGGATTTTGTTTGTGCCTTAAAGGGAGATCCACTGTGTATGCAGAATGTTGCGATTCGCTATGTGATTTTTATGGTACTGATGGTTGTCTATGAAAAATGGGTAAAAAACAGATTGTTCAAAAAAAAGTAAATTAGAATTAAAATGAATATTAAAGACGCACAATTAGCAGTAGATAGTTGGATTAAAGAACATGGAGTTCGCTATTTTAATGAGTTAACTAATATGGCTCAATTGACAGAAGAAGTTGGGGAAGTTGCTCGAATTATTGCTCGTCGTTATGGAGAGCAATCAGAAAAAGAAAGTGATAAAAACAAAGATTTAGGTGAAGAGTTGGCTGATGTTGTTTTTGTTGTGTTGTGCTTAGCGAATCAAACAGGTGTTAATTTACAAGAAGCCTTTGACAAGAAGATGGATTTGAAAACAAAAAGGGATCACGATCGCCATCACAACAATGAAAAATTGAAATAAAAAGAAATACTTATGCAGGTTCACCTACAAAAATCATCCTTACAATCCAACCAAACCGTTGTTATTTCAGGAAGTAAATCCGAAAGCAATCGATTATTGGTTTTGCAAAAACTATTCCCTCAACTAGAGGTCGAAAATTTAGCAGATTCAGATGATGTGGTGGCGATGCAAGAAGGTTTGGCTCAAGAGACAGGTGTTGTAGACGTGCATCATGCAGGAACGACGATGCGCTTTTTGACTGCTTATTTTGCGTTGTGTCAAAATCAAGTGGTGATTGTAAAAGGAAGTGAACGCATGCACAACCGTCCCATAGCAGTTTTAGTTGATGCATTACGGGATTTAGGCGCTCAAATTGCGTATTTAGAAAAAGAAGGATATCCACCGTTGTCCATTCAAGGAATACTGGAGGAAGGAGGAAGTATTGAGATTCCTGCTACCATTAGCAGTCAGTATATTTCTGCCTTATTATTGGTTGGATGTGCTTTGGAAAAAGGACTTACGATTCAGCTATTAGGAGAAATTACCTCTCGGCCTTATATTGAGATGACGTTAGCTATGCTTGGAGAATTAGGCGTTGAGACTTCTTTTGAGGGGCAGAGGATTAGGGTGCAAGCGCTGCATCAAATTCAACAAACACATTTTACAGTAGAAGCCGATTGGTCTTCTGCCTCTTATTACTATTCCCTTGTGGCTTTGTCTCCAATTGGAACAACGCTGCGTTTGGGAAAGTATAAAGCAGTTAGCTTACAAGGAGATGCTGCTTTAGTTGAGATTTATGCTCAATTGGGAGTGGAAACAGTATTTGAAGCAGATGATTTTATTCGATTAACTAAAATAAAACAGGTAGAAGATATTTTTGTAGCAGATTTTAACGCTACACCAGATCTTGCACAAACAGTTGTGGTTACTTGTTTCGGATTGGGTATTGCTTGTGATATTCAAGGGGTACATACACTGAAAATAAAAGAAACCGATCGTCTAGTTGCCCTGCAACAGGAATTGACAAAATTAGGTGGACATCTTCTAATCACAGGAAATAGCTTGTTTTTGTCTGAAGTGAGAACAAACGCAACAACTCCCCCTGCGATAGAAACCTATCAAGATCATCGCATGGCTATGGCATTTGCACCATTGGTTATGCAAATGGACTTGTTGATTCGCGAAGCAGAAGTCGTGAGTAAGTCTTATCCTAACTTTTGGAATGATCTGAGAAAACTTGGTATTCAATTAATTGAATCCAAGTGATATAGAAAAAAATACCGCTAAAAACTTGACAACCCCTATCTCAAGGTTGTATATTTGTAAAACTTAAAAAGAACTGACTTCTTTTTATTGAACTAATTAAAATTGTTTTCATGAAGTTATCAAACTTTAATTTTGATTTGCCAGAAGAATTATTGGCAGAGTTTCCAGCTGAGAATAGAGATGAAGCTCGTTTAATGGTTGTTGATCGTAAAACGGGAACTATCGAACATAAATTATTCAAAGATGTAGTGGATTATTTTGGAGAAGGTGATGTAATGGTTTTAAACAATACGAAAGTATTTCCTGCACGTCTTTATGGGAATAAGGAAAAAACTGGTGCTAGAATCGAAGTTTTCTTATTGCGCGAATTGAATGAAGAACAACGTCTATGGGATGTTTTAGTAGATCCAGCACGTAAGATTCGAATAGGAAATAAATTGTACTTTGGAGAAGACGATTCATTAGTTGCTGAGGTAATTGACAATACAACGTCTAGAGGTAGAACGTTGCGCTTTTTATATGATGGATCATACGAAGAATTCAGAGCTAAATTGCAAGAATTAGGAGAAACTCCAATTCCAAAATACATCAACAGAGAAGTAGTTCCAGAAGATGCTGAGCGTTACCAAACGATTTATGCAAAAGAAGAAGGAGCTGTTGCTGCACCAACTGCAGGATTACACTTTTCTAAACACTTGATGAAACGCTTGGAAATCAATGGAATTAAATTCGCTGAAATCACACTGCACATTGGTTTAGGAACATTTAACCCAGTTGAAGTAGAAGACTTATCTAAACACAAAATGGATTCTGAAGAATTCGTAGTGTCACAAGAAGCGTGTGATGTAGTGAATGAAGCAAAAGAAGCGAAACACCGAGTTTGTGCTGTAGGAACAACTTGTATGAGAGCTTTAGAAAGTTCGGTTTCATCAAGTCAAACCTTAAATCCATATAGAGGATGGACCAATAAATTTATTTTCCCTCCTTATGATTTTAGTATTGCAGATTGTATGATTACAAACTTCCATATGCCAAAGTCTACCTTATTAATGATGATTTCAGCGTTCTGTGGTCATGATTTAATGATGAAAGCTTATAAAGAAGCTGTTGAGGAAGGATACAAATTCTATTCGTACGGAGATGCGATGTTGATTTTATAAAATCAATTAGAAATAAGATATCAACAAAAAATCCCTTGCAATCCCAGCAAGGGATTTTTTATATGTAGAAAATAGTAGAAATATTGATAAAAATTCTACTTTTACAAAAACCAAAATTATAAAACATGAAATTTGAGAATACGTTAGCTTTTGCTCAAAGTCTTGATGCTAAAGATACCTTGTCAAACTATAGAAGTGAATTTAATTTCCCTAAAGTAAAGGGGAAGCAAGTGATTTATTTTACAGGTAATTCACTTGGACTTCAACCCAAACGTGCGGTAGAATATGTAAATGAAGTAATGACAGATTGGGCGGAGTTAGCAGTAGAAGGACACTTTTATGCGGATAAACCTTGGTGGGATTACCACGAAAGATTTAGTGCACCTTTGAGTAAAATTGTAGGAGCTAAACCAGCTGAAGTAACCGTAATGAATACGTTGACGGTTAATCTACATTTATTGATGGCTACGTTCTATAAACCTTCAGGCAAACGCGTTAAGATTTTATGTGAAGAAAAAGCATTTCCTAGTGATCAATATTTAATCCAAACTCAAGTGAAATGGCATGGATTAGATCCTAAAGATGTAATTGTGGAGGTAAAAAGAAGACCAGGAGAACACAACTTTAGATTAGAAGACATTTTAGCAAAAATTGAAGAAGTAGGAGATGAGTTAGCTTTAGTGCTAATGGGAGGTTTGAATTATTATACTGGACAAGTTCTAGATATGAAAACCATTACAGCAAAAGCGCATCAACAAGGAGCATATGTAGGATGGGATTTAGCGCATGCTGCTGGAAATATCAATTTAGAATTACACGATTGGGATGCGGATTTCGCTGCTTGGTGTAGTTATAAATACATGAATTCAGGACCAGGAAATGCCTCTGGATGTTTTATTCATGAAAAACACCATACAAATAAAGACTTAGTTCGCTTAGGTGGATGGTGGGGACACAACAAAGAAAGACGCTTTTTGATGGAACCGAATTACGATCCTATTGAAAACGCACACGGATGGCAAATTAGTAATTTACCTATTTTGTCTTTGGCTCCCTATTTGGCTTCAGTTGAATTATTTGCTGAGGTGGGGATGCCTAAATTAATCGAGAAAAGAAATTTAATTACGGCATATTTAGAATTTATCATCCAAACGATTGGTGCGGAAGTAGGAGGGAATTTTGAAATTATCACCCCAGCAGAACAAAGTGAACGCGCGAGTCAACTGTCTATTTTATTACATGGAGAAGGACGTGCCATGTTTACTTATTTGATGGAGGCAGGAGTGATTGTCGATTGGAGAGAACCCAATGTGATTCGCTTGGCTCCAGTACCTTTATACACGAGTTTTGAGGATATGTATCACTTCGGACAAATCCTAAAAGAAGGGATTCTAAGTCAAAAATAATTTTGATGGTACAACAGTGATTTAATTCCTAAATTTGCAGCGAAAAATAACAGCTTAATATATGTCAACAAAGCAACAAAAAATAGAGACTTTTGATCCGTCTCAACCAGGGTTAGCAGATGCAACAATCTATGGTTTGCCTTTTACAGCAGAAGAAAGTGAAATAATTGTAGTTCCTGTGCCTTGGGAAGTAACGGTGAGTTATGGAGCTGGAGCATCAGAAGGACCAGAAGCAATTTTAGAAGCTTCATACCAAGTGGATTTGTTACACCAAAACTACCCTGAATTGTGGAAGTTGGGAATCTATTTTGACGAAGCACCCGCACATTGGAAAGAGCAAAGTGCAACATATAAAACGTTAGCTCAACCCATTATTGAAGCTTTAGAAAATGGAGAAGATCTAGCGGATCATCCTGCTTTACAAGACAGCTTAAATACAATCAACCAAGTGTGTGATGCTTTACATAAAGAAGTAGAAGCAAGGGTAGCGGATTGGATGAGCAAAGGTAAACGCGTCGTTTTATTAGGTGGAGATCACAGCACGCCGTTTGGATATTATAACGCAGTAGCAAAACACCATGATTCTTTCGGAATTTTACACTTTGATGCTCATATGGATTTAAGAGATGCCTATGAAGGATTTACGTATTCTCATGCTTCCATTATGTTTAATACATTGAAATTACCTCAAGTTGAAAAAATTGTTCAAGTGGGAATTCGCGATTTCTGTGAACAAGAGGTAGAAGTAGTAAAAGCTTCAGGACGCGTGTTGGTTCATACAGATGTAGATTTAAAGAAAGACGAGTTTGAAGGTATGAGCTGGAAAGCGAAATGCGATCAAATCATCGCTTCTTTACCGCAAAAAGTAGTCATCAGTTTTGATATCGATGCTTTGTTACCTTGGTATTGCCCAAACACGGGTACACCAGTGCCAGGAGGATTAACGTTTGAGCAAGCAACTTACTTAATCACTAGACTTTCAGAAACCAATAAAGAAATTATTGGAATGGATTTAGTAGAAGTAGCACCAGGAGAAGACGATTGGGATGGAAATGTAGGAGCAAGACTCTTATTTCACATGTGTGGAGCATTCGCAAAATCACAAGGACTGGCAGTTGGAAAGGAATTAACATTTGAGAAATAAAAAAATAATCCCTTTTAAAGGGATTATTTTTTTTGATTTTCTTTTAGAAAACAGTTGATTAAGGTTAAAACGATGGCCAATGTGAGCATGCTATAAACGAGCAGGCCATCAAAATAAAAGATAAATTGACAGATATACCAACAGCCTGTCAGCAGAATAACGATAATCCAAATTAAATTTTTCATTGCTGTTAAGAGTGTGATTTAAAAGTAGTCGATAATACGTAGAGCGAAAAACACTATTCAAATATTAATTAGGTAATTATATTAAAGATTCAAATATTGAAAGGGGATATGGGGAAAAGTATTGCAATTGTAGGGAGTGGTTTGGTAGGAACTGTGTTAGCCATTGCACTAAAACAACAGGGACATCAGGTTTTTGTTTATGAAAAAGGAGATGATATTCGCACCCTTGATTTTTCAGGACGTTCTATTAACCTAGCGCTTTCCGAACGCGGATGGAAGATGTTGAAACGCGTAGGATTGGAGGAGAGGGTTCGTCAATTTGGAATTCCAATGCATCAACGTGCCATTCATCACCTAAATAGAGAAGAACATCAACCTTATGGTATTCATGGGGAAGCTATTTGGGCTGTTTCTCGTGGAGGATTAAATAAGAAATTAGTCGATTGGGCAGAAGAAGTTGGAGTTCAGTTTGTATTCAATACCCCAATTTGGAGTGTAGATGTCAAAAGAGGCGTGTTGTATACCAGTGAATATGAGCATCAAGCATGGACGGAAATTCAACACGATGTCATTTTTGGAGCAGATGGTGCCTATTCTAAAGTGAGAAGTCGCTTGCAAAGACGCAGTAGATTCGAATACCAACAATCGTATTTGCCGATTGCCTATAAAGAACTTGTCATTCCTGCAAAAGAAGCAGGTGTTTTCGCCATGGATGAAAACTCTTTTCACATTTGGCCAAGAAAAGACTTTATGCTGATTGCTTTACCTAATATGGATGGTTCTTTTACCTGTACACTTTTTATGCCTTATAAAGGATCAATTTCTTTTGAAAGCGTAAAAACACAAGAAGAGGTTACTTCATTTTTTAAAACGCATTTTCCCGATGCACTGCAATTGATGCCTGATTTATTGGAATTGTACATTGAAAATCCAGTAAATTCTCTTGTTACAACGACGTGTTTTCCTTGGGTATACAAGGATAAAGTTGCATTAATTGGAGATGCCGCCCATGCCGTTGTGCCTTTTTATGGACAAGGACTGAATGCTGGATTAGAAGATGTAGATGTTCTACTAGATTGCTTGTTACAACATCCAACCGATTGGACAGAAGCCTTAGACCAATATCAATATTCGCGTAAGGTTAATGCAGATGCAATTGCAGAATTGTCCTACCGCAATTTCAGAGAAATGAGTGAACAAACTGCAAACCCTTTATTCTTGTTGCGCAAGAAAATAGAAAGTAAGTTTGCTAAAAAATACCCCAATCTTTGGTTGCCCTTATACGATCGCGTAACTTTTAGTCAAGGAAGTTATCAAGAAGCGCTAGCTATTGGTGATCAACAAGCGGCGATTATGGATATAATCATGGCAACAGAAGATATTGAAAAACATTGGGATAGCTTGGAGATAGAAGAGAAATTAAAACAATTGATAAACGAAAATAGAGGATCTTAATCCTCTATTTTCGTTTTCTAGCTGTAGTAGATTTTGTTGATTTGGACGAACTGTTTGATCCTCCCATTACTTTGCTCAATAAACTAAAAGCTCCTTTAATAAAAGTAGCGCTTGTAACTACCTTTAAAATACTTTTTGTAATTGTATTATCTTCTTTTTTAGTTGTTGATGTTGACTTTGTCGTTGTTGCTTCTGCCTGATCATTGATAGCCGTTGTACGCTTTTCCAGTATTTCATAAGCGCTTTCTACATCAAGGGTTTGATTGTAGCGTTGTACTAATTTTGACTGACTTAAGATTTCCTTGATTTCATCTTCG
Organism: Myroides sp. 1354; assembly: GCF_030324495.1. Taxonomy (GTDB): domain Bacteria; phylum Bacteroidota; class Bacteroidia; order Flavobacteriales; family Flavobacteriaceae; genus Flavobacterium. Next base: position 48,677 of record NZ_JACAGN010000003.1, on the reverse strand, counting down.
GTTAAGATATCCATGCGACTCATCGGTGCTCGCATCGTACACACCACTAAAGGAGTTGGAATTCCCTTTTCATTTAAGGCGGTTACTAAAGCTTCACCTGTTCCCAATTGGGTGATGATCTCATTGGTTGTATAATAAGTGGTAGAAGGAAAGTTTTCTGAAGCTGCTTTGATGGCTTTTCTGTCTTTTTCTGTGAAGGCACGCAAGGCATGTTGAATCTTTAATCCCAATTGAGCCAATACACCATTGGGAATATCGGTTGGATTTTGCGTGATAAAGTAAATTCCGATTCCCTTAGAGCGAATTAACTTAACAATAGTTTCAATTTGATTTAATAGCGCTTTACTCGCTTCGTTGAAAATAAGGTGTGCTTCATCGATAAAAATAACGAGTTCAGGTTGCCCACTATCGCCTTGTTCAGGCATTTGGTTGTATACTTGAGTCAAGAGATTCAGCATAAACGTAGAAAATAATTTCGGTTTATCTTGAATATCAGTCAAACGCAAAATATTGACATACCCTCTGCCTTTGTCGTCATAACGCATCAAATCGCGTACATCGAATGAAGGTTGCCCGAAGAATAAATCAGCCCCTTGTTGTTCCAATTCAATTACTTTCCTCAGAATTGCATTGGTAGAAGCAGGTGAAATTCGACCATACTCGTTTTCGATTTCCGATTTTCCTTCATTAGTAAGGTACTGTAAGAGTTTTTTGAAGTCTCTTAAGTCGACTAATTCGAGCTGTTGATCTGCTGCAAATTTGAAGAGTAAGGCGATAATTCCCGCTTGTGTATCGTTGAGTTCGAGGATTCGACTCAATAAAATCGGGCCAAATTCTGCTATTGTGGCGCGTAATCGCACGCCGTTTTGTTGTGATAATGTTAGTAATTCGACGGGAAATCCACTCGGTTCAAAAGGAATATTCATCTGTTCGTGGCGATTTTTGATAAAATCATTCAGTGTTCCCGCTTCAGCAATACCACTAAAATCTCCTTTAATGTCCATCATGAGCACTGGGATTCCCTTCGCAGAGAGTTGTTCCGATAACACTTGTATCGTTTTTGTTTTTCCTGTACCTGTCGCTCCTGCAATCAATCCATGGCGATTTAACGTCTTTAATGGTAGATTAACAAAAGTATCTGCAACGATTTTTTGATCCAAATTTGCACAGCCAATGGTAATAAAATCACTTTTATGACTATAACCATTAATGATGTCCGTTTTAAAATTTGCTAGGCTCATTTTGTGTATTTTATATAATTAAAGATGATTTTTAGCCAAATACACAAGTAAACATGAATAAATACTATAATTATCAAATGTTAAATGTATCTGGCTTGATGAAATAAAGATAGTAAAATTCATTTAGACTTATTATCTTTACCACTGCTTACTATTTTTTAAAAGTTAAGGTAAGTATAAAAAAATCTTATGTTAAGTCAAGGTTAGCTTATTTTAAAAAAATAGATTTTAATTTTTTTATTTCATCTAAAAACATAAATTTGCGACACTGATGACTTTAAAAAGTAAAAAAGTAATAAGTAATAATTGAAAAAAAAGAATTAAATTTTAAAAAAGATGACAAACGTATCAAACGAATCAGTTGAAAAAGTAGGGTCAAGCTCAGGAGCAAGTAGATTATTTGCATCATTAGCTGTAGTATTATGTATTGTTTTTGGTTATATCATTTGGCAATTCGTAATGGGTAATCCAGCGAACTTTGAGAATGGTGATCCAGCAGGACACCCACTACCAGGTAACTTTATGGGGATGGTTTATAAGGGAGGACCTGTAGTTGCTGTGTTAATTGGTTTATTAACTATGACAATTGTTTTCTCAATCGAGAGATTTTTAGTGATTTCTAAAGCTTCAGGAAAAGGAGATGTTGGAAAATTCGTAAAAGAAATCCAAGTTTCAATCAATGAAGGAAGAATCGAAGAAGCTATGGAAGCTTGTGATACTCAAAAAGGATCAGTAGCTAACGTTGTTAGAGCTGGTTTAGTGAAGTATCAACAAATGAAAAAAGAAGGATACAATAGCGAAGAAGCTACAGAAGCTATCCAAAAAGAAATCGAAGAAGCTACAACGCTTGAGATGCCAATGTTAGAGAAAAACATGATCGTATTGGCTACGTTAGTATCTATCGGTACATTATGTGGATTATTAGGAACAGTAACAGGGATGATTAAAGCGTTCTCAGCTTTAGCAACTTCTGGTACTCCTGACTCAGCTGCATTAGCAACAGGTATTTCTGAAGCATTAGTTTGTACTGCAACAGGTATTGGTACTTCAACATTAGCGATTGTAATGTATAACTCATTTACTACAAAAATTGATAGATTAACTTATTCAATTGATGAAGCTGGATTTGCTATTACTCAAGCATACAGAAGATTCAAAGGATTAGTAAAATAATTTTAGAATAAGTATTAATAATCTTATATTGAAAAATATAGGAGTTAAAAAATTTATCAATGGCTAAAGGTAAAATGAAAAAGAAGAGTATGAGCGTAGATATGACCGCGATGTGTGACGTGTCATTCTTACTCTTAACTTTCTTCGTATTAACATCGACAGCAAAGCTTCCGGAGCCATTACCAGTAGATACACCAAATTCAACCGTTCAAACGAAATTGCCAGAAAGTAACTTAGCAACAGTTACTATTGGAGGAGAACCAGGTGCAGAAAAGGTTTTCTTTGGAGTTTTGGGAAAAGAAGATCGTATTGCTACGCTTGAAAAAATGGGTAGTCGTTATCAGATTGAGTTTAATGATGAAGAGAAGCAAGTATTTGCTTATACTGAAGGTATCGGAACTCCTATTAACGAATTGAAGAAATTTTTAAATCTACCTGCAGATGTTAGAAATAAAATTGGAGCGGACCAACCAGGTGTTCCAACTGACTCTGTAAACAATCAATTAAAGGATTGGGTAGAGATGGCACGTACAGTGGCAAAAGAAAGAAATAACAAAGTTTTAGACGTTGCAATTAAGGGAGATGCTGAGGCAAATTACCCTGCAGTGAAAAAAGTTATTGATATCTTGCAAGAGCAACGTGTAAATAAATTCTTCTTAGTTACAGGACTTAGAAACGAAGATTTTTAATCATTAAAAAATTAAACTGTAAATGGCTGAATTAAATACAGGCGGCGGAGGCAATAAGGATAAAAAAGTAAGAAGTAAGAAACAAAATGCCGGAGTAGATTTAACTGCGATGGTGGACTTAGCGTTCTTATTGATTACATTCTTTATGTTGACAACATCTATGAACAAGCCTCAGTCTATGAATCTTGCAATGCCTGATAAGGATGCTGACAAGACTCAAGAAGAGGAGAAAACAAAAGTAGATGAGAACCGTACAATGACTATACTAATTGGCGGAGACAATAAAGTAAAATGGTATATGGGTATGGTTAACAGCCCAATCGAAGGACCAACAGATCAGACTTATGGTAAAGCAGGTATTCGTCAAGTATTGTTAGAGAAAGACAAACAAGCTATTGCATACTCGAGAGAAGCAGACAAAGGTTTGATCGTGATCATCAGAGCAAGTGAAAAAGCTACATATCGCAATTTAGTTGATATTTTAGATGAGATGGCTATCTCAGGTATTAAATCATATGCATTAGTAGATATCACGCCTGAGGATTTAGAAATATTAGGTGAGAAGTAGTTAACGTTCTGAGAAATTAAGAAATTATGTCAAAATTAAATATCTTTAAAAAGGATTGGGTTGATATTATCTTCGAAGGACGTAACAAGTCTTACGGAGCATATCAATTGAGATCTGAAAACCCAAAAGTAACCACTGTAGCTTTGTTCTCAGGAATTGCTTTGTTCGGTTTAGCATTGGTTTCACCAATGTTAATCGAAATGGCAAAAGGGACTTTTGGAAATAATAAGGTGGAAAAATTGGATAAGGTTATCGAAATGGAAAATTTAAATTTACCTGAAGATATCCCACCACCTCCACCACCCCCAGAGGATGTACCACCACCTCCACCACCTCCACCAGCAGATGAGGTAAAATCAATAAACGATACGAAAAAGTTTACTGAACCTGAAATTGCTAAGAAAGAAGAAGTGAAGGAAGAAATTGTTTCTCAAAAAGAGCTAGAATCAGCTGATGTAGGAACAAAAGACATGAAAGGTGATAAGGACAAAGGGGAGATCAAGATTAAAGAAAAAACAGGAGAAGCGGACAAAGGAACCGGTTCGGGTGGTGACGGAGATGGAAACGAAGTTTTCATTGCTGTACAAGTACCAGCTGAATACCCTGGAGGAATGCAAGCGTTTAATAAGCAATTTATTCAACGTTTTAGAACTCCAGACATCGATTCAGGTGTGAAATCTATCCGTGTTATCGTAATGTTTATCGTTGAAAAAGACGGTTCTTTAACTGATATCAAAGTTGTACGTGACCCAGGTTACGGTGCTGGAAAAGAAGCAGTACGCGTGTTGTCTAACATGCCGAAGTGGAAACCAGCGGTACAAAACGGAAAAACAGTTCGATCACAGTTTACATTACCAATTACAATTCAAGTTCAATAGTAATGTTTAACAATAAATTCAAACAAAAATCGCTTTTACAGCGATTTTTGTTCTTTTTTGGACTATTGTTTTTTCTTCTTTATTTGTTTTGTGGTATTGCACTTATTGTAAGTAAGTCATTGCCTTTTCAAATGGAAGACAATCACCGCATCTTGTTCGGTGTTGTATTAATAGTCTATGGTTTTTTTAGATTCTACCGCTTGTGGAATACTAATATGGGAAAAGATTAAAAAAAGCTTCGATTCTTTCGAAGCTTTTTTTATTCCTAGTTTTTATGTTAAAAACTACTTTTATTTTTTCCTTCTTACAAAGAATATCTATCTTAGACGAAAGTAAATGAGCAAACTATGTTTTGCTCTAAATTTGTTTTATATGATTCAAAGAAGAAGCGCTGCTAGAATAGGGATTTTAGCTGGTGTTTTAGCAACAACGACTTTGTTCTTTCAATGTAAGGATAAGAAGACAACAACTGCTGATACAAATACAGAAACAGTTTCTCAAGAAGAAACGTTATTAAGTGGCAACTTAACTATCGGAGTAGACGAATCCGTTTTTCCAATTGTTGAAGATGTAGCTATTCTTTTTGAAAATGAATATAAACGAGCGAAATTAAATTTACTTCCTAAATCGGAACGCGAGGTTCTAAATTTGTTGTTCTCCGATTCCATTCGCGTGGCCGTTTTGCCTCGTTTGATGTCTGAAGAAGAAATGGAACACTATAAAGGAGTTGTAGCACCGAAGCAAACGCACTTTGCCAGTGATGCTATCGTTTTTGTGACAAGTAAAACCGCTTCGGATTCTATCGTTGATTATACTGCAATTTTAAAGCAATTGGAAAAAGGTCGCCTGAATGAAGGGGATTCTTTTCTTGTTTTTGATAATTATCATTCAAGTGTTTCTGCAGCATTTAGAAAAGCAACAGGTTTTGATTCCTTTCCTAAGGATTATGCCTATTTCTTGAATACAACGGAAGAAGTGATAGATTATGTTGTTAAGAATCCAAAGGCGATAGGTGTAATTGGATTGAATTGGTTAACGCAACCCAATGCCGCTATTCAAAAAAATATCGAAGGGGTGAAAGTCCTAGCGGTAAAGAACGAAGTGGATAAACAATACTATAAACCCAGTCAGAATAATATTGCTGAAGGAACCTATCCTCTGATTCGCAAGCTTTACGTTTGGGATATGCAAGGTAAAAATGGGCTAGGTACCGGATTTGCTTCGTATATTGCAGGATATAAAGGACAACGCATTGTGTTAAAATCAGGATTATTCCCTTTTAATACGCCACCCAGGGAAATTGTAGTTACAAAGGAAATTAAATAAAAACCACATACTTATAAAACAATAACGATATATTATGAATAAAAAGTATTCTATTTCATTGTTAGCTTTAGCTTTAAGTAGTTCTTTTGCTTTTGCTCAAAGTATTAATGAAGCAAAAACAGCTATCAATGCAGAGCAATTTGATAAAGCTAAAGAGATTTTAAAAGATTTGATTGGTAAAAAACCAGCAGATGGAATCAACTATTACTATTTAGGAGATGTATTCTTGAAAGAAGATCAATCAGATTCAGCACGTTATTATTTCGATAAAGGACTTCTAGCTAAATCAAAAGGATCATTAAACTATATTGGATTAGGTCAAATTGAATTAGATAACAATCGCGCAGCTGAGGCAGTTGCTAATTTCAATAAGGCTGAAAAGGATATTAAGAAAAAAGATTACAATGAGCAGTTGTTGATTGCAGCCGCTTATTTAAATTCAAAGATGCCAAATCCAAAAGCAGCACAAACCATTGCAGCAGATGTTGTAGCAAAAGATTACAACAATCCAATGGGGCATTTATTGTTGGGACGTGCGTTTTTAGAACAAAAGAATTTAAATGACGCTTTTGCTTCTTTTAGAAATGCGTACGATTTAGACAATACTTTAGTAGATGCAAAATTGCAAATGGCTATGATTACGAAGCGTGCACGAGCGTATGCGGATGCAATTAAAGCTTGTGAGGAAATCTTGGCAACAACACCTGATTATGCACCAGCATATAGAGAAATTGCTGAAATTTCATATATGTGGTCTAAAGTTAATGCACCGAAAGAAAAAGAATTAATCGCAAAAGCAGGAGAGAACTATAAAAAATTCATCAAAGCGACTGGAAACTCTATTGATTCTCAAATGCGTTATGCTGATTTCTTAGTGTTGACAGAAAACTACCCAGAATTAGAGCGTGTAGCAACACAAATGAAAGATGTGAAAGGAGTAAATCCACGTATCTACAGATATTTAGGATATGCTGCTTATGAAAATAAAAACTACCAAGTGAGTGTGGACGCTTTAGATAAGTTCTTAAAAGTTTACTTGAAAGAATCTAAAAGTTTAAATGCAATCGGTAGAGATTATATGTATTTAGGTTTGTCTGAAATTGGATTATCAAACGACGGAGCAAACAAAGAATTGTACAACAAAGGATTAAGTCACTTGAAAGATGCAGTGAATGTTGAGTTGGCTATTGCAGGAGAATTTAATCGTTATGGTTTAGATTTATTCAGAGCGAAAAAATACCAAGAGGTAATTGATATTTTGAGTATCTCTGCAGATATAAAAGAATCATCAGGGTATATCTATGATAATTACTACGTAGGATATTCTTACTACTTATTAGGATCTGGAGAGCGTCCAGATAGCGAAGAGTTATTGAAAAAAGCAGATGAGTATTTAGCTCGTACAATTGAAGCTTCTCCATTAACACAAGAAGCTTATTTCTATAGAGCACGTGCTAATCGCTATATTGACCACGTAGATGCTTACGATAGAATGTTTGAATCTTACCAAGGATTCTTGAAAGTGTTAACAGAGAAAAATGAATTAAAAGATGCTTCAAATAAAGATCAAGTGATCGAAGCACATACTTCAATTGCGACGTATTATGCAAATAAAAACAGAAATGCGGAAGCAGTAGAAGAATTTAAAAAAGTATTAAACTTAGATCCTTCGAATAGTTTTGCTAAAAAAACAATGGAAGCAATTAAAAAAGGATAAACTATACGTTTAAAAGTAGTAAAAGGCTGAATATCTAAAGGTGTTCAGCCTTTTTTTTGTTGAATTTCTATTGTAGTTTTCTTAATCCTACTATATTTGCCGGATGCAACTATCTATAATTATTTTAAACTACAATGTTCGTTACTTTTTGGAGCAATGTATCAAATCTGTGCAATCCGCTATGGAGGGAATTGAGGCAGAAATTATAGTAGTTGATAATAATTCTCAAGATAGTAGTGCAACCATGATGCGCGAGCTATTTCCTGAGGTTCTTTACCTCTCCAATCAGGAGAATTTAGGATTTCCAAAAGGTAATAATATTGGAGTAAAACACGCAAAGGGAAAATACATCTGCATTCTCAATCCAGATACCGTTGTGGCAGAAGATACCTTCCATCAATTGCTCGCTTTTTTCGAACGCAAAGAAAAGTTGGGAATCGTAGGTTGTCAATTAATTGACGGGCGCGGTGGATTCTTACCCGAATCGAAGCGGGGAATTCCTACTTATTGGCGCTCTTTGATGAAGATTACAGGCTTTTATCGATTATTTCCTTCAAGTGCTTTCTTCAATGGCTATTATGCCGCTCATTTACCTCAAAATAAGAATGGTGCTGTTGAAGTATTAGTAGGAGCTTTTATGTTTATGCCACGAACGTTGTATTTGGAGTTAGGCGGTTTTGACGAGCGTTTTTTTATGTATGTAGAAGATACGGATTTGTCGTATTCTAGCTTAAAAGCAGGCTATGAAAACTATTATTTTGCTGATACAACCATCATCCATTACAAAGGAGAAAGTACAGATAAAGATCTTGAATATGTAAAGCGATTCCATAAAGGAACTCAGATCTTTTACGAAAAACACTTTCGAAAATCCTATCTTTTTGAGGTGTTCATGCGCTTAGTTACATTTACGTTTTTATTTGCAAAACAAAAGAAAAAGAGTTCCGCATTGGAGCAGGCTCAATCCATCTTCGTTTTAAGTGATAGTTTAATCTTGAAACAGCAGATTGAAACAGCAATAAAAAAAACTGTTGTTCTGGTTGATAATCTAGATCAACTGCAAGAGAACATCGATCAAAAAGAGAAGGAAAGTAAAGATTTAGTAGAAATTATCTTTGATGGCGATTATTTAACTAATAAAGAGATCATTACCTTTATGCGTAAAAATTATAGATCAGAAATAATTTATAAAATTAAACCTGTAAATTCTTTGTTTTTGATTGGTAGTAATGATAGTAATAGTAAAGGATCCGTGATAATTTTAGAAGAATGATAATTTTATCTTTACGTGGAAAAAGTCCGAAATATTATTAAATTTGTAATCTGAATTAAGAAACACAACCTTAGGTTATAAATATGGCAAAGTTCGAATTGAAATTACCCAAAATGGGAGAAAGTGTTGCGGAAGCAACCATTACAAACTGGTTGAAGAATGTAGGGGATCGCATTGAGGCTGATGAGACAGTATTAGAAATCGCAACAGATAAAGTTGACAGTGAAGTTCCATCAGAAGTAGAGGGAACTTTAGTTGAAATATTATTTCAAGTAGACGATGTTGTTCAAGTGGGACAAACAATCGCTATCATTGAAACAGAAGGAGGAGCAGTTGCTTCAACTCCAGCAGCTACATCAACTCCAACCGTAGCAGCAGTAGAACAAACAGTACAAGTAGCACAAGACGTTGCTGCACCAGTAGATTTTTCGGCATCTGAAAAATTCTTTTCGCCTTTAGTTAAAAATATCGCAAAAGAGGAAGGCATTTCGATTAGTGAGTTGGAAGCTATCCAAGGAACAGGAAAAGAAGGAAGAGTAACGAAAAACGATATTTTAGCTTATGTTGAGACAAGAGGTGCTCAACCACAAGCAGTAGCTGCTCCAGCTGCTAAGGTAGAAGTAGCAAAACCTGCTGCTGTTCCAGCTGCAAAAGCAACTCCAGTATCAGTAAACGGTGGAGATGAAATCGTTGAAATGGATCGTATGCGTAAACTGATCTCAGGTTACATGGTACAATCTGTTCAAACATCAGCTCACGTACAATCGTTTATCGAAGTTGACGTGACGAATATTGTGAAATGGAGAGATAAAGTTAAAAACTCTTTCGAAAAGAGAGAAGGTGAGAAATTAACATTCACACCAATCTTTATGGAAGCAGTAGCTAAAGCATTAAAAGATTTCCCAGGAATGAATATTTCTGTTGATGGAGATTTCATCATTAAGAAAAAGAATATCAACTTAGGAATGGCTGCAGCATTGCCAAACGGAAACTTAATTGTACCTGTAATCAAAAACGCAGATCAATTAAACTTAGTTGGGATGGCTAAAGCGGTTAATGACTTAGGAAACCGTGCAAAAGCTGGTAAATTAAAACCAGACGATACACAAGGAGGTACATACACAGTAACAAACGTAGGTACATTTGGTAGCGTTTTCGGTACGCCAATCATCAACCAGCCACAAGTAGGTATCCTAGCTTTAGGAGCAATCCGTAAAGTACCAGCAGTTATTGAAACACCAGAAGGAGACTTCATCGGTATCCGTCAAAAAATGTTCTTATCACACAGTTATGATCACCGTGTAGTAGATGGAGCATTAGGAGGTTCTTTTGTGAAGCGTGTAGCGGACATTTTAGAAGCTTGGGATATTAATAGAGAAATCTAGTTTGGTTTACGGTGAACGGTTTACAGTTCACGGTAGCGATATAAATATAAATATAAAAGGGATTGTCACTTAGACAATCCCTTTTTTTGTATTAGATGTTTTGGCTTTTACCTTTTGACTATTTATCATTTGACTATACGTTGTTTCTTTTTAGAAGGGAGCAAAAAAAGCAGCGGAAGTAAGCCTGAGATTATTACAAAAATAATAAAATAAGATCCTAAACCTGCTGCATTGCCCAAAGCCGTTTGAATGGTTTGAAATTGCAGATAAAAGAGAATGACTAAGGTCGTAAGGTTTAGAACACGCATCATGCGCATGGCTTTGGTGTACTGTTCTTGGGTATTTTCTTCGGTTATTGTTGTTGGATAATTATACAAATGGGGTTTAGTTTGAAAGTAACGCAACAAAAGAAAAATCAAAAGAGCAATTCCCGCTAGCAGAAAAAGAGAAGCTTTGTGACCATAAGCATCAGGTTCTCCCACAGCATTAAAGTGGGTTGGGATGGTTTCTGGTAATGAAGCATAGTAAAATACTGTTATACCGAAAAAGGCAATCAATAAGAACAAACTAATTCCATCTAGACAACGATCAAGAGGGGTAGAAGTGATTTTTACAACTGGTTTTTGATTCATAGTTTGTAATTAGGTTAATAAAGTTAAATATAAACGTAATAAAATTAAGTTAAGTTTTAATAAAATTTAAAAGTAAGTATAATGTGCTTTTGAAATTAAATGAAAAATGAAGCTTTAATTATTGTATCTTAGAGAGCATTGAATAGTTGTTGTAATTTATTTCAGATATGCAAAAAATGATATCCTTTCTACTTCTTTTGGTTTTTGTTGGAACGTATTCTTCTTTGCAAGCCTATCCTATTTTTCCTCGAACACTGAGCGATGTGTATAAAGCAGCTGATCATGTGGTGTATGGAAAAGTAAAGAGGTTAATCGATGTTCTAATTCAAGCAGATGTTGATGGTATCCCTCCACCACCTATTTTGCATGATGGATTTGCTGTATTTACTATACAAGAGGAACTAAAAGGAACAAGTAACAAAACGGAAATTTATATTGCTACAGAGCATTCAGTCACTTGTCCTACACCTTTTTATTTTGTAGAAGGACAGGAATTACTTTTATTTTTACATAAGGATGGTAGTGAAGATTTCTATTGGACGCATGCAATGTCTTATGGAGGTAGAGAAGTTACACCAGAGGAATATCTTTTGTACAAAGAGAAACTTGTAGTTTTGCAAACTATTTTAGATTATAGCAATTCTGAGATTCAAGAAAAAGATTATATATCCTGGATGATTAGTTGTATTAAAGTTCCTTTGATGCATTGGGATGGCATTTTCGAATTACTCAATGAAAAAGAAGATGAAAATAGGAATATTGTGTCAAACCCTTATCCTTTGACAGAAGGTCAGAAAGGAGAACTACGTCAAATAATAATGGAAAGAGAGGAATTGATTAATGCCGATTTGCATCTAATCAACTATATAAAGAAAGAAAATGATCCTCAATTATTAATCTTTCTAACGATGAAATTTAAGACAACAATGTATTCACAATTTGATTATGTATTCACTAGTATGGCAACAAAATTGATTGCAGATTTATCTCAAAGAGAAGATTTAATTCAATTGAGTAAACAAATACAAGAGGCTTATTTTTCTAAAGAGGGCGAACAATTGGTTGAGAAATTTCAAGCATTATTATAAAATACTATTTTCTTCCTTCAAATAATGTTGATGCATTTTTTCCACGCGTTTGGCAATCTGTCGTTGCAGATGACGAGGAGAAAGAACGACAATCGCTTCTCCAAAACCTAAAATTTCGCGTTCTAATTCAAAATTGAGTACTACATCTAAGCGAATTTTCATTCCCTTTTCATTTTCCTCTATCAATTGTTGTGAACTGTGTAAGGGTTTAGTCTTCACATAAGGCGCATGATATTGATTGACCCAGAGAATCACTTTTTGCGCGCGATCCTGTTCCGTTTTGGTTACACCTAAGGTATCTTCAAAGTAACGATCAAAATTAACCCCTTGATATTCTTTGTACGGTTCATTGAGAAGGGTATGTACGTTGACAATTCGATCCAAAGCCAAAGTAAGGAGATGACGCCCTTTACTCGCTCTAGTAACCAAAAACCAACGGTTGCGATACTCTTTCAGCAAATAAGGATAATAGAACTGTTTAGAAGCCTCTTTGGATTTAAACGATTTGTATTCGATTAACAAGGTTTGCTTGTTCTTAATCGCTTCGTACAACGGACTAATAAACTTAATTCCCTTCAACAACGGATTGCCTTCCATCTGAATGTAATTCGGTGCTTGTGTACTACGCGTCAATAAACTATTGTCTAACTTGGCAATGACCTCACTCATCTCATCCACTTGGCTAAATCCATTGAGGTGTTTTAGAATTGAAACCACCTCTTTGAGCTTTTCCATATCCGCGTCGTTAATAGGCGAATTTTTGATGCTGTACTGTGGATCTTCATACGTATAATACTTTCGATCTACTACAATAATAGGAGCGTTATAGCCCAAACTATCACTGCGCATAGTTTGTAGGTCCATCTGAATGGTGCGTTTACTGATACCACTATCAATGCCTTCATATTCGTATAATCCATCAGCTACCTTTTCGATTAGGTCATTCAACGTCCATTTTCTGAATCGATTCTGTAAACAATCGTCTATAATGCGGTAGCGCAAAAGCGCTAGTTTGTTTGTTGCCATTGATTTTTTTGTCTATTCCCTGTTCAAATATAGTGCATTTGAGATTAAGCTGCGCAATATACTTGCGTACTTAGAATTTTTTCGAAAAAACATTAATTGTAATTAGCTGTTATATAGTATTTTGAAAAATATTTTTCATTTATTTTTTAGTGCGTAGATAGCTTGCGTACTTAGGGGTGCATCTTTGTACTGTTCGAAAGATACAAACCTCGGAAGCGTTTCTGTATAGCGCGGAAGTAAGGCACAATCGTTCCCCTTATCCTGTTTGTATGTAGAGAAAAATGAGGTTCGACTCCTCACATTCGCTTCGGTGAATGACTAGTGGTTTAGTTACGTTATTTGGGTCGTAGGTTCGAATCCTACTATTGCAGTAGCAATATAACTCAGTTGGTTAGAGTAAAATAGCAATTGCCTCAAAAGCAATCTTTGGTGAAGAAGGAGAACTTCAATAAAAAATCTCCTCCATAAAAAAGTTCAGTCAACTCGTGTTTCTGTTTTTAGACGTCCTTCTCTAGAGAAAGACAATCAAAAACACTTTGTCAAAGCCTGTAAAAACAAGTGAGACGATAAAAAGAGAAAGAGGGAGACTATAGGGTGAATCACTTGCTAGCTGAGGGATTCCAGACTATAGACCAAATCATTCGATTTTTGAGTCAACTTCTTTTTCCGCCGACCACAAAGGAAGCCGAGTTCGATCTGTTCTTTATACAAATGACATAAAAAATAAAAAAAATAGAAAATGAAAAAGTTACAAGTAAAAACCAATCACGTAGCCCTTGTGTTTAACCAAGGAGAATTGCAAAAAGTATATACTGCTGGTCAGTATTGGCTGTGGGGAAATAAAGAAATCATTGAATACAACCAATCGGAACTATTTCCAATGCGTCGCGATATGGATGCCTTGTTGAAAAATGAACAGCTATTGGGGCTATTGGATATCGTGGATGTAATGGATGATGAAATCATTGTAGTATACAAAAACAAGGTGTTCTATACGGTATTTTCCGCAGGACGTTATATCTTTTGGAAAGATACAAACATCTATTCATTTGAACGTTATCAAACAACGGCCTTAGAGGTGCCAACATCAATTGCTAGAAACATCAGAACCAAAGGCAATATGTTAAACTTCTTGCGTATGTACACCGTTGGAGCAAATGAAAAGGGCTTGCTGTTTGTCGATGAACAATTTCAGGGTATCTTGAATGCTGGGGACTACTGCTATTGGAAAAACGAGAGTAAAGTGCAAATCATCTTTGTTGATGTACGTCAGCAAAGTATGGATATGAATGGGCAGGAAATCTTAACCAAAGACAAAGTGCAATTGCGCATTAATTTCAATATCGTTTATCAAGTACAAAATATGTTAACGGCCTATGTGGAAAACAAAGAAGTGGAGAAACAAATGTACAATGCCATTCAACTGATGCTGAGAGAAAAAATAGGACGTTTGTCTTTTGACGAGCTAATGGAGAACAAAGAGAATGTCTCTCAAGCCATTTTGGAAGCGGTACAAGAAGAAATCGCAGCTTTAGGTATTGCTTTGAAAACTTGTGGCATCAAAGATATTATCCTGCCAGGGGATATTCGAGAGATTATGAATCAGGTATTGATTGCCGAGAAAAAAGCGCAAGCAAACATGATTACGAGACGAGAAGAAACAGCCGCTACTCGTAGCTTGCTGAATACAGCGAAATTGATGGAGGAAAATGAGATGCTGATGCGATTGAAAGAAATGGAGTATATTGAAAAAATTGCTGATAAAGTTGGAGAAATTAGCCTATCAGGTGGCGGAAATGTATTGAAACAATTGAAAGAGGTATTTGGGAGGTAGTTAACGGTTATCAGTTATCGTTATCAGTTATCATAACCCATAACTCATAACCGATAACCCATAATCCATAACCCATAATCCATAACCGATAACCGATAACCGATAACCGATAACCCATAACTGATAACCCATAACTGATAACCGATAAAAAAATGAAAACAATCATACAGAAAAAGATAAAAGAAATAGAGGCAGTATATGACATACAAGTGTTGTACGCCTGTGAATCGGGAAGTCGAGCTTGGGGATTTGCTTCTGTAGATAGCGATTACGACGTGCGTTTGATCTATAAAAGAAAAAAAGAAACGTATTTAAGCGTTGTTGAAACACAAGATTTTTTACAGTTGCCAATAGATGAAGTATGGGATTTTAATGCTTGGGATTTAAAAAAAGTATTGAAATTAGTATTTCAGTCTAATACCACGATATTTGAATGGATTCAATCTCCCATAGTTTACAGAGAAACAGCTGGTTTTAAAAAAGAGTTAGAGGTATTGTGTCAGCAATTTTATTGTCAACAAACACATACGCATCACTATTTAGGATTGGCAAAGAAAAAGATGGAAGCAATGAAGGAGAACCAAGTCAAATACAAAACATTGTTCTATATTCTCCGCGCCTTGTTGTCGGCAAAATGGAATGCACAACACGGTTCAATTGCTCCAATGGAATTCAAACCTCTATTGGAGTTAGTTGAAGATCCCGTTTTAAAAAAGGATATTCTTCAGTTAATGGAAGAAAAAGCAAAGGCAACAGAACAAGATTTTTATACTTGGAAAGTTACATTGAAAAAGTATGTTAGTGACTTATATGTTGATTTGGCTCGAGTTCAAGTGCAGAAAAAAAAGGGCACGTTTGAGGTAGAACGATTAAATGAATTTTTTAGAAAGGAGGTAAACCTATGACAATTGAAGAAATGAAAAAACGTGGACTTTTACTGTTTGAATGCATCAGTGGGAGTCGAGCCTATGGATTAGCAACTCCAGATTCGGATACGGATATTCGAGGTGTGTTTTACTTGCCAAAAGAACAATTTTTTGGATTGAATTATATCTCCCAAATCAGCAATGAAACCAATGATATTGTGTATTATGAATTGGGACGCTTTATGGAGTTGTTGAGTAAGAGTAATCCCAGCATCTTAGAATTGTTAGCTACTCCAAAGGAGTTTATCTTGTATAAACATCCGTTAATGGAAAAAGTGAAGTTGTCCGATTTCTTGTCTAAACTAGCCAAAGATGCATTTGCAGGATATGCAATGACTCAAATAAAGAAGGCAAAGGGGTTGAATAAAAAAGTGTTTAATCCGATAGATAAGAAGCGCAAGGAGTTGTTGGATTTTTGTTATGTATTAGAAGCAGATCAAACCGTGCATTTAAAAACGTGGTTGATGGCTCATTCAAAACAACAGAACGCTTGTGGATTAGTAAAGATGAATCATGCAAAAGATGTTTATGCGCTGTTTTATGATGCAGTAGGAGATAAAGGATACAAGGGAATTGTGCGTTCAGCCCAAGCGAATCAAGTAAGTGTAAGTAGTATTTCCAAAGATGAAGAAATACTAGCGTACCTCTTATGCAAGGAGGATGAGTATTCCATACACTGTAAACAGCATAAAGAATATTGGGATTGGGTGGAAAAACGAAACGATGCTCGATACCAAAATACGATTAGTCACACGGGAGGATATGATAGCAAAAATATGATGCATACCATCCGATTGATGTTGACTGCAAAAGCGATTTTCGAATGGAACACAATCCAAGTATGGACTCCGCATCGAGAGGAATTATTGAAGATAAAAGCAGGAGATTATAGTTATGAGGAGCTTTTAGAAAAAGTAACTCAACTCAATGAAGAAATAGAAGCACTAGAAGCTCATTCTGATTTGCCAGATCAACCCGATATCGCATTTGTAGAAAAGATGTTAGTTGAAATGAGAATGGAGTTATATGGTTAACAGTTGACGGTTGACAGTTTTACCGATAACTCATAACAGATAACAGAAGAAAATGAAAGAAAATACAACAATAAACGGAAACGATTTAATAGCCTTAGGATACCCACAAACTAAATTATTGGGTATAGCCTTAAAGGCAAATAAAAAGAGAACAGGGCTAACAAAAATAGAAATGTTAGCCCATTACAAAATGGTGTTGGATAATGCCGAAGATTACATCAACCATAAGATATTTGGAAAACTAGCAACCGCTATTATCGAAGGCGTTGGTCAGCGAGAAGTAGAAGATGTAATTCCCTTGAGAGAAGAAGCAGTGGATTATAGTGTTTATGGCGCTCAGCATATTGAAGAAGGAGCCATCCGACAAATGCAAACCGCAGTAAAATTACCTGTGGCTGTTGCAGGGGCTTTAATGCCCGATGCTCATCAGGGGTATGGATTGCCAATTGGAGGGGTATTAGCCACAGAACATGCGGTGATTCCCTATGGTGTAGGAGTGGATATTGGATGTCGAATGGCGCTGTCTATTTTTGATATCAAGGGAGTAGAGTTCTACGGAATGGAGGCCTTGTTAAAAGAACAATTAATCAAGCATACCAAGTTTGGAGCGGGACATGGATTTCATGGACAATATAAAGCTCAACATGCTATTTTAGATCGCGGGGAGTTCAATTTGAACCCCTTCATCAAGAATTTACAAGACAAAGCATGGGCTCAATTGGGGTCTTCTGGAGGAGGAAATCACTTTGTAGAATGGGGATTAATGGAATTTATGGAACGCGATGAGGTTTTGAATATTGAAAAGGGAACCTATTTAGCCTTGTTGACTCATTCAGGATCCCGAGGAATGGGGGCCATGATTGCTGGACGCTATACCCAAATTGCCAAAGACCAATGTAAGTTGCCTCATGAAGCGCAAAATTTAGCTTATTTGGATTTGAATTCAGAAGCTGGACAAGAATATTGGACTTTGATGAATTTGGCTGGTGACTATGCTTCTGCTTGTCACGAGGTGATTCACGATAAATTGACCAAAGCCATTGGAGCAGAAGTACTCGCGAAAATTGAGAACCACCATAACTTTGCTTGGAAGGAAATGTACCAAGGAAAAGAAGTGATTGTACACCGTAAAGGAGCTACACCTGCGAGTAAAGGAGTAATGGGAATTATCCCGGGATCCATGACTGCACCTGGGTTTTTGGTGAGAGGAAAAGGAGAAGAAGAGGCACTAAACTCAGCCTCCCATGGAGCAGGACGACAGATGAGTCGAACACAAGCCATCAAAACGCTAAAATCAAGCGATATTAAGGCTGTTCTACAAGATCACGGCGTAGAACTCATCGGAGCAGGAAAAGATGAAGCACCGATGGCGTATAAAGATATTCACCAAGTGATGGCCGCACAAGGAAACTTAGTGGACGTGGTAGCAATGTTTACACCCAAAATTGTCCGTATGGCCGATGATGGAAGTAGAGAGGATTGAGGTGGTTTACGGTTGTTCGTTGATTGTTGTTTGTTGGTGGTTGTTTGTTGATGGTTGTTTGTTGATGGTTGTTTGTTGATGGTTGTTTGTTGATTGTTGTTTGTTGATTGTTGTTTGTTGATTGTTGTTTGTTGATTGTTGTTGGCGTGACAAACGACCGTCAACAATCAACAAACCTCACAAAGAGCAAACTTCACAAAGAGCAAACTTCACAAAGTACAAATCGTAGCGTAGCGTAGATTCATCGAATACCAATAAAAAAATATAAACTAAATGAGATAAACCTCACAAAGAAACTCATTTCTCAATTCGTTTGTTTTAATTTAGCGTGCTTATTTAAAATGGCAAAGTAATCAAAACGAAATGATGATGAATAATAAGAATGAAACCCTTTGGATTGCACATCCCCTTGTTTTAGAAGGAGAGCACATTCGACTTATTCCCTTGGAGGTTGAACACTTAGAAGAGTTATATCAAAAAGCAGCGGATCGAAAGCTGTGGGAATTAGTTCCAACGGATTGTTCTCAACGAGAAACTTTTTTTGAGAAATATACCCAAGCCCTAGCTGCAAGAGATAAGGGAATTCAATATCCCTTTGTTATTCAACATAAAAAAAATGGTGAGTTTATTGGTTCTACTCGTTTTTTTGAAATGTATGAAGCAGACAAAAAATTAGAAATAGGTTGGTCGTGGATTACACAAGAATATTGGGGAACCGCGGTTAATTTAGAAAGTAAACTATTGTTGATGACTTATTGCTTTGAAGTACTAGGCGTAAATCGCGTCCAATTAAAAACAAAGGATACCAACATTCGATCGCGCAAAGCGATAGAAAAGATAGGAGGAGTGTTTGAAGGTATTTTGAGAAAAGATAAAATACAAGCTGATGGCACAACGCGCAATGCCGCTTATTACAGTATTTTAGATACAGAATGGGAAGCAGCTAAAGGAAAAATCAATCGATTGATTCTCGAAAGAAAATAAGGGAAAGGGATGCATAATAGCATCCCTTTCCTCTTTATCTCACCTAAAAAAAGGTACTTCGATTTATTAGGCACATGACCCTGTGCCCCTACAATTTCCCCTCTCTTCTTTCCTCTTTCCTCTTTCTATTAATTCAAATAAGTGATCATAGCCTCATCTTGATCTGCAGCTTTTTGATAAGCTGTACGGAGAACTTGGAGATTATCATGGATGTATTCCCATAAATCCTCAGCGTCTTCTCCCGCCCAAAAAGAAGGGTAAATATCGTGTTCTTCACATAAAGCAGGTGAAAAGCGTTTTTTTATTTCTTCATTTGTTAGTTGAGTTAAGGTCTGATTGAGTTCTTTTACCTCATCAGCAGTGAGGTATCTCGCCGGGCCATACCCCACATCTTGATTCTCGTCTAAGGTGTGTTTCCCGAAGATTAAACCCGCCATAGGGTGATCTTCAAATTCGTCTTTTGTTTCACCTAAAAGAAAGGCCAATACATGCCATGATTTATCTAAATCAACCATCGCCTCATCTGTATCGTCGTATTCTTTGTAAATGCGATCTTCAAATAATTGACTATCGGCTTGGTAACGCGCTAAGTCTGCTTGTGAAACACGAAGCAAATTGCCTATCATACTCATCGTTTATGTTTTTTAGTAGTGATAAAGATAAGAGAAATAACCTTCCTTTTTTATCCCCAATTTTGGCTAAATGCATCCAGTAAAAGAGCATAGCGATCGGGATGTAAATCGTGTCCCATATGCTCAATTAACATCAATTTTGCTTGTGGAATAGCGGCTTGTAAATCCAAGGCGTGTTCCTGAGGGAAGATGGGATCAAGCGTTCCATGCATAATAATCACCGGACAACTAATGCCTTGCGCAATAGTTGGAGTATAAGGGGTAAATCCAACAGCCGCTACGTGGAAGAGGGTTTGGTTAGGCTTTTCATTGCGGCGATAATCCTCCTCAATCAGTGCAATTTCTTCTGCATCGTTTAACGGTAAATCAGTACTCGAAATGCGTTTGGTGAAGGCCAATCGCGTTTGAAGGTGGTCTTCTTTCGCATTGAAATAAGACGGAAGTGGTGTCATCATTTGTTGCATGACCACAGGATCCGTTTGCGGTAGTGTTGGGTTCAAGGAAGTTGACATAATAATCACCAAAGACAATATACGTTCTTTATACTTACTCCCTAAAATTTGAGCGACAATTCCTCCCATTGAACGCCCCATAATATGTGCTTGTTCAATGTGAAGGTAATCCAATAAATCAATGGCATCTTGGGCTAAATCGTATAAAGAATAAAAAGGCGCTTCTATTTTTCCTGTTTGCAAGGCAGCCATGAGTTCCCCCGGATGACTCAAGTTTGGTGTACTAAAGGTAGAACAACCCGTATCCCGATGATCGTATCGGATGACATAAAAGCCACGTTGGACCAACTGTTGACAAAAATCAACCGTCCATCGCGTCATGGAAGTCCCTAAACCGCCAATTAGCAGTACACAGGGATTTGCAGAAGAACCGAAATCTTCATAGCAAAGGGTTAGGTGTGGGGTTTGTATGTGTTTCATTTCGTTCGTTGTTTGTTGTTTGTTGTTCGTTGTTTGTTGTTCGTTGTTTGTTGTTCGTTGTTTGTTGTTCGTTGTTTGTTGTTTGTTGTTCGTTGTTTGTTGTTCGTTGTTTGTTGTTCGTTGTTTGTTGTTTGTTGTTTGTTGTTTGTTGTTCGTTGTTTGTTGTTTGTTGTTTGTTGTTGAGATGATGAAATCGGAACGCAGTGAAAATCGAAACGCAGTGAAAATCGAAACGCAGTGAAAATCGAAACGCAGTGAAGATTCATCGAACTCCAAAACAAAATATAAACCCTGTGAGATATATTCATCGAACACCAAAATCAATATAAACTAGGTGAGATAGACGTTGAGGTTGTGATTAAGGAACGAACGATCTTCTTTCAAAACATCTACCGTTAACTGTTAACCGATAACAGTTAACTAATTCAAATTCGGGTTTTCCGGTGCGTTAGACCAGATGCGAAAGTCTTTACCAAGTGTTTGCATGGCTTGTTTCCAGTAAGATTTTGTTGCTTGTTCAAAGAGATTGAAAGGGAGTGAAGGTGTTTTTACCCAATGTTGATTGGCTAATTCCATTTCCAGTTGTCCATTGTCCCAACCAGCGTATCCCATAAAAAAACGAACATCTAAATGGGTAAGCAGTCCCATTTCAATGTGGTGAAAAATAGCATTAAAATCACCTCCCCAATACAGCTGATCTGTGATGGCAATACTGTCTGGAATTAGATCAGGGCATTTGTGAATACAAAACAAGCGATCGGATTCAACAGGACCTCCGTGATAAACGGTAAATGCACCATTGCTTTCGGGTACTAATTCGCTTAATAAATAAGGGGTAGGTTTGTTTAAAATAAACCCCATACAGCCATCAAGATTGTGATCGGTTAATAAGATGACAGATTGATTGAATTCTAAATCTGTAGGGTTGTATGCAGAGGGAAGTGCTATTAAATAATCTCCTTTATTAATCTCGTGTTTTGTCATAACAATAAGGCATAAAAAAAAAGTCTCATTATACAATATAATAAGACTTTTTTAATTTTTTACTATTTTGATCTGTTTATATTACATAAACAAAGTCAGTAACTACTTGTTTACAGATCCTTCTAACTCAGATCCAGCTTTAAATTTAACTACTTTTTTAGCAGCAATTTTGATTGTTTTTCCAGTTTGAGGATTTCTTCCTTCTCTAGCCGCTCTTTCAGATACTGACCATGAACCGAAACCTACCAATGAAATTTTGTCTCCTTTAGCTAATGTAGATTCAACGTTAGATAAGAAAGATTCTAAAGCTTTTTTAGCTGCAACTTTACTGATCTCTGCATCTTTTGCGATAGCATCAATTAATTCTGTTTTGTTCATAATAATTTTTTTTAAAGGTTAACTTTATTAACGTTCTTATTACAAATTTAGGGTTATAAAGTTATAAAACAAGCTTTTTGTAAAAAAAAAACGCAGGGCAATATCTTTTTTTGTGTTAAGGTTCTATGTGAAGTATTCCTTTGAAGGGAAATGAGTTATAAAACGATAGTGTTTTCGCTAAATTTTTGCCCATTTAATACTTCATTTACCAGCATCATTTTCTTGCCTGGTAGCTGTAATTTGACCACATTTAAGAAGCCGTTTTGCACGGCAATTTGAATGGTTTTCTTTGTTGTAATTACTTGACCGATAGGTAGTTGATGTTCTTCTTTTTCAAAGTCCGCTTCGTATATTTTGATGTTCCATTCTTGCTGTGCGTCTCGATCTTCTAACATACACCAGGCTGCAGGATAAGGGCTTAAACCTCGGATAAGTTGTTCAATCTCAAGGCCTGTTTTAGAAAAATCAATTTTGCAATTGTCTCGATTCAATTTATAGGCCGTTTTCGTGTCTTCAGCAGGTTGATGAACCACTTTTACGTCTCCTTTTTGAATTAACTCCAATGTTTCAACCACAGTTTCAGCACCTAAAATCATCAAACGGTCGTGAAGTTCACCAGCAGATTCCTTTGTTCCAATAGCCGTTTCTTTCTTTAAAATGATCGCTCCAGTGTCAATTTTTTCGTCAATGAAGAAAGTGGTAACACCTGTTTTCGTTTCTCCATTGATAATGGCCCAGTTAATGGGAGCAGCCCCACGATAGTCTGGTAGTAAGGAGGCATGTAGATTAAACGTTCCCAAAGCGGGCATTTGCCATACCGCTGCAGGTAACATTCTAAACGCAACGACTACTTGTAGATTCGCCTGATAAGAAGCTAATTCCTCCAAAAAAGCTTCCTCTTTTAAGTTTGTCGGTTGTAAAATAGGAAGTTGTTTGTCTAATGCATATTCTTTAACAGCAGAATACTTTAATTTTTGACCTCTCCCTGCAGGTCGATCGGGTGCCGTAATCACAGCGACAATATTGAAGTTATGTTGATACATCGCATCGAGAATTCCAACTGCAAAGTCAGGGGTTCCCATAAATATGATACGTAAGTCTTTCATTATAATAAAATATATTGATTTTTGTTATTTAATTTAATTTTTTGTTGCTCAGATAACTGCTGTAAAATTACGATAATGTCTTGCATCTCAAGAGATAAATCGGTTTCTAGTTCAGCAATAGAGGCTGCTTGTTTGCGTTGTAAGTACAGAATAATATGTTCTCTTTTCTCAGTTAAGTGATGAAGCGATTGCTGTCGATTCGCTTGCAAACAAGTTGAACAACTGCCACAGTTTCGCTCTAAGGTTTCATTGAAATAATGTAAAATAATTTTATTCTTACAAATATCGTCATTTTGTGCGTAAAAGTACATGGCGCGATATTGTTCGATTTTGAGCTTATTCTGTTGTTCTAAGAACGGAAAGGTTCTGTAAATTGTTTTATCCTCTTCCCAAGCTTCGAGAAAGGTAATTTCTAAGTCGTGTTCTTCAGGTGTAAAGATACACAATTCTTCTTGATGCCATAGTTGTAAGCATTCTTGTATATACAATATGGGTTCGCCTACTTGTTCGCTGATAAAAGCCAAGTTAATAGGTGTTTGGTATTCGTGTATCCCTGGATAGTGTCGGATAATTTGAAGTAAGACGTTTTCTTGTCGTTCATTTTCATAGACGTAATCCAATAATTCACTGCTACTCACGGTGAATTGAACCTGTGTTTTGTTGTTTGAATTTGGGGTTAACTTACAAATCCCTTGGCGATCTAGGAATTGAAGGGCATTGTACGTTAACGTATAAGGAAATTTATAATGTACGCAAAATTGATTGAAACTAAATGAATAGGATGTATTATAACCTTCACCTAGCCCAATGCTCAAATAATTGTTGAGCTTGCGATAAACGAGTTTTAAAAAATTTTTGTCAAAGAGGTTGTCTTTGGTCCACTCTTCAACTGATTTCGGTTCATTTGGAGCAACGAGTAAAGAAGCAAAGGCTTTGGCTTCATCTCGACCTGCTCGACCTGCTTCTTGGTAGTAATTTTCTAAGTTTTCCGGAATCTGCAAATGAATAACATTGCGTACATTCTTCTTGTCAATTCCCATTCCAAAGGCATTTGTAGCCACCATAATAGGGGTTTTCTCCGAAACCCAATCGTCCAATCGTTTCTTTTTTTCAAACGTATTAAGTCCTCCGTGGAAAAAACTTGTTTTGAAATTCTTTTGATTTAACTGTTGAGCCAATAGTTGGGTTTCTTTTCTACTGCGCACGTAAATAATCGTTGGAAAGGGATTCTTTTGAAGAATTCGCTCAACGATCATTTCTTTGTTTTCCACAGGGTATACCCCATAGATTAGGTTACTGCGATAAAAACTCTTTTTGAATAGCGCAACATCGTTCAGTTCTAGATTGGTGCAAATATCTTGGATGACGCGTTCATTGGCAGATCCCGTTAAAGCAATAATAGGAGCATGAGGAAATAGCTTGCGCAACTGGTTTATCTTGAGATAAGCAGGTCGAAAATCATGTCCCCATTGCGAGATACAATGCGCTTCGTCTACAGCGATTAAGCTTATTTTTAAATTTTCAATGCGCTCCAATAACCAGGTTTGTTCCAATCGCTCTGGAGAGAGATAGAGTAATTTATATTCACCGTAAAGGCAGTTGTCCAATATGGCGTCAATATCCGTTAGCGAAGTACCGCCAATAATCGCGGCTGCTTTAATACCCAAGGTATTTAAATTATTGACTTGATCTTGCATTAATGCAACCAGAGGAGAAATAACCAAACAAGTGCCCGGTAGGAGGAGAGCTGGAATCTGAAAACAGATGCTCTTTCCGCCACCCGTGGGCAACAAAGCAAAGGTGTCTTTTCCTTCTAAAACAGATTCGATAATGGCTTCTTGTGGTTCACGAAAAGAACTGTGTTTCCAATAGTGTTGAAGTAAATCGATCGGTTTTTTAGTCATTGAAACGGAAATTTTGCTTTCGACTAAGGTAGTCAAAAATGTAAAAAGGATTGCAACCACAATCCTTTTTTATGTTATACGCGTTCTAAGATAAATTCTACTCTTTTGGCGATGGTTTCTCGAGGTACTTCAATCAAATCATAACCGTAACTTTTATAGGTATCAACCAAGTAACGGTGAATTAAGTTTGCTTGTTCAAAAGATTCATAACGCTGATCATCACTGATATAAATGTTTTCCCACGGCGGTAATAAGAAAATCTGGTGATACAAGTGATTTTTACACGCTAAGTCAAAGCTCTCAGGATAAGCATCTCCTTTGTAATGCATATACGCTAGTACATCGGGAATCCCACGGTCAATAAAAACAATTGGTGCATCTTCTTCAACTGCACTCTTGTGTTGATCAATTCTACCTTCTAGTAAAAGTTGACTAAATAACAGCGGTTCTGTTAAGAAAAGTTGATCAATTCCTTTCTCTTGTGCTTTCTTTGTAACCTCTCTTGATATTTCAGGATAACAGGTATATCCCTTCTCAATTAATTCATTGATTATGGTTGTTTTACCAGATCCTGGGCCACCGATTATTAAAACGAGTTTTGTATTCATTTCTACTAAAAAAATAAGAAAGGGGCAAAAGTAGCACAAAAAGTCGGGATAACATGAGGTTTCCGAGATTCTTTATTATTAAGAGAAGGTTAAAATGGAGACAGTACACATAACGTAGGGGCACAGGGATCCTGTGCCTAATAAAAAGAAGTATTTTTTTAAATGAGATAGGGGATACACATAACGCAGGGGCACAGGGATCCTGTGCCTAATAAAAAGAAGTATTTTTTTAAATGAGATAGACGGTACACATAACGTAGGGGCACAGGATCCTGTGCCTAATAAAAAAAAGTATTTTTTTAAATGAGATAGACAGTACACATAACGTAGGGGCACAGGGATCCTGTGCCTAATAAAAAGAAGTATTTTTTTAAATGAGATATATTCATCGAATACTAAAAATAAATATGAACCTGATGAGATAGAGAGGGGAAGAAAAACGTACTGATTTCCTCTCTCCCTTTTCCTCTTTCCAATACACTATTTCCCAATCAAAATACGTATATTTGCATCAAAACAAGGTATGGATACTAAGACGAAAGAATTTTACGAAAGCTTGAAAGAAAAGCTAGAGTTTGAGAGAACTTGGCCGAATGAATATTTATTCAAATTTATTGTTCCCGCAGAAGAGAGTAAGATTGCACAAATCGAGCGTGCTTTTGATGGAATGAATCCCGTAATTAACTTCAGAAATTCAAGTAAAGGTACTTTTACTAGTGTATCGATAAAAGTGCATATGCCTAGTGCGCAAGCTATCGTTGATAAGTATATTGAATTATCGACAATTGAAGGGTTATTATCGCTGTAAAAATTGCTTTATCCTAGAAAGTTTTATATTTTTATAGCTCAGGCAGATAGCCAAACTTTGTAAACACCAATTAGATGAAATTTAACTCCGCAGAAGCAGTAACACACTTAGGCTATAATACAGCCACCAATAAATTAGTAATCCCAGATTATGGCCGTCATCTTCAGATAATGATTGAACAAATCACTTTGATGGAAGATAACGATGAGCGAAATAAAGCGGCAAATTACGCTATTCGCGTGATGGGGGATATGAACCCACATTTACGTGATGTGCCTGATTTTCAACATAAGTTATGGGATCAGCTTTTTATGATTTCTGATTTTAAATTAAATGTGGATTGTCCTTTTCCTATTGCGACAAGAGAAACGGTGTATGCAAAACCAGAAGTTTTACCTTATCCTAAGAAACAATTGAATTATCGCTACTACGGCAATAACATCAAGAGTATGATTGAGGAAGCGTTAAAATTCGAAGAAGGTGAAATGAGAGATGCTTTGATTATTGTCATCGCTAATCACATGAAAAAAAGTTACTTAAGCTGGAATAAAGACAATGTGAAAGACGAGGTTATTTTCGAGCATTTGAGTGAACTTTCAGGAGGGAAAATTAATTTATCTAAACAAGAAGAGGAGTTGTCTACTACGGCAAACTTAATTCAGGTGAATCGAAAACAATCCAATAAAAGCAATTATTCGAACAACAATAACGCAAATAATTCGAATAATCAAAAAGGGAACAACAACAACAACAACAACAACAATAGCAACAAAAAGTATAGCAAGCACAATTATCAAGCAAAAGGTAAAAAGCAATGAGTACATTTAGAATTGAAGGAGGTCACCAATTAAAAGGTGAAGTACATGCACAAGGCGCTAAAAACGAGGCATTACAAGTGTTGTGTGCCGTGTTGTTAACCGATGAAAAAGTAGTAATTTCCAATATTCCAGATATTATTGATGTCAATAAATTAATTGAATTATTAGAATCTTTAGGTGTGAAAACCGAACGATTAGCTCCGAATAAGATGTCTTTTCAAGCGGATAATTTAAATCTGGATTACCTAACGTCAGAAGATTTTAAAGCAGGTGGAAAGGCTTTAAGAGGATCTATTATGATGGTGGGACCACTTTTAGGACGCTTTGGAAAAGGGTATATCCCAAAACCAGGAGGAGATAAAATTGGAAGACGCCGTTTGGATACTCACTTTGAAGGATTTATCAAGTTAGGTGCGACGTTTCGATACAATAGAGAAGAGCATTTCTACGGAGTTGAAGCAGAGCAATTGATTGGTGCTGATATGTTATTGGAAGAGGCTTCTGTTACAGGAACGGCTAATATTGTAATGGCGGCTGTCCTAGCAAAGGGAACAACGACAATATACAATGCAGCTTGTGAGCCTTATTTGCAACAGCTTTGCAAAATGCTAAATAGCATGGGAGCTAAAATCACAGGAGTTGGTTCGAATTTCTTGACCATTGAAGGAGTAGAGAGATTGTCAGGATGTGATCACCGTATCTTACCAGATATGATTGAAATCGGCTCTTGGATTGGATTAGCTGCTATGACTAAAAGTGAATTGACAATCAAAAATGTAGGATGGGAACATTTAGGTGTGATTCCAAATACATTCAGACGATTGGGGATTCAGCTAGAAAAAAGAGGAGATGATATCTACATTCCTGCTCATACGCAAGGATACGAAATACAAAGCTTTATCGACGGATCTATCTTGACCATTGCCGATGCGCCATGGCCAGGTCTAACGCCTGATTTATTGAGCGTTATCTTAGTAGTAGCAACCCAAGCAAGAGGAGAGGTGTTGATTCATCAAAAGATGTTTGAAAGCCGTTTGTTCTTCGTGGATAAATTAATCGATATGGGAGCGAAGATTATTCTTTGTGATCCACACCGAGCAGTGGTAATAGGACATGATTTTAAATCTCAATTGAAGGCAACTCGTATGTCTTCACCCGATATTCGCGCGGGAATCTCTTTGTTAATTGCTGCTTTATCAGCACAAGGAACTAGTGTGATTCAAAACATCGATCAAATTGATCGTGGATACGAAAGAATCGATGAGCGTTTACGTGCTTTAGGTGCGAAAATTGAACGTGTTGACGAATAGGTTAATGGAGAGAAGAAAGAGGAAATCGGAGCATAGCGTAGATTCATCGAACTCCAAAATAAAATAGTCATGCAGTGAGATAAAGAGGAGAGAAGAAAAATTAACAATAAAAAAAAGCTTGCGTTAAAAAACGCAAGCTTTTTTTTATTACAAATCTGTTTGTTGTGAGTTGATGAGGTGCGTAGGGACCAATGGCAATTGGTCTATGACATGATTAAATAATGAGGAATGGGAAAAAGAAAAAAAAATCTTATTTCAGGAAAATCACTTCAATCCGAGAATTTACTCCTCTCTCCTCTCTCTTCTTTCCAATAAAAAGACCCCGAAGGGTCTTTTTATTATTTATTCTTTAAGTATTTTTCTAAGAATTGATCTTGTTCCCACAATAAGTGTAAGATGTTTTCTTTGGCAACATAGCTGTGACTTTCTTTTGGTAGGATAACCATGCGAACCGGTGCTCCTAATCCTTTTAATGCTTGGAAATAACGCTCTGTTTGTAGAGTGAATGTTCCAGGATTGTTGTCTGCTTCACCGTGTACTAATAACATTGGTGTTTTCATTTTGTCTGCATTCATGAATGGAGACATGGTATTGTATACCTGAGGCACTTCCCAATAGTTGCGTTGTTCGGTTTGGAATCCAAAGGGAGTCAATGTTCGGTTGTAAGCCCCACTTCTCGCAATACCTACAGCAAATAAGTCAGAGTGCGTTAGTAAGTTAGCCGTCATAAAGGCTCCGTATGAATGTCCTCCAACCCCAACTTTTGAGCGATCAATATAACCCAAAGCATCAACCGCGTCGATAGCAGCTTTACCATTAGCTACTAATTGCTCAATGTACGTATCATTGGGTTCTTCAGTTCCTTCACCTACAATAGGAAAAGCTGCGTTGTCTAATACGGCATAACCTTTGGTTACCCAATAAACAAATGAACCGTAATAAGGGAAGGTAAACTCACTAGAGTTAGATGTTACTTGTCCCGCACTGTTTTTGTCTTTGTATTCTGTTGGATAAGCCCAAATCAATAAAGGCAATTTTTCGGTCTTATTCTTTCTGTCGTAATTCGCAGGTAAATACAATGTTCCTGATAATTCTAAACCATCCGCTCTTTTGTATGTAATGACTTCTTTGTACACCCCATTTAAGCTTTCAAATGGATTTTTGAATGTCGTAATCGGTTTGATATCGTTTTTCTTCTTGATATTTCTGAAGTAGTAGTTTGGGTACTCAGTAGGTGACTGAATAGAAACCAATACTAATCCTTTTTTAATATCTTCGATGGATTGGATGCTTTCTTTTTTCGTAGTGTACGTAGATTGATATAAGCGTTTTGTTTTTAACGTAGTTAAATCAAACTCATCAATAAAAGGAAATTGACCTTTTGAGGTATATCCTTCTCCAATTAAGTACATTTTGTTGTTGTCAATTGCTAAGGTATAACGACCAAATTCGTTTCTTTTCGTTTCGAAAGTTCCTGGATCACTATAAACATCTTGAGAGTTTCGATCTTCTATCTTTATTGGATTAGCAGTAAAAGAAGAAGGGTTAATCAAGAATTGTCTGATATTACGTGTGTCATACCATTGGTCTGCCACCAAAGCTACTTGATCGTTCCCCCATGTAATGCCAGCATAGCGCTGACCTAGTTTTACGATAGATTTAGGTGCAGCAGTAAATGGAGCTTCCCAAGTGAATACTTCGTCTCTATATTCTACTTCTTTTGCAGGATCACCTCCATCTAAAGCCTCTACATAAGATAAAGTAGCTGGTTGATCTGCACGCCATTGCATGCTTCTCTTTCCTTCTCTAACCGCCATGAATCCTTTAGGCATGATTTCGTTTAACGCTACATCATTCACCTCTTTTACCAAGGTTCCATCCATGTTGTATACGCTTGTTTTCATCGGAAAACGACTCAGTGGAACAAGGTAAGAAAAAGGCTTTTCCAATGTAGTAAGCATCAAGTAATTCCCGTCAGGAGAAATCGATTCACTAGCGTACATAGCAGCTTCTTTAAATAGCTTTTTATTGCCATTTAGATCCACTAGATATAACTCAGAAGTCACCAATGTTTCAAAGTTAGCTTCATCGGTTTTGTTCTTTAAAAGATCTTGATAGGTTCTGTTTTGAGAAACAACTCCTTCTTCACTAATAGAAACAATAGGACCTGTTGGTAAATTCTTTTTCGTATCTACCAAAGCGGGTCTATTTGCCGGAATTACACTAATCAAAACTTGTTGATTGTCTTTTAACCACGTAATAGGGTTTCCTAAGTTGGCATTTAAATTTGCTTCTGTTAGTTTTTTAGCTTCTGCTGTTTTGAAATCAACAACCCATAGTTCAACTCCTGTCGCTACCGTATTGGTAAAAGCGATTTTCGTTTGATCAGGCGAAACCGTAATATTGGAAATTCTAGGATTTGCAGGTAAACCTTTCACCTGAATTTCAGCTTTGTCTTTTACTTTTCTAACTTTTAGATTGTTGATGTACGTAAGGGTACTAGAAATGTTTGTGTTTACATCGATTCGTAAACCACCTAATCGCATCTCTTCGACATTTAAATCATCTAGTGTTTTGTACGTACTGCGGTAACTTAAAAGCATATACTCCATATTGCTATCCATGAAGATAGAAGGAGCTCGTTCAAATTCTGCTAGTTGCAAAATTTCTTGTGAAGGCTTTTGGTAAGTTACATTTTCTTGTGCAAACATAGATGTAATTAAAAAAAGAGAGAATAAAGAAGTTTTTAAAATCTTCATTTTTGTTTGTTTTAGTTTATCTGAGCAATATACGTGGAATATTTATAAAATAAATGGTTTTTGTAGTTGATGTTTTTTAAAATACACAAAAAAGTTACCTTTGCTTCAACAAATTAAATCAGATAAATATGTTTAGATCAAAGATTTCGGGTCTAGGTTATTATGTACCCGATAACGTAGTAACCAATGACGATTTGTCAAAAATAATGGATACAAACAACGAATGGATCGTTGAGAGAACGGGAATTCACGAGCGTAGACATAAGGTTTTAGAAGAAGATACTACTTCTGGAATGGGAGTGAAAGCGGCTAAAAAAGCCATGGAAAGAGCAGGAGTAGAGGCCAAGGATATTGATTTTGTTGTTTTTGCGACATTGAGTCCGGATTATTATTTCCCTGGACCAGGCGTGATGTTACAAAAAGCATTAGGTCTAAATACTGTAGCGGCTTTAGATATTAGAGCCCAGTGTTCTGGTTTTATTTATGCGCTATCTGTAGCAGATCAATACATCAAAACGGGAATGTATAAAACAGTTTTGGTTGTAGGATCAGAAGTGCATTCGGCAGGATTGGATATGACAACAAGAGGGAGGTCTGTCTCCGTTATTTTTGGAGATGGAGCAGGAGCTGCTATTTTAACGCGCTCTGAAGATGAAACAGGGATTCTATCTACTCATATTCACTCACAAGGAGAACATGCCGAAGAACTAGCTTTAATTGCACCAGGTATGGGAGGAAGATGGGTTTCTGATATTTTGAAAGACAATGACCCAGATGATTTGAGCTATATGCCGTATATGAATGGTCAATTTGTATTTAAAAATGCAGTAGTGCGCTTCAGTGAAGTGATTATGGAAGGATTAGAGGCTAACAAACTACAAGTTTCAGATATTGATATGTTGATTCCGCACCAAGCCAATTTGAGAATCTCTCAATTCATTCAACAAAAATTTGCCTTGTCAGATGATCAGGTGTACAACAACATCCAAAAATATGGGAATACAACCGCTGCATCTGTGCCTATTGCCTTGACAGAAGCATGGGAGCAAGGTAAAATAAAAACAGGAGATGTTGTCGTTTTAGCTGCTTTTGGAAGTGGTTTTACTTGGGGAAGCGTTGTATTAAAGTGGTAATTTTTTTATCTTAGCTAGAAAAGTAGTTAAGATATATGAAATTTGATAAGATAAATAACAAAGGACAAGCGAGACTATTTGAGAATCCTTATTTAGAAATGTTGACTAAAGGGCATCCAGCTATTATCTGGGGGATGTATATTCCCGTTTTGTCTTATATCATTTATTTGGGTTATACCGATTATAATTTATCCGTTCAGAACCTCATTCTTCTCTTTATCGGAGGGATGTTGTTCTGGACGTTTTTTGAATATTTAGCCCATCGTTATTTGTTTCACCTCATTAGTGAACAGCATAATTTACAGCGATTGGCCTATATTATGCATGGCAATCACCACCATTATCCCAGAGATAGACAGCGCTTATTCATGCCTCCAGTACCGAGTATTCTTTTAGCGGCTATGCTCTTTGGGATACACTATTTAGTGTTAGGAAGATATACCTTTGGTTTTTATCCAGGTTTTATTATTGGCTATCTTTTGTATGCTTCCATGCATTATGCAATTCACGCCTTCGCTCCACCTTTTAAATTTATGAAACCCCTTTGGCGTAACCATCATTTACATCATTATAAAAATGAAAATCTAGGTTTTGGAGTAAGTAATACATTTTGGGATCGCGTTTTTGGTACGATGTTCGATTTGAATCAAGAGAAAGAAGATAAGGAAAAAGTGAAGGAGTTAATGTTTGAGAAGGGAAAAAGGAAATAGTTAACGGTTGACAGTTAACGGTTAACGGTAGATTTTTCTAAAATAAGAAGGTGTTTTCTTTAAATGAAAATTTCACCATCTTAACGAGCAAAAAGTTATCAGTGATCTGTTATGAGGTATCAGTAGATTTTTCTAAAATAAGAGGGTGTTTTTTTTAAATGGAAATCTCACCATCTCAACGAACAAAAAGTTATCAGTGATCTGTTATGAGGTATCAGTAGATTTTTCTAAAATAAGAAGGTGTTTTTTTTAAATGGAAATCTCACCATCTTAACGAGCAAAAAGTTATCAGTGATCTGTTATGAGGTATCAGTAGATTTTTCTAAAATAAGAAGGTGTTTTCTTTAAATGAAAATTTCACCATCTCAACGCCTCACCATCTCAACGAACAACAATCAACAAACAACAAACAACAAACAACAATCAACAAACAACAATCAACAATCAACAATCAACAAACAACAATCAACAATCAACGAACAACAAACAACCAACAAAAAAAACCACCCCTAAAAAGGAATGGTTTGTTTATATTGATCATCTTCTGTAAAACGTTAACTGTCAGCTGTTAACTAATCACCATCTATTTTCCGCTTCTGGGCCACCCCAAATTTGTGTAGCCAAGTATGGATTATCAATAAATGGATTTCGGTTGCCTTGAATTTCGGGTTTACTTAGATATTCATTGCGTTGTATTTCAATGGTTGACACAGGATCTTCCGCATTCCATTGCAAGAGTAGGTCAATCATGTTGCGATCAGTTTTGTTCTTTTCTCCTATAGCAACGTTAGAAGGTAGGCATTGTGTTGGATAGCGTAGATACATATAGAGCATCATACGAGCAACATCGCCTTTCCATTCATCTCCGGGATACCATCCGTTTTTGACATCTCCAGCTGATCCTACTCCTTGTGCAAATTTCTTATTGCCGCGTTGCGCATTCCACTGTACATCAGCAGGTCGGATATGATGAGCGTCTTCGTTGGCTCCCGTACTAGATTGTTCTAATTTGGGTGTACCCAAAGAACGCGCATAAACATGTTCTCTATTCCATTGATTTTGTCGTCCTCCATTTTGATTTTTTCCTCGAGCATAGGCTGTTTTTCCTTTCAATACGCCTTTTTCACCATAAAGTAAATATACTTCATTGGCAGCTGGAGTTAAATCGGTTGCTTTTAACACTTCCCATAAGTCGTTATACGTTAGGCGATGGGTGTGTTTACGTACCGTTAATTGTCCTAAATCGCCTTGTAAACTTGTATTGGATTTAGAGAAATCAATCCCATTGTAGTATGACTTTATGGCTTGGGGAATGATATAATCAACTCCTTGTTTCGATGGCGAAATAGTTGATTGTGTTGTTTCTTCCGGACTAAAACCGCTACTAGGTTGTGTTTTGTTTTTTGTACACCCACAACCGAAGAATAATGAAACGAATAAAACAACGATCAAATGTTTTTTCATACCGTAATTAAGCACTTTTTATTTGATTCGCTCTAGTAAAGCCATATAGAATCCATCAAAACCAGATTGATGAGCCAATACCTTGTGATCTTTGATAAATTTAAAACTCTGCCCATGCTCTGAAGCCAAGAATTTTTCAATTTGTTTCTCGTTCTCAGAAGGTAAGATAGAACAAGTTGCGTATACTACTTGACCGCCTACTTTTACGATTTTAGTGTAATCCTGTAGGATTTGTTGTTGTACTTGTTTGATTTCCTCAACAAATTCAGGCTGTAATTTCCATTTTGTATCGGGATTACGCTTGATAACACCTAAACCACTACAAGGAGCATCAATT
Organism: Myroides sp. 1354; assembly: GCF_030324495.1. Classification (GTDB taxonomy): domain Bacteria; phylum Bacteroidota; class Bacteroidia; order Flavobacteriales; family Flavobacteriaceae; genus Flavobacterium. Next base: position 13,537 of record NZ_JACAGN010000003.1, on the reverse strand, counting down.
AATACGCGATCTGCTTTTTCGTGTAATTTTTTGATGGTTTTTGTTCCTTCAATGATGCGGTATTCAATATTGAACGCGCTATTTCTCTTCGCTCTAATTTTCAATTGTTTTTGCTTGCTTTCATAGATATCCATAGCAATGATTTGCCCTTTGTTCTCCATTAAAGCAGCCATGTGAAGCGTTTTTCCTCCAGCACCTGCGCAAGTATCTACTACGCGCATTCCAGGTTGTACCCCTAAGAAAGGAGCTACCAATTGAGAAGAAGCATCTTGTACTTCAAATAAACCTTCTTTGAAAGCATCTGTTAAGAATACATTGGCTCTTTCTTTTAAGATTAAGGCGTCTGGATATTCTTCAGGTTGAATGGTTTCAATGTCTAAATCCATCAAAATAGCATGTAATTTCTTACGTGTTGTTTTTAATGTATTGACGCGTAAAATAACTTGAGCTTGTTGATTTTGAGCTGCAATTTCTTTGGTCCAAAGTTCTTCACCCAATTCTTTTACACCCAATTCATCCATCCAATCTGGAATAGCTTCTTTGAATTTTCTAATTTTACTTAGTTCGTCAAATCTACCTTTGATTCTGCGAAGTGGAGCATTTTCAAAATACTTCCAATCCGGCAAGTTATACCCTCTTAATACAGCCCATACCGTAAAAATACGCCAAGCATCATCGCGTGTATAAGGTTCTTTTACCTCGGCGATTTCAGTGTATAACCTCTTCCAGCGCACAATCTCATAAATCGTCTCAGCAACGAATTTACGATCTGCACTTCCCCAACGCTTGTCCTTTTTTAAGGCTTTCGCAACGACTTTGTCTGCGTATTCTCCTTCGTTGAAAATTAATAGGATAGAGTCAATAACGGTAAAAACTAAGTTTCTGTGTAATCTCATTATATAATTAAATAAAATAGCCTACAAATATAGGTCTTTTGTAGGCTAGGTTTGGTAGGTTTTATTATTTTTTATTTTATCGCTTATTTTTTGTCCTTGTACTTCTTGAGTAACTTGCGATTAAAATCATCTTCTGCTTTCTTTAGTAAAAGAATTTTCTTGTTTGAGAGAATCTTTTTACAATCTAAAATGAATTGACTTCTCAAAGAAGAATAATCCTCTTCAAATGTCAGTAAAGCTTGTACTTTCTCTGTGGCTTGCTTTTCTGTAAGTCCCTCAATATCTTGTATTTCATTCGATTTGATATAGTGAATAACTTCTGAATGTCTAAGCTTGTACAGTTTATTGTCATACGTATTGTATATCGGCCAAAATTTTTCAGCTTCCTCACTCGTCAGGTTTAATACCGAAGACAAGTGGGCGATTTTTAACGATTTTATTTGATCTGATGATTGCTGTGCCTGGCTGAAATTCGAAACGCACATGAAGATCAATAGCAATAGAAATCTTTTCATCGTATAATTAGTAATTTAAGTAATAATCTAAGTCAATATTCGTTTGAACGTATTCATTAATTTCTTTTTGATTTACCTGAATTGCTTGTTCCATTTCTTGTAAATCTTGCTCGTCAAAGGCTTGTATAAATTCATTAGACAGCGTATAAGACGAATTGTATTCTAAGTAATTCTCTATCGTTTCATGGCTAAGGGTCGTGGCTTTCTGTTGTTTTACTACCAAACCGATTCCAAGAAGAAGCGTTATTACAGCCGCCACCGCAATCAATTTCTTGAAAGGCGTCAATTGGCGAATGCGTTTGTCTGTTTGACGGAGTTGTACATTCCCGTTTAATCGTTCAAAAAGACGTTGTTCTACCGTATCAAAGTAGCCCTCTGGAACGCTAAAACCGTCTTTTCTTGTGTGATGAGAATTGTGATTTGTTGTCATGTTGTTTGTACTTCGTATTACTTAGACTGCTTTTTTAGCAAAAGGTTTAATGCTCACTTAAAAAAAGTTCTATTTTTTTTGTTGCATGGTGATAAGAAGCCTTTAATGCCCCTACAGAAGTGTCGAGAATAGCAGCTATACTGTTGTAATCTAATTCTTGAAAATAGCGCATTTTAAATACTAATTGTTGTTTTTCAGGCAACGTAGCAATAGCTTTATGTAAGAGTAGGGTAGCTGCATCTCCATTGAAAAAAGGATCAGCTTCTATTTGTTCAATTAATTGTTGATTGTATTCATCTAGGGTTACTTTTTGCACTCGACTTTTGTGTTTTAAGAAATCCAAGGCTTGGTTAGTTGCTATGCGATAGAGCCAAGAAGAGAGTTTACTTTGTCCTTTAAAGGAAGCGATATTCTCATAGGCTTTAATAAAGGTTTCTTGTAAAACATCATCCGTATCTTCATGGTTCAATACAATAGAGCGAACGTGGTAGTACAACATCGTCTTATTTTGCGCGATGAGGTCGCGAAAAGCACTGTCTTTTGTATCGCCATGTTGCAATTGTTGCACGAATTGTTCTTCTTCCGATGCTGACAAGATGAATAGGTATTTGAATTTAAGATAAGGTGTAAATGTAAAAATACTAAAAAGAGTCGAGGCAATACCACGATTTAAAATATAATTTACTTGACCTACTTTAAATCTTGGATTGTGGACTATTCGGTATCGGTAAAAACCGCTTACCTTTACAGCAAAATAAAAGATATGTTACGCACGGTTATTTTTGATATGGATGGGGTTATTGTAGATACAGAACCTGTTCATCGTTATGCTTATTTTCAACACTTTGACGAATTGGGAATTAATGTTTCCGAAGATATGTATACCTCATTCACTGGATTTTCAACCAAAAATACGTATCAGAAAGTAAAAGACCACTTTCAGCTTACGCAGGAGGTTCATGATTTGGTTTTGCGTAAACGCACTATATTCAACGAATCCTTTGATACAAAACCAGATTTAGAGTTAATAGAAGGAGTACGCGATTTGATTGTCCATCTCCATCAACAAGATATTGAGTTAATCTTGGGATCGTCCGCATCAAAAAGTACAATTCACCGCGTGTTTAACCGCTTTGAATTATTTCCGTATTTTACTCATATTGTCAGTGGAGAGGACTTTCCGCAGTCCAAACCCAATCCCGCCATTTTTAATCATGCAGCATCTTTGGCTAAAATAGACACGAAAGCACATTGTTTAGTGATTGAAGATAGCACCAATGGTATAAAAGCAGCAAATGCGGCGGGTATTAAGGTATTGGGATATAAAAGTCAAAATTCAAAACAACAAGATTATAGTACAGCGGACGCTGTCATTGAATCCTTTTTGAATGTAGATGCACGCGAATTACTTCGTCTCCTGAGTTTTGAGAAGTAAGAGAGGTTTGTTGTTTGTGAGGTTTGTGCTTTGTAGAGAATTTACAACTTCACAAATAACAAAGAGCAAAAAAATGTGAGGTTTGTTGTTTGTTAGGTTTATCTCATTTAGTTTATATTGGTTTTGGTGTTCGATGAATCTATCTCACAGGGTTTATATTTTGTTTTGGTGTTCGATGAATCTTCACTACGTTTCGATTTTCACTACGTTTCGATTTGTGCTTTGTAGAGAATTTACAACTTCACAAATAACAAAGAGCAAAAAAATGTGAGGTTTGTGCAAACCGTAAACTGTAACCAACAAGAATAATCCGTAGTTTTTTCTACAATAACGAGGTGTTTTCTATACAAAATAGAGGATACGAGGAAACAAAAAAGCAAAAAAGCAAAAAAGCAAAAAAGCAAAATAGGTTTATGAGGAATAATTTTTATACTACGCTTATTTTTTTAATTTTGCATTCTTAATGAAGTTAATTATAGCATATGTTTCATAGGTATATTAAATTAGGTATCGCAGCAGTATTATTAGCAATGGCTGTTTGGCAATTTTCAGAATCGAATATTGGGAATGGAATTTTCTTATTGTTCTTGATGGGGCTTGTAATACTATTGTATTTTAAAAATGAATTCATCTTATTGTCTTTCTTAAAATTGAGAAAACAAGATTTTGAAGGAGCAGAAAAATGGTTGAAAAAAATTAAAAATCCTGAAACAGCTTTAGTAAGAAAGCAAAATGGATACTATAATTACCTCATGGGAATCATGACTTCTCAAACAAATTTGAATGCTTCAGAGAAATACATGAAGAAAGCAATTGAATTAGGTTTAAATATGGATCAAGATTTAGCCATGGCCAAATTGCAATTAGCGGGGATTTCTATGACAAAACGCAGAAAAATAGAAGCAACTAAGTTGTTGGGTGAAGCGCAGAAATTGGATAAACAAGGCATGCTGAAAGATCAAATCAAAATGATGAAAGAACAAATGAAACGTTTGTAATTATATAAAAAATAAAAGAAAACCACATGTTGAGAAGCATGTGGTTTTTTTTTGTTAACAGTTTCTGTTATGAGTGATCAGTTAATTGTTCTAACACAAACCTCACGAACAACCAACAACATCATCTTCCCAAAATAAAATAAATCGCATAAAGTGAGGAATATTTGAAAAGTTTTATATTTTTGATTTCTTAATAAAATATTAATAACATGAAGTTATATTTGTCGGTCATTTTACTTTTCGTAAGTATTGTTCAGATTCAAGCACAATGTTTAGATAAAAACAAGGTAAAAATAGGAGGAAGTTACCAAAGTGATTTGTTCATTGATGCTTGTCCTTATTATAATTACTTTGTTGATGCTGAGGTATCTTCCACGGGATACCACTATAATAATAGACCGATAAATTTAGTTCCACAGGGATTTGCGGATGTAAAGAAGAATTTAGAAGACCTCTTGGTTACTAAGGTAGGATCTGATATGGTGGATCGATTAAAATTTAAGGGCGTTAGTATTAGTGCTTACGATAGTATTCGCAAGTTTGCCTCGAGATATCCAGTCGTTGACATGAGTAAATGTATGACGAAATACTTCTTTTATTACGATTTTGAACCTACAGAAGGAGTGAGTTATTGTGTGGGAATTGCTTTAAATGATTATCAGCAAATTATTTCTCCTTTACAATTACCAGAAACTTCAGAAAAATTAGCTTTAGATTATTCTTTAGATTTGTGTAAGGTCTTGCAAATTGCCAAAGAAACAGGAACTAAGTTTGAGCCTGTTGATTTTGTGTCTTTCGAGTTTGACCCAGATAAAAAAGAGTTTTTTTGGGTGGTACGTCAGCAAATTGTCAAACCAAAGAAAGGATTAAACGAATACAATCAAATATTAATAGAAGCAAGAGATGCTACGCAAGTAGTGTCTTATAGAAGAACGGTTTATATAGAATAATGAGTTTTAGATTACAAAATACCAGTTGGAATACAGTTTTACAAGATCAATTTGACCAACCATATTTCAAAGCATTACAAGCATTTGTAGCTACAGAAAGAAAAACAAAAACAATTTACCCGCCTCAAGAACAGGTATTTCAGGCATTGGAAAGTCTTGATTTTTCGGAGGTGAAGGTGGTAATTTTGGGACAAGATCCATATCACGGTGAATTTCAAGCCAACGGTTTGTCCTTTTCAGTTCACAAAGGAGTGAAGTTTCCGCCTAGTTTAAAGAATATATTCAAAGAGTTAGAGGATGATTTGGGTATTAAGAATTTGCACAATGGAGATTTATCTAGTTGGGCCAAACAAGGCGTATTATTACTCAATGCAACCTTAACAGTAGAAGCGTCTAAAGCAGGGTCTCATCAAAAAAGAGGATGGGAAACCTTTACTGATGCGGTCATTGAGCGTGTATCCACTCAATTAGAGCACGTTGTTTTTATTTTGTGGGGAAGCTACGCACAAAAAAAAGGTAAGATGATTGACAGAGAGAAACATCTTGTTTTAGAAACAGCACATCCTTCTCCTTTGTCCGTGTATAGAGGTTTTTATGGAAGTAAACCGTTTTCCAAAAGCAATGCCTATTTGATTGAAGCTGGTCGTGCGCCGATTGATTGGCAAATATAAAGCATAAAAAAACCGTCTATTTTAGACGGTTTTTTCAGTATTAGATTGCTTTTGTTTTTTCTTTTAACCAAGCAGCTTCTTCAGTAGAAAGTAAATCTTTTAGGCTATTGTATACCCATTCGTTGTATTGGTTTAACCAATCAATATGGGTTTGTTCTAACCATTTTCTATCTACCAAGTCCGTTGCAATATAACAGATTGTCAAGGTTTCGAAATCCATGAAATCGCCAAATTGATTTGAATCTAAGTCTTTTGCTAAAACTAAGTTTTCAATTCGAATTCCGTGTTTACCTTCGCGGTATAAGCCCGGTTCAATAGAAGTAATCATTCCTTTTTCGATAGCGATATCTGTTGGTGTAGGGTTGAATACGTGTGGACCTTCGTGAACATTTAAGAAAAACCCAACGCCGTGTCCTGTACCATGTCCATAGTTTCTCAGTGTTGCCCAAATTGGTCTTCTTGTAATGGCATCAATTTGGTAGCCACGAGTTCCCTTGGTATAAATAGCCATTGAACCTTCAATTGTACCACGTAAAACAATGGTATAATCATCTTTTTCTTCTTGAGTAGGCGTACCTAAAGCAACAACACGTGTAATATCTGTTGTTCCTGTTTCGTATTGCCCTCCAGAGTCAACTAAAAGTAAACCTTCTGTTTTTAGTTCATAGCTACTTTTCTCATCTGCAGAATAGTGAGGTAAAGCTCCGTGATCTTTATAACCTGCAATGGTGTTAAAACTAATATCTTTAAACCCAGGTTGAGCGGCGCGTAATCCCAAAAGATGATCCGCAATATTCAATTCCGTTAAAGTACCTGTTGCTACATTTTCTTCCACCCATTTGAAAAATTTCGTCATGGCAACCCCATCGTTAATCATAGCTTGTCTTTCATGAGCAATTTCTACTTCATTTTTAATTGCTTTTAGGTAAGTAGAAGGGTTCATGTCCTCTTTGATTTGTACATCAACAGGTACACTGTCATAGGTAGCAAAACACGTGCGTTTTGGATCCAGTAAGATTGTACTTCCTGTAGGAATATCGGCAATGGCTTGTGGTAAGCTAGTGTAATCTGCAATTGAAATTCCAAAACTGTTTAATTCTTGTTTTGTAGCTTCTTCTAATTTGGAAGCATCAATGAACAAAGTTGCTTTTTCTGCATCGAGGTACACAAAGCTCAAGGTAACAGGGTTACAAGGAACGTCAGTACCTCTAATATTTAGTAACCAAGCAATATCATCCAAAGAAGAGATAATATGACATGTGGCTCTTTTTTGTTTAAGGATCGCTCTTACTTTTGTTAATTTATCTGCAGTGCTTTGACCTGTAGTGGTAAGCGGTAATGTATAGGCTTTTTCTGTTGGTAAAGCAGGTCTATTGGACCAGATAGGACTTAATAAATCCACATGACCATTAATCGTAAATCCAATTGGCGCTAAAGTAGATTGAATAGCGTTGGCAACAGCTAAAGAAGCTAAATTTCCATCAAAAGCGACAACACCTGTTTCGAATTGATTTCCAATCCAATCCACATATTCTGGCATATGTTGTACTTTTAACTTTACTAATTCAAAACCACTATCTGCTAATTGCTCATTGGCTTGAACAAAATAGCGAGAATCGGTCCATAAACCAGCAAATTGTTGGGTAATCACTAATGTTCCTGCAGAACCAGTAAAACCAGAAGTCCATGCAATACATTTGTAATACTCTGGTAAATACTCACTAATATGTGGATCTGAGGAAGGGATGATATAGGCGTCTATTTTTTGTTCTTTCATCAAAGAACGTATAGCGTTTAGCTTTTCTATGTGTGTCATAATATGCGTAATTTCAGTTAAAGGTACGAAATGCAATTTTTATACCTGATATAATTCATTTGTTTTACTCAGAAAAAAAGGAAATGATCTGAGTCTTTATTGAAAAGATTTGATGTTTGCCGGTTTTTTACCTCTGTGTTTCCAGCGTTTATGAGTCCAAAAATAATAAGCTGGAGCTTGGTGTATTTGCTTTTCAACTTCTTGTAAAAAGCGATTGGTTAATTCATAATTGGGAATTTCTTTTACGTTTTCACCTTCTTTGCGAAGAGGAATAAATGTTGCTTGGTAATGGCCGCGTTTTACATATTCAACCTTTAGATACATAGGTTCCATATTGAATTTTTTACACAATGCTTCCCCACCAGTGAATACAGGAACCTCAATGCCCATAAAGTTTTGCCAGTAATTAGCATCGCCAATCATTGGTGATTGGTCGCTGATGAAGGCGTAAATTCCGTGATTTTTATTCACTTCATTTTGACGAATCACGCGAATGGTTTCTTTCATTTCAATCAAACGCGTATTGAATCGCGTGCGAATCTTTAAAAATAAGTTGTCAAAATGAGGATTGCCCAATTTTTTATATACCGCATATCCTTGAAAGCTGATGAATTTGTCCAAAATAATCAACCATTCCCAATTGGCATAATGTGCACAAAATAGCAAGGCGCTTTTGCCTTGTTTTTCTACGTCTAAAATAGTGTCTAAATTAGTGAATTGAAAACGTTTTTTGAGTTCTTCTTCTGGAATGGTAAAGGTTTTTATCATCTCTAAGAATATGTCACAGAGGTGTTTGTAAAATTGTTTGACTATTTTTTGTACTTCTTCATCTGATAAATGAGGCATCGTTAATTTGATATTTTCAGTTACCGCTTTGCGGCGATATCTCACAAGATGATACAGTAATACAAAAAAACAATCCGATACAAAGTAAAAGATTGGAAAAGGTAATTTAGAAATAAGCCATAAGATGGGATAGGCAATATAGTAAATTAATAACTTCATTATTTCGGTTTAAATACTAGCAAAGATACTCGATTTAGAGTATTTTTAGCCCGTAAATTACGACATATATTACACCTAGTACTAGATTTTAAACATTTAAATATGGATATGGCACCTATTGTTTTAGTTATTTTAATTGCTTCAGGAATTATTACCTATAAAGGCTTGCAAGATTATTCTTTTTTTGCCAAATACAATTTTGATTTGGACCGCATTCGAAAAGGAGAAGTATATCGCATGATTACAGCTGGTTTTTTACATGTGGATTGGATGCATTTTGCCTTTAATATGTTTACTCTCTATATGTTTTCAGGTATTGTAGTGGCTATTAGTGGAAGTTTCTATTTTGTATTGATTTACTTGTTGAGTATTGTTATTGGAAATATTCTAACGTATCAGTTGTATGTTAAGCAAAGCCAATATTATGCGGTAGGAGCTTCTGGAGGTGTGACGGGAATTGTTTATGCTTCTATATTGTTGTATCCTGATTTAAAGTTGTATTTGTTCTTTATCCCCATTGGAATTAAAGGCTATATTTTTGCCTTAGGATATTTGCTGTATAGTTTATATGGCATGAAGAAGAAAAGCGATAATATCGGTCATGCAGCTCATTTTGGTGGAGCAATAGGCGGATTGGTGTTGACGTTAATTCGCTATCCCGAACTGATTCAACAACAGTTATTCTTAATCGCTTTGTTGTTGATCCCCATTGTATTACTCCTAATTTTGGCTAAAACCAATAAGATTTAGTTGTTAAAGGTTTATTATAAAATGAAGAATAAACTCATTTTTGTGGGTGAGTTCGCTATATTTGTTTGAAACGATTAAGAAAATAGACAAGATGAAAAAGAGTATTTTAGTAGCAGGTGTTTGTGTAGCTATGGGGTTAACAGCTCAGGCACAAGTAACAACAACAGGAAATAATGTCCCTCAAATTCAAGTGCAAGGAGTGGGAAAAATAAAAGCAGTACCCGATCAAGCTGTAATTCGATTAGGAATTGAAAACAAAGGGAAAACAGCTGACGAGGTAAAGAAAACAAACGATGCAATTGTAGCGAGCGTTTTAAAGTATTTAAAAGATGCTAAAGTTCCAGAGAAGAATATACAAACTGAACGTGTAAGTTTTTATTCTTATAAAGACTATACCGATAAGAAGGACTACTACCAAGCTAGTCAAACGATTACACTTACCGTAGAAGACTTGTCAAAATATGAAGTATTAGTAGCAGGTGTAATGGGGAAAGGAGTAAATCGCATTGATGGAGTAGAGTATAAGTCTTCTCAATTAGCTTCTTACCAAACGGAAGCTAGAAAACTTGCTGTCCAAGAGGCTAAGAAAAAAGCAACAGATTATGCAACAGCTTTAGGACAAAAAGTAGGTAAAGTATTAGTGGTAACTGATGGAGGAGGTTCGATGCCGCCCGTATTTAGACCGATGTACGCATTAAAAGGAGCGGCAGCAGATGAAGGAGTAGATCAAACATTGGCGGTGGGCGAAATTGAAATTAATACATCCGTTTCTATCAGTTTTGAATTAGAATAAAAAAAAAGTATTTTTACAAACGTCAGGTGAGATTTTACCTGACGTTTTTTTATGTTCAAAATTGAAGGAAAAAACGACGCTAAAAAAGCAGTTTTTTGAATAGGCTCTTTATTCTGTGAAAATAGAAAATAGGACAATAGAAATTGTCTTTTTAGAACTATTTCAGCTTTCTTTTTCGCGGAATTTATCCAAAATTATTTTTTTTATCATAAACAGGGCTGTGGTTTCTTCAAAATGCCTTGTCCGATATTTTTTTCACAAAATGTCATATTTATAGTCTTTTAATTCAATAAGATAGTGTAAATACTCAATACGAGAAAATCAAACGTATAAAAGTGGTGAATCTAGTGTTTTTAGAATCATTTTAAATTGTTTGTTTTGTGTATTTAATGTTAAAATGTATTTAATTGGTATCTTTTTTTATATTAAAAAAAGACTTAATAGTAAAAGTGTTAGTTATATTCCATTTCTTTTAGGTAAAGTGTAAATTTGCTTTATTGCACTTGAAGACAAAATTAATTGCATTCTATACAGTATACAAGGAGCTATTCTGAAATTGTATTAGCGAGCGTATGATAAACTCTCGAAATAGGAATTCTAATTCTTTGATGAATATAGCATGACTGTTTCTGAAAAAACTTCATACTGCAATTTGAGATTTTTTTCAAGTCAATTATTTCCTTTTTGAGGTTTTCAGTAGTACTAAAGCCTGATTTTTATTTGATACTTTAAAGTTTTTTGTTAAAAAAAAGTTAAATAAAAAGACGAAGGTCTTTTTGTTATGTGTCACTGTGTCAGGTTGTTATTTTTTTATTGGATACAAAATAAAGGATTATTTTGATTAAAAATAAAAATTGCGATTTTTCTGGCAAGATAATTGATTTTTAGAGAACAGAAGAAGATGTAGAATTAAGAAAAAGAAAGAAAGTTATGTTACAAGCAAACGAAGTAATTAAAAGATTAAAACAACTACTAGGGTATAAGAATGATCTAGAGTTAGCTAATCTATTAGGTATTAAACCCAATACCTTGTCCTCATGGAAGGTTAGAGAAACCATGCGTTACGATAAAATTATTGCAATCTGTAAAAAACATAAAATTGATTTGAACGATTTGTTTTTGGCTCATCCCAATTCAGTTTTAAATGTGGATCTTGAAAATAGAAGAGTCAAAATGATTTCTGTAGATCATCACATTGAATATTTTTTAAATGCAGAAAAGTGCTGTGGTACATCACCTACCAGTGTTTTTCCAACAGAAGAAGAAATCGATATGGCTTTTCAAGTAGGAGTGGAGAATATGTATCCCACCATTAAAGTCAGTTCCTATGTATTGACGAAACAAATTGGGTTGAGTGAAATTAAACCGTGGCACATTTATTTATTAGTGGTAGAAGGAAAAGGGATTTTGTGTTACCGCTTTAAGCGTTATACATCAGAAGGAGAACTGTTATTCATTAGTGATAACCCCGCTTTTGATTCCTTTTTAGTAGATCCTAAAGATGTTCGTGAAGTATTTTGTATTCGAGGAGCATTTTTACCGAATATCAAAAATTTATCAGACTATTAATAATGCTCATAATAGGTAAGAAAGTCTCAAATTGACCTACGTGGGGTGTAAAGATCTCATGTATACTATAGGGTAGAGTTGATCGAATATGTTCGTCTTACTACGTGATACTTTACCCAAATTCTATCGATTTATTTCCTATATAATTCGATAGTTAAAACGAATAATACTAAATAAAATTCTGTGTCTTCCTCCATAATAAGAGTCAAGTAGTTTAGAACATTTTATTTGACTTGAATACTATTGCTATTTCGTATTATTAATTGAAAGAAGTGAAGTACTGTGCTTTTAGTAAAAAAAAAGTACTACCTGATGTTTTTTTTGATTTTTTAATATTTATTCTTTGGAAAATGAAAAAAACAAGCAGCGAATTATTTATTTTTTTTCCGTTGTAAGAGAATACTCATTTCGAGATTGTTTTTATTCTCAAACCTGCTATAGGTAGAGTGAATTCAATACGGTGGAATTTAATAGAAGTAAAAGCTGACTTTATGCGAATAATTAACAAAAAAACAAATATGATTTAAATTTAAATTTAATATAATTTTAAATATTTAATGTTGTTTATTTTGATTTTTGTTTGTTTTTTTATAAAAATTACATACTATTATTAATTATAATATAATGGTAATAGCTTTGTAGGGCAAGATTTTATGAGTTGTATAACAAAAAAAATTGAATATGATAAGAAGATTAATTCCGTTAGTAGCACTTATATTGAGTAGTTCAGCAATGGCTCAAGTTGGTATAGGTACTAAAAAAGCAGCTAGCTCTGCTCAATTAGATGTTGTTGCTTTGAAAAAAGGGGTTTTACTACCTAGAGTAAAATTGAATAATAGTACTGATTTTAAACCTATTGAAGGGGATAAAATTGAAAGTTTATTAGTTTATCATACAGGAAATACTGAGTTAGTTGCAGGGTTTTACTATTGGAAATCAGATGCTTGGACTCCGTTACTTTCTGGTGATACCTATATTGATCGAAAAAACTATTCTTTTACTATTGCAGGAAACCCTACAAAAAATGGAGAAGAGTCTTTAGTCGTTACAGACAATCAAAATCATAGTGTATATCTTGCAGTTTCAGAGATTGCGAATAATACTACATTCGTTACCAACTTAGTAGAGAACCAAGAGTTTATCACTAAGTTAGGAGATAATATAGAATTCATTAACCACATTACCAATAACAATGAATTCATTGAAAATATCATCAATGAACTAAAAGGTAAATATGGAAATGTAAACTACAATCCAACAACCAATAAATTTGTGTACTATGATGTACAAGGAGTAGAACATGAAATTGATTGGTCTGCATTAAATACAACTAACGTAAGTTTTACTTTGGTAAATGATCAGTTGGTTGTTACCGATTCAGACAATAATGCAATTCGTTTGGATGTAGCAGAGATTGCGAATAATACTACATTCGTTACCAACTTAGTAGAGAACCAAGAGTTTATCACTAAGTTAGGAGATAATATAGAATTCATTAACCACATTACCAATAACAATGAATTCATTGAAAATATCATCAATGAACTAAAAGGTAAATATGGAAATGTAAACTACAATCCAACAACCAATAAATTTGTGTACTATGATGTACAAGGAGTAGAACATGAAATTGATTGGTCTGCATTAAATACAACTAACGTAAGTTTTACTTTGGTAAATGATCAGTTGGTTGTTACCGATTCAGACAA
>NZ_JACAGN010000039.1 GCF_030324495.1 Myroides sp. 1354 | reverse complement strand
TCCGTCCAGTCAATCTCCTCTTGGGTTCCGTCGGTTTTAATGTGGTAGAATTTCTTCTCCGTTACATTGTAAACGACGTTTCCGTATTTGCCCGTTAATTTATTGACGATGTTGTTAATCAAGTTTTCATTTTCTGTCAACTTGGTAATAAACTTCGTATTGCTGGCGATTTCTTCAACGTCCAATGCTACGGTATTGCCATCCGAATCTGTGATTGTCAATTGATCGTTGACTAAAGTGAAGCTTTCATTCACTGTATTAAAGTCCGTCCAATCAATCTCTTCTTGAGTTCCATCCGTTTTGATGTGGTAGAATTTCTTCTCCGTTACATTGTAAACGACATTCCCATATTTGCCCGTTAATTTATTGACGATGTTGTTAATCAAGTTTTCATTTTCTGTCAACTTGGTGATGAACTTCGTATTGCTGGCGATTTCTTCAACGTCCAATGCTACGGTATTGCCATCCGAATCTGTGATGGTCAATTGATCATTGACTAAAGTGAAGCTTTCATTCACTGTATTAAAGTCCGTCCAGTCAATTTCTTCTTGGGTTCCATCGGTTTTGATGTGGTAGAATTTCTTTTCTGTCACATTGTAAACGACATTCCCATATTTACCCGTTAATTTGTTGACGATGTTGTTGATCAAGTTTTCATTTTCTGTCAACTTGGTAATAAACTTCGTATTGCTGGCGATTTCTTCAACGTCCAATGCTACGGTATTGCCATCCGAATCTGTGATTGTCAATTGATCGTTGACTAAAGTGAAGCTTTCATTCACTGTATTAAAGTCCGTCCAATCAATCTCTTCTTGAGTTCCATCCGTTTTGATGTGGTAGAATTTCTTCTCCGTTACATTGTAAACGACATTCCCATATTTGCCCGTTAATTTATTGACGATGTTGTTAATCAAGTTTTCATTTTCTGTCAACTTGGTGATGAACTTCGTATTGCTGGCGATTTCTTCAACGTCCAATGCTACGGTATTGCCATCCGAATCTGTGATGGTCAATTGATCATTGACTAAAGTGAAGCTTTCATTCACTGTATTAAAGTCCGTCCAGTCAATTTCTTCTTGGGTTCCATCGGTTTTGATGTGGTAGAATTTCTTTTCTGTCACATTGTAAACGACATTCCCATATTTACCCGTTAATTTGTTGACGATGTTGTTGATCAAGTTTTCATTTTCTGTCAACTTGGTAATGAACTTCGTATTGCTGGCGATTTCCTCTAC
>NZ_JACAGN010000038.1 GCF_030324495.1 Myroides sp. 1354 | reverse complement strand
TGTACGTCCCTGATATAGGTTGACCATAAAAAGTCAATTTTTATATGAAAGCTAATGTCAAAACTATCCAAAAAAGTCGTCTTTATTCCGAAGAATTTAAGCGCGAAATAGTTTCCTTTTTTGAAAAAGGGAATTATAGTGTATTGCAAATTAGTCGTTTATACGGAATTTCTTGTCCAGCAATTTATAAATGGATTTATAAATTCTCTATCTTTAGTAAACAAGGACAAAGAATTGTAGAAATGAAAGCAAGCAACACAAACAAAGTAAAGGAGCTAGAGGCTAAAGTCAGAGAACTAGAGCGTATAGTAGGTCAAAAACAAATCCAAGTAGATTTCTATTCAAAATTAATAGAAATTGCTAGTGAAGAATTAGACTATGACATAATAAAAAATTCAAACACCCCGCAATCGACTGGTTCCGCAAAGAAAGAGAACAAATAACTTATTCACTCAACAGTTTATATCGAACTTTAGGTATCAGTAAACAAGCGGTAAATCAATACTCCAAACGGCAAGAGTTATTTAATAGTAAAGTATCCAAACTTGCATCAGAGGCTGATGATTTAAGACGCGATCACCCAGGTTGCGGGGTTGAGAAGATGTATTATACCTTAAAACCAAGTTTTTTAGGTAGAGACAAGTTTATAGATATTTTTATGAGCTTAGGTTATCGATTGAATAAACGTAAAAACTATACCAAAACAACCATAGCCTCAAGGATATATTATCCTAATCTAATCAAGGGGATGCAAGTAAAATCTCCATCAACCATATGGCAATCAGACATCACCTATCTTCCAGTTGGAAATAACTTCTATTATGCCGTATTTATCATAGACGTATACACTAAAAAAATAGTAGGTTATCAAGTATCTGATCATATGCGAGCACAAGCCAATATAAATGCTTTAAAAATGGCTTTAAAGAATAATCAAGCCCCTTTAATCCATCACTCAGATAGAGGAAGTCAATATATGTATAAAGGTTATATCGAAATATTAAAGAGCAATAATTGCCAAATAAGTATGGCTCTTTCTGCTCAAGATAACGCTTATGCTGAGCGTATTAATAGAACAATCAAAAATGATTACCTAGAATTTTGGAAACCTAAAAATTTATTTGAACTAAAAAAAGCTGTGAGAAAAGCAGTCAATCAATACAACAATAATAGACCTCATAATTCAATAAGAAAAATGTCTCCTGTTGAATTTGAAAATAATTGGTTTGTTGAAAGTACTTTCAACAA
>NZ_JACAGN010000037.1 GCF_030324495.1 Myroides sp. 1354 | reverse complement strand
GAGGGTGTCCCGTGAACTGTGTCATTAAAATAATTGTATAATAAAATATGTACATTAGTAAAATGAGCAGAGAACAAAAAAAGGAAAGATTTGATTTCGAGAGTTTTAAAGAACAAGCAATGGCTGATATTTATCAAGGAAAGAAAATGGGAGGTCCAGATGGTGTTTTTGGTCCCCTTTTAAAACACTTCCTTGAGACTATGTTAGAAAGTGAACTAGAGAATCATTTGGAAGAAGAAAAGGCTAAAGGGATTCCAAATCGTCGCAACGGTAAGACCACTAAAACTGTTCGAAGTATGCAGTCAGGTTCTATTGAATTAGAATCTAATCGCGATCGCAATGGAACCTTTGAGCCCAGGGTGTTACCCAAACGTCAACTTATTATCACAGATCAATTAGAAGATAATGTAATTAGCCTATATGCTAAAGGCAGTAGTACTCGTGATATTGCGGGTTATATCATGGAAATGTATGGCATGGATATTTCAGCCACAGAAATATCTCGTATAACTGATAAAGTTATACCTGCAATGAAAGAGTGGCGTGACCGCCCTTTAGAAGCTATATATCCCTTTGTTTTCTTAGATTGTATGTTTTATAAAGTAAAAGAACAAGGTATTGTTACATCTAAAGCAGTGTATAATATATTAGGAGTTAATCAAGAGGGGAAGAAAGAATTAATAGGAGTTTATCTTGGAGAAACTGAAGGATCTAAGTTTTGGCTTTCAGTATTAACTAATCTTAAGGCGCGTGGTGTCAAAGATATCATTGTAGCTTGTGTGGATGGTTTAAAAGGCTTTCCTGAAGCTATACAAGCTGTATTTCCTAAGACACAAGTACAACTTTGTATTGTTCATCAAATAAGAACCAGTCTGCGTTTTGTTCCTCATAAAGATAAGAAAGCAGTGGCTGCTGATCTTAAACCTATATATACTGCTGTAAGTGAAGAACAAGGCTATGAAAGATTATTGCAGTTTGAAGAAAAATGGGCAAAGAATTATCCATTAGCCGCTAAAGGATGGTTGGATAATTGGGAACATTTGTCAACTTATTTTGATTTTGACCCTCATATCAGAAAAGCAATATATACCACTAATGCTATTGAAGCTATGCATCGACAGATAAGAAAAGTAACCAAGACTAAGGGAGCCTTTACTACTGAACAATCGCTTTTAAAATTAATGTTTTTAGCTATTACAGAGGTCTCTAAAAAATGGACTATGCCTATTCATAATTGGGGGTTGACAATGTCACAATTGTATATTAAATTTGGGGATAGATTACAACCGTAAAAAAAAACTCCGTTTCCTAGCTTTGGGGCTTAAGCCCCAAAGCTAGGAAACGGAAACTGACACAGTTTGTGTTACACTCCC
>NZ_JACAGN010000036.1 GCF_030324495.1 Myroides sp. 1354 | reverse complement strand
CCCACACAGTAGGCGTAAGCATTGATTCCACCCGCTCCAAAGGGACTCATCGTATCAGGACAGGTAAAGCGCATCAATACCGGACTGTAAGCGCGATATCCGTTGCCCAAGTGATAGTGTCCGCTGATGGGATCTTTTCGCTCTGCATTATAAGCAGGTAAAAGCGATTCAGATTCTCCTTGTCCGTAAGGACCAAATTCGTGTAATTCACCTTGAGCGTCACTGTTTTTTACCGACCACAACAAACTCTGATTCTGTCCACCAGCGGTCAGGGTTGTTTCATCGTCTTGATGCACGGCCATACAACTTGCTCCACTTTTTATCCAACGCACTTTTTTGTCGTCTTCCACCACTACTTGGTTGACTAATTCTCCACCTCGGTAGTACAATTGACAGTTCTTATCACCTTCTATCGTTTGATTAATAAGCTGATTAACCGCATTGTATTGATAGTTGCTATCCGCTTGTCCCTCAACCTGAATCAATCGCCCCAAGGCGTCATAACTCAATAGGCGTCCTACTTCATCCAAAGTCATGCGACCACAAGTGTCGTATTCCAAGTCAATGACTGCGGGATACAACGGGTTTGAATGAGTCACTTGGGAGAGTTGCGTCGGATCTTGGGGGTTGTTATAGTGATAATAGGCTACATCCACCTGCTGATCTTCCAAGGTAGTTTCCACAGATAGCAAATTATTTAAGGCATCGTATTGGTAGGCTTGTTTGCAGAACTTATGTCCATAGCCATCCGATGGAAATTCACTGCCATTGATGGTGTATTCCACTAGGCGATTGCGCACATCATATGCATAGTCTTCCGCTTTGATTATCACGCCGTTTAACTGAGTTACCTGTCTATCCAACAATCCATTGTCCAGCCATTCTCGTTCCAGTCTCAATTGACTGCCCTTGCTATCGGTTAGTAGTTCTACATGGGGTTGATTGAACTCGTTGTACTCAAACTGGGTGTCGATGTTAGTGGTTGAATTTCGGTCTTGTACCGACTTTCGAATTAATCGCCCCAAACTGTCATAGGATAAATTGGCGGTAATATCCCGATCGACAATGCGCGCTACTCGTCCGTGTTGATCGCGTTCATAGCGCGTTTGGGCTCCTGTGATATCGCTGTGAAAAGTAGGTTCTCCTCTTAAAGTCCATTGGTAATCGGTATCATAGGAATCCCCATTTACTGTGATAGTCTCTGCTTTGAGTCGCCCTAAATCATCCCACTCCTGCTGATTGACAGCCTCGGCTTCTATTGCTTCCAGCAACTCTCCAGTGGTGGAATCATACTCAAAGGATTGCACAATTCCATCGGTTTCCATTTGACTTATAACGTTGCCTAGTTCGGGAATGTATTCATAGTAGATTTCCGTCCCATCGGGTTGAATCACCGTAGCAGGCACAGGAGAGCTTCCTTCATAGAGGTATTCCGTTGTACGTCCTCCGGTTTGTTGTACCAATAAACGCCCCAAGCTGTCAAAGGTTTGTTCACCCAATAGCCACTGTTCTCCATCGGGACTTGTCACGCGAATAGCCGCTATTTCCGTCCCAGTTAGAAAGGGAACATAGGCGTATTCCAATACGGTGCCATCGGCATGGGTTTGGGTGAGCACACGTCCATAGGCGTCATAGGTGCGTTCCACGCTGTGTCCCAGGGCATCTACTTCCTCGCGCAAGCGTCCCAATCCATCCCAATAATACAAGTTTGTAGCAACTACTTGTCCTTGTAAATTGAGACGCTCTTCTTTCTCAAGGAGTTGACTCTCTGGATACATCGTTTTCCTCCACTGCCCACTGCGCATAGAGCCTCCACTTTGCCAGCGCATGGTGGTTAAAGCCACGGGGTTAGTCTGTTCATGAGCCATTATCCCATTGGTGAAATGCAATACCGACATCTGCCCCCAATCGTCATAGCCGATATCCGTTTGGATGGCATAACTCGTGGATTGATTACCAGCGGTTTGTACATCTTTTACCTTTTTATACTTAAGTGCTCCTCCTACCTGGTATCCTTGTTCCAAGATTTCCTGCCAGGTGCCGGTGCCCTCTCGATCGAATCCAGATTTGCTAATCTCTCGACCAAAGCCGTCAAAGTAAACTTTCGCCTGATTGCCCAAAGCATCTGTATAATAAGTAACAGGACCCTGAGGGGTGAGCTCATACACCCAATCGCTCGTATTTTCATAAGCCGTTGCTTCTGCATGGGTTGTACTGAGTATTCTACCTAGAGAATCATAGGTATAAGACGTAACAATCCCTTGTGCACTAGTTTCCCCTAAAACTCGTTGTGCCCAAATACTGTACGTCGTACTGGTACTGGCCTCACACCCATCGTGTCCCGTAAAAATGGTTTCTTGTGTCAGTTCATCCCCATCCACATCAAACTCAAAAGATTGATAGGAATCATAAGCCGAGCCATATTCGCCTTGGGGGTATAATTTGTCGTGAATAAAAATCATGCGTCCGTAATCCAGACAATCGGGATCTTCTTCATAGTCGAATAAACGGGATTGCAATAACTCCCCATCGCTGTATTTCCAAAGTTGACTCGGCACAATCAAGTCTGAATCTCCCAAATTGTCGTAGCAATAGCGCTCGCCTTGGATGGGGGTATCGTAATCGTTCTGATTGGGCGTGGTAATGCTTTCCTTTAAAAAGCGCACAAATCCGTTGACCTCAGCCGGACAGTCGTCCTCGCCATCCGCATCGTACCAAGTCAGCTGCGTTTGACTCCCATCGGGTTGGATTTCCAAAGTGGGATTCCCATGGCTGTCGAACTCCGTCAAATGCTCCTCTTCGCGAACTCGGTTTTGAGTATCTCGCCAAAGGGTTCGCTTGCTTTTGACCAACTGAAATTGTGCGGGTTGATCCTCAAAGGGAATACCGACAATCGCGTAGTATTCCAAGTGAACCAAAATACTATTCACCCCACTAGAGGAACGAAAAGTGGTGTGTTCACGCGTATTGAGGTGAAAGTTGTTATAGGTGCGCTCTACCTCAATGGTCAAGTTTCCTTTCGTCGTCGTCTCGGTTGATCCGTAGGTATACGCGTTTAATATGCGATACAGATTGTCTTGATTGGCATAAAAAGTAATATCCGAGCCATAGCCCAAATAGTTAGAACTCGTATAGCGATACGAAGAGGATTCTTCAGGCTGACCATTCCCCGGTTTTCGGATATGGCGAATCGCACCACTTAAAGCCGGAAGTTGTGTACTTTCTCCAGGAGGGAAGCGAAAAATACCTGCTTGATAAAACACTTGTTCCTCTAAGCCC
Source organism: Myroides sp. 1354 (assembly GCF_030324495.1). Taxonomy (GTDB): domain Bacteria; phylum Bacteroidota; class Bacteroidia; order Flavobacteriales; family Flavobacteriaceae; genus Flavobacterium. The sequence goes on along the minus strand of NZ_JACAGN010000036.1, from coordinate 719 downwards.
GTGGGGTGTTTGATGTAATTAATCACCTGATCTGATGTATAGCCCAAATGCCAACGGTAATTCTCCTCCACTTGAATCACTTGTTTTAAAAGGCGATCCGTCAGCACCAGTGCTATGGAGTATTCATCGGGAGAATCAGGATAAACGCTTACAACAGGACGATGAATATCATCGTAGTCAATCGACAACAAACAGTGATGCGCATCTGATAGACGCAAAAGAGAATGAAATCGGTCCATCGCCCAATCTAGCTCCACGTAATGACCCATGTAGGTTTCGATGCGCTTGGTCTTTTTTAGCGAATATCCAGAAGAAGGACCCTCGAGAATCTCGACTACACCCGATTTATATGTCACTTTGTAGTAATCGGCAAAACGCTCAAAAACAAAATTGTGTAATTTCTTCTGTTTGACGGTAAATTCCATCGAGTTATCTTCCATCAAATACTGCTCACCTGAAGATAAGCGAAGGAGTTTACTCTCCTGATCATAGGTGGTAAATGGCAAGCCAAATCCGAGGCCAAAACCCTCGTCTTTTGTGCTAGACGAATGACTCCTTAAGGTGAAATCAATCTCGGGACCAAATCCATAGTTCGCATTGATATTAGCCAAGGGAAGACTCAAAGTAAAAGCTCCTGTTCGAGGATCAATACCCGTTTGCTGAGCGCCAATAAAGTTCTGGCTTTGTGAAAAAAAATCTTTCATAGACATATTGTATTA
>NZ_JACAGN010000035.1 GCF_030324495.1 Myroides sp. 1354 | reverse complement strand
GAAGGGATTATTGTTAGTTATAAAGGAGAAGTTATCGCCAGTGGCGAGGCGAAAGCAGTTCGCAATAGTTTAGATGAAATTTTTGAATCTAAGGGTACAGCGCTTGCAACGAATTTAGAAAAAAATTACTTGCGCGTAAATGCTTTGAGCAGATGGGGAGATAAGATTGATCCGACTTTTTATAATCACTTAAATGGTGAGTTTAATACATTATTAATAGAAAGTCGTCGAACGGGTTATAAAATGGAAGTATTAGTTTCAGAAGGAGGTCACAGTTCAGCAGCAATAGGTAAAACAATTAGACTTAAAGGCAAACCGATACCTAATCCACCAAGACCTAATCAACCATATAGAACCAAAATTTATGTAAAATACAGAGATGGCTGGTTAGAAAAAGAAGCAATGAGTTCTATGTTTCCAAGTAACTGGGATTTAGAACGGATTAAACAAGAAATAGCTTTTGTTTATGAAAATACAGTGGCAAAAGGAGTAGGACAAATTCCTAAAAAAAGAAAGGAATATTAAGTAAGTTTATTGGAGAATCAACAAGTGGATTTGATGTAGTTCTAGAAATTGATGACTATGGGAAAATTTTAAATGCTTATCCAAAAATGTAAAATTTAATAATATGAAATATAAATTTTCGAAGTATAAGATATCTAATTCTGTTCTGTACGATATAGATGTTGAAGATGATGATTTTTATCCAATAACCTTATTAAGGTTTTCATATTGGACACCACAAATTATTCAACAACTTATAGATGGTGTTCTTTCTACAAAAGATTCGGATAAAGAATATAAATATCAGACTGAGGGAGATGATTTGTATATATATAGCAATGATTATGGAGTTCAGTTTTTTGATTTGAATACTCAAAAACAAGATGCAGATTTAGTTTTACCACATGATACTTTTATTGATTTTCTAAAAGACTTTAAAGCGTTTGTAGAAACGAATAGTTAGATTGGAATTGTATCCCACTAGAAAATAAAAGGAATATTTTTTTGAGCTTTATAGAAGTGTGTAATGAAGGGCTAACCCTACCGCCGCACGCTACGTCCTAACGTAGGAAGGGTCGCATCCTGCGTTTTTGTTACCTTGTTTTTGAGTAACGAGCGTTGAGTGACGGATGCGTACTATCTCACTAAGTTAATATTATGTTTTGGAGTTCAATGAATATATCTCACCTATTTTATATTTTGTTTTGGTGTTCGATGAATCTTCACTACGTTTCGATTTTCGCTACGCTCCGATTTCTCCTTCGTCGAGGTGACATACTGTACGTGGATACTGTGTGGTCAGTGTGCTTTTTCGCCAAATTATCGATAAAAGAAAATATCCCCTTAAATCAGAAAAATTAACCGATAACCGATTATGAAAATTGTTAATCCGAGGTTTCTAGTGTTTTACATATTGGTGTTGCTTTGTTTGCCTTCGTGTAGCGATAAGAATACGGTGAATAAAGATATAGCTAAATTTAGGTATACAGAAAGTAATCCGCTCGTTTTTAAACTAGAGATACTTGAAAATAAGGATGGTGTTGCGTATGAATATTTTATGGATTCAAAAGGGAAATCTACTGTTTTAGTAACGACTAAATATGGTGTTGATCCCGTGTTTTTCGAAGGAGAAGAAGGGGTAAATGAAGCTGTACACTATGCAGAAGCTAATAATCTGCATAATCAACTTATAAAACGCAACAGTATTTCTATTCTCAAGTGTGCTCAACACTTAGAAGAACAATGGATCATGGACGAAAAAGTGGCTGTAGATTACTTAGGAGAAAGTAATTATGTGAGTATCGACTCCAAATTATCTGTTGAAGAGGGGTGGGTACGAGTGGCAGGAGTCGTTAAGAATTGTTTAAAAATAGTGTATACAGAAAAAGGATTTGAGGGTGGTTTTAAGATGAATATGCTCAATTTTGTATATGAACCTGATCAAACCTGGAAATTAGTTTCAAAAGAACGGGTCAACACTTTATATCAGGATGTAAATAAAGAACAGATGGGCTATTGTATAGATACCTTAATGCGTCATCAAAAAAAAGTATTTGAAAAAGGGAAGCAAATCGTGATTACGAATGAAATGATGTTTGATTTAGGTGATGCTATTTGTTTTTAATCTTATAGGAGTGTAAAGGCGATTTCTAAAGCGTATTTTTATGAAGAGATAATAGCAAGAATAAGCTGAAATACAAACGAATATTTCAGCACGTCTTATTACTTGTTTTGTGATTGAGTTACTATTTCCTTCTAGTAATAAATCAATCTTCGCTGTGCTTTGCTTTGATTTATTTCTTTGTCTCAATGATATCTTTGAGTGGATGATGTAAATTACTTAAAGTTAATTTGGAATATTATAAAAAATGGAAGTTAGAAGAAGAATTATTAAAATTTGAATAAATGGAAAAAGATAAAATAGCTTTAGACAAAGCGAAGCAAGTGTTAAATGATTTTAAAAGGGATAATTTTTTGTCCGATTCATTTAAAGTGTTCAATCCTGAGGAAGTAAAAAAAATAACTGTATTTAACTTTTCTCAAAATATATGGAAAGTAGTAGTAAGCGTACCTCAAGAGCAGTTTGGCGGTACCGGATTATTTTCTATTTATATAAAAGATGAAACAATGGAACCTTTTATGTTTCATGATGGAGGTGCTGAAGGGAGGGTACCCTTTTTAAACATCTTAAGTAAGAATGGGAAATATGTTATTGGGGAGGAGTGGAAAGAGAAAATAGATAATAATTGATTCTAAAATATAATCGAGGGATTGAGGAAAGTGGCAATAAAAGAAAAATAGTTTTATAATTCTATCGGACTTACTATCGCATTTTTCATTGGTATTAAGTAGGGGCAAATGGCAATTTGTCCCCTTTATCTGAAAAATTGTGTTCAAAGGACTGAATTAACCGCGCACTTATTAAAATAGTAAAAGGGATATTTTTGAACACTTATGAAGTGTGTAATGAAGGGCTACCCCTATCGCACGCACGCTACGTCCTAACGTAGGAAGGGTTGCATCCAGCGTTTTTGTTACCTTGTTTTTGAGTAACGAGCGTTGAGTGACGTGCGTTGAGTGACGGATGCGTCCTCTCCTTCGTCGAGGTGACATACTGTGTGTGGATACTGTGTGGCAAGCGTGTTTTTTTGTAGTAATTTTCTTTAAACGCTCAATTATCGCATGTACTATTGTGTACTGCTAACCCTATCGCGCTCCCACACGCGATGTCACCCTGAGGCAACGAAGGGTCGCATCCGTTGTGTTCATTTTGTTGATTCACAAGGTGGTAGTTGTCTAATTTATTATTCATTACAAAAAAGTAACTCATTTAGATCAACCTATAATTAAAGGAATTGATGCAGTTTATGAATTCTCTTCTCCACCTCCTAAATACATCATTGCAGAGGTAAAAATGAATACAAAAGGATTTTCTTGGTGGAAACCTAAATTAAATAGAAAAGTTACATCGAGTGGAGGTAGTCAAATGCAGGATGCGTGGATTTTATTTAATTTGAAACAAGAGTTTGGTCTTTTGAAATCGAGAGAAATTCGAAAATTAGGTTATGAACGTATTCTTCTAGGTGTATCTGAAAATAACCCTATGATTATACAAACATTAGATAAAAATGCAAAAGTTGTTAAGAGTAATATACAAATTATATGAGTCAAATATTAAACTTCATAGGAGAAAGTAATGAGGTCATACCATTGCTTATAGAAGATGTGAAAGAAAATCTTTCTAAAGAAACAATTGATGGATTAAAACTGATGTTATTTAGTGCTCAATTGGAAAGAACGATTGCGCTCTATTCTGTTGATATTAATAGAGAATTAATAACAGCAAGTCTACTGGATACCATCACAGCCTTTGAAGATGGTTTTTATTGGGAAGGCTTTGCGAAGAGTTATGCGATGTATGATCAGATGGTATGGATGCTGAGTTTGGGTATTTTATGTGAGGTGGATGATGCAAATTTTAAACGTATTGTAGCGGTTATTCAGCGAGGCGGTGCTCAAGATGAATTGCTCAAAACATTAGTGAATTATCGAATTCCTAATGCTATACAAGGATCCTCTTATATCCAAAAAAGTCCGTATGCTCATTTGGATGGATTAGTAAAGGGACAAGATAAAAGTATTAGCTTTATAAAAACCTACTTAAATAAAAAGTGGTATCAAGGGCATCGCGATGCCCCTTGGTA
>NZ_JACAGN010000034.1 GCF_030324495.1 Myroides sp. 1354 | reverse complement strand
ATTCAACTGATCCAACAATTAGAAGAAGATGATAAGCAGACCATCTTTAAAATTATTGATAAAATGCTTACCAACAAGAAGTTTAAAGACTTCTTCAATAAAAATATAGCTACTCTCTATTTTTTTTAACTAAAATTTAACCATGCACCTTATATGGTACTTTTGTTACTTATTTGGTACTTATTAAAAAGAGTAAAACCTCAAAAATTACAAGCTATTTTATAAAATAAAACCCGCTAATCTTTCGACTAACGAGTTTTCGTTTTTTTATTTAGAGACAGCCCCTTTTGTTTTAGGCTAAAATTGATTTGAATTTGTTAAATATACTCTTGTAAAAAAAGATAAAAAATAATACTAATCCTATTATAACTTTTTGTAAACCATCCTCATCATATATTTTTTGAGAAGTAAAGTAAGTAAAAATAAGATACTCAAATATATATACAGCAATTATTACTAGTATAAAAACAAATATCTTTTTTATTTTAAAACTATAAAATAATGGAACTGAGAATAGTATTATATCTACAATAGGAAAAAATAAAACAATCCATAAATAATAAAATAAATCTTGACCGCTTCGAATGTTACTAAATTCTAATAATCTATAATCTTCATTAATTATCATAGGAATGACTAAAAAGATAATGTAACTTATAAGTATACTAATACAAACATTAAGAAAAGTAGGTTTTATCATGGTTAATTTCTTTTATAAAAGCGTGATGGATAATAAGAAAAATCTCGTATTGGTTGCCCTCCTGTTCGACCTTCTCCTCTTGCTGATGGAGAATACCCCTTTATAGGTGCGGTATGTGTACCTATAAAAGATGGTTGTTTATAATTCATCAACATAGTGTTAGTGTTATTTAATTTTAAAGTGGCTGATGGAAAAGTATTAGTATAAGCACTCACTGATAAATTCCCACTTCCTTTATCAAAATTAATATTTAATTTCTGCGCAACATCTACAACTTGGTATCCCATAGAGTTTAGTCCTTTTTCTTCAAAACTTGGAACACTTGCATGTTGCTCGTAACTAATAGACAAACCTGATTTTGTAAAATAATTATTACTTCCACCTTCTCCTGGATAAAAATCTCTTCCCTGAAATCTACCAAAAGTCTTTCCTATCTCCGTAGTTTTTGTAGCACTTAATCCCGTTAATTCTCCAGCACTATTTTCAGTTGCAGAAACATTAATTGTTGTTGTTAATTTATCTCCTTCAGGAAAACTCCCTAAAGGACCATCATAATTATCTGCTATAAAACTATTAAAAGTGAATGATAAATTTTTCCCTAAATAAGTTTCTTCTGCTTTAGTGGATGCCTGATTATTAGCGTTATTATCCCAATAAATAGAACCGTCTTTTCGTTGTACAAAATCTTCACCTATCATTCCTGTAGGATCCGTAAATCTAATTGGATTATTAAAAGTATAAGTATACGGATTCCAACTTGGCATCTGTTCCGCTAACGGGTCCACATTCATCCATCGACCAATAGCAGCATCATAGTTCCTTGCTCCGTAATCATACAAGTTCAGTCCTAGCTCCTCTTGATTATCCTTGCACTACGTGCGGTATCTTCGTCCAAAGCTCATCGCTTTTTCCTCGATAATATATTGGTACTTATAGTTTTGGGCTATCGTATTATTCTTCTCATTATACCCCTGATGTGCCAATCCAAAGGGATAATAGTTCGTCTCTTCAATGATCTCACCAACGTCGATCTTGTCGTTTTTATTCGCATCCGAGTAACTTAGGCGAACATTACCAAGGTGATCGCGATACTGATACACATAGTTTTGTGTTTCTGCATTGAAATATCCTTCTGCGGTCGGGAAGAAACTCAATGCCCCATCTACGTATTGACTCGAGCAAAGCGAACAGACGAAGTAAAACCATCTACATAGTCCGTTACCACTACGCTACTGCCTTGGGTGACTTTCTTCTGTACTTTTTCTCCTGTGGCTGTATAAAGGTAAGTAATTTTTCCGGCTGCAAAAACAACTTCGGTTGGTAAATTCAAATGATTGTACTTCATCGAAGTAATTCCCTTGTTGCGGTCTACTTTTAGGTTACCAAAACTATCGTAATCATAGTGTTTGGCAGCGGTACTCCCCTGTTTGAATCCATCGGTATTGTTAGAGGCATCCTTTAGACGCACAGATTACACCCGAGACTTTAATCGAATTGAACGAAGTTAAATCCGTGCGATCGGGATAAGATTGAAAAAGGATCACGTGATGTAACTGTCGCGGAACTGCAAAAGCTTTCCAAGCTCTTTAATTTATCTACCGATGAAATTTTAAATTACGATGAAAATATCCTGCCTAAAGGAGTAGTAATTGAAGATAAAACCACTGCGGAACAAATTCAACTGATCCAACAATTAGAAGAAGATGATAAGCAGACCATCTTTAAAATTATTGATAAAATGCTTACCAACAAGAAGTTTAAAGACTTCTTCAATAAAAATATAGCTACTCTCTATTTTTTTTAACTAAAATTTAACCATGCACCTTATATGGTACTTTTGTTACTTATTTGGTACTTATTAAAAAGAGTAAAACCACAAAAATTACAAGCTATTTTATAAAAAACAAACCCGCTAGTCTTTAGATTAGCGGGTTTTTCGTTTTTTATTTATGCGCACGGATTGCACCCGAGGCTTTAGCTGAATTGCTTGAAGTTAAATCCACTCGATCTGGCTACTATCATCTCATATAAAGCATTGAACAACGTTTCTAACTTTTGTTCATTCACAGCACACTCCGCGCGATCGGGGTTCTTATATTTTAAGTATAAAACAAAGTGTTAAAATTACGTATCTTTAGTGTTTACACTAAATACTAATCAAAAGATAAGCTAATTACACTTTAATTCTTTACATTTTATTATTTGCATATCATAAACAGAGTTTTTAATTTCTATCACATAGTTCCCTTTTTCTTTACAAAAAATCTCTCTATACATTTCTTTATCTAAGTTATAAACTTTAATAATTGTATATGACGTGTTATCAATCCAACCTACACTAAAATCAATAGCATATTCATATTTATCAACTCCTTGCCAATAATTAAATTTTAAAACAACATCATCCCCTTTAAGTAAATCTTTTGAAACAATTAAAGGATTTCCCAACGCATATGAATGAGTATAAAAAAGTTCATCTTTTTTATAGAAATCAAAATCTATCTTTTGAGTAACAATCGTATCATCCACCAATAATACAATATTACTATTATAATTATTTTGCGACAAACATGTTGTTCCAAATAAAACTATAAATGCTAAACTTAACATCACCTTATCTCTTAAGTACTCCATTAGTATAATTGGATAATATATTATTAATTGTTCTAGAATCTATTCTCATGATCTCTCGTCCTTGAGAGTTATAAAACACTCCTCCTTGTTTATTTTGAGGTAAATTAATTGTACCATTGGGATTTGTCGTCACTAGTCCTCTTTCTAAATTACCTGAAATTATATTTACACTATAATTTTTAAAAGACTCATAATCAGAACTTGATGGTTCAGTTGCCAAAATAGTATATGCATTTCCATCCTGAACTAATGTTCTTGTAGGATGTGAATGTCCTTGAATATCTACATTACTTGTATCTATACCTAACATATCAAAAGGGGTTATAGCCCCTCCCATAACACCTTTATTAACACTAGCTACTCCTCCTTCTGTAAATCTAGTTCCTTTACCATTTAATTGTATGTCAAATCTCACTTCATGCAAACCTCCTCTTGTATCAGGTGAAAATTTATGATTACTAGGAGAATTTGTCATCGTTAACGATGTTTTTATTGCTGAAAGACTACTAAGCCCTCCTTGAACTTCATTCTTATCTGCATTTAAATAATTCGATGTATTTCCTTCAGAGATATAAATTTTATTATCATCTATACCATCACTTCCTAAATAATTTCCTTGTTTATTAAAATAATCTCCATCAACCGCACTCATCCCTGTAGGATCAATCAAATTAACAGGATTATTATGTACATAATGATACGGATTCCAAGCGGGGAACTCTTCCGCCAACGGATCCACATTCATCCATCGACCAATAGCCGCATCGTAGTTCCTTGCTCCATAATCATACAAGTTCAGTCCTAGCTCCTCTTGATATTCTTTTGCATTATATTGGTACTTATAGTTTTGGGCTATCGTATTATTCTTCTCATTATACCCCTGATGTGCCAATCCAAAGGGATAA
>NZ_JACAGN010000033.1 GCF_030324495.1 Myroides sp. 1354 | reverse complement strand
GAATAATTTGGAAGTGGCGAAAAAGGTACTACTTTTGCATCCGCATTAAACAAGCAGACGTTCATAGAAAAGCACAGGAAAAGACCTTAGATTAGTTCGAAAATATTTTTCAAAAATAAATTTGGATTAATGAAAAAAAGAGTCTTATCTTTGCAGTCCGCTTCAGTAAATACTGAGGATTGGCGAAAACGGAGAGAAAAAATATTTTCAAAAAAGTTTTGTCAATTCAAATAAAGTTTTTACTTTTGCACTCGCTTTAGTAACCGACTGGTTGATGAGAAAAACGAAGAAAAAAAATTCTATTTTTTTTTGTCAAATCGAAAAAGTTGATTACTTTTGCACTCGCTTCGAAAAACAAGTAGAAGAGAGATTGAAACACGATCATAGACATATTGGACAACAGCATACGAAAAAAGAGAGTAAGGTGATTTTAAGGATCACGAAATAAACTAGCTAACTTTTTACAATATTAAAAATATACGATGAAGAGTTTGATCCTGGCTCAGGATGAACGCTAGCGGCAGGCCTAACACATGCAAGTCGAGGGGTATAGAGAGCTTGCTTTCTAGAGACCGGCGGATGGGTGAGTAACGCGTATGCAACCTACCTTTTACAGGGGAATAGCCCGGAGAAATTCGGATTAATGCTCCATGGTTTATAGAGATGGCATCATTTTTATAATAAAGATTTATCGGTAAAAGATGGGCATGCGTATCATTAGCTAGTTGGTGTGGTAACGGCATACCAAGGCAACGATGATTAGGGGTCCTGAGAGGGAGATCCCCCACACTGGTACTGAGACACGGACCAGACTCCTACGGGAGGCAGCAGTGAGGAATATTGGTCAATGGAGGCAACTCTGAACCAGCCATGCCGCGTGCAGGATGACGGTCCTATGGATTGTAAACTGCTTTTGTACGGGAAGAAATGTAATTACGTGTAATTATTTGACGGTACCGTAAGAATAAGGATCGGCTAACTCCGTGCCAGCAGCCGCGGTAATACGGAGGATCCGAGCGTTATCCGGAATTATTGGGTTTAAAGGGTTCGTAGGCGGTTTAGTAAGTCAGTGGTGAAATCTTGCAGCTTAACTGTAAAATTGCCGTTGATACTGCTAGACTTGAATAGTATGGAAGTAATTAGAATATGTAGTGTAGCGGTGAAATGCTTAGATATTACATGGAATACCAATTGCGAAGGCAGATTACTACGTACTTATTGACGCTGATGAACGAAAGCGTGGGTAGCGAACAGGATTAGATACCCTGGTAGTCCACGCCGTAAACGATGGATACTAGCTGTTCGGTTTTCGGACTGAGTGGCTAAGCGAAAGTGATAAGTATCCCACCTGGGGAGTACGTTCGCAAGAATGAAACTCAAAGGAATTGACGGGGGCCCGCACAAGCGGTGGAGCATGTGGTTTAATTCGATGATACGCGAGGAACCTTACCAGGGCTTAAATGTAGATTGACAGGTTTAGAGATAGACTTTCCTTCGGGCAATTTACAAGGTGCTGCATGGTTGTCGTCAGCTCGTGCCGTGAGGTGTCAGGTTAAGTCCTATAACGAGCGCAACCCCTATTGTTAGTTGCCAGCGGGTCAAGCCGGGAACTCTAACAAGACTGCCGGTGCAAACCGTGAGGAAGGTGGGGATGACGTCAAATCATCACGGCCCTTACGTCCTGGGCTACACACGTGCTACAATGGCCAGTACAGAAAGCAGCTACCAGGCAACTGGATGCGAATCTCAAAAGCTGGTCTCAGTTCGGATTGGAGTCTGCAACTCGACTCCATGAAGCTGGAATCGCTAGTAATCGGATATCAGCCATGATCCGGTGAATACGTTCCCGGGCCTTGTACACACCGCCCGTCAAGCCATGGAAGCTGGGGGTACCTGAAGTCGGTCGCCGCAAGGAGCTGCCTAGGGTAAAACTAGTAACTAGGGCTAAGTCGTAACAAGGTAGCCGTACCGGAAGGTGCGGCTGGAACACCTCCTTTCTAGAGAAAAAAAGAGGTTGGTTTATTTTACTCTCGCTGTTTGTTCAAATACAAGATAATTCATAATACAGAGTCTCGTAGCTCAGCTGGTTAGAGTACTACACTGATAATGTAGGGGTCGGCAGTTCGAGTCTGCCCGGGACTACGAAGTATTATAGAGGAAATTTTAGAGGTTGCGCTAACCGTAAAAACGACAGTTCACGGTTAACTGTAAACTGTAAACTACTTACGGGGGATTAGCTCAGCTGGCTAGAGCGCCTGCCTTGCACGCAGGAGGTCATCGGTTCGACTCCGATATTCTCCACAAGAACGAAAGTTCAAACGATCATTGACATATTGTAACGACAAATACAGTTAGATAGTAATAGTAATATTATTGTTTAAATAAAAATTTATAGAAAGTACGATTCGAAAGAATTGTAAGCACATAAGCAAAATAAGGGCGTATGGGGAATGCCTAGGCTCTCAGAGGCGAGGAAGGACGTGATAAGCTGCGAAAAGCTACGGGGATTGGCACACACGAGTTGATCCGTAGATATCCGAATGGGGCAACCCACTATGTTGAAGACATAGTATCCGAATAGGAGGCGAACCTGCTGAACTGAAACATCTAAGTAGGCAGAGGAGAAGAAAACAAAAGTGATTCCGCTAGTAGTGGCGAGCGAACGCGGAATAGCCCAAACCAATGTTGTTACGGCAATATTGGGGTTGTAGGACCACGACATTTCTTGCGGATTGAATTAGAATTACCTGGAAAGGTAAACCGAAGAGGGTGATAGTCCCGTATAAGTAAGAGAAGATAAGGATAGTGGTATCCTGAGTAGGTCGGGGCACGTGAAACCCTGATTGAAACTGGCGGGACCATCCGCTAAGGCTAAATACTCCTGAGAGACCGATAGTGAACCAGTACCGTGAGGGAAAGGTGAAAAGAACCGTGAATAACGGAGTGAAATAGATCCTGAAACCATACGCCTACAAGCGGTCGGAGCCCATTAGTTGGGTGACGGCGTGCCTTTTGCATAATGAGCCTACGAGTTACCGTTGCTGGCGAGGATAAGTGATTAAGTCATGGATCCGTAGCGAAAGCGAGTCTTAATAGGGCGCTTTAGTCAGTAGTGGTAGACGCGAAACCGTGTGATCTACCCATGGGCAGGTTGAAGTTTAGGTAACACTAAATGGAGGACCGAACCGTTTAACGCTGAAAAGTTTTCGGATGACCTGTGGGTAGGGGTGAAAGGCCAATCAAACTCGGAAATAGCTCGTACTCCCCGAAATGCATTTAGGTGCAGCGATGATCATAGTTACTTAGAGGTAGAGCTACTGATTGGATGCGGGGGCTTCACCGCCTACCAATTCCTGACAAACTCCGAATGCTAATTAATGATAATCATCAGTGAGGGCATGGGTGCTAAGGTCCATGTCCGAGAGGGAAAGAACCCAGACCATCAGCTAAGGTCCCCAAATGTATGCTAAGTTGAAAAAACGCGGTTTGATTGCCCAGACAGCTAGGATGTTGGCTTGGAAGCAGCCATTCATTTAAAGAGTGCGTAACAGCTCACTAGTCGAGCGATCGAGCATGGATAATAATCGGGCATAAGTATACTACCGAAGCTATGGATTTACGTTTTAAACGTGAGTGGTAGGGGAGCATTCTATCGACGTAGAAGCCGTATTGTGAGATATGGTGGAGTTTATAGAAAAGAAAATGTAGGCATAAGTAACGATAAGGGGTGCGAGAAACACCCCCGCCGTAAGACTAAGGTTTCCTGAGCTATGCTAATCAGCTTAGGGTTAGTCGGGACCTAAGGCACACCCGAAGGGGGACGTCGATGGCCAACGGGTTAATATTCCCGTACTACTGATAATTGTGATGGAGTGACACAGTGATGAAAGCACCGCGAACTGACGGAATAGTTCGTTGAAGCACGTACCTATATTTCTTATAGTAAAATGCGTAAGAGATGGAGAAATGCGATAGTACTCAGCGTTTTCGAACAACGAGATAGTGTGCCTAAGGGCTGTCAAGAAAAGCTTCTAAACTTAGATTATTAGTACCCGTACCGTAAACCGACACAGGTAGTCGAGGAGAGTATCCTAAGGCGCTCGAGAGATTCATGGCTAAGGAACTAGGCAAAATAGACCTGTAACTTCGGGAGAAAGGTCGCCAGCGCAAGCTGGCCGCAGTGAAAAGGTCCAGGCGACTGTTTATCAAAAACACAGGGCTCTGCAAAATCGTAAGATGAAGTATAGGGCCTGACACCTGCCCGGTGCTGGAAGGTTAAGAGGAGATGTTATCTTCGGAGAAGCATTGAATTGAAGCCCCAGTAAACGGCGGCCGTAACTATAACGGTCCTAAGGTAGCGAAATTCCTTGTCGGGTAAGTTCCGACCTGCACGAATGGTGTAACGATCTGGACACTGTCTCAGCCATGAGCTCGGTGAAATTGTAGTATCGGTGAAGATGCCGATTACCCGCAGTGGGACGAAAAGACCCTGTGCACCTTTACTATAGCTTAGTATTGTTCTTGGATAAGTGATGTGTAGGATAGGTGGGAGACTTCGATCCTGCGTCGCCAGGCGTAGGTTAGTCATTGTTGAAATACCACCCTTTGCTTATTTGAGATCTAACTCTGCATTGCAGAGGACATTGCTTGGTGGGTAGTTTGACTGGGGTGGTCGCCTCCAAAAGAGTAACGGAGGCTTCTAAAGGTTCCCTCAGCACGCTTGGTAACCGTGCGTAGAGTGCAATGGCATAAGGGAGCTTGACTGGGAGACTAACAAGTCGATCAGGTACGAAAGTAGAGCATAGTGATCCGGTGGTTCCGCATGGAAGGGCCATCGCTCAAAGGATAAAAGGTACGCCGGGGATAACAGGCTGATCTCCCCCAAGAGCTCATATCGACGGGGGGGTTTGGCACCTCGATGTCGGCTCGTCACATCCTGGGGCTGGAGAAGGTCCCAAGGGTTGGGCTGTTCGCCCATTAAAGTGGCACGCGAGCTGGGTTCAGAACGTCGTGAGACAGTTCGGTCTCTATCTACTGTGGGCGTTAGAAATTTGAGTGGATCTGATTCTAGTACGAGAGGACCGAATTGGACCAACCTCTAGTGCATCTGTTGTCTCGCCAGGGGCATCGCAGAGTAGCTACGTTGGGCAGGGATAAGCGCTGAAAGCATATAAGTGCGAAACCCACCACAAGATGAGATTTCTTTAAAGGGCCGTTGAAGATGACAACGTTGATAGGCTATAGATGTAAAGGCAGTAATGTCAAAGTCGAGTAGTACTAATAGCCCGTAAGCTTATGTGAATCTCCCTCTCTTA
>NZ_JACAGN010000032.1 GCF_030324495.1 Myroides sp. 1354 | reverse complement strand
TGTTCTCTGCTCATTTTACTAATGTACATATTTTATTATACAATTATTTTAATGACACAGTTCACGGGACACCCTCGTAGCCAATGGAGAAGATATATCGAAATATTTTATTAAGGATTTAGAACGTTTTTAGGAATTGTTTTAAGTATGAGATGAAATAAAAAACCTATATCTTAGTCTGAGATGTAGGTTTTATATTATACTAAATATTGTATTATCTTATAAAGGAATAGGAAGTTCTCTTTTATTTTTTATTGATTGCCTTCTTCTATTTTCAATACAGCTAATTCTATATAATATTAATCGTTCTTTTGCTTAACAAAATATAATGAATTATCTGTTTTCTTAATAGACAGTTTTTGAATAGAAATATTTTTTATTTTTTCGTTATTAAAAAGAAAACCAAAACCAATTTAATCTAAACAAATTAATTCTTCTTCTTTTATTTACACACCTTAACAGCCAAAATAAAAAGTTACGTTTCTGCATTCCTTTTGAATGACAAAAAACTAAATTGAGATTGTCTTACTAACTAGAGGAGCATTATATTATTTTACTTAAATTTGATTTTATGTTAATATTAGCAATAATTAAATAAAACTTGTTCATGCTACGGAAAACCGTAATATTTGAGGGGAAGATTCAAATACTTTTACAAAAGTGATATAAACCATTTTACCTAACGTTAAAAACGGGTTATTAGATTAAAGTAAATATAAAATGGTGAGGTTTTAAGGATAAATAGTAAATAAAGTAATTATATGTTATAAATCAGCATTATGAAAATAAAACAAATTAAAGTTGAAAATTTTCGATTACTCAAACAATTTTCAATGGATTTAGAAGATGAACTATCTTTAGTCATTGGTAAGAATAATACCGGTAAAACTTCAATTCTTTCAGTTCTGGATAAATTTTTAAATGAAAAAACTAAATTTTATTACGATGACTTTAATATAGATTTTAAAAATGAATTAGAAAATTTAATTATATCTAATGATGTTCCTGAAGCCTTCGCATCAAAAGGGATTAAACTTAAACTTTATATTGAATATAATGAAACTGATGATTTATCTAATGTTAGCAGAGTATTGATGGATTTAGACCCTGACAATAACAATATTGTTTTAGGTTTTGAATTCATATTGCATTATGAGGATTTTTTAAAATTAAAATCCGATTATAAAACCTTCGAAACGAGAGAAAATTTAAAGTATACTGAGAAGAACACATACAAACCAAAGAGCTTAAAAGATTTTTTAAAACAAAATTTAGAAGATTATTTTAAAATCCACAAATATTCTTTTGAATTTGATACAATAATAAAGGAAATTACTGAAACTACACCGATTGATCTTGTTAAAGAAAATATCAATTTGAAGGATATTATCAGTTTTAAGTACATAAGTGCTAAAAGAGATGTAACAAATAAAGAAAAAGAAAATACATTATCAAGACAAACTTCAAGTATTTATAAAAAACAAGAAGATAATACGGACAAGAGTCAAGCAACTGAAAATTTTATAGATCAGCTTTCTGAAACTGACAATATATTGAGTGATATTTATAAAGATTTATTTAAAGATGTAATCAAAAAGGTTCAAGATTTTGGTGGTGTGAGATTTAATGATACTGATATAGCAATTATTTCTACATTACAACATAGAGAACTACTTGAAGGTAATACGACAGTTGTATATACTCATGATGATCATAAATTACCTGAGCATTATAATGGTTTAGGGTATATGAACCTTATAAGTATGATTTTCGAAATTGAAATTCTTGTTCAGGATTTTAAGCGTGATAAAGATAAAAAACCAGCTGATATTAATTTATTGATTATTGAGGAACCAGAAGCGCATACGCATCCTCAAATGCAATATGTTTTTATAAAAAATATAAAGAAACTTCTTGGTGATGGTATTAAGAAAGACGACAGAATACACCGCCCATTACAATATATAATTACAACGCATTCTTCGCACATTGTTGCTGATAGTGATTTTGATGATATAAAATATCTGAAAGCACTTGCAAAAAATAATGTTATTGCTAGAAATCTAAAAGATTTAAGAATCCAATACGAAGAGGATTCAAAACAATATCAATTTTTGAAGCAATACTTAACGATTAGTCGAGCTGAAATTTTTTTTGCTGATAAAGCTATTCTTATTGAGGGAGATACCGAAAGAATTTTGATACCAACCTTTATGCGTAAAGTTGATGTAGAAGAGAAAGCTAGATTATTAGCTGAAAATGATGAAGATGCATTTCTGCCTCTGCTTTCTCAAAATATATCTATCATTGAAGTAGGTGCATATTCTCAAATATTTGATAAGTTTATTGAATTTTTAGGTATTAAAACTTTAATAATCACAGATATTGATTCCAATGGAGATATTGGTAATAAAGATAGTCAAAATAATCCAGTTATTGAAGCCTGTGAAGTAAGGCTAGGAGTTGAAACGAGCAATAGCGCATTACTTTATTTTTTAGCAGGTACTTCTTGGGATGATTTAAAAAAATTACCAATTGCAAAACGAACAATAAAAATTGAGAATTCAACAATATGTTTATGCTATCAACAGGAAGAGGATAATTATCACGCAAGGAGTTTTGAAGATGCATTTATCCACATCAACAGAGCATTTGTAAATGAAAAGAAAGATAGATTTCAAGGGTTACAAAATCGTAAACTATTTGATGTTGGTAGCAATAATGCATATGTGTTAGCAGATAGATGTATCAAAAAGAAAACCCATTTCGTCTTAGATATATTATATCATAGCGATGAAAATTTTAGTAATTGGAATATTCCAGCTTATATTAAAAATGGATTATTATGGTTGAAGGAAGATTGAATTTAGAACCAGAAGTACAAGAAATTTTTCAATCAATTGATGAATGCAGAAATTTTCTATTAAGTGGAGGTGCTGGAAGTGGAAAAACCTATTCTTTAGTAAATGTAATTCGACAGGTGATAGTTGAAAATCCAACGGCTAAGGTTGCATGTATGACTTATACCAATGCAGCAGTTAAAGAAATTGAAGAAAGGGTAAACCATAAAAATCTTAATGTATCTACGATACACGATTTCTTATGGGATAATATAAAACATTTTCAAAAAGAGCTTAAAGGAGCTCTTATCTCCTTGGCAAATAATGCAGAAGTAACTAAAATTTCTATTACAGAAGTTAATCCCGTTCCTGATAATTATTTTGCGGATTTGCCTGATGGAGTGCAATACAAAGAATTTGTCAGAATACACGAAGGAATAATATCTCACGATGAATTACTTATTGTAGCAAACTATCTTTTTGAAAAATATCCCAAACTTAGCAATATTGTAAAAGATAAATATAAGTTCATTTTCATAGATGAGTACCAGGATACAAGCAAAGTGGTTGTAGAAATATTCCTTGAACATTTTAAGAAAAGTGAAAGAAAGAATATCATAGGTTTTTTTGGGGATGCTATGCAATCAATTTATGAAGATGGTATTGGCAACTTAGATGTTTATAAAGGAGTCGAAGCTGAAAAAGTAAACGAAATTCTAAAGAAGCAAAATAGAAGAAATCCTAAACTTATTATTGATTTGGCGAATAAACTTCGTACCGATGGAATAACACAAGAACCATCTGCCGATCCGAAAGCCCCTAATATGATTGATGGTGCAGTAAAGCAAGGCACGGTTTTGTTTCTGCACTCGACTGATGGGAATATCAATAAAGTTGAAGAATTTTTAGCAGAAAAATATGCTTGGGATTTCAATAATTCAAAGCAAACAAAAGAATTGAACCTTACTCACAATTTAATAGCAGGTAAGGCTGGTTTTAGAAACTTGATGGATATTTATGATAGAGACCACATATTAAGCTATAGAGATAGAATTAAGAAATACATTAAAGATAATAACCTAACTATTGATTTTTCAGACAATACATTTGAAGAAGTAATTGAAATATTACAGCAAGGAAAAAGCGGCAGAGATTTAAACGCTGTTAGTCCAACAAATGCAATGCAGATTTTTATTGAAAGTAATGCCGAATTGTACAATTATGCCAAATCATTAAAGTTTCTTGAATTTTCCAAAATGTATGTTGACAAAGACCAATTACTTGATGATAAAAAGCAAGATGAAGATGATGAAAATAAGAAGGGCTCAAAGAGAGATAATCTTATAAAACATTTATTTAAAATTCAGAATAATATTTCTTTGTATCAAAATAAAAAGTACAATGAATTTTTAAGAGCCACAGATTATCATTTTAAAATAACAAATATTGCAAGCAAAAAAGCCTTAAAAGAAAATATTGAAAGCCTTGTGAATGTAGGGAATAGTACGATTGAACAAGTTATTAATAACGCTGACGAAAAGAGAATTTGTTTGATTGATGATAAGCTGATTGCTTTTAAAGAGAATAAAGAGTATTTGTATAATAGAGTGAAGGATGTTAAGTTTAGTGAATTTCAAAAATTATATGAATACCTTGAAGGACAAACACCGTTTTCAACACAGCATAAAACAAAAGGAGCAGAATTTGATAATGTCTTAGTCATACTTGATAATGGTGGTTGGAATAATTACAATTTTGGTAATCTTTTCTTAGAAACTGGATCGGCAACTGTATTGGATAGAACTCAAAAGATATTTTATGTTTGTTGTACAAGGGCTAAAGAAAATTTATCGGTTTTCTTTCACAATCCAAGTGCGCAAGTAATAACAAAAGCTAAAGAATGGTTTGGAAATAATAACGTGATACAAATTTGATAATATTTATAGATCAAACCATGCCAATATAAAAGCTAAAAAGATCTTACTCATCAAGAGAAAGTAGTGTATGTAAGGAGTTGAAAATTTTGAAGGGAAAACAATTGAAAAAAAATATATAATTTAATAACCTAATATTCTATAACTATTATGATATTAAAAAGATACAAAGTAGAAAATTTTCGGTCAGTTCTTGATAGCGGCTGGATTGATTGTGATAATGTGACAACGTTAGTTGGAATTAACGAAGCTGGAAAGTCAAACTTACTTTTGGCTTTATGGAAGCTAAATCCAGCAAGAGAAGGAAGTATTGACATTTTACACGATATGCCAGTTTCTAAACTTAGTAATTATCGTAAAACTCCCGAAGAAGTAAAGTTTATTACAGCGGAATTTGAGCTTGATGATGAAGCTATAAAGAGCATTGAATCTAAAGTTGAATGTAATCTTCAGGGAGATAAATCTGTAAAAGTTTCTCGTTTTTATGATGGAAGTTATGCATTTGAATTTCCAAGTGGAAACCCGAAATCGACTAAAACAGAAAAAGTAACTAAAGAACTTGAAGAGGGCGAAGAACCGATTGAAGAAGATATTATTGTACCAATTGTTGAATTGGATTTGGAGAAAGCTATTCTCGCAGAAATACCACCATTTGTCTATTACTCAAACTATGGAAACTTATCTTCGAAAATCTATCTTCCAAATGTTATCAAATGGCTAAATGGAGAAACTGTAGATGGAATAGATGTAAACGAGGAACAGGTTCGTACGCTTAGGGTGCTTTTCGAATTTGTGAAATTAGACCCGAAAGAAATTTTGGAACTAGGACAAGATCCGAAAGAAATGGCAATGCTTAGGAATGGCAGAAATGGTAATACACAACCAACTTCTGAGGAAATTAAGCAAGCAGAAAATGATAAGGAAGAACGAAGTATTCTCTTGCAGTCAGCTTCAGGCGATTTGACAAAGAAATTTAGAGAATGGTGGAAACAGGGAGAATATAAATTTAGGTTTGAAGCAGATGGCGATTATTTCCGCATCTGGGTATCTGATAGTATAAGAACGGACGAAGTAGCATTAGAACTTCGTAGTACAGGGCTTCAATGGTTTATTAGTTTTTACTTAATCTTCCTTGTTGAAAGTCAAGAACAACACAAAGGGGCAATTTTATTGCTTGATGAAGCGGGACTTACTTTACACCCTTTAGCACAAAAAGACCTTGCTTTATTTTTTGATAATTTGTCAAAAGGCAATCAGATAATCAATACAACGTATTCTCCATTTATTGTTGATACATCTAATATAGATAGATGCAGAGTCGTTTTTATGGATAAGGATGGCTATACAGTTGCTTCAAGTAATTTAAGACAAGGTAGTGATGCCCTGAACGAAAAATCTATATATGCAGTTCACGCAGCTTTAGGACTAAGTGTTTCAGATGTTTTATTACAAGGTTGCCAAGCTATTGTAGTTGAAGGACCATCTGACCAGTTTTATCTTAATGCCATTAAAGGCTTCTTGATTCGAGAAAAACTTATTGCTCCGGAACAAGAAATTGTATTTGTACCATCAGGTGGTGTAAAAGGTGTTCCAGGTGTTGTGAGTATGATTTCGAGTAAGGCAGATGATATACCTTATCTAATTATCGATTCTGATAAGAGTGGCGAAGATGCGAAGAAAAGATTATTATCAGGTTTGTACCAAGGGGTTGAAAATAGAATACTAGATGTTAAAGATTATACCGCAATTGAAAAATCAGAGGTGGAAGATTTGATTCCATTTTCATTAATAAAAAAAGGTGTTGACAGACTTTTCAATTCTTTAGATGAAGTAGATTTTGAAGAAAATTATAATAAAGAAATTCCAGTAGTTTCTCAAATAGAAACATTTGCTGATTCAAATGGAATTGAATTAGAAAAAGGCTGGAAAGTTGGAATATCTATGGCTGCAAAAGCTCAATTAAAAAGTAAGAAAGCAGGTGCAATACCGCAAGAGTATATAGATAAGTGGACTAATCTTTTTAATGCATTTTTATCTGTATAAATAGTATCACTTTTTTAAACTAATAGTAAAGGAGTTATTCATACAAATAACTCCTTTTTATTTACACGGACGTAACCTGCAAAAATTATTTAGCAAGATATGATAGATATTGAAAGTAAAATAGATGAGCTTCAAGAATTAGTGTCGCAATATGACACTGAAAGCTTTGCTGGATCTTTAGCTTTTTTTATTAAAAAAAATATTGATCCTGCGGCAGATATTGAAATAAATAGATTTGGTTCTAAATTGAAAGACTTTCTTTACTTAATTTCTTTGAATGCATTTTCTGATAAAAAAGGAATGGAAAAGTTTGAGTTTCCATTCGATAATTTACATCTAATTGCAGATAAACTGGATGAAATTAAAAAAATTATATATCCGCAAGATTTAAATAATTATACCAAAGAATCTGTAATTCACGAAATGGCCGTTAGGAATCATTTTGATAACGGTGTTTTAAGCTATGTTGAACAAGATTTAGAAAAATTAAGGAGAGTGTTTTCTCCCTTTGATGAAAAAATAATTTCAGATTTTGGTTTTGATATTGATTTTTTAATTGAGGTTTGTAAGGAAATTGAGCTCATTTCCATAATTCGTGGTAAGCAAACGATGGAGTTTATGTTTACTAAAGAATTTAGAGATTTTAATGATAGAATTCAACAAGGTATTATATGTTTCTCAGATTCTTATGAAATGCTACCTGAACATATTAAGAAAGCTTTCGATTCCTTTAATGCTAAATCATATGCATCTTTAATGTTTTCATCATCTGATTTGTACCATAGGTTAGATGCGCAAAAAGTTGATAAACTTTTAAAATTAGTATCAATTGAACCAGTGTCTGATAATTCTATCAGATATTACACTGCTGAAAGTATTTTTGAAACGACACCATTTTTGAAGCTTTCTGATGACAACTATTTAAGCTTGTACGGGAAACAATTACCTATTTCTATTTATAAAATTCTATACGCTCATTTATTTAATAATAAAAGTACTAATGTTAAATTAAGGAAACATAGAGAAGATACTTTGGAGGATAAAGTGAATGATATGTTTAAATCTTTCTTTGCTAGTAAAGATTCCAATTTCTTTGAAAATTATTATGTAATTGATAATCAAGAGCAAGACTTGTTAATCTTATATAGAGGAAATGCAATTATTGTAGAAGTCAAAGCTTCCAAGCTACGTGAACCCTTTAGAGATGTAGATAAGGCTATTGGTAGATTAAAGTCAGATTTTAAAAATGCCATTCAATATGGCTTTGACCAATGTAAGAGAGTTGAAGATTTCTTTTATTCTGAGGAAGTTTTTAATTTAAAAAATGATCGTAAAAAAGTATTACAAGTTATTAATCCTTTAAATATTAATAATGTATTTTCAGTTGTTGTAACACTAGAAAGATTCGGTTGTTTACAGACTGATTTAGGTTTATTGTTAGAGAAGGAAGATGATGTTGATTATCCTTGGTCTGTTTATATTGATGATTTAGAAATATTTTTGAAAACGCTACAGATAAAATCGAAAAATCACATCAATAATTTTTTGAATTTCTTGGATTATAGGAGGCAAATGCATGATAGAATGTATTCTATCGATGAACTTGATGTGTGTGCTTGCTATTTACAGAATCCATCCAACTTTAAAAAATTAGCTGAAAATGAAGATATTTATTTAACCTTTTCTCCATACGAACAAGGTGATTTTGATAAACTCTATTGGGCAGGTAATTTAAAATTTAATGAAAAATCTTTACCAGAGGATTTTTATAAATTTGAATTGAGATAGCTATATTTTGTTATTATACCACAAAGGACTTTTTGTAGTATTTAAGGAAATTATACGGCACTTTTTGAGCCAAAATAACTACAAGTGTTAGTCTAAGTGGCACAAATCGAAATGCAATTAAAGGCACAGTTTGTCCGAAACAGGTGGGGTAAATCAAACTGTAATATTCATTGCATTACGATATCATAAAAAAACTTAGACATGCTGGAATTATTAAATTATATCGTAAGTACATGAGGCTAATAGTAGCAGAGAATATGAGTTAATCCAAACCATGACCACAAGTAGTTGGGTATTAAAAATTTTATAGGTATGTATCTATATAAGTAGATAAATAAAAAAGGACATAGTCACGTGACTATGTCCTTATGTAGTAGCTGATGTAGAAGATATAGCGAAATATTTTTTAAAGGATTTGGAACGATTTCAATAATTTAGATATGTATAATTATTTCTAACTCCGATAATTAAACCTGTAAGCCCAACAGAAAATGTTAAGAAAATTCCGCCAATTGTAATTATGTCTTTTAGGTCGTATTCCCATTGCCTACTGTTTAATTTTTTTGGACTGTTAGTGCTTTGAAACCAACGTTTTGAGGATTGGATCATATGACTGAACTTGAGGTAGAAAGTTTCAATTCTACTCAACTTAGAGTACAAGCCAATTAATTGATTGAATTTAAGAAAAAAGTCAATATAATTGACTTTTGCAATTTATAAAATTAAGCTTCAATCTTAATAGAAATTAACTATTTTACGAAAAGCATATCATGTGATGTTTTTTATTGAGACACTTGATTGATAAGTTTTTTATAGTTTTCACAACTCTGTTTTTCTCTTTCTAAATATGAAATTGGTAATAATTGAATTTTTGGTTTCGCTGTTTCGGGATTCCAAATTACAATATTTCCATCTTTATCTTTTCTCTTTATGGTTCTACCAGAACCTGAGTTTAATGAGAATAAATCGAAAAACTTTCTTGGACCAACCCCTATGAAAGGTATGAAATAAGTAAATTCTTGACTATAAACATTATTTGGATCAGGAATTTCAGATTTTATTGACTCAGAGTGAAATTCAAGAGCCTTAGATTTTGGATAAGGTTCAATGAAATATACTTTATCAACCCCAGCAGCAATTATATGTTTAGCACAGTTATGACATGGAAAAGTTTTACAAAATAAAACACTATTTCTTGATGAAATATTATTGCGAGAACAAGTCATTAAAGTTTCCATTTCTGCATGAACAACTCTACCAAATTCAATTAAATCCTTAAGTCTACTTGAATTTAGTATTTCTTCTAACTCTTCAGTTGGAATCCCTTTTTCACTTGACTTCTTAATTATATCATCTATAATTTTTTTTCTTTCGATTACGTTTGAATCATAACTTCTTGTATAGTCTCTCCCAAAAGGAAAGTCATAAAACTCGTTTTTTTCAGTATCGTAATAAGGCCAATACAACCCACCACCATATTTTGGAATATCATTAGCTCCTGTAGCAATTATGTCTTCATTTTTTGTCAATACTGCTCCAACTTGTCTTGATAAGTCTGCGGATCTTAATGATGCTGTGAAAGCCATAAACATAGCATATTCTTCGAATAAAGGAGTTAAGTGTGGAGAACCAAAAATAATATCTAAAAACCTAAATAAATTTTGCTTTAATTCTTGACTATTATAATTTACATCAACAAAAAAATCTGACAAATGATAAGTATCTGATGTATGTTGCCCATGTCCAACATCATCACTTTCATCTTTACTTATAAGGGTATTTGCTTCTTCTGAAGTTAATTTAAGTTCATTAACCAAATATTTAGTCCGATGATTTATATCGGAATAAACACCAATAAGATAAAATCCTTGACCATAAATTTCTTTAAGTGCTTTTACTTCGTCTGGATGTTTTATAGAGTCTATTATATATGCTTTTCGGTATGATTTTTCTTCTCTTTTTTCATTAATTATTGATGCTGCACCTAAGGCTAGAACTGAATTATTACTAGTATCTTCCCTAATTTGATTACCAATTTTCATCAAGTTGCTAATCCTCTCATATTGATGAGATCCTTGCCCAGTAGGAGCTTTATATATAGGTAAATTTTCTATTATAGCTTCTGAAACTTTTATTTCTTCAACCTCATATTTAAAATTATTTATTAGTCTATTTTTTAATATGTCTTTTACTGCCTGGTATTGTGTTCCAATTGCACCGACAAGTCCTATAATAATTTCGGAATCATCGTAGGATTGGGAAATAAATTTTTTTTCTTTTACATTAGCCTCTTCACCTTTTGTTGTAGTTTGTGTCAAAGGAGTCGAAATGCTTAATTTTTCTCCATTTAAAATTTTTCCAACTTGATCTTCATAATTTTTTACTTTTTCTGGATTTCCTTGAAATTGAATAGTGCCAGTAGTTGTGTAAAAATTTATAGAAATTCCATTAACTTTTACTTGAAATGTATTGGGATTAATTTCTTTCCAATCATCAGGTATTAAATTCTTTAATTTTTCTTTTAATTCGATTAAATCCCCAGAGGTAAATTTTAAGTTCATATTTTAATTTTGAAATACCACCTAACATTGTTTTTAATGAAATAAATAACATTTATACTTCATTAAATTTGAAACCACTATAATTAGCTTTGTGCAAATTAAATACATACTAAACCAACTTATTATGAATGGCAAAACAATTAGGTAATATTGTTTGTCTTGTCGAACATATAAAATTTTCTTCTAATATTATTACGGAAATCCGCAAACTCCTCAATATTTTGAGTATATCTACAAACTATCGACTTCGGAGTAGTTTTCTAGCTCTCTGCAAGAGCAAGTCGTTTTGAAAGCTTGAATCTCAATTTCGAGTGCCTCAAAACATAACTTGCTGTTACCTTTTCGGTAACTTTTTCAACATATTTACAAAATGTTTTTTATAATATGAATACTGTTTATACACCTATAAGTAAACGCTAAATAGACGCATCAAAGACCTGTTTTTAAATAGTGAGTCTATATCTCTAGTTATCTAAGCAGTCAACTTTTTGACTAGATAAAGGTAAACCTTGGTGTACTCGATACTGAAGGAGGTATTCAAACCAAAAGAGAAATTATTGGTTCGATATTTCCAGAAAAATTAGAGTTTGATGGGGAAATTTATCGAACCACACGAATTAACACTTTACTGAAGTGTATCTTTCAGATTAACAATGAATTGGCTGAAAATAAAAACAGGATATATGAGAATTTTCTCGATATATCCTGTGTAGTAGCGAAGACGGGAGTTGAACCCGTGACCTCAGGGTTATGAATCCTGCGCTCTAACCAACTGAGCTACCTCGCCAAATGTTGGTTTTTATTCTATTTCTAGAATGCGAGTGCAAAGTTACTATTATTTTTATATAAAGCAAACAGTAAGCTTCTTAAAAAATATTTTTTTATTACCAAAATATGTTTATATTCGAGGAATTATAACTTTTTAAGTACAGCTATGAAAGAAAAATATGAACTAGAATTTTCAATAAATTCCTCACCTCAATTGTTATATCAATACGTGTCAGATCCCTCAGGATTAAGCGAATGGTTTGCTGATAACGTAAACTCAAGAGGAGAGGTTTATTCTTTTATATGGGGGGATTCGGAAGAAAAAGCAAGAGTAGTGACACGAAAAACAGACGAAAGAGTACGATATAGATGGTTAGATGAGGATGGAGATGATACCGAATATTACTTTGAAATAAAAATAATACGCGATGAATTGACAAAAGATGTAACAATCATCGTGACGGACTTTGCTGAATCAGACGAAGTAAATGAATCAAAACAATTGTGGGAAAATCAGATCATGGACTTAAAACAAGTCTTAGGATCTGCCTAAATTCCATAAAATATAACTTATATTTGCCGTTAATAGTAATCACAAATTAGAACTATGATTAATGTTAACGGCAAACTTGTTTCTACTACAGCCCTTGCAATAGAAGAAAACCGCGGTTTTTTATATGGAGACGCTGTTTTTGAAACGGTGAGAGTCTTAGATAAAAAAGTCTTATTCGCTGAAGATCACTACTTTCGATTGATGTCTTCTATGCGAATCATGCGCATGGAAATTCCCATGCTCTTTACTTTAGAAAATTTTCAAGAAGAAATTATAAAAACAGTGGAGGCTCATACAGCTGATGCAAAAGCATTTCGCGTGCGCTTAACTGTTTACCGAGAGGCAACAGGAAAATACCTGCCGCAAGAAAATAAAACAATTGGATTTGTAGCAACTGCAGAAGTTTTAGAAGAAGCGGTTTACACCTTCCATGATCAACCCTATGAAGTAGAGCTGTACAAAGACTTTTATGTCGCAGCCAATTTACTGTCAACGGTAAAAACAACCAATCGTGCAGTCAATGTATTAGCTAGTATTTTCGCATCAGAAAATGATTATCAAAACTGTTTGTTGGTCAATGATAAGAAAAATATCATCGAAGCAGTTAATGGCAATTTGTTTGTGGTGAGTCAAAACACAATTAAAACCCCTCCATTAGACGAAGGATGTGTAAAAGGTGTTATGCGCAAGCAAATCATTGAACTGATCGGAAAACACCCTGATTATACGTTAGAAGAAGGGGCTATCTCTCCATTTGAATTGCAAAAGGCAGATGAGATCTTTATTACCAATGTAATTGTAGGGATACAACCTGTGACCAAATACAGAAAGAAAACCTTCACTACGCAAGTGGCTAAAGATTTGCTGGATCGATTGAACGCAAAAATTAGATTGATGTAGGTTTTTGGTTAACAGTGATCAGTTAACGGTTAACAGAAGAGTATCAATAATAGATGACCATTCCTTTGTAGGGGTGGTTTTTTTGTTGTTTGTTGTTTGTTGTTTGTTGTTTGTTGTTCGTTGTTTGTTGTTCGTTGTTTGTTGTTCGTTGTTTGTTGTTCGTTGTTTGTTGTTCGTTGTT
>NZ_JACAGN010000031.1 GCF_030324495.1 Myroides sp. 1354 | reverse complement strand
ACTTTTTTGGATAGTTTTGACATTAGCTTTCATATAAAAATTGACTTTTTATGGTCAACCTATATCAGGGACGTACATTCCGTTAACCGTTAACCGTTAACTGTTAACTTTTTATTTGTATTTTTGTTCTAGTTCTCTCCATATTATCCCTTGTGAGGGTAGGAATGAACGAGAATAATTTTAAAAATCAAAAATCATGGAGATTGCAATAGAAACAGCGCGGTTGCTTATTCGAGAATTACGACCTACGGATGTAGAGGGAATGTTTGATTTAGACTCCAATCCAGAGGTACATCAATATTTGGGAAAACACCCAGTGCAAAGCAGAGAAGAAACGCTTGGCGTTATTGATTTTATTCGCCAGCAATACATAGATAATGGCATTGGACGTTGGGTCATGATAGATAAAGAAACGAATGATTTTATTGGTTGGACAGGGTTCAAATACGTAACAGATTTAACAAATAACCACATCAATTATTATGATTTAGGCTATCGATTACGCCAGAAATACTGGGGAAAGGGAATTGCTACAGAAGCAGCAATTGCTTGCTTGGAGTATGGGTTTAATCAATTGGGTTTTCAAGAGGTATTTGCCATGGCAGATTGTGAGAACGATGGCTCAAATAAGATTCTAGCTAAATTGGGATTTTCACGTATAGAAACCTTTGATTTGGATGGTGAACCTCATCATTGGTATCACTTGGATAAAAGTGAATTTCAAAATAAAGAATAAATATAAAAGAGAGAGAATCATCAAAAGGTTCTCTCTCTTTTTTTGTACTTATCCTTTAAATTAGTTGTAAATTTAGAAAGCATAAATGCAAGATCACTTTACTATGATTAATCCAACTATTTTATTGCGTTATCAGGGCTTCATCAAGGAATTTGATAAGAATGAAACGGTTTTTACTCAGGGCGATGAACCGCGGTATTACTATCAAATTGTGGAGGGGAAAGTCAAAATGAACAATTATAATGAAGACGGAAAAGAGTTCATTCAAGGCTTGTTTGCCGATGGTGAAAGTTTTGGAGAGCCTCCTTTATTTTGCTCGGTGAATTATCCTGCAAATGCGGTTACACTTCAACCCACGCGTATTCTCTTGATTAGTAAACATGACTTCTATCAGTTGCTAGAGAATGAAAAGACGAGCTGTTTTGACATTCTTCAGGCACTTTCTTCTCGTTTGTACTATAAGTCGATTATGGCACCAGATATTTCTTCAAATGATTCTCAAAAGCGAATACTAACCCTACTCAACTACATAAAAGACCAAAACAACGCCAATCAAAAGGAATATCAAGTTGATTTAACTAGACAGCAAATTGCAGATATGACTGGACTGCGAGTGGAAACGGTAATTCGAACGATCAAAGAGCTTGAAGCTAAACAACAAATTCGAATCAAAAAAGGGAAGTTGTTTTTTTAGGTTGACAGTTGGCGGTTGATTGTTGATTGTTGACGGTTAACGTACAACTTAGGAGGGTTAATCATTCTAACCACTCTAATCCTTCTAACCAAGTTATTCAACGCTTGCTGCTCACGTCTGTTACTCCGTAGTATGATGTGAGCGCGGGATGCGACACTTCGTTCCCTCAGGGTGATTACTGTGTGGGTACTGTGTATATTCAACACTTGTTAATCAGCGTTCGTCACTCAACGCTCGTCATGTCACCTCGACGCAGGAGAGGTCGCATCCGTCACTCAGCGTCTATCACTCAGCGTCTATCACTCACGTCTGTTACTCCGTAGTATGATGTGAGCGCGGGATGCGACCCTTCGTTGCCTCAGGGTGACATACTGGGGGTGGATGCTGTGTGTATTCAATACTTGTTACTCACCGTTCGTCACTCATCACCTCATCACCACACCACCACACCACCTCACCACCTCACCAACTCACCACCTCACCAACTCACCACCTCACCAACTCACCACCTCACCAACTCACCACCTCACCATCACACCCAACAACAATCAACAATCAACCAACAACAATCCCCCCCTCACCTAAACACACGATAAATAATCCCTACGCTCACAAACATCAGAATAGATCCCAACAAAAAGGGAGCGCCTGGAAATTGGATGAAAGCGTCTTCTTGGGTTGCATAATAAAAAAGATTGTTCATTACAGGTGGCCCGACAATTGCCGTGACGCTAACCAAACTCGTCAATGCACCTTGTAGTTGTCCTTGTTGATTGGGAGCTACACTTTTACTTATCACCCCTTGCAAAGAAGGACCGCAAATACCACCTAATGCATAAGGAACAAGGAAAACAAACATCATCCATCCTTGATTGGCAAAAGCAAAGAGCAATAAGCCAATTGCATAAAAGAACAAACCGATATAAATACTCTTTTGTTCCCCTAATTTAGGAGCTGTCCAGCGTATCAATACTCCTTGGACCAAGCCAAGCAACAAGCCTAATACCCCGAGTGAAATTCCCACCATACGCTCACTCCAATTGAACTGATAGAAGGCGAAGAAGTGCCAATTACTTTGTACTGCATGCAATCCGAGATAAACTAAAACCAGGGCTACGACCAACTTGGCTATCTTGGGTTGTTGTGCTAAGAAACGCAAAGAGGCAATGGGATTTGCCCTTTTCCAATGAAACGGTCTTCGTTTCTCTTGATCTAAACTTTCTGGAAGAATGAAATAGCCATACAGCCAATTGATCAAACACAAAACAGCCGCTACATAAAAGGGAATACGAGTACCATAATGTCCAAGTACTCCTCCTAAAACTGGACCAATCACAAACCCCAAACCAAAGGCAGCACCTATGATACCAAAATTCTTAGTTCTATTTTCATCTGTTGAAATATCAGCAATATAGGCGGTTGCAGTTGAAATACTTGCACCTGTTACTCCAGCTAAGATTCTTCCTATAAACAGCCAGCTTATCGAAGGCGCAAAAGCCAAGAGTACATAATCTAAGGCAAATCCAAAAAGGGAAGCTAAAAGAATCGGACGCCTCCCATATTGATCGCTAAGATTCCCCACCAAAGGGGCAAATATAAATTGGGTAATGGCGTAAGCAAAGCCAAGCCAACCACCGTATTGGGCCGCTTCATTAATCGTTCCATCTGTCAATTCTACAATTAATTTAGGAATGACAGGCAAGATAATTCCCCACCCAATAATATCGAGCAACAGCGTAATAAAAATAAAACCAATTGCTCCTTTTTTCTCTATTTTTCTCATGGTGTAAAAGTAAACGAGGTAGAAAAAAGAGTCCTTGACTCAATCCTTGTTTTTTGATACCCATTGTAAGCTAAATAGTGTTTTTTACTTAAAGAAGTACCCCTCTTTCTCGATAGACTTTTGGCGTTGTACCTGTCATTCTTTTAAAAAAACGACTAAATACACTGGTTTCAGCAAAGTGCAATTGATGGCTAATTTCTTTGATAGACAAATCTGAAGTAGACAAGAGCGTTTTTGCCTGAAGTATCAACTGATGGTCTACCCATTGAGAAACCGATTTTCCGGTGTGTTGTTTTAAGAAAGTAGAAAGATACTGTGGTGTTAAATGCAACTGTTCTGCATAAAACCCAACCTGACGTTGTGCTATAGCGTGTTCCCTTAACAATTCATAAAAAGCATCAATGATCGCATGTGTTCTATTTTTGACTGCACTCTTCGCTGCGGGTTTAGTTGAATAGACCTCAACAAGCATATAAATAAAAACCAACACCAAATGTCGGAGCATATCCGTTTTATTTACACTCTCCTTTTTGTGATAAAAGCGTTGAAGAAGTTCGATTAAATTTCGCTGTAACTCTTGTTCT
This sequence comes from Myroides sp. 1354, assembly GCF_030324495.1. Lineage (GTDB taxonomy): Bacteria > Bacteroidota > Bacteroidia > Flavobacteriales > Flavobacteriaceae > Flavobacterium. The sequence goes on along the minus strand of NZ_JACAGN010000031.1, from coordinate 10,381 downwards.
TCTGCTTCTAATTGAACGATCGGTTGCCATCGAATTTGGTCATTCATAATCCATTCGCGTAAAAGGGGAAACTCCGTGATAAAATCCAAGGATAAACCGATAGTGATTAGTTCTGCCTCTTCACTTAATTCCAACGTCTCCAACATAATTTGAGGAGGAATTACGGCAATATCACCAGCTGTAATTTCATAGGTTAAAAAGTGAATATTGAGCTTCATAGAGCCTTTGAGTAAAAATCCCAAGAGTAAACCATCAAACAATCGATTGTGTTTGGTATAGGATTGATTAGCCTTATAGGTTTGGTGATGGATAACCATCCCCTCCATTTTTGGAGAAGCATCTAGGGAATATAACGCATGAATATTATCTAGGGTAAGGAATAAAGCCATACTCAAAGTTCTCAAAAAAAAAACGAAATCCGACAAATTTAAAAGAATATTCAACTCCTTATTTTTTACAACGGACAAAGTTCGTTGGTCATATAGGCAAATAAATCTCCTTTTTTGTAGTTGCAAATCAATACCTTTGAAGTTAAACCTATTTACTTTAAACATGATTAGAAAAGCAACGCAAAATGATTTACCTGCTATTCAGAACCTCTACTCGATTTTGTTTCAAGGCATGGCTGAGTTAGAGCCAGATTATATGCAAGAAGCGAAACAAGACGAAGCTTTTATACAAAGTGTGATTCGAGAGGAAAATGATTTTACCGTATTTGTTGTGGAGGAAGAGGCGGGTATCCAAGGATTTGCTATTGTTCAGCTGCAACACAGTCCACCCTACAATTCCTTTGTACAACAGCACTGCGTCTACCTCTTGGATTTAGTGGTTAACCCTGAAACCAGAGGAAAAGGATACGGAAAAGCTTTAATTCAACGCGTAAAAGAATGGGGCATCGAAAAACAAGCTGCTTATTTTGAACTTAGCGTTTTAACGCGCAATACACAGGCAATCGCCTTATATGAAAGAGAAGGTTTACGTCCTTTTAATCAATCCATGCGCATGCGTTTGGATCGGGAATAAAATTGATTTCAATCCTTTATTTATACAAAAAGGCATGGTGATACCGCACCATGCCTTTTCTCAAACAAAAATATCCATGAAAAAAGATAATTTTTCTCTTTAACTATGAAAGATTTCACTCCTCCATTACAACAAAATACGCTCTAAATTAGCAAGCTGTATCAAATAACCAACCTTAGCATCAATGACTTGACTAAACGCCTCTTGCCATAGTGCATTAGCTTCTAATACATCTTTACTCACAATGGTTCCCGCCTCAAATCGATCCTGTACAATACGTCTATTCTCAGTACTTTGACGCAAAGCTAATTCTGAAGATTGCAACTGTTCTACCGCTTGGTTTACATTGATTTCTGCGTTTCTTATTTCCAAGTACAACAGCTCTTTGGTATGAGCTAATTCCTCTTCAGCAGCTTGTGTTTTTAGCCGTTGTTCTTTAGCCTTCGCTCCCCTCTTACCCCAATCAAATACTGGTATTTCAATACTAATTAAGCCTACATAAGAAGTTAAATTATCTTTGCCATTCGTAAAGTTAACTCCCTCTCCAAACCCTGAAATACCAATCATACTAAGGGCTACTGTTGGATAATATTCCGATTGCAACATTTTAGCTTGTAGATTTTCTAGTTGTCGAACCTCTTCTAATATTTGTATTTCAGGACGTTCTAAAATTGAGTTTTCTCTTTGCTCACTTGAGATAAATAGCGCAGTATCTTGTATTGTTAGTTGTTGACTCACCTCCACTTCTTCTTCTACGGCAATCCCTGTTAACTGTTTCAATGCAAGAAGCGCCATATACTTTCCATCCTTTGCTTGAACTAATCCCAGTTTTGCATTGGTCAGAGCGACTTGTACTTTAAGTAGATCATTTTTATAGGTCAAACCAACCTCATAACTATTTCGGACATCTTGTTCTAGCGTTTCTAACAACTGAATATAGTCTTGGGCTAACTTTTCTTTCTCTTGTAATTGAATTACTTGATAATAGGCTTTTTCCGTTTCGAACAGCACCTCTCGTTCAGTCATTACTACGGTTTGTTGTGCAATATGATGTTGAGCTTTACTGGCCTTTACCTCATCTTTCACCTTTCCTCCTGCATATAAGGGTACACTAGCCGTAACCATAGCATTCGCCATTTTTTCTGGAACCATACCGTTCATGGCTCCTCCTAAGGGCTCACCTAGATAAGCTCCTGAAATAGAAGCATCCAACATCGGATAGGCATTCAACTTAGCTGCTCGAACGCCTTGATTCGCAGCCTCTACTTGTCGTTTGACTTTGGATATTCTTCTGTTATTATCTAGGGCTAACTGCTTACACATTGCTAATTCAAGTACTTTAGAATGTTGAGCAAAAGAAGTTAATGTAAACAGAAAGCCTAGAAATATTATATAGATATATTTTACTTTCATGATTTTCTTTTTTATTTGATATACTTACAATTCATGTTGAGGAACATACTTCGTAAATCTGTAGTACAACACAGGTACAACGAATAAGGTAAGTACCATAGACACAATTAGTCCAAAAGCAAGTACACTTCCCAGAGGAGCCCACATGGGTGATTTTCCTAGAATCATCGGCAATACTGCTACTGCTGCCGCAGCGGATGTTAAGAAAATGGGTCTCATTCGTCGCTTAGCTGCTGCCATAGCCGCTCCCCTACGACTATAACCGTGATCGCGTACTAATTCATCGGCATAATCCACAATGATAATTCCATTACGCACTACAATACCTATCAAGCTTATGATTCCCATAAAGGCGGTCATGCTCATTGGATTTCCCGTCACCCATAACCCTAAGAATGCTCCTAATAGGCTCAACGGAAAAGTAGCTAAGACAAATAGAGATTTCCCAATCGTTTTAAATTCTGCCATCAAGATTAAAAAGATCAAAACCAAACTCACTCCTAACGCCTTCATCATCGCTGGTCCGTTTTCTGCTGAGGTTTCCATATCTCCTCCATACTGAATCTGAATTCCATGTGGCAAATTCAATTGATCTATTTCTCCTTTGACATCCGCTATAATAGACGCTGCTTTAATTCCCTTTTGCGTTTCACTATTCACTTCTAAAGTGCGCAATCCATTTCTGTGGGTAATCACACCTGGTGCCCAAGTTGGCTCTACTTCTGCCACCTCACTTAGCGGAACTGCATGCCCGAAAATAGAAGGCACATAGATTTGAGCAATATCCCCTAAATCTTTTCTATTCTCGTGAACAAAACGCAACTGAATATCTACAGCCTTATCTCCCTCATAAAAACGCGTAATAGGAGCTCCTTTTGTTCCTGTACCTACCGTTTGAACGATAGACGAATTTAATACCCCATAACGCTCTGCCTTATCTTCTAATGGAGTAATGGCAAGTGAAAACAAATCCTCTTGGTAACTATTGCGTACCCAATTCGTCCCTTTATGACGTTTTAATATTTGTTCTATTTGATCCGCTACTGCCTTCTGATCTTCTATATTGTCTCCTATAATGCGAATTGAAATAGGCGCACCCTCTTGTAAACTAAGTTGTCTTAATCGTACGTATCCCTCATCTAAATAGTTGTCAAACTGAGGAAGGTAATCTTGTACCACTTGGTTGGCTTCTTTCGCATTATGCGTTGTAATAAAAATCTGAGCATAATTCTCACGGGGAATCTCAGGGGAATAGGTCACATTAAAACGCGGAGAACTCATCCCGATAAAACTGGCAATACTCACAACGCGTTCATCCTTGTTAAAAATAGCCTCTACTTCTTTAGCAACTTTATCTGTTTCTTCTAAGGAGGTTCCGGTTGGCAACCACAACTCTACATTAAATTGTTTCGTTTCACTTAACGGATAAAACTCCTGCTCTACTTGGGAAGCAATCCCCAACGCTAACACCACAGAACCAATAGCCAAGGCATAAGTGTATTTTGGATATCTAAAGGCTAAAGCAATTCCCTTGTTAAAATAATGCTGTAGGTAATCTAAAAGATTTCTTCTTTTCTTTCTCTTTCCTTCCTCCTCATGGTTATGTAATCCTTTCTTAATAAAGATGTAACACGTCAATGGTGTAACAAAAAACGACACAAATAAGGAAGAAATCAACGCAATTGCAATGGTAATAGGCAAAGCCATTAGAAAATCTCTAGCAATACCATCCATAAAAAATGGAATTGGAGCAAAGGCACAGATAATTGCCGTGGTAGCAGATAATACAGGAATAGTCAATTGTCTTGCTGCTTGCCAGGCCGCCGTCCATGGATCAATACCCTCATCCAATTTTTCCACGTAATTGTCTACAATCACAATGGCATTGTCAATCACCATTCCCAAAACAATCACCAAAGCGGCTAAGGATACTTGATGCAATTCAATTCCCATTAAATCCATAATACCAAACGTAATGATAAAGGAAATCGGAGCTGCCACAGAAGCTACTGCAGCTACGCGGAACGGCAATAGTAAAACAACGACCAATACACATGCGGCAATTGCCATAACAAACTCAGTCATAAAGTGAGAAACACTTAAATCTACTGCTTCTGGTTGACTGACAATCGTATTAATCTTAATATCCTCCGGTAGTTGCTTCCCTATTTCAGCTAATTTCGCATCAATTAATGCTCCAAACTGTACAATATTATTACCACTTTGCATTTCAATGACTAACATCAACACCTTTTCTTCACCCATTCGAATAAAGGAAGTGCGATCGGCATATGTTCGTTTTATCTTTGCAAGATCTTGTAAGCGAACCACTTCTCCCATGGGACTGGTATAAACAATCAGCTGCTCAATATCGCGTTGACTGCTAATCTCACTATTGGTAAAAATGGGAATTGTATTATTGGGCATTTTAACCTCTCCTGAATACATGGTGAGGTTTTGAGCTTGTAAGACTGATACAATTTGAGTTGGGGTAATACCGTAATCAATTAACTTTTGATTGTTAATTTCAACACTAATTTGCGGTTGTTGCAACCCAGAGCGATTGATTTTCGCTACTGTTGGAATCGTCTTTAACTCATCTTCCACTTGATCTAAATACATTTCCAACTCACTGTAATCTTTGGTTGGAGAGGATAAAGACAAAATAAGCGCAGTTACATCTCCAAAACTACTGTTGACAATAGGTCCAATACTTCCTTTGGGTAAATTGGGCATAACCTCTGTATTCATGCCATGTTGTAATGTGGCCCAAAAACGTTTTCTATCTTTTACCTCTGTGCGTAAACGAACGGTAATAAAGGTCTGTCCGGCTTTGGTTTCAGAAGTCGTTTTCTTTTTGTCAATCTCCTCAAATGTAAAGAGATACTGTTCTATTTTTTTGGTTATTTGTTGTTCTGTTTGATATACATCTGCTCCAGGATAAAAAGAGACCACCATAGCAATGGGCATCTCAATATTGGGGTTTTCTGCTCTAGACATATTCTGAATAGCGTAAATCCCCAATCCTAAGAGTATTACTGCAAGAGCTAACGTCACTTGACGGTATTTCATCGCAGCTTCTATTAAATTTATTTTGATTTTTTTTGACATAGTTCTCTCCTTTTATTGCGTCACTACAGCACCTTCATGTAGTTTGGCACTCGCACTAATAACTAAACGTTCTCCGATTTCTAATCCGCTTTGAATGATTAATTCATTTGCACCGCGAACCTGAGCAATCTTGACTCTCTTCTTGACCACACCTGACGAACTACCGTCTAATACATAAACATAGGTGATCCCATTTTCTCCTTTGTGAATAGCACTAGCAGGAATAACAAGTTCTTCTTGTTGCTCCTCATTCAGCCAAACATCTCCTAACATGCCTCCAAAAATTTCGTTATTTGTATTTTTGATGCGTATTTTTACCATATACGATCGGGTAACAGGATCTGCTTGTGGATTTACCAAATCAATTGTTCCTTGATATTCTTGTTGTAAAGAAGGGATATACAAACGTGCTCGTTGTCCTTTTTTAAATTGGTTAATTTCACTTTCAGGAACATTAATTTTAGCCAATACCTCATCCATATTCACGAGTGTAAATAACGGTTGTCCTGGGGCAATTACCATTCCCTTTTCTGCGTTTTTCATCGTGATAATCCCTTGAAAAGAAGCTTTTAAACTTGCATCTTGTAATTGCTTGGCATTGATATTTTTATTGGCTTGCGCTTGCGCTAATTTGGTTTTGATATCCAAGTAATCGCGTTCTGGTAAACTTCCCTTCTCATACAGTTTATGAAGACGCTGATATAAATCCATCACTTGATCATAACTGGCAGCCGCAATTTGATAAGCATTTAAATAAGCTTGATTATCTAATTTTGCCAATTGCTGTCCTGCAATAACCTGCTGTCCTTCTTTGACATACACTCCAGTTACTGTACCAGGCACTGCAAAACCAACCGTTGCCACTTGTTCGGGTTCAATCGTTGCCGCATGGGATTTGGCATTTTCTATCATCACCTTTTTTACTACTTGACTCTTCACCTGAATAGCAGTTGGTGCGATACTAAAATTGGATTCTTTTTTAGAACAACTAAGTGTTGTAATGAATAAGGCAAATAAAACACTGCCTCTGATTAAATTCCTTTGCATAGTACTTGATTATTTATTCTTGGACAAAGGTCAAGCAAAAGCAAAGTATGGAGAAGGGGAAAAATGCTCCTAATTTGGTATAAATTTCTGTTTTATACTATTTATTCGAAATAAAAAAACACTATATTGGTTTAATTATCCTTTTTTCTAGATTTTCTCGATAGGCTTTTGGAGATAATCCTGTCGCATTTTTAAAGTATTTTCCAAACATGGATTGATCATTAAAATGTAAGGTGCTTGCAATCTCAAAAATAGGAATGGTCTGATCGGCTAATAAATACTTGGATTCGTGAATCACAATATCTTCAATTAATTTTTTTGCAGATGCCCCATAATAAACCTTAACCACCTCAGATAGGTATTTTGCCGTAACAAAAAGCTGATCGCTATAAAAAGGTAAATCTCGATGTACTTTAAACTCTTGTTTGACCAATAGAAAAAAATCCATAAACAACTTCTTCTTCACTGTTGGTTTTTCATCAATAAGTTGAGCATAACGCGAAACAATACGCACTAATTCGTAGAAAAAAACTTTGAACAAGGCCTGAATACTATCCAGGCGATAGGCATATTGATCGTCCAAATCCAAATAGGTGTGCACTAAGTGAATCACTGCTTTCATGCGCACCAATTCTTCTGGCGGTAAATTCTTAATTGGATAGAATTTTCTTCCGAAATAATATGTAATCAATTGGGTAAATTCATTGCTAAACTCCAAGGGAATCGGCATATTAGATGCAAAGGTAAGCATCACTAAATCAAAGGTCTCGGAATAGACAGGAGAGGAATTAAAAGGGATAAATGAGCTGACAATAAAGACTGAATTCTCTTCAAAATAATGGGTTTCTTGGTCATAGTGAATCGAAATACTTCCCTTTTGTAAGATACAAATCGAATAGGTATCAATGCGGGAATCTACATAGTTAAGAATATCATTGATTTCTTCTGTATTCTCCTGATTGGCGTGTAAAACGCTAATTCCAATCGTTCGCAAATGGGTATCCAAGATTTTACTCATAATCAAAAAACACTTTATTTCGAAGTAGTCGCCTTCCTCTAAAGCAAATATAAGTAGAAGGATTTAGTTATAAACCAACAACAACTTAAACGACCTAAATAAAATAAGGGCGAATTGTGATTCGCCCTTATGCAACATAAAAAAATGAAAATAACAAGGTTCAGTTTGTTTTAATCGTGCTTTATTATGTTGTTAGTTTATTTGTTCTATTTCCTGCTGTGCAAGGAATACAGCCTCCGCATATGTTTCAACTACAACGAGTTTGTGTCCCCAGTATTTTTCAAAAACCACTTGAAAATCAATAGCTGCTTGTCGTTTTATCGGATCTGGCTCCACTTGTATCATGGCCAATACTAGGGTGCTCAAAGCTTCTCTGTTCTTCTTCATCCAAAGGTTCATCATCTTCATATGGGCTTTATCGCTCTTGGTCTCCGCCACATCTGGAGCGCTTACTTCGTTAATCATCACAAATTTTTCTCCGCGTTGAAGCAAATTTTCGTAGTCTATAAAATATTGATCTTGATTCTTTTCCTTTTGTGTAGAGGCAATCGATACACGAACAATCGGAAAATCTAGGGCGTTAATTGTACTCATACTATTTTTTTTTACAAAGGACTTGCTTTATCCACACTCAATCAATGGATGTAAATCAGAAAGGAATGGACATTTCAAAGGATTTAGTACAGACCCATCGCTATGTATCCCTACTCCCTTAAATTATAAAGAAGGATGCTTTCCCTCTCTTGATAATTTAATATATTTACTTTTTCTATCTTCTTTTATGCAAGCATTAATCGATTTACTTTGTCAAAAATATCCCATTGACCCATCAGCCTTAAGGCTATTACTATCACATATGGAGATTGTTTCTTTTGAAAACCGCGCTGCTGTTTTAGAGGAAACCAACTCAACCTCTACCTTTTACCTCATTTCCAAGGGAATTTGGAGGGCTTATACATTAGCAGATGGCGATGAGAATACCTTGTGGTTTGAGCGCTATGGCGATATTATGTACAGTGAAATTAAACCCAACTACACCATTGAATCTCTGGGTGAAAGCGAAGCGTATTGCATTAGTAAAAAGGAACTAGATGCCCTTTGTTTAAGTTCTCACGCGATTTCCAATCTAATTCGATTACTCATTGAACAATTCTATTTTGACGTCACTCATATTTCCGTTGAATTGTCCCATCAATTAGCCAAAGAACGCTATTTATCTATCTTAGAAAAAGATCCTGAACTCTTTCAATTGGTTCCTCAAAAATACATTGCTTCTTTTTTGGGGTTAACTCCCCAATCGCTAAGTCGCCTTAGAAGAAAATTAATCGAGTAATAGACGAAATTACCCTAAGGTAACGTCTAGGTCTTTATAAACCTGTAATCTTGCAAAAAAGATTTTTCACATGACTCAGGTTTATGATTTACAAGATTGGAAGAAAAAATTTACACTCATTTGGACAGGGCAAACCTTTTCTATTTTAACGAGTTCTATTGCGCAATTTGCTTTAGTGCTTTGGATCGGTATGGAAACAGGATCGGCTAAAATCTTAGCTTATGCTACCATTGCTGGTTTATTGCCTCAAATTCTCATAGGTCCTTTTGCAGGTGTATTTGTCGATCGTTGGAACAAAAAGTGGACGATGATTGCCTCGGATAGTTTTGTGGCTATTTGTTCGGCTGTCATTGCCTTGTTGTTTTATTTTAATTTACTAGAGCTTTGGTCCATCTACTTGCTCTTAGCTCTGCGTTCTATAGGTGGGGCTTTTCACTCCCCTGCCATGAAATCAACTGTGCCTACATTGGCTCCAAAAGATCAATTGGTGCGCATTGCGGGAATCAATGAAGTTATTCAATCCGTTTCTCTGATTAGCGGACCAGCATTAGGTGCGTTTTTATTGTTGCATTACAACATGAGTATCGTCATGCTACTAGATGTTGTAGGTGCTGGTATTGCCTGTATAATGCTGCTGTTTGTCTCTTTTCCTAAAACTAAAAAAGCAACCACTACCTCCACTTCGGTCTACAAAGATATGATGGAAGGTGGCCGTATAATACTGAAAAACAAACCCATGTCGTGGTTGTTATTTTCAGAGATCATTGCGCGATTCTTTATCTTTCCTGTGGTAGCCGTTACCCCTTTAGTGACTTTAAACTATTATAAGGGTACACCCTATCAAGTTAGTTTGGTTGAAATGCTCTTTGGTGTTGGACTTTTAGTAGGTGGTGGATTACTCGCCTTACTCAATCAACGCTTCCGAAAAATATCCTTAGCCGTGATTGGGTATATTGTACTAGGATTGGCCTTGTTAATTTGTGGTTCACTATCTCCCCACCTATTTGTCATCTATGCCATACTAACGGTCGTTCAGGGTATTGCCGTACCCCTTTATGAAGGTTCGATTACGGCGTTGATTCAAACGCAATTTGAATCCAAATACCTCGGTAGAATCTTCGGATTGATTGGCAGTATTTGTCAGATACCCGCCATTATTGGATTAATGTTTACAGCCGAACTCGCCGATCGATTCGGAGTTCAAAATGTATATGTAGCTGGCGGAATTGCACTGTGCTTTTGTGCTATACTGGTTTTAAGCATCAGACGCGTACGTGAGTTGTGAGGTTTATCTCATTGGTTAATGTTTTATATTGGTATTCGATGAATATATCTCACAGAGCTTATATTGGTTTTGGTGTTCGATGAATATATCTCACCTATTTTATATTTTGTTTTGGAGTTCGATGAATCTCCACTGCGTTACGATTTTCACT
>NZ_JACAGN010000030.1 GCF_030324495.1 Myroides sp. 1354 | reverse complement strand
TACTCGGATGCGAATAAAAACGACAAGATCGACGTTGGTGAGATCATTGAAGAGACGAACTATTATCCCTTTGGATTAGCACATCAGGGGTATAATGAGAAGAATAATACGATAGCCCAAAACTATAAGTACCAATATAATGCCAAGGAGTTACAAGAGGAGCTAGGACTGAACTTGTATGATTATGGAGCAAGGAACTATGATGTGGCTATTGGTCGATGGATGAATGTGGACCCGTTGGCGGAGAAATTCCCAGGATGGAATCCATACCATTATGTACACAATAATCCTGTTAATCTGGTGGATCCTACGGGGATGAGTGCAGAAATGTTAGATGGGCCAGGTGATGAATTTAAAAGTAGAGATTTAGCCGCTAAGGATTTTGGTGAATACTATAATGGAACCTCAATCATAAAAAATAAAGAAATTTCTTCAACCATCTATTCATTTAAAAAAAATGGAAAGACTTATTATAGCTACACTGAAGGATATGTGGGAAGCAATGATAAAACTGTATCTGGTGGACATGGAAATCCATCAGGAACAAAAAAAGAAGCTAGTATTCATTCTCATGGTGCTTATGATAGAGAGTATGATAATAATAATTTTTCAAGCAGAGATAAATGGAATGCTTATAATAACGAAGTAGATTCTTATTTATCGACTCCTGATGGTTCTTTATTAAAATACAATTACAAAACTACTGAAGTTAGTATTATTTCTAACAAATTACCAAGTGATCCAAATGATCCAAATAGACAAAATAATAATCAACCAAAAGACAATACAGCAGTGAAATCTTTAACTCCAGCAGAAAAGAGAGAACAGCATAAAAATAGTTATCAATATTTTGGTTTCAATTAATGTAATTATGAAAAAAAGTATAAATAAAATATACATGGTATCATTAGCTATATTATTAATATCATGTACGAAAAACAATAGCAGAGTTTTAAATGATGATAATGTTGTCTTGTCTGATAGTATTTTTAAGGTTGTAAAAATACCTATCAATTATTCAACGTTTAATGATATTAATAAAGAAGATGGATATGTTCCAAATGCAGAAACAGCTGTTAAAATAGCAGAGGTAATTCTTTTTAATATTTATACAAAAGAATTAATCATAAATCAGCGTCCTTATAATGTTTACTTGGAAAATGATTCCATTTGGTGTATTGAAGGGAATTTACATCCAAATTTAGACGGTGGAGTTTTTTATATTGAGATTTGTAAAGATAATGGAGCCGTTTTAAAAAGATTGCATACAAAGTAATTAACAATACTTAACCCGATCGCGCGGATTTAACTTCGTTCAATTCGGCTGAAGCCTCGGGTGCAATCCGTGCGCATAAATAAAAAACGAAAAACCCGCTAATCTAAAGACTAGCGGGTTTGTTTTTTATAAAATAGCTTGTAATTTTCTTGAATAAGTCGCTTTCAACTAAATAAAATCTTATTTTTATAGGGACAAGTTGGTCTTGTAAAGCCAAGGTTGAGTTCGCGCGAGCAAAAGAAGGAGTAGATGTGGTTGAGTGTGGACCCGTTGGCAGAAGAGTTCCCAGGATGGAATCCGTATCATTATGTACATAATAACCCGATTAATTTGAGTGACCCGACGGGGATGAGTGCGGAGGAGAGTGATGATTGGATAAAAAACAAATCTACGAGAGAGTATATTTGGGATAATAATGTGTCTTCTCCTAAAGATACTCCTGAGGGACATAGTTATGTAGGTAAAGACGATAATTCTATTCTTAAGGATTTAGGATGGAATCTTTCATACCCTTCTTTAAATACAAAAAAAATGGGAAGAATTGTTTTAGATGAGCATTCAGCAGGTCTATCGACAGTTTCGGCAACTTCAAATATTAAAATTAGTGCAAACGTAAGTTCCTCTTTTGATATGGAGACGGGAATGTATGATAAAACTTTCAATGGGATTGATATTGGAGTATCGGTAAAAGGAAGTGCAACAGGAAGTGAGAATGTGAATGTGACAGGGTTAGCAACGATTAACTTTGGAGGAGAAGAGTTTACAACAGGATTAAGAGATGTAAGATATAATAAGGGAACTATAGTAACAGAGACAGGGACGAGTAATATAAATGGAAGTATTTTATTACCAGCTTCAAAAATTTATTCGAGTAGAGGATTTAATTATTTCCCAGATGTTAATGTTAAAGGGGGATGGATTAATGTTAAATCTGATGGTAGTGGAGCTGTTCCTGTTAGTAGGTTTGGAATTGTTCCTTTGAATTACAATCATACTTACACGCCATCTCGTCCTATAAATAATTAAGATATATGATTTATAAAAAAACTATAATTTTTGTACAAGTTTTATTATGCTTTTTATGCATAAGTTGTAAAGGTCAGGTAATAAGTGATGAAGTCTGTAAAGAAAATTTATCTGAAGCTTTAGATAAATATAATACATATATGACATTGAGTCAAGATGAATATTTGTTGAAAGAGTCTCTTGATTACTTGGGAAATTCTTTCTTATGTGAAAATACAAAGGAAGTGTCGGTTGAACTGAAGATTTCTATTTTACTTATTTTAAATCAATTTGTAGAAGGTGAAAAGTTTGTCCTTTCGTTAAAAGAAGATGATTTTAAAAAACCGTACAAGAAGCAAATGTATTTATATTATTTTGAATCGAAATTATGCGGGGAAGAAAGCTGTAGGTTAAGTAAATTGAAGGATATTGAACTATCTATTGAGAAGTATATAGAAGAGAAAAAAATATTCGAAGAAGAAGTTTATTACGATTTGTTTTTAATCAAAAATGAATTGCTTTCGGAGGATCAATTTGCAAAACAAATTTCGGAATCCATTAAACAATTTCCATATTATAAAGATTTTTTTGAGACTTTAAATGCAACTTTTAAAGAGACTGAAAAAGTAAGTTTACCTAATTAAGTGCCCCGATCGCGCGGACTTAACTTCGTTCAATTCGGCTAAAGCCTCGGGTGTAGTCCGTGCGCATAAATTATAGAATACAAAACCCGTTAGTCGAAAGATTAACGGGTTTTGTGTTACATAATACTTTGTAGTTTCGTTTGTTTAAGTAATGACCCGATCGCGCGGACTTAACTTCGTTCAGTTCGGCTGAAGCCTCGGGTGCAGTCCGTGCGTCTAATTATAAAAGAAGAAAAACCCGCTGTCTATTAGCGGGTTTTGTTTTATAAAATAGCTTGTAATTTTCTTGAATAAGTCGCTTTCAACTAAATAAAATCTTATTTTTATAGGGACAAGTTGGTCTTGTAAAGCCAAGGTTGAGTTCGCGCGAGCAAAAGAAGGAGTAGATGTGGTTGAGTGTGGATCCGTTGGCGGAGAAATATCCAAATATTTCCTTGTATACCTATGTTAATAATAATCCTATGATGTTTATTGATCCTAAAGGAGAAGAAATAGATTTTTCTTGGATATATAGTAAAAACTCTCAAGGAAATTATGTAAATCAAAATTTAGTGGATGCTTTTGAATTTTTTGCTGGATCGGATGAAGGACGTAAATTTTAGCAGATTATGCTAAAAAAGGTCAAACAATAGGAGGCTATACTTTTAAAGAAAATGGGAAGTATCATAATAAAAAAATGGATTTAGTTTATAAGGCAAATGACAATAGATTTAGAGATGCAGGTGTAAAGTCTGTTATGGAAAATGGACGGTTTGTCAGTACAGTATTCCTATCTAAAAATGGAGGCTTGACGGAAAGGTATCTAGAAGATATTGCGCATGAAAGTTTTATTCATGTACGTTTAGATGGACAGGATTTTATGGATAATGGTAAGTTAGATTTAAGTAATTTAGATAAAGATTTAATTAAGTATGTGGATGATTATTATAAAGCGGGAGATGATAAAAAAGGATATTATCCTCAAAGAGCAAATTTAAAGCAACATTTTCAAGATGAAAGAGATAATTACCTATTAAAAACTTTTTTTGATTCTATGAAAAGTTATTATCAGAAAAAGGGAATTCAAAAGAGTGATGATATAATCAAAAAAGAACTACTAGTAGGACGTCAAATAAGTAATTGAAAAATGCTATGAAAAAAATATTATTGATTCTATTTATTTTAATAAAAAACAATGCTTCACTTGCTCAAGATTGGAGTATTGATTTTAGTTATGAAGTTAGAGATACAATATTTACTTATTATATTGATTCAGACCCTACCATGTTATTGTATAAGGATATTAATAGAACTAGGGATACAAGAGAGTTTAATAAAATTAGAATCACGAAAGAAAGAGCGAAAGAGATTTTTACTGTATTTCAACGCATAAAAAATGAAGTTGATGGAGTGAATGATAATTCAGGTTTTCGAGATTATGTAGAATTTTTTATCACTTTGGAGGAAAACGGTATAATTACGGAATTTTCTTTTTTTGATAATCAAGCTGTATTATTATTGAATAGATTAATTGAATTGCTAGAAGTGTGTAAAGAGAAGAAACCTATATTCGTTAATTTCATTTATAGTGATGGACCTCCTTTTCCAGATCTCTTAGATGAAAAGTAATCTTAATTACGCGGATTTAACTTCAAGCCCTTCGGCTAAAGCCTCGGGTGCAGTCCGTACACATAAATTATAGAATACAAAACCCGTTAGCCATTAGACTAGCGGGTTTTCTTTTATAAAATAGCTTGTAATTTTCTTTAGTTGTTCTTTTCCAACCAAATAAACCATATTTTTATAGGGGCACTTGGTTTTGTAAATCCAAGGTTGAGTTCGCGCGAGCAAAAGGAAGGGTGGATGTGGTTGAGTGTGGACCCGTTGGCGGAACAAGCAGTTAATTGGACTCCGTATCGATATGGGTATAACAATCCATTGAAATATACTGATCCTACAGGTATGTTGGAAGATGATTTTGTTTTTGATGAGAAAGGTAACTTTGTAAGAATCGATGAAACGAAGCAACCGGATAAATTAGTTGTTGAAAATTCTAAAACTGGTTCAAGACAAAATTATTGGTTTGCTGATCCTGTTGAAGACCCAAAATCTATAAGAGATGGACTTATTAATAAAGTTGAATTTGTTAGTAAAAGTAGTATAATAAGCATGATCTATGTACAAGGAGGATTTGATTCTAATAATTCTTCTTATACGAGTTTTTATCAAAATAGTAAAGGCAATCAATCATTTGATTATACATATTCGGAGCTAGTAAATAAGTTTAAGGATGCTGATAGATCTTTGTCTTTACCTGAAGATGATTTTATGATACATAATCTAAGTAATTTTGGTAATTTCTTGTGGGCCGCAACAGGGTATTCCTTAGGGTTTGAGTATATGACTCTAAAGATTGGAGCTCATATAAATAGCTTAATAAATGCTAAAGAGAATGGGTATCAACCACAATTGGACTCTAAAGATGATCAAGAGTTTATAGTCAAAGGTGCTTTTTTGCACAGAGAAATAATTTTAGATTAATGAGAAAATAAATGAGATTTTTAATTAGATTAAAATACATGATAGTATTAATAGTATTGTGCGTTTTTGTTAGTTGTGAGCAACGCGAGATTACAAAAAAAGAGATAGATTCATTTATAAATCAATATGGAAAAGAAGATTTTAGTGTATTTAAAGGTTATACAATCGAAATTCGTCAACATACGTTTACAGAAACTATTTATATAGTAAGTGAGAATCAAGAAGATAATATAGGAACTACTTTGTTTTTTGTTACGTTCAATAAATGGAGTAATAATATAAGTGAGATTAGCAAAAGAGATGCTCTACATGATGTGTTTGTAACGGGAACTTTGACGGATGAAGAATTAACGACTATTATAAAGGAGTATACAAAATATAATTTTGTGTATTTAAAAGTAGATAAGGAGAACAATATTTTTATTAATCCATTTGAGATGGAAAGAAGGCCATTTCTTTTAAAATTAAATAAAAATTCGAACACCCCAATGGTTAAGATGTACAATTATACTTTCAACCAGTATGAAAATGATTGGTATGTTCGACAATAATTATACTATATTACTCCAATCGTACGGATTTAACTTCAAGCCCTTCGGCTGAAGCCTCGGGTGCAGTACGTGTGCATAAATTATAAAAAAACACAAAACCCGCTAGTCTAATGGCTAGCGGGTTTTATATTTTATAAAATAGATTGAATTTTTCTTTGGAAAGTCTTTTTCAATCAAATAAACCTTATTTTTATATGGACAGTTGGTCTTGTAAATCTAAGATTGAGTTCACGCGAACAAAAGAAGGAGTAGAGGTGGTTGATTGTGGACCCATTGGCGGAAGATTTTCCAGGATGGAATCCGTATCATTACGTACACAATAATCCTGTTAATTTGGTGGATCCTACGGGGATGAGTGCGGATGGCTGGGTGAAATCGGAGAAAAAAAATGGAGAATCAACATATACTTATGATGAAACTATTAATAGCCAAGAAGATGCTGATAAGTCTTATCCAGGAATGAAAAAGCAATACTTAGGAGAGAGTTTCACATTGATTGGAAAAATTGCAAAAAAAGTAGCATATCAATATAACTTCCAAGGAAAAAATGTAACAGATGGAAATGGAAATAAAGTTGATTTGACGACTAATGTTAAAACAGAAGGAGGAACAACAATTATGAATCCAGCCAATACAGGAGGTGTTTTTGCAGGCTTTACTGTTGGAGGTGCAGTTGGTGGAGGCATTGGATTTACTTTAGGATTAGTAGCTGATAATTTTGGAGATAAGGGGATTTATTTCTCATTTAATGGATATTCTGGGGTTGGAGGTGGTTCAGGTATTACTGCAGGTGTAGTGTCTCCAACAAATACTCAGACTTTTGGAATTAATGATTTTAATGGTATGGGAAACTCTATTAATTTGGGTGTTAGTCTTGGACCAATTGGAGCTGGTTTTGAAACGGGGGGAACACAGGGGAATGGATTTTTTGATTATGGAAATCGTACCGATTCTCAATCGCGACCTTATCTTTATAATAGAGCTGGACAATCATCACAATATCCTGCTATTGATGTAGGTTTTAAGAGTGTCAGAATTGGCGGAACAATTAGCTCTTCTAAAACTTGGGTCTGGAAATTATAATAATTAATTATGGAGGAAAATAAAAAAATAATGTTATTTGTATTAATGGTTGGATTTTTTGTTTTTACAATTTATTTAGTGATTAGTAAAAAAAATGTTTTGTCTGTATTGCAAGAGAACTATCACAGAGAGATAATTGATAGTTATCAAGGAAGCATAAATGGAAAATATATTGATAAAGAAAACCATAATAGTACAATGATAATATTTCGGAATGGGAGAAATAGAGCAATTCATCCTTATTTTTGGGATAAAGTGCAAGTAGGAGATTCTATTAGTAAGATGACAGGAGATTCATTGATACAAGTTTTTCGAAATGGAGAAAAGATTATATTGGAAATAGCACCATTATATGAAAAAGCAATTGAAGATGAGAAAAATAAAAAGTAAATAAATATATGACGTTGATATTTTTTCTTAAAATGATTGTGCGTGGACTTAACTTGAAGCCTTTCGGCTAAAGCCTCGGGTGCAGTCCGTGCGTCTAAATAAAAAAGAAAAATCCGTTAGTCTTTTATTTTTAGATTAGCGGGGTTTCTTTTATAAAATAGCTTGAGCGTTATTTAGCAAATGTTTGTTTCGTTTTTAAATTTTGGATGTAGGTATCCATGATATGGAATAAGACTTTATTGTTGGTGTGTTTTCATATTCGTTAACCAAAGTCTATTTATAATTCAAAAGTTAGTTATTTTTAACTTTGGTAACACCGCCTAAGTTACTCGGATGCAAATAAAAACGACAAGATCGACGTTGGTGAGATCATTGAAGAAACGAACTATTATCCCTTTGGATTGGCACATCAGGGGTATAATGAGAAGAATAATACGATAGCCCAAAACTATAAGTACCAATATATTATCGAGGAAAAAGCGATGAGCTTTGGACGAAGATACCGCACGTAGTGCAAAGAAAATCAAGAGGAGCTGGGATTGAATTTGTATGATTATGGAGCAAGGAACTACGATGCGGCTATTGGTCGATGGATGAATGTGGACCCGTTGGCGGAGAACGCTCCTAATTGGACACCGTATCGTTATGGATTTAATAATCCAATTAGATATATAGATCCTACGGGAATGTATGAGGATGATATTTATTATAATGAGCAGGGTAAGGAGATTTATAGAACAATAAATAATGACCCAGATAGAAACTTTGTAATAAAAACTACCCAAACAGCAGATCAAATGTATGGAAATGGTAGTTCGCCACAAAAAGGGACAACGCAACCAATAACGACTAGTGCCGCTGTTATGACAGAAAGTGAAATTTCTTCTGGAAATTTAACAGGAGAGCATATGAAAAATGTTGTTGAAATAAAGAATACAGATAGTATGAAAGCGATGCTAGGATCTATAAAAGACGATGGATTAGGTGGTACAAGTCTTGCAAATAATAGGGAGTATTCAGGTTCATTTGGTAAAAATGGGGTTTATAATACGAAAGAGTCTAAAGCAAGTAAAACAACTGATGGAAAACAATTAGTAACAATAGGTGAAAATGATTATCATAGTCATCCCAGTGGTACTGAGGATTTTACTATAAATGGAGAATCTTATGTAGCTAGATGGAAACAACCTCCTTCAAAACAAGATATTACTGTTGCTGGTAGTAGAATACAATATGTACCTGCGATGAGAAACCAAATTATTTACATATATAATAATAAAGGAGTCATTGCAACTATTCCTATCTCAACATTTAAATGATTTATAAGTCTATGAAAAAAATATATACATTCGCATTATCGCTAATTACACTTATGACGCTTACTGAAATGAGAGGACAAAAAATGAGTGATTTATATACTTATATAATTAATGATTGTTATAAAGTAGCATTAAAAGAAGGATTTATCTTGGAACAGGATATATTATATTTTACATGTGGTTTTTGTGATTGTAATAATAAGTGCTTTGATTATGAAATAGAACTAGTAAATGATAAAATACAATTTAACTTGCCTATAGTCAATAATATTCACTCTAAATCTATTTTTTATCGCTTATCTAGCCCAGAAATAGATAGACAAGAATTAATATTTTATGTAGGCATTTATGATATGGTCTTTTATGATGATAGTAACAAAGAGTTTGTCTATAACGGAACTATTAAATATGTGTTTAAATACAATAGTAAAGTGGCGAAATTTGTTTTTGAATCAAAGAAGGAATATGGTTTATAGAGAAAGGTATTTCTCAGGTTGTTTGGACTTAACTTCGCTCTATTCGGTTAAAGCTTCGGGTGCAGTCCGTGCGAATCAATTATAAAAAAAGAAGAACCCGTTAGTCGAAAGATTAGCGGGTTTTGTTTATAAAATAGCTTGAGTGTTATTTAGTAAACGCTTGTTTTGTTTTAAAATTTTGGATGTAGGTATCCATGACATGGGACAAGACTTTATTGTTGGTGTGTTTTCGTATTCGTTTACCAAAGTCTATTTATAATTCAAAAGTTAGTTATCTTTAACTTTGGGTAACACCGCCTAAGTTACTCGGATGCGAATAAAAACGACAAAATAGACGTTGGTGAGATCATTGAAGAAACGAACTATTATCCTTTTGGATTGGCACATCAGGGGTATAATGAGAAGAATAATACGATAGCCCAAAACTATAAGTATCAGTATAATGGAAAAGAAAATCAAGAGGAGCTGGGATTGAATTTGTATGATTATGGAGCAAGGAACTACGATGCGGCTATTGGTCGATGGATGAATGTGGACCCGTTGGCGGAGAACGCTCCTAATTGGACACCGTATCGTTATGGATTTAATAATCCAATTAATTTTACGGATCCTACGGGAATGTTTGAATCTAAAAAAGAAGCAAAGGCCTGGGCGAAAGAGAATGATATAAAAACAGGTTGGTTTAGGGATCACAAAATCAATAAGGGAGAGGATGGTTCTTGGTCAATAGATAATAAAAGTGGAGGGATTTCTTATTCTAGAGCAGGATCCGGAATGGGCTTTTCAACTGAGAGAGCAGATGGAGTTGTTGAATCAGTTTATGTTGTAGCTGAAAAAGATTATTCTGAACGAGCATCTAATCTATGGCATTCGCCTTTGGCTAGAATGATTGTTCCTGATAAAATTGGAAAAACATTTTCATCATCCGCTACAGCAATTTTAGGTGTTAATTCAGGAATTAATTTTGATTGGATTACAAGAGGCCATGATGCTAGTTTGCTTCCTTATGTAAGTTATACTGCTGGAGGGCAAATTGGCTCAAAAGTTTCTGCAGATGCTTTAATGGGGATTACAGTTGGTACATATGCTGTATCAGATATGAGAAATTTGTCACCTGGAGAGGCTTCTAAAAATATTTTAGGATGGGGAGCTTATGGTAGTGGAGGTATTGGTATAGTTGTAGGAGGAGCAGCAACTGTGTCTGTAGGCTTTTCTGATAGTCCATTTGTAACTGCTCCAACTTGGATTAGTGGAAGCATTAGTGGAGGAGCAGCAATTGGAGGGGGTATTACAGGTGGCATTAATTATACTTATCCAGTATTTAAATCACAATTTACTAAAAAATAAATAACTTATGTTTTGAAAAAATCTATCATATTTTTTTTAATTGCCTTTTTATGTATTGTTCTCTTAATCACTTATTTTTTAAACATTAAAAATAGAAATGTAGAACTAAATAGAGATATATATTTTGTAGTGGATAAAGTTGAAATAACTCCTGCATTAAGGTGTCGCTTTTATGATGAAAAAGGAAATAAACTTGTTTTAAATAGCTATACTTTTTATGCCCCAACAGAAATTAAAAAGGGTGATATTATAACAAAAAAAATAAATTCAAATGAACTCATTATTTATAGAGTCAATAGTTGTGGGGAAAAAAATATTTACTTAAAAGTAAATATTAAAGATAGGCAATGAGTGATGTAAATTTAGAACTACCCGATTGCGTGGGGTGTGCTGTGAATGGACAATACTTTGAAACAATGTTCAATGCTTTATAGGAGATGATAGTAGGTCTATTGCAATCGCTCGGATTTAACTTCGTTCAGTTCGGCTAAAGCCTCGGGTGCAGTCCGTGCGTCTAAATAAAAGAGGAAAACCCGTTAGTCAAAAGATTAGCGGGTTTCGTTTATAAAAAAGATTATACTTTTCTTTAATAAGTCGCTTTCAACTAAATAAAATCTTACTTTTATCGAAATAGATGGTCTAGTAACTCCTAGGTTGAGTTCGCGCGAGCAAAAGAAAGAGTAGATGTGGTTGAGTGTGGACCCGTTGGCGGAAGAGTTCCCAGGATGGAATCCGTATCATTATGTACATAACAATCCTGTTAATTTGGTGGATCCGACTGGGATGAGTGCGGAAGGAACAGGAGAAAAAGATAGTTGGTTTTCGAGAGCGTGGAATTCATTTACATCTTTGTTTTCAAGTAAGCCTAAAACTGAAATCATTGTTGGAGATCCTGAATTACAAGGATATCTAGGGGATGAAGGAACTCCTAATCAGACAAGACAATCAAATAGTTTGACTCAAGCTATTTCAGATATAGGAGGAGGTACTCAAGTTATGAATACACATAGTCAAGCTATGGATGCTTCTACAAGGTCAGATGGTTCTAGGGATTGGACAGCATATGCAGCACATTCATTGTGGTTAGATAAAATTAATAATTTTGGAGGTGATATGGGGTCTGCAGGAACTCCAAGTCAGAGTAGAACCCCGAAGTCAATTCATTGGGAAGGTAAAACGTTTTCCCAGTATAAGGCGGCATATTGGGCAACACGAACAAAGCCAATATATCAACCAATAAGGATGTCTAATGGTAATGTATTTAAGGTTTATGAAGAACTTCATCATCGTTTTATTCCTCAGAGAGCTACTTGGGCTCCTAATTGGTTGAAAAATAATAGATTGAATTTACAGCCGCTTAATTCAATACAGCATTCAATACATGATTCATATAGGTTTAGATTCTTACCTAAAGAGATAAAACAAGAAATTAAAAATGGAAATACTTTTGGATACTAATGTTTAATATATTTAAAAAAAAGAGAAAAAATAATATGCAAAGATGGGAATTTGAATTATTAAAAGCTGTAGTCAAAAAACTACCTTTAAAATATTCGTTTTTGAATAATCAAATTACTCCAAAATTCATATTAGATATTGTGCCAAATGAACTTTTGGGACATGGATGGAAGCGCATGATTGTCGATTTAGAGCTTTCTAAATTGTATATAAAGAAAGAGATTAATTATCAACTTATAGGTATAAAAATTTGTAATTTACTTGATCAAAGTTATAAAGTAATGGCGCTTGATTTATATGATGGTATTTTAATAGGTTACAGAATAGAAGGAGAATTTAAAGAAGTTTTGTTTGATTTAGAAAACATAAATGTTGAATATTTAAGAGAAGTACCTTATGTTAATATAGATAAAGATCATTTAAAAAAAATAATGGGTAATGTTGATAACGATATTCTAAGTCAATTAGATATCGATATTACGTTTAAGATAAATGTTGATGAGGGGGAATTTTATGTAATTAAAGATTTAGGAGATGGAAATTACCTTTCGATGGATCAAAAAGGAGCTGTTTATGGAATGATACATGATCCTTATGAAATTGAAAAACTTTTTGAAGATAAAGAAAGTTTTTATCAAGCATTGAAATCAGGAGATTTTAATATGATAAAATATTATAATATAAAAATGTTATAGTTTTTGATATTCAAAAAAACCTGATCGCTTGGACTTGCAGTCCGTGCGCATCAATTATAAAGAAGAAAAACCCGCTAGTCGAAAGATAAGTGGGTTTTTCTTTTATAAAATAGCTTGTAATCTTCTTTAGTAGATCTTTTTAATCAAATAAACCTTATTTTTATAGGGGCAGTTGGTTTTGTAAAGTCAAGGTTTAGTATGTGAGAGCAAAAGAAGGAGTAGATGTGGTTGAGTGTGGACCCGTTGGCGGAGAAGATGCCAAGTTGGAATCCTTATGCGTATACGTTTAATAATCCTATAAACTTTACGGATCCTACGGGAATGATTGGTGAAGGGATAATTGTAGGTAATTCAATTAAAGAAAACTTCGTAAATAATCAAGCATTAAATACATTTGCATCAACTGAAGAGGGAAAAGCCTTTTTAAGTGATTATGCAAAAAAAGGAGATGTTGTTGGAGAACATACTTTTAATAAGGATGGGAAATATCATAGTAAAGGGATAGATATAGTTTTTGAATCGAAAGATTTAGGTAGAGATGTTGGAGGGAATACTTCTAGTTCTATTCAAGAAGGTAGAGCTGAAATTCTATTTACTATTAATAGTAATCCAATTGTTGATTCATCTGATGGTAATTCTTACGATACTAGAAATTTTAGTAATAAAAATGATATGGTAAAAGCTATTATAGGCAGAACTGTAACTATTTTTCATGAAACTTTTTTGCATGGTGATCATAGTACTAAAGATTATTTGGATGATTATAGTTTTAATAAAAGTAACATTGATCCACATATATTAAATCATTATAAAAATGCTCTTAAACATGCAGGTCATGCACAAGCTCAATTTGGGTCAGATGCTTCAAGTTTATTGTTTAATACAAAAGGATTTAAAGGTATTGAATCAGCGAATTCTAAGTGGAGTTCAGGTAAGCAATATAGTGGCAATCAATTGAAAAAAATGATGTGGAATTTCGCAGGAAGTTATAAATAATTTTAATTATGAGAGTTTTTTTTTAGGATGTGTATTTTTTCTTTTTTTTTCATGTAAACAAGATAATATTGTAGTAACTGAATATAATTACTTTACAGTGGATATTTGGAATAAAAATACAATAAAAGACAAGTATGTAATATACAAGGTTTTGCTAGAAGGCGATTCATTATCAATATATAAAAGAGATAATGGAATTCGAAATAAATTTAAATTTGCTTTAGATGCGAAAGGGATTTATATAGTGGAAAATGAGAAACTAAAATTATTGTATTCGTTTGAAAAAAATGTAAAAATACTGAGAGATAGTAGTTTAACTAAGAACTTTTATAATGAAGTAGAGCTAATAGACAAAAAGAAATATATAATTAATGAGGTAGAATATCAAATCTATCATTTTTCGGAAATTGATTATGATACGACATTAGATAGTTATTACTTAGAAGGAGAGGGCTTTATTTGTTTCTATGAATTTAAAGGAAGTGAATTTTTATATCTTGATTCTTCAAAGGCATTAGAAGTATATAAAATATTTTCTGAGGATTATTCTTTTAATGCTGTATTGCAAGCAGAGATGATGAGAAAAAATGTTTTAAAAAGGAGAGAGAATTAATGATACCTGGATCACGCGGATTTAACTTCAAGCAATTCAGCTAAAGCCTCGGGTGCAATTCGTGCACATAAATTATAGAATACAAACCCCGATCGCGCGGATTTAACTTCGTTCAGTTCGGCTAAAGCCTCGGGTGCAATGCGCATAAATTATAGAATACAAAACCCGTTAGTCGAAAGATTAGCGGGTTTTGTAATTTATAAAATAGCTTGCAATTTTTGAGGTTTTACTCTTTTTATTACCTACCAAATAAGTAACAAATGTATCACATATGTCTCATAGTTAAATTTTAGTTAAAAGAATTAAAGAGTAGCTATATTCTTGTTGAAGAAGTCTTTAAACTTTTTGTTGGTAAGCATTTTATCAATAATTTTAAAGATGGTCTGCTTATCATCTTCTTCTAATTGTTGGATCAGTTGAAT
>NZ_JACAGN010000002.1:340001-346101 GCF_030324495.1 Myroides sp. 1354 | reverse complement strand
TGTTGGTTTGTTGAGAGGATTGTCGATTAAAGAAGGTCTGCCTTTTCTAAGAATATTCAAACACCTTACGACAAACACTACACAACAAACAACAAACAACAAACAACAAACAACAAACAACAAACATCTCAAATAAAGCAAACAAAAAAACGTCGTTTAAATCAATTTAAACGACGTTTTTTTATTTAAGCTTACCAAGGTTGGCTTTCTCTTGTTTCTACGTAAACAGGGTCTAAAGGGTGTAATTTAGGCACCAAAGCATGATAAGTAACAAACTTAGGTCTACCACCTCTGTTTTGAAGGAATTCTACAAATAAAGTGAATTCATTGTATCGATTCTTTTTATATACGTATTTGATGTCTTCTGTATTCGATTGTACCCAGTATTGACCAATGATTAGATCATAAAATCGAAAATCTACGGCGACATTACATCCTTGAACAAGGTTTCTATAGTCTTGTTGGTTGGTGATAATGGTAAATTCATCTCCTTTGAGGGTCGGAACGTATAGGTTTTCTTTTGTGTTATAACAGCCATATAGTTCTAAGCCTTCTGTTTTGATGAAGACTTCTCTATCGTA
The DNA here is from genome assembly GCF_030324495.1 of Myroides sp. 1354. Classification (GTDB taxonomy): domain Bacteria; phylum Bacteroidota; class Bacteroidia; order Flavobacteriales; family Flavobacteriaceae; genus Flavobacterium. Next base: position 345,520 of record NZ_JACAGN010000002.1, on the reverse strand, counting down.
ATAATCATCATTAACAGTACATCCTGCAAATAACAGTGCTGTACCGAAGAGTATAGCGTATTTTTTTATCATAACTTTTATTTTAAATGGTTGGGAATCATACAAACAGGTATTGGGTTTATCTTGTGTTGATTGATTCGGTTAAGTCGGGTATAAATAGCAAAAACTTCTTTGTCTCTTCCTTGAAAATCCTCTAATTTTTTTCCTTTTTCGGCAGCAAGCATCGCTTGTTCGAGTTCATCATAATTGGCTCCTAATTGATCCTCATCTGATCGATCATCGCCAAATAATCCATCTGTAGGTTTGGCTTGTATAATACTTTGAGGGACTTTTAAATATTCTCCGATTAGGCGAACTTGAGATTTTAGTAAATCGGCAATGGGGCTAATATCTACACCACCGTCTCCATATTTTGTAAAAAATCCAACACCGAAGTCCTCTATTTTATTTCCTGTACCCACAACCAAATAACCGTGAATGCCTGCATAATAATATAACGTAGTCATACGCAACCTCGCTCTAGTGTTCGCTAATGTGAGATTTAACAGTGATTCATTGTCTGTGGTTGGCAATTGTTGTTTGAACAATTCGAAAGTCGACGTTAAATCCGATTCAACAGTACGTACTTGCTCGAAGTTTTGTTTAAGGAAGTCAAGGTGCTCTTTTGCTCTACTGACTTGGGATGCCGCTTGATGAATGGGCATTTCTACACAAAGTAGAGGCAAACCTGTCAAGGCACATAAGGTTGAAGTCACTGCAGAATCAATTCCTCCAGATATGCCAATAGTAAATCCTTTTATACCACTTTCTTGTGCATAATGCTTAAGCCATTCGACAATATGCTGGGTTACTGCTTGGGTTTGAAAGTTTTGATTCATCGCGGAAATTTTGTGATTGATATGTAGTTCTTCTTTTTATATTTGTAGGTATCAGAAAATAATTCAAGAATACTATGTTCAAAATTAGTAAAATATCTTTACCCTTATTGGTGGTTTTTAGTTTTTTTGTGGGGAGCTGTGGCGATTCGAAGACAAAAGTAGACAAAGAAGCAGAGCAAATCCCTATGGATGTTGTGGTCGAGCGTTTCGATCAAGAGTTTTACACTGGAAAGGAAGAAGACTTTCAAGCGTTAAAAAAGAAATATCCTTATTTGTTTCCCGCAGGCGTTGCTGACGAAGCTTGGTTAGAAAAAAAACAGGATACTATTTTTAAAGAACTCTATCAGGAAGTTACTAAACAGTATCAAGATCTAAATACGTTACCTGCAGACTTAAAGCGTTTATTTCAATATATTAAATATTATTACCCTGAAGAATCGGATCACAAAAAAGTGATTACGCTTATCTCAGAAGTAGACGTAGCTGCAAAAGCAATTTATGCGGATACTTTAGCCTTAATCAGTTTAGATACGTATTTAGGGAAAGGACATCATTTCTATAAAGGATTTCCTGCTTATACATTAACGACTTTTGAATCGTCTCAAATTTTGCCTGATATGGCGGAAAGTTTTGTGATTCAGAAACTACCTAAGACCATGGATCGCACGTTTTTAGGTACCATGATTCACCAAGGGAAGTTGATGTATGCCAAAGAAGCGTTACTGCCAGCAGTGCCAAAGGAATCCCTGATAACGTATACAAAGGAACAATTGGAATGGTGTAAAGCACATGAATCTCAGATATGGCGTTATTTTGTCGATAATCAGCTGTTTTTCGATACCGATGCCAAGTTAACGACTCGTTTTATTGATCCAGCGCCGTTTAGCAAGTTTTATTTGGATATTGATAACGAATCTCCAGGACGTGTAGGGGTTTGGATTGGATGGCAAATTGTTCGTTCATTTATGGAAAATAATAACGTAACTTTGCAGGAACTTTTTGCAATGCCTGCGAAAGATATTTTTGAAAAATCAAAGTATAAACCGAAGAAGTAATGAGTAAAAATCACATTTCTGATATCAATATTAGAGTAGAATTAGATGAAAATCGCGTTCCAGATAAAATCATGTGGACTGCAAAGGATGGAGGAGTAGATAAAGCAAAGTCAAAAGCGATGTTGTTATCCATTTGGGATCATGCAGCACAAGAAACCTTGCGTATTGATTTATGGACAAAGGACATGCCTGTGGATGAGATGAAGAAGTTCTTTCATCAAACCTTAGTAGCAATGGCAGATACATATGAGCGTGCTACAGAAGATGAGAAAATGGCGGCAACAATGCGCGATTTCTGCGAGTATTTTGCTGAGAAAACAGACTTGATAGAAAAATAATATAAAAAGGTGATTTTATTTTAAAATCACCTTTTTATATTTTATAGTACCATGAGGTTACAACCTCGAATATCCGAATGGTCAAATCGACCTAATATTTCAAAACTGCCATCTTCGTATTTTTTCCCTAAATCTTGGGTTGCAATAAAGGAACAAGAATTGATATTCGCTAGGTCAATCACATTGACTCCTCCTGTTTTGCCAAATGATTCAATGCGCGTGAAGGGATCTTCTGAATCTCGAATGACAATATCCATCCAAGGCGGACATTGAAATATTCCATCACCTAAAGAATAACCTTGAGAAAGAAGTTCAGTCATACCGTATTCCGAGTGAATTTTTTGAACGTCAAACCCTTGACCTAATAGAGCGTGAAGTTCTTCTCGAATCATCTCTTTTCGCTTGCCTTTCATTCCACCAGTTTCCATAATGATGGTGTTTTTTAATTCAAATTGATGTTGCTCAATAATGTCTAATAACGCATAGGTGACACCCAATAAAAGTACATTTTTTCCTTCGCGATCTAAGCGTTCTAGATTCGCAATGAGCTCTTGATAATTATGTAAATAAAAACCACTTTCAGCATGATTGGATTGCTTGATAAAATCGTCTGCCATATAAATCAACGACGAGCCTTCTCTTTCCAAATAAGAGGGTAATAGGGCTAAGACGACATAATCCTCGATAGGACCGTAAAAGTAGGAGAAACCTTTTCTAAAGCTTTCTTCGTAGTAGTTTAAATCCGTTACATGATGTTTACTCGTGATACTCCCTGTGGTTCCACTGCTGGTAAAAGTGGTTTGTATTGGAGCTGTACTGCTCAATACTTCTTTACTTTTGAAAAATTCAATGGGAAGATAGGGTACTTGATCTAAGCTTCGAACTTCCGTTGGTGTTTTTCGAACGAGATCACAAAATTGGCGATACACCGGATTGTGCTCATATTGATAGCGATATACTTTCATCGCGATTTTATGAAACTCTTTTCGGGTCTGTATGCTAATGATATCTTCTGGTGTAAACACAATTCAATTATTTGGTACAAAAATACAATAAAAAAAGCATCATAGTTGAAATGATGCTTTAGATTTATAACGGTATTCGTTTGTTACTTTACAATGAGCTTTCGGGTAGCAGAGGCATTATTTTCTTTGATTTTAATAATGTAAATTCCCGCTGTTACACTACTTGGCAAGACTAATTCTTTAGTGTTGAGTTGAGTGGCTAAAATTTTCTTTCCCATTACGTTGTATATCTCAACCTCTTTCGTTTCATTTGTTTTAGTTTCTATGGTAATCTTTCCGTTGGTTTGTACGGGATTAGGGTATATAGAAAGACCTTCAATTGTTTTGACAACTGTTGCTTTATTTGAAGACACAGCACCAGAACTAACTTGAGCGACACTCAGGCTAGTCATAAGAGCAAAGACTCCAATTAAAAAATAGTTATAAAAGTAATTTTTAGTCATTCAAATGAAATTAATAATATAAAAGTAATGATTATTTCTTATATGATAAAAAAAATATTTGCTTTTTTAGGGCAAATATTTTTTGTTAACATAAATTAATGACTTATTGTAAATTATAAGTATAAAAAATTAGATTCTTATAATCCTATTGTCCAGCCTTTTGTCCATTCAGGAGCATTTGTACTATTTCCAGCACCTTGGTTTTCTCCTTCAACGAATACACCGTTTACATCTACAGAAGCACCTGCTGTATTTTTACCTTTTGCTTTTTCAGCTACATCGATAAGTTTTACATTGCTGATTAATAATGAACCGTTAGCAACATTAGCGATTGTTTCATCATGCTCTACGTCGAAAGCTGTTTTCCATCCGCTTAATACTACGTTTTTCATTTTTCCTTTCGTTCCTTCACGTAGTTTCATTGCTGTTCCCTCTCCTTTTACCGCTGAAATTAAAGTAATTCCGTCAATTGTCGGGTTAGAATATGGCTCTGCTGTTCTTGTTTTAGCATTGTTATCTGCTTCGAATCCTTTGTCTGCAGTTCCACTTTGTTTTGAGAACCAAAATTTATTTTCTTGTCCATTCCATCCTTCAGTCCAGTCAAACTGATCATCATCATTGTGTGTCGATACTAAGTATTGTGCACTTACTGTTCCTCCAAACCACTCGAATCCGTCATCTGAACCTTCGTGTGCTTGTACATACTCAATCTTTGTTCCACTTCCAACTCCGAATAAAGATAATCCGTTGAATTCTTTCTCACTGTTGAAGTTCGCTCCAGCGTACTCAATTCTCAAATAACGGATAGATCCTGAATTGTCATTGGTAACGTCTCCACCATATGTTAAATCAGAAACTTCTGCCGTAGCTGTTTTAGCTTTGTTAATAGGTGCTTTACCACATACTACTAAACCTCCCCAGCTTCCTCTTTTTTTCTCAAGCGCCGTCATGATTACTGGATTGGTATTCGTTCCTTTTACAAAAATTTGTCCTCCTTGTGCAACTGCAATATAAGAAGATGTTCCTCCTGTACCGATAATTTCAACTCCTTCTTCAATGTTTAGGATCGCTCCATCTTCTACTACCAATTTTGTTGATAGGTTGTATTTTTTATTTTTTTCTAAAGTAAGTGTCTGTCCTTTTTTTAGTGTTTGTCCAATGTTTTCTGTTGGATTTGGACCTCCTCCGTTGTCGTTTGAATTGTCGTCTGATCCACAGCTAACGAATAAAGCGGATACTAATGCGATTGATAAAGCTGATTTGAATAATCTTTTCATAAAGTAATTGTGTTATTTTATTTTAACTGATACAAAGATTGTTTACTAAGATGAACTGATGGTTAGTACTTTATCATTGAATTGTTATGTTACTAGGGGGAATATTAATGAATTGTTATGTAAGGAAAGGGGAGAGAGGAAAGAGGAGAGAGGAGAAATCCCGTAGTGGCAAATGGTAATTTGCCAACTAGCTGGATAACAATTTCACAAAAAGTAGAGAGGAGAGAGGAGAAATCCCGTAGTGGCAAATGGTAATTTGCCAACTAGCTGGATGACAATTTCACAAAAAGTAGAGAGGAGAGAGGAGAAATCCCGTAGTGGCAAATGGTAATTTGCCAACTAGCTGGATAACAATTTCACAAAAAGGGAAGAGGAGAGAGGAGAAATCCCGTAGTGGCAAATGGTAATTTGCCAACTAGCTGGATAACAATTTCACAAAAAGGAAAGAGGAAAGAGGAGAAATCCCGTAGTGGCAAATGGTAATTTGCCAACTAGCTGGATGA
>NZ_JACAGN010000002.1:240732-339901 GCF_030324495.1 Myroides sp. 1354 | reverse complement strand
AAAGAGGAGAGAGGAGAAATCCCGTAGTGGCAAATGGTAATTTGCCAACTAGCTGGATGACAATTTCACAAAAAGGAGAGAGGAGAGAGGAGAAATCCCGTAGTGGCAAATGGTAATTTGCTATTAATCGAGAATTGACTCCTTTCTTCTTTCCTCTCTCTTCTCTCCATAAAAAAAGCCTGTGGCAACCACAGGCTTTTTTGTAAACAGGGATTTATCTTTTTTAGAACGTATATTTAAATCCTAAGCTAAAGTTTTGGCCAAGTTTGTAGGATTGTACCAATACATCTTGTGTTAGGTTTTCTTGTTTTCTTTCAATGGCTGGATCCAATAAGTTTTTAGCATTAAAACTCATTCCAAAGTTCTTCGTGAAATCGTATTTAAAGGTGAAATCTAAAAATCCGAATGCTTTATCTACTAAGTTTCCGCTTTGCTCAGTTCCTAAGGAATATAGTTTATCAGAGAAGTGTGCATAAGAAAGGGTTGCCATTAATTTTTGATCATTTGCCCATTCTTTGATATAAGAAATATCTGCATTAAGCAACAAATCAGAAGCTCCAGTAAAACTCGCATTGTCATGGGTGAATGAAGTGCTTAAATATTTATTCTCTTTATTTACTTTTTCGTTATCTAGCTTTTGGTATGTCTTCATAAAAGAAGCGTTTAATCCTCCAGTAATTTTATTGGTCAAAGCATCGTCAAAGCTAAATAAGTTTTTGCGAACTTCGATTTCCAATCCTGCAGCATATCCGTAGTCTCCAGTATTAGCATACGTAATATCATTTGATGAAGAGGCAGAAACGATTTCGTTAATTGGATTTTTGATGTATTTTCCAAACACAGTAGCAGAAATTACTTCATCTGTTTTAGGGAAATACTCCCATTTTAAATCCGCGTTGTAATCGTCTGATGCATATAAATCAGGGTTACCCACTTTGATTTCGGTTACATCTTCGTAGATGAAACGCGCTCTTTCTTTGAATTGCGGTAAGGTATAGGTTTTAGATAAAGCAAAACGCAAGTTGTTGTTGTCGTTTACTTCATATTTTAAAGATAAGCTTGGTAAGAAAGCATTTTTGGTAAACTTATTACTGGTTTTATCAGCGTCTAATTGGGTTTGCCACGTAACATCTTGTGAGATGGTTTCAAAACGAGCCCCTAATGATCCTGATAATTTATCTGTTAAACGGTATTCTACATTTACAAAACCAGCGTGGATAAATAATTCTCCATCATAGGTTTGAGGTAATAAAGCATTGGGTGTTCCTGCTCCTCCTCTAAAGGTATAGATATCAAAATATCCATTGGCAAAATTCGATTGATTGAAGAATTGATCTAAAGCACTTGGATTGATGTTATTGTTGTGTTCTCTGTTGATTTGGAAAACAAATTGTGTCGCTTTAAAGTTTCTGTCTTTTTTTCTGAAGTTATAACCAACCGTTAATTTACCGTCGTATAGATTCTCTTCATTTTTTCCGAATTTATAATCAGCAGCAATATTCGCTGCTAATTCGTTTTCTTTTAGATCTTCGTAATAACGGTTGTTGTCTGATCTTGAATTGATCGAGAATTGGTAGCTATCGCTGTTTTGTAATTTATTTAGAGTGTATTGCTGTCTGTCTGGTGTTTGAGCGGAGATATTGTTGAACGCTGCCCCCCAGTTTAAATCCAATTGATCGGTTAGTTTGTGATTACCCAATAATTGGTTCACCATTAATTGATCTTGGCGATATGTTTGTCTATTGATATAGGTATGATCTGAATTGTCTAAAGTAATATCTCTTACATATCCACGGTAGTCTTCATTTTTTTCTTTGGAATCGTTGACAAATAAGAAGTTGTATTTGATTGAGTTCGAATCGTTAATGTCAAATTTAGCATTTAACATTCCCGTTGTATTGGTGCTGTACTCGAAAGCCTCTAGATTTAAATCTTTCGTAAATGAGTTTTGTGCTTGAGCAGTGCGTGTAATTCCTTCTTTTTGTTTGAAGTTGTTTCCAAAAGAGGCTGTTGCAAATAAATGCAAAGCAGATTGACCAAAGAAGAAAGATTTTCCTGTATTGATATTCAATCCAGCTCCCCAAGGACTGCGTGTATCGGTCTGTGTAGAATTCTTGAAGTTATATCCTTTTAAGGCATTTCCTGGTATCTTCGTATCTGAAAAACCAAAGAAACTGCGATCAGATAACGTTTTAAAATGATCTTGTTTTACTGCATTGGTATTCATATTTGCACTTACTCCAACTTCTATAAAACCTTCTCCTGAGTGGTTTTTTGACGTGATGTCGATATTTCCCCCTGCAAAGTCTCCATAATTTCTAGCGAAATAAGTTTTGTCAATGGCAATATATTCAACGATATCAGTAGAGAAAATATTTAAATCAATGTTTTTCTTTTCAGGATCATTAGAGGCTAAAGGCAATCCGTTTAATGAAGTACTGTTGTAGCGATCTCCTAATCCTCTTACGAAAATCGTTCCTGTTCCTTCTTGTTTCGCTACTCCCGTTGTTTTAGCTACGGCACTTGCCACATCGCTTACTCCTTTTCTTGAAAGTTCTTGCGAACCAATGTGCTGTTTCATTTCAACAGAGCGTTGTTGTTCTATTAATAAGGTCGCTTCTCTAGACTTTGATCGGGTAGCCTGTACGACAACACCTTCCAGTTGTACACTCTCTGAGATTAAGTCGATAGTAATTTCAATGGTTTCGTTTGCTTTTATTTCAATCGCTTTATCAGCAGCAGTGTACCCAACATAATTGAAGGTTAAGATTTGTTTTCCTTCAGGTACTTCAAGGGTAAAGAAACCGTCTAAATCTGTATTCACTCCTTGTGTTGTTCCTTTCACACTTACAGAAGCAAAGGCCAGTGGTTCTTTTGTTGCTGAATCTTGTAAAATTCCTTTAATCGTTCCATTAGATGCCCCAACTATTTGGCTAATAAATAATAGGGCGAATAATAACTTTGATTTCATATTTATTATTTTATTTAAGCTAGTGCAAAGAACAAGCGTAAATATTTCTTGTGTGTTACCGCTAGTTTAACACATTTTACGATAAACGTTATTAAATCGTTACTAGATTAAATAATTGTAAACTTTACTTCACATAATGTATTATCTTTATCTTTGAACTGATTTATAACACACACAGATAAAGAATGAAAAATTCAGACATTAAAGTCTTATTAGTTGATGATGAGCAAGATATCATTGAAATCATCAGTTATAATTTAGAAAAAGAAGGCTATCAAGTAAGTACAGCAAGGAATGGGAAAGAGGCTATCGAAAAGGCAAAAAAGGAGCTTCCTCATCTGATTATCTTGGATGTTATGATGCCCGAGATGGATGGAATGGAAGCTTGTGAGAACATTCGAAGAATTGACAGTTTACAAAATGTAATTATTGCGTTTTTAACTGCAAGAGGAGAAGATTACTCTCAAGTGGCTGGATTTGATGCAGGGGCTGATGATTATATCACCAAACCGGTGAAGCCTAAGGTATTAATGAGTAAGATTAAAGCGTTATTACGTCGATTAAAAAATGTAGAAGAGACGGAAAATGGCGATATCATTCAAATTGGCAATATTGAAATCAATCGTGATGAATATAAAATCTTAATTGATGGAGTGGAATTGTCTTTGCCTAGGAAAGAATTTGAGTTGTTGTATTTATTGGCTTCAAAACCAGGAAAAGTGTTTACAAGAGAAGAAATCTTGGATCGCGTTTGGGGAAATGAAGTTGTGGTAGGAGGAAGAACCATTGACGTACACATCCGCAAGTTGAGAGAAAAAGTAGGAGACGATTGTTTCAAGACGATTAAAGGGGTTGGATATAAATTAGATATGTAATTTAATGTCGATACGGTTTAAAAGATCCTATAAATTTGCTGTTAAGTCAGCGTTGTTAATAACAATATGTTCACTTGTTATTACTTTACCTTTCGTTTTTTTAGTAAAACACGGGCCTTGGCCACTTTTAGCTATCCATACTGTTTTGGTTTATTTTGCCTCTTTTTTCGTGATTCAGTATAGAGTAGAACACTTTATCTACCGTCGAATCAAAAAGATCTACGATAAAGTTTCGCTTTTAGAACACACGGATCTTCGTGCTAGTGCAGTAACTACGGATATGAAAACCCTCACAGAGGAAATTGAAAAATTTGCTACCAATAAAAAGATTGAAATTGAATCCCTACAAGTTCGAGAAGAATATAGACGAGAGTTTCTTGGAAATATTTCTCATGAATTAAAAACGCCTTTGTTCATGATTCAAAGTTATTTGGAAACCTTGAGTGATGGCGCTATTGATGATTTAGAAGTTCGCGATCGCTATTTAGAACGCGCTGAACAAGGAGTAGATCGATTAATTTATATTGTAAAGGATTTGGATATGATTGCCAAATTAGAATCGGGAGATTTACACTTGAATATCGTTGAATTTGATCTGATTGAAATGATTCAAAATGCTTTTGATTTCTTAGAGTATAAGGCAAAGAAGAAAAATATTTCCCTTCTTTTTGATATGGGGTATAAAAAGCCGATTTACGTTAAAGGAGATAAAGAACGCATTGGTCAGGTGATTACGAATTTAATAGAGAATTCGATTAAATACGGCAAGGAGAAAGGAACAACAGAAGTAAGTATCGAAAACTTGGTCAAGAATAAATTAATCGTACGTGTAACCGATAATGGATTAGGTATTCGCAAAGAGCATATTCCGCGTTTATTTGAGCGTTTTTATCGCATTGACAAGAGTGGAGCGCGAAGTGTTGGAGGGTCTGGATTGGGCTTGTCTATTGTAAAACACATTGTTGAAGCTCATGATGAACACATCTATGTAGAGAGTAGTTATGGTTATGGGTCGGAATTTTCTTTTACTTTGGAAAAAGCGGTAAAAGAGAAAACGCAAAATGTAACTTAATTTGCGTTCCCTATAAAAAGGTTTTACTTTCGTTATATTTATTTAATTTTGCGTCAAATTTAAACGAGTAACCCTGTGGGAAGTAAAAACAAGTTAAAGCGATTTAGAGAAAACGAAACTTTTGGTAATGTTTTCCAACCATCAAGAGAAGAAGTGATTGTTAATTTGCCTCAGAAAGGCAAATGGGCATCGGAAGTATTTAAAAACAATAATCCTATTGTTTTAGAATTAGGCTGTGGAAAAGGAGAATATACAGTAGAGTTAGCGCGTCGTTTTCCCAATACAAACTTCATTGGTATTGATATCAAAGGAGCTCGTTTCTGGAGAGGAGCTAAAACTGCTGTAGAAGAAGGGTTGACGAATGTAGCCTTTTTGCGTACACAGATTGAGTTGATTGAATTTGCTTTTGAAAAAGGAGAGGTAAGTGAAATTTGGATTACCTTCCCTGATCCACAAATTAAATATAAACGAACTAAACATAGATTAACGAATACGGAGTTTTTACAACGTTACAAACGCATCTTAACGGATGATGGAATAGTAAACCTAAAAACGGATAGTGAATTTATGCATGGGTATACGTTAGGTTTATTACATGGAGAAGGACATGAAGTACTTTATGCCAACCACCACGTATATAAGAACGAAGGGGCACCTTCAGTAGTAACTGAAATCCAAACGTTTTATGAATCACAATATTTAGAACAAAATAAGGCCATTACTTATATTCAATTCAGAATTAAATAAAGAATGGACCATTACTTTATATTATTATTCTTAGGCTTTTTAGCAGCAGTGATAGGCGTTTCTCTTCCAGGGTTATTGAATATGACTGCTGTTAAAGTGGCACAAGAAAGAGGAAAAAAAGCGTCTATTTTATATATAGCAGGAGCTTTATCCGTTATTTTTATCCAAACCTATGTCGCTATTTTCTTTGCGAAACTCATCGATTCAAGCCCTTTTATAACTGAAATTTTACACGAAATAGGATTGGTTATTTTTGGATCCTTGACCATTTATTTTTTGGGATTTGCCAAGCAAAAGAGGAAAGAGGAAAATACGGAGGTTAAACGCTTAAAGAATCCTTATGTCTATGGCGCTTTATTAGCACTGATTAACGTATTCTCCATTCCATACTACGTGTTTTTAAGTGTAACATTGGCTTCTTACGCTTATCCTATTTTTGAATGGATTTACACGGTTATTTTCTCTGTTGGCGTAGTCATCGGTTCGGGATTAATGTTCTATGCTTATATTTCTATTTTCAAGAAAGTAGCCAATGAAGATGCTTTTCTATTGAGAAATATCAACTATGTTATTGGTTCAATAACGGGAATTATTTGTTTAATTACGCTTTATAAATTACTGCGTTAGTGAAGGATTCGGCTAACTTTTTTGAACGGGTTTACGATGTGGTTCGCGAGATTCCCTATGGGAAAGTAACGACCTATGGTGCCATTGCAAAAGCAATTGGAGCACCTCGTTCTGCGCGTATGGTAGGTTATGCAATGAATGCCTCTCATTTTGACGATTCTGTACCCGCACATCGCGTAGTGAATCGCCTGGGAATGCTCAGTGGTAAACATCATTTTGACGGTACCAATTTGATGCAACAACTCTTAGAAAGTGAAGGAGTAGTTGTAGAAAATAATCAGGTACAAGATTTTAAATCCCTCTTGTGGATTCCTCCTGTTGAATTCTAATCTATAGTAAAGGGAAATTAATGCTAAAATAGGTCAAAGCTTCTTTTCTATTGAAGGTTAAATAACCATTGTGCATTTCTACAATATTCTTGGATAGAGGCAGCCCAATTCCAGCTCCATCTTCTCGTGTGGTGTAAAACGGAATAAAAATTTTGGGTTTGATTTCCTCGGGAATACCACTTCCATTATCCACAATGTCAATCCACAATCGATTGTTGCGCTCATATACATGAAGGGCAATTTCTTTTTTTTCTTGATTTCGCACCGCATAAATAGCATTGGTCAATAAATTGATAAATACTTGTTCCATTTGTTTGGCATCCCAATACTGAGAAACCTGTGTCTCAATGTTCGTGTTAACAGTGATATGGTGTTGCTGACATATGGGCTTGAGGATGGCTAAGCTATGGACTACAATTTCTGCACTGTTTACCCATGTTTTAATAGGACTTGGCAACATGGTGAGTTTGCGGTAATTGTCAATAAAATGACGCAAGTGATCTGTTCTATTGGCAATGGTTTGTATACTGAGCTTTAAATCATCCATGTCATCCGCAGACAAGGTCGTTTCCTCCTCCAGAATTTCTAAGGTATTATGCGCTAGAGAGTGAATAGGAGTCAAGGAATTCATAATCTCATGTGAAATTACTTTCATCAGATTTTCCCAAGTATCTTTTTCTTTTTTATCTAATACTTTTTGAATCGAATCCAATAAGACAATATAGAATTCTTGATTTTGACTTATGGTTGTAGAGGTCTGCAACATAAAGGTTTGTTTTTCCTCTCCTTCTAGGCGCATATCCAAGGAAGTTTTAGATTCTTTGAATTCTAATTGCTCGATGTATTGTGTCAAATTGGGCAGTAAACGCGATAGATTTTGCCAAGATTTTACCTTGGGGATATCAAACAGCTTGGAAAAGTAGTCGTTAATTAAAAAGATGTTCCAATCGTTTTCTTTTCGTTCAAAGATGACGATACCTGTTTCTAAGTTGTTTAGAATGTTGAGATAGACTAATTCCTTTACTTCGTGTTGTTCTTGTTCTTGTTGTAGTTTTTGATACAATTGCTGTAGGTGATGAAAGGTTTCATTGGCTTGTTTTTTATTTGATTTCAGTGAAAAGTCATTGTAAATCATAGCCAAAACCAAACGGTCAATGAGGCTGTAATATTTGCGCTGAAAGGTATAGAGTTCAATAAGACAAGCTCCAATACTAAGTATCACAATAAAAAAAGTATAGTGATACTGCTGCTGAAAAAGCCATACGGCTAGCAGCGATAGACCAATAATGGCTAAGATGCGCATGAAAACTCTCAAGTGAAATGACATAGTACAGCTGTTTTAGTTCTTAATGTTATATTTTTCGAGTCTTCGGTATAGGGCTGCACGTGATAATCCTAACTCATCTGCGGCTTGACTGATATTACCCTGACACTTTTCTAAGGTTCGAATAATAGTGGTTCGCTCGATGTCTTGTAAGGTGAGGTCATCGGTTTGTGTTTCTTTGATACTTGAGGCTGAAATACCGAAATCCATTAGATTTAGTTCATCCGCTTCCGTTAAAATTAAGGCGCGTTCCACGCGGTTTTGCATTTCCCTAATGTTTCCCTTCCATTCATAATGACACAAAGCATCTAAGGTACTCGAATGCAGTAGAGGAATTGTAATTTGGTATTTGTTGGCGTATTGCTGCATAAAAAAATCGAGCAAAGCAGGAATATCTTCTTTGCGTTCTCTTAAAGCTGGCAATTGAAGCACGACGGTATTAATTCGATAGTACAAATCTTCTCGAAATACTTTTTGCGCTACTTCTTGTTCAATATCTACATTGGTTGCTGTAATAATGCGTACATCTACAGGACGCGGTTGAGATTCTCCTAAGCGGATGACAGATTTGGCCTGGATTACTTGTAAAAGCTTGGCTTGCAAATGCAAGGGAACATTGCCAATCTCATCCAAGAAAATGGTTCCTCCATGAGCGGCTTCAAAACGACCTGCTGTGTCTTGTTTTGCATCGGTAAATGCACCTTTAGCGTATCCAAATAACTCACTTTCAAAGAGATTTTCGTTGAGTGACCCTAAATCTACATGTACAAAAGGTTGATCTTTGCGTGTGGAATTGTTGTGAATGTATTCGGCTAAAACGTATTTTCCTGTTCCATTTTCACCGAGTATTAGGGTATTTACTTCAGTTTGCGCGACGCGTTGTGCCATGCGATATGTTTTTTGAATGGCAGGAGAGTTGCCTTCAAAATAGTTAGACTGTACAACAGTAGGAATTTCTTGTTCTTTTTTGCGTCTTTGTTGCACTGCTTTTTTTACTAGATCAATTAAATGCTCATTGTCCCACGGTTTTAAGATATAATCAATCGCTCCTAGTTTTATCCCTTCCACCGCAGTTTCTACATGGCCATAAGACGTCATGAGAATAATCTGAGCTTGAGGATAGTTTGCGCGTATCTCCTTGAACCAAAAAATCCCCTCTTTTCCATCCTCAAAACCCACACGGTAATTCATGTCTAATATAATAACATCCACAGGCGAATCTTGTAGAATTTCAAAGATCTTTTTGGGGTTATTATTCGTCAATACCATCTCGAAATGACGCTTTAAAAGTAGTTTAGCAGCGATTAAAACTTCTGTATTGTCGTCTAAAACCAGAATGGTGGCATTTGTTTTTCTCATGGTTGTACGTGGTATTGTTTAATATCGAACATTTTTATGTTCATTATCGGACACTTTTATAATACGTTTATTTGTATTCTGTTGATTATTAGTACTTTGTTTTTAATTTGTTTTATGGCACGTTTTTGTTGATATACTTGTAAAAGAAAGTGCTATGGACAGAGTATTACCTCGTAAAAATAAAAAAAAACACAAGATATTACTAATTGTTGGTGGTGTGATCCTTTTAGGACTGGCTTCTTATTATACCTTTTTTCAGGATATTTCACTGAATGTTTCTAAAAAAGAAATTCGAATGACGGAAGTGAAAGAAGGGCTTTTCGAGGAGTATATTTCTTTTCAGGGGAAGGTAGAACCTTTACAGTCGCTGTTAATCAATATTGCGGAGGGAGGAGCTGTAAGTGAAATATTTGTAGAAAATGGAGCTGTGATTCAAAAGGGAGATCCTTTGGTTTTGTTACACAATCCCAGTTCGGAGTTGACGTATATGTCGCAAGAATCTTCGCTCATTGAACAAATGAATAATTTGAATGTCAATTTGATGAATATACGCAATCAGGAAATAGGACTGATGAAAGATTTAATTAGCATTGAATACGAATACAAAAATGCTGAGCTACAATATACTTTAAATAAGAAATTATTTGATCAAGAGATTTTATCTTTGAATGAATGGAATCAGACGGTTGAAAGTTTCTCCTATCAAAAAAAAAGAAAGGCCTTGATGGAACAAAGTGTAGAAAAAGAGAAGCAGTCTAATCAAGTACAGGTACGTCAGATCAATCAATCCTTAGCAGTGATTCAACGCAGTTTAGAAAAGTTGAAAGAGAACAAACAAAATTTTTTGCTCAAGGCGCCCATTTCAGGTCGATTGTCTTCGTTTGAGCCTATGTTGGGAAAGACGTATAGTGCAGGAGAGAGTATTGGTAAAATTGATGTATTGGAAGGATATAAGTTGGTCGCTAATGTCGATGAGTTTTATTTGGATCGCATTGTGGTTGGACAAAAAGGACAAGTGGATATCAAAGGGAAGCTTGTTCAGGTAGAAGTAAGTAAAGTTTTGCCTGAAATTATCAACGGCCGATTTGAGGTACAATTGCATTTTGTTGGTGGGGTAGAGGAATTAAAGTTACAAGAAGGAAATAGTGTGGGAATAAAATTATTTTTATCAGGAAAAGAACAGCGTTTGCTTTTGGCAAAGGGAAGTTTTTTTACGGATACAAAAGGGGAATGGGTTTATGTAGTGAAGGAGGGAAAAGCGGAAAGACGCCAAATAGAGGTAGGACGTGAAAATCCATCATATTATGAGGTTATTTCTGGTCTATCAGCAGGGGAACAAGTGATTATATCTAGTTATAAAGATTATTTAAGAGTGAATTATTTACAGTTAAAAGATTAACTATGGTTATAGCAATTAAACAATTGTCTCGTATTTTTCAAACAGAGGAAGTAGAGACAACCGCTTTAAATGAAGTGTCATTAGAAGTAAAAAAGGGGGAATTTATCTCTGTGATGGGGCCATCAGGATGTGGTAAGTCGACCTTGTTGAATATTATAGGGTTATTAGATGATGCTACTTCAGGAAGTTATCACTTATTGGATAAAGAGATGGTGGGATTAACGGAAAATCAGCGTGCATTAATTCGCAAAGCCAATATTGGATTCATTTTCCAAAATTTTAATTTAATTGATGAATTGTCGGTATATGACAATATTGAATTGCCGCTGATTTACAATAAAGTTCCCAGTAGTGAGCGAAAAAAACGCGTGATGGAAATTGCAGAGCGCTTGAATATCGTACACCGTTTGAAACACTATCCGCAACAACTTTCGGGTGGACAACAACAACGTGTGGCGGTTGGACGCGCATTGATTAACAATCCAAAGATTATTCTGGCTGATGAGCCGACAGGAAACTTGGATAGTAAGAATGGAGCCGAGGTAATGGAATTGTTGACTGAGTTACATCAACAAGGAGCAACCATTATTATGGTTACGCACTCTCATCACGATGCCTCGTATTCAGAGCGCACCATTTTGATGAAGGATGGAATGATTTTATCTGAAAAAATCAATACCAAGATTGTAGATGTTTTTACCGTATAATACCATAAAATTATGATACGTTTTTTCTTGAGTTTAGTTTTGATGCTGTTCAGTTTACTGATGCAGGGACAAGCGAAGCAAACACATACCATTGCAGGGAATGTGGGCAAGTTAGTGGCGTCTATGCCCATAGAGGTCTCAGTTGATGCAACTTCTGAGTCTAATTCGGTTCGCGTAGAAGGGGCACAAGAAGATATTGAAAAAATAGGAATAAAACAGGTGGGCAACGTACTGTATATTGATATGAGTACGAAAAAAAGTAAAAATATTTTTACGTATAAAAATAAGGTAAAAGTATTTATTGCTCAACCTAAAATTGTAGAGTACAACGTAAGTACAACAGCTCGAGTGCAGGTCAATGGTCGCGTTCAAGGAAATCAAGTAACGATTAAAGCGGATGCGGCAGCTTCGTTAAAAGGAGATTTTACCGCGAGTAGTGTAACGATTAGTTTAGACTCGGCCTCTAAATATGAAGGAGATATTACAGCAAAGAATATCAAGGTTAATTTAGATAGTGCTGCTCAGGTAACCGTGACAGGAGATACAGAGAATTTGACTATTAATGTGGATAGCGCAGCTAAATTTGATGGAAAAAGTCTGAAGGCAAAATATGTGAAAGTAGAAGCGGATTCTATGGGGAAAGCTGAGGTTTATCCCATTGAAAGTTTAAATGCTTATGCCGATTCGATGGGAAAAGTGGTGTATTACAATACCCCAAAAGAATTAAAAAAATATACGGATTCTATGGGGTCAGTAAAGTCGAATTAATCCTTTGTTATGTTGTACAGTTGGTTCAATACATTTAGAAAAAATATCCAAACATCCTTTTTGTTCTTTTGTTGGACAATTTTAGGTTTGGCCATTGGTATGGCTTGTTTACTGTTGGCTCTTTTCTTCATACAAGATGAATGGAGTTACAATAAATGGATGGCAGATGTAGACCAATCACATGAAGTCAATGTTACTGTAGGAAAAGAAGCCAATGCGATTGTCGTTCCAGCTGCAGTAGGGCCTCAATTATTGCAACAACAGCAAATCGAAAACTACTGCTACTATGCTTTAGATTATATTGATTTTTATGCAGAAAGTAAATATCATCAAGCGGTTGTTGGAAAGATATTGAATACTCAATCAACATTTTTCGATTTTTTTAATTTTGAATTTGTACGTGGAAATGTAACAGATGTGGTTGAGAACCCTATGCATATTGCCATTTCTGAAAAAATAGCGCAACAGTTTTTTCCACATCAGGATCCTATTGGGCAAACCTTGTCTTTAGCACATAGCCCTTATCAAGTAGGAGGAGTGTATAAACTCAATCAAAAAGCAACAATTATGCCTGATGTTGTCTTGATGAATATGGAGTGGAATGAGGAGGTTGAGCCTGCTTTATGGCAAGAAAATGGAGGAGGACTCTTAGTTAAAGTCAAAAAAACAGCGCCAATTCAAACCATTGAATCAAATTTGGTTGTCTTGGTTGAAAACAACCAAGATCAGGTTTTTGACACACAAGAACGCGTGGAGCAATACAATGTTTTTTTATCCCCTTTAAAGGAAGGGCGTTTTATTTCTAAACAAACTGCGTTATTAGAAGGTAGTACTAAATTAGAAACGCTTTATTTATTAGTTGGTTGTTCTATTTTAATCTTTTTATTAGCTGTTCTCAATTATATTAACCTAAATCAAGCGGGAATATTGTCACGCTTGAAGGAGTTTCAAGTGCGCAGTATGCTTGGAAGCACCAAAGGACAATTGCTGTTGCAAATCGGCTTTGAAACGCTGTTAAACGTTCTTATGGCGTTGGGAATTGCCCTCATGCTCATTGAATTTAGCATGCCCATTTACAATCAATTCTTGCACAAAACGATTGCCATTAAGCATCAAGTACTCTGGAGTGGCATTGTTTTCGTCATATGTTTGGTTGTGCTGTTGGCTGGCGGTATTCTTTCTCTTTATGCTACTCGACTTGTTCGTCAGTTGTATAAAGGGAAAGTGTATAGAAAGCGAAGCAAAGGATTGCACTTGCGAAAAGGCAGTTTATTTGTGCAGATGACCATTGCCTTTTTCTTTGTTGTAGGTGGATGGATTATCGCGAAACAAGTGCACTTCATGGAAGAGAAAGACCGCGGTTTTGAAGGAGATCACGTGGTTCAGGTTAAGTTATTTACCCAGCAAATTCGCCGTAAGTTATATCGCAATGACAAAGTAATACAAGAGATTCAAAAAATAGAAGGAATTAAAAATGTAGCCTTGTCCACGATTGCTTATGAAGATAAATCCATTAAAACCAAATATACGGCGTATTATGGGATGCGCAAAATTCCAGATTTTGTAATGGAAGGGATTGATGAAGAATATATCGATATGGTGGGGTTTGAGAAGGTTGCTTACCGTCCAATAGCAGTGGATAGTTTACCAAAGGTTTGGATTAATGAACAATTTGTTGCTCAAATGGGGGTCACTGCAGATGAAGCTTTAGGTAATGTAATTTCCTATGATCGAAGTACGTATTTGATTGAAGGGGTAATCAAAAATTATTTTAGCAATGGCTTTGAAGAAACTGTACAACCCTTGTTGTTATTTCAATGGAAGGATATTGAATTTTTGCCTTATGGTTTGAATTACCTTTCTATAGAACTTGATGAAACGGCGAATACACAAGAAACATTAGAGCGTTTACACGCGTTTTGGATTGTCAATATAGATTATGAATACCCGTTCCATTATCAAACGATTTCCAATCAGTTCAAAGCCAATTATCAGCATATTGAATCGCAAAAGCATATGTTTGTCATTTGGAGTATTGCGGTAGTTTTTATGGCTTTGTTTGGGCTCTACGCTAGTTTGTCACTTCATGTAGAACAAAAGCAAAAGGAAATTATCATTCGAAAAATGCTAGGGGCTCGTACATATGAACTCTTCTTTTTGATTGGTAGACCTTTCTTTTCCTCTGTCATCCTCGCTTGCTTGATGGCTGTATATCCCGTGTATTGGGTGATGAATACCTGGTTGCATCGATTTAAGTACAAACATGAAATCGAAGTTTTTCCCTTTGTTTTTTCATTTCTCTTCTTGATTGGACTTGTGTGCTTTATTATCTGGAGAAAAGTTCGAGTAGTTACAAAAGTTGACTTTATTAAGTATATGAAATACGAATAAGTATGTTGAAAAATTGGTTTAAAATATATGTTTATAATAGTAAGAAAAACAAAGTTTATTTCTTGCTTACTCTTTTGTGTTTAGCGATAGGAATCGCTGCGGTATTACTATCTACGCTCTATTGTAAAGAAGAATATTCGTTTGATCAATGGAATGCAAATAAAGAAACGATTCACTTTGTTGAGAATAAAGGGGAAAAAATGGCGATGAATGGTCATCCTTTTGCTTTGGGAGCTAAACTAAAAGAAGAGTATTCTTTTGTGGAAGACTATTTGTTATATGGTTACTATCAAGATTTTGCAGTAGAATATAAAGGCAAGTCTTTTGCATTTGAAAAAATACTGACAACGAATGAAACCTTCTTTGATTTCTTTCCTTATGAGATTATCTATGGAGCAAAGCAACAAATCTTTAAAGCGCCAAATGAACTTGTTTTAGAAGAGCAGAAAGCCATAACATTGTTTGGAAAAGGCATAAACCCAGTAGGGGAAGGAGTAAAGATTGAGGACAAAATATTTACTGTGGTTGGAGTTTATCGCATCGGAGATAAACGCAGCAGTTTTATGCCAGAAGCTGTTGTTAACAGTTTCCAGTTTTTAACTGAGGAACAAGCCACTAGTTGGGATCAGATATCAGGATCTTTGCTAATCAAAACTTCAAAACCAGAAGAAACAGCGAAAGCCATCGATGCGTTGTATTTGAAGTATTATTTTGAGCCTTGGGCTGCGAAGTCAAATATAACGCTAGCAGAATTATTAGAACGTTTGGATGGAATGCTTATTTCTAATGCTTATTTACATCCTCTATCTGTGTTGCATTTTCAAAAAGATGGACCAATCGCGGGGTATATTCCTGAACCCATTGCCAATGTAAAGCTGCTGTATATTATCTTGGGATTATCTTGGTTAATACTGCTATTATCACTATTTAATTACGTGAATTTATCGCTTTCTCAAGCACTCTTTCGTGCAAAAGAAGTTGGAGTTCGCAAAGTGTTAGGCGGAATGAACCGCGATATTGTTAAGCAAAGCTTATTCGAAACTTCGATTACGATTTGTTTGGCTTTTATTGTAAGTATGATTTTGCTCTTTTTGATTCTGCCTTTCACCAATCTATTCTTACAAACAAACATTGCTGTGCGCATTCAAGATTTTGTTCTCCTATTTGTTGTGGTCTATGGATTGATTATTCTGTTTGCCGGTTTAATTCCCGCTTTTTATATCTCGAAGTACCGTGTATTAGAAGTGCTAAAAGGAAATTTTCACCGCAGTCGTTCAGGAAATTTGATTAAAAATACTTTTTTAATTATCCAATTTGCGAGTGCCTGTTGGTTTATTTCAGCAACGTATATTGTGTACCAACAAGCGAACTATATGACGACCAAAGATCTTGGGTTTAATGGGAATCAAATTATTAGCGTTCCCTTCTTAATTGAAGAGGATAGTGAAGGCAAATATCAAAAATACCAGACCTTCAAGCAAGAAGTCTTAAAAATAAAAGGAATTGAAGAAGTAGCTGTAGCTAGTTTGGAATACGGCGATCAACGCGGCGGTTCTTCTTTTAATCTATTTCCCTATAAGAATCAGAATATTATGAGCATGAAAATAAATGTGGAAGGAAACTATTTTGATATGATGGAGATACAATTAAAAGAAGGTCGCTTTTTAGATCAGAACTTAGCTACAGATAGTATTCAAAATGTGTTGATTAACGAAAGTTTGTTGGCTACACTTGGAGAAACAAAGATAGAGGATGTCCAATTGTCCGATTATCAAATTGTAGGATTGATTCGCGATTTCCATACAGGGGGATTCGAATCGGAAGTACAACCGATGATGTTTAGTTTATTCTCAGAAGGGGACAATAATTTTTACGGTGTCAAGATGAAGGTGGATGTTGATCAGTTAGAGACATTGATACCGGCTTTAGAACAGGTGTGGCATACATTCAATAAAGGAGCAAAATTGCCTTTCGAATATCAATTTGTCGATCAACAATTTGCCCAAACATTCGATAAAATACAGCAACAGAAACAAGTGTTATTGTGCTTGGGGAATATTGTTGTTTTTATTGCGCTTTTCGGTCTTTTTGCCGTATCCTCCTTTACGATTGGAACAAAATTGAGAGAAATCGCGATTCGCCGTGTATTGGGAGCAAATTCGAATGAACTCATTCGAAAGCTGTCGTATCAGTATTTGATATACTGTGTTATTGGTTTTGGCTTATCCCTTTTTCCTAGCTATTATCTGTTGCAACAATGGTTAAAGGATTATGCCTATCACATTGAAATTGGATATGGAGTCTATGTGGTTTGCTTTATACTTATCGTAGTATTAACCTTGATTATTGTGGTGAGTAGAGCGTATAAAGCAACAAAAGTGAATGTATTGGAATATATAAAATACGAGTAAATTTAACAATATAACTTATGAAAAAATTAGCGATAATCTTTCTTTTGATAGGAAGTACAGTTTTTGCACAAAAACAAGAAAAACGACAAGTTGCAGACTTTGCAGCAATCAAAGTATCACAAAGTATTCAATTGGACTTCACATACGGAGGTAGTAAATCTGTTGAGGTACACGTAGAGGATGCTGATGATATGCAATATGTGAAAACAGAAGTAAAAAATGGTGTTTTACATGTATTTATCGATACCCCTACGGGAATTTTTAAAGGAAGAATCAGTCCTGTTCACGTACAAGTGAGTAATCCTACGTTATCAGGAGCTTATGTCTCTTCGTCTGCAAGTTTAAACGTACAAAACAAAATATTGACCAAAGACTTGAAAATAACGGCAAGCAGCTCTGCAAAGTTTAGCAGTAATCTTGTGCAAGCAGATAACCTTGTTATTGAGGCGAGCTCTTCGGCAAAGGTGGAGGGTAAATTTGAAATAGCAAATAGTACGGCAATTGACGTGAGTTCATCCGCTAAAGTTGACCTGGATTTAAAAGGAAACAAAGTAGATTTAGCAGCGAGTAGTTCGGCAAGAATTGAATTAGATGGATCGGCAAAAACGGTAGAGGCAAAGGTGTCGAGCTCTGGTAAGATTGATGCAAGAGATTTCGCGGTAAAAACACTTGATGGAAAAGCAAGTTCATCTGGAGTTATGACATTTACAGCATCAGATGAAGTGAGAGGAAAAGCGAGTTCATCGGGGAAAATATCCGTGTATGGTTCAGCTTCTTTGGTAGAAGTGAAAAAATCGTCTGGAGGAAAAATTGAGAAAATAAAATAGTATTAGCTGTATGGTTTCAAATTGGTTAAAGTTATATTGGCGACATTTTAAAAAAAATGTCTGGTTTTCAACACTTAATATTTTAGGGTTAGCCATAGGAATGGCAGCCCTAATTATTGTGCTTTTCTATTGGAAAAATGAACATAGCTTTGATCAATGGAATCCATACAAAGATAGAGTATATGAAGTAGAAGGGACAACAGAATCTTATTTCAGAAGTTGGTTTCCTGCTCCTATTGCCAACCAATTAGATCAAGCTTCTTCTCTTATTGAATCATACAACTTTGGCTATATGTCTTCCAAAGTAATGAGCGTTGTAGTGGAAGGGAAAGCAGATTTTTTATATGATATTGATGAACGACAAGCGAATTTCTTTACGTTTTTTCCTTTTACAACGGTGTTTGGAAGTTCAGAGGATTACCAACAAAATTATGAAGATGCTTTAGCTTTAGAAAAGAAAGAGGCAGACCGTTTGTTTGGTGTGGGTATTAATCCCATAGGTAAACTTGTGCAATTAGATAACGGAAAAGTTTTAACGGTTCGATTTGTCTTTGAAATACCAGGAAATAGTTCTATTGTGTTTAAGGGATTAACCTCATATTTGACAGAGTCTCAAATAGCGTACAATCGAGCGGATAATTGGGGAGATCATAATTATACGCTGCTCATTAAGTTAAAAAAAGGTCTTGCTATCGATGACGTAAGAGAGCAATTGCATGAGGTATTTTACAAGGATATTATACAGTTGTATGCTAAAGCAGAAGGTGTTTCTGTTGTAGAATTAAAAGAAAAAATGAAAGGCTATTTGGTCTTTAATTACAATGAGTTAAGTGGGGTTTATCTAAATCCCAAATCTACTGGATTAGGAGCTGGACCTACTGCAAGTAAAATTGTGAATATCATGTTGTTTTCTGCGCTCCTACTTTTGGTGTTAGCGCTTGTAAATGCAATTAATCTCGCGCTTGTACAGAGCTTTAAACGCGCAAAAGAAATTGGAATCCGAAAAGCGATTGGTAGCACCCGTAATCAGTTGATGAGGCAAATGCTGTTTGAAGCGGGAATTACTACTTTATTGTCTTTTGCCTTGGCGCTCGTCTTAGTCGAATTGGGAATGCCTTATTTTAATGTACTTGTTAATCGAGCGATAGAAGCTGATTTTTTTTCCTTAGGGAGTATTATCGGGATTATCGTTTTGGGAGTATATCTCCTTTTAGGAGTTTTACCAAGTTTGTTTGTGGTTTCTTTCGATGCAATAAAAGTGTTGAAAGGCAATTTTATTCGCAGTAAATCAGGAATGAGTTTGCGTAGTACCTTATTGGTTTTTCAATTTGTTATCGCCTTTTTCTTTTTGTCTACCGCTATTTTTGTTCAAAAACAAGTAGAGCATATTTTACATGAAGATTTGGGATTTAGTGGTGATCAAGTAGTCAATATACGATTTAAGGTTAAAGATGATAATCAGCGAAATAGCATCTACCAAAGAATAGAAGCAGATTTACAAAAAATAGAAGGAGTTAAAGCTGTTGTAAACCATTCTATGCTTATGGGAGTTGGATATGGAAGTAGTTCTAATAATACGATTGATGAAGTTTCTGTTCAAAGTAAAAACGTCCCAGTAGGTTATGATTTCTTGAAAGTGTTTGATGGTCAGTTGATTCAAGGTCGATTTTTTGATCGTACGTTAGCTTCGGATAGTATCAATAAAATTGTCGTTAATGAAACCTATAAGAGAACCTTTAATTTTTCAGACGGAATTATAGGAAAAAAGATGCGATGGAATGGTCGAGATTTTGAGATTATTGGAGTTGTCAAGGATATGAAAATTGAGGGATTTTCACAGGTAATTCCTCCTGTAACCTATTTTATGCCTAGTTCTGTAAATTGGTTTACGGTACTTATTGAAAATATCTCCGTTAAAATAGAATCGAATAACGTACAACATACAATGAATCAATTAGAGGATTTTTGGAGTAAACGCGTAGAGCCTACCTATCCGATGGAATATGAATTTGCTACTAGGGATTTTGCAGCAAGTTATGAAAAGACCTTGTATCAACGTACTTTGTTTTTATGTATGGTGGGGGTATCGATGTTTATTGCTTTGTTTGGCTTAATGGCGATTGTTTCCTTTAGTATTGAAAGTCGATTAAAAGAAATTGCTATTCGCAAAGTATTGGGGGCAAATAGAAGCAAACTCTTAGTCAATTTATCTGTTCGTTTTTTGATGTATTGTATACTGGGCTTCCTTATTTCTGTCTATCCTGTTTACTATTTGATGCAGATTTGGTTAGAAGATTTTGTCTATCGCATTGATTTGTCTTTATGGCCTTTCCTATTAGCTTTTTTGGCATTGACACTATTTTCTATGCTATTAGTTTTATGGAAATCCATACAAGCAACTCGCATAAACACATTGAAATATATAAATTATGAATAAGCCTATTGGGTTGTTTTTTGGTTTGCTTTGTATGCAGTTTTCCTTTGCTCAGGAAAAATGGACCTTGCATGATTGTATGCGTTTAGCAG
Source organism: Myroides sp. 1354 (assembly GCF_030324495.1). Classification (GTDB taxonomy): domain Bacteria; phylum Bacteroidota; class Bacteroidia; order Flavobacteriales; family Flavobacteriaceae; genus Flavobacterium. Next base: position 319,568 of record NZ_JACAGN010000002.1, on the reverse strand, counting down.
AAGAAAATAGTTATGAATTGATGATTGCTCAACTTGAAAAACAAGTGGTTGAAGTGCAACAACAAAGCGTGGCTTCTTATTACGTACCTCAAGTTGGATTTAACACCACTCAAAGCTTTAATTACGGATCCGCAATTAATCCAATGACAAATGCGAGAGTGAGCTCTAATATCCAATCCTTGCAAACAGCTGTTGATGCGTCTATTGGCTTATTTGATTGGTCGGATTATGTAGACCGTCAAATGAAAAAAAACAATACTTCCTATGCAGGGCTACAAGCAGAAGAAGTCAAGTACTATTATCAACAACGCGTCTTGGACTTGTTTTTTAAGATCATAGGGACGCAAGAGTATTATAAACTTCAAACCTTGCAATTGAAAAATAGCCAATTGAATCTGGATCGAGTAGTCAAAGAAGTAGAAGCGGGCGCTAAACCACAAAGTGATCAATACGATATAGCGTATATTTTTAATAATGAACAACTCAATATTCAAACAACGCTAAATGAACTGAGTAATCAAAAATTACAACTTTTACATCTATTGGATGTTTATACGGTTGGAATGACCGATTTTGAACTAGTGTTTGAAAGGGAATCGGTTGGATTTAATTCGGATTATGAGTTCAATCCAATGCTCGAAAAAGTGCGATTGTATCAAGTGATTTTAGAGACTGAAAAAAAGGCGATAAAAGCAAAAAACTACCCTCGATTGACAGGGAATTATCAGTGGGGAACTTTTTATTCCAAACCCTTTAATACGAGTTTAGATTGGGATGTTGCTTCTTTCTCTAAACAGTTTGGTGATAACAAAAGTCACTATATCGGAGTGGGACTTAGTATTCCCGTTTTTCAGGGAGGAATCGTATCAAGGCAATTGCGAAAGAACAAAGCAGAAAGGCAGCTGAATACGTGGAAAATCAAGGAAAAGGAACAGGCAATTGCCAAAGAACAAGAACGCTTGGTACAAGAAATAAATCAGGTTGAAAACTTGAACGGAGGATTGAAAAACAGCATTGAATTAGCTCAAAAATCCTTTCATACCACACAGGTAAAATACGAGAATGGAAAGGCTGATATTTTCTCCTTTAACGCAGCAAAAAATCAGTTGTTGAATGCTGAATTTGCCCTAATTCAAAATGAAATAAAACGCGTTTTTTTAAGTAAAAAAACTACCCTGAATTTTACAAATCACCTATAATATCAAGTATGCTAGGGATTTGCATTTAGAATATATTAACATCAAAATTTCAAATATAACTGCTATATTTGCGTAAGTCAAGATTTATAGTAAAATATTGAAAACTAATCGCATATAATGAAATTAGATAGAAAAGATATTCTGAAGGCATTAGAGACCATTTCTATTGCTGGAGAAGGGAAAAATATGGTTGAAAGTGGGGCAGTTAACAACGTTATGACCTTTGGAGATGAGGTAGTTGTTGATTTAGTTTTATCAACCCCTGCTTTACACATCAAAAAAAGAGCAGAAGTCGATGTGATGAAAGTGATACACGAACAGGTGTATGAAAAAGCAAAAGTAAAAGTAAACATAAAAGTTGAAGCTCCTGAAAAACCAGAAATCAAAGGAAAAGCAATTCCAGGTATTAAAAATATCGTTGCGATTTCTTCTGGAAAAGGAGGAGTTGGAAAATCTACAGTTACCGCTAATATTGCCGCTAGTTTAGCGAATATGGGCTTTAGTGTTGGGGTTTTAGATGCAGATATTTATGGGCCTTCTATGCCGATTATGTTTGACGTAGAAAATGCGAAACCAATCTCGGTTGAGGTGGATGGACGTTCAAAGATGAAACCGATTACGTCTTATGGAGTAGAGCTTTTATCAATTGGATTCTTTACTAAGGCAGATCAAGCCATTATCTGGAGGGGACCTATGGCTGCCAAGGCATTAAATCAAATGATTTTTGATGCTGATTGGGGCGAACTAGACTTCTTACTATTGGACTTACCTCCAGGGACAGGGGATATTCACTTGTCAATCATGCAATCTTTACCCGTAACAGGTGCCGTTGTGGTATCTACTCCTCAGGCAGTTGCGCTAGCAGATGCGAAAAAAGGAGTGTCGATGTTCAACTCAGAAAGCATCAATGTACCGGTATTGGGAATTGTTGAAAATATGGCGTATTTCACACCGGAAGAATTGCCGAATAACAAATATTACATCTTTGGAGAAAACGGAGCTAAAAACTTAGCAGAAGATTTACAAGTGCCTTTCTTAGGAGAAGTTCCCATTGTTCAAAGTATTAGAGAAGCAGGAGATTTTGGTCGCCCAGCGGCTTTACAAAAAGATACGATTGTCGCAAAAGTGTTCGAAGAAATCAGCAGAAATGTTGTAGAACAAGTTGTTATGCGCAACGATTCATTGCCACCAACAGAGGCAATCAAAATTACAACTATGGCTGGATGTTCAGCAGTAGGAAAAAAATAAAACCATTTTAGATACTAAATATATGGCATCAGAAACTATCAGAGAAAACGTTATGAAGGCGTTAGACGAGATTCGCCCGTTTTTGCAAACCGATGGAGGAGATATTACATTAATTGATATAGTTGATGACAAACACGTGAAAGTTCGCTTAGAAGGTGCTTGTACAGCTTGCAGTGTGAATCAAATGACATTGAGTGCAGGGGTTGAAACTACAATTAAAAAATATGCACCCGAAATCGAGACGGTAGTTAATGTTGGATAAAAATAACAGGTCAATTATCTACTAAAGCAAATAGAGTCTTTGTAGATGATTGACTTTTATCATTTTTAATAAACGTTACAAAGGATACCTTTGTATTAAAGAACTACATCATGATTGAAACCGATATAATTATTATTGGAGCTGGACCAACTGGTCTATTTGCTGTTTTTGAAGCAGGCCTATTAAAGCTTAAATGTCATATCATTGACGGATTGCCTCAACCAGGAGGTCAGTTGACTGAGCTTTATCCGAAAAAGCCTATTTTCGATATCCCAGGATATCCATCCGTAGGAGCAGCAGAATTAGTCGATAATTTAATGGAGCAAATCAAGCAATTTCAACCGGGGTTTACCTTAAATGAAGTTGCGGAATCAATTGAAAAACAAGAAGACGGTACGTTTATCGTTACAACCAATAAAGGAACAAAACACCACGGAAAAGCGGTGGCTATTGCTGGAGGTTTAGGTTCGTTTGAACCGCGTAAACCAGAATTGGAAAACTTGGCGTTTTATGAAGATAAAGGCGTGGAGTATTTCGTGAAAAAACCAGAAATGTTCGCAGGTAAAAAGATTGTTATCGCCGGTGGTGGTGACTCTGCTTTAGATTGGAGTATTTACTTAGCAGATATAGCTGCAGAAGTATATTTAGTACATAGACGTAACGAATTCAGAGGCGCTTTAGATTCTGTAGAGAAGGTACAAGCACTCAAAGATCAAGGGAAAATTAAGTTGGTTACACCAGCGGAAATTGTTGAACTAAAAGGAACAACAAAATTAGAAGCGGTAGTAGTGGATCGCGAAGGAACACGAGAAGAAGTGTTTTGCGATTACTTTATTCCTTTGTTTGGGTTAACCCCAAAATTAGGACCAATCGCAGACTGGGGATTAGAGATTGAAAAAAATGCAATTAAAGTAAATAACGCATTAGATTATCAAACGAATATTCCAGGTATTTATGCAATTGGGGATATTAATACTTATCCAGGTAAATTGAAGTTGATTTTATGTGGATTCCACGAAGCAACTTTAATGTGTCAAAGTGTGTATAACATGTTGAACCCTGGTAAGAAATATGTATTAAAATATACAACAGTTTCGGGTATTAATGGATTTGATGGTACACGCAAAGAAGCGGAGAAAGCGGTTGTTAAATCAATTGAATAATCATGTCAGCAGATATTAAAATTACAATTATTGATAGAGAAGGAGTTGAGCACGTAGTCGATGCACCAACAGATATGAGTATGAATATCATGGAAGTGGTTCGTGCCTTTGAATTAGCGCCAGAAGGAACTATTGGTATTTGTGGTGGGATGGCCATGTGTGCTTCTTGTCAGTGTTATGTACACAACGCAGACGAAGTTGAATTACCAGAAATGAATCCGGATGAAGAAGCAATGCTTTGGGAGGCATTAAATGTCAAGGATAACAGCCGTTTAGGTTGTCAAATTGGGATTGCTCCTGAGCTTGAAGGGTTGATCGTAGAATTAGCTCCCGCTGAATAATCCAAAGTGTTTCAATACACTTTTAAATCATAAAAAAAAAGCGACGTTTTTACGTCGCTTTTTTGTTTATTATTCTTCGATAGTTGTATCGCTTTTCTTTCTTTTTGCCAATTTAATAACGATGGGTAAAGTAGTCGCTAATACTAAGATTAAGACAATATACTCGATATAATCTTTTAAGTTGATTCCATAGCTATCCAATAACCAAACTTGTAGGTAATGTCCAGCAAAAATCAAAGTAGTTGCCCATAAGAACGAACTGATTACGTTGTATAACATGAAGCGTTTGATATCCATGCGAACAATTCCTGCAATGATTGGAGCAAAAGTTCTTACAACCGGTAAGAATCTCGCAAAGATAATGGCTCTTCCTCCGTGTCTTTCAAAGAAGACTTTTGACTCGTATAAGTATTTTTTCTTGTATATAAAGTTGTCTTTTACATTGTAGAGGTAATTACCGCTTCTGGCGCCAAACCAATAGCCAAAGGAGTTGCCGAGAATCCCCGCCAAGGCGACCAATGTAGAGAGTAGAGCCACATTTAGAAAGTCGCTTTCTATCGGGAAAATTTCTTGCATTAAAGCTGTACTATAAATACCGGCTAAAAAAAGTAAACTATCTCCTGGTAAAAAGAAACCAGCAAATAAACCTGTTTCGGCAAATACAATAAAAAGTACAACGTATATTCCAATAGAATGTCCGGCAATCTCTAAATTGATGTAGAACTCAGGATTGATTAATTGTGAGATGTGAAATTCGTCCATAGTTTGTTTTTATTCTGTGCTTATCGTGTTGTTTTAATTCTCAGTAAGTGTGGGATTAGTATCGTTGTTTTCAAATTTGTCAATAGAAGCAGTAGACAATGCATTTCCCAATACGTTAGTCATACTTCTTCCCATATCACAGAAGTGATCAATTGGCAAGATAAAGGCAATGCCTTCAGGTGGTATATTAAACATGGCACAAGTGGCTACAATAACAATTAACGAAGCACGAGGTACGCCTGCAACCCCTTTACTCGTTACCATTAATACCAATAGCATTAATATTTGATCGCCTATGGTCATGGGTACATCGTAGATTTGCGCAATAAAAATACTGGCAAAAGTCAGATACATCATACTTCCATCTAAGTTAAAAGAATAACCCAAAGGCAAGGTAAAGGATACAATTTTTGGAGAACAACCGAATTTGTTTAATTGCTCAACTAATTTCGGAAAAACAGCTTCACTACTTGTGGTAGAAAAAGCAATTAATAAAGGTTCTTTAATTGTCTTTAGCAAGCGCCAAACATCTTTTCCAAGGATTAGGTATCCCACCAAGATTAAAACCGCCCAAAGCACGATTAATCCAGAAACGAAGGCTAATAAATACTTTGCATACGTTAAGAAGATACTTAAACCATACAAAGCAACAGCACTAGCAATGGCCCCTAAAACCCCTAAAGGAGCTGTCCACATGATGTATGTTACCATTTTGAGAACAACTTCAGCAATGCGATCGAATAATTTGATGATAACTTTTCCTTTTTTACCTATACTCGCTAAGGCAACGCCAAAAAAGACCGCAAATACAACAATTTGAAGAATTTCATTGTGTGCAAAGGCTTCAAAAATACTTTTGGGAATTAAGTGTTCAATAAAGGATTGAAGACTTAATGCATTTGTTTTAGTTAGTAAGTCGTTCGCTGATGAAGTATTTTCTAAATTGAAATTTGCATTAGCCCCTGGTTTAAACCAGTTTACTAAGACTAATCCAATCCCCAAAGAAACCAATGAGGCTGTAATAAACCATCCCATTGCTTTTCCTCCCACTCGACCAACCATTTTCATATCGCCCATTTTAGCAATTCCAACAACAAGGGTACAGAAAACTAATGGAGCTATAATCATTTGAACCAATCGAATAAAGATGGTCCCTAGTAATTTGATGTTTTGTGAAAAACCAGCAACGTATTCGGGAAGTGAGTAGTGAATGATACTTCCAAAAATAACACCTAAAACTAAGGCGATGATGATAGCAATAAAAAGTTTATTGTTTTTCATAGGTAAAAAAATTTGTCCGTGAAAATAGTTATTATTTTTATAATAATTCTATGTTTTAGATAAAAATAACACTTCAAATGGTAATCTAATTGATATGAATCTTGATGTTTTTTTTCGATTTATTACATTTTATGTGGATAAAAGAGGTGAATCTATACGCTAAATTGTGATTTTTGCTGTATTTTGTAGTACAGACTTCTCTTGTTGTTCGTGGTTTTAGGGGAAAAAACGGCTGTTTTAATCAAAAGAAAACAGTAAATTTACCGCTCAATAAACCTACTGAATATGAAAAAAATAGTTTTGTTTGCCTTGAGTTTAGCGTGTTTGAATACGTTTGCTCAAGATGTAATGACAAAAGAACTCTTGTGGAAATTAGGAAGAGTGAGTCCTGTGGGAATAACAAAGGACGGAAAAAATCTTATTTATAAGGTGACTCATGCTAAAATGGAAGAAAATAGTTTTGATTCTAAAACCTATCAAATCCCATTAACAGGAGGAAAGCCTGTGGCAATTGAAACCTATAAAGATGTAGTAAGCGATGCAAGTATTTCGCCCGATGGGAAACACATTGTGTTTGATGAAGCGGTAAAAATCAACAACGTTTTAGGAAAAGATCTATATCCAACGATGCAAAAAGCAGAAGCTTATGTATTTGACGGATTGGATTACAGACATTGGGATACTTGGAATGATGGTACACATAACCACGTATTCTATGCTGCTAAAGACAATAAAGACAACAAGATTGACATTATGGAAAACGAACCCTATGATGCTCCTCAAAAACCATTTGGTGGTTCAGAGGATTATGTATGGGCTCCTGATGGAAAATCAATTGTGTATGTTTCTAAAAAGAAATTCGGTACCGATTATGCCTTAAGTACAAATACAGATTTATACGAGTATAATCTTGCAACAAAACAAACGAAGAACTTAACAGAAAAGAATGTAGGATATGATACACACCCTACGTATTCTCCGCAAGGTCATTTGACTTGGTTGCAAATGAAACGCGACGGATATGAGGCAGATAAGAACGATATCATCGTTCGCATGGGAGAGGTAGAACAAAATCTTACAGCTAATTGGGATGGTACGGTTGATAGTTACAAATGGAGTCCTGACGGAAGCAGAGTGTATTTTGTAGCTGCTGTTGGTGGAACTGTGCAATTATTTGTTGTAAACTTCCCTGGATTAAAACGCATTGCACCTGTTGTTGTTCAATTGACAGATGGTAACTTTGACGTTACGGGAATCGTTGGATTTGACGGAGATAAAGTAGTTTTGACTCGTACAGATTTCAATCATGCTACAGAAATCTTTTCTTATGATTTAAAGAAAAAATCATGGAATCAAATTACAAAGGTAAACGATGAGATCTATTCGAAAATTGCGTTGAGCAAAAGCGAAAAGCGCATTGTTAAAACAGTAGACGGTAAAGACATGGTAACGTGGGTTGTTTATCCACCGAACTTTGATCCAAATAAAAAATACCCAACATTATTGTATGCACAAGGAGGGCCGCAATCGGCTTTATCTCAGTTTTATTCTTTCCGTTGGAACTTCCAATTGATGGCTGCAGAAGGTTATATTATCGTAGCGCCAAACCGCAGAGGAATGCCAGGACATGGAGTAGAATGGAACGAAGCAATTAGCAAGGATTGGGGTGGAAAACCAATGCAAGATTACTTAGCTGCTATTGATGATGTAGCCAAAGAAAAATATGTAGATAACGCACGTTTAGGAGCAATTGGAGCAAGCTATGGTGGGTACTCTGTATTCTATCTTGCTGGAATTCACGAAAATCGATTCAAAACATTTATTTCTCACTGTGGAGTATTTGACCTAGTGAGTATGTATGGAACAACAGAAGAAGTATTTTTCCCTAATTTTGATACAGGGGGAGCATACTGGGAAAAAGACAATAAAGATGTGCAAAATGCACTTCAAAACTTTAATCCAATCAACAATGTGGACAAATGGAATACGCCTATCTTAATCATCCAAGGAGGGAAAGATTACCGCGTGCCAATCGGACAAGGACAAGAAGCTTTCCAAGCAGCACAGTTGAGAGGAATTAAAAGTAGATTCTTGTATTTACCAGAAGAAAATCACTGGGTAGTACAACCGCAAAACGCACAAGTATGGCAAGGTGAATTTTTCCGTTGGTTGAAAGAAACACTATAGTTAACGAGATAAATAAAGCAAAAACAGCAATTCAATTTTGAATTGCTGTTTTTTTTTATCGATAGCTTCACAAATTTAAAAATACGTAAAGACAAAAAACCAAAAAGACGATAAACCATTTTCGTCATTGATTTACGGTCATTCGCCAATGTTTTTTTATCTTTACGACTATAACAACAAGTACAATGAATAAAAAAACAATCCAATCATGGGTATTGACGGCGGTTTTATCTGTTATAACGGCGTCAACGACAGTAGCACAAGACAATCTTGTTAATGCGTTAAAATTAAATGCAAGTGACAAAAGCAAGGAGCTTTTTCAGTTTAAGCCCGTTGTAGATATTGAAAATACATCAATTAAAAATCAAGGATCTTCGGGGACTTGTTGGAGTTATTCCGCCAATTCTTTCATCGAATCCGAAATGATGCGCATGGGAAAACGCCCTGTAGAAATCTCTCAGATTTACTCAGCGCGTAATGCTTATGTTGAAAAAGGGAAAATGTATGTACGCATGCAAGGTGCTGTGACTCTAGGAGATGGTGGCGCTTTTCACGATGTAATGAATATGTACCGCATGTATGGTGCAGTGCCACAAGAAGTGTATACAGGATTAAACTACGGGACAAAAAAGAACCAATTTGCCGAAATGGCAGCAATCCAAGAAGGGGTGTTAAAAGCAGTAGTTTCCAATCCAAATGGAAAACTAACGCCAAATTGGGAGAAGGCGTATACCGCTGTAATTGATGCGTATTTAGGGGAAGTTCCTGAAAAATTCAAATGGGAAGGAAAAGAATATACGCCTAAAACATTTGCAAGTGAGGTAATTGGAATTAATCCAGAGGATTATATCGAAATAGGATCGGATATGAACTATCCATACTATGATAAATTTGTGTTATTAGTGCCAGATAACTGGGCTTTTGATCAAGTGTATAACGTACAGGTGAACGAAATGACGGACATTATCGACTTGGCTATTAACAACGGATATACTGTTGCTTGGGGCGGAGACGTAAGTGAGAAATATTTTAGCTGGAAAAACGGAATCGCTTATGTTCCTGAAAAAGATTGGGAAGATATGAATGAGGAAGAACGCAAAGATATTTTCAACGGACCTAAACCAGAGCGTAAAGTAACAGCAGAAATGCGTCAAGAGGCGTTTGATAATTATTCAACCACAGACGATCACGGAATGCATATCGTTGGAATCGCAAAAGACCAAAAAGGACGTGAATTTTATATTGTGAAAAACTCTTGGGGGATTTCAAATGATCACCAAGGATATATGTATATGTCAAAAGAGTACGTAAAGTACAAAACGACAGATTTCATGGTGCACAAAGACGCTTTGTCTAAAGACATGAAAAAGAAATTGAAAATCTAAGAAAGAAAATTAAAAAAAGAAAGCTATGGAAATGTTATTAAAAGGATTAGAACAGATGCTCGATTCCATGTGGCATGCAATCCCCAAAATTATTTTGGGTTTTGTCATCTTGGGAATCGGATCTTATTTGGTTAAGCTCATTTTAAAGATGATTCGCAGGCGTTTAGAAAAACGCGAGGTAGAATTGTCTTTACGCGGGTTTTTACTAAGTGTTGTAAAAGCAACATTGTATATTATTCTGCTTATTGTAGTGGCTGCTACGATGGGATTCCAAGTAGCGGGGATCGCAACGATTTTTGCCTCTGCAGGTTTAGCTGTAGGTTTAGCACTACAAGGGAGTTTATCGAATTTCGCTGGTGGGGTTTTAGTTTTATTATTTAAACCATTTAAAGTGGGTGATTATATCTCTAATCCCAGTGGAACGGAAGGAACAGTAGAACGTATTGATTTATTATATACAACGTTAACAGGTCCAACGGGATTAAAAGTATTTAGTCCCAATGGCCCTTTGGCGAATTCGGTGATTACCAATTATTCTGAAATTACTTCAAGAAGACACGATTTTGTGGTGGGAATCGGTTATAATGAAAACATCAAAGAAGCTCAAAACATTATTTTGGCTACGTTGGCTAAACACAAAGCGGTGTTGCAAAATCCTGCACCAATTGTATTTGTGAGTAGTTTAGGCGATAGTTCAGTTGATTTAAACGTGCGTACTTGGATCGGCAAATCAGATTATTGGAATACCGTATTCGAAATTCAGCAAATTGTAAAAGTGGCTTTAGACGAAGCAAATATTGAAATCCCTTTCCCACAACGCGATTTGCATATCGTTTCAGATAAAACGAAATAGGTTATTAGAAATCGAAACGCAGTGGAGATTCATCGAATACCAAAACAAAATATAAATTCGGTGAGATAGAGAGGAAAGAGGAAAAATATGTAGGGTCAAATGGTAATTTGCCCTTTATTTTGAATAATAATTGGAAAGAGGAGACTTTTCTTGAAACGAAGATTTCATCACCTCACCATCCAACAAAAAGCTATAAAAAAAGACCTCGCAGGAGGTCTTTTTTATTTTAAAAGAATCGCCTGTTTTGCAAGCATCATTCTTTGTAAGTTTTAACTAAAAAAAAATCGAGCAAACTTCTCATCATCTCACCTCTTTCCTCTCTCCCTTTTCCTCTCTCTTCTTTCTTATTCTATCACATAATCGCGGTATTCTTCTGCGATTTGGTCAAACAAGTTTAAGAGTTCTGTTACATCATCCGTAGTGACTAATTTCAGGCGGTGTGGTTTAAAACCGTGAATTCCCTTGAAGTAATTGGTATAGTGGCGACGCATTTCGACAATACCCAAACGCTCTCCTTTCCATTCCATTGACCAAATTAAATGGTTTTTAGCCGCTTCTAAGCGATCTTCAATCGTTGGAGGTGCAAGTAGTTCTCCCGTTTCAAAATAATGCTTTATTTCGTCAAAAATCCAAGGATACCCAATAGCTGCTCTTCCGATCATCATCCCGTCTAATCCGAATTTCTCTTTGTATTCTAAGGCCTTTTGTGGACTGTCAATATCTCCATTTCCAAAAATTGGAATTTGAATACGCGGGTTGTTTTTGATGCGTTCAATATGCGTCCAATCCGAATGACCTTTATACATCTGTGCACGTGTTCTCGCGTGTATCGTCAAAGCCTGAACTCCCACATCTTGTAAGCGTTCTGCAACTTCGTCAATATTGATGGATTCTTCATCCCAACCCAAACGCGTTTTTACAGTTACAGGCAAAGAAGTACTATTGACAACCGCTTTGGTTAGGCGAATCATCAAATCGATATCTTTCAATACGCCAGCACCAGCTCCTTTGCATACCACCTTCTTTACGGGACATCCAAAATTAATGTCTACTAAATCAGGGCGAACCGTTTCTACAATACGCGCAGACATCGCCATGGCTTCTTCATCTCCACCAAAAATTTGAATACCAACCGGGCGTTCGTAATCAAAAATATCCAACTTCATTTTGCTCTTTATTGCATCGCGAATCAATCCCTCTGAGGAAATAAACTCTGAATACATCAAATCCGCTCCGTGTTTTTTACACAGACGGCGGAAAGGAGGATCACTCACATCTTCCATAGGAGCCAAAAGAAGCGGATGATCAGGTAGTTCTATATTGCCAATTTTAATCATAATCGTTTTCGAAATTTCCAGCAAAAGTACAATATTTTATTTTTTTACCTTTTAGAACTTTTTACAGAAGATAATTCAAGCTGAAACCAATTAAAATTCAAGGATTCCGTATCTTTAGACTTTATAGCACTAAACAACATGAGATTAAAAGCTTTTGAATTAACGCCTTTCCACATTGAATTTTCTTTTGATAAGTTAAAAGAAGAATTGAAAAAATTTATCGCAAAAGAGAATGGAAATCCTTATCGTAAAGCGTATTATGAAGATCTGTTGGATAGGGCAAATCAACAACTAGTTATTGATGCAGCTTGTCTAGATCATGCATTGGAAGATATACATGAAAATTTAATAGTTGAATTGTTTGATGTTATCTTTCCTTCTGCTTTGTCTGACAATGAAATCAAAGCCGTTTCTATGCCCTTTCAAAACATTATGTTTAATCACACCAGGCGATTCAAGCAAATTATAGAAGATGCTGGAGGGAAATACACAGGGGAGATTCGAAACTTTAACCAAAATGAATACTATATCGCTTGTTGTTGTATTATCATGAATTATTATTTCAAATCAAATTTTGATTTGACGCAACCCCTCTTTATAGACTTACCTGATAAACGAGGAATTACACGCTATTATCGCGTATTGTATAATGCTGATTTTGTAGAGCTAACTCCTCGAGAAAACGCGGTTATGCTCTCCCAAACAGATATTGAACTTCTACAGGATAATTACGATGATTTTGAACTTTGGCAGCGTTATTTTCCACAAAAAAGTTGGAATTTAAAAGGATTTGGACTGTTGAGTTTGGTGGATGTAACCTTTGAAAATGCGCTTTCTCTTCTAAAGGAAAGCTTTTTGAAAACAGAATTGCAGCGCAAACCTTTGGGTGATTTTGTCAATCAATTGTTCAGTTCTATTTTTAAACTACCTAATTTAAAAATTGGATTGACGGTACTTCAAGGTGATAAAACAGCCCAATCCGAACTAAAAAACGTCATGATTGTCAATAGCTATCTACTCAATGAAGAAGAAAGCCAAATTGTGATTTCTGCTCAGGCTTATCGCCGCTTGATGGTGCAAAAGCAATATTTTAGTATTTCTGATGTTGAAGCAGAAACGCACAAAGGTGAACACCGAGAGATGTGTTTGAATTTAGTGCAAAAAGGAGTTCGAAGCTGTTTGTTTAGTCCCATTATTACCTCTACTGGAATTGAGGGAATCTTGGAAATTGTCTCGAGTAATCCTCGAGATTTACACAGTGTCAATGCGCAGAAATTGAATGAATTGATGCCGATTATTTCTGAAACAATGGAACGTGTAAGAACCGATGCATTGAATCACATTGAAGCGATTATTCAACGTGAATACACGACCATTCATCCAAGTGTATATTGGAAATTTCTTGAAGAGGCACAAAAAAACTACATTGACAGCGTAACAGACAAGAACTATATTCTTACGCCTATTGCATTTCCTGATGTTTTTCCTCTCTATGGAGAAATTGACATTAAGGGATCCAGTCAATTGAGAAATGACGCCATTCAGAAAGATTTAAAAGCACAATTGGATCAGTTGATCCATTTATTAGATGATTATGCCAAAGAAATAGAGAATATTCTATTAGAAAAACATCGCTTGAAGCTCAAAGCGTACAATAAACAAGTAAAAAATCACTTTTATTCTGGATTAGAGCAACGCATTCAAACGTATATTCGAGAAGAGATTCATCCATTACTGCAAAAAGAAAGTTACCTCTTTAATACCGAGCAATTGAATACCTATTTTGGGTTTATTGATTATGAATTGGATGTATACTACCGCTATCGCAAGGTATTTGATAAGCAAATTGGACGCATTAATAAGTGCTATTCCGATATTTTAGATAAGAGACAAAAAGAAGCTCAGGCGGTCTATCCACATTATTATGAGCGATTTAAAACCGATGGCGTAGAGCACAATATTTACATCGGTGATTCTATTTGTCCGGATCGCGCTTTTGATATTACCTATCTCCAAAATCTGAGATTGTGGCAATTGCAAGTCATCGCTGAACAAATGTGTATTCACTACCGCAACAATATTCAAGATGAGATTCCAATGGATGCTACCTCGCTTATTTTAGTTTACGATACTTCTTTGAGCATTCAGTTTCGAATGGATGAAAAGCGATTTGATATCGATGGATCTTATAATACGCGTTACGAAATCATCAAAAAGCGATTGGACAAAGCTGTGATTCAAAATTCTGAAGAGCGAATTGTTCAACCGAAGAGCATCGCTATTGTTTTTGCCTCTCATGTAGATCGTGATGAGTATATGGCTTATATTAAGTATTTACAATACGTAGGAGTCTTGCAATCTACTATTCAGGCATTTGAAGTAGAAGATTTACAGGGAGTAGCTGGATTAATTGGACTTCGTGTATTGGTTAATCTCAATTACAACTTAGAGGCATTAGACTATCAACAATTGATGGTGAATTTCCTTAGAAACCAATACCTCTAAAGGCTAAGACAAAAGCAATTACGGAAGCCAAGATTCCAATGGTAAAGATCGTATAGGTTATACGCAATAAAGTGTACTTTCTGTTTAATACTTTACCTAAATAGTATAAATCAGTCGTTAGGGCTTCGTAAATATTTTCCTCTTTGCGGATTAGATTTCGCAGCGTTTTGTAATATTCGTCCAACGGCATTTTGTGAAATGAGCCGAAGAAAAGTAGATTAACAGTGTGATTGTCAACTTCTTCTTGTGAAAAGGTTCCAGTGGTTACCTTAGGTCTTGTAGACATAATGGCAAAAATAATCGTAGCTACACTAAAGAAGATTAAGACAAAAGTGGGCATAATTAAATGTGCATTTGATGGGCTATCTAATTTTGGAATTAAAGTGGATAAACAAATCGAAATGATAATTGCATTTACTGACAGCAAAATATTCGCTTTACGGTCGGCGATGGCACTTAGTTGAGTGTGATTGCGCAAAGTAGTGCGAAATAGGGTATCAATGGATCTGAAATGTTCCTTTTTTGTGGTTTTCTCCTTTTTCTTTTTATCTTTTTCGATGCATGCTCTGATGTTGAATATATTTTCTTGTTTTTTAGGTTGCCATTTCTGACGAGCATAATCGGTATAAAAACGGTGTTTATAGAGTAAAAAATCTAAATTTTGTTGATTCCATTCTTCGGGTGAAAAAGGAAGATTACAAGTGACTTTCAATTCTTTCAATAGCAAGTTGCTGATGTCCATGAAATTATCATCAGAAATATGAGCAAAATCTGCATCTTTGATGATGCATTCCAATAAATTAGTCGGTACGTGGTCTAATTTTGTTGCTAAAATGAGGGATTTAATGCATTCGATATCTGCGGTTGGAACTCCTTCAGCAATCAAATAAGCTTCAGCAATTGCTGCTCCGTGTTGTTCGTGTTCTGTACAGGATTGGGTATAGCCAATATCGTGAAACCAAGCAGCTAGTTTTAAGTTTAGTGCTTCTTGTTCACTGACCTCTATTTTCTTTAATAATTCCTCTAAACCATTCACTACACGTGTAGTATGTTGGAAATTATGATAGGTATATTGTTGTGATAATGTATCTTTGTATCGTTGAAAGATATACTCTTCAACTTTTTGTAAAATAGTCATAGCAACCCTCTTTTGATGTCTAAAAATATGAAATTATTTAGTCAAAACCCCGATAATCGCGTTAAAATTAAGCCGATGGCTTATTTTCTTCTCTTGGTCTTCTTTTATTCTTGTGCAACGTTGAGCCCTCAACAACGAGAATATGACGCGTCTAATGCAGAGATAAAACGCCAAAGTAACGATAAAATTGTGCATACATACTATTTCGTTGGAGGTTTGTTGGAGGCGAAGTCACAAGAAGAACAAGCACATCTAGAGCAATTGACTCAAGTATTTAATCAAGCGGACAAAACGTCGACTTTGGTTTTGTTAGGAGATAATATACAAAAAAAACAACTCAAAAGCGAATCGGATTTTCAACTGAATACGGCACTAAATTGGGCGAAGCAGTTTAAAGGGGAAACGGTGTTCATCAATGGTGAATCGGAATGGAAAAAAGGGTATGAGGGAATTAAAGATATTTCGAAGTACCTAACGGCTAATCTAGAAGATAAAAAAGCGCTGTTACCGCGTAAAGTATGTGGATTTGAACGATTAAAAATTAACGATGAAACAGTTTTAATTGTTGTGGATAGTCAGTGGTATTTGGAGAATTGGGATCAACAACCCAATATGAATGAAGATTGTGACATCAAAACTAGAGAGGATTTCTTTGATGAATTGAGAGGAGAAATTAATAAAAATCAAAATAAAATTGTGGTCTTAGCACTACATCATCCCGTATATAGTACAGGAAACCACGGAGGGTATTTTTCGTTACACGATCATTTGTATCCCTTGGAAGCGAAAATCCCTTTGCCTTTTTTAGGATCATTGATTAATTATACGCGTGCTGTATCTGGAATCAACACCCAAGATCTGCAAAGCAAGAAGTATAATGCCTTGAATAAGCGACTTCAAACAATGGCTCAAATGTATGAGAATGTAGTCGTGGTGTCAGGACATGAGCGAAATTTACAATATCACGAGAAAGATGGAGTGAAGCAAATTGTCAGTGGAGCATTGGGGAACTTATCTCCAGCAAGAGCCATTGAAAAAGGGAGTTTTTCTGCCGGACAATTGGGGTATGCTACACTAGAAATAACGGCGGACAAAAGCGCATTCCTTCATTTTTATACCTTTCAAAATGGAGGGCATCAACTCACTTGGCGACAGCAAATTTTTCAGCCGGAAATGACGTCAACGGATGATTATGGTATACCAACTGTCGATTCGACTGTGGCTAGTGTTTACCCAGAAAAATGGACCCAAAAAAGTGGGTTCTATCGCTTCCTTTGGGGAGATCACTATCGCTCTACTTATGGTCAACCGATCTTAGCACCAGTGGCAAATCTAGATTCGTTAAAAGGAGGGTTAACACCGCTAATATCAGGGGGAGGAAACCAATCACTATCGCTGCGTCTGGCTGATAAAAATGGCACCCAATATGTGATGCGTGGGGTTCGAAAAAGCGTTTCTCGTTTTTTGCAAACGGCAGTATTTCGAGATAATTATGTCATGGAATCTTTTGACAATACTTGGGCAGAAGGTTTTATTTATGACTTCTACACTACTGCTCACCCTTATACGCCTTTTATTATTGGAGATTTATCGAAGAAGGTAGGGATTTATCACACCAATCCTGAATTATATTATATTCCTAAACAAGAAGCGCTTGGCGCTTTTAACGCTAAATATGGGGATGAGTTGTATATGATTGAAGAGCGTCCGAGTGAAGGACATGAAGAAGAGAGTTTTGGAAACGCAGCTAAAATCATCAGCACAACAGATGTCATTGCCAACTTGAGAAAGGATGAAAAATATGCTGTAGATCAACAAATGTATCTGCGTGCGCGTATTTTTGATATGCTCATTGGTGATTGGGATCGACATGGAGATCAGTGGCGATGGTCGGAATTTAAAGAAGGGGATCAAGTCATTTATCGCCCAGTGCCTCGAGATCGAGATCAAGCGTTTGCCAAAATCGACGGAGCTTTATTATCCTTAATTAAAAAGTTGCCGATGTTGCGCCATATGCAAAATTATACCGAAGATTTTGCCAATCCACGTTGGATTAATCACACTGCATTTCCATTGGATCAATATTTATTGAAATCAACAACAGAAGCAGATTGGATTACCCAAGCGGAGTCTATTGTGCGCGATTTAGATGATGAAAGTATTGAACAAGCCTTTGCAAAATTACCTCAAGAAGTGCAAGGAGAAGATGTAGAACACATCAAATACGTTTTGAAAGAACGCAAGAAAAAAATAGCGGATTTTGTGCCAAAATATTACCGTGAATTGCGTAAGTACGTCGTGTTGTCAGGAACAGATAAGAAGGATGTATTCCTCGTTAATCGAATGGAAGATGGATCGGTTCACTTGGTTCAAAATAGAGAGAAAAAATCAGGGCAAGAAACGGTATTTGAGAAGACTTATAATCCTCAAGAAACCAAAGAAATTTGGATTTACGGATTGAATGATGAAGATACATTCATCGTGCAAGGAAGTGATAAAGCCAAAATTAAACTGCGTTTGATTGGTGGAAAGAACAAGGATACTTTCCAAATTGAAAACAACAAAAAAGTAGTGGTTTACGACTATGCAGATAAGCAAAACGAATTGACGGAAGTCGGCAAAAAAACGAAGCATTATTTTACCAATCGCTACGACTTAAATAATTTCAATTACGAGAAATTGCCCTTAACGGTGAATATGTTGTTGCCCAATGTGGGATATAATCCTGAAGATGGAGTAAAGCTGGGCTTTTTGTATTCGTCAAAGCGCTTGAAATTTGTGCAGGATCCCTATGCGGCGAAACATACACTTAAAGGATTTTATTCGTTTAATACCAAAGGAGTAGAGGCAGAATATGCCGGTCATTTTCCCAATGCAACAAACAACTGGGGATTCACGTTGAATGCTAGAGCGACAAGCCCGAATTTTGCAGTGAATTACTATGGAATTGGAAACGAAACGCACTATTTTGATGAGGAGATGGGAGATGAATATAAAAGAGTGAGAATTGAGAGTTATTCCGTATCACCTGGATATAAATTTGAAGGAAAAAATGGAAATTCGTTTGAAGTAAATGCAGTGTATCAAGCGATGAAGGTACAAGATAAAGCCAATCGCTTTATTACGAGTAGTCCTGATTTAGTAGACCAAAAAGTATTTGATTTCCAACAATACGGAACAATAAAGGCAACCTATGATTTCCAACAATACAACAATGTGGCTAATCCAACCAAAGGTTTTGCTTTTCATGCTACTATGGGATGGAGAACGAATCTTGAAGATAACAAACAAAATTTTCCTTTTCTGGATGCTAAAGTTAGTTTCGCTCATTATTTAGAACGCAGTGAGCGTTTGATCTTGGCAACGAATTTTACCTATCAAACGCGATTGAATTCGAATTACGATTTCTATCACGGAGCGACGATTGGTGGTAATACCAATTTAAGAGGATTCAGACCCGAGCGTTTTACAGGTAAAACCTCTTTCGTACAAACCACAGATTTGCGTTTTAATGCCGGACAGTTTACCGCTGGATTTATTCCGATGTCTTATGGGGTATATGCAGGTTTTGATTATGGACGTGTTTGGACACCACAAGAAAGTTCTTCCAAGTGGCATAATGCCTATGGAGCTGGATTATGGGTGAATGCCATTGAACAAGCAACCTTGCATTGTTCGTATTTTTACAGTAAAGATGGAGGACGATTCGTCTTCGGATTAGGATTTGGGTTTTAATTGATTCAGGTCTACTTTATAAATTTTACCTCCCGATTTCTTTTTTACTTCATCTGAAATATAAATGGTGCTGTCATCTCCAAAGGTGACAGCTTCTTTTTGTGTATCGTGATGTAATTTATGTACCTCGATTTTACCGTCTAAAATTGCGTTGGGATTGAAGTTGTCAATCACCCAAAGTTTAGTGTGTGACAGTAAAACGAAGGTCTTCTGATCCGGACTAATCGCTGCTCCTGTTATAGCACAGTGTTTATATACATTACAGCCTCTGAACGTTTGAACGTATTCTGCCTGATGATGTCCAGGAGTATTGGGAATTTTATAGACTAAAGAAGTACCGTCAAACGCTTTGCTTCTGTTTTTCGTGAAGAGGTAAAAGTGGTCGTCATAATAAAAGAAAGCTTCTGCATCATAGAAAAGTTCCGTTGCCTTAGGTGGAAATTCACGTTGCTCAGGATAGTCAAACGTGATAACATAGTCTGCTTCTGTTTCCTTCGCATGGAGTTGATCTTTATTGATTTTAATAATTTGTAAATTCTTACGCGTATTTTTGTTGTTACCAAAATCGCCAATGTACAAATTACCTGCAGGATCTGAGGCTAACTCTTCCCAATCATTGTTTTTTTGGTTTTTCACTTTTAGGGTGTGCATCACCTGTCCTAAGGAGTCTATTTGATATAATTCATTCGTATTACCGCTGTCTTGTAAAACCCAAAAAGAATGGGAATTAGCATCGAAAGACATGCCTGAAACTTCTTTTAAATAAGGAGGAAGTGTCGCGTAATCTTGGATAAGATCGCTCTTTTGACTGCAACTGACAAAAGAAGTAAAAACCAATACTAGGGCAGGGAAATATTTTTTCATGATAGCGTAAATTTTGGAACTCTAAATTACGGAAAAACTTTATAGGAAACGAAGGAAGCAAGGGGATTATTGTTGGAGGATGAAGGAGAATTTTAGAAAAAGGAGAGAGTGACCATACCATGGGGAGGGGCAACTATAAAAAAAAGGGACAATTTCTCGCGATTAAAAGTGAATATCCCGTCAAAAAATTGAAACTTTAAAGTATATTTGCAAAATATAGGTGTATTGTTTGTAATTGAAATAAAACGAAAGCCTTACAACTTAGATCACGGGGATAAGAAGTCCTATTTCTTCTGACTTTTTTACTTTATTGATCTTATAATAATGGATATAACCAAGATGAAGAACATTAGAAACTTTTGTATTATTGCTCACATTGACCATGGTAAGAGTACGTTAGCAGATCGTTTGTTAGATGCTACACAAACGGTAACTGCACGTGAGCAACAAAATCAGCTTTTGGACAGTATGGATTTGGAGCGTGAAAGAGGGATTACAATTAAATCTCATGCTATCCAAATGGAGTACGAATACAAAGGCGAAAAATATATATTAAACTTAATTGACACACCAGGACACGTAGATTTCTCTTACGAAGTTTCTAGATCTATTGCTGCATGTGAAGGTGCGTTGTTAATTGTCGACGCTGCTCAAAGTATCCAAGCACAAACGATTTCAAACCTTTATTTAGCACTAGAAAATGATTTAACGATCATTCCTGTTTTAAATAAAATTGATTTGCCAAGTGCTAATCCTGAAGAAGTAAGCGACGATATTGTAAACCTATTAGGTTGTGATTACGAAGAAATTATTCCTGCTTCTGGTAAAACAGGATTAGGAGTGGAAGAAATATTAGCCGCAATTATTGAAAGAGTTCCTGCGCCAAAAGGCGATGTAGAGGAACCTTTGCAAGCCTTAATTTTTGACTCGGTGTACAACCCATTTAGAGGGATTGAAGTAATCTTCCGTGTAATTAACGGAAAGATTTCAAAAGGTCAGAAAATTAAGTTCATGGCTACAGGTAAAGAATACTTTGCTGATGAAATTGGTACGTTGAAATTGAATCAAGTTCCCAAACAAGTCATCTCAAGTGGAGACGTAGGCTACTTAATTTCGGGTATTAAAGAAGCAAAGGAAGTAAAGGTTGGAGATACGATTACAGATGCAAAAGTACCTACGCAAAATATGATCGAAGGATTCGAAAACGTTAAACCCATGGTATTCGCGGGGATTTACCCTGTAGATACTGAGGATTATGAAGAATTGCGTAACTCGATGGAGAAATTGCAATTGAACGATGCTTCTTTGGTATTTGCTGCAGAGAGTTCGGCTGCTTTAGGATTCGGTTTCCGTTGTGGATTCTTGGGAATGTTACACATGGAGATTATTCAAGAGCGCTTAGAGCGTGAGTTCAATATGACGGTAATTACAACGGTTCCCAACGTATCGTACTTAGCCTATACGAAGAAAAACCCAGATCAAGCGATTGTGGTGAATAACCCTTCTGACTTGCCTGAACCTTCAAAATTAGAACGCGTAGAAGAACCGTATATCAAAGCAACCATTATTACAAAAGCGGACTTCGTAGGGCCTGTAATGAGTTTGTGTATTGAAAAACGCGGAATCATCACCAATCAAACATATTTAACTGAAGACCGTGTAGAGTTGATGTTCGATATGCCTTTGGCGGAGATTGTATTCGATTTTTACGACCGATTAAAAACGGTTTCTAAAGGATATGCTTCGTTTGATTATTCGCCAATTGGAATGCGTACATCAAACTTAGTGAAGGTGGACGTGATGTTGAATGCAAACGTAGTGGATGCATTATCAGCTTTAATGCACGCAGATAACGCTTACCATATCGGGAAAAAAATGTGTGAGAAATTGAAAGAATTGATTCCACGTCAACAATTCGATATTCCAATCCAAGCAGCTATCGGAGTTAAAGTAATCGCTCGTGAAACAGTAAAAGCTTTGCGTAAGGACGTTACCGCTAAATGTTACGGAGGGGATATTTCTCGTAAACGTAAATTATTGGAAAAACAAAAAGCAGGAAAGAAACGCATGCGTCAAGTTGGAAACGTAGAGATTCCTCAAGAAGCGTTTATGGCTGTATTAAAATTAAATGATTAAAACGAATGACTCGTGATATAAAGGGACTATCTCAACTTGGGATAGTCTTTTTTTTGTCAAAAAATAAAGAAAAATGAAAAAAGGAATCGTATTAGCCCTTATGGTGGCTTTATGGGGGTGTAAAGATACTGCTAAACCAGAACCTTTAGCACAACCAGAACAAATAGAAGACGTCGTTTTAGAAGATACAACATCGCCTAGTACAATTACTAAATCAATTCTACCTAGAGAAGAGAAAATTAGTATGGATGTACTTTTACCGATGTTTTATGATAGAGATTTTTATGGGGAAGAAGTCAATAAAATCAATGCAAATTGGCTGGCTCTATTTGAAGTAAACGGACAGTTTCAAGTGCGCAAGGCCAAGTACGAATTGCAAGTAGAAATGAACGAATGTACCGAATCTGAAGTAATTGGAGCTATTTCAACGGAAGAGGAGGGACCAATACTCTTCTTTAGTGGAACAAAGGACATTCTAAAAGGGAAAAAAGAAACAGTAAACATCAAAGAACAACCTCTTTGGCCGGAAGCACCACAACAATACGTTTTTAAGGGAAAAACATACGTTTTAAGAGCGGAAGGCAAACAAATGGACACTTATCTTTACACAGACGATTCAGAGCAGGAAAAGACCTTTAAATTGTTTGAGAATTATAAATTGTATTTGAGTGTAGATGGAAGTGAGGAACAATTGGTTTTAGATATCCCTCATTTCAATGATACCTTTGTAAAATTACTGTTTGTTGGTGATTTAGATCACGATGGTCAATTGGATTTTATTTTTGATACATCAGCAGATTACGAACAAAAGAGTGTAGAAATATATCTGTCTAAAGGAGCCAAACACAAGGTTTACTTAGCGGGTGCTACTACAGTGGATTTTGCTTGTTAATCAATTCATGAAAATAAAAAACCTCTTGTAGCTCAAGAGGTTTTTTTATGGTTGTTATTTTTTGGAAAAATCACCCACGTAAATGGTTGTGAATTTTGATGGTTGCAAGTACTTCTTAATTGCAGCATTCACTTGTTTTACGGTTAGTTTTTCGATATCAGTATTCAACTTGTCGAAATCATTGAATGGAATATCATACGTTAAGTATAAGTTAGATAATGACATTAAGAAATTGTCACTACCTAAGTTCGTTTGTCTTGAACTTTTCCAGCTAATTTTGTTTGCTTTTAGTTCTTCCTCTGTTATTCCGTTGGCAACAAGTTTAGCAAATTCTTCGTTGATTGCCGTTTCTACTTCTCCTCGTTTTGTTGGATTTAAGAAGGCATAAATCATCCAGCTGGAGTTGTTGTTATTTACATTAGAAGGTACAGATAAGGAAGTACCAGCACCATAGCTAATCCCTTCTTTTTCACGTAGTCTTTGTGGAATACGAGCTGTCATGAATCCACCCCCCATTACTTCATTAGCAAATGTCAAGGCTGCATAATCTGGGTTTGATTTATTCATTTGGAAGTTTAACTGTCCTACAGCCGCAGCATTTTCTTTGTCTGGTGTTTGTACTATCTCTTTCCCTTGTTTTGTTCCAAAGAAAGTAGGATACGCTCTTTCAAATTTTGCGTTGCTATTCCAGTTTCCTAAAACACGTTCTAGTAATTCTTTGGCCTCTGCTTGGTTTTGCATCCCCAAAACCGTAGCAATTCCATTGTTAGCACCGAAGAATTTAGCGTAAAAATCTTTGATTTCTTTGGTTGTTACAGCTTTTACACCATCAATGTCTTCTTGTATAGATGAAGCATAGAAGATACTACCTTTCGCTTCGTTTGATGTTGCTTGTGCTATTTTGGTAAATGCAAGTTGTTGAGGGTCATTTAGATTGCTTTCCAAATAGGTTGTGTATTCTAGTTTCATCTTCGTCAACTCACTTTCCGGGAAGCTTGGATTTTTCAATACATCATCCAAGAGATCCATTGTTTCCTTAATGGTGCTGCGGTACGAATTAACAAAAATTGAAATGGTTTGCTCATTAAAGCGAATGGAAATACTAGATTTTAAGTTGTCTAATTTATCTTGAATGTCTTGTTTAGATAATGCTTTAGTTCCAGAAGTCAACATCGATGCTGTGAAGGATCCAACGTATTGTTTATTGTGTAGATCTTTTTGGTTTCCAATTGGAATGTTGATTGAAATATTTACTTTTTCTCCTTTTAAATCTTTATCAATAATACCGTATTTTAAACCATTGCTCAATTGACCAGAGGTATAGTTTTGCTCTAAGTTAGCAATTGTTGGCGCAAAGTCTCTGATGTCGTGAGACGTTTCTTTTCCTTTGTAGTCTTTTACTAAATGTTCGATATCTGTATTCAAGAATTCGGTCGGTTTTACGCGAACTTCCTCTTTGGTAGGGATAAATAAACCAACGGTGCGGTTGTTGTCTTTGAAGTATTTTTTCGCCACGCGTTTGATATCTTCTACGGTTAAGTTTTCAATATTGTCACGGTGTAAGAAAGCCAAGCGATAGTCACCAGAACCGATGATTTCCGTTAAGTTAATCGCCGTTCCAATTGTATTGTTTTGCAGGGATTCGATATCCTTTAAAAGTTTCGTTTTTGCACGGTCTAAATCAGCTTGTGTATAAGCAATATCTCCAATTTTGGCTACTTCAGCTTTAATGTCCGCTAAGGTTTTCATTTGATCCTTATCATTAGGTACATCAAAATTGAATAGCATAAAACTAGCATCGCGTACGGTTGGACTATAGGCCCATAAAGAAGATACTTTCTGTGTTTCAACTAAAGCTTGGTGTAAATAACCCGAAGGATCGTTGTTTAAAATGTGCTCTAAAGCTTCTAAGGCAGCAAAATCTTTATCTGCATAAGAAGCAGTGTGATAGAGCATTTGGATGTGTTTGCTATCTCCATTGCGTTTTACTTCAATGTATTTCTCACCATCTTGAGCTGGTTCTACCGTTAATATTTCATCCAACACACGTGTTGGTCTAGGAATAACAGAAAAATGCTGTTCGATATATTCAATTGCTTTCTTCTCGTCAAACTTTCCTGCTACAACTAAGACCGCATTATCTGGTTGATAGTATTTTTCGTAAAAACGTCTCAGTTGAGGTGTTTTTACGCGCTCAATATCTTCTTTAGATCCAATTGTACTCAACCCATAGTTGTGCCATAAGTAGGCCGTATTAGCGGTTCTTTCCATTAATACACCTGTTGGATCGTTTTCTCCAATCTCAAACTCATTGCGTACTACAGAGAATTCTTTATCTAAGTCTTCCTGTAGGATAGTTGCGTTAATCATACGATCAGCTTCCATCTCCAATGCCCAAGCTAAGTTTTCATCAGTAGAAGGGAATACTTCGTAATAATTCGTTCTATCGTAATATGTGGTACCATTGGCAGCTCCTCCTTTGTCCGAAAGCATCTTCTTGATGTCTCCTAAGTTTTTGGTACTTTTAAAAAGCATATGCTCTAATAAGTGAGCCATCCCTTTTTCTCCGTACCCTTCGTGTTTAGAACCTACTTTGTAGACAATGTTTACGACTAAGTTGTTTTGAGAAGCATCTGGAAGTAATAAAACCTGAAGCCCATTGCTCAATTTGTATTCTTTAATGTCTTCAACTTGCGTTACAAAAGCAGCTTTGCTTCTTTGCTGTGCGGCAGCGAAATTGGTAAAACCAATGGCACTCGCCAGTACAAGTGTGTAAAAAATTCTTTTCATTTAAATTGTTTTATACTAATTGGTTGTAAATAACTCAAATTGATGCAATCAATAAAAGCTTATGGAAGATAGGTCGCCATTTTAGCTTTTTGTTACTGATTAACATATATTTAAGTTTTAAGTTGATTAATTTAGTATAAAAAAAAGCACTTAGCTAGTGCTAAGTGCTCGATTGATTTAGGAAAGCTCTTCTACAGCTTAATACAGGTCTTTATACTTGTTAAAGTGATATAACAATGTGTGTTTATCTGTATAACCCGATTGTTTCCACAAGAGTTTACCTTGTCGGAACAACAGTAAGGTGGGGACTCCTCTCATGTTGTATTGGGTACTGTATTGCGCGGTTATCGCTTGATTTTTATCTACGTCAATTTTGATAATCGTAATATCATCTTGTAAAATAGCTTTTACTTCTTCTAATACTGGGGCTTGCATTTGACAAGGACCACACCAAGTAGCAAAAAAGTCAACCAATACAAATTGATCGGATTGAATTAACGCTTCAAATTTTGTCATGTTTTTTATTTTAAATTAGAGGAACAAGTAGAAGTACAGCTGTTGTCTTCTAATGCAATTCCCGTATTTTTAATTGCGCCAAACCCACCAATTACATCAATCATATTGTGGTATCCTCTTGCTTTTAAGATAGAAGCGGCAATGAGTGAACGATATCCACCTGCGCAGTGAATATAGAAGTTTCCTGTTGTAGGGAAGGCGGCTAAATGATCATTTAAGAAATCTAATGGTGTATGGTTTAGATTTTTGTATTGAATGTGGGAGGCATTGTATTCTCCTGGTTTTCTCACGTCAAAAATAGTGATGTCTCCCGTGTTCATCGCTGTTTCTAATTCACTAGCCGTTACTTGTTGTATGGTATCATATTCTTTACCCGCATTTTTCCAAGCGTTAAAACCACCTGCTAAGTATCCCAGTGAATTGTCATACCCTACTCTTGATAAACGGATGATGCACTCTTGCTCACGTCCTTCAGGAGCAATGATTAGAATCGGTTGTTTAATATCGGTGATTAAAGCTCCTACCCATGGAGCAAATTGTCCATCTAAACCAATAAAAATAGATCCTGGGATATGTCCAGCAGCAAAGTCAGCTGCTGATCGAACATCAAGTAGTAAAGCACCAGACTCATCAGCGAGTAATTCAAATTCCGCAGGAGTTAAGGGTTTATTATTGTTGATAATGTTTGCAACATCATCGTATCCTTCTTTGTTTAGTTTTACGTTTAATGGGAAATAAGCAGGAGGAGGTAATAAGCCATCCGTTACTTCTTTGACAAATTCAGCTTCTGTCATATCTGCGCGTAAGGCGTAATTGGTTTGTTTCTGATCTCCTAGGGTTCCAACAGTTTCTTTACTTAAGTTTTTTCCACAAGCTGAACCCGCTCCATGCGCTGGATAGACGATTATATCGTCTGCTAACGGCATGATTTTATCGCGTAAACTGTGGTATAAAGTTGCGGCTAATTGCTCTTGCGTTAAGCTAGCTGCTTTTTGCGCTAAATCAGGTCGACCTACATCTCCTAAAAATAGGGTGTCACCTGTGAAAATAGCGTGATCTTTACCGTTTTCATCTTTTAATAAATAGGTTGTACTCTCCATCGTATGCCCAGGAGTATGCAGGGCTGTAATGGTGATATTTCCCAATTGAAACACTTCACCATCTTTTGCGATATGCGCTTTAAATGTTGGATTGGCATTGGGGCCATATACAATGGGAGCGCCCGTCTTTTCTGCTAAAGTAACGTGTCCACTTACGAAATCCGCATGAAAATGCGTTTCGAAAATGTACTTAATCTTAGCCTGATCCTTGTCTGCTTTGTCTACGTATTGTTGTACTTCGCGTAAAGGGTCAATAATAGCAACTTCTCCGTTGCTCTCTATATAGTAAGCACCTTGTGCTAAACATCCAGTATAAATTTGTTCTATCTTCATAAGTCTTGTTTATTTTATTGATTAGTAAAAGTAAGAAGATGTTTTTAATTGTGCAGTAACATAGGTTACAAACTAGAAAAACACTTCTTTACTGAATATGTATAAGGCCATCAGCAATACAAAATAGCCAAAGCCTTTTTTTAAGTTGTTGTCTGGAATATAACGCGTCAAAAATATACCCAGAAATATACCTGCGATTGAAATACCACTAAAAGTAAGCAGTAAGTTCCAGTCAATGAGCGGATTTTTAATGTCTCCTAAAAAGCCGATGAGCGATTGAATGGCAACGATGAATAAGGATGTTCCCACAGCTTCTTTCATGCTACTGTTGGCAAATAGAACCAAGGCAGGAATGATTAAAAAACCTCCACCTGCACCTACGGTTCCTGCTATAATCCCGATTAAAACTCCTTGAAGTATTAACTTACTTTCTTGAGGTTGTGCGATCTTAGAAGTGATTGCCTTGGGGCGAATCATTTTCATCGAAGACGCGAACATCACTAAAGCAAAAAGCACCATGAGCAGTACATTCTTTGAAAGTGAAAGAGATCCAAAGACAAACGCGTCAGGAACTAAAGGCAATACAAAGGCGCGCATCACATATACAGCTAGTAAGGAAGGAATTCCAAAAAGCAAAACTAACTTGTAATTTACTTTGCGGTTCACAGCATTTTGTATGCCTCCAACTAAAGCGGTAGACCCCACAATAAATAGGGAATAAGCGGTAGCTAAAAAAGGCTCTATTTTTAAAATGTATACCAAAATAGGTACGGTTAAAATGGAACCTCCACTGCCAATTAAGCCAAGCGAAATCCCCACTAAAAGGGCTAAAGCATAACCGACAAATTCTATGTTCATGATTAATTGTTTTTGAGCAATTCGATGTATTTTCTGTTTAAGCGAATAATCCCTTGATTTTCTAGGGTTTTTAAGATACGAGAGATAACAACTCTAGAGGTATTTAACTCATCTGCAAGTTCTTGATGGGTATTGTGGATGAATTTGCTGTTGTATATTTTGGCTTTGTCTTGTAGTAATTTACACAAGCGCTCTTCCATATTCATGAAAGCCAAACTGTCAATTGCAGACAGCATTTCGTTCATTCTGTTATTGTAACTATTCAGCACAAAATTGCGCCAGCTTTTATAGCGAACGAGCCAATCATCCATCTTACTTACAGGAATTAAGATTACACTACCGTCTTTTTCTGCAATAGAACGTACCTGACTTTTGGTCTCTCCCAAGCAGCAAGTTAAGGTCATCGCACAGGTGTCTCCTTCTTCGATATAGTACAATACAATTTCTCCTTCTTTCTGATCTTCGCGTATTATTTTAATTGCACCAGATAATAATAAGGGAATTTTTTTGATGTATTCTCCAATTTCCATCAGGCGTTCTCCTTCTGTAAAATCTTTAATTGTAGAGACTTCAATAATTTCGTCTAGTAACTTTTCTTCAAAAAGACCTTGGTATTTCTCTTTAATAATATGTCCCATAGTAATACTTCTCGTTGTTTGGATTTAAAGATAGTATAAATGGTTTAGGTATCAAAAATAGGAGAACCGCGAGGGCTAATTTTTTAATGAGGCAACCATTTTTGTATAAGACCGTAAAACCAGGTACCCAATAAAGCTCCTATAATGGCAATGATGATCGGATAAAAACCAGCACCTAATAAGGCAAACATAGGACCAGGACATGCACCACCGAGTGCCCAACCTAATCCAAAGAAGATACCGCCAAGTAAATACCGAGGAATGCGCTTTTCTTTTGGGGTAAATACAATGGGATTACCCGAAAAATCGTTGATTTTTTTCTTTTTGATGATCAAGGTGGCTATAACGGCTAGGGTTAAGGCTGTTCCCATAATTCCATACATATGAAAGCTATCAAATTGAAACATTTCATAAATTCTAAACCAAGAAGAAGCTCCTGATTTAAACATGCCAATACCGAATAAGATACCGACGAATAAATAAGCTATTTTTTTCATTTCGTAAGCATTAAAAGATAAGTGGAAAAATTAAGTGTACCATAATCAGTCCACCGATAAAAAAGCCAATAACGGCGATAAGAGAAGGCAATTGAAAATTACTCAAGCCTGTAATTGCATGTCCTGAAGTACATCCACCCGCATATCTCGATCCAAAACCAACAAAAAAACCAGCAATTAGTAGCAAAAGGATTGTTTTGATAGAGGAAAATGCTTCTTCTCCAAAGAGCTCAGTTGGAACATAGGCCTGACCAGCACTTTCAATACCCAATTCGTTCAGCTTTTGAATGGTGGATTCTCCCAAGGGAATAGCAGCACCATTGACACTTAAAAAATGATAAGCAATAAACCCGCCGAGTATGGTTCCTATTAAGAAAAGTAAATTCCACGTTTGGGCTTTCCAGTTGAAACAGAAAAAATCACAAGTCTTTCCTGCTCCCATCATGGAACACATGGTTCTTAAGTTGGAAGAAAAACCAAAAGTTTTCCCCATGAGTAACAGTAACACTAAGGTGGTAGCGATAAAAATTCCACCCATATACCAAGGCCAAGGTTCGTAAATCCAATGCATAATTGTTCTATTTAGATTTGTATAGGACAAAAGTGAGGATTATTTTAGGGATGCACAGTAACTTTTGATACAGTAAAAGACATTTAAGATAGGGGAGGAAGAAAAAGGTGTAAAAAACAAGCGAAAATTTCGAATAATGAAAAAGGATTTAGTAGCTTTATAATTAATCAACAAAAAACAAAAATTAAACGAGTACAATTATGAATACAAGAAAGAAACATAGGGTTGTTTTTCAAATGAATACCGAAAATATCAATGAACAAAACGCTTTAATGACCTATGTAACGAATGTAATTAATCATTGGGGAAATGATGTGGAAATCCATGTGGTTGTACATGGTCCAGCTATTGGAATGGTGAGAAAAACAAAGACAATGGTTGGTGATGCTTTGAAGCAAGCCATGCAAAAAGGCGTTCAGTTTTTTGCTTGTGAAAATACTATCCGCGTACGCCAAATTGACAAAACGGATATTTTCGAACATGTGGGTTATGTACCTTCCGGATTGATTGCAATTATTGAAAAACAAGAGGAAGGATGGGCCTATATTAAATGCAATTTATAGCGGTCAAAAGATTCTCTCTGTTTACCTTTGTGTCGAAATAAATAAAGACAAATTAATGAATATTGATACTGCAAATTTCTGTGCTTATCTGCAAGCTGAGGTGATTGGGGATAAGAAAGAAGAGCGCTTTGAAATTAATCGCGTTTCTGTAGACAGCAGAACGCTTTTAAATGATAGTACAACCTTGTTTTTTGCCTTGGTTGGACAAAATCACGATGGACATACTTATATCGAAGAACTGATTCGATTGGGAATTACCTATTTTGTGGTATCAGATCAAACAAAAATAATACAACAGCCAGGCGTAACGTATTTTGTTGTACAAAATACGTTACAAGCGCTGCAACAAGCTGCCACTTGGCATCGTCAAAAGTTCGATATTCCAGTGGTGGGAATAACGGGAAGTAGAGGGAAAACGGTGGTCAAAGAATGGTTGAATTTTCTGTTGAGTAAGGAATACTCTATCATAAAAAGTCCCAAGAGTTACAATTCACAAACAGGTGTGCCTTTATCTGTATTTGGAATGGCTGAACAGCATACGATTGGTTTGTTTGAGGTAGGAATATCTACAGTAAATGAGATGAAAAATCTACAGCCAATTGTTCAGCCAACGTTGGGGATTATCACTTCGATAACCAGTGAACATCAGGACGGGTTTGAAACAGTAGAACAAAAGATTCAAGAGAAAATGCAATTGTTTACGCATACACCTGTCCTAATTGGAGAAAAAGACCCTCGAATTTTAGCCGTACTACCTTCACAAACGACCTATGCAAGTTGGAGTTTAACTGATTCAGATACCGTTTTATACGGCAAGGTTGAAGAGAGGAAACTAACACTTATATATAATAAGGTAGAAACCTTTACGGTTGACATTCCTTTTACGGATGAATTTTCGATACAAAATTGCATGACCTGTATTCTGACGATGCTCGTCATGGGGTATGCAATTGAAACCATACAAGAACGCATCAAAAAATTGTATGCGATTGAATTGCGATTGCAAGTAAAAAAAGGCATCAACAATTGTTCGATTATTGATGATGCTTATAGCTCGGATTTTCAATCTTTGAGTATTGCTTTGGACTTCTTGGAAAAGCACCGTAGTAATGCCAATAAAACAGTGATTCTATCTGATGTATTTCACAGTGGATTAGAACCGCGAGAATTGTATCGACAAGTCAATCAATTGCTCAAGAACTCTCATATTGGAAAGGTAATTTGCATTGGAGAAGAAATTAGTCAATATGGCAAAGATTCTTCCATTGTGCGCTACTTTGCATCTACGGATGAATTTTTGCAAAAAGTGTCCATGGATGAATTTATAGATGAAACAATTTTAATTAAGGGAGCACGAGGATTTCGCTTCGATAAAATTGTCAGTTTATTAGAAGAAAAAACTCATGAAACCGTATTGGAGATTAATCTCACCGCTATTCGTCATAATTTAAATTTCTATCGCTCTAAATTAAAACCAGAAACCAAAACCATGGTGATGGTAAAAGCTTTTGGTTATGGTCACGGAAGTGTTGAAATTGCCAAGTTATTGGAGCATGAAAAAGTAAGTTATTTAGGAGTGGCATTTGCTGATGAAGGAATTGCATTGCGAAAAGCAGGAATTAAAACGAATATTATTGTGATGAATCCTGAGATTAGTGCTTTTTCTGCTATGGTGGCTTATGATTTAGAACCTGAGATTTATTCGCTTCGAGAACTACGTGCTTTTCTTCAATTAGTTCGTGAAAAAAACGCGTATCAATATCCTATACATATTAAGGTAGAAACGGGTATGCATCGTCATGGATTTGTAACCTCCGAATTGGATGAGCTTATTGCTATTTTAAAACACACCAATAGCGTAGAAGTAAAATCTATTTTTTCTCATTTATCTTCTAGTGATATGGAGGTATATCAAGATTTTACCTTGGGGCAAATGGAATTGTTCCAAAAAGATAGTTCCTATATTAAGGAGCAATTGCAGATTCAACCCATTTTACACATTTTAAATACATCGGGTATTTATAACTATTCTTCGTATCAGATGGATATGGTACGTTTGGGAATTGGGTTGTATGGTATTGGCAATGACAAACAAGAGATGAAGCAATTGCGCAATGTGGGAACCTTGAAAACGCGCATTATGCAGGTGAAAGAAATAGAGACTGGCGAGAGTGTTGGTTATGGTCGTCGTTTTCGAGCGACGGGAAAAACGAAGATAGCGACTGTGCCAATTGGATATGCAGATGGGATTCATCGTCTATGGGGAAGTAATGGAGGTTATGTTTTGATTGAAAATCAAAAAGCGCCAATAACCGGATCCATCTGTATGGATATGTTAATGGTCGATGTTACAGCCATTGATTGTCGTGAAGGAGATGAGGTTATTATTTTTGGAGCAGATTTGCCAACGACGATTATAGCGGAGGCTATTCACACAATTCCATATGAAATAATAACAAGTGTGTCTCAAAGAGTTAAAAGAATTTTTTTCGAAGAGTAAAAAAAAGTTTTTTTTTAGAATAAAATAAGTATTTTTGTTAAAAACAATCAATAAAATTTTAACTATGGGATTTTTAAAAGAATTTAAAGAATTTGCTGTAAAAGGCAATGTAATGGACCTAGCAGTAGGGGTTATCATTGGGGGGGCATTTGGTAAAATCGTTACAAGTATCGTGAATGATGTTATTATGCCTGTAGTTTCTGCAATTATAGGAACGCCAGATTTTACGAATATGTATTTGGTGTTAAAAGGAGATGCACCAGATGGAGCGCCTTTGGCAGCAGCGAGAGGAATTGACGGAAACGTTGTTTTCGCCTATGGTAGTTTTATTACAGAAGTAATTAACTTTACATTATTAGCGTTGTGTGTATTTCTTTTGGTAAAAGGAATTAATCAATTGAGAAAGAAAGAAGCTGCGGCTGTAGAACCAGAACCAGCAGGGCCACCAGCACCAACACAAGAAGATTTGTTAGCAGAAATCAGAGATTTGTTGAAAAATCAAGGAAAATAAATCGTGATTTATTCTTAATAAAAAAAGGAGAGGGGTTTTACCCTCTCCTTTTTTTATGTGTGTTTTGGAAGCCTAGTAGAAAGGGGTGTTACACCCCTGTTTTTTGTTTAGTTAAAGTTTTTTTTAGTAAATATTAAGATGATGCATCTATTTGAGCTTAATTGTTAATATAGTTCTTCTGTTTGTTTGTATTTGTTGATTATTTTGATTGTCTTAACGTATTTTTTTTGTGTTTATATATTTTTTTAAGATTTTGTTTTTGGTTGCATTATACTGTATCTTCCCGCATAGAATTTGACTTTAAGGAGTGTTGTTGTAATTGTTTGTAAAACAAGCTTATACATTTTTTAACTTTTTCGTATTGTAAAAAAATAACATAAAATTAGCATATGTCGATTTTTTGTTATTTGTTTGTTAAACAATTTAAAATTAATAAAACATGAGGAAAATTGTACTTCATTTCTTCTTTGTTATAGCTGCCTTGCTAATGGTAAATGAGGGGTTTGCGCAAAGTAGAAAGGTTACAGGACAAGTTACTGGTGAAGATGGATTAGGTCTGCCAGGAGCTAGTGTGTTAGTTAAAGGAACCCAAGAGGGTGTTGGTACCGATTTTGACGGTAATTACTCTATTAACGTAAAAGACGAGAATGCTGTTTTAGTATTCCAGTTTGTAGGGACAATTACAGTTGAGAAAAAAGTTGGTAAAGCTAGTGTTGTTAATGCTGTATTGAAAGATGACAGTGCAATAATGCAAGAAGTAGTAATCAATACAGGTTATCAACAAGTTGCTAAACGTAAGGAAGCAGGTGCAGTTAGCCGTATTGAGGCAAAAGACCTTAAAGTAGATGGGGTTGCGGATGTAAGTAGAATGATTGAAGGTAAAGCTGCTGGGGTAAACGTACAAAACGTTACAGGTACTTTTGGAGCTGCTCCTAAAATTACAGTTCGTGGTTCTTCTTCTATCTTAGGGGATACTAAGCCTTTATGGGTGATTGATGGAGTTGTTCAAGAAGATATCGTAAACGTGTCTTTTGAGCAATTAGCTTCAGGTAACTCTGAGTCATTATTGAGTTCAGCGATTTCTGGATTAAATAGTAGTGATGTATTGAGTATTGAGATCTTGAAAGATGCATCAGCAACAGCTATCTATGGATCGCGTGCGATGAATGGTGTTGTAGTTGTAACTACAAAATCAGGAAGAAAAGAAACGCCGTTGACTATTAACTATTCAATGGAGAACTCTGTTCGCGTTATTCCTACTTATGGGCAATACGATATTTTAAACTCACAAGAGACGATGAGTATCTTTAATGAGTTGACAGATAAAGGATATAATCAATTGCCTTCTTCTATTTCTGGAAGATACGGAGGGATTTATCGCAATATGTATACTGCAATTGACAATAATGAATTGTTAAATGATCCTATTGCGAAGAATCAATATCTACAACAATATGAAAGAGCTAATACAGATTGGTTTAAAGAATTGTTTAGACCAACTATTACGCAAAATCACTCGTTGAGTTTCTCAGGTGGAGGTAAAAATAATGCTTTCTTTGGATCGATTGGTTATTTTACGGATCCAGGATGGACAGTTGCAGACAAAGTAAACAGATTAACTGTGAATTTGAAAAATACATTCTTTGTTAATGACAGATTCAACCTTACATTATCTGCTAACGGATCAGTTCGTGATCAACGTGCACCAGGTAGTTACGATAGTAAAAGAGATGTAGTGAATGGTGGAACATCACGTGAGTTTGATTTAAACCCATTCAGCTATGCTTTGAATACTAATAGAACGATTCGTCCATATGACAACGATGGGAATTTAGAATATATTAGAATGAACTGGGCTCCTTTTAATATTTTACAAGAGCTTGAAGAGAATACAATGAAAATTGATGTAAAAGAAATCAAGTTTCAATTAGATGCTGACTATAAAATCTCTCCTACAGTTACTTATAACTTTAGTGGGGCTCTTAGATATGCAGATACATATCGTACACACGATATGACTGAAAATTCTAACGTTGCTGCAGCTTATAGATCAGAGGAAACTGCACAGGATGTTAAGAATAACGTATTTTTATATAAAGATCCTAAGAATCCTGCAAGAAACCCTACTTCAGTAATGAAAGAAGGAGGTATCCGCAGAACATTCAAAAATGATTTAACATCATATAACGTAAGAAATACAATTAGCTATGCTGATATCTTTAAAGATCTTCATGAATTAGATGTTTTTGGAGGTGTGGAGATGCGTTCAGTTGATAGAAATAGTGATTTTAATTCTATTTATGGTTTAATGTTTGACAACGGAATGGTTGTTAAAACAGATCCACGTATGTATGAGAAAATCATTAATGAAGGTGGTGTTTTAGCAAGTTCTGATGCATTTAGAGAAAGAACAGTTGGTTTCTTCGGAAAAGTTGGTTATACCTATGATAGACGTTATACAATTGGTGTAACTGGAAGATATGATGGTTCAAATCAACAAGGTAGAAGTGGTAGTAATAGATGGTTGCCTACTTGGACGGTTTCTGGAAAATGGAATGCTAGTAATGAAAAATTCTTAGCAGATAGCGAGACAATCAGTAACTTGAGTTTAAGAGGATCATATGGTTTAACTGCTACAGCAGGTCCTGCAACAAACTCTTTAGCTATTTACCGTAGTGCTATTATTGACAGAAGATTACCAGGAGAGAGAGAAACAGGTATGCAAATCGAAGATTTACAAAACGGTGATTTGACTTGGGAGAAACAACATGAGTTAAACGTAGGTTTCGACTTAGGATTGTGGAATAATAGAGTACAATTAGTAGTTGATGCTTACCAAAGAAAAGCATATGATTTAATTGACGTAGTTGTAACTTCAGGTATTGGAGGTCAAAAAAGTAAATTAGGTAATAATGCCGATATGACAACAAAAGGTATTGAGTTTGCTTTGACTACTACAAATATTAAAACGCCTAATTTTAGTTGGACAACTACTATTAACGCTTCTTACTATCACCAAGAAATTACTAGATTACAAAACAAACCTAGAGTTATCGATTTAGTAAGTGGTTTTGGTGGGAACGTGATTGGTAATCCAAGAAACGCTTTATACTCTTATGAATTTACAGGATTGACTGATGAAGGTTTACCTACATTCATTCAAGCACCTGGTGTAACCGATAATATTAGTGGTGCTAATTTCCAAGCAACAGAAGGTATTACTGATTATTTAAAATATGAAGGTGCTATTGAGCCAAATAAATCTTTAGGTTTATCAAGTACATTCAATTACAAAAACTGGAGTTTGAATTTATTCTTTGTTGCTTCAGGTGGAAACAAAATCAGATTATATGAATCGTTTAGCTCATCGTATAGTGATTTAGATGTATTTACAAAAGATTTTCAAAATAGATGGGTATTGCCTGGTGATGAGTTAAAAACTGATATTCCTGTTATTGCTGATAAAACATTGGTGCAAGAATATGGTATCAACAATTTAGCAAGAGCTTATAGTACTTATAACTATTCTAGTAGCCGTATTGCAGATGGTGGATTTGTTAGATTGAAGAACGTATCTTTAGCTTACGATTTCCCTCAAGATATTACTAGAAATCTAAGATTAAGTAATTTATCACTTAAAGTGATGGCTACTAACCCTTGGTTGATTTATTCTGACAAAAAATTAAGAGGTCAAGATCCAGAGTTCTTTAGAACAGGAGGAGTTGCAATGCCTGTAACTAGTCAGTATACTTTAACATTAAATGTTGGATTTTAAAAGATAAAAGATCATGAAAAGATTTAAAATATTAGTTTGTTCATTAGCGCTTGTAACAGCTTTTACAAGTTGTGATAGTTTCTTGTCTGAGACTCCTGACAATAGAACACAACTGAATACGACACAAAAAGTAAAGGACCTTTTAGTATACGCATATCCATCATACCACATGGCTTCTTTTTTAGAAGCAATGTCTGATAACGTTACTGATTCTGAGAACCCACGTGGTGGAACGAGAGAAAACGATGCATATTACCTTTGGAAAGATAGTGATGATGTTAGTTCAGACTCTCCTTCAGCTTATTGGGATGGTTGTTATAGTGCTATTGCTCAAGCAAATGAAGCTTTAGAGGCTATTGAAGGTTTTACAGAAACGAATGAAACTCGTGGGATAAGAGCTGAAGCACATTTAGCTCGTGCTTACGCTCATTTCATGGCAGTAAATATTTTTGCTAAGCACTATAATCCTGCAACAGCTGCAACCGATTTAGGTGTGCCATTCGTAACTGATCCAGAAAGAGAGTTGATTAAAAAATATAAACGCCTTAGTGTACAAGAAGTTTATGATTTAATCGAGCAAGACTTATTAGCTGGTTTAGCAGATGCTAAGTTTATTACTTATTCATCATTGCCAACTAAGTTTCACTTTAGTGTACAAGCAGCAAATGCTTTTGCTACTAGGTTTTACTTATACAAAGGTGAGTTTGATAAAGTTTTGGAGTATTCTTCTAGTGTAGATGGAAAACCAGCTACTTTAAGAGACTACGTAGCATTTAACTTGATACCTGTGGATAACAGAGTTTTATATTATGCCTCTACTGAACCAAAAACTAATTTATTAGTTTCTACTATTCCTTCTGGGTATGAAAGAACTTTTGTGTATGATCGTTTCGCTCCTGAAACAGATTATATTGTGAAAACTATTATGGGTAGTTCGAACAATCCATTTGGTAAGGAGTTTCATTATAGAACTGCCGCATACCGTGGCACTAATATTAGTTTTATACCTAAAGTTGGAGAGTACTTTAAATTAACTAACCCTACAGCAGGTACAGGGTTTGCTTTTGTTCAGTCTGTATTGTTCAGTAATGATGAAATGTTTTTAGCTCGATTAGAAGCTTTGGCAATGGATAATCAAATTGAAGCTGCTATTGAAGGATTACAGTATTTCTTAGGATTGAGAACTATAGGTTATAATGCAAGTACTGATATCTTAAAAATTGAGAAGCTTCGTTCGATGTTTCCTGATGCTGCTACAGTATTAACACCATATTATACATTATCAGGTGATCAAGCGGTTTTAGTTGCTGCAATTGCGGAAGCAAGACGTAGAGAGCTTATTCATGAAGGAAATCGTTGGTTTGATATCAAACGTTTTGATATGAAAGTAAATCACCGTATTGAACAAACGACATATACCTTAGAAAAAGGGGATTTGAGACGTGCATTTCAATTACCACAGCACGTTATTGATGCTGGTTTAACTCCTAATCCTAGATAAAAATGAAAAAAAATAATTTATTTAAGTTGGCTTTAGCCGTTTCTTTGGCTGCTGGTACATTTGTATCATGTGATAAAGACAATTCATTGGACAAAGACAGTGTATTGAACACAGATAAGGTTGAATATTCTCCATTAGATTTATGGTTAAGAGAAACATATTTGTATCCTTATAATATTAGTGTGGAGTACAAATGGGATCAATATAAAGTTGATAATACAAGATATTTAACTCCTGCAGACCCTAAAAACGTTGAAAAGGTAATGAAGGTGGTTAAAAAGGTTTGGATTGATTCTTATACAGAGGTGACATATCCTGAATTTATTAAAGAAAATACCAATAGAGAGTTTTTCCTTGTAGGAGGGGTGAATCTAAATAAAGAAGGAAGTCAAACATTAGGTTTAGCAGATCAAGGACAGCGTATTGTTCTTTTTACAATTGATTTGATTGACGTGACTAATGTAAATGAGATTAGACAGTTTGTACATACTATTCAACATGAGTATGTGCATATTCTAAATCAAAAAAGAATCTTTGATAAAGAAGCTTTTGGAGAGATAACACCTTCAGGTTATGATTCTAACTGGCAGAACTATAACGATCCTGCATCTAGAAATGAAGGATTTATTTCTGCTTATTCTAGAAGT
Organism: Myroides sp. 1354; assembly: GCF_030324495.1. Lineage (GTDB taxonomy): Bacteria > Bacteroidota > Bacteroidia > Flavobacteriales > Flavobacteriaceae > Flavobacterium. The sequence goes on along the minus strand of NZ_JACAGN010000002.1, from coordinate 279,480 downwards.
AATGTTGACGAAGATTTTGCTGAAATGGCAGCAGCAATGCTTGTGAATTTTACGGCTTATGATGCAATGATAAACGCTGTTCCAAATGCTACAGGTAAAGCTAAACTAAGAGAGAAAGAAGCTTTAGTTGTTGAATATTACAAAGATATTTGGGATATTGATTTTTATGATTTGTGTCAAAAAGCTGATGCTAATACTAAAAAAGCAGCTGAAGAAGCACAGCTAGGTCAGTAATTTTAATAGAAATATAATTATGAATTTAAGATATATTAAAAGTGGCCTTTTGGTTTGTATGTTGAGCTTATTTACAGTAGGTTGTCAAGATACGGATCCCGATGATATTTTCGGGGATAAGGCAAATGTTAGAATAGAAAAAGCACGTGTTGAGTTAAATTCTGCATTGTTAGATGCTGAATATGGTTGGAAAATGATTTATTTTACCGATGATGCTCAGTTAGGTGGATTTAGTCACTTGATAAAATTTGAGGCAGCTGATAAGGTTACTATGGTATCAGATTTTAATGCAAGTACCTTAGTACCTAAGGTATCTACTTATACTTTACCTTTAGGAAGTACAATTTCAGTATTATTTGCTACTCCAAATCATATTCATGAATTAGGAAAAGGAAATATTTATCCTAATGAACAGTTAAAAGGAAAAGGGTATTTAGGAGATAATCAGTTCTTATTCTACGGTTATGATGGTGATGTTCTGACTTTAAGAGGAAACCGCGGTTTGTTTAATATCAAATTAACTAAGGCAACAGCAGAAGATTGGAATAATATCAGTACAAATAGTGCATTGATGAATGTTATTGCTCAAAAGCGTAATTTGGTTATGACTGAAAATGGAGAATCATTAGTATTAAATTTTAGATATACTAGAGGTACTAGATACGCTACTGTATTAAATAATGAACAAACAATATCTGTTAACTCTAAAGGTGGAATCGGAATTGGTTTTAACGTTGATGAGATTGTTGTTAGCCCAGCAATCGAATTTGAAGATGGATCTACAATTTCAGTATTGAAATTTGAGAATGGTGTTTTCAAAGGAGAAAGTGGTAGTAATTCAATTATAATCATGTAATATAAAAAGAGTCGCAATTGCGACTCTTTTTTTTGTACCTAACAAATCGTATTTTTGTTATTCACAATAGTCAGTATTTTACTGACTTTTTTATTTATGGGAATAGTAAAAGAAATCGTATTAGAAGCAGGATCACTTTATGTTTGGCATATTACCGAATCTATAGAAGAATTGGAGACATCGCTTGAATTAAGTATTTTTAGTCAAGGACGCTTAGCTAAAATGAAATCGGAGAATCATCAAAAGGCTTTTTTAGCCGTGCGTCAAGTTTTACGTCAGTTAAATATTGCGGATACTGATTTAACGTATGACAAAAATGGAAAACCTAGTTTGAGTTCTGGAGAACATATTTCTATTTCTCATTCTTTTGATTATGCAGTAGTGGCGATAAGTAAGGAAAATGTTGGGGTGGATATCGAATTGATCCGCGAAAAAATCGTGCGCCTAAGTGGTAAATTTTGCAATGAAAGTGAATTGAGTAATGCGCCTATTGAACTTGGATTGAAGCTGGATTATTTAACGGAAATCTGGTCAGTTAAAGAGGCTTTATTTAAAATGTGTAATTCACGTAGTTTGAGTTTTGCCCAAGATATGAATGTCAACGTAGTACTGAAACAGGCGGAAATAAGTCAAGGAGAATTTCAAGTTAAGTTGAAGTATCTTTCTTTTAGACTAGAGAATTACGTTTTAGTGGTTAGTTATTAAATTAGTAAATGAAAATTGTAGCAATTTTCGTAAATTGCTCAAAAAATTAAAATATGGAAGATAATCAGCCTATTTATGCTGTTGCTCATGAATCGGATACGGTTAAAGCACAGTTTTACAGAAGAACTTATGGGAATTTAGCTCTTGGTGTATTAGCATTTATTGTATTTGAAACGATTTTATTGAACACTCCTTTTGTAGTAAATGGAATGTTTCAATTGTTGGGAATGGGTAAATTCTCTTGGTTAATCATCTTAGGTGCTTTTATGGGGATTACCTGGTTCGCACAAAATTTAACCTATAAAACAGCGAATAAACCACAACAATATGCTGGGTTTATGTTGTATGTATTAGCAGAAGCGTTCTTATTTGTTCCTATCTTAGTTGTTGCCTTGAGTATGACAGGTGATTCTTCACTTATCGTGCAAGCAGGTGTATTGACTTTAGCTTTGTTTTTAGGACTTACAGGAGTTGTATTTGGATCGAATGCAAACTTTTCATTCATGCGTTCTATTTTAACGATAGGGTTTTTCTTAGCGTTGGGAACGATAGTTGCAGGAATGTTATTTGGTTTTGATTTAGGTTTATGGTTCTCTTTAGCGATGGTAGCTTTAGCTTCAGGTTCCATCTTGTATTCAACATGGCAGATTAAAAATGAATATGCCGCAGATCAATATGTACCTGCTGCATTGAGTTTGTTTGCTTCTTTGATGTTGTTATTCTGGTATATCCTGAGAATTTTAATGAGCAGAAACAATTAATTCAATTAAAATAGAGAGTAAAGCCATACCAATCGTATGGCTTTTTTTATAAACTAAAAGTATGATTGAGTTTTTCTTTGGAGCCTATCGCGATACAAGTTGGTTGAACATAGGATTAGAGAGTATTGTCTTTGTTTTTGGTATACTCAGTGTTTGGTACGCAGGAAAGGAAAATATTCTTGTTTATCCTACGGGTTTAATCGCAACGATAATCACCGTTTATTTGCTGTATTTAGCCGGTTATTTAGGCGATATGATCCTTAATGGCTATTACTCCTGTATGAGTATTTATGGTTGGTATAATTGGTCTAGAATGAAGGAAGGTGGGCAAGTTGTACAAATTAGTCGGACGAATGGAAAAGAAAAGGGAATTGGAGTCTTTGTGTTTGTGGTAACTATTGTTCTTGTATATGCAGTATATCGTGTAACTAATACGCCAATTGCTCCAGAAAATTATATCGATATTTTTACCTCTGGTGTTTTCTTTTTAGGGATGTATTATATGGCTTTGAAGAAAATTGAAAATTGGACAATGTGGCTGATAGGAAATATTATTTCTGTGCCACTTTATGCTTATAGAGGCTTGGGGATTTTGGCTATTCAATTTATTATTTTTACGGTATTGGTTATTCAAGCTTATCTTAGTTGGTACAAAATTTTAAAACAAGAAGAAAAAAAATATGGATAAACAAGAGTTAATACGGGAGTTGACTTTCAAAGCGGTACGAAGTGGGGGAGCAGGGGGGCAACATGTCAACAAAGTATCTTCAAAAGTCGTTTTATTTTGGAATTTAGCAACATCCACGGTGTTTAATGAAGAAGATAAAAATAGATTGTTCAAGAAATTGAATAACTATATTTCGAAAGAGGGTGTATTGATTTTAAGTGCAGAGGAAACTAGAAGTCAAATAAAGAACAAGGAATTAGTCATTCAAAAATTAATTGCCTTACTTAAAGTGGCTTTGGTTCAACAGAAAATTCGAAAAGAAACCAAAGTACCCAAAAGTGTTATTCGCAAAAATCAAGAAAATAAAAAGAAATTATCGCTTAAGAAGGAATTGAGAAAGCGAATTATTTAATGTTGATTTGATAACCGGGTAATCATAGGGTAACATAACAGTTGTACTATTGAGTCAACGTTAGAACATATACTATGATTCCTAAGAAGATTCACTTGTGTTGGTTTGGTAGGGGAACTTATCCCGCAGAGATGATACAATGTTTGCAGTCGATTGCCTTACACTTACCTCAATATGAGGTTATCATTTGGACTGAAGAGAATTTCGATATAGCATATTATCGCTTTGCCAAAGAAGCTTATCAAGAAAAAAAATATGCCTTTGTCTCCGATGTTTGTCGTTTACACGTTTTGAATGAATATGGTGGAATATACTTGGACACCGATGTGGAAATTGTTCAAAATTTCGATGCATTTTTATCGCATAAGTTCTTTTGTGGTTTTGAATCGGATCGTTTGTTGAGTACCGCTGTTTTAGGTAGTGTAAAAAACAATCCTATTTTGCAGAAATTGCTGGATGTCTACCGAAAGAAGTCTTTTTACCGCAGGCACTTGTATAAAAAATACTATACAACGCCCAATACGATTACAATCACAAATGAATTTTTGCTGAGAGGATTGCAATTGAGTAATCAAAAGCAACAACTAGTTAGTTGTGAGACCGTCATCTATCCTCAAACTTTTTTCAGTCCAAAAGATTGGAATACTGGAGAATATCAAATTTCAGACGAAACTTGTGCCATTCACCATTTTTCGGGTTCTTGGAAACATGGGAAAAATCGAAAAGATTGGATCAAGCGTTTGTTTTTATTCTAAATAATACTACCTATATTTGCAGTTCAAATCTCAAAGGGGTGCCAAAAAGGCTGAGATCATACCCGTAGAACCTGGGCAGGTAATGCTGCCAAGGGAAATAGTGCAAGGACTAACTTGCACGGGAAAAGTGTAATTATTAATCAAACAATAATTGCCCCTTTTATTTGTGAAAGTATTTTTACGAATGAAAAAAGTAACTGTAAATTCATTATTTATCCTTGGTTTATGTTTAAGTGCAACCCTATCTGGGTATGCGCAGAACCAAGTGAATCAAGACTCCATTCAAAAAACAGCCTTAAATGAAATCGTGCTATCGGCTGTTCGCGTAGATGGCAAATCACCGATTGCTTATGAGAATATGTCCAAAAAACAAATTGCAAAACGCAATTTAGGACAAGATATTCCTTTGTTGATGTCGCATATGACTTCAGTAGTGACAACAACCGATGCAGGAAATGGAATTGGTTATTCGAGTTTTCGCGTGCGTGGTTCAGATGGAACACGGGTTAATGTAACCCTAAATGGAATCCCCTATAACGACGGAGAATCTCAAGGATCTTTTTGGGTGAATATGCCCGATTTTGGATCTTCTGTTCAAAATCTACAATTACAGCGTGGTGTTGGAACTTCTACCAATGGTGCAGGGGCTTTTGGTGCGAGTTTGAATTTAAAAACCGATGATTATTCCCAAGAAGCAAACGGAGAAATTGCCAACTCTTTTGGTAGTTACAATACCCGTAAGTCTACCGTTAAATTCAGTACAGGATTAATTAATGACAAGTTTGAAATTGCAGGGCGTTTGTCTGACATTCATTCGGATGGATATATTGATCGAGCCTCTTCAGATTTAAAATCTTATTTCTTACAAGGGGTTTATGTTGGTAATACTTCCTTAATAAAAGCATTAGTATTTGGCGGAAAGCAAAAAACATATCAAGCGTGGAATGGTGTTTCACAAGAAGAAATAGATACTTATGGCAGACGTTATAATCCTGCAGGAAAGTATAAAGATGATCAAGGAAATACACAATTCTACAATAATGAAACAGACAACTACAAGCAAGATCACTACCAATTGCACTGGAGTGAAAGATGGTCTGATCTATGGAGCTCGAATGTGTCCTTGCACTATACCAAAGGATATGGGTATTACGAGAATTACAAAAAGAATCAAAAGGTCAAAGAATATGGGTTAGCTCCTATTTTTGTCAACGGAGAAGAAGTGAATCGAACGGATTTAATTCGCAGAAAAGCCTTAGATAATCATTTCTATGGAATGGTATTTAATGTCAACTATAAGACAGAAACATTAAACGTTGTTGTTGGAGGAGGTGCGAATAAATACGAAGGAGATCACTTCGGAACTATTTTGTGGGCAAAACAACCCGTGAATTTTGATTATAAACAAGAGTATTACCGTGATCATGCGGTGAAAACGGATTTGAATTTCTTTGCAAAAGCGACTTGGCAATTGGCCGAACAATGGAGTTTATATGGCGATATGCAGTACCGTAGAGTAACCTATGAAGCGAATGGATTGGATACAGGCTTAGTCAACGATAAATTTAATTTCTTGAATCCCAAAGCAGGTATTACTTTCCAAGTGAATGAAGAGAATCAATTGTATTTCTCCTATGCTAGAGCTAATAAAGAACCAAATCGCAATGATTATGAAGGAAGAAAAGTAGAACATGAAATGCCAAAAGCAGAGAAATTAGACGATTTTGAATTAGGATGGAGATTGAACACACCCAATACTGCGATTCATGTCAATGCCTTTTATATGAAGTACAAAGACCAACTGGTACTAACAGGTGAACTAAATGATGTCGGAGCCTCGGTTCGCGAAAATATTGAGGATAGCTACCGTTTGGGAATTGAAATTGACGCTCAGGTGAAGGTGTTGGAAAAATGGTATTGGAGCCCAAGTATAACACTAAGTGCAAATAAGAATAGAGATTTATATTACCTATGGGAAGGAGAAATGCAGTATTTTGGAACAAAAGCCATTGCTTTTTCTCCTGATTTCATCGCGTCTAATGCCATAACGTATACGCCAATTACAGGAATGAGTGTTTCCCTATTGACGAAATTTGTTGGGGAACAGTATATGTCGAATATTGAAGCAAAGAATTCTAAACTAGATTCTTATTTTGTCAATGATTTGAGTTTGAACTACGAATTTCCAGTGAAGAAATGGTTTAGAAGTATAGGCGTTTCTGTCTTGGCAAACAATATTTTTGATGTCAAATATGTTTCCAATGGGTATTATTGGTCTGATTTTGATGGCACACAAGCCATTGATGGTGCAGGGTATTATCCTCAGGCTACATTCAATATCTTAGCAGGTTTAACACTGAAGTTTTAATAAAAAAAGGATAATCAATTGATTATCCTTTTTTTATTCAGTATAAATTTTTGCTCTTGTACTTTCTTTATAGCTTACATTTTTTTTATGATGCCCAACAAGCTTACCACGCTACGGAATCCTCTGGTGTTAGAGGTACCCATCGGATCGGTCTTTCTGGATCCCATGGTTCTACTAAGATGGGGCCTTCTGGATCCCAAGGTATTAGGATAGGATCTTCTGGCTCATAAGGCAAAGGCATGGCATTAAACACTTGATAATTAGGATAAGGATATATTCTCATTAAAGCTGATACCCTTGCATTAATAACTGAAATTGTAGCACTCCCCGATTCCGAAGAAATAAATTGAAGTTGATCAGGACTACCATTATGTCCTTTAATATTTCTCCATACCTCGATTTTATAAGGGTATGTTTTTCCTCCTTTTATAGGTCCTGGAATTTGTCTATCGCCATCATTTGTATTGGCAAATGTCGGTGTGCTGAAAGCTATTAATAAACCTAATGCTGCTAATAATTTTTTCATAATTAAAATCTTTTATTTGGTTAATGTAATTTAATGATATAATTAATTAATAAAAGTTTAATTGTGTAAAATTAACAAAATATATGGTATAAATACACATATTGTTAAAGAGTGAAAGATGGAATTGAAACAAAGAAGAAGATGACTTTTTAGGAGTCTATCTTTCTTAGTAATTGTTTTTAGATTGCTTTTTTTGCTATATAGTTAATAGTTTATGCTTAACGTATTCCCCTTTTGACTAACAGCATAGGGTTTTAATTGATATTGTGCCCCAGGAGTCTGAGAAGTTCCTGTTAGGAGACTGTACTGCAGTGGTGTTGGATGTTGTTCACAAGAACAGGTTAGAAAAATATCACCAGGTTTGTCTAATTTCATTCTGGAGCAATTGCGATCAACAGGATGGTTAGGGCAAGCAACATCATAGGCCAAATAGTAAGGACCTGCATTGAAAATAATCACGGCAATTACGCCCTGATTTTCAATAATTACAGAATTATTAGGGAATTTTAATTTATCGTAAGCAGGTAAGTTTAGATCGATGAAGATAGAAACCGGATTATTGGGTAAATAAGGGTTACTATAACGAACGCTGTCTTTTGAACAGCTAAAGCTAAATAAGAGGACGAGCACTAAGAATAAATTTTTTTTCATCGCATAAAATATTTGTAAAACAAATTTAATTAATTAACTTTGACATGTAGTCATTACAGAAATAGATAATTTATTTAAATAAATATTAAAATATTTTTACGCACCAGAAAATCCCGTTTCATGGGATTTTTTCTATTTATATAAACCAGTTAATTATGAGTAAAATTTCGTATTACACTGCTGAGGGGCTGAAAAAGCTAAAGGATGAATTAGAGCAGTTAAAAAGTGTAGAGCGTCCAAAAGCATCACAAGCAATTGCAGATGCAAGAGACAAAGGGGATTTATCGGAGAATGCGGAGTATGATGCAGCAAAAGAAGCACAGGGGTTACTGGAACTGAAAATTGCAAAAATGGAAGAGGTAGTTTCTACCGCTAGAATTATTGATGAGTCACAATTAGACGAATCAAAAGCATTGGTACTTTCAACGGTTAAAATTAAAAACCAATCCAACGGTATGATTTTAACGTATACGCTAGTAGCAGAAAGCGAAGCTGATTTAAAAGCAGGAAAAATTTCTGTAACTTCTCCTATTGGAAAGGGATTATTAGGAAAATCTGTAGGTGAAATCGCAGAAATTAAAGTTCCTAATGGACAAATGAATTTTGAAGTTCTTGAAATTTCAAGAGATTAATTAAAAAAACACCGTTCGTATGAGTTCAATTTTCACTAAAATAATCAATGGAGAACTTCCAGCATACAAAATCGCTGAAAACGATAAGTTCTTAGCTTTTTTAGATATTAATCCTAATGCAAAAGGACACACTTTGTGTATTCCAAAGCAAGAGATTAATAAGATCTTTGATATGGAAGAAGATCACTATGTAGAATTAATGAAATTCTCAAGAAAGATTGCGAAGGCTTTAGAGCAAGCGGTTCCATGTAAGAGAATTGGGATGTCTGTGGTAGGACTAGAAGTACCTCATGTACATGTACACTTAATTCCTTTACAAACAATGGATGATATTCGTTTTAGTAAAAAAGAAAGCTTGAGTCCAGCGGAGTTTGAAGAAGTAGTAAAAAAAGTACAACAATATTTATAGGCTAATAAGAAAGTCCTATAAAAAGTAAAAGCAAACAGCAGTAGAAACATTCATGTTCTACTGCTTTTTTGTGTTTGTATGTTTCCTTTGTAAGCGGCTTGTTTGTTGTTTCAATACTAGATGCTTCAATCTGAAAATGTACCTATCCTCTCATTCTTACCTGATGCTCAACTTTTTTATAAATAATAACGAAAGTTGTGCCCTTGCCAAGTTCTGAATGGTGTACTCTAATCTTCCCATTTTGATATTCCTCTACAATTCGTCGAGAGAGTGATAAGCCCAACCCCCATCCTCGTTTCTTCGAAGTATAACCTGGTTCAAATATCTTCTCAAATTTCTTTTTGGGAATTCCACTTCCTGTATCTGTAAGGAAAATATGCACCAATTGATCTGTTTCCGAGACGACCAATTCTATTTCTCCTTTTCCCTTTGTTGCATCAATGGCGTTTTTAATTAAATTCTCAATGGTCCAGCTGTGTAATTCTGGATTGAGCATCACCTTTATTTCTCGTTCAGGAGCTATAAAATTGAAGGTGATTTGCTTGGAAGAGCGCTGTTGAAAATAGGCATAAGTTTTATAGGTTTCAGCGATAATATCAACAGGGGTTAATTGAGGTTTGGAACCAATCTTAGAAAAGCGATCGGCAATGGTTTGCAATCGCTTGACGTCTTTCTCGATTTCTTCAATAATAGTAGGGTTAACATCTTCTAATTTCATCAATTCAATCCATCCTAATAAAGAGGACAAAGGTGTGCCAATTTGATGGGCGGTTTCTTTGGCCATCCCTGTCCATAAACGATTTTGTGCCGCAATTTTATTACTGCGATAAAAAATGATAATCAAGGTGGTAAAGAAGACGAAAATTAAGATTAGTGCTAGAGGATAATATTTTAATTTCAGCAAGAGTGAAGAATTACCATAATATAAATACTGCTTTTGCTTACCGACTTCCACCTCAATAGGTGTATTTTCATTTTTGAGCTTGCGTAAAAAGAGCACGGCTTCTGCTTCACTTTCTTGTACTTTAAGTGGAACATTGACCATAGCTAAAATACTATCTCGTTCATTGGTCTGAATAATGGGGATCGTCGTATTATTCGTCAGAATTAACAAGGGGAGTTCAAGATTTGTATCATGAGGGTTGGCTTCATTTAAGGTATTGGATGCTGTAGACCAAATTTCCATTTTAATGCGCTCTTCTTCTTTATAGGTCTGAAAAAAAGAATAAGTATTCCAAAGAATAAGCAGTAAAACCACAAAGGCAGTAGCAATGAGTGTCCAACGAATAAGTTCTCTTTGTATTTTCAAGGTAAATATCAATTTAGATGCTTAAAGGTAACTAAAAAAAAAGCGATATAATTCATTCGATTGGGGCTTTTATCCGAAGTGAAGAGATGCCTTTTCACTTATTTAAACGGAAAAGGATGTGTTTCAATATAAGCTTAGGTAAATTTTGTGTGATAAAGTACTATTATTTCTTCAGGAGAACAGCTATTCTACTGAGGTGGAGAAATACATAGAAAAAATAGCAAGTGAATCAGTTGTTTGTTTCCTGTGTTTTTTTGTGGTTCAATCTGCTTTTACTACCTTTACTCATCTACCTAAAAAGAAGAAATAAAATGAAAACAATAAACCCAAAAGACATTTCAACTGTTGAATTGCAAGGTTTTTTACAAGGATCTGTTGGTCCTAGACCGATTGCTTTAGCTAGTACAGTTGATGCTGATGGAAATCCCAATTTATCCCCTTTTAGCTTTTTTAATTTATTTAGTGCTAATCCACCGATTTTAGTTTTTTCTCCATCTAGACGTGTACGTGATAATACGTGTAAACATACGCTATTTAATGTTCAAGCAACCATGCAGGTGGTGATTAACGTAGTAAATTACGATATGGTTCAACAAACATCCCTATCTAGTACAGAGTACAAAGATGGAGTAAATGAGTTTGTGAAAGCTGGTTTTACGATGATAGAATCTGAAGAAGTTCGCCCGTTCCGCGTAAAAGAGAGTCCTGTTCAATTTGAATGTATTGTTCAAGAGGTAATCGGTTTGGGAACCGAAGGAGGGGCTGGTAATTTAGTGATTTGTGAAGTGGTAAAAATGCACATTGACGAAGCTATTCTCAATGAAAAAGGAGGAATTGACCAACATAAAATTGACTTGGTTTCGCGTATGGGAGGTAATTGGTACAGTCGTGCCAATCAAGGAATGTTTGAAGTTGAAAAACCCTTGACCACTTTGGGATTAGGTGTTGATAATATCCCGCAAGAAGTCATTGATAGTTTGGTGTTTTCAGGAAATGATTTGGGTATCTTAGGAAACGTGGAGCACTTGCCTACGGAAGAGGAAATTCAAACCTTTTTATCGGCAAATGCACAAGCAAAAGAAATCGTCGAGTCAGGGGATTTAGAAAAGAAATTTAAGCAAGCTAAAAAGTATTTAGAGGAAAATAATGTACCTTTGGCTTGGAATATGATATTAGCAAAGTAACAATCAGGAAAAAAAAGATATAATGGAAGTAATAGGAAGAATTAAGGTGATTGGGCAGCCACAAGATATTAGCTCAAGCTTCAGAAAAAGAGAAGTTGTGGTTACTACTGAAGAACAATATCCACAAGATATTTTAATTGAATTTACGCAAGATAGAGTGAATTTATTGGACAGCTACCAAGTTGGTGAACCAGTAAAAGTATCGATTAATTTAAGAGGAAGAGAGTGGACATCTCCACAAGGTGAAGTAAGATATTTCAATACGATTCAAGGTTGGAGAATTGAAAGAAACATGCCTGCACAAGGAATGGGTCAACCAATGGGTCAACCGATGCAAAATCAATATATGCAACAACCAAACATGGGGCAACCAGCACAACAAGCAGGAGGTTTCAACCAAAATTACCAAGGTAATCAAGGAACGCCAAACCAGTTTGCACAACAAGCACCGCAAGCGCCTCAAACACCACAGTTCCCTCCAGCTCCGTCATTCACGGAAGAGGATCACGATGATTTACCATTCTAAATTAATACAAATCCCTAATCACTTGATTGGGGATTTTTTTTCACAATGATTGCTATTTTAGACCCCAATTATTTAGGTTTTCCCCCGGTAGAAACTGCACATGAATCGGGAATTTTAGCCATCGGCGGTGCTCTTACTGCGGACTGGTTACTTTTGGCTTATCAACACGGTGCTTTTCCTTGGTTTGAAGATGGTGAACCCATTACCTGGTGGGCTCCAAATCCAAGAATGGTTGTGGACCCCAAAACGTTTAAGCCCTCGAAGAGTATGCGTAATATTCTGAATAGAAATTTGTTTGATGTGACTTTTAATACGTGTTTTGAGGCTGTAATTAGCCAATGTCAGCAAGTCAAAAGACAAGGGCAAAATGGAACGTGGATTACAGATGAGATGTTGACTTCGTATTGTGCGTTACATCAGCTTGGTTATGCTCAATCTGTAGAAGTTTGGCAAGCAGGTCAACTCGTAGGGGGACTGTATGGTGTAGATGTTGGCCATGGTGTTTTCTGCGGCGAGAGTATGTTTTCTTTGGTATCCAATGCGAGTAAAGTCGCTTTTCATAAGTTGATAGAAAGGCTTCAAGAAAAAGAGTATCAATTGTTAGATTGCCAAGTGTATAATCCCCATTTAGAATTATTAGGGGCTGTCGAAATTCCCCGTGAAAAGTATATGGAGTATCTCCAAGATAAAAAGTAAACGGAAGATGCAAACGTTAAAAGGCTAACGTCTGCATCTTCCAGTTTAAAGTATCAATGAGTACCAATTGATTGTGTAAAGGCTGTACGTTTAAGATAACCTTGAGTGTTTCTTGGGCCATCATCAAACCGATAATACCAGGAAAAGTTCCCAATACACCGTGTAATCCACAGTTGGGAATATCTTTGGGATCAGGTGCTTCAGGAAATAGGTCCCGTAGATTTTTTGATTTTTGGTGATTAAAAACAGCCAATTGCCCTTGAAAACCCAAAATGCTTCCATAGATCAATGTTTTGTTTAGCCGTACACAGGCATCATTGACTAAATAACGCGTAGTGAAGTTATCCGAACCATCTACAATATAATCATAGGAAGAAAACAACGACTCAACGTTTTTGTGCGTTATTTTCTCTTTATGGATCTGGAAGGAGAGATGTGGATTGAGTTGTGCAATGCGTTTTGCTGCAAGGTCAACTTTATATTGTCCAAGGTCGTTTTCTGTAAATAAAATCTGACGGTGTAAATTGTGTATTTCCACACAATCAAAATCGACAACCCCTAAATAACCCACCCCAGATGTGGCTAAGTAAGTTAAGATTGGAGAACCTAATCCACCAGCACCTACAACCAATACGCGTGCCTCCTTTATTTTTAGTTGCCCCGTCGTTCCTACTTCAGCTAGATTCATTGGGCGACTATAGCGTAAAAAATCGTGTATCTCCAACATATTAAGACAATAAAAAATTAGCATAACTCTGATTCCAATCGGTCCAAACAGGATCATACCCTTTCGATTTAATCAGCTGATATATCGATGCTGTCGATCGATTGTCACAAATTTCGAATTGAGCGAGAGAGTCCTGATCTACACTATAGCCTCCTGGGTTTGTTTTTGAACCTGCACTCATTGAAGTTACCCCTAGTCCAATGACATGATCTCGAAATAGCTCGCTTTCTCGTGTAGAAATCGATAGTTCAATATCTTCATTCCAAATGCGATAAGCAAACATCAATTGCAGTAAATCGATGTCTTCCATGATAAAGTTAGGTTCGACATTGCCTTCTGCAGGGCGCAATCGAGGAAAGGAAATGGAATATTTAGTTTTCCAGTACTTCTTCTGAAGGTAATCCAGATGCAAAGCAGTGAAAAAACTATCCACTCGCCAATCTTCTAAACCGAGTAATACACCCAATCCAATTTTGTGTAGACCCGCTTGTCCAATGCGATCTGGCGTTTCCAGGCGATAGCGAAAGTTGGATTTTTTTCCTTTGGGATGATATTGCTTATACACAGCTTCATGATAGGTCTCTTGATAAACCAAAACAGCATAGACCCCCAGTTGAGCCAGAATTTCATACTCATTTTGTTCTAAAGGTTGTACTTCGATAGATATCGTTGAAAAAGAAAGGCGTATTTGCTTGATTGCTTGTTCAAAATATCGAAGATTTACAGTGTGATTGGCTTCACCTGTTACCAGTAAAATATGATCATATCCTTGACTTTTAAGTAAGTGAATTTCACGTTCAATTTCGGTAGGTGTTAGTGTTTTTCGACGAATTTTGTTGTCGATACTAAAACCGCAATAGGTACAGATATTGTGGCATTCATTGCTCAGATACATGGGTGTATAAAGTTGAATGGTTTTGCCAAATCGCTTATGTGTCAATTGTTGACTCAGTTGGGCCATTGGTTCTAAAAAAGGACGAGCTGCAGGTGAAATCAAGTGAAGAAAATCAGTTAGATTTCGTTTTGACTTGCTGAGACTTTGGAACACTTGTTCTGCTGTCGTTTCGTCTAGTTGTTGGCGAATTTCTTCCCAGGAATATTGTGTGTAAACATCGTAAAACGTCATAGTTACTGATCTAAAAAGGAAGTTAATGGACTAGAGGCATGGGCGTGGTTTTGGACGGTACCCAGTTGAGCTTCATAAGCCATACGCCCTGCAGCGACGGCTTGTTGAAAGGCTTTGGCCATTTGAACGGGATCTCCAGCTACGGCAATAGCTGTATTGACTAATACCGCATCTGCACCTAGTTCCATGGCTTTGGCCGCATCGGAAGGAGCCCCTATTCCTGCGTCAACAATAACGGGAACACGACTATTTTCAATAATGATTTCCAAAAAATCAAGGGTCTTCAATCCCTTATTTGTTCCTATTGGGGAGCCCAAAGGCATGACTGCTGTTGTTCCCACTTCTTCTAAACGCTTACACAAGACAGGATCTGCATGAATATAGGGCAGTACAAAAAATCCTTGTTTTGCCAATTCTTCTGTTGCTAGTAAGGTTTCAATGGGATCAGGTAATAGATATTTCGGATCAGGGTGAATTTCAACTTTCACCCAATTGGTCGCTAGGGCTTCTCTTGCTAATTGAGCAGCTAATATCGCTTCTTTCGCATTTCTCGCTCCTGAGGTATTGGGTAATAAATGCAAATGTGGATGATTCAAATGGGCTAATAAAGTCTGGTTGTTTAACTTTAAATCCAATCGCTTTAGTGCAACGGTAATGAATTCCGTTTCGCTAGCTAAAGTAGCGGCTTCCATTTGAGCATTAGAACCATATTTTCCTGTGCCTAAGAATAGACGTGAGTGAAAAGTTTTATCTCCAAGTTGTAGGGGTTTCATAAGAAGTAGGTATTTAATTGTTGTAGTATATGTTGAGGATGTTGGGCTTGATGAAGTAGGGAAGAAATAGCTACACCTGATAATCCTAATTGCTCTAAGAAGGGAAGATCCTCTAAGGTAATTCCTCCAATAGCGATAATAGGTGTCTTTTTTTCTTCGATAGTCAATGTAGTCAATAGGGTTTCATAACCTTTAAATCCTAAAAGAGGGCTTAAATTTTTTTTAGTTGACGTATAGCGCAAAGGACCTAATCCAATATAATCGCAACCTTCTGCTATTCGTTGCCTAATCTCAGATAATGTATTTGCTGTTCCGCCTATTATTTTATTGGGTAATAATACACGTGCAGTAGCTATTGAAGTGTCTTGAAGACCAAGATGAACACCATCGGCATCAAGAGCTAAGGCTAGATCAACATGATCGTTAATAATTAATTTAGCTTGATAGGTATCACAGAGGATTTTGGCCTGCTCGGCAGTTTGCCATCGAATGGAGTTTAGGGTATCTTTAAAGCGGAATTGAATCCATCGCTGACCTCCAGCTAGAACGGATTCGATGTGATACAATTGTTCTTGAGGGGTATCTCCCTGGCTGATGTAATGAATGGAATTAAACATGATAGGCAAGTAAAGTTGAATTAGATGCTAATAATTGTTCTACATATTTTTTAGCTTTTAATACTGCTTGATCCAAAGAATAATTCAAAGCAATATGACTCGCAATAGCAGAGGATAATACACAACCTGTGCCGTGTTTGGTTGTGGGATAGATACATTGAGGATAAAACGAATGGGTTTTCTCCGGCAGGTATAATTGATCCATTGCTTGGGATTCAGTGCGATGTCCTCCTTTGAGTAAGACTGCACAAGAAGAGCGAAGTGATTGAGCTTTTTCTTGCGGTGTGTTGGTGTTCGGAATCAATTGATCTATTTCTAAATAGTTTGGAGTGATTAAATCTATTTGATGCAATATGGCATGGAGTGTTGAGGTGCTAAGAGCTTTAGTAAATTCAAAATGACTACTAGAACTCAAAACGGGATCCCAAACAATAAAAGCACGCGGGACATATTGTTTAATGACCTGGAGATATTGTAAGAGTTCTTCCCCTGATTGAACAATACCAACTTTGATTACCCGGGGTTGATAGCGTTTTAAAAGCACTTCGAGTTGTTGAAGTACGTAATTGCGCTCTTCCCAACGAATCGATTCAACTGAATCTTCTGTTTGAATGGTGTTTGCAGTAAGAATCCCTAAACCATAGACTTGATGACTTTCAAAGGTTTTTATATCGGCGAGTAATCCAGCTCCACCTGAAGGATCAAATCCAGCTATCGAAAGAGCAAAAGGTCTTGTTTGTAACATAAATCAAAAATTTTTAACGGTTCATCTGCTTGCCAAATTGAGCCAAGTAGAGCAAAATCACAAAATCCCATGGCGCGAATGCTCGATAGATGATTGAGCGTAATACCCCCTAAAGCCACTGTTTGTATCCAAGGGTACTTCCAATCTTGTAAAAAAGAGATCCAATCCACTGTGGGATGATAGTCCTTTTTTGAGATACTAGTAAAAACAGGACTGAGAAAAACGCGCTGATGACTTGTTGATAACTTCTCGCATTCGGTAGTGTTATGAACAGTTGTTGACAAATAGGGCAGTTTTTGTACATGGTTATTAACAAATGAACAATTACTTGTTGATAAGTGGGTAAATTGTGCATTTAAACTGTTGATAAGTTCGGCGTATTGTTGGAAAACCTGTTCATTATTGTTCATAACTAGGGCTGGAATGTGAATAACCAGCCGATGTCGATGTTGATAACTTATCTTTTGTACCCAATTTTGGAGCTCTTCAAAAGTGAAATGAGGCTTTCGAATATGTAAAAGGGGTAAGCCTCTTTCCAACATTTCATTGGCGAGGCTTAACTCTTTTGGATGATATTCAGGGGTTATTACAACCATTTTATAAATAGATTTCTTTTCCTGCTTTTATAAATTCTGCTGCCATTTTTTTCATTCCTAGCTCTGCGGAATCTCGAATCTCTTGGGATATTTTCATCGAACAAAACTTGGGACCACACATGGAGCAGAAGTGAGCTACTTTAGCTGCATCTGCTGGTAGGGTCTCATCGTGAAATTCTCTAGCAGTGTCTGGATCCAAGGATAGGTTAAACTGATCTTCCCAACGGAATTCGAAACGAGCTTTACTAAGGGCATTATCTCTATATTGTGCACCTGGATGTCCCTTGGCTAAATCTGCTGCATGGGCTGCTAGCTTGTAGGTAATCACCCCGTCTTTGACATCTTTTTTGTTGGGTAAGCCCAAGTGTTCTTTGGGTGTAACATAACACAACATGGCTGTTCCATACCAACCAATCATCGCGGCTCCAATAGCTGAGGTAATATGATCATATCCTGGTGCAATATCCGTAGTCAAAGGGCCTAAAGTGTAAAAGGGAGCTTCTCCGCAATCGCGCAATTGCTTTTCCATATTCTCTTTGATCAGGTGCATCGGTACGTGACCAGGGCCTTCAATCATCACTTGAATATCGTGTTTCCAAGCAATTTTTGTTAGTTCACCCAAGGTTTCCAATTCCGCAAATTGAGCCGCATCATTGGCATCTGCAATCGATCCTGGTCTCAATCCATCGCCTAGTGAAAAAGCAATATCATAGCGCTTCATGATTTCGCAGATTTCTTCAAAGTGAGTGTATAAAAAGTTTTCTTTGTGGTGGAATAAACACCATTTGGCCATGATGGATCCTCCTCGGGACACAATGCCTGTTACGCGCTTCGCAGTTAGGTGAATATAGCGCAAGAGTACGCCTGCGTGAATCGTGAAATACGATACCCCTTGTTCTGCTTGTTCAATTAGAGTATCCTTGAAAATTTCCCAAGTCAAATCTTCGGCAACTCCTTTTACTTTCTCCAAAGCTTGATAGATGGGGACTGTTCCAATTGGTACAGGTGAATTGCGAATAATCCATTCGCGGGTTTCGTGTATATTCTTCCCTGTCGATAAGTCCATAATCGTATCGGCACCCCATCGACATGCCCAAACTGCTTTTTCTACCTCTTCTTCAATGGTTGAGGTAACGGCGCTATTTCCAATGTTGGCGTTGATTTTAACTAAGAAATTGCGTCCAATAATCATGGGCTCACTCTCTGGGTGATTGATGTTGTTGGGAATAATGGCTCGTCCAGCAGCAATTTCATCGCGTACAAACTCTGGTGTGATATAATTTTTTGGGGTATTGGCTCCAAAACTATTTCCGGCATGTTGCTGTTTTAAAGTAGGAGATACACTGTTTCGTTGTTCCAAGCGTTGATTTTCTCGGATAGCTACATATTCCATTTCTGGGGTAATAATCCCTTTTTTAGCATAGTGTAATTGGGTTACATTGTGTCCCGATTTAGCTACTTTGGGTTTATGCGTAAATTCAAAACGCAAAGGAGCTAACTTAGGATCTTCTGCTCGTTGCTGTCCATAAGCCGATGTAAGAGTATCTAGAATTTCAACATCTTGTCGATCTAAAATCCAAGATTCTCTCAAACGAGGCAATCCCTTTTTGATGTTGATGTCAAGTTGTTCATCTGTATAAGCACCAGAGGTGTCATAAACCGTTACAGGTGGATTTTTCTCCGTTTTCCCTTGACTGAGTTTGGTGTCGTGTAAGGTGATTTCGCGCATGGCTACGCGAATAGGAAATAGCTTACCCTCTACGTAAATCTTTTTGGAGTTTGGAAAAGGGGTTTGGGAAATTTTTTCGTGTTGTTCCATGTTTACTTATTTAATTTTAGTTTATACTGATCAAATAAAATGGAATCAACCGCCTTGGGTTGCTGTGATAATCAAAATATCATCTGTTTCAGATAGGAGATAAGTACTCCAATCTGATTGGGTAATAACCTTTGTGTTTACCGCAACAGCAATGCCTTTTTGTTGGGTTGTACCGTGTAAATCTAGCAAGGTTTTAATGCTGATTTGCTTCTGTTCAAAGTGAAATTTTTGATTGTTGATGTGTAGTTCCATTCCTTATTGTTTTTAATACATAACTTTAGGAATGGCTACACGCTAGTACAGGATGTACCGAATGAAGTCATCTTACTTTTCCCTACGCTAGTATGAACTAGATCAGGTTCAAAGGGTAAAATCTCAGCCTACTTGATGTAGACACCCCTAAAGTTGAAAGCAAATATAGGCATTATTTCACGGGATACAAGTTTTGTTTGTTTTAAGTTGAATGTTGTATCTTGTTTTGCAAATTGAGGATATGAAAAAATCAGAAGTAAGATTCATTGAGAATTGGAAGAAGAAAATAGAAAAGGGACGATTGAGGTATGGCTTTATTGAGGGTGGTATTTTTGGATTATTCGTGGGGATATTAACCATGCTGTTATCTTTGGTATTTGATGATCGTTCTATTGTTTTAGGGATGCAATTGATCTATGATTTGATTATTTGGGTATTGGGAGGTATACTTGGTTATTTGACTATTATGTGGGAAGTTAATATGTATTATTATAAGTGTTTTCTTAAGAAAAGAGACAGTTAGGCTGGGATTGAGTAGATCATTTTTCAGGACACTATTGAGAATGTTTGTTTCGCCAAAAGAGGATAAAAGGAGGAGGGGATTTGGAGTGCGATAGTGTTGTAGGAAATGTCAAAGAAAATAAAAGAGCCAGAAATTTTTCATTTCTGGCTCTTTTATTTTCTTTAAATTTGTGTCTTTCGATGAGGTTGTTTCTCAAACAACCTAGGATTTTTTTAAGAATAGATGACTTAGACTTCTACTTCTAAAGAATCTACGTTAGTTCCAATTTTGTCCACAATAAGTGCAATAGCACCGTCTCCCATTACATTACAAGCTGTACCAAAACTATCCATAGCAACATATAGGGCAATCATCAGTGTTTGTTGTTCAGTAGTAAAGCCTAAAACAGATTGTAATACCCCTAAGGCTGCCATAATAGCTCCACCAGGTACACCTGGAGCGGCAATCATCGTCACGCCTAACATAAAGATAAAACCAATCATTGCTAAAGGATCAATAGGTGTTTGTTGAATGAGCATCAAGGCGATGGCACAAGCAACAATTTTTAACGTACTTCCTGCCAAGTGAATGGTTGCACAAAGCGGAATAACGAAGCCTGCAATTTTTGGATTGACCTCATTTTTTAATGTGGATGCTAAAGTAACGGGAATAGTCGCCGCAGAAGACTGGGTTCCCAAAGCCGTGAAATAGGCGGGTAACATGCGTTTCATTAAAAGAAATGGATTTCTCTTTACGACTAATCCTGCAAGAGTGTATTGGAAAATTAAAAATACAATATGAAGGAGGAAAATAACGCCAATAATTTTCAAGAAGGTTTCTAGAACAACGAAAACTTGACCGCTGTAGGTCATATTTAAAAATACGCCGAAAATAAAGAGCGGTAAGAAGGGAATAATCACTTTCTCTATCACAGTCATGATAATAGACTGAAACTCGTTAAAAACCCCTTTTAAATGTGTGAATGGACCTTTGGAAATACAGATCCCCACAATAAAAGCAAGTATTAGAGCACTCATAACGTCAAATAGCGGTGGAATATCAATAGAAAAGAAGGGAGTTAAGGTTTGTTCATTTTCCAGTGTGAGTGCTGTAGACTGTGCGCTTAAGAGTTGGGGGAAAATACTTATAGAAACAGCATAAGAACTAAAACCCGCTAAGAGGGTGGAACCGTAAGCAAGTCCGGTCGTTAAAAGTAGAAGTTTTCCCGCCTCTTTGCCTATATTGCCAATAGCCGGAATAATCAACCCTACGATAATTAGCGGAATAATAAAGCTTAAAAAATTACCGAAGATGCTATTGAAGGTACTGAAAATTCTACTTATTTCTAAGGGCAGTTTATCGCCTAGGTAGGTCCCTAAGGCAATAGCAATGACAATTTGTAATAATAAGCTATTCTTGATGAGTTTCATATTTTTTTGTTTAAAAATACGAAAAAAAATAAAAAAACCTCAAACAAAATGCTTGAGGTTTGATATTTTAATGTTTTTAGGAAAAATATTATCCTAATGAAGCTCTTTTGAATCCTGTGATTTCAACACCAAAAGACTGAACATAGTCAGATACTTTTTTAGACTCATCTTTAATGAAGTTTTGGTCTAATAAAGCTTTCTCTTGGTCTAAAGTTGTATTGTCACTGATGAAACGAGCAACTTTTCCAGGTAAGATTCTATCCCAGATGTTTTCAGGTTTACCTTCAGCTTTTAATTCAGCTTTAGCATCTTCTTCCGCTTGTTTCAATACTTCTTCAGTAAGTTGAGCGTAAGAAATATATTGAGGTACATTTTTAAGTGTTTTACCTAAACGCACCAATTCTTCGTTTTCTTTAACGATAACTGCGATACGAGCTTCAGTTTCTTTCGCGATGAATTCTGGATCAAAATCTTTGTAAGATAAAGTCTCAGCACCCATTGAAGCTACTTGCATAGAAACGTCTTTAGCAATTTCTTCTGCTTTAGCAACAGCTGAAGATAAAGCTGTAATAGCAGCAATTTTGTTACCGTGAACATAAGAACCGATGAAAGCTCCTTCTAATACTTCGAAAGAACCGATTTCGATTTTCTCACCGATAACTCCTGTTTGCTCGATACATTTGTCAGCAATAGTCATTGTATCGTTGTATGGAGAAGCTAAGAATTCTTCTTTTGTATTGAAGTTGATTGCTTTTTCAGCTAATTCTTTTGCTAATGCTTGGAAACCTTCGTTTTTACCTACGAAGTCAGTCTCACAGTTTAATGTAATAACAACACCTCTAGTTTTGTCAGCATTAACGATAGCTACAGCAGCTCCTTCTGATGACTCACGGTCAGAACGGTTAGCAGCAACTTTTTGTCCTTTTTTACGTAAAACTTCGATTGCTTTATCGAAATCTCCCTCAGCCTCAACTAAAGCTTTTTTACAGTCCATCATTCCGGCACCTGTTTGTTGTCTTAGCTTGTTTACGTCTGCAGCAGTAATATTTGCCATTTTAGTAATCTTTAAAGAGTTAATAAATTAAAAAAGTCGTTATTGACAGTTGAATACAAAGGTAAACATCTATCAGCATAACGACTTTATGATATTGTTAAAAAATTATGCTTTAGCTTCAGCATCCGCTTTTACAGCTGGAGCTTCTTCTTTTTCAGATTTTCTCTCTGCATTACCTTCGATAATAGCAGTAGTAACTAAAGATAAAATTTTATCGATTGATTTAGAAGCATCATCGTTTGCTGGAATAACGTAGTCAACTTGACGTGGGTCAGAGTTCGTATCCACCATAGCGAAGATCGGAATGTTTAATTTTTGTGCTTCTTTAATCGCGATGTGTTCAGCTTTGATATCTACAACAAAAAGAGCAGCTGGTAGACGAGTCATGTCAGCAATAGAACCTAAGTTCTTCTCTAATTTTGCACGAAGACGCTCAACTTGTAAACGCTCTTTCTTAGAAAGCGTCATAAATGTACCGTCTTTTTTCATTCTATCAATAGAAGCCATTTTCTTAACAGCTTTACGGATAGTAACGAAGTTTGTTAACATACCACCTGGCCATCTTTCAGTGATGTAAGGCATGTTAGCTGCAGCTGCTTTTTCAGCTACGATGTCTTTCGCTTGCTTTTTTGTAGCAACGAAAAGGATTTTTCTTCCTGATGCAGCGATTTTTTTCAAAGCTTCATTCGCTTCTTCAATTTTAGCTGCAGTTTTATATAGATTGATAATGTGAATACCATTACGCTCCATATAGATATAAGGAGCCATGTTTGGATCCCATTTTCTAGTCATGTGTCCGAAATGAACACCTGCTTCTAGTAATTCTTTTACTTCTACTTTGTTTGCCATTTTCTAATAGTTTACGTTCTGTTACTTTAGCAATGATTCAGTAGCGATTACTCGGTCTCAACCATTTAGATGCTAAACTACTTCTTACAAAAAATGCAAGTGCGCAACAAAAACCTAGATTTTTTAATAATAAATAAATATTAACGTTTAGAGAATTGGAATCTCTTACGAGCTTTCTTCTGACCGAATTTCTTACGCTCAACCATACGAGGGTCACGAGTCAATAATCCTTCTGGTTTAAGAACTGCTCTGTTCTCAACATCAATTTCGCACATCGCTCTAGCAATTGCCATACGCACTGCCTCAGCTTGTCCTGTCGTTCCACCACCATATACATTTACTTTGATGTCAAAGTTCTCAGCGTTCTCAGTAAGTGTAAGAGGCTGTAATACTTTGTACTGTAATGTACCTGTAGGGAAATAAATTTTAAAATCTTTTTTGTTTACTGTAATGTTTCCTGTTCCTTCTGAAACATAAACACGAGCTACAGCGGTTTTTCTTCTACCGATTTTGTGAATAACTCCCATTACTTAACTTCGTTTAAATTAACGGCTTTAGGTTGTTGAGCTCCATGTTTGTGCTCAGCGCCTACATTAACATTTAAATTACGGAATAATTGTGCTCCTAATTTGTTTTTAGGCAACATCCCTTTGATTGCTTTCTCTACTAATAATGCAGGGTTTTTTTGTTGCATTACTTTAGCAGTTAAAGATCTTTGTCCTCCTGGGTAACCTGTGTGACGGATGTAAGTCTTGTCATCTAATTTGTTACCTGTTAGGTTGATTTTTTCTGCGTTGATTACGATTACGTTGTCTCCACAGTCTACGTGCGGCGTGTAATTTGTCTTGTGTTTACCTCTTAAAAGTGTTGCCACTTTAGAAGCAAGACGACCCAAATTTTGGCCTTCAGCATCTACAACTAACCATTCTTTTTGAACAGTCGCTTTGTTTGCTGATACAGTCTTGTAGCTTAAACTTTCCACAATAATTTTGTATTTAATTAAACATTCCATTCCCAATTAAGGGAGTGCAAAATTACATAATTTCTTTTATTATACAAATTCATACCGCTGTTTTTTGCTTTTATTTGCTTTTAACAAGCTGAGTTGTAATTTGTTTGAAGAAAAAAGTCAAGCTTTTTTTGCTTCTCCTTCCGCTAAAAAAAATAAAATATACCTAACGATTCGGAACGAAGTGAAGTAATTGAATTATTTATTTGGACAAATACTGCCGCTAATGCTTTCTATCTTAATGCTTTTCGCATTGCTTAATACAATTTAGGATTGTAATTCTCCGGATATTTTGCCATTTCTGCCTTGTAGTAAGGAGCAATCTCATCGAGTAAAGCTTCAAAAGACTTGTCTTCTACATGGACTAATTTCATGATTCCGCATTGTTTCTTTTTGTAATCAGCATAACATAAGGCAATCGGAATATCGGCTTGTCTCGCGATGTGATAGAACCCTTGTTTCCACTTGTCCGAATAAGAACGCGTCCCTTCAGGAGTGTTAATCAGTGCAATGGTGTCTGCCTCTTCAATAATTTGTACGGCATATTCAACTAAATTCTGACTTTTGGTGCGGTCAACACCAATACAGCCAATTGCTTTAAAGAAAAAACCAAACCACGATTTGGTGTAATAGTCCTTAATAAACATTTTAAAAGGCATTCCTAAAATCCAAAAACAAGCCAAGCTGTAATAAAAGTCCCAATTGGATGTATGTGGTACACAAATGAGTATGCTCTTTTTTTCTTGTTTGAACGATTCGTCGTGAACGACTAATTTCCATCCTGTGATGGCTAACATGAATTTGCCTAATGCTTTTTTCATTTCCTTTGTCTGAAAGTAAGATGCAAAAGTAAGTATTTTTATTAAAGGAAAGATTAGATGGGGTTTAACCCTAAAAAAAGCCCTTATTTTTGAGATAAGGGCTGAGGTATATTTTATCGTTTTAATGGGCTTGTAGCCAATTTTCTCCAATTCCTAAGTCAACAACTAAGGGAACATCTAAGGTAAAGGCATTCTCCATTTCTTGTTTGACCATCGTCTTTAAAGCGTCTAATTCTTCTTTGTGTGCATCAAACACCAACTCATCGTGTACTTGCAACAACATTTTAGATTTCCATTGTTCGTTTACTAAACGCTTGTGAATATTAATCATGGCAATTTTGATAATGTCTGCCGCACTTCCCTGAATAGGTGCATTCACAGCATTGCGTTCTGCTGCACTGCGCACAACAGCATTTTGTGAGTGAATGTCTTTCAAGTAACGCCTTCTTCCTAAAATAGTTTGTACATATCCGTTTTCTCTGGCAAATTCAATTTGTTGAGCGATATAATCCTTTAACTTCGGATAAGTCTCGTAATAAGTATCAATTAATTCTTTGCTTTCTGAACGCGATAAATTGGTTTGATTGCTCAATCCAAAAGCTGAAACGCCATAAATGATGCCAAAGTTTACCGTTTTAGCGTGACTACGTTGTTCTTTTGTTACTTCTTCTAAAGGAACATTAAATACGCGTGCTGCTGTTGAACGGTGAATATCCTCTCCATGTTTAAATGATTCAATCATATTGGGCTCTTGACTCAAAGCTGCAATAATGCGCAATTCAATTTGAGAGTAATCGGCTGCCATCAACAGGTAATTTTCATCACGTGCAACAAAGGCCTTGCGAACTAAACGACCGCGTTCTGTTCGTATGGGGATATTTTGTAAGTTGGGGTTATTTGAACTTAAACGTCCAGTAGCCGCCACGGCTTGCATATACTCTGTATGGATGCGATTTGTAACAGGGTTAATCTGTTTCGGTAAAGCATCTACATAGGTGTTTTGCAACTTAATCAACTGACGCCAATTCAAAATGTCTTGTACAATGGGGTGTTTTGCTGCTAAATCGCTCAAAATTTCTTCTCCAGTTGCATATTGACCTGTTTTTGTTTTCTTTGGCTTTGAGCCTCCAATCTGCAATTTTTCGAATAGAATATCACCTAATTGTTTAGGAGAAGCTAGGTTGAAAGTTTCTCCTGCGGTTTCGTAAATGGCCTGTTCCAATTGTTTGATATCACTATCTAGTGTAGCCGATAAAGACTGTAAGAACGCTACGTCTAAGCGAATTCCTTCATTTTCCATATCAGCTAATACTGATACGAGTGGAATTTCAATGTCTTTGAATAATTGTGCTGTTTGCGTGGCTTCTAATTGAGGCAAGAATACCTGTTTTAGCTGAAAGGTTACATCTGCATCTTCTCCCGCGTATTCTTTGGTTAATTCAACCTCTACCTCGCGCATGGATTTTTGGTTTTTACCTTTTTTACCAATTAGCTCTTCTATGGGCTGAGGGGTATAATTTAAATAGGTTTCTGCCAACACATCCATGTTGTGACGCATATCGGGATTAATTAAATAATGCGCAATCATGGTGTCAAACATCGGGTGGTTGACCTGGATGTCGTATTGTTTTAAGACCTTAATGTCGTATTTTAAGTTTTGACCAATTTTTTCAATGCTAGTAGATTCAAAGAAAGGTTTGAAGTGTTCTAGCGTTTCTAAAACTTCAATTTTATTTTCCGATAGTGGCACGTAAAAGGCAGTTCCCTTGTTAAAAGAAAACGCAATACCCACTAATTCTGCTGTCAAAGGATCTAAACCAGTAGTTTCTGTGTCAAAACAAACACTGTTTTGTTGCATTAATTGTTGAGCCAATAAACGAATCGCCATCGGAGATTGAACCAACTGATAAACGTGTTGGGTCGTTTCTAAGGTTTGGTAGGGCGATTGAGTGTTGCTACCCTCTGCTGTGTCAAATAAAGAAAACTGTTCTTCTTGATTCGCAATTTGTGTAGGTATAGCTGTTGTAGCGTCCTGAGGGGTTGAAGAGAAAATTTTGTCAAATTGCTCTTTCATTCTTCTGAATTCTAACTCAATGAATAGCGCATCTGTTTTCTCAACATCGGGTTGTTCTAAAATATAATGGTCTGCATTAAATGTCACGGGACAATCCAAGATAATCGTCGCTAATTTCTTGGAAAGTAACCCTTTTTCTTTATTTGCTTCGATGTTTTCTTTCATTTTGCCTTTTAATTCATGAGTATGAGCTAAAAGGTTTTCCATTGATCCGTATTCTTTGATGAATTTTTTAGCTGTTTTTTCACCAACTCCTGGTAATCCTGGAATATTGTCAACAGCATCTCCCATCATCCCCAAAAAGTCAATGACTTGTTCTGGATGATCAACTTCGAATTTTTCTTTTACTTTCTCAACATCCCAAATTTCAATACCGTTCCCCATTCTTGCAGGGCGATACATTACGATATTGTCAGAAACAAGCTGGGCGTAATCTTTATCTGGTGTGACCATATACACCATAAAATCCTCTTTTTCTGCTTGTTTTGAAATGGTTCCAATTAAATCATCTGCCTCAAAACCTGAAACTTCAATAATGGGAATATGCATGGCTTTTAAAATCTCTTTGATGTAAGGCACAGCAACTTTAATTGCTTCTGGTGTTACATCTCGATTGGCTTTGTATTCGGGAAAAATAGCTAGGCGATCTTTACTCCCCCCATTGTCAAAAGCAACTGCTAAATGATCTGGATTTTCCCTTTTGATTACATCTAAAAGCGAGTTCATAAATCCCAAAATAGCAGAGGTATCTAAGCCTTTTGAATTGATTCTTGGGTTTTTAATAAGCGCATAATATCCTCTAAAAATTAAAGCATAAGCATCTAAGAGAAAAAGACGTTTTTGTTGAGCCATTGAATGATGGTTTTATTTAATACTGAATGATTTTCAAAGATAGTGATTTTGTTTTTCTAAGGGCGAATAAGTATAAATCGAATCGATTTAATCTGAATTTGGCAAAAGAGGATTGAATTGGTGCGTTTTTGAAATTCTTGCTATTAAATCTATATTTTATCAATTACGTCATTCTTTGTTTTAAAAGTTAGCTTTATTGGTTTTTTAACCCTAGACTTGTGTGTTGTTTATTATTAAAAAAAGATAAATTTATGAAAAAAATTCACCTTAAATTAGGAGTTTTAGCTTTAGTGGTTTCAGGATTGCTAACAACTGTAGCTTGTTCAAGTGACGATAATAGTTACCTGAAAGACAAAGATAAAGACAAAGAAAAAACAGAGCCAGAAGATGGCGACGGAGAAGGAGAGGAAGGACCCAATGTTCCAGCAGCATCGTTGAAAGTCGAAATTGTTTCGGTGTATGAAGAATCTGTTGCGTTTAAATTAGGAGCATCGAATGCGGAAAAAGTCTATTATCTAATTCAAGAGAAAGGAGTATCTGCAACGTTAGCATTGGTTCAAGAGAAAGGAGTTTTGGTAGATAATCCTGCAATAGAACAAACGGCGGAAGGATTAATTTCTGATAAAGAGTATGTTCTATATGCAGTGGCCTTGAATGCTCAGGGTATCGCTACTTTTGATGCGAATGGGATAGATTTCAAAACACAAAAAAAGATTGATGTAAGTATTACTTTGACTAATCTTGATGCTACGCATGAACGGGTTATGTTTACATTGACACCAGTAGGAGCAGTAAGGGCTCGTTATATGGTTGTAGAGAAAAGCGCAGTAGAGGGAAGAGAAGTAACAGCTGAGGAAGTATTGGAAGAAGGTTCAAATATTATGAATCTAAATCAACCGAGTAATTTAAAACCAAAAGTGGCGCATGCTAATACAGATTATGTCATTTTTGCTGCAGGATTGTCTGCAACAGGAGCAACGGTAATCGTGAGTGAAGAGGTTCGTACAAAAGATGAATCAGAAGCACCAGTTGATCAAGAATTGTTGATTATGACTCAGATGAATTTTGTAGGAGACGAAGTAGGGCATACAGTAGCCTATGATTTGTATTTGTCGAATGAACTGTGGGAGGTACAGTTTACGGTAGCAGCAGCACAAGCGGATGAAGATATTCTGAAAGAGGGACGTTATGTACTTAATGCTAGCCAAAGACCGGGAAGACCTGGGGCAGATGAGGTGTCAAAATCATTTAAAATTAAAAATAAACAAACAGGAGCATTAGATACGGATATCGATTATGGTGAAATTAATATCACTAAAACGGGAACAACTTACAGGGTGGTTATTGATATGGTTAGGAGAACGGATGTAACTAGACGTTTTAAAGCGGATTTTACAGGTGTTCCTGTCAATGGATATCCACGACCTTAGAAAATTACAAACTGAAAGGAAAACAATCGAACGATGTAAAAGGCCAATACAACAGCTGTTGTATTGGCCTTTTTGTTTAAAAAAGAGAATAAATTCTCGTTTTTTGGAAGAAGGCTATTAATCTTTGTTAAAGATATTTTGATACGTTAGACAAAAAATTAACTTTGTTACTTATAGCTTTTACTATGTTAAACTTAGCATTCTTATTGCCTGTTTTGCTGCTTGTAGAATTTTATACCTATCAAGCGGTAAAGCAATTGACACGCCATAAATTTTTTCGACTATTATACTTTATCTGTTCCGCCTTGATTGTGGCTTATATCGCCTACGGATTTTCACGCTTTGATCGCGCATCCGGGCAAAATCATCAATCGATGTTAGCAGCAGCACTTGTTATTTTAGTGTATTTACCCAAAGTACTTATTACCCTCTTACTGCTCGTAGAAGATCTGATCCGAGTACTCCGTGGGATTATTCATTATTTTAAAAGAGAGCGAATTTCAAAAAGAGATCGCTTTCTTCCAGAGCGAAGAAAGTTCATTACCCAAATTGCATTTGGAATCGCAGCCATTCCTTTTATTTCAGTATTGCACGGTATCACCATCGGACGTTATAAGTTCCAGGTACACAAACACATTCTAACTTTTGACGATTTACCTGATGCTTTTGACGGTTTTACTATTACTCAACTTTCTGATATTCATTCAGGTAGTTTCGATAATCGTGAAAAATTAGAATACGCCATTGATTTGGTGAATCAGCAGCAATCGGATGTTTTGTTGTTTACAGGTGATTTGGTGAATAGTTTGGCTGGTGAAATGACACCTTGGGTGGATGTATTTCAAAAAATTGAACAACATCCCTTTGGAAATTACTCGATTTTAGGAAATCACGATTATGGCGAATATATTCAGTGGGAAACGGATGAAGAAAGAGTGCGCAATTTCAAGGCCATATGTAATTTAAGTCCAACAATAGGATTTACTCTCTTGCGCAATGAAAATGTACGCTTGAAAAAAGGAGAGGATAGTCTTGTAATTGTTGGTGTTGAAAATTGGGGTGAACGTGCGCATTTTATGAAATATGGGGATTTAGATCAAGCAACTCAAGGGGTGACTGCTAAAGATTTCAAAGTGTTGTTGTCTCATGATCCTTCTCATTGGGAAGCAAAAGTATTAGAACATCCAAAAAACTTTCAATTGACGTTATCTGGGCATACTCATGGTAGTCAGTTTGGTATTGAAATTCCTGGTTTTCTCAAATGGAGTCCGATTCAATACGTTTACAAACAATGGGCGGGACTTTATGAACAGGTGGGCAAGATGATTTATGTCAATAGAGGATTTGGTTATCACGCTTATCAAGGACGCACTGGGATTTGGCCAGAGATAACAGTTCTCGAATTGCGCAAGAAAAAATAGTTTATTTTGATAAAATGTAATATTTTTGTAAGAATAGGTTGTGAAAGAAGAAGTAAAATTAGTAACGGAAAGATTTATGTCAAAATTCGGAGATTTAGTAACAGCAGACGTTCCTGTATTGGTATATTTTTACGCCCAATGGAATGAAGCATGTACAGCTATGGATGCTGTAATCTATGATGTCGCAGCTGCTATGGGGGATCAATTGCGCATTGTTAAAATTGATGTAGCAAAAAACAATGAATTAATTGAAGCTTTGCGAATTAAGAAAGTGCCAACGTTGTTGTTGTACAAAAAAGGAGCAATGATTTGGAGACAAAGCGGCGTTATGGAAACAGAAGCTTTACTTAGTGTTACTAAAACCTTATAAAGTAGCAAAGGAATAACCCTCTTTTTTCAAGTATTCAATGAGGAGAGGAAGCGTGTATTTCATGTTCTTCTCCGCTTTTAAACTGTCGTGAAAAACGATAATACTACCTGGGGTAATCTGTTTGATGGTACCCTGTAAGCACTGTAGTGGACTTAAATTCGCCTCATAGTCTTTGGTGATGATAGACCACATAATGATTTCATATCCTTTTTTGAATAAATAGTCTGCTTGTTTTTTCTTTATTTTTCCATAAGGTGGACGAAATAAAGTCGTCGCTTCTTTGCGGTGTTTGACAATTTCTTGTTGACACTGTTCTACATTAAAAATATATTCTTCAATGGACGTCTTCCAACCTTTGAGGTGATGGAAGGTGTGATTGCCTATTTGATGTTGTTCAGCAAGAATACGCTGAAATACCGTTGGATGTTTTCTTATATTATCTCCAATACAAAAAAAGGTAGCTTGTATTTGTTGTTCTTGTAATACATCTAACACCCATTCTGTTACTTCAGGAATCGGTCCGTCATCAAAGGTTAAGTAAATAACTTTGTCTTGTTTTGACTTCTGCCAAGTGTAACGCGGAAAAAGAAAAGGTAGTATTCGCATGAATCAAAGATAAGAAATTGGTTTGTTCTTTGTGAGGTTTGTTCTTTGTGAGGAATAAGGCGTTTCACTATTTTGCCCTTCATCAACCTCCAAAAAAAATAGCAGTAAACTTTCGCCTACTGCTATCTTTAACTATGGATAATGTTGGTGTGTCTTATTCTAGTCCACCACCTAAAGAACGATACAATTGTACTAAAGTAGTCAATTGAGTCAATTCTGTGTTGATGTAGCTTAATTCAGCAGCCAATGCACTTTCTCTAGCGGTTAATACATCTAGATAAGTAGCCATACCTTGAACTAATAACTCTTCAGAATATTGTGTTGCTAACTGATAAGCTTCGTATTCTTTTTTCTTTAAATCTAACTTATCAGAAGCACTTTCATACGTATATAAAGCATCAGAGACTTCTTTAGAAGCCGTTAAGATTGCTTTTTTATATCCCAAGTAAGCTTGTTCTTTTTTCGATTGAGCGACTTGATGTTGCGTTCTGATTTGTCTACCATTTAATAACGGTTGAGTTAATCCACCGATTAAATTAGCAAATAAAGAGTTTGTGTTGAACAATTCGTCAAAATCAAGACTTTGAAGTCCTCCATTCGCAGTTAAACGCAAAGAAGGATAGAAGTTTGCTCTCGCAACATTCGTCATTTCAAAAGCATTCACTAAACCGTATTCTGCAGCTCTAACATCTGGGCGATTAGCCAATAATTGCATCGGAACTCCTACTGTTAAATCTGTGTTTACTCTTTGATCACTTAGTTTTGCTCTTTTGATTTCACCAGGGGTTTGTCCTAGTAAAATGCTAAATGTATTCTCTGTGATTTTGATGTTGTTGTTCAAGTCAACTAATAGCGCTTGTGCGTTATACAATTGAGCTTGTGTTTGCTTTACTGCAATCTCATCTACTTGTCCAGATTCTTTCAAAGCTTGGATAGTCTCTAAACTGTTTTTTCTGTTTGCAATAGTAAGTTCTGTAATCTCTTTTTGTTTATCTAAAGCAACCAATTGGAAATACGTTGTTGCAATGGTAGAAATCAACTGTGTTTTTACTGCTTGTTGAGCAGAAACAGTTTGTAGATAGCTCGCTACGAAAGCTCGTTTGTTGCTTCTCAATTTCCCCCAAACGTCCAATTCCCAAGAAAATTGACCTGTAATATCATATAGGTCTGTTTTGATGCGTTGGTTTCCGTTTAGAATTCCCTGCGGACCATTTTTAGATGGAATGCTATGGGTGTAATTTGCACCAACACTCAAAGTAGGAGCAAACCCCCATTTTCCTTGTTGCATATACGCATGAGCAGCGTTGATGTTTTCAATAGCAATTAACATGTCTAGGTTGTTTTCTAAACCAGTCTCAATATGTTGAATCAAGATTTGGTCAGAGAACAACTCCTTCCATGACATTGTTGCCATGGAAAGAGAGTCTGCTGTATTGCTACCTCTATATTGTTCCTCTTGAATAACATCAGGTCTATCATATTTCTTTGCAACTATACAAGATTGCATCGTAAGCCCTAGTATTGCAACAGGAATCGCTCTGTATATATATGTTTTTTTCATGTTATTCAGACTTAATTTCTTCAAATTTAATTGGTTTAATTTTCTCTTGAAGATATTGGAATATCGCGTATAATACTGGAATAACAAATACTCCAATTACAGTACCAATCAATAGACCGAAGGCAGCACCTGTACCAATTGAACGGTTTCCGATATAACCAACCCCACCTGCAAATACCAATGGCATTAATCCTAAGATAAAGGCAAATGACGTCATTAGAATCGGTCTTAAACGAGCTTTTGCACCGTTAATTGCAGATTCTACAATCGATTCGCCATGTCTTCTTCGTTGAACGGCGAATTCCACAATCAAAATGGCATTTTTCGCGAGTAATCCAACGAGCATGACCAGGGCAATCTGGAAGTAAATATTGTTTTCCAATCCTGCAATTTTTTGTGCAAGGAAAGCGCCCATAATACCTGTTGGCAATGACAAGATTACCGCAAATGGCAACATATAACTTTCGTATTGTGCAGATAATAAGAAGTAAACGAATACCACACACAAGAAGAAAATCAATACCGTTTGGTTACCAGCGCTAATCTCCTCACGAGATAACCCTGTAAAGTCAATACCATAACCTGATGATAAGTTTTGCTGAGCCACTTCTTGAACCGCTTTAATTGCATCTCCAGAACTGAAGCCTGGTTTCGGTGCTCCTGTAATATTCGAAGATGTAAATAGGTTATAACGGTTAATCGATTGTGGTCCGTATACTTTTGTTAAGTTAACAAACTGTGTGATTGGTGCCATTTCTCCAGATCCTGTTCTCACGTAAATTTCATTTAAGCTATTTACATCCGAACGATACTCTGGTAAGGATTGTACCATTACACGGAATTGTTTACCAAAACGAGTAAAGTCAGCGGCGTAAATACCTCCAATATACCCTTGTAAAGCAGAGAAGATATCACTTACTAAAACGCCTGATTCTTTTGCTCTAGCCACATTTAAATCTAACTCGTATTGTGCGTAGTTTGTGTTAAATGACGATTGAGCATACATGATTTCAGGACGTTGCATTAAAGCACCTAAGTATTCTTTTGATTTTTGATCAAAGTCAGTCAAAGAACCTCCTGTTTTATCCAATAATTTTAACTCAAAACCAGATGACATACCAAAACCAGGAATACTTGGTGGTTGGAAGAAAATCATTCTCGCATCTTGGAATTGTGTAGCTGCTAAACCGAATAATTTACCAATTACTACGTCAGTTGCCAATTCTGGTGCTTTTCTTTCTTTGAAATCTTTCAATTTAATCATCGCCATACCGTAGTTTGACCCTTGACCGTTGATGAAAGAGAATCCAGATACTACAGTAACCCCGTCAACTCCTGGAATTTGTTCTACAATTTTAGAGAATTCTCTCTGAATTGCTACCACACGGTCTTGAGAAGCACCTGCAGGTAACTCAATATTACCCATGATAAATCCACGGTCTTCGTTTGGTACGAATCCAGTAGGCATTGTTTTAGCAGAGTAATATGTAATTCCCAAACAAGCAATCAAAACAACGAATGTCAACCATTTGTGTTTTAATAATAATTTGAATGAATTACCATAACGTTCGGTAAGACTGTTGAACGCGATGTTGAACGCTCTAAAGAAACGTTGAAGTAAATTCTTTCTTTTTCCGTTGTCAACTACATCATGGTGTTTCAAGAATACCGCACATAAAGCCGGACTCAATGTCAAGGCATTTACCGCAGAAATTAAAATCGCAATGATAAGCGTAATACCGAACTGTTTATAGAATACTCCCGTAGGACCACTAATAAATGTTACAGGGATGAATACCGCCGCCATTACTAAAGTAATCGAGATAATCGCACCAGAGATTTCATCCATGGTACTCTTACTCGCTTCTAAGGCATCTTCTCCTGTGGCTTCCATCTTGGCGTGGACGGCCTCCACCACAACGATGGCATCATCCACCACAATACCAATGGCGAGTACGAGGGCAAATAGCGTTAGTAAGTTCAACGAGAATCCAAAAGCATTCAAGAAGAAGAACGTACCTACAATAGAAACAGGAACTGCAATCAACGGAATTAACGTTGATCTAAAGTCTTGTAAGAAAATATATACTACAAAGAATACTAAGATAAAAGCTTCAATTAACGTAGTAACTACTTTACTAATTGACGCATCCAAGAATTCGTTGGTATCCATCAAGATTTTATAGTGAATTCCCTCAGGGAAGTTCTTCGATAACTCTTGTAATTCGTGGTGTAAGTTTTTGTTGATCTCTTGAGCGTTAGATCCTGGCGTTTGATAAATTGCCATGGCAACCGCTGGATGCCCATCTAACTCGGAGTTTCCAACATAAGACATTGCACCTAGTTCAATTTTAGCAACGTCTTTTAATAATAAAACTTGTCCGTTTGCTAATGATTTAACTACAATATTTTCATATTGCTCTTGTGTTTTGTACTTACCGCTGTATTTGATAACATATTGGAAGGCTTCCGCATTGTTTTCCCCCAATTGTCCTGCAGCCGCTTCCAAACTTTGTTCGTTTAATACGCGAACAACATCAGAAGGTACTAAACCATAAGCTTTCATTTTTGATGGTTCAATCCAAATACGCATCGAGTAGTTACGTGAACCAAACGCTTGCGCATCCCCAACACCACTTACACGTTTCAACTCAGGAATAACGTTAATATTCATGTAGTTTTGGATGTAAATCGCATCGTAGTTTGGATTTTCAGAGTAGAACGAAAGGAACATCAACGCACTGGTTTGTTGTTTCTGTGTTGTAACCCCTGAACGCGTTACCTCTGCAGGTAAAAGTGGTGTAGCACGAGCTACACGGTTTTGCACGTTTACCGCAGCAATATCCGGGTCAACCCCTTGTTTAAAGATTACTTGAATACTCGCACTACCATCGTTACTGGCAGTTGAAGTAATGTAATCCATGTTTTCCACCCCGTTTACTTGCTCTTCAATCGGAATGATAACACTTTGCATTACAGTCTCAGCGTTCGCACCAGGATAACTGGCGTTAATCTGCACTGTTGCAGGCGCAATATCGGGATATTGCGTCACAGGAAGTGCGGTTAATCCCAGCACCCCTAAGATTACTATTAGGATAGAAATAACTGTCGATAGAACAGGTCTTTCAATAAATGTCTTTAACATAGATTAGAATGTTGATTGGTAGTTGTTAATCTCTTCAATTGAAGTAGGCGTTGGTGTAATAGCCGATCCATTGCGCAATGTACCTAGTCCTGTACCTACAATGGTTTGTCCTTTTTCCAATCCTGATTTTACAACTGCTAATTTGTTTACGCGATCAATAACCTCAATTGCCGTTGATTTCACCGTGTCATTTTCTACTTTGTAAACATACACTTGTCCTTGTTGCTCGAAAGTAGATGATTCTGGAACAACCATCACGTCTTTATACGTTTGCGGAACTAACAAAGTACCACTGTTTCCTGTACTTAAGATACGCTCTTTGTTCGGGAATGCCGCACGTACTTGAACAGTACCTGTAGCTGTGTTAATTTGTCCACTGATGGTTTCGATTTTACCTGAATATTGGTATGTTGTTCCATTGGCTAATTGCAATTTCACTTCAGGTAAATGCGATAACTTCTCTTTTAATGAATTTCCTTCGATTTTCTCTAAGAAATTGAAGTACTCTTTTTCGTTCATTGAAAAATAAGCAAATACTTCACTATCGTCAGAAACGGTTGTTAATGGCGTAGGGTCACTAGGTGAAATTAAAGCCCCTTCACGGAAAGCAATTGCTCCAACAATACCATCTATAGGACTTCTAACAATGGAGAAATCAATGTTCGCTACTACACTGTTGTAGTTTGCTTTAGCCGAAGCTAATTGGCTTTGTGCACTCGCTAGATTTGCTTTAGCTGTCTCCAATTGAATGTTACTTACAATTCCTTTTTGAACTAGAGGAACTAATTTGTCAACATTTACTTGTGCCACATTTACTTGTGCTTCAGCTGTTCTTATTGCAGCTTTGCTAGCATCTGCATTTTGTGATAAAATATTGGTTTCCAAACGGAATAAAGGTTGCCCTTTTTTTACGATTGCTCCTTCATCCACATATACTTCCTGGATGTATCCTGTTATTTTGGCACGAACGCTACTTGTAACTTTACCTTGTAGCGTAGTGGGGTATGATGTATGACCCACAACATCCTGTGTTGGAACTTGAACAACTTTGTATGGCATTGGACCTTGCCCTCCTTGTGCTTGCTCTTTCTTTCCGCATGAAATTACGGCTAGTGATGAAAGAGAACCAAGAACGATAGTATGCAAATAACGTTTCATATATAAATTACTGGTTTGTACTTTTTAATTTTTCTATTGTGTTTGCTAATTGAATTTTACTGTTTTCTAGATGCTCTATATAGAGTTTCATCTTCGCTTGACAGTTGTTGGAATTAATCAACCCTTCTTCTACA
Source organism: Myroides sp. 1354 (assembly GCF_030324495.1). Classification (GTDB taxonomy): domain Bacteria; phylum Bacteroidota; class Bacteroidia; order Flavobacteriales; family Flavobacteriaceae; genus Flavobacterium. The sequence goes on along the minus strand of NZ_JACAGN010000002.1, from coordinate 241,718 downwards.
TAACCTTTTAATTTTAGGGTTAAGGTAGATTCCCTGTCTAACATATTCTTAATCAACTCCAATCGCGTGGTAATAAAATTAGAGTTTAAACGAAAAAAACGCTTCCGTTCGTCTATTTTATTAAAATGTTCAATTTGATTGTTGCTGATTAGTAAATTTAAACTTGTGGATACGGAACTTTTACTGGCATTAAGGCGTTCAACAAGCTCGTCAAATGTCACTCCGTCTCTGTTGTTGTTAAACATGATGTAGGTGTAAATCTGAGCCGTAAGAGGCGAGAAATGATAAACTACTTCATGATGTGCACAGAAGTCTTGAAACAAATCGACTAATCTTTGATCGTATTGCATTATGTAAATAACTCTTAATAATAATTATACTCAGCAAAGATAGTGTTAGTTTTTTTCTTTCCGAACCAAACAAACTTAAAGTTCTCTTAAATTATGTGGACGACGTCTAAATAATGTGAGAAGTCAATGTTAAAAAGGGTTGTGGGGTTTTTTTATGTTTTTTATTTTGAACATTTTGGCTTTAAAATCTCAAAAAAAAATCATTTACTTGCATTTATTGTGTGGAATTATCGGATCAAATTGTGTTTTTGATAAGATAGATTGTATTTGATGTAGGGGGATAATTGAGAAAAAAGGAATAATGTAAACACCGTTCGTCATAAAATCAGTGGGCGTGTAATTTGAAAATAGCGTTGAATAGATAAAAAAAAGATTGATAGTATAAGAATAGGAGCATTGAAGGATAGAAAAGGGGAATTTTGAGTTTTTTTTTGTCATTTGTTTGAGGATATCTAGTTGATATTCTGTGAGAAGAAAAATAAATGCAGGGCGGAAGAAAAAAATATCTTTTTATTTCTTGCATAAAATTTGAAAAATGCCTTATATTTGCATCCACAATTGCGGAAGTAGCTCAGTTGGTAGAGCTCCAGCCTTCCAAGCTGGTTGTCGCGAGTTCGAGCCTCGTCTTCCGCTCCA
>NZ_JACAGN010000002.1:0-240632 GCF_030324495.1 Myroides sp. 1354 | reverse complement strand
CCTGCGGAAGTAGCTCAGTTGGTAGAGCTCCAGCCTTCCAAGCTGGTTGTCGCGAGTTCGAGCCTCGTCTTCCGCTCCAAAACTTGATGAAAGTTTTCAAAGATCATCACCTGCGGAAGTAGCTCAGTTGGTAGAGCTCCAGCCTTCCAAGCTGGTTGTCGCGAGTTCGAGCCTCGTCTTCCGCTCTAAAAGAAAAGCCTGCTAATGCAGGCTTTTTTTATTTTAAAGTACTTAAATCTGTGTTTGGCTCAACTTCATAAGCCGCTTGACCTTGTTCAAAAATACGCGCAGTTAACGTTCCACCTAAAACTATTTGATTCCCTGAAACTTTTAACCAACTACCTTCTCGTAATCCTACAACAGGTTGTGAGTTGATTGTGTGAAATTCGTTGATTCTCGTTTCTCTCGTTTCTCCCATATGAGTAGAACCTTCGATAGGGTCTAAATAATGAGGGTTGATATTGAAAGGTACAAATCCAAAAGTTTTAAATGATGGAGGATAAGTAATTGGCATATCATTGGTTGTTTCCATCGTTAAACCACAAATATTACTTCCTGCACTGCAGCCTAAATAAGGTGTTCCTTGGTTAACTGCGACTGTAATCGTTGGAATTAAGTCATGGGCATATAACTGCTTCACTAATAAAAATGTATTTCCACCTCCTGTAAAAATCCCATCCGCGGATTGAATCGCTTCTTTTGGGTTCTCAAATTCATGAAGACCTTTTACTTGGATATTGAGTGATTGAAAAGCTTCGCGTACCTTAGTTGTATAGTCATCGTGGCTTATACCACTAGGACGAGCATAAGGAATAAAAATAAGTGTCGACCCAGCTTTAAAATGATGGGACAAAGTCGGAAGTAAATATTCCAGATACCCTTGGTTGTGTAAGGTTGAAGTACTGGCTATAATGATGTTTCTCATGATTGTGCTATTATGAAGTAACAAAAATAGACTTTATTCGTCAAATGAAAAAAAGGGTTTATATTCTTGGTATTTTATATTTAACATAACTTTACACGATTAAAATTTTGCTTTCTGTATTTATAAGATATTTTTACGGACTTCATTAATATATTAATAGATGAAATTAGTTTTAACCTTTTTGTTGTTGATAGTTGGAGTAGGAGTATTGGCCCAAGATCGAGTGAAGTTACAAGGAAAAATTGTATCTAGAAGCAAAGATCTGAAGGGAATCTATGTTTCTAATATCAATACAGGAGATGCCTTGGTGACTGAACCTGGTGGATATTTTTCTATTCAAGCACAAGAGAATGATACTTTGATGTTTTCAGGACCTTTGTTTATTGGTTATCGCTATGTATTAGATGATATCGACTTTAAACGCGATATTGTTTTAATTCCCCTTGAACCCAATGACCTTAATCGACAGTTGAATGAAATTGTCATTACCCATATTTCCTCTTCTTCTTTGGGGTTAGTTCCTGAAGGAGCAAGACGTTATACACCTGCAGAACGACGCTTGTATACGGCTACTTCAGGATCTGGAATTATCCCTGTCAGTGCAATTGTCAATTGGATTAGCGGGCGTACGGCTATGTTGAAAAAAGCGTTGAAGTACGAAAAACAAGAAATGAGAAAAGATAAGTTTTTGAATGTGATGGATGAATATGTCTTAATTAAAGACTATAGTATCCCAAAAGACTATGTTATAGGTTTTGCTTATTTCGTTTCGGATGATGATATTATGTCGGGGTATTTGAATGCGGGAATTACAGAACGAGATAAAATCTCTTCTCGAACGGGGGTTTTAGCCTTGGAATTCTTAGATTTATTAGGAGACAAATTAAAAGAACAGACATCACAAGATACTTTAACAGTCGATCAAGTAAATTTAAATCAAGAGAAAGCAACTAAAAAATAATAAACTTTGTAGTTTTGTATCTTAACTAAAAATAGAGTTATGTTTGGAATAGGAGGAGGAGAACTGTTTTTTATCATATTAGTCATTTTAATGCTTTTTGGCTCTGATAAAGTGCCAGAAATGGCGAGAGCCTTTGGTAAATTTATGGCACAGATAAAAAATGCAACCAACGATATAAAAAGCGAAATCAATAGAAGTGCAGAGGAGTCTGGTATTAAGAAAGATATTGAAGATGCTTTGGATATAAATGCGGATATCAATCCAATTAAAGATATCCAACAAGAAATTGAAAAACAAAAGGAGGATATTGAAAATATCACGGGGCCAATTAAAAGAAGAAATTAATGTTAGATCAACTGATACAGCTGGATAAGGAATTACTTATATTTTTTAATGGATTAGGAAGCGAAACTTATGATCCTTTTTGGTTATTTATTACCAAGCAATTAAATTGGATTCCCTTCTTCTTATTGTTAGTTTATTTAACCTATAAAAAGGTTTCGATTAAAAAATTGGGTGTTATTCTTTTGGTTATGGCGGGATTGGTTGCCTTTACCGATCAGATGACCAATTTGGTGAAATATGCAGTGGCACGTCCTAGGCCGTGTAATACAGAAGATATTCAGGCGCTGATTCGCATTGTGAAATGTAGTCCTACCTTGAGTTTCTTTTCAGGACACGCTTCAAATTCCATGGCGAATATGTTGTTCATGTTCATGGTGTTGAGACGTTATTATAAACACGCGTATTTTGTGTTTATTTTCCCTCTGATATTTGCTTACAGTCGAATTTATTTGACGATGCATTTTCCTTTTGATATCCTTGTAGGTTATTGCTTTGGATTGTTATCAGGAACACTCTTCTACCAAATATTCTTGTGGATTGAAAGAAAATACAACGATAAATTACTATAGTAAAAAAGGGATTTGGTTTAGCCAAATCCCTTTTTTTATCGTACTCTCGACACGGTTAATCCGTCTCGTATAGGCAGTAAAATAGTTTCTACTCGAGGATCGTCTTTTAAAAGTTTGTTGTATTGGTCTAATGCAAGGGTGCTCTTGTCATTTGCCTTGATTTCTTCAATCACTTTTCCTGACCATAATACATTATCTGAAAGGATAATTCCGCCTGGATTCATTTTGTTTATCACTAACTCAAAGTAATTGCTGTAATTCTTCTTATCGGCATCAATAAAAACCAAGTCGTATTGTTTGTTCAGTTGAGGAATGATATCTAATGCACTTCCAACGTGTTGTGTGATTTGTTTGCCATAAGGAGATAAATCAAAATACTTGCGTTGAAAATCATATAACTCTTCATTGACGTCAATAGTATCTAAGGTTCCATGAGCTTGTAATCCTTCAGCTAAGCTCAAGGTAGCGTACCCTGTAAAGGTTCCAATCTCTAAGATATGGGTAGGGCGAACTAATTTGGCAATCATGCTTAAAAAACGTCCTTGAAAATGCCCACTTAACATTCTTGGTTGCAAGACTTTTTGATGGGTCTCTTTGTCGAGCTGTGCCAATAACTCAGGTTCATTTTCACTGTGATTAGCTGCGTAATCTTCCAGTTCTTTGGATATAAAGTGCATATAAGAAGCGTATTTAAATTAGGATAATCAAGTTGCAAAGATAAAAGGCTTTTTGCAATAGCTGACTATTTTATCGATTTTATAAGAATGCAATTCAAATCTGTCAAACAAGGAAAAAAAATGGTAAATTTAAGGACCAACAAGAATCAGATGTTATGAAAATACTATGGAAATTCCTGAAAGGATTGGCTATAACTATCGTAGGGATCGTTATTTTAGCTTATGTGTTTAAGGTAGATTATTTATTTACTGCGGTTCGTACCATTTATTTTAATGGTTATAAAACAGCCTTCTTAGATGATTACCACTATTTCCCTACGCGCGAAATTCCAGCTGGAAAAGCACAACCTTGGCCTTTGACAAAGGATTATAATACTGTAGAACCCACAGTAACTTTAGCGAATACGCATAAGGAATTGGAGACCATCGCTTTTTTAATTATTAAAAACGACAGTATCTGGCATGAAAGTTATTACGACGGATATACAGCCAATAGCAAAACCAATTCCTTTTCAATGGCAAAGAGCGTTGTGTCTGCTGCTTTAGGGAAGGCCTTGCAAAGGGGTGAAATTAAGAGTTTAGAAGACAAAGTGATTGAGTATCTTCCTGAGCTTAAAGGAAAGTATAAGGATGAGGTAACCGTTGGAGATTTATCTTCTATGGCCTCTGGGTTGGATTGGGATGAAGGTTATTACAGTGCCTTTTCAGTGGTTACACAAGCTTATTTTGATAAAGATTTGAGACGTGTAATGTTGGGCTTGGAGATTAAAGATCAACCAGGAAAAGAATTTATCTACAAGAGTGGTGATACGCAGTTGCTGGCAATGGTTCTTGAAAAAGCAACGGGAACAACACTGTCTGCTTATGTCTCCGACTATTTCTGGAAACCTATGGGGGCTGATAATGATGCGCTGTGGCAAATTGATCACAAAGGAGATGGAATCGAAAAGTCGTATTGTTGTTTCACTAGCGGAGCTCGAGATTTTGCGCGTTTTGGCAAGTTGTATAAAGATTTCGGAAAATGGCAAGGAGAACAGATTATCGATAGCTCTTTTGTTGCAAAATCCATCAAGCCACGATTTGAATCTAGTCCAGAATACGGCTATGGTTGGTGGTTAAAAAATTACAAAGGACAAGATTTCTTTTATATGCGTGGACACTTAGGGCAATTTACGATTGTTTCCCCTAAAGACAATGTAATTATTGTGCGTCTGGGACATATTAAAGGTCTACAGACAGAATCTGATCCACATAGCAACGATTTATATACTTATATTGATGAAGCCTACGCCATGTTGGCTCAACGAAAAAAATAATGATGTTAGACCGAATCGACTTATCTCATATCCTATTTTTAGATATTGAAACAGTGCCCCAAGAGCAAGACTTTCAACTTTTAAATGAGGACGTACAACAATTATATGAAGAAAAAACGCGTTATCAGCGCAAAGGGGAAATTCCTGCAGAGGAGTTTTATTCCCATGCAGGTATTTGGGCTGAATTTGGAAAAATTGTCTGTATTTCTGTAGGGTATTTTACCTATAAAAGAGGAGAACGTCAGTTTAGAACGACTTCTTATGTAGGGGAGGAAGTGCAGATTCTTCGCGATTTTTCCAATTTAATACTCAATCACTTTAATCGGGGAGAACATTTGCTGTGCGGACACAATGCCAAGGAGTTCGATTTTCCTTATATTGCCCGTCGTATGATTATTCATCGCCTGAAAGTACCTGGGAAATTGAATTTGATTGGAAAAAAACCTTGGGAGGTCCCGCATTTAGATACGATGGAACTATGGAAATTCGGTGATTATAAGCATTATACCTCCCTAAAGTTGCTAGCGCATATTTTAGAAATCCCTTCTCCGAAAGACGATATCAACGGAGCTGATGTTGCACGAGTGTACTATGAGGAAAATGATGTGGAGCGCATTGCGCGTTATTGTGAAAAAGATGTCATTACCGTAGCGCAAATTTTCTTGCGTTTAAGAGGTGAAAATAGTTTAGAAGAACACGAAATTCAATCTGTGTAAAAAAAAGAGTTAAAAATATTGGAAAATTTGCTTTTCATAAAAAAATAATTTCTAGCTTTGTACGGAGTAAAAAACAGAAAAAAAGATACGATGTTAACAATTCAACCTAATTTTTATAAATCAATGTGGTGTTCAGCACAAGAGGTGAGTGGATTAGGCATGTTATTTTAAAATCGTAAATAATATGATATACATAAAGCCTCTGTTTGTAAACAGGGGCTTTTATTTTTTTAAATCATACGCAATGAGACAACAAATTCAGTATTTATCGAACCCGACATGTTATATGTGGATGTTTATTAAACATTCGCCTATGCGCTCGTTACCAGAACTGAAGCAAAAATCCTAGCGTTTTTTTAAATAAAAATGATTAAGTGTAATATTTCAAGTCCTTTTGGTAACGTACGACGACCAAAAGGACTTTTTTTTTGAGGTAAAGTGTCGTGTTGAGAACAAAAATGAAAAAAAACAAAAAAGCAAAATGAGTAAAAAAGTAGTAAAAGTGTTAGGCTTTTCAGTAAGAGAAAGTCAGTTGGCCATCAAAACAGCGAACTTCTCATTCACCGTGAAAGACGGAAAGGAATTGGTAAAAGAGGCACAAGTGGATTCACAAGAATTAATCTTGGCCAAATTGGCCGGAAGTATCCACGCAGTTGGGAACTTATTGGGTACTACATTAAATGTAGATTTAAAGTCTATTCAAATTGAGGTAAGTGGAGTTGTAGATGAAACTTTAGAACAAAAACAGTTGGATGCAGGAGTGTTTAAAAAGATAGATGTAATTGTTAAACCAACTTCTACGGCTTCAATCATTGTGTTGAAAGAATGGATGGATGCAGTGAAATTAGCTTGTCCAGTATTTGCTAATTTTAAACAGCAAACTCCTACCATTGTTACCTTAGTGAAGGAATATGATCATGTAAATGTAGCCTAATATGACAGAAATTTGTTTTTTTAATTGTGATTTAATCGGTAGATAGGACGGAATCACGCTAGACTCCCCTTTAAATCACAATTAAATATCTTATTTTTGTTTCAAGACACTTTACATCCGATTTATGTCAGCACAAAAACCCTTACTTATTGTTGAGAATCTCCAAGTTAGTTTTAAGCAAAACAAGGATTGGAAGGCTATTGTACAAGGCGTTTCTTTTGAACTTCACACCAATCAAATTTTGGGTGTTGTAGGAGAATCAGGATCAGGTAAGTCGGTGAGTTCTTTGGCGCTTATGCGCTTACTTCCACAAGATAAAAGTCAGATCAAAGGGAAGATTTGTTTTGAAGGAACGGATCTAACCTCCTATACGGAAAAAGAATACCGCCAAATACGCGGTAATAAAATCGCCATGATTTTTCAAGAACCGATGAGTGCGTTGAATCCCTCCATGCGCTGTGGAACTCAGGTAGAAGAAATGCTTGTGTTGCACACCACATTAAAGGGAAAAGCACTGAAGAATCGCGTGATTGAATTATTTGAACAAGTGAAGTTACCCTCTCCGGAGGAAGCTTATCACAAATATCCTCATGAATTATCAGGAGGACAAAAACAACGGGTAGTCATTGCAATGGCTATCGCGTGTAAACCCACTTTACTGATCGCAGATGAACCGACAACGGCTTTGGATGTAACGGTTCAAAAGGAGATTATACAGTTATTAAAAGCACTACAAGCAGAAACACAAATGGCGATGATTTTCATTTCTCACGATTTGGGATTGGTTTCGAGTATTGCGGATGAGGTCATGGTGATGTATCGTGGACAAGTGGTTGAAAAAGGACCTGCTTCGGCTGTTTTTAATCAACCTCAAGAACGTTATACTCAAGCCCTTTTGGCTGCACGCCCTTCAGGCCAAGTTCGATTGGAGCGCTTACCTACGATTCAAGATTTTGTTGAAAATCAAGTGCCTTCTGAAATTATTACTCAAGAAGTACGGCAAGCACAACACGCCAAATTATATACACAAACACCACTTTTGGTAGTGAAAGAGGTCGCTAAAGATTATATTTCTACGGTTGGTTTATGGGGCAAGAAAACCTTTCGGGCTTTAGATCAGATTAACTTTGAGGTATATGAAGGAGAAACCTTGGGCTTAGTAGGAGAAAGTGGATGCGGAAAATCAACCTTAGGGAATGCCATTTTACAATTAGATCCTGCTACATCTGGGGCTATTTTTTATCAGGGTACGGATATTACCAAACTGAAAGGAAAAGCGCTAAGAGCACTGAGAAAAGATATTCAGATTATCTTTCAAGACCCCTTTTCTTCTTTAAATCCCAAATTAACGGTAGGGCAGGCCATCATGGAACCCATGATTGTACATGGTTTATTTGGCAATAAAAAAGAAAAGAAACAAAAAGTACTCGAACTTTTGCAACAAGTAGGGTTAACCGAAGATGCTTTTGATCGTTATCCGCATGAGTTTTCTGGCGGACAACGTCAGCGTATTGGAATTGCACGTACGATTGCTGTTCATCCCAAATTAATTATCTGTGACGAATCTGTTTCTGCTTTGGATATTTCCGTTCAAGCTCAAGTACTCAATTTATTAAACGAATTGAAAGAACAATATCAATTTACCTATATTTTTATTTCTCATGATTTGGCTGTCGTAAAGTATATGTCAGACCAAGTGATGGTGATGAATAAAGGAAAAATCGAAGAAAAAGGAGAGGCTGATGCTTTATATGCTAATCCGAAAACCGCTTATACGAAAAAGTTGATTGCTTCTATTTTGGAGTAGGTTTGCTTAATAAAATCCACAATAGAGGAAAGATGTAGGCGAGATAGGCAAGATCAAATACACTGTTGTGTAGCAGTTCATTAAAACCGACGCGATTCCAAAATTGAATAAACAAGGTTATGCTCAAAGTTCCTGTAATAAGTAAAGTATAAAAGAAAAAATCATCATTAAATTTCTTGATATAAAAACTCAAAACTAAAGGCACTAAAAAGACAAATAGTATATTGTAGATTGAAGTATACGACGTTTGTAATACAAGAGGATTGTATTCTTTTAAAGTTTCTAAATCGGGAACTGTATAAAACACAAATAGGATGAGTAGAATTGATGTAGCAAGAAAGCTAACGGAGAATCGCAGTTGTTTTTTGATTTTCAATTTGCAGAAAGGAGCAAAGAAATATAAGGCAAGGGGAATATAAGTAAAACCTCTCGTTAGGATTAAAATACTGATACCAATAGCTAAACCAATTTCTTTTTTATAGATTTCATTTTTGAAATAGTGGTTCCAGAGCATAATAAAACAAAGTACAATAATCATATTGGACATGAAATCGCTAATCACTGCCATTTCGTACCAAAAAGGAATAGATAGGCCTAAGAGTAAGAGACTATAAAACGCTTGTTGACGCTCAAATACTTTATAAAGAGTAAAGGCGAGTAATAGAAAAGAGAAAGCCTGAAAATATCCCACATCTCCTAACAGATAGAAAGGAATTCCCAATACTAGTAAACCTGGGAAATTAGAGGTTCTTCCACCTAAATGATCAATAGCGGTATAGGGATATTCACCTGTAAATATCGCCCGAATGGCTACTTCCATAGCAGACCATCGATCTACATTTAAAGCATAACGATCTACATATTTGGTAAGAAACAGAATTCCTCCAAGTATAATGCAAACGAAGAGGATATAAATAAAGCTATTTAATTTTGACAGCAACTTATAAATAATCGCCTTTCCACCTAAAAAAAATACTTGAATGACTGTGAAACCAAGGAATAGGGGTAGAAGAGGTAGATTATACTTTGTTCCATATTTAAGTAAGTATAGATAGTTAATTAAAATAAATAGTAAAGAAAATATAATATATTTTAAATTATAACATTTCATTTTTAATTTAAGTTAAAATAGGTTAATTTTAAGTTCCGAATTTAAAATGTAATATTATGAAGAAAAAACTATTTTGCGGCTTGTTTTTGTGTTTTAGTTCTTTTACTTGGGCACAAATTTTAGTACCTGTATCAACTGATAATCGATTGCCTGTATATGGAAAAGTAGGGGTTGGAATTAGTGCTCCTAAGAAATCCTTACATATTAAAAAGCCTGATGTTTATGAGTTAGGTAGAGAAAATCATGATGGAGATGTTTGGATTGATGGAGGAAAATTGGAAATAGGGAAGGTATGGGATTTTGCTATAGATGGACAAAATAGATCAAAAATACTATCAGATGGTTCGTTAAAGATTCAAACCAATAATTATCCTTTTATGATGCTTGCCGAGGATAGACAAAATGGTACCATATTTACCTTAGGTATTGCTATTGCTAATCAAAATTACTCTAATATTGCTAAAAAAGGAGATTTGATTTTAAAATCAAATATGTATGCCAATTCTTACATCTTTGCTAATGAGAATAAGAACAGTTTGAACAATTTTAAATTTACAACAACGGCTCCAAATGAAACTTATGCTTCTACCAAATTCTTCATCGACAATAATGGAAATATTGGAATTGGTACAGAATCACCAGATGCAAAATTGGCAGTTAATGGAGATGTGCATGCCAAAGAAGTTCGAATTGATCTAACAGGATGGCCGGATTATGTTTTTGAAGAGGCTTATGTTTTACCAACAATAGAGGAAGTAGAACGTCATATTAGTGAAAAAGGGCATTTAATTAATATTCCTTCAGCAACTGAAGTGGAAAGTGGCGGTTTGCATGTCAGTGATATGATTAAAAAACAACAAGAGAAAATTGAAGAATTAACCTTGTATATCATTGAATTGAATAAACAACTACAAGAAGTTAAGGCAGCAGTTAATCAAAAAAACTAGATTTAGATGAGAAAAATATTCATACTCTTTGTATGGTGTTTGGGATTATCTGCTCTAGGTCAAGAGAATTTAATTTACCAACAGATACAAAATGAAAAGTTGAACGGAGAAAAATTCACTCCCGTTCACGGGGCTTTTAAGCCTGATAAATTAGATCCTGCTGTAGCGAAAGAGTTTAGAAACAGCAAAGAAGTTGATTTTTTTCAGTTTGATGCCAAAGCAATTTCACATAAAGAACGCTCGTTTAGTTTGGACCTACCGTTACACAATCAAACCATAACCTTAGAATTAGTAGCCGTGGATGATAGTTTCTATGACTATGAAGTGGTTACGGATAAAGGAAAAATTATTTCATCAAATCGAAGCATTAAACATTATCGAGGAGTGGTAAAAGATGATTCGAGGAGTTTAGTAGCGATTAGTTTTTTTGAAGATGGAATAGGAGGAGTAATATCTAATAAGTATGGTAATTTTAATATTGGAACGATTTCCAAAAAAGGAGTGATATTTTATAAAGATAGTAATTTAATTAAAGAGTCTGATTGGACCTGTGAAGAAGTTGAATTAAAAGAAGAGAAAGCAATAGCATCTATTAAGGATATGACTGCTAATACTTTAAATGGGAAAGAATTACTGCCTAATTGTGTAAAAATACAATTAGATGTAGCTTATGATGTATATACGTTTAATCAGTATAATTTTTTGCGTACTGAAAGTTATATGGCAACTCTTTTTAATCAAGTAGCACTTCTCTATCAAAATGAAGGAATCCGTATTGGAATTTCTAATATAAGGATTTGGACCTCGCCAGACCCTTTTGCTACTCTAGATCCCGCTAGTGGGGGACAACTGGATTCCTATCGATCTTATCTCTCTGGAAATTTTTCTGGAAATATTAGTATGTTGTTTACCAAAAGGACAAATGGAGGAATAGCATATCGTACTCCTTATAATTCAACGTTATGTAGAAGCAAATCGTGGAAAGTTGGTGTCTCTGGTATATTGGGAAATGTAAATTTGGTACCTGTTTTTTCTAGACCAGTTAGTGTCATCTCTCATGAGCTAGGACATATTTTTGGTTCTCATCATACACATGCTTGTGAATGGAATGGAAATAATTCAGCTATAGATAATTGTGGTACGGCTTATTTTGATTATTACGGAGAACTTTATAGTAATACTGAAGGATATAATTGTTATGAGGCTAATAACCCTATTTTACCTGCGCAAGGAGGAACAATCATGAGCTATTGTGATCAAGGTTTTTATGGAAGTCCAGGAGTAAGTTTTAGCGAGGGATTTGGACCACAACCGGGGAATCGTATGAGAGCGGTAGTTGCTCGTTCATCTAATGATTGGCTTTCTACATGTTTAAAAGATTGTTCAATTAATTGTATGGAAAATATTGCGGTTACTTCAACAGTATCAAATCTAATTTATGATTTAAAGCAAGCTTCTAATACTGTTACAGCAACTAATCTTATTGAACCAGGCGGAATGGCCGTTTATTTAGGTAATTCAGTTCTATTAAAAAATGGATTTAAGGCAACTGAAGGTGCTGTGTTTTTAGGGAAAGTGCTTCCATGTGCTGGAAATGCAAGAGCAACAAGCGTTGCAGTAAGTTTTACAGAAGATCAAGGAACAAATGAAGAAAATCAATCTATTATACAAATATACCCCAACCCAACTTCCGATCAAGTTACCGTAACGTCCAATCAAGCTATTGTGTACTGGGAGTTATTTAATGAAATTGGACAAACAAGTAGTAGTGCCAAAGTAAACCACCAGGAAGAGTTTAAAGTGAACCTTTCCCATTTGAAAAAAGGATTGTATTTGATTCGATTTACGATGGAAGACGGAACCAGTAACAGTCAAAAAATAATGAAAAAATAAATAATGAAAAAACTATTCCCTTACGTACTATTACTTTTTGTTGTGTTTACCTCTTGTAACACTGACGATACGGCTGTACCCTCTTACAAGAAAATTACCGCGGAGCAAAAGAAGCTTTTATTAGGCAATTGGCAATTGGTTCAGTATTCAAACCCACAAGGAGAACAACTAAATTTGTTTGACTCAGGTGTCTTGATTACGTATTCTTTTTTACCAGAAGAAAAGTTAAAGGTTTATAATCAATCAAATAAAATTGTTGAAACGATGGAGCAAACAGCTGCCTTAACTAGAACAGGTGAGTTGACTCATTTGTTTGATTATGTCAAGCAATGGGATGAAAAGGAGGATAAGAGAGAGAAACTATATATTAATTCATCTTTTAATTCAATGGCTTTTGATCTCAAAGTGACAGATAAAGAATTGATTTTATTTAATGATGCCGGAGAAATATTTGCGTTTAAAAGAATGTTAGGTGGAATGGCGTATCCTACAATTTCCGATAAAGATAAGTTATTGGTTATTGGAAAATGGCAATTGAGAAGTATTCAAGCTTTTAAAGGAACCTCAAGAGTATTTAACGTAAAGGAAGTTGTGAGATACGATTTTACAATGAGCAATAAAGTTGTGATTTACAATAGCTCTGCTGAGAAAAAAGGAGATTATTTTGATCGATATATTCAATCGAGTATTGTTAATTACAACTATCAATATGATTTTTTGTGGAACAACCAGGAGATATTAGCCATTGAGAATATGGGGCAATATGTTGTTCGCGTTACACCTGAGGAACTGATTTTATCTCACTTTGATGGTGATGTACTTAAATTTGATCGCATGGAATAAAATCTCGAGTAAAACGAAGTAATAAAAAAAGGTCTAAAGCATTGCTTTAGACCTTTTTTTATTGATTAGAATCCTTGATATTCTACTTCTTTTTCGTCGAAAACGATGCCGTTTTCTTCTAGTTCTTTTAGAATTGGAGCATACACCTCTTCTTCAATTGGCATTTGTACCCCTGGTGTACTGATGATGCCTTTGATTATCTTTAAGGCTGCAATGGCTAGTGGTAATCCAACTGTTTTAGCCATGGCTGTATACGTTTGATCATCACCAATACAAATCATCGTCGAGTCAATTTGTCTTTTCTCTCCGTTTAATTCGTAACCAATCTTGTGGTACATCACAATCATATCTTTATCTTCCGGCTCTAATGTCCAGCTATCGGCTAAGATTTTTTCTAGGATTTGTGCCGGAGTAGCATTTTTCAGTCCAATGATTTTATCTGGGTTGAATAAATCTAACTCCAATAATTTTTCCCACACAATATCATCTTGATCGATGTTCAACGCCAATCTCAATTTCGTTTCAACTGTATCTGTTGGGTGGTATGGTAAATAAAGGTTGATGAATTCACGGTAAGACATGGTTTCTGAGTTGTCAATTACATAAGTATCATCTGTAATTCCCAATTCAACAAATAAATTCCATGCTCTAGAATATCCCACACGGCGAATCGTTCCTCTAAAGATTGTTTTTGCGTCGTCTAAGCCATACACACTTTGGTATTTCAAGGAATCGCGGTTGGCATATGCTTCGAACTTGCCATATCCCTCTACATTTAAGAATTCAGTACGTCTGAAAACTTTATTATATGGAATGTATTTGTATTGTCCTTCTTGGATAAATTTAGCAGCACCACCTTGCCCTGCTAAAACCACGTTACGCGGATTCCAAGTAAATTTATAGTTCCATAAATTGGTGTCTGATTCTGGAGCCATTAATCCTCCACAGAAAGATTCAAAAGAAATTACTTTTCCTCCTTTAGCTTTTACCTCGTGAATAATTTTCATGGCACTCATGTGGTCGATTCCTGGATCTAATCCGATTTCGTTCATGAATACCAAGTTGTTTGCTTTCACTTCTTCATCTAACGCAGCCATTGCAGGGCTGATATAGGAAGCGGTTGCTAAGTGTTTCTTAAAGCGGATACAGTCTTTTGCCAATTCAATGTGCAAAGCTGCAGGTAACATTGAAATGACAATATCAGCTTGTTGAACCAATTCTTGTCTTTGTGCTGTATTAAATAAATCAAATTCCTTTGCCGTGGCATTCGGATGTCCCATTGCTTTTTTCTCTGCTAATGCCAGAGATAAATCGCAAATGGTTAAATGAAGGTTTTCTGTCGTAGATTTTTCAAGTAAATACTTAATAAGTGAAGAGGCAGAACGGCCAGCGCCTACGATTAATATTTCTTTCATTATTTTGTTTTTGGTTGTTTTACGAGTTACGAAAGTAAGGAATTATATAATGATTGAGATAAAATATTTGCTAAAAAAAGTTTTATAGTATCTAGAACAAGAATTAAATAACACCTTTTTTGAGGCTAAACATTTCAAAGAGAATTTTAGGTATTTGAGGTTTGATTTTTCTTGGTGAAAAATCAACAAAGAAATGAAAAATGACTTTTAATGAATCTTAACTAGAGTGGAAGTAGGGGGGAGTAGAATTTTTTTTGTTTGGTAAAAAACTAAAAAATATGGAAAAAAGAGATTAATATAATATAGAAATCTCAGTTTGAGAGTATTGAATAACTGCCTCGGTATGTGGTGTGTACAATTATTTTTAGGGAATCACTTAGGGGGTTTAGTGGATAAGTTGTATCTTCGGAGGAAAAATAAATGGGACGAAAAATTATTATAACGGCAACATTATTAGGTGCTTTAGGTATTATTTTGGGGGCTTTTGGAGCACATGGACTAAAAAAGATTGTAAGTGAAACGGCTGTCGCTTCCTATGAAGTTGGTGTTCGCTATCAGATGTATCACGTTTTCTTTTTATTGTTTGTAGGTCTTTCTTCTTTCTTCTCTGATGCAGTGAAAAAGAGGTTGTTTATCTTGACTTTGATCGGTGTGACTCTATTCTCAGGGTCAATTTATCTCCTTACCTTCAATGGTTTGTCTGGATTTAATGTAAAATTCTTAGGTCCAGTGACTCCTATAGGAGGTGTTTTCATGATTATAGCCTGGGTGTATGCTGCAATTCAGACCCTTAAAATAGGAAAAAGCACGAAAATCTAGTTTTGTGTATCGTTATATTAAATTTATTTCTAAGTTTGCATATTAATTAAAAAGACAACATAACATAATGAAAATGGCTAATACGCAATCAATTTCACTTGAAAAATATGGTATTAAAGATGTTGTAGAGATTGTATATAATCCTTCCTACGATCTTTTATATAATGAAGAAATTAAGTCTGACCTACAGGGTTTTGAAAAAGGACAAGTAACTGAATTAGGAGCTGTAAATGTTATGACAGGTGAGTTCACTGGTCGTTCTCCAAAAGATAAATATATCGTAAAGGACTCAGTTACTGAGAATACCGTATGGTGGAATTCTCCAGAATCGCCAAATGACAATAAGCCAATTGACCAAAAAACGTGGGAAGCTTTAAAAGCGACTACAGTAAATGAATTGTCAGGAAAAAAACTTTATGTTGTTGACGCTTTCTGTGGTGCGAATGAAAATACGCGCTTAAAAGTAAGATTCATTATGGAAGTAGCATGGCAAGCACATTTCGTGAAAAACATGTTCATCCGTCCTACAGAAGAGGAATTAGCAAACTTCGGTGAGCCTGATTTCGTGGTAATGAATGGTTCTAAAACGACTTTTAAAGATTACAAAGCATACGGATTAAATTCAGAAGTATATATTGCATTCAATTTAACCGAGAAAGTTCAAATCATCGGTGGTACTTGGTACGGAGGTGAAATGAAAAAAGGATTGTTCTCGATGATGAATTACTATTTACCATTGAAGGGAATGGCATCAATGCACTGTTCTGCTAACAAAGGTAAAGATGGTGATGTAGCTGTATTCTTCGGATTATCTGGAACAGGAAAAACAACATTGTCAACGGATCCAAAACGCGAGTTAATTGGGGATGATGAGCACGGATGGGATGATGAAGGAGTATTCAATTTCGAAGGAGGTTGTTATGCTAAAACCATTAGCTTAAGCAAAGAAAACGAACCAGATATTTATGGTGCGATTCGCCGTGATGCTTTATTGGAAAACGTAACGGTTGATGCTAACGGAGTTATCGATTTTAACGATGGTTCTGTGACACAAAACACTCGTGTTTCTTACCCAATTGATCATATTGAAAATATTGTTAAGCCAGTTTCTAAAGCAGGACATGCTACAAAAGTAATCTTCTTAACAGCAGATGCTTTTGGAGTAATGCCTCCAGTTTCTAAATTGACACCAGAACAAACAAAATACTACTTCTTGTCTGGATTTACGGCTAAATTAGCAGGTACTGAAAGAGGAGTAACTCAACCAGAACCTACTTTTTCCGCTTGTTTTGGTAAAGCATTCTTGTCTTTACATCCAACAAAATACGGTGAAGAGTTAGTGAAGAAAATGGAAGAGCACAATGCTACTGCCTATATGGTAAATACAGGTTGGAATGGTACAGGAAAACGTATCTCTATTAAGGATACTCGTGCAATCATTGACAGAATCTTAGATGGTTCTATCGAGAATGCAGAGACAAAAATTGTTCCTATCTATAATTTTGTTGTACCAACAGCTTTGGAAGGGGTTGATACCAATATCTTAGATCCTCGCAATACGTATGGTGATGCAAAAGAATGGGAAGATAAAGCAAAAGACTTAGCTGCTTTATTCATCAAAAACTTCAATTTATACACGAATAACGATGCTGGAAAAGCTTTAGTTGAAGCAGGACCACAGTTGTAATACAAAAAAAGAGAGCTAAAAGCTCTCTTTTTTTTTGGTTATGAGTTATGAGTTAACTGTTATCTGATAACTCATAACTGATAACTCATAACTAAAAAAGCCTTCCACTAGGAAGGCTTTTTTTATAACTATTTATTTACTTTCTGAATGTATTTTTCAAGAGCCATCGTCATCGATGGTGCTTCTGGTGAAGGAGCCATGATATCCACGCGTAAATCGTGATCTAAGGCTTCTTTTTGCGTTGTTGTACCAAATACTGCAATTCGAGTATTGTCTTGAGAGAAATCAGGGAAATTCATGAATAATGATTTGATTCCCGTTGGACTAAAGAAAGCTAAAACATCGTATTTTACATCGGCTAAATCTGATAAATCACTCATTACCGTTCTGTAAAATGTTCCTGCAGTCCAATCTACCTTCAATTCTCCTAAAATAGTAGGTACTTCTGCGTTTAATTGATCGGAAGCTGATAATAAGAATTTTTCGTCCTTGTATTTTTTGATTAAAGGAGCTAAATCAGCGAAATCTTTCTGACCTACATAAATCTTTCTCTTGCGGTAAACCACGTATTTTTGTAGATAAAAAGCGATGGCTTCAGATTGACAGAAATATTTTAGTGTTTCAGGTACTTTATAGCGCATTTCTTCTGCAACGCGAAAGAAGTGGTCTACCGAGTTTCTACTCGTTAAAATAACGGCTGTAAAGTTGTTTAAATCGATTTTCTGTTGTCTTACGTCCTTAGCAGGTACACCTTCAACGTGTATAAAAGGCCTAAAGTCAATTTTTACTTTATACTTTTGTTCGATCTCAAAGTATGGTGAGTTTTCTACTTTAGGTTCTGGCTGAGAAACCAAAATTGTTTTCACTTTCATAGTTTAATTCTTATTTAGGCTCTAAAGTTTTTAAATGCAAAGTATATTATAAAATAAGGAGCTATTTCAAGGGTGCAAAGATACAAAATAAAATAGAACAACTTATTTAATATCGTTTTTCGATTGTTTTTTATAAATATAACGTATAAACCGAGATTTGTTAAGATTAACGTAATTCCCAGTAGGCTAATCGCGAATTGATTGACTATATCGTTGTAAAATAAGAGCAAGTCAATACCCAAAAGATACATTCCGATGTAATTTCGATAGGTGGCTTTTTGCAAATTAAAATGGTCTACAAAGTCTTCTATCTCAAAGGTGATGCCAATAATCTTATCAATTAAATATTTTCCAATGACAAAAAAACAAGTAAAATTCAAAATTTGAATAAACGATAATAAAGTATATTGATCAATAAATCCAAAAGATCTCGCTGCGATTTGTAAGAAGAAGGTGATAGACAATAATTGGATGGTCAAAAAGGAAAGCGTAAAACTATTGCGCAGATTTGTATTGTCTTTGTATATCTTTAAATACTTATCTGAGATAGCCAAACGCGTAAATTCAGCAAATCGAACACTAAAAACAGTTCTATTAATAGCAATGATGGAAAAGCCCACAAAAAATAGTAGGGTAGCCCAATCCTTATTGGCAACAATTCGTTCAGTTAATAGTAGGTTGTCCATATCATTTGCAAAATTAGCAAAAAAATGTATTTGTATTACTTTGTTAATTATTTAAGGGAGAACTTTCTATAAAAAGGTTATTTTTGTATCCAAAGTAAAGACAATGAACGCAGGACTAGTTATTATTCCTACCTACAATGAGATCGAAAATATAACGCAAATTATTGAGGCTGTACTCGAATTACCCGAGTGTTTTCACGTGCTTATTGTAGACGATAACTCTCCTGACGGCACAGCGGCGGTTGTAGAACAATTGCAAAAAAAATACAATAGCTTGCATTTGCTTAAAAGAAGTGGTAAAAATGGATTGGGAACGGCTTATGTAGATGGATTTAAATGGGCGCTTCAACGGGATTATCCCTATATCTTTGAAATGGATGCCGATTTTTCTCACAATCCTACCGATTTAAGTCGATTGTTGGCGAGTTGTAAGGCACAGGGAGGTATGGTTATTGGATCGAGATACGTAACGGGAGTCAATGTTGTTAATTGGCCGTTAAATCGCGTATTACTTTCTTATGGAGCTTCTATTTATGTGCGTTGGATTACGCGAATGCCAGTTAAAGACACTACAGCTGGTTTTGTTTGTTATGCAAAAGAGGTATTAGAATGTATTGATTTAGATAAAATTCGATTTGTGGGATATGCCTTTCAGATTGAAATGAAGTATAGAGTCTATGTCAAGCAATTTCCAATTACGGAAGTACCAATTATTTTTACAGATCGAACTCGAGGAGAGTCTAAAATGTCAAAAGGCATTATCAAAGAAGCAATTTTTGGAGTGATGAATCTAAAAATTAGAAAACTACTAAACAAACTATAATGAGTAACTACTTAATTAAAAACGGAAACCTTGTGAATGAAGGTATCGTGCAAAAGGGAGATATCCTGGTTCAAGAGGGGAAAATTGCACGTATAGCTTCTAATATTGAAGCCACAGTGGATATGCAAGTGATTGATGCAACAGGTAAATATGTGATTCCAGGAATGATTGATGATCAAGTGCATTTTCGCGAACCGGGATTGACACATAAAGGAGATATTGCTTCAGAATCAAGAGCGGCTGTTGCTGGAGGAATTACTTCTTTCATTGAACAACCTAATACAGTTCCCAATGCGGTTACTCAAGAATTATTAGAACAAAAATATGAAATAGCTTCTTCTAAATCCTATGCGAATTACTCGTTTATGATGGGGGGAACCAATGATAATTTAGAAGAATTACTACAGACAAATCCACGTAATGTTGCGGGAATTAAATTGTTTTTAGGTTCTTCAACGGGAAACATGCTAGTGGATCGCCAAGAAGTATTAGAGAAGATATTTTCAAGTACCTCTATGTTAATTGCTGTTCACGCAGAAGATGAAGGAACAATTCAGGCGAATTTACAACGACACAAAGAACAATACGGAGAAGATATTCCGGTACAATGTCACCCTGTTATTCGCAGCGAAGAAGCTTGTTATCTCTCTTCGTCAAAGGCAATTGAATTGGCAAAGAAAACGGGAGCGAGATTACACGTGTTTCACGTGTCTACAGGAAAAGAAACGGAGCTATTCCGCAATGATATTCCGTTGAAAGATAAAAAAATAACAGCTGAGGTTTGTGTACATCATTTGTGGTTTACAGATAAGGACTACGAAACAAAAGGAAATTTAATTAAGTGGAATCCTGCTGTAAAAAAAGAAAGTGACAGAGAAAAACTTTGGGAGGCTTTGTTAGATGGTCGTATTGATGTTATTGCAACAGATCATGCTCCTCATACCAAGGAGGAAAAAGCAAAAACGTATACGCAAGCACCTTCTGGAGGACCGTTGGTTCAGCACGCTTTAGTTTCCTTATTTGAGGCAAAAAAACAAGGGCGTATTACCGTTGAAAAAATTGTCGAAAAAACAGCACACAATCCTGCTATTTTATTCCAAATCGAAAAAAGAGGGTTTTTGAAAGAAGGATATCACGCCGATATTGTTGTCATTGATCCGAATAGCAGTTGGGAAGTGAATGCAGATAATATCTTGTATAAATGTGGGTGGTCTCCATTTGAAGGAGAAACATTTTCATCTAAAGTAACGCATACGTTTGTCAACGGATGTTTGGTTTATGAAAATGAAGAAGTAAAAGAGATTCGCTGTGGGCAAAGATTGCTTTTCGAACGTTAGTAGATTTATAGAAATGAAACAAGTAGTTGTGATTTTTTGTGTGGCTTTGTTGTTGTTGTCTTGTCAAAAGGATATGAACAAGCCCAATCCATTTATCGAACAATCAAAAATGGAGGATATTCTATATGATATGGCGCTGTTGTATGGTATGCAAGCAACAAATTCATTTGCCACAGATACAGTAAAAACAATACAGGTAAACGATGTGTTTGAAAAATATCAGATTGACAGTTTGACTTTTACAACAAATAATCGATACTATGTGATGTTGAAAAAAGGAGTGTATTTGGATATGCAAAATCGCGTAATGGATCGACTTAAAAAAGAAAAAGAACGAATTGATTCGCTATTGCCTAAAAAAGAAATAGAATTACAACCTATTCATGTAGCTACTGATTCTCTTCCTATTCAAGAAGTTTTATACGAGGAGGAATCGAAGCCTGCAGTAAAAAATAAGGCAGTAAATCAGAGTAAAATCAAAGAGATAAGCCCTAAAATGAAAAAGCGTTTGCAAGAGCAAATTGAAATGTAAAAAAGATAAATTTTTTATTTAAAACTTTTACTTAGCTCGGTTAAAAAATCTCGATAAGAGATAAATTGAAAAGACAGTGTTTGCTCAACTTTTGATGTATCATAGTTAAAACGACTTAAAGAAGCTTTCGCAATAGCACGTGTAAAGCTTCTTTTTTTTCTGGTTAGTACAGAAATAAAGGCATCTAAACGCCAGGCTAGGGCAAGACCAAATCGTCCAATTTCAAAGCTAGCTGGCTTTTTGTGGAGTAAAGCTGCAATAAAATGCAAAAGTTCGCGATTGTCTAAATTGTCAGAAACCAGAATATAACGTTCATTTTTGTGGTTGCTACGCATGAGGCGAATCATGCAAGATACGACATCCTCAACAGATACCACAGCTGTAGTTCCCGAAGTGTAAAAAGGAAATCCTTGATGTACTTTATACAAGAGTTCACTGCTGCCTTCTCGGTAAAAACCACGTCCAAAAATTACTCCAGGATTGACAATGATCACGTCAAGTCCTTCTTGTGTACCTCGCCAAACTTCCATTTCACCACCGAACTTGCTCAATGCATAATCACTGTGATACAATTCCGGATTCCATTCTGTTTTTTCCGTAATGGGGGTAGAAGGGTGAAGGGATTCGCCTAAAGCAGCAATGGAACTAACATGGCATAATTTTGCAATCTGATAGGCGATACAAAGGTTTACGATATTAGCGGTTCCTTCAATATTGGTTTTGCGCATCAAGTGTTCATCTTTGGGATCAAAAGAAATCATAGCGGCGCAGTGATATACACGCGTCACTCCTTCAAAGGCTTTTTCTAAGGCGGGTAAATCTAAAAGATCCGCTTGTTGCCACTGAATCTGTTCAAATAACGCTAATGCATGGTAGAGCTCAAATACCTGTTTGGTCTTATTTATACTTTGTGTATTTCGGTAAATAGCACGCACACTACCTTCTTCTTGTTGTAGAAGGTGTAAAAGAAGATGGCTTCCAACTAAGCCTGTTGCACCAGTGACTAATATCATAATGAACAAATGTAAAGGTTATGTTTTAGAAAGTGAAAGAATTGAACTAAAAGTTTGAAAGTAACGCCCGTATTTTCAGTGGATTGTTTTGAACCCTCTGAAAGCGATAAAAATAAAGAAGTAACCAAAAAAAGTTCTAATAGCGTAAGGAATTGAACTATCTTTGCATAAAATATAATTAAATGAAAAATTTTATTGAAGAAGTGACTTGGAGAGGAATGCTCCACGACGTTATGCCAGGCACTGAAGAACATTTGTTGGAGCAGATGCGTGTGGCGTATGTGGGAATTGACCCAACAGCGGATTCATTGCATATTGGACATTTAGTAGGTGTAATGCTTTTAAAGCATTTTCAAATGGCAGGACACAAACCAATTGCTTTAATTGGTGGTGCTACAGGAATGGTAGGTGATCCATCTGGAAAATCAAATGAACGTAATCTATTGTCAGAAGAAGCTTTACGTCACAATCAAAATGCGATCAAAGCTCAGCTAGAACGCTTTTTAGATTTTAATTCAGGTGCAGGAAATGCAGCCGAATTAGTGAACAACTACGACTGGATGAAAGATTTTTCTTTCTTAGAATTCATTAGAACAGTAGGTAAACACATTACTGTGAACTATATGATGGCAAAAGATTCTGTGAAAAAACGCCTAAATGGTGAATTCCAAGATGGAATGTCTTTTACAGAGTTTTGTTATCAGCTGTTACAAGGGTATGATTTTTTACATTTATTCCAAGCAAAGCAGGTTACGTTGCAAATGGGAGGTTCGGATCAGTGGGGGAATATTACTACAGGGACAGAATTAATTCGCCGTACAATTAGCGAAAAAGCCTATGCGTTGACTTGTCCTTTAATCACAAAGGCGGATGGTACCAAGTTTGGTAAATCTGAAGGTGGAAATATTTGGTTGTCTGCTGAATATACATCACCATACAAATTCTACCAATACTGGGTAAACGTATCGGATGCTGATGCTGAAAAATACATCAAGATATTTACTTTTATCGGGCGCGAAGAAATTGAAACGCTTGTAAAAGAACACCTAGAAGCACCGCATTTACGCGTTTTACAAAAAAGATTGGCAGAAGAAGTGACAACAATGGTTCACGGAGCTGAAAATTTAGAAAATGCAATCAAAGCTTCTGGAATTTTGTTTGGAAATTCATCTGCGGATGACTTGAAGCAATTGGACGCTAAAACGTTCTTAGAGGTTTTTGATGGAGTGCCTCAAGCAGAAATTACAAAAGCTGACGTTGAAGCAGGTTTACCTATTATTGAAGCTTTAGCTGGAAAGAGCGGGTTTATGCCATCAAACGGGGAAGCACGTCGTTCTTTGCAAGCAAATTCAATCGCAGTAAACCGCGATAAAGTAACAGAAGAATACGTGATTTCGACACAAGACTTGATTAATGATCAATTTATCCTCCTTCAAAAAGGGAAAAAGAATTACTTTATTTTACATGTAAAGTAATCTATATAAGTACAATAGAATAAAAAAGGTTATCTCTAAACAATGGAGATAACCTTTTTTCATTTAAATCTACCATATACGTGGTATTTACTCCTGTTCTTGTAGCTACTATCTTTGCCTTATCAAAAAACAAATAATTGGCACTGAATGTTTTCTCCCTATCGAAATACAAAAGGCCGTTATTTAAAAAGTAGTAGTATCATGCAGTCAATAGTTTTTTTACCGAAAACGACTTCGTTTCTTTCTTTTAATCTACAGGAAGTATCTTCTTCAATGTCGATGAAGTGCTGCGTGAACTTGTGTTGTTGCTAGCGCAACAATTATCTTATCTCGGATGTTGTATGTTGAACATCCTTATTATTTCAAATCTATCACTTTAGTATTAATGTATTGCTGGAAATAGCTAGCAATCAAAGGAACAATTTATGCAAAAAATTTTACAAATTGTTTTTGTGCTGATGGGAGTTTATCAGCTACAAGCACAAGAGTTTACAGTGAAAGGTACGGTCTCGGATGTAGGAGGAAGTTTACCTGGAGTAAGTGTGACAGTAGTAGAAACAGGTAAAGGAGTGGCCACGGATTTTGATGGGAATTACACCGTTAAAGTGGAGCCGAATCAAACACTTTCCTTTTCTTTTATTGGATATACAACTAAAAAAGTAAAAATTTCCAATCAAACGGAACTTAATATTTACCTAGAGGCACATGCCGAAAATTTAGAAGAAGTCATTATTCAAGTGCCTTATGGTACGGCCAATAAAAAGACTTATACAGGATCAGTTGGATTAGTTAGCGCTAAAACGATTGGACAATCTCAAGTGAGTAATGTTTCAAGAGTTTTAGAAGGTTCGGTAGCAGGGGTGCAATCTTTTGCGGCAAGTGGACAACCGGGTTCGGAAGCGGAAATACGCATCCGTGGGATTGGTTCAGTAAATGCAGGAAGTAGACCTTTATATGTAGTAGATGGTGTGCCTTATGAAGGGGGGCTATCTACTATTGCACCGGCAGATATTGAATCTATTTCTGTATTAAAGGATGCTACCGCTGCAACCTTATATGGATCTAGAGCGGCAAATGGCGTTGTGATGATTACAACCAAAAAAGGAGTGAAAAATCAAGAGCCTCAAATTGATATATCGGCTAAATACGGAACATCAAGCCGAGCGCGTAGTGATTATAAAACGATGAGTACTAATCAATACATGGAAATGTATTGGGAGGCTATGCGCAATGGGCGTATGGATACAGCTGGAGAAGATTGGGCTACCGCTTCTCAATATGCTACCGCAAATTTAGTAAGCTCGTTGGGAATTAATCCTTATGGATTGGAAAACCCTGAACCAGTGGGGACAGATGGAAAATTGCGTGCTGGATTACGCCCGCTTTGGAATGACAATTGGACTGATGCTTTATCGCAAAATGCCAATTATACAGATTTAACAGTTCGTGTATCTGGAGGTGGAGCCAAAACAAGATACTTTGTTTCAGGTGGTTTCTTAAACAATCAAGGGTATGTCAAAGAATCCGGTTTTAAACGTTTCAATTTCCGATCGAATATCGTAATAGATGCTAAAAACTGGTTGGAATTGGGATTGAATACTTCCGCTTCACACTCGATTCAAGATTATCCCAAACAAGATGATAGTGCCATTGGCAATGTGATTGGATTTGGTCGTAATATGCCCTCTTTTTACCCGATTTACGAACGCGATTTAACTACAGGAGCCTATTTATTAGATCCTGAAACAGGAAATCGTATCTATGATTTTGGAAATTATAGAGCAAGCTCGTATGCTCGTCACAATCTAGTGGCTACACTTCCCTTAGACAAGGCAGAAAATAAAACAGATTATGCCTCTGTTCGTACGTATGCTCAAGTGAAGTTCTTAGATAATTTGAAATTTAAAACGTCGTTAAACGTAGATTACAACAGTGTGTATAATCACAATGTAACGAATCCTGAAGTAGGGCCATCTAGTTCTACAGGAGGTGGTGTAAGCATGAGAAACACACGTACAACGGCAATGACGTATAACAATGTCCTGAATTACGATTTGGACTTAGATGATAAAAATAGTATTGGTGTGATGGCAGGACAAGAGTTCTATCAATATAAATCAAACTATTTTGGAGGAGCAAGAGAACAGTTGATTATGTTGGGATACGAACAACCAGATGCTGCCTCTCGATTGGCTGATTTCTACGGAAAAGCAGATGAATATAATATCTTTAGTTTATTTGGAAACTTACAGTATTCATATGATAAGAAGTATTACTTATCTGGATCATACCGCAGTGATCGATCTTCTCGATTTGCTCCAGGAAATCGCACCGCTTCCTTTTGGTCTTTAGGAGCTTCGTGGCGTCTAATAGATGAAGATTTCATGCAGAAGTATAGAGATTCGTGGTTGAATGAATTGATGGTTCGCGCAAGTTATGGTGCACAAGGAAATGATAAAGTGGAATATTATGCGTACCAGGCTTTATTTGATATCTATAATAATCTAGGTGATCCAGGTTTAGTAGCTTCTCGTTTGGGAACACCAAATGTGAGTTGGGAAACAAATATGAACCTAAATTTAGGTTTTGATTTTGGAATTTTCAATAACCGATTAACGGGTACGGTGGAATATTTTGAACGTGCGTCTAAAGATTTATTGTTTAATGAGGAACTAGCTCCTTCTCTTGGATTTGGTTCAGTATTAAAAAATATTGGGAAAATGAAAAATTACGGATGGGAATTATCACTAGAAGGATATCCAATCGTAACAGAGGATTGGAAATGGAAATTGGGAATGAATATTACGACTTATAAAAATAAAATTCAATCTCTTCCTACAGAAGAAATGTACAGTGGAACTAAAAAATGGATGAAAGGTGGATCATTGTATGATTTTTACCTCATTGAATGGGCAGGGGTTAATCCTGAAACAGGAAAACCGAGATGGTATGGAACGGATGCTAATGGCGAGCGTTTCATCACGGAAAATTACAGTGAATTAAAAGACAAAGACAAAGTGAAAAGCGGAAACTCATTACCGAAATTTTCAGGTGGATTCCAAACCGACTTGTCTTATAAAAATTGGCAATTGATTGCGAACTTCTCTTACGCTGTTGGTGGGAAAATATACAACGGTGATAAGTTGAGTTTAATGAAGCAAAATGGAGGAGGAACGTCTTGGAGTGTGGATATGTTAGATCGTTGGACACCAGAAAATACGGATGCTGATGTGGCGCGATTGACTACTTCAACGGCTAATGTATGGACGAATAGCTCAACTCGATTCTTAGTAGATCGTTCTTTTTTAAAGTTGAAAAACTTGTCAGTAGCGTACAATTTCCCACAAGAATGGTTAAAGAAAGTGAATATAGGTCAAGCTTCGGTGTATTTACAAGCAGAAAATTTATTTACACTGGCAAAACAACAAGGACTAGATCCTGAACAAAACTATGATGGAACAACTTATTTCCGTTATCCTGCGATGAAAACGATTTCAATAGGAGTAAACTTAAAATTATAACATGATGAAAAATTATATCCAATATACAAAAGCCTTAGCCCTGTTATTTTTCTTTGCGTTTGTTTCTTGTGATCAAGATACATCGCCAACGGATGCAGTGGAAGAGAAAGAAGTATTTAAAACGGTAGAAGGGAGCGAAAAAGTGTTAAATGGTAGTTGGGGACAATTAATGGAGACCTATTATACCTATGCAAACCCTGGATTTGGATCCTTTTTACGAACCAGTGATGCTATGGGGAATGACGCTGTGTTGCAAACTAATAAATACGGTTTTGGGAATCATTATCAGTTCAGTGCGCTTTATGGAAAAGGAGGGACGAATACACACAGTTGGAATTTGTCATACAAGACCATTAACAATATGAATAATATCTTAGCTTATATTGATAATTCAAAAGGAGATGCAGGAGAAAAAAGAAGAATAAAAGGACAAGCTTATGCCTTACGTGGATTTATGTATTTGCATTTGGCTTCTTCTTATGCCTTTGCGATTGACAAAGATCCCAATGCTTTAGCCGTGCCAATTTATCTGAAACCGACTACAGTTGATACGCAGCCCGCTAAAAGATCTACAGTACGAGAAGTGTATAATCAAGCATTAGCTGATTTAGAAGAAGCACTAGTGCTAATTCCAGAAGGATATGTGCGCAAACAAAAATTCCAAATTGATTACAGTGTGGTATTAGGGTTGCTGTCTAGAGCTAATTTATATGCTAGAAATTGGGAGAAAGCAAGGGATTATTCCGATCGTTTGTTAGCGAAGAATGATTATTTAATGACTGAGACAGAATACAAATCAGGATTTAATGATGTAGCGAATCGAGAATGGATTTGGGGTCATCCACAAACACCTGATCAAAGCAATGCGTCCTATCAATTCCATTATTTGGATGTGACTTCTAAAGATAGTTATTATTATAGTTTTAATGCAGATCCCTACTTTAAAGATTTATTTGAGGATGGAGATTATAGAAAGTCAATGATTAATTGGGCGCCTGATCCAAGTGCAGATATAGAGAAGGCTTCTGTGGTTTGGATGCGTTATGGCAAATTCAAGTTTAAAGCAGGACAGCTTGCGGATATGGTGTTGATGCGTACTTCAGAGATTTATTTAATCAATGCAGAAGCGAAAGCACAATTAAATGACGGAGATGCAATCAATAAATTGAATGAGGTAAAAAGAGCACGACATGCAGCTTTAGTTTCGAATTTAGCCGGAAAGGATTTATTAGAAGCTATTTGGTTAGAACGCAGAAAAGAATTATTCGGCGAAGGATTTGCTTTAGTCGACATCGTTAGAAATCAAAAAGCTGTAGTTCGAAAAAAATACGAAAATAATAAAGTAGAGTATGCTTATGTGGTAAGAGATGCAAATGGCAATGAGGAAACAAAAACGAAAATAATGACCGCTAATGGGCATTATGCGTTGAATTTTCCAGATCAAAGTCCGTTTGTAGCAAATAGTCCTTACTACTTATATCAAATACCAAACGTGGAAGAGAGAGAGAATCCAAACCTATAATAGTGAGTGGTTCATTAGTTGTTTATTTTATTCAATCAGTAATGGTGGAAAAGGCTGTCTAATCGACAGCCTTTTGCTGTTTATTCCTAAAATTATTTCCTTAATTTTGTAAGACAAAGGTAAGCTATGGTGCATATTGCTATTTTAGAAGAGAAAGAATTGGTTCGTTTGGGAATAAAAACGATAGCAGAGCAAGTGATACAAGAAGAAATTGTATGGTGTGATTTACATAGTGTACAAGATATTCGTATGTTCTTGAAAAAGAATAGCTCAGCTTGTGTGTTTTTTAATCCAACGACGTATCAATTGCTCCAACAAGTGGATGCTATTTACGAGTTAAAAAGCACCTATGAGCGAAGCGTATGGGTGATGTGGTTAGAAGAATTACCTGAAATCTGGTTGAAGAAGATACTGCAGATGAAATCCATTAACGGATTTAATATGTTACAGCAAAAAGGAACTTTAGAAGAAATTAAAAAAGGGTTGACTGCGATTAGCAAAAAAGAAAATTATATTGCTCCTTGCGTACAAGAGGTGTTTAATTCATATAAAACAACAGCCTTCAAAGTCGATCAGATTTTGACGAATGCAGAGCGCGAGATTTTAAAAGAAATAGCCACTGGAAAAATGACGAAGGAAATTGCTGCTGATCGAAATATAAGTATTCATACCGTTATCACGCATCGGAAGAATATTTTTAAAAAACTCGAAGTAAGTAGTGTACACGACGCCACAAGATATGCCATTCGAGCGGGTATTATTACCGTAAACGACTATTACATTTAGATACAAAAAAAACTGCCTTGGCAGTTTTTTTGTTTTATATCGGTAGTGGATTTTTGAAG
Organism: Myroides sp. 1354; assembly: GCF_030324495.1. Lineage (GTDB taxonomy): Bacteria > Bacteroidota > Bacteroidia > Flavobacteriales > Flavobacteriaceae > Flavobacterium. Next base: position 211,041 of record NZ_JACAGN010000002.1, on the reverse strand, counting down.
ATGTCTTGATTAATCTCATCGATGTAATTCAGTACTTCATCACGTCCTGTTTTGTCTTCTGAAGAAGTAATAAAGTAAGGAGGCATTTCTTCCCAAATTCCATTTAGTAGTTGCTTTTTATAATCCGCTACTAATTGAGGGATTTTGGTTTTGCCCACTTTATCCGCCTTGGTAAAGATAATACCAAAAGGAATTCCTGCTTCACCTAAATATTCCATGAATTCCAAATCAATCTTTTGTGCTTCGTGTCTGATGTCAATCAAAACAAAAGCAGAAACCAATTGTCTGCGTTTTTCAAAGTACTCTGTAATAAATTTTTGGAAAACACTTTTTGTTTTCTTTGATACTTTAGCATATCCATATCCAGGTAAATCGACTAAAAACCAATTAGAATTAATTTTAAAGTGGTTGATTAACTGTGTTTTTCCTGGTCTTGAAGACGTTTTAGCTAAAGATTTTGAATTGGTAAGCATATTGATTAAAGAAGACTTCCCAACGTTGGATCTTCCGATGAATGCATACTCTGGTAAAGGCTCGTTTGGGCACTTACTCACATCAGAGTTACTCATTACAAATGCTGCTGTATTTATTTTCATTGTTTTATATGTTGCGTTCGTTGAACCACGTATTTAATAGTTCATTGAATTCGTCTGGATGTTCCATCATGGCGGCATGTCCGCATTTATCAATCCAATATAGGTTTGAGTCAGGTAGTAATTCGTGAAATTCTACAGCGACCTCTGGCGGAGTTACTTTATCATTTCTGCCCCAAATTAAACAAGTAGGAACATTTATTTTAGGTAAGTCCTTGGACATATTATGTCGAATTGCACTTTTTGCAATCGTCAAAGTCTTAATTAACTTCATACGATCATTTACTGTAGCAAAAACATCATCTACGATTTCTTTTGTTGCTACAGCAGGGTCATAAAATACATCTTCTGCTTTTTTTCTGATATATTCGTAATCACCTCGTTTTGGATAACTGTCCCCCATAGCACTTTCATATAGCCCCGAACTTCCTGTCAGCACCATAGCTTTTAGATATTGAGGATACATTTTGGCAAAATACAACGCGATATGCCCCCCAAGTGAGTTACCCAATAAAATAACATCTTTATAACCAATGCGCTCAATAAAGTCTTTGACAAATTTAGCAAAGGCTTTGACATTTGTTTTTAAAATACTATTGGTGTATAAAGGCAGTTCAGGAATAATAACTTTATAGCCTTTTTGAGGAAAGAAATTTGCAACTCCATCGAAATTACTAAGCCCTCCCATTAATCCATGTAAGATGATAATTGGTGTTCCTTCACCAACTTCCACATATCGGAATTTACCGTCTTCTTTTAAAGTTCGCTCCATTAGCTCTTACTTGCGATTTTTAAATTCTTACAAATATACATTTTTAATAGAGACAAATATTGTAATAAAAGGATAAAATACGGTAGTGGGTGAAAAAGAAAATAACTCACTCTTTATTAAGTGTACAAAATTTTTTTTTCAAGAGGAGTAAGTGTGCATGTTATCAGTGTGTTAGTATTGCTTGTTCTGGTTGTGCCTGGATTTGAAGTTGTTGTGTTTTCTCTCTATTTCTTTTGTATGAAAGGCAATTGGGGCAAAAAAAATGAATCTTTTTGAAAAAAGCGTATAAAGGAGAAGGAGTGAAAAAAAACGGCTGTTTTGAACTGAAAAAAGGTTGAAAATCTGCTTTTTTCCATGTAAAAAAGAGGGAGATTTTAATTAAAATAAAGACTGAAAAACAATCTTTTTTGCAAAAAATAGTTTCGGTGTTTTTTGTAAATAAATACGTATTTACTTGTCTTAAATCGAGGTTTTGCGTTAAAACGATAGTAATAAGATAAAGAGGTGTTTTAAGGTGAAAAAATGCGAATTGTATAAGGATAAGTTAGTTCAAATCAAGGAGTTTGATTAAAAAATGGTTAAGTATAAACAAATAAATCGGCTATTGAAGTCAGTAAATACGCTATTTTTGGAAAACTTATTAACAAAGTGGGTAAAAGTGGGTAAAAGTGGTAAAAAAATAATTACATTTGCTAAGTATATATATATATAAACACATTTTGACGTCAATTATCGGTACATACGAGTGTAAGATCGATACCAAAGGAAGGGTATTGGTGCCTGCTTCTTTGAAGAAGCAGTTGCCTGCTATGTCTGATGGTTTTGTGCTAAAGAGATCGGTGTTTGAAACGTGTTTGGAATTGTGGCCAATGGCTGAGTGGGAGAAGATGATGTTGAAAATCAATAAGCTGAATCCTTTCGATAAAAAAGTAGATACGTTTATTCGCGCTTTTATGGCGGGGGTTAAAATGGTAGATATTGATGATGCAGGTCGTTTGCTAATTGCAAAGGATCTGTTGCAGTTTGGGAATATTACGAAAGAGATTGTAATGGCTTCTAAAGTGAATATCGTTGAAATATGGGATAAAGACCTGTATGAAGCTACGTTAGAACCAGATGATTTTGATTTTGGTGCATTGGCGCAAGAAGTAATGAGTAATATTAGTTTTGATGAGTAAAGATTTATACGCATATCATAGACCTGTTTTGTTAACCGAAACAGTGGATGGGTTAAATATCCGTCCCGATGGCGTTTATGTGGATGTGACATTTGGTGGTGGTGGTCACTCAAGAGAGATATTGAGTCGCTTAGGTGAGAATGGAAAATTGTTTGCCTTTGACCAGGATGATGATGCTGTGAAAAATGCAATTGACGATCCTCGATTTGTCTTGATTAATCAAAATTTTAGATACTTAAAGCGCTATTTGAGATTTTATGGCGTACGTGAAGTAGATGGGATATTAGGTGATTTAGGAGTTTCATCTCATCAGTTTGACGTAGCAGAACGCGGTTTTTCTACGCGTTTTGATGGTGAGCTTGATATGAGAATGAATCAAAATGGTGAACTGTCTGCTTATCATGTAGTCAATGATTATGATGAAAAAGATTTGAGATACTTGCTTAGTGTCTATGGGGAATTGAAAAATGCAGGTGCTATGGCTCATACCATTGTCAAAGCAAGAGAAAATGGAGAAATAAAGAATACAGATCAACTGAAACAAGTATTAGCTCGATTTTTACCCGCACACAAAAGTGCTAAAATATTAGCACAGGTGTATCAAGCCATTCGAATTGAAGTGAATCAGGAGATTGAAGTACTGAAAGAATTGTTAGAGCAAAGTGTTGAGGTACTAAAATCAGAAGGTAGATTGAGTGTCATCTCTTATCACTCTTTGGAAGATCGTTTAGTTAAGCGTTTTATGAAAAATGGAATGTTTGAAGGGGAGCCAGAGCGCGACATGTTTGGAAGATTTGAAGTTCCATTGAAACAATTGGGGAAACTAATTGTTCCATCGGAAGAAGAAATAGCAGTAAATAACAGAGCCCGATCGGCGAAGTTGAGAGTTGCAGAGAAAAAATGAAAAAAACAATAGCAAGTCCAGTAGATGTAATTAAAGCTAAAATTCTCGTCAACGAGAATTCCGCGAAAACGTGGGCCTTTATTATATATGTGATTGTGTTAGGAATGATACTAATTGGAAACACTCAGCGATATGAATCCAAGGTGTTTAAGATTGGAAAATTAACCCACGAAGTAAAAATGCTTCGTGCTGAGTTTGTCGCTACGCGATCAGAACTTATGGAACTGAAGATGGAGTCGACAATCACTCGAAAATTAGAAGAAGAAGGAATATATCCTTCTGAAACACCACCACAGAAGATTAAGGTGTTGAAGGAGGTAGATAATAAAACATTTTGGAATAAACTATGGCCCTAGGGAACAAAAATATTTACATCAATATTTATGTCGTCACTGCAATAGTATTGTTACTGGCAGGAGGGGTAATTTATCGGTTGCTGTTAATTCAAGGAGTCGAGGGAAGTGAACTTCGCCAAAAAGCGCGAAGTGAAAACCGAGTGAAAGAAGAAATAATAGAGGCCAATAGAGGGAATGTTTATTCTGCTGATGGAAGCTTATTAGCCACATCAGTGCCGGTCTTTGAAATACGTTTTGACGGGGTTGCACCCAAACAAGAAAACTTTGAGAAAGAGGTGAAACCCTTAGCGGATTCGCTAGCGGTGATGTTTCGCAAACCAAGCTCATATTATGAAAATATGTTGAGAAAGGGAAGAGCTTCTAAAAGCCGCTATATTCTTATCGCTCGTAATTTGAGCTATGTAGACTATGTGCGAATCAAAAATTTTCCTCTATTTAAACGAGGGGGAAATGGCGGTGGATTTATTTCTTCTCAAAAAACAGTACGCCAACATCCTATTGGAAGAATTGCGAAAAGAACCATTGGTTATGAGCGAAAAAATGAAGATGGTACATTCGGAAGAGTGGGGATTGAAGGAGCTTTTACAGATTATCTCAGTGGTTATGACGGAAAGCGCAAAATGCAAAGTTTAGCCAAGAATCAATGGAAGCCGATTAATGACGAAAATGAGATTGAACCCATTGATGGAAAAGATATTATCTCAACCATTGATGTGTACATTCAGGATATAGCGCATCATGCTTTGTTGCAATCACTAGATAAGTATAGCGCAGATCACGGTTGTGTGATTGTAATGGAGACGAAAACAGGAGCCATTCGCGCGATTTCAAATCTAGGGAGAGATGAAAAAACAGGAGGGTACTATGAAACAGTAAACTATGCAGTAGGAGAGAAACACGAACCAGGTTCTACATTTAAGTTAGCTTCACTTTTAGCTTTGTTGGAAAAGAAGCAAGTAGATACGGCTCGTATTTACGACACCAATGAAGGGGTTGTTCGCTTTTACAATGCAAGAGTGCGCGATTCTAAACGAGGAGGATATGGAAAAGTTTCTCTGGCGAGAGGAATTGAATTGTCTTCAAATACTGTAATTACACAAGCGGTTGACGAGGCATTCAAAAATAATCCCAAAGAATTTACGGATTATTTGAGCACCTTGTGGATGGACAAACCTTTAGGATTAAAGATAAAAGGAGAAGCAACACCTTATATACCTAAACCAGGACAAAAGGGATGGAGTGGATTGGCCTTGCCTTGGATGGCTTTTGGATATGGATTATCTGTGACGCCTTTGCAAACGCTAACCTTATATAATGCTGTGGCCAATAATGGTGAAATGGTGAAACCTTATTTTGTATCGGAAATCAAAGAATTTGATCAGACGATTCAGAAATTTGATAAAGTGGTGTTGAATCCGCAAATTGCCTCTCCAGATGTTATTCATCAAGCGAGAGCAATCTTAGAAAATACAGTGAAAAAAGGAACAGGTAAAAAACTGTACTCACCGAATTTTTCTATGGCGGGAAAAACAGGAACAGCGCAGGTAAACTACGGCAAGGGAAAAGGATATGATTCAGATATGTACTATTCTTCTTCTTTCGCAGGATATTTTCCAGCCGATGATCCAAAATACTCGTGTATCGTTGTGATTCACAAACCAGATCGATCAAAGAGCTATTATGGAGCAGATGTTGCGGGACCAGTATTTAAGCGAATTGCGCAGAAAATTTATACTGATGTTCCGACAACGAAGGAGATGAGAGATTCGAATGAAGTGCCTACCAGTATTGCAGTAAGCTATCAATCTTTTATGACGCAAAATCAATTGGGAGAATCAATTATGCCTGATGTCAGAGGGATGCAAGTCATGGATGTTTTACCACTATTGGAAAATTTGGGACTTAAAGTCCAGGTTAAAGGAGTAGGAAAAGTCAAAACGCAGTCAATACTAGCAGGACAAAAAATAGATAAAAATCAAAAAGTAGTTTTAGAACTATCGTGAAAAAGATAAAAGACATATTATACAAAGTAGAGATACAGTCTATTGTTGGATCGACAGATGCAGCAATAGACCATTTGACTTTTGACTCGCGTCAAGTAAAGTCAAATACTCTGTTTATTGCCATAGTAGGTGAAGTAGCGGATGGGCATGCGTATATCAAGCAAGCCATTGATCAGGGAGCAACAGCTATTGTATGTCAAGTGTTGCCCAATGATTTGGTAGAAGGGATTGTTTATGTTTTAGTTGAAGACAGCAATAGAGCATTAGCCATTATAGCTGCTAATTTCTATGACAATCCTTCGTACAAATTAAAATTAGTGGGTGTAACAGGAACGAATGGAAAAACAACAATTGCAACGTTGTTGTATAAGATGTTTAGCAGCTTAGGTTATAAAGTAGGGTTGTTGTCAACGGTAAATATCCGAATTGGAGCAGACCTTTATGAAACCTCACACACCACACCCGATTCGATTACGATTAATGCGTATTTGAATCAAATGGTAGAGGAAGGATGTGAATTTTGTTTTATGGAAGTGAGTTCACATGGTGTGGTGCAGCATCGAACATTTGGACTTCATTTTGAAGGGGGAATATTTACGAATTTAACCCATGACCATTTGGATTACCACAAAACATTTGCAGCCTATCGCGATGCAAAAAAAATGTTCTTTGACCAATTGGGGAAAACAAGCTTTGCCTTGACAAACCTAGATGATAAAAATGGACCTGTGATGGTGCAAAACACCAAAGCAAAGGTTTGTACATACGCTTTGAAAAATATGGCGGATTACAAAGGTCAAATTCTGGAAAGTCAATTTTCAGGTATGTTGATGAAAATTAATCAACAAGAGTTATGGGTACAACTTATCGGAGCGTTCAATGCGTCAAATTTATTGGCAGTATTTGGAACAACGGTAGCTTTAGGTGTACCTCAAGAGGAAGCATTGATACACTTGAGTAAGTTGACAAGTGTAGAAGGTCGTTTTCAATACATTGTATCGTCTAAAAACGTAACAGCAATTGTTGATTACGCGCATACACCTGATGCATTGGCTAATGTAATTGCAACAATTAACAGCATTCGCACCAACAATGAACAATTAATTACAGTTGTTGGATGTGGAGGAAATAGAGATAAAACAAAACGCCCAGAGATGGGAAAAATAGCATCTGATTTAAGTAATAAAGTCATTTTTACTTCAGATAATCCTCGATTTGAAACGCCTACAGCAATATTAGACGATATAGAAGCAGGCGTAGAACCACAAAATAAGATGAAAACGATTGTGGTGGAAGATCGAAAACAAGCGATAAAACTAGCTTGCCAGCAAGCCGTTGCCGGAGATATTATACTTATCGCGGGTAAAGGACACGAAACGTATCAAGAGATAAAAGGAGTAAGAAGTCATTTTAGTGACTTGGAAATAGTAAAAGAGTTTTTAGAACTATAGTAAAGGAGAAGAGTTATGTTGTATTACGTATTTCAATACTTAGAAAGTTTTTTCAAGATACCAGGAGCAGGAGTGTTCCAGTATATTACGTTTCGTTCAGGTATGGCGATGATTTTCTCTTTGTTGATCTCAATTATCTACGGAAAGCGCATTATTGAGCGTTTGCGAAAAATGCAAATAGGAGAAACCGTTAGAGAACTAGGTTTAGAAGGACAAAAAGAAAAATCTGGAACACCGACAATGGGTGGAATTATCATCATTGTAGCAACCTTAATCCCTGTATTATTGTTTGCTAAATTAGATAATATCTATGTTTTGTTGTTGATTTTGACAACAGTATGGATGGGGGCTATCGGATTTTTAGACGATTATATTAAAGTATTTAAAAAAGATAAAGAAGGATTAAAAGGACGATTTAAAGTAGTAGGTCAAGTAGGATTGGGACTTATCGTGGGGGCTGTATTGTATTTTAGCCCAGCAGTAACGATTCGTGAAGTACCTGCAAAACACATGTTAAGCGAGGTTGCTGTCAGTCAATACGATGTGAAATCTACTGCTACAACCATTCCTTTTTTTAAAAATAATGAATTTGATTACAGCATGTTAATCAGCTGGATGGGAGAAGGAGCACAAGATTATGCTTGGTTGATTTTTATTCCCATTGTCATTTTTATCGTTACAGCGGTATCGAACGGTGCCAATCTAACAGATGGAATTGACGGTTTAGCTGCGGGTACCTCTGCTATATCCACCTTTGTGTTGGGTATTTTTGCCTTTATATCAGGAAACGTGATTTTCGCTAATTATCTCGATATCATGTATATTCCTAATTCAGGTGAAATGACGGTCTTTGTCTCCGCCTTTATTGGAGCACTGATTGGATTTTTGTGGTATAACACTTTTCCTGCTCAAGTGTTCATGGGAGATACAGGAAGTTTAACCATAGGGGGAATTATCGCTGTATTGGCTATTGCTGTGCGTAAAGAATTGTTGATTCCCGTGTTATGTGCCGTATTTTTTGCCGAAACACTATCCGTAGTGTTGCAAGTGAGTTATTTTAAATACACGAAGAATAAGTATGGAGAAGGAAGACGAATATTTTTAATGTCGCCTTTGCATCACCACTTCCAAAAGAAAGGATATCACGAGAGTAAAATCGTAACTCGCTTTTGGATTATAGCAATTCTCTTAGGTGTATTTTGTGTGATTTCATTAAAACTGAGATAAAACATGAGAGTGGTTATTTTAGGAGGAGGAGAAAGTGGCGTTGGAACGGCTTTGTTAGCCATTGAAAAAGGATATGACGCTTTTGTTTCAGATTATGGAATCATCCAAGAAAAATATAAAGAAGTTCTTATAAATAATGCAATCGATTGGGAAGAACAGCAACATACAGAAGCGAAAATATTAAATGCAGATGTAGTTGTAAAGAGCCCTGGAATACCAGATAAGGCGCCAATCGTAAAAAAAATTGTAGCGAAGGGAATTCAAGTAATCTCTGAGATAGAGTTTGCTTATCCTTTTAATGAAGCGTTGTCAGTCGCTATTACGGGAAGTAATGGAAAGACGACAACTACGATGTTAACGTATCACATATTGAAACAAGGCGGACTCGATGTCGGTTTAGGTGGAAATATTGGTACAAGTTATGCGGAGCAAGTGAAGGTGGATCCTGCAAAATGTTATGTTTTGGAGTTGAGTAGTTTTCAATTGGATGGAATTGAAACGTATAGACCCCATATTGCAGTAATCACTAATATTAGTCCCGATCATTTAGATCGATACGACTATAAGTATGAAAATTATATCGCTTCAAAGTTTCGAATTACGATGAATCAGACCGAAGAGGATTATCTGATTTATGATTATGATGATGTAGAGATTCAGAAATGGTTGAGCGAGCATGAGGTAAAAGCACATAAATTACCTTTTTCTATTACACATCAACTAGAAGAAGGAGCGTATGTGGAAGATGATAAAATTATAGTGAATATGAGTGATGAAAAATTTGTATTACCTATTAAGGAAGTGGCTCTAGAAGGGATGCACAACTTAAAAAATGTTATGGCAGCAACAACAATAGCGCAGTTAAAGCGAATTAGAAAAAATGTAATACGTGAAAGTTTATCAGATTTTCAAGGAGTTGAGCATCGTTTGGAGAAAGTGCTGAAATTGGAGAACGTTCAATATATTAACGACTCAAAGGCAACCAATGTAAACGCGACTTTTTTCGCTTTAGATAGCATGAAAACACCAACAGTTTGGATTGTTGGTGGTGTGGATAAGGGAAATGATTACGATGAATTGATGCCTTTAGTACGTGAAAAAGTAAAAGCAATTGTTTGTTTGGGAATTGATAACCAAAAAATAAAAGCGGCTTATGAAAAGGTGGTAGACGATTTAGTCGAAGTACAATCCATGCATGATGCCGTTGTTCAAGCAAAAGCTTTAGCTGAAGGAGGAGATACTGTTTTACTATCACCCGCTTGTGCAAGTTTCGATTTGTTCACCAGCTATGAAGATAGAGGAAGACAGTTCAAAGAAGAAGTAATGAAATTATAATATAGATAAATTAGAGGTAGATGATGAAAAAACTACTTTCATTATTACACGGAGATAAGATTATATGGGCATTAGCAATTTTATTGGCCATGCTCTCTTTTTTACCGGTTTATAGTGCGAGTACGAATCTAGTTTATACCATCGGAACAGGAAAGGCAACGACCGATTATTTGTTTCGACATTTCGTTCATTTATTTATTGGAATTTGCATCATGTGGTATTTTCACAAAAGAGACTATGCACTCTTTCGGAAAATAGCCATTATCGGTATGCCTGTTATCGCCCTACTGTTGCTATACACCTTATTAAAGGGAAATACAATTGGAGGAGCCAATGCTAGTAGATGGCTGAAAATACCCTTGTTGGGACAGTTTCAACCCTCTTCTACTGCAGCGATAATCTTGCTGATGTATGTTGCACAATACCTCACAGGAATTAAAGATGAAGTGGTCACCTTTAAAAAATCCTTTTGGCAATTATGGGTTCCCGTATTAGTCATTATAGGATTGATTTTACCCGCCAACTTCTCTACTGCAGCCCTGATATTCTGTATGGTCTGTGTCTTGGTATTTATTGGAAAGTATCCCTTTAAATACTTGATGTCAATCATCGGAATTGGCGCATGTGGTATTGTTCTGTTTGTATTAGTGGCCAAAGCGTTTCCAGGCGCATTCCCCAATCGTGTGGATACTTGGATTAGCCGTATTGATCGCTTTACAGGACCCGATGATGGAACACGAGATTTGTATCAAGTCGAAAATGCAAAAATGGCGATCGCTAATGGTGGATTATTCGGAGTAGGACCAGGTAAAAGTGTATTAAAAAACTTCTTACCTCAATCGTCTTCCGATTTTATCTTCGCCATCATTGTTGAAGAATGGGGATTGGTTGGAGGATTAACGATCCTAGGGATTTATCTCTTGCTGTTTTATCGCTTTTTGATTGCGGTTCACAAAGCACCGACGCTCTTTGGAAAGTTATTAGTCGCCGGATTGGGATTCTATCTCATTTTTCAAGCGCTAATTAATATGGGAGTCGCCGTTTCTCTTTTGCCAACAACAGGACAAGCCTTGCCGCTTGTGAGTAGTGGTGGAACAGCAATTTGGATGACGTGTTTCGCCATCGCCGTTATCTTAAGTGTAACCAAGAAAGAAGCAGAAATACAAGCCGAAGAGCAAAAGAGAAAAGAAGAAGAAGCCCTAGAGCAAGAAATGTTACACGATTTACATTTAGAACGATTAGAAAAAAATAGTATAGAAGAATAAAAAGCAAATGGAACGTAAACCGAAGTTTATTGTAAGTGGAGGAGGAACAGGGGGACATATCTTTCCTGCATTGGCAATTGCCGATGAATTGAAAGTGAGATTTCCCAATGCCGATATTCTTTTTGTAGGGGCAGAAGGGAAAATGGAAATGCAACGCGTACCTGAGGCAGGATATCCTATTGAAGGATTGTGGATTTCAGGGATTCAGCGCAAATTGACTTGGGACAATTTGATGTTTCCTTTTAAGCTAATAAGCAGCTTGAGGAAATCGAGAAAAATTGTCAACGCCTTTCAACCCGATGTTGTAATCGGAACAGGAGGATTCGCCAGTGGAGCGGTTGTAAAAGTAGCCGCGGGAAAAGGAATTCCCACCTTGGTTCAAGAACAAAATTCCTTCCCAGGAATTACAAACAAACTCTTGGGAAAAGAAGTAGACAAGATTTGTGTAGCGTATGATGGATTGGAACAATTCTTCCCAAAGCACAAAATAATAAAAACAGGAAATCCCGTTCGTCAAGGATTACTGGATGTTGCAACAAAAAGAGAAGAGGCTTTAGCGTATTTTGGATTGGATCAATCAAAAAAAACGCTATTAATCATAGGAGGAAGTTTAGGCGCACGTCGTATAAATCAGTTGATTGAGGAACAACTACCGTTATTTGAAGAAATGGGAATACAGCTGATTTGGCAATGTGGAAAATTCTACTATGAGGAGTATAAAAAATACGAATCAGAAAGCGTAAAGGTTCGCGCTTTTGTCGATCGTATGGATTTCGCTTATGCCGCAGCAGATAGCATTATCTCTCGTGCAGGAGCTTCATCTGTATCAGAATTGGCCTTAGTTGGAAAAGCAGTGATTTTCATTCCTTCTCCTAATGTAGCCGAAGATCATCAAACAAAAAATGCGAGAAGTATTGTTGAACAAGATGCCGCACTTTTGATTAAAGAAAATGAGTTGAATGAAAAGTTTGTACAAACATTCAAAGACTTGTTTAACAACAGAGAAAAACAACTGGAGCTGGGACAAAAGATTAGAACATTAGCTTTGCCTCATGCGACAAAAGATATAGTAGATCAGATCGTAGAATTAATGAAGAAGTAAGAAATGGATATGAATAGCATTAAGAGCGTTTATTTTATCGGAATAGGAGGCATCGGTATGAGTGCCTTGGCTCGTTATTTTAAGTTCATGGGAAAAGAGGTCGCTGGATATGACAAAGTATCTACGCAATTGACACAAGAATTAGAAGCCGCTGGAATTGAGATTCACTATGAAGATAATATGGACTTAATCCGCGCAAATTATAAAGAAGTAGCTTCAACTTTGGTTGTTGTTACGCCTGCAGTTCCTCAAGACCATACAGAATGGAATTATTTCAAATCTCACCAATTTGAAATTAAAAAACGTTCAGAAGTGTTGGGAATTATTACCAAAGATACCTACTGCTTTGCAGTAGCGGGTACACATGGTAAAACGACGACGACCAGTATTTTAGGACATTTGTTGTTTCAAGCAGGATTAGATGTTACCGCATTTGTGGGGGGAGTAGTGGAAAACTACCAAACCAATTTAATCGGAAGCGGTAAAACAGTAACGGTAGTAGAGGCAGATGAGTTTGATCGTTCTTTTTTGCGTTTGTTTCCCAATGTAGCGTGTATCACTTCAACAGAAGCGGATCACTTAGATATATTTGGAACCGCAGCAGAAATGTTGGTTGCTTTTGAAGATTTTGCGAACCGTTTACCTGATGCAAATAAATTATTTGTGACAGAAGCGGTTGGTTTGAATGGGATTCGCGTTGGGTTTGGTTCAGATTGTCGCTATCAGGCGAAAAATATAAAAGTAGTAAACGGTTGGTATGTGTTTGATATCGAAACGCCAAATGAAACTATTCACGACGTTTCTTTTGGTTTGCCTGGAAGACACAATTTATCCAATGCGTTGATGGCTTTTGCCATGGCAAGTGATTATGGAGTAGATACACAAAAGTTGGTCGAAGGGTTAAAAAGCTTCCGCGGTGTAAGAAGAAGATTCTCCTATAAAATTAGACGAGAAGATTTGATTTACATTGATGATTACGCCCATCATCCAACCGAAATCAAAGCCGCAAGCCAAGCCGTTCACGAAATGCATGGAGATAAAAAAATTGTAGCTGTATTTCAACCTCACTTGTACAGTAGAACAAGGGATTTTATGGACGAATTCGCTGCAGCACTCTCCACGTTTGACAATGTTATTTTGTTAGATATTTATCCCGCTAGAGAATTGCCTATTGAGGGAATTACTTCGGCTAAGTTATTAGAACAACTAACATCTAAGGAAAAGCAATTAGTGGCCAAAGAGGAATTAATTACACATTTAAAAGCATCAGATGCTGAAATTATCCTGACTATTGGAGCAGGTGATATCGGAGAAATGGTGCAAGACATAAAAATAGCTTTAGAAGAAAAATAAAAAAATGAAAAAATTGTTGAAGAAAATAAAATGGTCAGACTTACGCATTTTGATGATGCTAGGAGTCTTATTGTTTTTGTATTCTTTTAGCAATGACCGAAGCACACATCGAAATTTAAAAGGAGTAGATATTATTTTTAAAGGAGAAGAAACGCATTTTGTAACTTCGAGTGATGTAAAAGAGATTGTAGCAAATAAAAGCGGTAACATTACAGCTCAGGACCGAACTACAGTAGATTTGAATAACCTAGAAAAAGGGGTTTTGCAAAATAAACTGATTAAAGATGCAGAGGTGTATGTAACTATTGACGGAGTTTTAAAAGTAGAAGTCAACCAAAAAAAAGCGATTGGACGTGTGGTGGGAGAAGCAGAATCGTATTATTTGGATGAAGACGGAAGTCGAATGCCTTTGTCGGACAATTATGCTGAACGCGTACTTGTAGTAGAAGGAAGTGTTAAAAGCGAAACCCAAGGTGAATTAAAACAGATGTTGGACGTGATTAATGCGGATGAATTTTTAAAACAAGAAATCACGGGTATCAGTATTCAACCAGGTGAAGTGATTTATTTGAAAAGTCGAGTGAATACATTTGAAATTCTATTTGGAAGTTTCAATGAAATGGATAGAAAACTGATGAATTACAAGGCTTTTATGCAATATGCAATCAATGAAAAAATAGATATAGATAGTTATAAAAGGATCAATCTGAAATTTACCCAACAAGTGGTGTGTTCAAAATAAAATTGAGTATGGAAAAAGAAAATATAGCTGTTGGTTTAGACATTGGGACAACGAAGATTGTTGCAATGATTGGTAAGAAAAATGAATACGGTAAACTCGAAATCTTAGGATTAGGAAAAGCGAAGAGTTTGGGAGTGAAAAGAGGAGTGGTTAACAATATTACACAAACCATTCAATCCATTCAACATGCAGTGGCAGATGCGGAAACTCAAGCAGGTTATAAGATTAAAAATGTTGTAGTGGGTATTGCTGGTCAACATATCAGAAGTATTCAACACAGTGATTATATTAGTCGTCCGAATCCAGATGAGGTAATCGGAGATAAAGATATTGAACAATTAATTAGTCAGGTACAGAAGTTAAGTATGTTGCCTGGGGAAGAAATTATTCACGTTTTACCGCAAGAGTTTAAAATTGATGGAGAACCGGGAATTAAAGAACCGGTAGGAATGTATGGTAGTCGTTTAGAGGCGACGTTTCACGTAGTTGTAGGACAAGCCGCTTTGATTAAAAACGCAGGACGTTGTATCAAAGATGCAGGACTTGAACTGGCGGGAATTACCTTAGAACCTCTTGCATCTGCAGAGGCGGTATTGAGTCAAGAAGAAAAAGAAGCAGGTGTAGCTTTAATCGATATAGGAGGAGGTACTACCGATTTAGCCATTTTCAAAGATGGAATTATCCGCCATACGGCTGTAGTTCCTTTTGGAGGGAATGTCATCACGGAAGATATCAAAGAAGGATGTTCGATAATCGAACGTCAGGCAGAAATCCTAAAAGTGAAATTTGGCTCTGCTTGGCCAGGAGAAAATAAAGACAATGAAATTGTCTCAATTCCGGGCTTACGAGGAAAAGAACCAAAAGAAATTTCTTTAAAAAATCTTTCTAAGATTATCAATGCTCGTGTAGAAGAGATTATTCAATTGGTTTTCTCTGAAATTAAAAGTTATGGATATGAAAATCCACAGAAGAAATTAATCGCAGGAATTGTCTTAACAGGAGGAGGTTCAGAACTCAAACACATTAAGCAATTAGTTGAATATATTACGGGTATTGATACGCGTATTGGGTATCCAAATGAGCATTTAGCTGGAGATTCTAGTTTAGAAGTTTCAAGTCCATTATATGCAACGGGAGTTGGATTGGTGATGGAAAGTGAAAAACACCGCAAGAAAGGTGCTGTTTCAGTAGAAGAATTAAAAGCTGTTGAAACGAAAATAGAATCAAAACCAGAAGAGAGAAAGATTGCGTATACTCCTCCTGTAGAAGAAGTAGTCAATACGCCAAAAGAGCCTGTTGAGCGCGTGAGTCAACCTCGTGTTGAAACGATCTCACAACCGGAGGAAGAAACAAAAGAAGCGCAACCTAGTACAGCGGATCGCTTTGAAAGTAGTTTCATCGGGAACTTTTTTAGAAAGATTAAAGAATTTATTGAAAAGCAAGAATAATAAAACGATACGTATATGGAGAATACAGATTTCGGAGGAATAAAGTTTGATATGCCTAAGAACCAATCAAACGTTATCAAGGTAATTGGTGTAGGTGGCGGAGGAAGTAACGCGATCAATCACATGTTTAAGCAGGGAATTAAAGGCGTTGATTTCATCGTTTGTAATACGGATTCACAAGCCTTAGAAAATAGTTCAGTTCCTAATAAAATTCAGTTAGGGGTTAACCTAACCGAAGGATTAGGTGCGGGTGCAAATCCTGAAGTTGGACAACAATCTGCTTTAGAAAGTATAGAAGAAATTGAGAAAATGCTAGATACCAATACCAAGATGGTGTTCATCACTGCGGGTATGGGTGGAGGAACAGGAACAGGTGCTGCTCCTGTCATTGCACAACTATCAAAAGAAAGAGATATCTTAACGGTTGGTATTGTAACCATCCCTTTCCAATTTGAGGGAAAAGTACGTCAAGAACAAGCGTTAAAAGGAGTTGATCGATTGAGAAAACAAGTGGATTCTCTTATCGTAATCAACAACAATAAATTACGTGAAGTATATGGAAACTTAGGCTTTAAGGCTGGCTTCTCCAAAGCAGATGAGGTATTGTCAACTGCTGCCCGTGGTATCGCCGAAGTTATTACGCACCATTATACGCAAAATATTGACTTGAAAGATGCAAAAACAGTATTGTCTGATAGCGGTACAGCTATTATGGGATCTGGTACTGCATCTGGAGACAATAGAGCAAAAGATGCCATTATTGATGCGTTAGATTCTCCATTGCTTAATGACAATAAAATATCAGGTGCTAAAAACGTATTGTTGTTAATCGTTTCCGGTACCAATGAAATTACAATCGATGAAATCGGTGAAATCAATGATCACATCCAAACAGAAGCTGGTCATAATGCAAATATCATTATGGGAGTTGGTGAAGATGAGTCATTAGGAGAGGCGATTTCTGTTACTATTATTGCGACGGGATTTAACTACGAACAACAAAAGAGTATTGTAAATTCGGCTGAACCTAGAGTTATTATCCACACTTTAGAAGAAGAGCAAAAAGTAGTACGCGATTTAACGCAAACGGCATCCGTATCTTCTTACGGATTTACTACGCCTGATCAACCATTACGCGTTTCTACTCCAGAAACAACGGAATTAGCTGTTGAGAAAGAAGAAGTAAATTATGAAGTAGAAACAAGAACAGTGTTTACTTTAGAAGATGATTACGAAGAAGGGGATGACAATGATGATTTTGGTGGACCAACTGCACCTGTGCAACCCATAGGGGAAGTGGATGAGGTAGTGTTCGAAAGAAGATCAATGGATGCTTCGAATTTGGATGTATTTTTCGAAATTGTAACACCAAAAGCAGAAGAGAGAACCCAAGATCACCACCAAAATGATCCGATGGCATCGAAGCAGAAAGATATCAGAGATATTCAAGTAATTGATCCTGAATTTGTCATTGTTACGCCTAAGAAACAAGAGGTAGCTACACCGATCGTATATCATTTTGATGAGGAATTGGCTGAAATGGAAGTGACTGCAGCTGAAGTAGTAGGTCATGCAAGTGAAGCAATGAATCAGTCCGCTGCAAAAAAAGAAGAAGTAATTCGCTTTTCTTTGGAAGACTATATGGATAAAGAAGAAGAATTAGCTTCTGCTAAACCAGTAGTCAATCACAAAGAAGAAATTGCAGAAGAGTTTAAATTCTCTGTGCGCGCTGAGGGTACACCCGTTGTAAATAAAGTTGAAGTAGAAGCGTCAACAGAAGATTATGACGAAATGAATCCAACAGAAATGAGTATTGAAGAATTTACATTGAGAAGCAGAGCTGCAGAGCGAAGAAGAAAAATGAAAGACTTCAATTACAAATTCAACAACTCAACGGCTCATTATTCAGATTTGGAAAAAGAACCTGCATATAAGCGCTTAGGAGTTGATTTAGACGAAGTAAATGACGAAAGCAATAAATCTAGAATCTCTTTTGGCGTGGACGGAAATAACGACCCTAAATTGAGATCAAACAATTCGTTTTTACACGATAACGTTGACTAAAGAAGAATCCTAGTCTTTAGGATCTTTACTTATAATTTAAACAGTAGTAGACTTTGGTTTACTACTGTTTTTTTTTGCCTGTATGTTGAGGTATTGGTTTGAAATATAGTGAGTTAGTTTTGAGTGAGACAAGTAATTTTGACTTTAAAGGGAATGGTTTATTATTAAATTCATTATCATATTCAAATAATTATAGGAATTGTTAAATAAAGCTATGTTTTTGTTTGATTCTATTCGGTAATTTTTTTTTGTAACTGTTTGATTTACTGTAAATTGTTTTTGTTTAAAATAATGAAGATGAAAAATATAGATTCCCTTTTTCTTTTAGTATGGATTTCTTGTATCTCTTGTTCTCAGCTTAGTCCAGCTCTTGTAAAATCTAAATATACGGCCGATGAAATCCTTCGAAAGTTAGAATTTACTCAAGTTTATACAGTACATGATCATACACCTGTCACCTTTGGTGAGAAAGTAGTGAGTAATGCGGTTAACAAAGAAAAATTTAAGGATACCCCTTGGGAAGGAGCTACCGCAGGTAGAGAGTTTGTTATTGTGGAGTATACAGATCCTAAACAAAAGACTGAATGGGGCTATTTGTATCAAGTCTACCTTTGGAAGGATCACTTCTTGCCTTTCTTTGTGAATCGAGGAGATGGAATGGGGCTGAACTTGAGTTATAATGGTCAATCACAACCCTATTATCGCGTGAATTATTCTAGGGATGTCCATTTGTTTAAATACCCAACCTTGGTGAAACCCAATCAAATTTTATGTCTGATGTATCTCAAAAAGGAAGAAGTCGTAAGGAAAGATAAGGTAGATGTTGTGTCTTATGATTTTAAGGCAGAGGAAAGTAAAGGTGTAGAATTAATTGATCGGACAGAGGAACCCTATAAAGGAAGTATTCGAATTACCTATACAATTAAAATAGTTGCTGATGATGCTTGGATTGTTGTCAATCAAATGAAGGAAAGTTATCGCTACAATTGTAATACAATTGAAGGAACAGAAAAATAAAAAGACCTCTAGTAGAAGGTCTTTTCTGTAGCTTAAAAGCGAATGGCTTTAAATTTCTTGACCTCTACCTCCTTCGATTTAACTTGAATGTTGAAGTCAATGACTTGATTATTTGTCGTTGTAGTATTAACCTTAACAGTATTGTGGAGTACTTCTACTTGATTAGGTTGATCGGGATATACAGTCACCGTATAATCTCCTTTGGGTAAATAAAGCGAATATCTCCCTTCATCAGACGTATAGGCGGTATAACTCTCACCTATACTATTTTGGGCAACCACGCGTTGACCTGCTAAGTTTTTATTTAATGTTACAGCATGTTCTGCATATTCATAGTGGATCGATCCCGTTATGGTTGTCGTTTGTGTAAGATAAATCGCCTGAGTTAGATTAGAATCTAAGGTTAACTTTACTGCATTCGTAAACCAATGTTGATCATTTTGCACTTGAATGGTATAAGTGCCAGCAGGTAGTTTTTTGTAGTCCAAACTTCCATCAACATTGGTAATAAACGCCTTTTGATTAATGGTTACGATGCGATTACTCGCAGGAAGCAAGTTTTGATTTTCATCTTGATAATACACCATTACTTGTAAGTTGTGTAACTTTTCATATGCCTTATAAGGCGTCAATTGCTTCACTAAACCCACTTGAACGTAATTGGTCTGATTCGCAGAGGAAAAACCACCATAATTGTTGTAATTGCTGACATAGACATCAAAATCTTTCTTGAGTTTGTATTCTACACGTGTATTGAACTGCCAAAAGTCACCACTGGTAGATGTATTGTTGTAATACCCACTGAGTACTACGCCCAATTGATTATTGAAAAAACGCTGTCTGTAGTTCCCCATAACCATAAGGTTGGTATAGGTTTGGATCACTTGCCAATCGTAATAAGAAGCATTGATTAGCTCACTTAAATTACTGTAGTTGTATTGATAACTTACGCCTAGATCAAAATTCTTGTAATTTGCACCTAGATTGAGACGATAGTGTAATCTTTCTTGAATTTCTGTTTGGGTGATATAATTCCCCAAATCAATAGACGCATTGTATCCAAAGCCTTTAGCAAAGTTACTCTGGTGATAGGCTGCATGAAAGCGAACCGCTTGGAGCTTTTCCATGGCCGCTGTTTGATAATTGAATCGCTTCTCTTGTACATACTGTGGACTTACAAGTAGGGTACTCGAAGCCATGCGATAAGAATAGCTCACCCCTAAAGCGTTGGATTGCTGTTGGGCATTAGCCGAATTCGTATAACTGTATTTAGGCGCATAATCAATAAAATGTTGAATCAATCCTACACTGTGTTTGCCCATATTTCTTCTGATTGTGGTAGCAACCTGAGAAACACCCTGACGTACACCCGCATAATATGGACTACTGTAAAAACTGTTGTGTTGGATTTGATACTTGGTGAGCGTAGCATAAGCATTCAATCCGACAAATACTCCCCATTGATTTTTGTCATGGGCCTGAAGGATAGATCCCCCCTCGTTGAACTCAATTTGTAAGGTAGGTTTATTCCACAACGCAAAAGAATTATACTGTAAAATCTTTTTTTCATCATAACGATGATTGACATCATAAAAGACTTGCCCTTGTTTCCAAGCGTGTTTTTGCGATTGAAATCCCACCCAGGTATTATAACCCATAGAACGATTACCAGGATCACTGATTAAATACGTTTTGTCTAAATACCCTGCTTGAATGTAGAGCGAATCTTCAAGTTTAATTTGCGTTTGAATTCCACGTCCCTGCAAAGAAAATTCCCCCGATTGAAAGAGGTTACCTGCTTGTACTTGTAGGTTTTTCGTTTGAAAATCCGCTAAGAAATGACGCAGATTTACTTTGTTTTCTTTGTCCCAATGAATGATATCCGCAGTTAAACCCAATTGACTGTGTTCTGAAAATTGAATGATTCCACTTCCTAAAAGTTGAGTGGCAGCCATTACATTTTTTCCCATTACGCGATTGAGCTCAATGGAGCTATTTGGATTGTAAGTAGATGAATTTTGATTTTCGGCTCTGTATCTTCGTTTGGATTTTAGCGAACTCACACTATAAAGCGTACGTCCAATAAAATCCCCATTTTCGTAAAGTAAGGTGGCACTAATATCAAAGTCTTCGAGTTTAAATGCTTCTTTGCTGATATAGTGCTGGAGCGTAATAAGTGTATCTTGTTGAGGGCGAATAGTAAAATCCAAAACCTCAGTACGTCCTTTGTTTAATTGATTCGGTAATGTGACAATATGATGTACCTTTTCAGCTGTATTTCCTCTATTTTGAATAATCGCCTTGATGAGAATACTGTCGCCTACTTGTTTAAATTGCAATTGATTCTCTGGATTAATCAATAATATTCTTCGATTTTTTTGAATTAATATCGGGTGTTCTACCTGTGAAATTGCAGGGCCACTTTGTGGAATCAACTGTGCTTTAATGCTTAAATTACCAATTAATGCACTACTCTGATCCACTTGGGCAATGATGGGGACATAAATCTTTTGTCCAGGATTCAAGCGCACCGATTTTGTCTTGGCACTAGAAATGAAGATCGATGTATTGTTACTTTCAAGCTGCACGTTTCCTACCCACTCTGATGAACCAAGATTGGATATTTCTAGAGTAGGAGATACATGACCGAGTTCATCTGCTTGGGAGGCTGCCGAGGTGAATTTCAAAAAAACGGAAGTCCCTTGTGCCCAAATTAAAGAACTCAGGAAAAGAAAGAAAAAGACAATACACTTTTTAATCATCAATTCGGAACAATTATAAAGTAAAGATAGGTTTCATATCTCCCATTAGCTTGTTGAAGCTCTCGGGTATTGGGTGGAATACTAAGTTCTAGATTGTAAGACATCGATTGACTCCATCTTGGGAAAGAGGCTAATGCTTGTTCTTGTGCAGATAGCGAAATCGGACCAAATAAGGAGACATCAGAGGCACTACCTCCTTCAATGCGGTTTAAAGTCGCTTTTAACTTTAATACTGAAACGGGAATACTATTCGTTAAGGTGGTATTGTACAGTAAATTATCCGCGGTTTTAACTAAGACCTGATGTCCTTGATAACTGCGAATATATAAAGCATTGTTGATGGTAATTTTTTTCCCTTTGGCAATGTCTTCTGGGGAATCAAAATTGAAAATAAACTCATTGGCTCCATTGCGCAATTCTGCGAGTTGATCTCCGTGATTTCCAACATAATTGATTTGAAATCGCGCTACACCAGGAGCGGAAGTTTTACGTGCTAACAAAACATCTCTTCCTGAAGATGTATCATATAACGAAAATTCGTAGGTACTGCGGTAAATACCATTGGGAATAGTCAATACCTCAACCCCTCCTCGAATTGTCAAATCAAAAGACAAGGTATAATAGTTGCCTTCAGGAAGTGCGGTTGTACTTTCTACAATCGTGCTTTCTTGAAACTTACTCAACGGTAAATTTCGACCAATACTACTGAACGCCAATTGATTGAAATTTCCACTTTGTCTATTCGTGCTAATCGTTGAATTTTCTGCTGGAATACTGTAATTCTCTGCTCGATAATCGTCGAGTAAACGCACCGTAATTTTCCACTTACTAGGTGCTGTAATGCCGTAATTTCTCCTGAATTGTACTGAAATTTGTCGTTCTTCTGTTTTGCCGAATTTTAAATCGTTGTACGAATTCAATTGGAGTTGTCCGCCGTCATACACATTTAAGTCGTATTGTGCATGCGTCCACTGACTTCCCAGTAAGAAAGCAAAAATCAATACTATTTTATAGGGTAAACTCATAAGGTAAAATCAAGTTCGGCAACCTTCACCTGGTTTTCTTTGCCGTAGGTTAATTGGACAATAAAGGTATACGTTCCCGATGGTAGGTCTTGAGGCAAAGCGAAAGACTGTTTTCTACTATCTTGAGGTAGACTGTAAAAATCAAGCGTACTCAGTGTCTGTTTCACACCTGTTTGTTGATCAAAAATAGTGGCAGTAATTTTACCATCACTCCACAAAAGACCTGTATTTTCAAATGAAACATCAATCGCACGTTGTCCATCAGTTGTTTTACTAGGCTCTATATTGACAATATCAACAGCTTCCGTATGGTTTGGAAGGGCGTGATACACCTTTAATCCCATGCGAACCGTTACTTTTATTGCTGCTCCATTCTCATCTACTGCATTTCCTGGATTTAACTGAGTGAAAAATACCATTGCAGTATGCACAGGAACAGCTGGTGACAAGGTGGAAGGGGTATTTAAAATAATATCTACTTCTTTTATTTCATTCGGTTCAATGACAAAATAAGAGTTAGGCAATACCTGAATCCAATTTGCCGCTGAATTTGATAGGGTATTCATTTCTGCAATATGGTTACTTCCTTTATCATCATAGTTCCAATCGCCCAAAGATACTCCTACTTCAACTGCTTTATCGTTGGGATTTGCAATGCGGACTTTTTGCGTAGCAACAGTACCAGCAGCATTTTTAAAATACATTTTCCCAGGTGAAATGGAGAGTCCTGCTTGTGCAAATGAAGCAATAGAACTTAAAATAAAAAATAAAAAAAGTGTTTTTCTCATTGTAAATAAAGCAATTAATTAGTGAGGTAATAGCGTATAGACGATGGTGGTTTGATAGGTTCCCGCTTTCTGATTCAAGGTATATCCAATATTTTGCGCTGGAATGGTGTAATTGACATCCAACTGTTGGCTATTTCCTCTGTTATTCGATTGCAGGAGGAGTTGAGGATTTATAGTCAAATCAACTGTTCTCAATTGCAAAGGAAAATCAACCGCGGTTGAAACCGTCAAGCTCGGTTTGATTTGGACAATAGAAACAGGTAAGGCAGAAAGAGAGTTTTCATATTGAAAAAACGCATTAATCGAACGTACAGTCAATTCATATGGAGTTGAGCACTGAATCAACAAGTGATTTTTTAGTACACCCGTTTCCACTCCTTTGACATAGCCTGTCCCTTTGTTGAGGTTCAAATCTACAGAGGGATGATTGATAATTAAGGATTGTTGTTCCCGGAAATTCAACACAATTTTAGCCTTTGTGGATCCAATTTGTGCCCAAAGGACAGTAGTCGTCCAAAGTAAAAAAAGCGTAAATATAATTTTTTTGTACACGTTGCAAATTACAAAGATAAAATAGTATAAGTAATCACTGTACTATAAGTACCTATAGGTTTATTTAATAACTCTTCTGAGGCATTCATTTTATACGACACATTAAAGGTGCGTTTGACATCTCCGATATTGGATTGGATCATGTTCTTTTCTCTCAAGGAAAGCGAAACAGGAAGGAGTGAAATATTATCTCTAAACTCACCAATCCCCCCTAAACTTGGATTTAATCTAATGTTTTCCAATCGAATCTCATCCGAATCATGCTGCAAAGGACTATTAGCGACTACGCGTATTTCATAAGTACCACTGCTCATAATTTCGATGTGATCTGCTTGATCGCTAATCTTGCCTTTGGTATAATCCTCTACTGTTTCAAAAGACAAATTAATGTTCTGTTGTTGGTCGTTAATTTTAATCGACTGAATAGGCTTCAAAACAACATGCAAGTTACTTTGAGCTGAATTTTGTGCAAAAAGAACAAAACTAAATAACAGGAATAAAGGGGCTAGGATTTTTCGCATTTCATCAAATTATCTAGGTTAAATTTACCACTAATAAATGGATAAATTAAGTAAATTCTGACATTTTTAGCGGGTTTGTAGGTAAATAGAAGCTAAACTTCTCAATGGAGTTCACAACTAAAAACTTCGCTTTTATTCATGCTATAAGGACAAAAAAAATCTACTGTTACACTTGTGGTGTGACAGTAGATAAAAAGGAAGATTCGTTTTTTTTTGTATTATAATGCGTATAAATTGTAAGTTACTGTAGTTGTATAAGTTCCTTCTTTTTTATCTGTATATGCAGCTGTTTGACTTGCTGGAATGGCATACTCTACCGCATATCCCATTTTTGCTGTCCCTGCTGAAGTTGTTACTAAAGGTGAACTCTCTGTAGTTGCCAATTGTGCAATATTGTGTGAAGCAGTGAAGTTACTTGGTGCTGCTCCTTCTGCTAAGTTTGTATTACCTTTAATTCTCACTTCTACTGTGTTTACTGGAATAGTAACCCCACTGTTGTTTAAGTCACTACTTGCAACTACTTTGATCTCATATTTTTGTGTAGCGGTTACTTCTAAGTGGTTTTTCAACTCCCCTGAGGTACTTCCTTTTTGGAATTGCTCCACAGTATTCATTGGAATAGTTACTGACGCATTGGTTACGTTTAGCTCATATACGTCTGACAAATTAACGTTTAGGTTAGTAGTCCCCGAACTTTTTTTGTTGCCCTCTTGAGCAAATGATGTTACACTGATGAAAGATAAAGCGGCTACTAATGCTAATTTGAATGTTGTTTTCATTTTCGAGATATTTTTTTAAGTGTTTTTTTTTATTTGTTTTGATGAGACAAAAGTATAGTAGCTGAGCTTCTCATTATAGGTCAATTCTCTCGAAAGAATGGTCATTTTTATCTAAAATTGCCAAAAAACACTTAAAATCTGTTTTTTACTCTCAATTTGTAAAGTCAAAAAGGAATCTTAGTGGGCTTTTTACGAATATAATAATGAGTGTGGTGGATAAAAAAAACCATAAAACACTGGGTTTATGGCTTTTCAGATGTTGTAATATTCGCAAAAGGCGAAATTTGCTATAAGTTGAAGTTATAAATTGTCCCTGTATTCTTTTGGGCTTAATCCCGTAGCTGTCATGAAAAAGCGTGTAAAATTGCTCGTATCTTCAAAATTTAGTTCATAGGCAATTTCCTTAATTGTCATAGGGGTGTGCTTTAGCAAGAGTTTAATCTCATTGACTACCGCACTAGCGATAATTTTCTTAGGCGTAGTCCCATAGATCTCTTTGCTAATTTCATTGAGCTTTGGTACAGTAATTTTCATTTTATCTGCATAAAACTGCACATGACGCTCTGTGCGAATGTTCGATTTTATCAACTCATTAAACAGAATTACCTTAGACAATTGAGCAGGCGATAGCTTTTCTTTATTAAATTCAACATAAGTATTAATATGACAGGCCATAATAAAGAGTAAGACGCGTTCAATAATATTATGAGTGGTCATATAATTTAAGTTGCTATACTTCTTGTCTTTCAATTTGAGTAAACAATCAAAGTAATATTGTGCAAAGGCCTCTTGTTCAGGTTTGAGTGTTATAGAATTAATCGCTTTTGTGTTGTCAAAAAAGACACATTTATCTAAGAAGTGACGATCTACTTCTGTACGACAATAAAAGTTGTCCGTAAATTGCACATAGGCGAGCGTATAACTTTCATCTGCTGTTAGTCGAAATAGTTCATTTTTACCTAAAAATAAACAATTACCTTCAGTTAGTTCTTTTTTGTTGGTTGACATGATAACGGATACCTTTCCTTTTTGTAGCCAAAGGAGTTGATAAACGTCTTTGTGTTGCTGAAAAAGAGTATCATTTTCAGTCAAGTAAGTGGCTGTGCCAGCATCAAATCCATAGATGGATTTTAGTTCGATAGAAGATAACATTATAAGAAGGGGTAAAATAGTGTTTTCTAAAAATATTTTATTGGTTGTAAAAATAAAATTTTCCATGGAATATGCTAGCTTTACGCTCTATTTTAACGTTTTACCGAGAGTATATAAAGGATGATTGGGTCAAGAGAGATTTTTGCACATGATTCAATGGGCTTAAATTTGGGTAGGATAAGAGGGAAAGATATTCCTTCTGTGGAGAAAAAAAGAGGGAGAATGAAAGTAAAAAAGGTGAATTTTTCTTGTTTTCTCGGCTTTTTTATATCTTTGCAAAATCAAATAAAAAAGAGATGAGTTTACAAGCAAATATTATGGATGCGATGAAAAGCGCCATGAAATCAAAGGATAGTATCGCTTTAGAAGCACTTAGAGCAGTTAAGGCAGAATTGTTATTAGCGCAAACTCAATCTGGTTCTAAGGAAGAAATCAGCGAAGAAGAGGAGATCAAGATCTTGCAGAAATTGGTAAAACAACGCAAAGACAGTGCTGCCATTTTCTCAGAACAAGGAAGAGCAGATTTAGCAGAACCTGAATTAGCACAAGTGGCTATTATCGAGCAGTTTTTACCAGAACAATTATCTAATGAAGAAGTAGAAGCAATTATCGCTAAGATTATTGCTGATGGAAACCATGCAGGAATGGCTGCTATGGGACAAGTAATGGGAATGGCATCAAAAGAATTAGCTGGGAAAGCAGATGGAAAAACGATTTCAACAATAGTAAAAACACTATTGACAAAATAAATTTTTTGGTTGGTCCGCGTAGTTCAATTGGATAGAATATCAGATTTCGGCTCTGAGGGTTGAGGGTTCGAGCCCTTCCGCGGACGCAAACAGGTGATTTACAGTGTTTTATGTTGTCTTTTCAAAACACTGTAAGTCGCTATTGGTAAGGGATTTATGATTCCCTTTTAAAAAAAAATCATGACAGACAAAATCTCAAAAAACCCATATTGTTTCCCAAATAACTTCCCACAAAATTCGATTGGTAAGTTTACGAACAAAATAACCTTCAAAGTCATTGTAAAGAAAGACTATACAAGGGTTGATGGAACCAATGCTTTATATGTTCAACTCTTTTTGAACAAGGAAATGAAGCGAATCCCCCTGCAAATTTTTGTACCGATGAATGACTTCGATGAAAAGAAGCAACGCGTAAGGAAACACAACAAGGGAATTTGGTTACATTGGTGTAGTTGGTATCAGAGTTGACTTGGATACAGCTGTACTTTGTTTGGGTTGTACATCGATATATTTCTTCAATTCATATCGAAGCTTCTGTCGATTCAAAGCGGTTTCATTGCGTCTAAGGTTACGCGTTAAGTTCTTGTTGTGATTGGGTAAAGATTCGTATAAATCTAAACCTTCCATATAGGGTGAATCCTTGGATTCCAACCAAAAAATAATCCTTTCCATAATGCAAAAATGGAAAGGATTGATAGGGTAAAAAAGGACAGGTTATTGTTTATTTAAATCAACTAATAACTCTTCAATTAAGCTTTTAGTATCTTCAATTGTATCAAAGAAACTGGTTAAGTCATTAAGACATTTATTATTTTTGCTTTCTATTTGGTTATCAATATACTCTCTATCATGCGTGAATTTTTCTATATTAATTAAGTCATTTTCTTTTTTTGACTCTTTAAGTTTAGAAAAAGCATTATTACTATATATTGTTAATGTTTCTACGTCATCTTTACAGAGACTTACTATATGAGTGGGAGTATTATCTTTTAAATAATCTAATCTAGTTATTATATCATATAACTTATAGATGTCTGTTTTCTTTTGAATAAAAAGTTTTTGAACTAAATTAAGATCGAAAAAAGACATAAAATCTCGATTTAGAACTAAGAAAAAATCTTTAGAAGGTATGAAATAAATATTTTTTTCAAACTGTTCTAGACTTTCTGTCTTTAGATTTTGAATTAGATTTAATTCTGGTATTATTAGCTTCTCTAATATATTGGTAAAACTAATTTGAATATCAGTTAGAATTTGTTTTTCTTCTTCTTTTTCTTTTTTCTTAGTTATAATTAAAGCATACCGTGCAGCAATTATTCCTCCCACAACTGCCAAAGCTCCTCCAATGATATCTCCTAAAATCTCTTTAAACATAGGTTTATATCCAATTAAAAATGTTATAAAAATTAAAGCCGTAATATTTACGGCTTTGTCTGTATTTGTTAGCATGGAATTAATCCAGATATTTTAATAGGTTTTCTTTATCAAATTCTTGGCTGTCAAGAATTAATAATTCAACATTGAGTATAGAACTTAGTTCTTTAGCAAAATCTAATTCTAAATCTTGAAATTCTTCAATCAAATTGAGTTCATATTTTTTTGAATCTCGTTGTTCAAGCCTTTCCTTGATAATTTGTGGATCTGCAATAACTAATATTAGTTTACTCGGATTAATATCCATAAAGGTTTGTACAGGAACTTTTTCAGGAACTTTGTCTTTGTTTAATAAACAATAATGCCCATCTAATAAATACTCCTGGTTCTCTTTAACAATAGCTCTTAAATTTGTGATTAACCTATCTTGAGTCTTGCTAATATCATCAACCTTTTTTTCTTCCTGAGTACTAAAATCTTCCCACTTGAGTACTTCACTGGCTGTTAAATGTTGTATCTCTTTTTCTTGTACTATTAAATTACAGATATGACCTTTTCCACTACCATGAATACCTCCAATAAAAATGATATTTTTCATAAAGTAAAAGCTTAATTATTAATCAAGATAGAGTTTTCATTAAGGTATCTAAAAGATTGAGGTGGAACAAATCCATCAATTAGTTCATATGGATTAATTGGAGTTTTGTATTCTGTTAATTCTCCTATTTCTAGAGCGTAGGCTTTATTCCTATTTTCAAAGTAGAGATCATAGAAAGTTTTAGTTATCCCTGATTTCTGTTTAGTATCTCTCCATATTTGTTCAGGTGTGTCCATTAATACTTGTGAAATACTAAATTCTCCGACAATTCTGCCTACTGGCATCGTCGAATAAATCACTACAGAACTAACTTCATGGTTGGCAAAAATACTTTTTCTATATTCAAATTTCTTTTTACCCTTAAAAATCTGTTCTACAAATTCCGGTTTAATTGACAATAATATTTTCATATACTTCTCCTCTTTCTAAAATTTGATTGAATTGCTCATCTGTTAAATCATAAAACCCCCAATATCTAGGGTTGATATTTAGGTCTTCAGTGAGTATTTGCTTTGTAATACGTCGTTTTAACGCTATATTATAAGTCATTTTCACAACTGTAAGATTAGGTCTATCGTTAACCCAGTCATTTCGTAATTCTTCCTCATCAAAGATACTGTAAGAATTTGTATATCGAAGAAAATCATCTAAATTATTAAAGTCAGCTCTTGTTTTAACTTCTTCAACTATACAAACAGAGGTAATTACACTTCTATAGTGAGCAGGTCCTAATCCATCACTTGTCCTGTAAATACAGACAATATCCCCTGGTCGTAAAGCATTAACGTTAAACATATAGCAAACATAAATTTTGTGAATACTATTAGTGTGAGAAATGTCTCTAATTAAGTCATAATTTTCATTAACAAGGATTGAATCAGGAAACATTTCGCTATGATAAATTGGATATATAGAGAGTGCTACTTTTCTTTTCCCATTGACTTGCATTAGTGGATAATCAAAAACAACATTACCTGTTAGCCTTCTCATATTCTTGAATAATACTTGTTCAACTCCATTGGCTGTAGTTTTTGTTCCTCCCCTCTCAAAACCATATTTTTCTAATAGTTGAATCAGCCCAATATGCTCTTCAAAAATAGTCACATATATTTCCTCTACTTCACAATGAATAGCAACATCCATTATCTTTTTTATAAATCGCTCTCCTAATCTAGTCCCATGTGGGTTAATTTTAAACGTACCAACTTTTAATCTTGTTGCGGCAGCTCTATTAGGAACGACATCTGTTAATTCATTATCCTCTATTTTTAAAAATAAAAATCCATCAACCTCACCATTATCTGCAAAATGGACTATTGCATTTTTATTTTCCCCTGCTTTTCTGTTATACCAATCTTCAAACTCAGCATAAGCTGCTTTTAATGAATCAAAGAAAGGATCTTGTAAATTAATATCTCTAAAAAAACGTATTTCCATAATTATGTTGTAAAGTGTGAATATCAAATATATCAAACAATTATGATAAATAAATAAGAATTCTGTTATGTTTTTTTATTTAAGCGAATATCGATTAAATAACAAGAGAGAGGCATCCATGTCCCTCTCTAAAAAATTAACACAATAAAATTACTCCCATTTATCAGGATCTACCACCATGGATTCTTTATTTTTCAGCGTATAAAGTACATTCCATCCAAACATAGTATTGAATATAAGGGCTATCTTTTCAATGCTCATGTCGGATATATCATATAACCCATACGTACATGATTCGGATTGCCCTTCAGTTTCATTCCAATTGAAATAGCAATTAGTTTTGAGTTCTTTATACGTTATTTCAATTTCTTCGTAAAAAAAGACTGCCTTTTTATGTGGGACTGTCTGAATTTTTCTCCCTTCTTCTATGTGATTGAGAATCTTTTCAAAATTTATTTTTTTTGGGGGGATGGAATCAAAGAAAACCAAAGGAGTGAGGTTATTTATAACTATAGAATCGTAGATTGGGAAAGTAACGGGTATAATAAAACAGAGTTTAAACTCTGTTTTTAAAATGGAAGACCATCATCATAGTAATAATCTGTTGGATCTAGAAATATATGAAAAGGTAATTGGGTTGGCATTCGTTTATCAGTTGCTTTAATATAAATCACTTGATTCTTAGGATCGAGCCTAAGTATTTCGCCTACTCGCTCTGTATTCCTCATTACATAACCTCCTACATCAATTCGCGTACCGTTTATTATAACCGCTTTATCACTTAATATCTTAAAAATAATTTTACTTGAGGTATTTTCCCTTATGGACTCTTGGATCTGTATTTGTTTGTTCAAGTTAGATAAAGAATCTAAAATTAGCTGTGTATCAGGAGAAATTTCAGTAATTTCAGCAGGTTTAGCAGCTTTAATACCTAATTGTTTAATAATTGAATTTTCAATTGAATCACTATTATGATGTATTAAGGTTTGTATTATAGAGTTAGCTATTTCATCAATTTTGATTTGTACATTATCTATTCTCAAGTTTTCATCATAATCGATGGTTCTGATACCAGATACATCAAATACTCTTGGTGTTTTATTGTCTTTGATCAAGGTGATACTCTTGTCAAAAGCTTGTCTCATACCTAGTTCATAAAAAACGTTGGCGTTTTTTGCACTTAGATCACAAATAACATGATCAGATTCAATGATTTTTCGAATGATATCTAAAACGATATTGTTGGTTTTATATTCGTCATCAGCTCTGACAGGAGTTAATCCCGCTTTAATTACTGCAGGTTTAATCAAATGTTCATAGACTCTTTTAAAATGACTTTTTTCGTATCCCTCTTGGTCTGAAATAGGCATGACCACAAAGCAAATCCTTTCTTTATCTCCTGCGGTCTCTTGTTCCGTAGCTTTTTCTTTTGTTGTGTTTTTTGCACTCATAGTTTTCTTCTGGTTAGGTAGGTTCTAGTAATCGAAAGTAGTTGAAAAGTTAAATAAAAGCAACTTTGTAATTGATAGTAATAAAATATCCCTGCAAACATCTGCTGGGATTTTACAACTCTACGGGAATAAATTACTTCTTGGGATTAATTTCTTCAGCCCAAGAAGATATGTTCTTATGCTGAGTGATTATTCTTCGGGTATTGTTTTCATTTCATTAAACTACTTACTGCTAGTGGGAAGATTTATTTTGGTATAGTAAAAATGTATACTTTGTTAATTGTTAATATTTACTTTTAATAGATGTTAATATCCTTTATTTTTAGATTAATCAATTTTAAATATGTATTATGAAAAAATTATTTTTATTATTAATATTTATGCTGTCAATGGGAGCGTTTGCTCAAAAACCTTTTGACCCATCTCCTCAAGCAAAATGTATGTATGTTCCAGGATTTGTAACCGAATGTCCTCTCAATCTTTATTCTACTGATGATCCTCCTCATCAATATATAAGTTATGTTATTGAAATATGTGGTACGGTTTTAAAAGATCCTATTCCACAAGTGTTACAAGATATTCAAAATTACATATGTACTTATGGGGAGTTTCCTTCTAATGTTAAAGTTGAAGTAAAAAGGTATCTACCTCCGTTTGATATTGATTAATCTTATATTATTGTATCTAAGCATTCTTAATTCTTTAAGAATGCTTCTTTTGTAAATACGCGACGCGGGTTTAAAATCTAATGTTACTTGATAGAATTTTTGTATATACAGGAATTTTAAACTCTAGTTATAAATACTAGAATGAAGTAAAATATTAATCAACCTCAAAGATGAAAACGTATAAGTACATTTTTCTAGGAATTTTTGTATTATTCTTTTTTTAAAAAAGAATGGTAATGTATTGTACAAGTTGTATAATCATAAGAATTAAATTATTAGAGGGTGACCTTTTGAGGTCCCCTCTTTTTTATTAAATTTTACTTTTTTGCGTAAATTTTTCAAAAAGTGATAAAAATCATGTTTTATGCATGCATAGCATCTTACATTTGTCATGTAATAAAATACAGCTATAAAGAGAATTACGTTTCTTTTTATCCTTCAAGTAAATAATGTTTTAGTGTCTTGTTCAAGATGGTTTACTGAAGATAGGGAGAAATGCTATGAAAAAGAAAAAGATATTTTGTAGTTTGTGAGTTTGGCTACAGAATAGCATATTGTTGTTTGAAAAAAAAGCACTAATCGCTAGTTAGTGCTTTTTTTGTTTTTGCTATCTTTCGTACTTACAACAGCTGTGTAAGTTGTTATAAGCCTCATCTGTTGCTTTAATTAAAGCTGTATCATGACCAACTTTAGCGATGGCTTCTTGTACTTCTTTTCCTGTTGTTTTCTTTGGATTTAGATATACTGTCAATTGTTGATCCGCTACAGACCAATCAACAGAGCGTACTCCTTTAACATCTAAAGCTGCCTTTTCGATGCGTTTTTTACACATATCACATTGTCCTTTAACTGCAATTACTTGTTTGGGTTGTTCTTTTTCTTGTGCAAATAGTGCTGCAGTTGTCAATAGGGTAAGTCCTAAGGTTAAAATTACTTTTTTCATATTGTAAGCGTTTGAGTTAATTAATCAAGTTTGAATCGCAATCCCGCATAGTACATAGAACCAGCAATTGGCGCATAAACCATAGAAGTATCAAAATCAGCATCAAAAGGATTTTGTGCACTTACAATTGGATTGCGTTGTTTGTAGTTACCAATGTTTTCACCTCCTACGTAAAATTCAAATCGAGGAGAAAATACTTTGGTGATCTGAAAATTCATTAATGAATAAGGATTCGAAGACGATTTTAGTTGATTCACTTCTGCATATTGTGCGGTGGAGGTCATGCGTTGTTTGCCTAACCAATTGTAAGTGAAATCAAATTTCCAATGCGCTCCATTGTCTTTTTCATTGGTTGTATATTCTAAATTGGCAAAAAAGCGGTGTTTCGGTTGGTAGGCCTTTTCAAATTTACCTGTTTTTTGATCCGTGGCAATGTCATAGTACTTATAAGCCGAACGCAAATTTAAATTGCGAGCTAAGTTATAGTTTACCTCGAGTTGAAAACTATTCGCATACGATTTGCCCTCTAAGTTGTAGAATAACAATTGATGTGCATTATAATCGGCATCTACGACAATTTGATTTTCGAAGTCTGTGCGATAGAAATCAAGCGTTACATCCCCTTTTCGACCAATAAGATGGAAGTTTTGCGTAAAGCTCAATCCGTAGTTCCAAGCAATTTCAGGATCTAAATCGTAAATCTTACCGTTGTTCCCTTCAATTTGAAAATAGCGATTGGTAGCAAAGAAAATTTGATTTTCTGCAAATACATTGGCCAAGCGTTTTCCTCTACCCACAGAAGCACGTAAAACACCATTTTCCCACGGATTATAACGCAAGTGTAAACGCGGAGTAGCAAATACCCCCATGCGGTTGTGATAATCGACACGCATACCCGCTACAACGCTAAAATCTGTCGTGTTATCATAGGTGTATTCATAAAATGCACCTAGCGCATTATCTGTTCGATTGAAATCTCCATCGATACCCGGAACGAGTACCTGTTCGGTATACTGATCTAATGTAAAGCTAAGTCCTGTTGTAAATTTGTGAAGTGTATTGCTAATGATGGAATTGAACACAAAGTTAGAATACAAGCTGTTTTGCTTGATGTCATACATGTTTAATCCAAAATAAGAATCTTGTTTGTGGTAGTTATACGCTACTTGTAATCCCGCACTTTGAAAAGGCATATCGGCAAATACATACCCTAGTTTGGTAGATAAATCAAGTTTCTCAGTGTTGATTTCAGATCCCCAAAGGACTGTAGATCCTTTGTCTTTCTTTTTGTCGAAATCCACTTGTCCAGCCACCTTGTTGTCTTTCATATAGCGGGCGGTGATAAAACTAACCACACCCTTTTCAGGATTGATGTATTGCCAGCGATTCATAACGTTAATTTGCTCTCCTTTAGGCATATCCAAGAAACCGTCGTGATTCTTATCGTGATCACCCGTTCTCAAGTTCCCGTGAATAAAAAGAGAAGAACTCCATTTGTCGCTTAAACGATAATTTCCGTGCACATTGGCCTCAAAACGCTCGTCATTCGATCCGTATAGATTTAAATAGAAAGGACGATCTGTAGCAGGTTTAATGAGTTCCGTATTCAACTGACCTGAAATACTCTCATAACCGTTGATTACCGTTCCCGCTCCTTTAGTAACTTGAATGCTTTCCACCCATGTACCTGGAGTAAAAGTCAAGCCGTAAATTTGAGAAGCACCGCGTACTGATGGGATGTTCTCTTCCGCAATTAGAATATACGGACTCGTCAGTCCCAACATTTTAATCTGTTTGGTTCCTGTTATTGCATCCGTGTAGTTTACATCAATAGAAGGGTTGGTTTCAAAAGCTTCTGAAATATTACAACAAGCGGCTTTCAGTAACTCACCGCTATTCATAGTGAAGCTGTTGGTTGTTCCTTTAATGGAACGTGTTGTATTGCGTTGTTTCGTTTGAATGATAACCTCACCTAACGATTCCTCTGGCTGTAAAACAAGGTGATACGATTGCCCTGCTTGAGGAGAGATCGTTTGTGTTTGATAACCGATATAGGAAACCGTTAAAGGTTCTTTTTCAATAAAATTGAGTGTAAATTTTCCCTGTGCATCTGTTGCTACACCAATAGATTGCTTGGCGTAAAAAACAGAAGCTCCGATAATAGGGGTATGTGTTTCGTCTACGATTTGTCCGGTAATCGTTTGTTGCGCATATAGCGATGTACCTGCCGTTAATACAGCAAGTGTTACAAAGTGTTTAATCATTGTTTACGTGTCTTTGTTCATACAAAATAGAAGCGTTCGACTTCAATAGAGAAGAGTCAAACGAAAATTGTAGGGACAAAGAATTAAGCGTAAAGAACTAAGCGACAATATAGTTGGTAGAGTGGAGGAGCGTGAGCCTCCATATAATAGGCTAAAATCTCCTGTTTTTGAACCGGAGCGTCAACGCCATAGCTGGATAAAGTTGTCCAATTGTAATCCGGTAGAACGAATTCGAAATTAGGAGCATATACATGCTGAATATTGTGATCCGAAGGATTGGATTTAATCACTTCATCCTGACAACATTTTTTATCCGCAAATTTCTTGACTGGTTTTTCAACCGCTTTTTTAGTAGAACAACAAGCTTTTTCTTCTTGTTGAATTTGTTGTTCCATTTCCATGGTACATCCCGTATCGGCATCTTGTTGATGGGTATGGGCATAACGCAAGGGACTGTAGTGGGCTTCGCCTTGACAATAATGCACACTCATTGACCATCCTATGTTTGAAAATAGGAAAATCAATAAAAACCAGATACTGACAAGTCGTTTGCTTAGCATGGAACAAAAATAAGAAAAAAAGCAGGATTTCAATAGAGTAGAAGTTTTTTTGTTCAAAATAGGGGGGTAAAAAAAGAAAAAATGCCTACAAGAGAAAGTGTACCTTTGGTTGATTAAAACAACAAAAGATGCAAACGTTATATTCAACACTTTTAGAAGAATCAAAGCGTATTATAGCAGGAGAAGCTAGTGTTACGGAGAAGTTACAAGCCATTTGTGATGTATTAGAAAACAAAGTACCTCATTATGATTGGGTGGGATTTTACTTTGCTGAAGCAGAAAAGCGTTTATTACACCTAGGACCTTATACAGGAGAGGCAACAGATCACACCGTTATTCCATTTGGTAAGGGAATTTGTGGGCAAGTGGCTGAAAGCAATCAGACATTCTTAGTCGAAGACGTTATGGCACAAAGCAATTATATTGCGTGTAGTATGACTGTAAAATCAGAAATTGTCGTACCTTTATTTGTTGATGGTGTGAATATTGGACAAATAGATATCGACTCTCATACGTTGAATGCCTTTACGGAAGACGACCAAGTTTTCTTAGAAACACTCAATGAAACCATTGCTTCACTTTATATATAAGGTGGTGTTATAGAGGGATTTATTATTTTTTTGAAAAAAAATAAAGAACTGTGATGGTGGTTTGAAAAATAAAAGTACCTTTGCAATTGAATTTTAGAAAACTAGAATTCGTACATAAAAATCATTAAAGAATATTGGCATGTATTTAACAAAAGAAAAAAAGGCTGAGATCTTCCAACAACACGGAGGTGTAGCTGCAAACACAGGATCTGCAGAAGGACAAATCGCTTTGTTCACTTACAGAATCTCTCACTTAACTGAGCACTTAAAAAGAAATCGTAAAGATTACAACACGGAGCGTTCATTAGTTCTTTTAGTAGGTAAAAGAAGAAGACTTCTTGACTACTTAAAGAAAACTGAGATTAACAGATATCGTGAGATCATTAAAGTATTGGGTATTAGAAAATAATCAATATAGGAAAGAGGTGCCTGCGCGCCTCTTTTTGTTTTTTTGCCTTTAGCAGAGTTAGATCTGGTTTTTCATTGGGTTTCATATACTACACAACAACACACACAACACAACACACACAACACATTTTACGTCTCTCTTCGGAGAGACAGAAACCCTAAAGTATTAAATTATTATGATTCCTAAGGTAACCAAAGAAATTATCGATTTAGGAGATGGACGTAGCATCTCAATCGAAACGGGGAAATTAGCGAAACAAGCAGATGGTTCTGTTGTTGTTCGTATGGGAGACTGTATGCTTTTAGCTACAGCAGTTTCTGCGAGAACAGCGAATCCTGGTGTGGACTTCCTTCCCTTAACTGTAGATTACAGAGAAAAATTCGCTGCTGCTGGACGTTTTCCAGGAGGCTTTTTTAAACGTGAGGCTCGCCCGAGTGATCAAGAAGTATTGACAATGCGTCTAGTTGACCGTTGTTTACGCCCATTGTTCCCAGACGATTACCACGCGGAAACACAAGTGATGATTCAGTTAATGTCTCATGACGAAAATGTAATGCCTGATGCTTTAGCTGGTTTAGCTGCTTCTGCAGCATTAGCTGTATCAGATATTCCTTTTTACAATTCAATCTCTGAGGTGAGAGTTGGACGTATCGACGGACAATTTATCATCAACCCATCAAAAGAACAATTAGATCAATCGGATATCGACATGATGATCGGTGCATCTAAAGATTCTGTTTGTATGGTAGAGGGTGAGATGAGAGAAATCTCAGAACAAGAAATGATCGATGCAATTAAGTTTGCTCATGACGCTATCAAAGTTCAAATCGAAGCACAAGAGAAAATGCGTGCAGCTTTAGGTCTTACTTTCCGTGAGTATGAACCAGAAGTTACCGATGCTGAAGTAGAGAAAATCGTTCATGATGCAGCTTACGCTAAATTGTATGACATCGCTTCACATGCAAGTGCGAAAAGCGAACGCGGTGAGAAATTTGCTGAGGTATACGAAGAGGTGAAAGCTTTATTCTCTGAAGAAGATTTAGCTGAAAAAGCTGAACTTATCAGTACTTATTTCAAAAAGACACAAAAAGAAGCGGTACGCAACTTGATCTTAGATCAAAATATCCGTTTAGATGGTCGTAAAACGACTGAAATCCGCCCAATCTGGAGTGAAGTAGATTATTTACCTTCAGTACACGGATCATCTATCTTTACACGTGGTGAAACCCAAGCTTTAGCTACAGTAACACTAGGTACATCAAGAGATGCAAACATCATCGATTTACCGAGTGAACAAGGAGAAGAAAGATTCTATTTACACTATAACTTCCCTCCATTCTCAACTGGTGAAGCAAAACCTTTAAGAGGTACTTCACGTCGTGAGGTTGGACATGGAAACTTAGCGCAACGTGCGTTGAAAAACATGATTCCTGCAGATTGTCCGTATACTATTCGTTTAGTTTCTGAAGTATTAGAGTCAAACGGTTCGTCTTCTATGGCAACAGTTTGTGCGGGTACTTTAGCGCTAATGGATGCAGGTATTCAAATTGTGAAACCAGTTTCTGGTATTGCAATGGGATTAATCTCGGATTCTAAAACAGGACGTTGGGCTGTATTGTCTGATATCTTAGGGGATGAAGATCACTTAGGAGATATGGACTTTAAGGTTACTGGAACAAGAGATGGTATCACAGCTTGTCAAATGGACATTAAAATCGATGGATTAGCTTATGATATCATGGAACAAGCATTGAAACAAGCACTGGACGGTCGTCTACATATCTTAGGATTGTTAGAAGAAACAATTGCTGTTCCTAACGCTACAGTAAAACCGAAAGCACCTAAAATTGTTACTGTTACAATCCCGAAAGATTTTATCGGTGCAATTATCGGACCTGGAGGTAAAAATATTCAAGCACTTCAAGCTGAAACAGGTACTACGATCGTTATTAACGAAGAAGGTGACTTTGGTTTAATTGAAGTATTGGGTACTGATCAAGCAGGTATGGATAGAGCTTTAGCTTCAATTAGCAATACAATCTTCTCTCCAGTTGAAGGAGAAGTGTATAAAGTGAAAGTAGTGAAAATGTTAGATTTTGGTGCAGTAGTAGAATTCGTACCAGGAAAAGAAACTTTACTTCACGTATCTGAATTTGATTGGAAACGCATTGAAAATCCTTCAGATGTATTGAAAATTGGAGATGAGTTAGAAGTGAAATACATGGGTATTGATCCGAAAACGAAAAAACCTAAAGTTTCTAAAAAAGCGCTTATGCCGCGTCCTCCAAGAGAAAATAAACCAGAAGGTAACAAACCAGAAGGAACTCAAGGAGCAAAAACAGAAGAGAAGAAGTAATGCTGATCATCATATAAAAACACCTCATTTGAGGTGTTTTTTTGTTTTTATACCCTTTAGAAATAGCGAGTTTTCTCGGTTTTTGAGTATCTTTAAAACTCAATAAAGAAATACAATATGAGTAAAGTAAATATAGGAATTATTGGTTTAGGAGGGGTTGGTGGATTTTATGGTGGACTGTTGGCGCATCATTTTGAAAGCGAAGAACAAGTGGATATTCACTTTGTTGCTAGAGGAGAGCACGGCAAACAAATCAAAAAACACGGACTGACAGTGTTATCTAAAGATAGTGTTATCGTTGGAAAACCAACTCGAGTAGTAGAACGCGTACAAGATTTGGGTAAGATGGATTTTATCTTACTTTGTACGAAGGAATATGACCTAGATGAGGTAATTGTTGATTTGAAGGCAATCGTGGCTAAAAATACCGTTATTTTACCTCTGTTAAATGGAGTAGAGGCTTTTGAAAAGCTAGATCGTGAACTTGAAGCGGAAGTATGGCAAGGCTGTACGTATATGGTTTCTCGTTTAAAGGAACCTGGGGTGATTGACAATCCAAGTGGCAGGCAAAAAATTGTGTTTGGACGCACAGAAAAAGTAACTTCTTTGATGAGGCAAGTGAATCATTTATTACAAGCAGCTGGAATTAATTCTTTTTGTACTCAAGATATCGCTAAAGAAGTATGGGAAAAGTATATTTTAGTTTCTTCTTCTGCAGTAGCAACGACATTTTACAATTGCTCTTTTGGAGTAGTGATGCGCGATCATACCGCTACGATACATACATTAGTAACAGAAGCGAGTGCAGTAGCTATAGCAAAAGGAGTTCAGTTGACAAAAGACGCTGTTGAGGTAATTATGGAGCGTTTGGCAGCAATTCCCTTTGATTCTACTACGTCTATGCATAGTGATTTTTCTAGTAATAAAGCGCAAACAGAGCTTGAAGTCATGGCAGGATATTTAATTCGAGAAGGAGAACGTCTGCAAACGGATGTTCAAACTTATCAAAAAATGTATGCCGTGTTGAAAGATAAACAAGGAAAATATACCTTATAATAAGCAAAAGAGCCGTTTGTAACGGCTCTTTTTTATTGAGAAATAATCAAATACAATAGGGTAGTAACGGAGAGCATACTAGGTAAAATTAATGTACGCCAAGCTACTTTTTTCTTTATCGCTAATACAAACCATAAAATTGGGATGCAAAATAGGGTCGCTAGTAGTGGAAACCACAACAACTCATATAAAGCACCTATAACAGTATAAGTATAGATTCCATTGGCTCCAATTCGACTCAAAAGTACGAAACTGATAATCAGTAAAGCACTTAAGAAAGAAAGGCTGTGTAACGTAATAGTTAGTTTAGGTGTTTGATTCATCTTAATCTGTTTTTGTTGGTTAGAATAAAGATATTCATTTTATCTTTTCCTACAATTGAATTATTTTGAAATTATAGCTTGATTTTTAAGTAGTTAAAAACGGGCTGATTTGGTCATGTCCTAAAAATTGCTTATATTTGCTAGAACAGCTGAAAAGTGATGCATAAAAATCACTTGCAATTAGACAGTAATAGATAGAGGATTCTCCTCTTTGTCTGCTAAGAACCTTTTGTGGTTCTCCTATTATTAGGTTCTCCTTTGTGAGGACCTATCAAATCACTCAACAAGAGTGTCTGTAAGAATCTATGTACAAGATTCTTTCTTTGATGAAATCTAAAATATCGTTTATTAATTAGCTCCATTTCGCAAGAAAGTTAGGGGCCTAAAAATAGTAGTATATAATGACTAATTTTAAAGTAGGAATTATTGGAGCAGGTCCAAGTGGACTTGCTATGTTGAGAGCTTTCGAATCAGAACAGAAAAAAGGAAATTCAATCCCTGAGATTAAATGTTACGAAAAACAAGATAATTGGGGCGGAATGTGGAATTATACTTGGCGTACAGGTGTAGGGAAATACGGAGAACCTTTGCACGGTAGTATGTATAAGTACTTGTGGTCAAACGGACCTAAAGAATGTTTAGAATTTGCGGATTATACGTTTATGGACCACTTTAAACAACCGATTTCTTCTTATCCTCCAAGAGAAGTCCTTTTTGATTATATCGAAGGGCGAATTAAGCAAAGTAATGCAAGAAATTACATTAAGTTTAATACGGTAGCGCGTT
Organism: Myroides sp. 1354; assembly: GCF_030324495.1. GTDB lineage: Bacteria > Bacteroidota > Bacteroidia > Flavobacteriales > Flavobacteriaceae > Flavobacterium. The sequence continues at coordinate 169,088 of NZ_JACAGN010000002.1, read as the reverse complement.
GGGTAGACTATTTAGAAGACAAAAAGCAATTCCGCGTTATTTTTGATGACTTGGTAGCCAACAAAACGTTCGAAGAGTTTTTCGATTATTTAGTATTAGGTACAGGTCACTTCTCTACTCCGAATATGCCTTTCTTTAAAGGCATTGACAATTTCCCTGGAACGGTAATGCACGCACATGATTTCCGTGGAGCAGATCAATTCATCGACAAAGATATTCTCTTGATTGGAAGTAGTTATTCAGCAGAAGATATCGGAGTACAGTGCTTTAAACACGGAAGTAAATCAGTAACGATTTCTTATCGTACCAATCCAATTGGAGTGAAGTGGCCAAAGGGAGTAGAAGAAAAAACCATTGTTACCCATTTTGAAGACAATAAAGCCTTTTTTAAAGATGGGACGTCTAAAGAATTTGATGCTGTGGTCTTGTGTACGGGATACCAACATAAGTTCCCTTTCTTGCCCGATAATCTGCGTTTAAAAACGAAGAACTGTTTATATCCTGATAATTTATATAAAGGCGTTGTGTTTAATGAAAATGAACGTCTAATCTTCTTGGGAATGCAAGACCAATATTATACGTTTAATATGTTTGACGCTCAAGCTTGGTTTGCAAGAGACTATATGTTAGGACGTATTGCTCTTCCTTCTAAAGAAGAACGCGATAGTGATATTGCCAAATGGTTGAAAGGAGAAGAACAGACAACAACAAGTAATGAGCAAGTAGATTTCCAAACGGCTTATATTAAAGATTTAATTGGATTGACAGATTATCCGACGTTTAATATTGATGAAGTAGGGGAAATGTTTAAACGTTACTTAGATTCAAAAGAAATTGATATCCTAACTTATCGAGATCAAGTATATAAGTCGGTGATGACGAATGTAACTGCAGAAGAGCACCATACGGTTTGGATGAAAGAGCTCGATGATAGTTTGGAACGTTACTTGGATGAGGTGGAAGTGGATGAAAAAGAACTGAGTAAAGTCAATTATTATTAATCTTTGAGATTTTTTTAAATAAATTGTTTTTACAAAGCCTTAAAAATCATGTTTTTAGGGCTTTATTTTTTTAGAATGCTACAAAAGGAAAATATTTTTAAAAATATTGTAACCTTTTGATATAACTGTACGTATAACTATTGTAGACCATTAAGGACAAAGACAAATAAGGAGTAAAATACTATGAGACAACTTAAAATTACCAAGCAAGTTACGAATCGTGAAACCGCTTCACTAGATAAGTATTTGCAAGAGATTGGTAAAGTAGATTTGATTACTGCAGATGAAGAGGTAGAATTAGCGCAACGAATTAAAGCAGGAGATCAAAGAGCTTTAGAAAAGTTAACTAAAGCGAACTTAAGATTCGTGGTTTCGGTAGCAAAACAATACCAAAACCAAGGGTTGACACTTCCGGATTTAATTAATGAAGGAAACTTAGGATTGATCAAGGCAGCACAGCGTTTTGATGAAACTCGTGGTTTTAAATTTATTTCTTATGCAGTTTGGTGGATTAGACAATCTATTTTATCCGCTTTAGCTGAGCAATCGAGAATTGTACGTTTACCATTAAACAAAATTGGTTCGATCAATAAAATTAACAAGATGTACGCGTTATTAGAACAGTCTAATGAACGTCCACCTTCAGCAGAGGAAATTGCAGTAGAGTTGGATATGACTGTCAATGATGTAAAAGAGAGTATGAAAAACTCAGGACGTCACTTATCTATGGATGCTCCTTTGGTAGAAGGAGAAGATTCTAACTTATATGACGTATTGCGTTCAGGTGAATCACCAAACCCAGACCGTGAGTTAATCCACGAATCTTTGCGTACAGAGATTGAACGAGCATTGGAAACGCTTACACCTCGTGAGGCTGATGTAGTTCGCTTATACTTCGGTTTAGGGGATCAACACCCAATGACGTTAGAAGAAATAGGAGAAACGTTTGATTTAACAAGAGAACGCGTTAGACAGATTAAGGAAAAAGCGATTCGTCGCTTGAAACACACTTCAAGAAGTAAAATACTGAAAACGTATTTAGGATAAAAAAAAAAGCACTGCTTGAGCAGTGCTTTTTTTATGTACTTGTTTGAATAAAAAAAGGGATGCAAAGCACCCCTTTTTTTTAGTGTTGATAAACAACATATTTTGTTTCTTCTTCAGTCACTATTTTGGTCAAATTGTGTGAAGATAAAGCTTTCATTGCTTTATCCCATTTCTTACCACTCAAAGCCGCTTGTTCTTTTAACGAACCTAGCTCGACTTTGTTTTCGTTTTTCTCTAGAATTTGGATGATGATTTTTTCTTCATCTGATAATTCTACAGCAGGAGCCGTTTTTTCAGGTCTCATTTGTGGGAAGAATAACACTTCTTGAATCGATGGATTATTGGTCAAGAACATGATTAAACGATCCATTCCAATTCCCAATCCTGAGGTAGGTGGCATTCCGTATTCTAATGCACGCAAGAAATCTTGGTCGATAAACATCGCTTCGTCATCTCCGCGATCTGCTAAAGCCATTTGAGCTTCAAAACGCTCTCTTTGGTCAATAGGGTCGTTTAACTCTGAATAGGCATTGGCAATTTCTTTTCCACAAACCATTAATTCAAAACGCTCCGTTAACTCTGGATTATCGCGGTGTGCTTTTGTCAATGGAGACATTTCTTTTGGATAATCAGTGATATAGGTCGGTTGGATGTAATTTCCTTCACATTTTTCACCAAAAATCTCGTCAATTAACTTCCCTTTACCCATCGTTTGGTCTACTGGAATTCCCATGCCTAAAGCCGCTTGACGAATTTCTTCTTCAGTCTTTCCGGTAATGTCAAAACCAGTGAATTCTTTAATCGAATCAGCCATAGTGATTCGCTTATAAGGTGCTTTAAAGTCGATTTCGTGCTCGCCAAATGTTGCTTTTGTCGTTCCATTTACAGCAATCGCACAGAACTCTAATAGGCGCTCTGTGAATTCCATCATCCAGTTGTAATCTTTGTAAGCTACATAGATTTCCATTGCCGTAAACTCTGGATTATGTGTTCTATCCATCCCCTCGTTACGGAAGTTTTTAGAGAATTCATATACTCCATCAAACCCACCAACGATTAAACGTTTTAAATACAATTCGTTTGCAATACGCAAATACAACGGAATATCTAAAGCATTGTGATGCGTAATGAATGGACGAGCCGATGCACCTCCAGGGATAGATTGCAATACAGGTGTTTCAACCTCCATATAGCCAGCCTCGTTGAAGAACTGACGCATAGCGTTGAACAATTTAGTACGCTTAACGAAAATCTCCTTGTGCTGTGGATTGACAACTAAGTCAACATAACGCATTCTGTAACGCAATTCTGGATCTGTAAAAGCGTCAAAAGTATTCCCTTCGGCATCTGTTTTTGGTAACGGTAATGGACGTAGTGATTTACTCAACAAAGAAAGTCCTTGTACACGTACAGTTTTTTCTCCTACTTGTGTAGTGAACAACTCTCCTTCAATACCAATAATATCTCCTAGATCGATTAGTTTTTTGTAAACTTCGTTATATAAATCTTTGTTCTCTCCTGGACAAAGTTCGTCTCTATTGATGTACAATTGAATTTTTCCTTCACTGTCTTGAATCGTTGCGAAAGAAGCTTTTCCTTGAATACGTGAAGACATTAATCTCCCCGCCACAATTACCTTCTTACCTTCTTCAAAACCGTTCTTTATCTGCTTGGATGTATGATTTACTGGAAATAAGTTTGCAGGATAAGGATTCACACCAAGCTCTTGCAATTTTGCGAGCTTCTCTCTTCTGATGATTTCTTGTTCTGAAAGTTGCATAATAATTGTGAATTATGAATTAATTTATAAAGTGCAAATATAGGTAATCTTTAAAAATTACGACCCATTGTATCTCTCCAAATGTCAGTTAATTAGTCAATTGATCTATTTTGAGGGAATCTCAAGAGCGGGTTTAACTGAAATCATAGTCATTATTCATAAAAAATGACGAAATTTGTACGGTATAAATAAGTGATTATGAGTATTTGGAGAGTAATTTTGTCTATTATATTTCCGCCTATTGCCGTGTACGATAAAGGGTGCGGATCCATACTAATTGTTTTTCTTTTAACCTTAGCAGGGTGGATTCCGGGGGTTATCGGAGCTTTAGTCATTCTCAATAATCCGAAATATAACCGCTAAGTTTTTGAACATGAATAAAGAAGTAACCCTAATTGATTTAGGCGAAAAAGACTATAAAGATACTTGGGCCTATCAAGAAGAACTCTTTCAATCGGTTTTAGATATTAAAATCAAAAATAGAAGAGAGGAAACAGAGGAGCCAACACCCAATTATTTTTTGTTTGTTGAACACCCTCATGTGTATACCTTAGGAAAAAGTGGAGACATTGAAAATTTATTGCTCAATGACGAGCAATTAAAAGCGAAAGGTGCTACATTTTATAAGATTAATAGAGGAGGTGATATTACTTATCACGGACCAGGTCAAATTGTAGGCTATCCTATTTTAGATTTGGAAAACTTCTTTACTGATATTCACAAGTATCTGCGTTTGTTGGAAGAAACGATGATTCTTGTACTTAAAGATTACGGTATTGAATCGGGTAGAAGTGAAGGAGAAACAGGAGTTTGGTTGGATGCTGGTACTCCATTTGCAAGAAAGATCTGCGCTATGGGCGTACGTGCTTCTCGTTGGGTGACCATGCACGGTTTTGCCTTGAATGTCAACTCGGACTTAGGGTATTTTGACAATATTATTCCTTGTGGGATTCGCGGTAAAGGTGTGACTTCTTTGCATGTGGAATTGGGCGTAAATTACGTAGATGAAGATGAAGTACGCGCTAAAATTATCAAGTATTTTACTGAATTATTTGAAGCAACTATAAAAGAGCAATAACATAATTTATAAAATCCTGAGAGGACTTTCCTCTTGGGATTTTTTTATCTTTGTACAAACAACACGATAGTATGAAAAATATAAAAATAGCGCCATCGGTTTTGGCTGCCGATTTTGCAAACCTACAACGCGATATTGAAATGATTAATGAAAGTCAAGCGGATTGGTTCCACATTGATATTATGGACGGTGTTTTCGTGCCAAATATCTCTTTTGGAATGCCCGTTTTAGCGGCTATCAATAAACACGCAAAGAAAACGCTAGACGTGCATTTGATGATTGTAGATCCTGATCGTTATATCAAAACATTTAAAGATTTAGGTGCAGATATCTTAACAGTACACTACGAGGCTTGTACGCATTTACACCGCACTGTACAAGCAATCAAAGCGGAGGGGATGCAAGCTGGAGTTGCTTTAAACCCACATACACCCGTTTCGGTTTTGGAAGATATTATTCAAGATTTGGATTTAGTGTTGATTATGAGCGTTAATCCTGGTTTTGGAGGACAGAGTTTTATCGAAAATACATACGAGAAAGTACGCAAATTAAAAGCCCTGATTGAGGCTAAAGGAGCAAATGTAATCATTGAGATTGATGGTGGTGTAAATAGCAAAAATGCAAAAGCTTTAGTAGATGCGGGAGCAGAAGCACTTGTAGCGGGTAATTTTGTGTTTAGTGCTGCAGATCCTATGGCAACAATTGCTGATTTAAAGGAAATCGTAAAATAATCCTATAGAGACGAAAGGCATTTGTTTACTGATAAAGTAAGTACAGCCGAATTTCATATAAAAATGACATCTTTGTTTTTAAAAGCAAAGATGTTTTTTTATTTTTAGGCAAGATGAATTTGAATCTAAAAAAGGTATGAAAGAACCGATTTCTTTATTTCGTCAACTGTTTGAAGAAGAATTAAAAGTAACCCCTGTTAAAATTCCTTCTGCTTGTTGTTTTACATCTATTGGTTTGGATGGATTTCCCAATAGTCGTTTTGTGTCTTGTAAAGAGATAATAGGGAATAGCTTCATTATTACGGGAAGTAAGACGGCGCGTAAAGGACAAGAAGTAGAGAAGAACAACAAGGTATCCCTTGCTTTTTGGTGGACGAGTACCCATGTACAAGTTCGCATACAAGGTGTAATCGAGGAGTTGGATTCGTCTTATAGTCATCGTTATTTTCAGGAGCGTAACAGAGAGAGTCAAGCCGTTTCTATAGTTAGTGCACAAGGAGAGGGTTTACAAGATCTAGCCGAATTAGAAGAGGCTTATACTGCATTATTGCAACAGTATGAAGGAAAAGCGTTGCCTACTCCAGCGTCTTTTGCTGCCTGGGTGGTTCAACCTTTTCGCATTGAATTTCTCCTTTTTAGCGAAGCTCGTTTTCACGAGCGAATTTTGTTTGAATGGGAAAATGGAGCATGGAGTAGCAGTAAGTTAAAACCTTGATATAGCATTCATCTTGACTTTCTCTAATTTTCACTTCAATCAAAAAAGTCAAGAGGAGTTCGTAGATTGAATTTTTTTGAAGTACAATTAAAAAAATTCACAACGCACAACTTACATATAAAAAAACGGCTTGAAGAATTCTTCAAGCCGTTTTTCTTATAATAGGGTAGATATTACATCATTCCTGGCATTCCGCCTCCCATTGGCATTCCACCACCATTTTCGTCTTTAATATCAACTAAAGCACATTCTGTGATCAGGATCATACCTGCAACTGAAGCTGCGTTTTCTAAAGCAACTCTCGTTACTTTTTTAGGATCGATTACGCCTGCTTGTAACATGTCGATGTATTCGTTTGTTTTAGCGTTGTATCCGAAGTTATTGCTTCCTTCTAATACTTTAGCTACAACAACAGAACCTTCTAAACCTGCGTTTTCAACAATGGTTCTCAATGGAGATTCAACCGCTTTCGCAATGATTTGAATACCTGTTTCTTCGTCAGCATTTACTGCTTTAATTGAATCAAGATTTGCCTTTGCACGAAGTAAAGCAACTCCACCTCCAGCAACGATTCCTTCTTCGATTGCAGCTCTTGTTGCGTGTAAAGCGTCATCAACTCTGTCTTTTTTCTCTTTCATTTCTACTTCTGTAGCTGCTCCAACATAAAGTACAGCAACACCTCCTGCTAATTTAGCTAAGCGTTCTTGTAGTTTTTCTCTATCATAGTCAGAAGTTGTAGTTTCCATCTGAGCTTTGATTTGGTTCACGCGGTTTTGAATCATATCTGATGCTCCGCTTCCGCTTACGATAGTCGTATTGTCTTTGTCAATGTTTACACGTTTACACGTACCTAACATTTCCAATGATGTATTTTCTAAAGTATATCCTTGTTCTTCTGAGATTACTACCCCACCCGTTAAGATGGCGATATCTTCTAACATTGCTTTTCTTCTGTCACCAAATCCAGGTGCTTTTACAGCTGCAATTTTTAAAGCTCCTCTTAATTTGTTTACTACTAATGTAGACAAAGCCTCACCATCAACATCTTCTGCGATGATTAATAAAGGTTTTCCAGATTGAGCGACTGGTTCTAATACAGGAAGTAATTCTTTTAAAGAAGATACTTTTTTGTCGTATAATAAGATGTAAGGTGAATCTAATTCTACCTCCATTTTTTCTGAATTGGTCACAAAGTAAGGAGATAAATATCCTCTGTCAAATTGCATTCCTTCTACTACATCAACGAATGTTTCTGTACCTTTTGCTTCTTCAACCGTGATTACACCTTCTTTACCTACTTTTTCAAATGCTTGGGCGATTAGCTCTCCAATGAATTCGTCATTGTTTGCCGAAATAGAAGCGATTTGTTGGATTTTATCCATTGATCCACCTACTTCTTGTGCTTGGTCTTTCAAATGGTTTACGATTACTTCAACCGCTTTGTCCATTCCGCGTTTTAAGTCCATCGGATTTGCTCCAGCAGCTACGTTTTTCAACCCTTCTTTTACAATAGCTTGTGCTAATACTGTAGCCGTTGTTGTTCCGTCACCCGCTAAGTCATTGGTTTTAGAAGCCACTTCTTTTACCATTTGAGCTCCCATGTTCTCTAACGCATCTTCTAGCTCCACTTCTTTAGCTACAGAAACACCATCTTTGGTTACTGTTGGTGCGCCAAATGCTTTTCCAATGATTACGTTTCTTCCTTTTGGTCCTAAAGTTACTTTAACAGCATTTGCTAAAGCGTCAACACCGCGTTTTAATCCTTCGCGTGCTTCAATGTCGAATTTAATATCTTTTGCCATGATTTAGTCTTGTTTTATTTATTCTTCTTCTTCAATTTATTAAACAATCGCTAAGATGTCATCTTCACGCATGATTAGGTAATCCTTACCTTCTAATTTTAGCTCTGTTCCTGCATATTTACCATATAGTACTGTATCGCCTACTTGTACCGTCATGTTGTGGTCTTTTGTACCGTTTCCTACAGCGACTACTGTCCCTTTTTGTGGTTTTTCTTTCGCTGTGTCAGGAATAAAAATACCAGAAGCAGTTTTTGTTTCTGCTGGTTGAGGTTCAATAAGAACTCTATCCGCAAGTGGTTTAATGTTTAATGCCATAGTGTTTATAGTTTATAAAATTGAATTATTTATATTAGTTCTAAATGCTATATAAATAGTCACAAAGTGTGCCAAACCTTGTATTGGCACCTATTGCCAAAAAAAAATGCCAACTTGACAGCTGGCATTCTATAGTAAAAAGTAAAAACTTTCTTATTCTTGTGTAGTTTCTGGAGTTGAAGTCTCGCTAGTTGCTGGAGCTTCAGCTGCAGGTGTTGATTCTGTCGTGTTTTCTGTGTTAGCAGCAGCAGGAACAGTCGCAGGCTGTACGGGCACTTCTGCGTTAGGATCTAAAAGTTTAGAATCTCCAACAGCACCACCACTAAAGCTAATGCTCGACATTAAGATAAGGATGATTAACACCGCTCCTAATGTCCAAGTACTCTTATCTAAGAAGTCATTCGTGTTTTTTACACCTCCTGCAACAGTAGATCCTCCGAAAGATGAGTCTAAACCTCCACCTTTAGGATTTTGTACCATAATAACCACAATTAATAAAAAACATACGATAGCAATCAATACTAAAAATACTGTAAATGTGTTCATGCTTATAAACTATTATGTTGTTGTAACGCTTTTATATCTAATATTTGGTTTGCAAAGAAACTACTTTTTTCTGGATATTTCAAAATTAAAATCTCATAAGCTTGGATTGCTTTTTGATATTTTTTCTGCTCCAAGTAAATTTTAGCCAAAGTCTCCGTCATTAAACTGGTATTCTCTTGTACTGATAATTCAATATTTATGGGACTTACCGTAGCTTTTTTTGTTGGGATAATTTTAGGATTTGTTTCAATGAATTTATCAATTAAAGCCTGTTTTTTCTTTAAACTTTTTTGAAATTTTTTTTCATCTTCCGCAATTATCTCCTCTTTTTCGTCCTTTTCAGGTTGGTTTTCCTCTTTTTTTGTGTCCAATTCACGGACAATTGGCTGTTGTTTGGACAATTTTAGCCATTCTTGAAAAGAGTACTTTTCTCCCACTTCAAATGCTAAAGGTTTGCCAATTTCTAGTTTGTCTTCTAATGCGTCAACAGCTGAAACAGGTCGTATTTCCTCCTCTTCAATTGGCGTAAAAGGTTCAATTGTCGATGCTTTTTCTTGTTTCTCTTCTTCTATATCTTCTTTTATTTCAGCGGTGAAAGCAGGGCTGTCTTGTACAATAGCATAAGCAACTTTAGAAATATTTTGAAGGAGAGTACTGATATTTTGTTCTGGTTCTTTTTCCGTTTCTATCGTTTCTGTTTCTTTTGTTGTGTTTACTTCTTCCATTGCTGGGAGAGTAAGCGGAGTATAGACGGTAAAATTATCCGAAACAATGAAGTTGAATAGAATATCGCGATCTAAAGTATAGGCTGCGGTTTTTTTTAGTTCTTGATTGTATGAGGTACTTTCATTTGAGTACAGGGCTTTGAGGTACAAACTTCTTAAGGCTTGTACATAAGGATACTGTTCCAATAATTGTTTTAATTCTGGAATGTCTGTTCGCTGAATTAAAGTAGGGTCAGCTAAGTAAGTATGTAAAGTCGCTATATTCAAATTAATGTTTGTTGTTATTTTACCATTTTGCTAAGGATTCATTGAATACATCTTGCGTAATTCGCTCGTAAATCTCATCCAAGGCTGTATTTAATGTGGCTCCTACCAATTGTGCATTTGCATCATAGTCATAATAGAAGGAAAATCGCTTTTCGAAATCATCCTCAGCGTTTCTCTTGTTTGTAAAGCGCACGTTAATGGCGATGTACAAGCGGTTCTGCGCAGCTCTTTGATCAGCGGTAGCTGTCATCGGGCTAATGCGATAATCGACAATTTCCCCTTCATAGACTAAATCCGCATCGGAATTCGTCAGTGTCAAACTAGTTTGATTTTGAATCAAATCTTGTAAAGCTAAGGTGAAGGTACGTTCAATTCCCGGTTCAACTAAAGGTGCGTTATTCTGAAAATAATTCACTTGGAAAGAATCGGCATCAATTTTTCCTGTTCCTGTAAAGTTATAGTACTTACAGCTTTGTAAGCCTAAAGTAATAAAAAGAATGACTAGAATTGGTTTCAACTTCATCATTTATAAGTTATATTGTTTAATCTTTCGATATAAAGTTCGTTCTGATATGCCGAGCTCTTCCGCTGCTGCTTTTCTTTTTCCTTTGTTGCGTTCCAGCGATTTGCGAATTAATTCCACTTCTTGCTCTTCTAGGTTAAGTGGTTCGTCTTCTACCGTTTCTGCAATGAGGTAATTGTCGTCATCCTCTTCATTTTCAATAATCGTCGGATGATAGGTTGGATGTACTGGTTGTGAAGGGTGTACAGGATGAGCGTTGTTGTTCTCTAACTGTAAAATATCCGAAGGGTTGACTGGATAATCAACGGATTCATTTTTAGTGCCATAAATGCGTTGAATCAGATGTTGATTGCTCTCTTGTACTTGTCCTTTGTCTTGTTTAAGCAGTTCTAAAGTTAGTTTTTTTAGATCGGTAATGTCATTGCGCATATCGAAGAGAATCTTGTATAAAATCTCTCTTTCCGTACTGAAGTCACTTTCTGCTTTTTTACCCTGTACAACAGAAGGCAATTGTCTATCGTGGTTGGGTAAATAGGCTTGTAATATTGGCAGAGTAATCTCTCTGTTGGTTTCCAATACAGAAATTTCTTCTGCTACGTTGCGCAGCTGTCGAATATTTCCATCCCAGCGATAGCGAATCAAAAAATTAGCCGCATTAGCATCTAAGCGAATAGGAGGCATTTTGTATTTATGTGCAAAATCCGAAGCGAATTTTCGGAATAACAAATGAATATCTTCACCTCTTTCTCGAAGTGGAGGCAATGTGATTTCTATCGTACTCAAACGGTAATATAAGTCTTCCCTAAATTTACCCTTTTGTATGGCCTCCATCATATTGACGTTGGTCGCTGCAATGATGCGAATATCCGTTTTTTGTACACGAGAAGAACCTACCTTAATAAATTCTCCATTTTCCAAAATACGCAACAAACGCACTTGAGTCGTTAGGGGAAGTTCACCTACTTCGTCTAAAAAAATCGTACCGCCATTTGCTTCTTCAAAATAACCTTCACGGGTGCTAATTGCACCTGTAAAGGCTCCTTTTTCGTGTCCAAATAATTCACTGTCAATCGTTCCTTCAGGAATAGCTCCACAGTTTACAGCAATGTATTTACCGTGTTTGCGGTGAGATAGGGAATGGATGATTTTGGGAATACTTTCCTTCCCAACTCCACTTTCTCCTGTTACCAAAACCGAAATATCCGTTGGTGCAACTTGTATTGCTTTTTGGATGGCGCGGTTGAGCTTAGGATCATTTCCTATGATTTCAAATCGTTGTTTAATCGCTTGAACATTTTCCATGTAGTGAACTTTTTCGTGCTATTTTTTAAGGTGATTAATCTTCTTGCATCGGTGAATACCCAACTGCCTTACCGATTAAAGTAGCAGAAGTACAATCTTCTACGTAAACTTCTACGAAATCACCTACTTTATAATTTTCTTTCGGGAATACTACGGTTGTATTTTGGGAGTTTCTTCCGCTCCATTCCAAGTCCGAACGCTTTGACGTTTTTTCAATTAAAACTTCTACCGTTTGACCAACAAAACGTTGTGTACGTTCTAAACTGATTTTTCCTTGTACTGCGATAATTTCGCTTAAACGGCGTTTTTTTACTTCTTCCGGAATGTCATCTTCCAATTTACGAGCAGCTAGGGTTCCAGGACGCTCTGAATAGGCAAACATAAATCCAAAATCATAACGCACATGCTCCATCAAAGACAGTGTATCTTGGTGGTCTTCCTCTGTTTCTGTAGGGAAACCGGTAATCATATCTTGAGAAAGCGAAATATCTGGAATTAAAGCGTAGATTTTGTCTACTAATTCGATGTATTCTTCTCTTGTATGTTGGCGATTCATTTCTTGTAAAATACGCGTGCTTCCTGATTGAACAGGTAAGTGAATGTATTTACAAATGTTTTCGTGACGCGCAATCACTTCAATCACCTCCATGTGCATATCCTGTGGATTCGACGTTGAAAAACGGAATCGCATTTTAGGAAATTTTGTCGCACATAATTCCAATAACTGAGCGAAGTCAACCGCTGTTGCCTTTTGAATGTCAGAAGCTTTGTCAAAGTCTTTTTTCAATCCGCCACCATACCAAAGGTAACTATCTACGTTTTGACCTAATAAGGTAATTTCTTTAAAGCCTCTTTCGTATAAATCTTGGATTTCTGAAATAATACTATGCGGTTCTCTACTGCGTTCGCGTCCTCTAGTAAAAGGCACCACACAGAAGGTACACATATTATCACAGCCTCTAGTGATTGAAACAAAAGCTGTAACTCCATTGCTTTGCAAACGAACCGGGGCAATATCTCCATACGTTTCGTCCTTGGACAAGATTACATTGATGGCATCTCTACCTTCGTCTACCTCTTTTAAAAGGTTGGGTAAATCTTTGTAAGCATCAGGGCCTACTACCATATCAACAATCTTTTCCTCTTCTAGGAATTTACTCTTTAATCGCTCCGCCATACAGCCCAAAACACCCACTTTCATTCCTGGGTTCTTTTTCTTTACTCGGTTGTATTGGTCTAAGCGTTTGCGTACTGTTTGTTCTGCTTTGTCGCGAATAGAACAAGTGTTTACTAAAACTAAATCAGCTTCTTCTAAGTTATTGGTCGTGTTATATCCTGCATCAGATAAAATGGAAGCAACAATCTCACTGTCTGAAAAGTTCATTTGACAACCATAGCTCTCAATAAAAAGCTTTTTGGTATTGTCTCTATTCTGCTCTAGCTGTAAGCTTGTTCCTTGTTTATTTTCGTCAATTACCTTTTCCATACGATTATTTAAAAGGGAGTTTTATTTTAAGTCACAAAGATAGTTTAATTTTATTTGCTGACAAGTTGACAGCTTTATATTTAAGATGTAAGCAGTTGTTTTTGTGAGATTCGCTTTATTAAGGTTTGATTTGGAGCAGTATTTATCTTTAGGGGGATTTGACTTAGGATTAAGAAAGGGGATTATCCTTGTTAGGTTGGTAGAGAGTTCATAAGGGACTTTGTTAAAATCAAGATTTTACAACGGAAGTACCTAAGAACGTCAAAGAAGGTGTTAGTAAACTTTAGAGTAAGTCAGAAAGTAGTTTATTAGTAAGGATAATGTAAATATTCAGTGATTTCTCTTCTAGTCATTCATTGTTGTGTTCGTATAGGAATACACAATTGGCTTTTATTCTAAAGGGATGGACTAAATAAAAATGAAATTGTGTTTTTTATGTAGTTTATCTCCTTTTTTGAAAGAAAAGAGTGTCATTAATATAAGGTAGTCATAAAGGAGATAACAGTAAAATAAATGAGAAGGTAATGTTTATTACTTTTGTTTTTTTACTTTTGAGCCAATTTCTGTTTGTATAAAAAGATTGGTTAAAAAGAGAATTTTTTGGTAATCAACGTTAAAAATGTAGATATTTTTTAAATCATCGGAAAGGATTTTAAGAGAAAGTATGAATTATATCGGTTGAAGTGGAAATATTAAGAAAAAACACATATTTTTGCTTCACAAAAGAATGAAGTATGGCAAAGAATTTAGTGATCGTGGAGTCGCCTGCAAAGGCAAAAACAATTGAGAAATTTTTAGGAAAAGATTATCAGGTAGAATCGAGTTATGGACATATAGCGGATTTGCCTTCTAAAGAGATAGGGGTTAATGTAGAAGATAATTTCAAACCTAAATATGAGGTTTCTAGTGATAAAAAAGCAGTAGTAAAAAAGTTAAAAGATCTTTCTAAGCATGCGGAGGTTGTTTGGTTAGCTTCCGATGAAGACCGCGAGGGAGAGGCTATTGCTTGGCATTTAGCGGAGGAGTTAAAACTAGATCAAAATAAAACAAAACGCATTGTTTTTCACGAAATTACTAAATCAGCAATTTTAAAGGCAATTGACAACCCAAGAGGGATTAATTATAATTTAGTAAATGCCCAACAAGCTAGACGTGTTTTAGACCGTTTAGTAGGATATGAATTATCACCAGTGTTGTGGAAAAAAGTAAAAGGAGGGTTATCTGCTGGACGTGTTCAGTCCGTAGCTGTTCGATTAATTGTAGAGAGAGAAAAAGAAATCAACGAATTTAAAATCGAATCTTCCTATGTAATCACGGCGGAGTTTAAAACGGCAGAAGGCAAGGTTGTAAAAGCGAGATTGTCAAAGTCTTTTAACAGTGAGCAAGAAGCGAAAGATTTCTTAAATCTTAATGTAGGAGCAAACTATGCGATTAAGGATTTAGAAACGAAACCCGCTAAGAAATCACCAGCTGCGCCATTTACTACTTCAACCCTTCAACAGGAAGCAGCGCGTAAGCTGTATTATTCTGTTGGACAAACGATGATGCTAGCACAGCGTTTGTATGAAGAAGGGTATATTACCTATATGAGAACGGATAGTGTAAACTTATCCGAAGAAGCAACCAAAGCAGCAGCAGCGGAAATTGCAAAATCATATGGTGCAGAATACGTGCAATCCAGAAGTTATGTAACGAAAAGCAAAGGCGCTCAAGAAGCGCACGAGGCGATTCGTCCTACGAATATGGCATTGCATACCGTTCCTTTAGATCGCGATCAAGCGCGTTTATACGACTTAATTTGGAAACGCACCTTGGCTTCTCAAATGAGCGATGCTAAATTAGAACGTACCAATGTTAAAATCGGTGCGAATAAATACAGCGACCTATTCCTAGCAACTGGAGAGGTGTTGTTGTTTGATGGATTCTTAAAAGTGTATCTAGAAGGACATGACGATGAGGAAGAAGAAGTAGAAGGAATTTTACCTCACTTAAAAGTAGGAGAGCCTCTTTTGTCTAATGCGATTGTGGCAACACAGCGTTTTAGTAAGCCTGCGGCTCGTTATACGGAAGCTTCTTTGGTAAAGAAATTAGAAGAGTTGGGAATTGGACGTCCATCGACCTATGCACCAACGATTTCAACTATTATTGCGCGTAATTACGTTGAAAAAGGAACGACGGAAGGAAAAGAACGTTCGTACAAAGTAATGACGTTAGCGCAAGCAGCTCTGACTGAAAAAGTATTAGTAGAAAAAACAGGATCAGATAAAGGTAAAATGATTCCTACCGATATTGGAATTATTGTCAACGATTTCTTAGTGAAGAATTTCAAGACAATTTTAGATTATAATTTTACAGCAAAGGTAGAGGAAGACTTTGATGCTATTGCGGCAGGAGAAGAAGATTGGGCGAAGATGATGCGTGAGTTTTACGATCACTTTCACCCAACAGTAAAAGATGTAGAAGAAAACGCAGAGCGCGAATCAGGAGAGCGTATCTTAGGAACGGATCCTGCTTCAGGAAAACCAGTGCTTGTTCGTTTAGGTAAATTTGGACCGATGGCTCAAATTGGAGATGCTGAGGATGAGAACAAACAATTTGCGAGTTTAGCTCCAGATCAAAATATAGGCACGATTACCTTAGAAGAAGCGTTAAAACTATTCTTATTGCCTAAAATGCTAGGAGAATATAAAGGAGAAGAAGTAGAGGTGAATAACGGGCGATTTGGTCCTTATGTACGCGTTGGAAAAACGTTTATTTCTTTGCCAAAAGGACTAGAGCCTTTGGATGTTTCATTTGAAAAAGCGTTGGAGTTTATTCAGGAGAAGGAAGAGGCAGATAGACCAATTGCTACTTATAAAGACTTACCTGTACAAAAAGGTGTGGGGCGATTTGGTCCTTATTTGAAATGGAATAACATCTTTATCAACGTGAATAAAAAGTACAATTTTGACAATCTTTCAAATCAAGATGTCATGGAGTTGATTGAAGATAAAATTCAAAAAGAAAAAGATAAGGTTATTCACGATTGGCAAGAAGAAGGGATTCGTGTAGAAAAGGCAAGATGGGGAAGGTCAGTTATCTTAAAAGGCAAAGTGAAAATAGAGTTGTCTAAAGATGTCGATGCACAAGCGTTAACGTTGGAAGAGGTAAAAGCTATGATTGAAGCAAAAACGCCTGCGAAGAAGACTAAAGCTGCTACAACGAAGAAACCGGCTGCCAAAAAAACAGCAGCGAAGAAAACGACAACGAAGAAATAATTGAATAAGAAAGCATGTTAGAACTTTTACATCCAGTTAGTGTTGAATTTCGAAATTTTATCGATGGGTTACCTAGTCAAAGTTTAGGTAAAAAAGTCTATTTCCATTCTGGAGGTGATTTTGATAAATACGAGCAATACAAGATTGTTATTATTGGTGTGACTGATAATAGGGGATTAGCTTCGGAACCTACTATGGTGGATTTGATGAAAGTTAGAAAAGCTTTTTATACGTTATTTCCTGGAAATTGGAATGTTCGTATAGCGGATTTAGGCGATATCGCACCGGGTGAATCTTTAGAGGATACTTATTTCTTATTGAGAACAATTATAGAGAATCTGGTAAAAAATGGTTCGATACCCGTAGTAATAGGAGGCAGTCAAGATTTAACTTATGCTTTGTATCGCGGTTACGACAAGCTGGAACAGATGGTAAACCTCGTTTGCATCGATCCTAAATTAGATGTCGCAAAAGATGGGGGATATGCTGCAGAAAGTTTTATATCGCGAATTATTCTAGAAGAACCGAATAATTTATTTAATTTCTCAAATTTAGGCTACCAAACGTATTATAATTCTCAAGAAGAAATCGATTTAATTGAAAATTTATACTTTGAAGCTTATAGAATTGGAGAAATTATTAATAATATTGCACTGGCGGAACCGGTGTTGCGAGATGCTGATATTGTGAGTGTTGATATCAATGCTGTAAAATCAAGTGATTCAGGGAATTTTTCAACCTATAATCCCAATGGATTTGATGGAAGAGAAATTTGTTCTTTGGCGCGATATAGTGGATTAAGCGATAAAGTTAGTACTTTTGGTATATTTAATTATAATAATCAAACAAATGAAACGTTATTAATAGGACAAATACTATGGTATTTCATTGAAGGGGTTAATTACCGATACAATGAATATCCGTTTGCCTGTAAGGATAATTATATCAAATATATAGTGCCTTTTGATGCGTACGAGAATTTGATTTTTTACAAGAGTGATATTTCTGGTAGATGGTGGATTGAAGTGAATGTGGGTGGGGGTGTTAACGAAACGTTAACAAAAAGAACTTTGTTGCCTTGTAGCTATGAAGATTATGAAAAGGCGACCGCTCAGCAATTACCTGATAGATGGTGGAGAGCATTTAAAAAGAGTTTAGTATAGGCTTGAAAAATTTAACATTTATATATGTTAAATATAAACTAAATTTTTTTTAGCTTTGTTTTTGAAAATTAAAAATAATTGAATACGTTTACATTTTTAAGAAGTATATAAGAAAACCTAAATAATATATGAAGAAGATCATTACGTTAGGAGCAGTTTTAGCTTTGGTATGCAGCTGTGGTACTGGAGATCGAGGTGAGTTGTTAGGCGGAGTAGAAGGGAAGAGATGGTCAACTACGAAGCCTCATGGTATGTCTTTGGTTCCAGGTGGGACTTTTACAATGGGACAATCAAACGAAGATTTCCTTGGTGCACAAGATGCTCCAACAAAAACAGTAACTGTTGGTTCATTCTATATGGATGAGACTGCTGTTACAAACAACCAGTACAGAAAATTTGTGGATTGGGTAAAGGATTCGGTTATCCGAACTCGTTTAGCTATCGCAGCAGATGATATGGGATTGACTCCAGATGGTGGTGGTATTGGTGCTTATGCGTTTTTAGATAATGAAGAAAATCTAGATCGTATGACGCCTTATCAAAGATATATGTACGAAAATTACTACAGCATGGATACAAGCGATGATATGTATGCAGGTAGAAGATTAAATAAAAAAGTAAACTTACCTGTATCCGTGGATCGTTATCCAGACGAATACTATGTGGAAGTAATGGACTCTTTATACATTCCAGCTTCTGAAACATATAACGGATTAGGGATGTTTGATGCTTCTAAAATTAAATTCAAGTACACGTATGTGGATTTAGAGGGAGCAATGAAAGACAAAGGAAATGATCCTCGCGGAAAACGCAGCCGACATTTAAAAACGGAAACGTTGTTGATCTATCCTGATACAACACGTTGGATTAAAGAATTCCAATATTCTTACAACGAGCCAATGCATAATGATTATTTCTGGCATGAAGCTTTTGGTGAATACCCTGTAGTAGGTGTGAACTGGCATCAAGCTAGAGCGTTTGCAGCATGGAGAACCTTGTATAAAAACACATTCTTACGTTCAAAACGTTTGCCTTCTGAAGTACATGAGTACAGATTGCCAATGGAAAGCGAGTGGGAATTTGCTGCTAGAGGTGGTTTAGAAGGAGCTATGTATCCTTGGGGAGGTCCTTATACTACAGATGAAAAAGGGTGTTTTATGGCTAACTTCAAGCCAAGCCGTTTTGATTATGCAGCAGATGGAGCAACTTATACTGCAGAAGCACGTGCATATCCACCAAATGGATATAACTTGTACAATATGTCAGGAAACGTAGCAGAGTGGACAAGTTCACCTTATGATTCATCATCGTATGATTTCATGTCAAGTTTAAAACCAAAAAACAGAAGATCAGATACGCCATTAAAAGTTGTTAGAGGAGGATCTTGGAGAGACCCTGCTTATATGTTACAAGTTGCTACTCGTGATTCTGAATACGCAGATTCAGCTAGATCTTATATCGGATTTAGAACTGTACAGTCAGTTTCAGGTTCTATGTCAAGAAGCAACGTGTCAAAAATGGCTAAATAATTCGAACCAAAACAATTATAGATTATAGACAAACAATTAAAACAATTAAAAAATTATGGCAATACCTAAAAAAGTGATGAACTTCTGTTATGGAATGGGGGCTTCAGTTGTAATTATCGGTGCATTATTTAAAATTACGCACATGGAGTTGGGTCCAATTAATGGAAATAATATGCTAACTTTAGGATTGGTTGTAGAAGCTCTTATTTTTGCAATATCTGCTTTTGAACCAGTTGATGATGAGTTAGACTGGTCTAAAGTATATCCTGAATTAAAAGGAGGTGAACCGCAACAAGTTAGAGGTGGTAGTGCTGTAGGATTTGTTGGTGGTGGATCAACAGAAGAACAAGGTATGTTATCTAAAAAATTAGATGATTTATTGAAAGAAGCTAAAATTGACGGTGAGTTAATGAATAGTTTAAGTAAAAGCATCAGAAACTTTGAAGCAGCATCGAAAGAGATTGCTCCAACAGTTGATTCAGTAGCTTCGACTAGAAAATATGCTGAAGAAATGTCAATGGCTGCAGCTCAATTGGAATCATTAAATTCAATGTATAAAGTTCAGTTAGAGAGTGCTACTCGCAATGCTGAAATCAACAAAGAAGTTGCTGAAAATAATATCAAATTAAAAGAGCAAATGTCTGCTTTAACAAGCAACTTGTCTTCTCTAAACACAGTTTATGGAGGAATGCTTTCTGCAATGGGAAACCGCGGTGCTAATTAATTTATAATCCATATAAAGTTATAAATAATGGCAGGAGGAGCAAAATTGACACCTAGACAAAAGATGATTAACCTTATGTATCTTGTGTTCATCGCGATGATGGCACTTCAGATGTCAAAGGAGGTTTTATCAGCTTTTGGAATGGTAAACGATAAATTTGAATCGGCGAACGTTTCGGCGATGACAAATAATACAAGCTTGCTAGAGAGTTTAGAAGTGAGAGCTTCTGATGATCCAGCTCGCTTTGGAGAACCTTACAAAAGAGCAAAACAAGTATCGGCTATCACAAAAGAGTTTTTTGATTATATTACTACTGTGAAAACGATGATTACAGAACCTCTAGAAGAGCAACGCATCGATGGGAAATTACCTGCTGAGCGTATGGATAAAGGAGACGTAATTGATCAAGCTTGGTTTAACGGTGATAAGTATTCTGCGCAAGGAGAAGAATTTATTGCTGCAATTGAAAAATATAAGAAAGATATTGCTGCTGTTCTTACAGAAGATACAAAATATCAACTTATCACAGTTGAATTGCAAAATAGATTTGATTTAGCTGATGTAAAAGATGGAGAAGGTGTTGTAAAGCCTTATTTAAATTACAACTTCCAAGGGTTTCCAGCAATTGCATCTTTGACTAAATTGTCTACGATGCAAAATGATGCAAAAGTAATTGAGCACGACTTCTACAACCTATTATTAGGAAATACATTAAGTCAAGCGGCATCAATGCGCAACTATAAAGCAATCGTTATTTCTGAGAAATCAGCTTATTTTGCTGGTGAACAATTTAAAGGAATGGTTGTTTTAGGACGTTATGATCAATCGACTGTACCAACAGAAGTAATCGTAAATGGACAAAAAGTTGATTTATCAAAAGCATTAGATAATGGACGTGTGAATTTAGGATTTAGCACTGGAAACGTAGGAGAACATGAATTTAAAGGTAAATTTACTTTCATGGAGGACGGACAAGCTATTCCAGTTGACTTTACAGGAAACTACGTGGTAGTTCCGAAGCCTAATCAAGCGAATATCTCTGCAGATAAAATGAACGTTGTTTACCGTGGGGTAACAAACCCGATGACAATCTCTTTTGCAGGTATTTCTGATGATAAAGTAGTAGCTTCTGCTCCTGGTTTATCTAAAGGTGGAAAAGCAGGACAATATAATATGCGTCCACAAGCAGGTAGAGAAGTAACAATCAACGTAACAGGTAAATTACCTGATGGAACATCGGTAAGCGATAAAAAAGTATTTAGAATTAAAGATATTCCTGCACCTCGTGGTACAGTTCGTGGTGAGTACGCTGCGAAAGGACCTAAGTCTAACTTAGAAGTGGTAACCATCGGTGCTAAATTAGAGGATTTTGATTTTGAATTAGGGTTAACAGTTACAGGATTTGTTTTGCAAGTTCCAGGACAACCATCAGTGGTGGTTCAAGGAAATAGAATGAATGACAGAGCGAAAGCTACGATTTCTAAAGCAAGACTAGGAGATGTAGTTGTTATTTCTGATATCAAGGTACGTTTAGACGGTGCAAGTGATTATGCATTGAAGAAAACTGCACCTTGTACATTCGAAATCATGTAATTTCGAAATAAATAATAGAAGAAAACTTTGAATAATATGAACTGGAAAAAAATTTCACTATTTGTAGCATTTTCAATATTCTCATTGCAAGCATCAGCACAAAAAAACTTGTTAAATGCTCAGTCTGCGGAAGAAATTGGAATTAAAAGTATTCAAGATATATACGTACAAAGCGAAGGACCAATTCCATACGGATATGTAGCAGATAAGGACATCTTGTTTGGTATAAAAGTGTGGGAAAATATTTCTCTAGAAGAGAAAGCGAATGAGTCTTATTACTATCCAATCGAAGAAGTTTCGGGAGATGGAAGAAAATCTATGTTCCAAGCGTTGATTGATGGTATTAAGTCTGGGGCTATCACAGAAGTATACGATGATAGTGACTTTAAAAGAAAAAGAACATTAAAGGAACTTGAAACATCTTTCGTGAAAATTGATACTACAGATGCTGGTATTGAATACTATAATGCTGGTGAAAGAATTCCAGAGGAATATATTCAACGTATCGAATTACGTCCATCTGATGTAAAATCGTATCACGTGGTTGGATTGTGGTATTTTGACCGCAACGAAGGACAGTTAAAATACCGTTTGTTGGGAATTGCTCCAGTAGTAGTTGACCTTTATACAAAAGGTGCTGATGTTGAGAATGCAGTTGAACTTTTCTGGATATTCTTCCCGAATGCTAGAAATACGTTATTCGATGCTCAGGTATTTAACTCTAAGAACCCAATGAATCCAATGAACTTTGATCATCTGTTGAATGCTAGACGTTTTAGCTCTACGATTTATAAAGCAGATAATCAATACGGGGATTCTAGAATCAACGATTATATCAAAGGTGGAGAGTTAAGTCAATTATTTGAAGGCGAACGCATCAAAGAATTGATCAGAAACCTTGAAGATGATTTATGGAATTACTAATTTTGTAATTACTAATTTATAAAGCTCTTATCTAAATTAGATAAGAGCTTTTTTTATGATGTCAAGTATGGTGGATTATATTGTTGTAGGAACTGGATTAGCAGGAATTGCTTTTACAGAAAAGTTAGCGCAAGAAGGCAAAACGTTCGTTGTTGTTGATTCAGAAGAACGCTCTTCTTCTTTAATCGCTGGTGGAATGTATAATCCTGTCGTTCTTAAACGCTTTACAGATGTATGGAAAGTAAATGAACAGTTGGCCATAGCTGAAGTATTTTATCCTGCTTTAGAGGCTAAATTGCAACTTAAATGTTGGTTTCCGATGGATTTATATCGACGTTTAGCTTCGATTGAAGAACAAAATAATTGGTTTCAAGCTGC
The DNA here is from genome assembly GCF_030324495.1 of Myroides sp. 1354. Lineage (GTDB taxonomy): Bacteria > Bacteroidota > Bacteroidia > Flavobacteriales > Flavobacteriaceae > Flavobacterium. The sequence goes on along the minus strand of NZ_JACAGN010000002.1, from coordinate 146,202 downwards.
AGATCGACCAAATTTAAATGCCTTTTTATCTCCGGAAATTGAAAAGAAGAGAATAGATGGGGTAGATTTGTCCTTTGGTTTAGGAAAAGTTCGGTCTACCGGTTATCTGGAAACAGATGAATTGATTCCAGCCTATCGTCAACATTTAACTCAATTGGGGTGCTATAAGAAAGAAAATTTTGACTATGCCCTATTGAAATACGACAATGATGGTGTTTCTTATAAGGGAATTAGCGCCAAACATATTGTGTTTGCTGAAGGTTTTGGTTTGTTGCAAAATCCGTTCTTCAAAGAATTACCCTTAGATGGCACCAAAGGAGAATTAATGATTGTTAAGATTCCAGGTCTGAATTGTGATTTTATGTTGAAAGCAGGTGTGTTTTTGATTCCAATCGGAGAGGACAAATATAAGCTTGGAGCAACATATAATTGGGAAGATAAAACAGATGTTCCTACAAAAGAAGGGAAAGCAGAATTAATTGAGGGATTGAAGAGTTTTGTTCATTTGGATTTTGAAATTGTAGAGCATATCGCTGGGGTTCGCCCTACAGTAAAAGATCGACGACCTTTGTTGGGAAGAAGTCTAGAATCAGATCGTATTTTTGTATTAAATGGATTGGGAACACGTGGTGTTTTACTAGCTCCTTATTTAGCAGAACAATTGTATAATTATATAGAGAATAACATAGCGTTAGAGGAAAATATTTCCATTCATCGCTATAAAAAGTTTAAATTAAAGAAGTAATATTTATGTTGAATATACATAATTTGTCTGTATCGTTTTCTGGCGAATACTTATTTGAAAACGTTACATTCAGAATTGGTGCTGGTGATCGCGTTGGATTAGTTGGGAAGAATGGCGCTGGAAAATCAACAATGTTGAAACTTTTATCTAGGGATATGGAACCGGATACGGGGAGTATTGCCATGGAGAAAGAACTAAAAATAGGTTTTTTACGTCAGGATATCGAATTTATTCCAGGGAGAACCGTTTTAGATGAAGCTTATCAAGCATTTGAAGAGATAAAAGCTGTAGAGGCTACTTTAGATAATGTAAATAAAGAATTAGCTGAACGCACGGATTACGAGTCAGAATCCTATTCGGAACTGATCGAAAAACTAAGCGACTTAACCCATCGTTTTGAAATTATCGGTGGATATAATTACGTAGGTAATACAGAGCGTATCTTACAAGGATTAGGGTTTAAACGTGAGGATTTTGAGAATCTTACGGATACCTTTTCTGGGGGATGGCGTATGCGTATCGAATTAGCGAAATTGTTATTGCAAGATAATGATGTGCTTTTACTCGATGAGCCGACCAACCACTTGGATATTGAAAGTATTATTTGGTTGGAGCAATTTCTAAGAAGTTATCCTGGAGCAGTGGTGATTATCTCCCACGATAAAATGTTCTTAGATAACGTGACTAATCGCACCATTGAAATATCACTAGGGAAGATTTACGATTTCGATAAACCGTATTCGGAGTATTTGATTTTACGTGAAGAATTGCGCGAAATGCAATTGGCAGCCCAAAAGAATCAGGCTAAGAAGATTGAAGAAACCGAAAAGCTTATTGAGCGATTCCGCTATAAAGCAACAAAAGCCTCCATGGCGCAATCTTTAATCAAGAAATTAGATAAAGTAGAGCGTATTGAGGTGGATGAAGATGACAATGCGGTGATGAATATTTCTTTTCCAGTGAGTATCGACCCAGGTAAGGTTGTATTGGAAATGGAAGGGGTTACAAAACGCTTTGGTGATAAAGTTATTTTTAAAGATGTCAATTTCTTGATAGAGCGTGGTAGTAAGATTGCTTTTGTAGGACAAAATGGTCAAGGAAAATCGACGTTGATCAAAGCTGTGATGGAAGAATTTGAATACGATGGTTCTATTAAATTAGGGCATAATGTTCAAATTGGATATTTTGCTCAGAATCAAGCAGACTATTTAGATGGAGAGAAAACGCTTTTAGATACGATGTTAGATGCGGCAACGGATGGTAATCGCGTGAAAGTACGCGATATGTTAGGTGCATTTTTGTTTAGAGGGGATGATGTAGAAAAGAAAGTGAAAGTGCTTTCTGGAGGAGAGCGAAACCGTTTGGCTTTGTGTCGTATGTTGTTATCTCCAATTAATGTATTGCTAATGGATGAGCCGACCAACCACTTGGATATTAAATCTAAGAATGTGTTGAAACAAGCATTGTTAAACTTCAAAGGAACGTTGATTTTAGTTTCTCACGATCGTGATTTCTTACAAGGATTGACGAATTTAGTCTATGAATTCAAAGATCAAAAGATCAAAGAGTATCTAGGTGATATCAATTACTTCTTAGACGAACGCAAAGCACAAAATATGCGTGAAATTGAGAAGAAAAGCGATAAGAAAGAGCCTCAAGTAGAAGTGAAAGTGGAGGAGAAGAAAGTGGTTGCGTTATCTTATGAAGATCAAAAGAAGCAAAAAACGCTTCAAAATAGATTGAGTAAAATCGAAAGTGAAATCAGTGAATTGGAGAAAAAAGTCGTAAAAGACGATGCGCGATTGGCTGAAGATTACGAAAAACTGATGCAAGATGAGAGCTTTTTTAAAGCCTATGAGCAAAATAAAAAGAAAATAGAGGCTTTGATGCAGGAATGGGAAGATGTGGCGGCAGAGCTCATGTAAATAGAGTAAATGAAAGGTTTGTGTGAATAACACAAACCTTTTTTTAGTTTGAGGTTTAAGCTATGCAGTTTTTGTTTACATTTAATAAAAAAAACAAAATGAGAGTATTTCAAACATTGGGAATATTGGGGATGATGGCCCTTGGATTGACAAGTACTACTATACTTGCCCAACAAAAACAAAAAACAGATTTGTCTGCAGCAATGCCATCCCAAGTCAAAGCAAAGGATTTAGATAAATTGACCTATACTTACGCAATAGAAGTCGAAAATAAGTTGTATAGTGGTTATAGTTTACTCGGTATTAATCCCAAGAGTATTGAAGAGGTGAAAACCGATACTGGTTTATTTCAGGTTGGTATGATGAGCTTTGATAAAAAAGTAACCTTGACCTTTAAAGGAGGATATAAATCAGATCTAGTGGTTTTAGATCAATGGACAAAAGGGAATATCAGTTTTAAAGGCAATTTAATTTACATGATTGATGGTGTTATTGTGAATGCATCGGCGAGTACGATATTGTTGGATAAACATTATATCGTTGATTACACGGTAATTCCCTTGGATCAAGTAGGATTAGATCAAGCAACAGCTGTGGTTCAATTGAGAATGAAGTCAGCGGCTAATTTTAAAGCTATTGCCGGCGAAAAAAAGAAAAAACGTGAGTAAACTCTATGTGTTAAGTGGTTTAGGTGTAGATAATCGTGTTTTTGATACTTTTGAGTTTAAAAATACAAATATGGTCTTTATTTCTTGGATAACCCCTTTACAAAATGATACTTTACCCTCGTATGCTGCTCGTATCGCAGAACAAATTAAGGAAGATTATTTTATGTTGATGGGATTGTCATTCGGTGGTATGGTAGCAGTTGAAATCGCTAAAATCCGCCATGTGAAAAAGGTGATTTTACTTGCCTCTGCGAAGGGAAGAAAGGAACTGCCCCCATTGTATGCTTTTATAGGAAAATATAAGTTGCATCAATGGATGCCTACTTTTTTACTGAAACGTTGTAATGGTATAACGTATTGGTTTTTTGGTGTACAAACTAAGGAGGACAAGTATTTACTTAAAGAAATTTTATCTGATACAGATTGTACATTTCTTACCTGGGCAATTGATGCTATTTTAAATTGGAAAAATGAAGAATTTCCATCCAATTTGATTCATATTCACGGTAATAAAGATCGAATTTTACCTTGTAAATATATTGCATATGATTATTTAATTATGGGAGGAAGTCATTTCATGACGGTGAATTTTTCTAGAGAGATTGAATGTATATTGGAAAAACACCTATAGGAATCACTTTTGTATTGCATATTTATTTTATTTAAGTTTCATGCTGTTTTCTTTTGCAATAAATACAAAGCGTTTGGAAGGAAGGTGAAAAGAATTGTATAGTAGAAGTTGAGAAAAGTGTAGGCTCTAAATTTAAATTGAAGAGTATAGTAAAAAGGGTTTGATGCGTTACGTAGAAGTTAAAAAATGAAATTATTCGATATTTTTAAAAAGAAAAAAGAAAAAGAATCAACATTCCCTGAAAATGAATTGGAACGTTACTTGATGGAAGGAGCGTCAGATTTGGATGCGCGAAAGTACTTTTATCAAAAGTTACTTTGGAATCAACTGGTAGTATTAACGCCTTCTTTTCTAGATCAAGAGGAAGGACTTCAAGATGTTGAGGAACATACAAATGTAAAGTTGGTGTCTTATGATGATGGAGTAATCCCTGTATTTACTTCTTTGAATCGTATCTTTGATCAAGATATAATCAAAGAAAAAGTATCCTATATCAGTTTGGAGGGGAAAGATTTATTTGGGATGACCAAGGGATCTACTTTTGTTTTAAACCCTTATTCAGCTTATAGTAAAGAATTAGTACCAGAAGAGATTGAGCAGTTGTTGAACGGAACCATTTACAATCAAATTGATGCTGATGAAGCGGAAAGAAAGCATATGGAGGATTTTAATGCCTCTTATGACTTAGCTTGTGAAAAGCAAAAAGACCTTATTTTATTGGGTGATTATCGCACGAAAAAGTTAAATTCTACTGATCGATTGAAGTTAGAAGAATCGGTTCATTACTTTGAACAATGCTTGGCTCTAATTGACGATCATTGGCCGAGTATGGTTTTGATGGCTAAATCGCTACAACGTCTAGAAAGACACGAAGAAGCTTTAGCGTTATTAGAAAAAGCCTTTGTAATAGATATTGAAAATCATTCCATTCCTATGGAAGCAGCCTTAGAAGCGATTCACGTACAAGATTTAGAAAAAGCATTGTATTATTCAAGGGAGTCCATGAAGCGCAAACCAGATGACTTTGCTTTGATGGGCAATCACGCGATGAATTTACTATTGGCAGAACGCGATGAAGAAGCCTTGGTATTGATTGAAGAAGCCTTAGTGTTAGAACCCAAGGATGAAGTCAATGAAAATATAAAAAGCTTAATTACGGAAGTGATGGTTGGTACTCGTAAACGACCTACAATGGAAGAGTCTGTAAATGGTTAATCGCTTGCAGGAATCTCTAGTTAAGGATATGTAGTACATCCCACTCCCACCCATTATGATGAATAAAAATAAGATGAACATCAAACAAACTTTCCATATTATCAGCTATTTGCAGTATCCGTTCCTCGTTATGGGGGTATTGGCAATTCTTAAAACCCCTTATGATGAGTCCTATCTTGGTTTAAAAGATACTTTTTTGAGTAATTTTAATCTATCGCTTATTTTTGTGGGAATAGGTGTTAGTTTTTCTTCTTTGCAAGATGTGACTAAAACGCAGAATGATTTTTCTAAAAACATTTGGCGAAGCAGACGAAAAGGGAAAATTGCCTTATATGGCTTGACTATCTTGATTTTCTTTCTGTTTGTTATCGCAGGGATTGGATATTTTGGGTCAGACAACAAAGTGTTGAATGAAGTAGCTACGGGTTTGGTTGTATTTGCAATAGGATTCTTAGGGTTACTTAAAGTAGCAATCGAAATGTATGAATACAATCAAATGAGTAAACAATAGGAGACCGTTGTTTATAAACAGTCTCCCTTTTATGTTAGAACTTATAGTCAATCTGTGCACCAAATCTTGCGACTTGGTCATGGTCTGTTTTCTTTGGATTAAATAATAGTTTGCCCCAGCTAATATTGGCTTCAAATGTAAATCTGCTTTTGGTTACCCATTTGTGACCTAATCCAACAGATAGATCAATTATATCTGCACCTCTAGTATAGGTCGTTCGCTCAGGAGGGGTATGTATTTTCTGCCATCTATCGAGCTTAGTATTTCAAAACTTTAAATCTGAAATACCCAATGTAGATTTGTTGTTTAGGCTTTTCTCATAAGTAACCTCTACCGTTCCAACTTTTGCACCTGATCCGAAAAAGCGAGTTAGCTTTAACTGGTTAACAAAAAAAGACCTAATCGTTAGATTAAGTCTTTTTGGCTTAGTAGCGGGAACAGGACTCGAACCTGTGACCTTCGGGTTATGAGCCCGACGAGCTGCCTACTGCTCTATCCCGCGCTATTGTGGTGCAAATATACAAACTAATATCAATACAAAACAAGTAAAAAGAAAAAAGAATTTTGGATGTTGTTCTTTTTTTAAGGATAATTCGTTGGTTGTTAATGTTGTGTGATTTGTTTTATTTTTGATTTTGAGAGTAAATGTTTTGATTTTGATACTTTTTGATGTCTTCTTGAGCGTTTTGCTTCACTTGTTCAAGTAAATTTTTAATATCAGATGGGCTATAATCATTTAATGGACCTACTACTTCGGTCTGTTGAATCTGCACTCCGCAATAGGTTAATATGCCCTCTTGTAGTGGAATTAATCCGCTAGATTGATAAGTCGATTGATGGATTTCTGGAGATAAATCTCCCATCGTTACTAAAATACGTGCTGTTTTACCTTGTAAAAGACCTTCTGTATGCGTGGTGGAATGATGTTTAAATACTAATCCAGGTAGAAATAGACGATCAAAGAATCCTTTCATAACGGCAGGCATGCCCATCCACCACATCGGATGGATCCATACTTGGTGTGTACTCCAATAGATATCGTCTAAGGCGCGTAACAAATCAGGTTCTAATTCCATGCGTTGCGCATAACCATATTGTAAATTGGGATTAAAGTCTAATTCGCCAATAGCGAGATAACGAACCGTAGCGCCTAGGGATTCTGCCGTTTGAATATAGGTTTGTGCTACTGTTGCATTGAGACTATTTGGATTTGGATGTCCGTTAATAACTAAAATGTTCATGTGATTATCGGGTAAAAATGGTTCTTAAATAGGAGATTTGTGTTTGCCAAAATTCTCTCGCCATTCTGGTAGGAAAAAAGTCAAAGACATGAGTGGCTCCTTTTACTTCAAAAATTGTTGTAGAAACTTTGGCTTGTTGTAGGCGTTGACCATATTGAAGGGCTTCATCTTTGAGGGGGTCATATTCAGCAACGACAATGGTCGCTGGTGGAAGTTGACTTAAATCTCCTTGCAATGCTGGTACAGCATACGGTAGAGGGGTACTTATATTTTTTCCTAAATAATGATACCACATCCAAGTAGCTGCCTCCTTGCTTTGCATGGGAGCATTACCTAATAATACCATAGAAGGAGTTTGTAAGCGATGATCCATTGGAGGATAAATCAAATACTGATGGCGAACGGTAACTTCTTTTAGATCTAAGGCATATTGTGCAAGAGAAGCAGCAATCGTTCCTCCTGCGCTACTGCCTCCAATACTGAGATTGTCGGTATTTCCACCTAAGGTGTGTGCTTGTTTGGATAACCAGCGCAATGCATCATATCCATCGTGTAAAGCCGCAGGAAAGGGATGTTCTGGCGCTAGGCGATAATCCACCGAAACGATTAGTATTTGAAGGGCAGATGCTAATTCAAAAAAAAGGAAGTCGTATTGTTCAGGTGTTCCGTAGATAAAAGCTCCACCGTGAAAATACAACAGCACAGGTAGATTATTTTGGCTTTTTGGGCGATAAGTTCTTAATCGAATGTTACGGTTACTATCGCGAGAAGGGATTTCAATATCAGTTACAGTTAAGTCTTGGGGAATAACCAAAGGCTCTTCCGTTTCTGCAATTTTTTGCTCTTCTAGGCGAATTTGTTTAGGGTTATGAGCCAACAAATAGTCGTAATCAAGCTGATTGTATGGACTTTCATTTATGGCTTGCATCAATTCGATGGAAATGTCTTGCTGTATCATAAGTATAAATGTAAATTATGGATATACTATAGAAAAAGTAGATATAAAATTACCGTATTCTTCTATGTTTGTGCAAAAATAGACTGATTTAATCGTGTTTTTTAGGTATAATTCAAGTGTAAATCAGTATCTTTACAAGATGGCAAGAGAAAATATATACCAAGCATTAGAGGTATACTATGAACAAATAGACAGTTGTCCGTTGCGCGATAGACAATTTAATTTTTTCGAATTGGTTTATGTGCTTTCGGGTAAGGGGAGTCATAAGGTGAATGGAAATTGCATTCAATTTCAAGTTGAGGATTTGTTTTTAATTACCCCTCAAGATTGTCATGAGTTTGATTTAGAGGGAATGTGTGAGTTTATGGTAATTCGCTTTGGAGAATCCTATGTCAAAGAATATCAATGGAAGAGTATTGATCATATTGAATGTTTATTGCATTATGCTTCTCAACTGTCCGCTTCTGTTTTAGTGAATGAAGAAGATAAGGAATTGATTGTACAAGGTATGCAAATGTTGAGAAAAGTAGTAGAAATGGAAGCCATGTATCAAGAAGATTTGATTCGCCATTTGGTCAATGCTATTTTAGTGATAGCTGCACGAAATATTGCTATGATTCAATTGGAACCTCTGTCGAATCATGCTGATACGAAGATTATTTCAATCCTAAACTATATACAAGAACATATTCGCGAACCAGCATTACTGAAGATAGCAGTAGTGGCTAATCAATTTGGCATGTCTTCCACTTATTTTGGTAGCTATTTCCGCAAGCATAGTGGAGAGTCTTTACAATCTTATCTGTCCGCCTATAAGATTCGCTTACTAGAACATCGATTGTTATTCAGCGAAATGCGAATTAATGAAATTGTCGATGAATTTGGTTTTGCAGATGAAAGTCACTGCAATAAGTTTTTCAAACGGCACAAAGGAATGAGTATGTCTGCTTTTCGCAAAGGAAAGGTGTGAAGGCTTTTCTATTTAAAAATAGAAAGAGTAAGGGGCGGATAGTCATCCGCCCCTACTTTATGAGTTATGACAATTCATTGACATCCATTCGGTTCATGTAATTTGCATCTACAAATTTATATGTCACTCGGCCTGTTGAATCTACTACGAAAACAGCGGGAATAGGTAGTTCTTGTTGTATACTGCCATTATAAGTCGTCAAGTCAATTCCTAAGCTTTGGTAAATTGGACGAACGTAGTCTTGTAACTCAAAAGCAATTCCGATTTGTTTGGCTAAACAATTGTCTTGATCCGTTAAAAGTTCAAATTCCAAGCTTTGATTTTCTTTTAATAAAGCGTTATAAGTGGGGAGTTGAGGAGAAATGGCTACAAGTGTAGCTGTTTGATTTTCCAAACTATTTAATTTTTGTTGTAAGGCACGTAATTCTAAATTGCAATACGGACACCAGCTACCGCGAAAGAAACTAATTATGACAGGTCCTTTTTGTAGTAAATCGCTTAATTCTACGATTTGATTGGTGGTATTTTGAAGTTTAAAATTGGGAAAAATCGCTCCGAGTTGAATACAGTTGTCTTCGAGTTGTAATTTCTTTATATCTGCAATAGATTGACCAAAACTAGTTAAAATTTCAGTGGGGACTTGTTGGGCTAAATTTTGATTTAGTTCGTCAATTTGCTGTGCTAATGTGTTCATAATTGTCGTATTTTCCAGCAAAGGTTTAAAATTAAAATCACAGGGACAATACCGCATATTTTTGTCTCTAAGGGATAAAAAAGTCACTATTGGATAGATAAAGCGGTACAACGTCAAAAAATATTTTATTGAAGATGTAGAACAAGAGGGAGAATTTGAGCAAAAAAAAAAGACTCAATCGTTAGATTAAGTCTTTTTGGCTTAGTAGCGGGAACAGGACTCGAACCTGTGACCTTCGGGTTATGAGCCCGACGAGCTGCCTACTGCTCTATCCCGCGCTATTGTGGTGCAAATATACAAACTAATATTAATACAAACCAAGTAAATCAATGAAAAACTTTGTTTATATCGGTTTGTATGTCCCGAATTGTGATGTAATGTGTTGGAAAGCAGTTGGATGGTAGGGAATGTTTTTTTAAGTTATTTCTTAACTAGGACGGATTGGTCGTATAAATAACTCTGTTCTTCTAACATGTCAATATCATTTGCTGTAATAAATGATTGTAATGCTTTAAATTTAGACTCTTCCCAATCGTAAATATTCAATTGTCGTAAACGGGCAATGGTTGCCTCGTCAAATCTAGTTTTAATGGGTTTTGCAGGATTACCTGCAACTAGCGTATAAGGAGCAACGTTTTTCGTTACAATAGCGCCAGAGGCAATGACAGCGCCTTCACCAATGGTAATACCAGGCATAATCATTGCACGCATACCAATCCAAGCCCCATTGCCAATAACCGTATCTCCTTTTCCTTCGTAAGATTCTACAATCGTTTCGATAAATGGATATAAACTAAACCAATCCGTGCGGTGTGTATTATTTCCTCCCATTAGAATCACGGCTTCAGCAGCGATGCAAACATAAGATCCAATATACAGTTGGTCAATAGGCCATGCGGGTTCCCATTGGCTGCTACTATAAGCATCTCCGTATAAATAACGCACTACACTTTCTTCAAATGTCCCACTCCACGCAGCGCTGTAGTAACTTGTTGTTCCTTTAATGTGAATGTTGGGATTCTTTACAGTTTCATGTAAATATTCTACTATGGACCAATGTTTCTGGTTTGTATGCATAAAATTGTATTCGCTTTAAAAGGATAAAGCTAGTAAAATCACATCTAAATCAAAATCTTGGCGTTGAAAAAAACTTTTAGGAAGGATTTAAGTCGAGTTCTTACATTTTTTTTAAACTATCTCAGGGATTAAAACTACCTTTGTAGCGAAAAATATATTTTTATGGCACATAAAGCTGGATTTGTGAACATTATAGGTAATCCCAATGTAGGGAAATCGACTCTAATGAATGCGTTAGTAGGAGAGCGATTATCGATAATTACATCAAAAGCACAAACAACAAGACATCGTATTCTGGGAATTGTAAATGAAGAGGACTATCAAATTGTATTTTCGGATACGCCAGGTATTATTAAACCAGCGTACGAATTACAAGAATCGATGATGGATTTTGTGAAATCTGCTTTTGAAGACGCAGACGTCTTGATTTATATGGTGGAAGTAGGAGAAAAAGAATTGAAAGACGAAGCCTTTTTCAATCGTATTATCCATTCCAAAGTGCCAATCTTATTGTTGTTGAACAAAATTGATAAATCCAATCAACAGCAATTAGAAGAACAAGTAGATTTATGGAAATCTAAAGTTCCCAATGCAGAAATTTTTCCGATCTCCGCATTAGAAAAATTCAATACACAAGCGGTTTATGATCGCATTATCGAGTTACTTCCTGAATCACCTCCCTATTATTCAAAGGATGCCCTGACAGACAAATCAGAGCGTTTCTTTGTAAATGAGATTATTCGTGAAAAAATCCTATTGAATTACGATAAAGAAATTCCATACGCAGTTGAGGTAGAAACAGAAGAATTCAAGGAGGAAGAGGAAATTATTCGCATCAAGGCTATTATTATGGTAGAGCGTGATACACAGAAGGGAATTTTAATCGGACACAAAGGAGCAGCTTTAAAGAAAGTTGGAATTGCTGCCCGTGAAGAGATGGAGAAATTCTTCTGTAAAAAAGTACACTTGGAATTATTTGTCAAAGTGAATAAAGATTGGAGATCGAGCGATTATCAGTTGAAACGCTTTGGATACAATCAAAAAAAATAGAGAAATTAAATAATAGCGTCAAATATTGCATTGAAATATTAACTTTGCGAGATATTTAAATAGTATATGAGTAGTATAGTAGCCATAGTTGGGAGACCAAACGTAGGAAAATCCACTTTCTTTAATCGCTTGATTCAAAGGAGAGAGGCAATTGTAGATTCGGTTAGCGGAGTAACCCGTGATAGAAACTACGGCAAATCAGAATGGAATGGAAGAGAGTTTTCTGTAATTGATACAGGAGGATATATAAAAGGTTCTGATGATGTTTTTGAAGAAGAAATCAGACGTCAAGTAGCATTAGCTATTGAAGAGGCTGATGTTATCATATTTGTAGTTGACGTAGAGGAGGGAATTACTCCAATGGATGCTGAGGTAGCTAAATTATTACACCGTGAAACAAAACCTGTTTTTGTAGCAGTGAATAAGGTAGATAGCGGAAAGCGTATGGAAGATACTTATGAGTTCTACAATTTAGGATTGGGTGAAATTTATCCAATTGCAGGAATGAGTGGTAGTGGAACAGGTGATCTATTAGATGAAGTAATCAAAGTATTGCCAGAAGAGGAAGTAAGAGAAGAAAGCGAAGATGGGGAACTACCTCGTTTCGCGGTAGTAGGACGTCCTAACGCTGGGAAATCTAGTTTTATCAATGCGTTAATTGGTGAAGATCGTTATATCGTAACAGATATTGCGGGAACTACAAGAGATGCTATTGATACGCGTTTTACTCAATTTGGATTTGACTTTAATTTAGTTGATACTGCAGGTATCCGTAGAAAAACAAAAGTAAAAGAAGATTTAGAGTTTTACTCTGTTATGCGCTCTATTCGCGCCATCGAGCACAGTGATGTTTGTATCTTGATGGTTGATGCTACGAGAGGGTTTGAAGGACAAGATCAAAATATTTTTTGGTTAGCAGAGAAAAATAGAAAAGGAATTGTTATTTTAGTAAATAAGTGGGACTTGATCGATAAGGAAACACTAACGTCAAAACAATTTGAGGATAAAATTCGCGAAAGCATTGCTCCATTTACGGATGTGCCTATTGTATTTACGTCAACTATTACAAAACAACGTTTGTTAAAAGCATTAGAAACGGCTGTTCAAGTCTATGAAAATAGAAAAAACCGTATTTCTACTTCTAAGTTTAACGAAACAATGTTACCAATCATTGAGCATACTCCTCCTCCTGCAATCAAAGGAAAGTATATTAAGATTAAATATTGTATGCAGTTGCCAACACCTTCACCTCAGTTTGTGTTTTTTGCTAATTTACCTCAATATATTAAGGACCCATATAAAAGGTTTGTTGAGAATAAGTTACGCGAAATTTATGACTTTAGTGGTGTACCTATTGACATCTATTTTAGACAAAAATAATTGTAATTATACTAAAATATACGGTCTTTGTTTGTGAGAACAAAGACCGTTTTTTATTACTATGAAGAATGTAATTTTTATTTTAATTGTTTTATTAACCCAGGTTGTTTGTAGTCAATCAACGGTTCAATTCAAAGGATTAATAACAGATTCTGTCAAAAATCCGTTAGAAGCGGTTACCGTTTATTTAGTGAAGGAAAAGGACAATACGGTATTGGAATACAATATGTCAAATGCGGAAGGAAAATTTGATTTAAAGATTAAAATGCCTGATGAAAAAGTACTCTTCAAAGCGAGTATGGTTGGATTTAAGCCTTATACGAAAGCGATTGAAAAAACGAGTGAATCAAACTATGACCTAGGGATAATACGCCTACAAGAATTGGTAACCAGTTTAGATGAAGTAGTCATCAAGGCAGATGTACCGCCAATTCGAGTTAAAAAGGATACCTTAGAATTTAATGCTTCTTCTTTTACCGTTCGTCCAGATGCTAATTTAGAACAATTGTTAAAACAGTTACCCGGATTTCAGATTGATGAAAATAAAAAAATCACAGTAAACGGAAAAGAAGTCAAGGAGATTTTAGTGAATGGTAAACCTTTTTTTGGAGAGGATGGTAAAATTGCCTTAGAGAATTTACCTTCAGAGATTATCAATAAAGTGCAAGTAACAGATAAGAAAACAAAAAAAGAAAAATTTACGGGAGAACGGGCAAAATCAGAAGATGCGAGTATTAATATTACCATTGATGAAGAGAATAATAAAGGGTATTTCGGAAAAATAACAGGAGGATATGGGTCTGATAAACGCTATGAAAGCAGTTTATTCTTCAATACATTTTTCAAGAAAACCCAATTGAATGTGATTGGTTCGGCCAATAATATCAATGCCATGGGATTTTCTATGGATGAGGTATTTGATAATATGCGAATGGGGAAGAGCTCGGGTGGAATTACAGAATCGCGTATGCTAGGATTGAATTTTGTGCAAGATATCAATACCAAATTAAAAGTAAACGGCAGTTATAATTACAATTTTTCAGATACGGAAAGTAAAAATAGATCAACAGTAAGGCAATTTTTACCTTCGGGGGAGTTTGTGAACAATTCAGAATCAGGAGCAAATAGTGATTCTGAAGGACATTCGGCTAATGTATCCATCGATTATATCGGAGAGAAAGATTCCTTTTATATTATGCCTAATTTTCAAACGAATTATTCGCGTTCCATAACAAGTTCTAAAGATCAAGCACTCAATGAAAATGGAGAACTCTTGAATGATAGCGAATCTCAAGCTACCAGTAAAGGGGATAGTAATAGTTTTTCTAATGCCATGCGTTATATGCGTAAATTGAAGAGAGACCGTCAGTTTTTTACACTCGAATTTATGAATGCCAATAGCGTTAACTCAAGTGACGCTCTACAAGAATCAACTACGCGCTTTTATAAATCAGAACAAGAAGATGATATTCGTCGTCAGTTTCAAAGACAGAACAATACCAACGATACGTATCGTTTTACTATGGAATATAGCCAGCCTATTACGGACTCATTGACCTTGTTGATAGGAAGTAATTGGGATAGAAATCAAACGATTACAGATGCCAAAGTATATGATTATGATGAGAGCACACAAGCGTATTCAGAGTTGAATATGCTACAAACGAATCATTATAATACGGTTCAGACTACAGTGGCTCCTTATGTAGGATTCAATTACAAATACAAAAAGTGGTTCGCTGATTTTAATACATCAACTAATATTGTTAAGAACAGCGTAACAGCTCTTTATAATAGTCAAAACTATTCGTTGGATAAAAAGTATATCGATCCTAATGTTCGTTTTAATGTTAGCTATGCAGCTACAAAAGGAAGTTATTTTTGGATGACGTATAATTACAATGTCAGTTATCAAAGTGCAACGCAATTGTTGGAAATTGTAGATGTAAGTAACCCACTACATACTTTTGTTGGAAATCCAAATTTGCGTCCAACAGGTAATCACGGTATTAATTTGAGCTATCGATCCTATGATTTTCAAACGCGATCGGGCTATTCTCTTAGTGGAAATATTAACCTGATGAACAATAGTATTGTCAATGCAGTTGATTACGATGAGGACAGAAAGAGTATATCAACCTATAAAAATGTTTCAGGGGCCTATAACTGGTCTTTGTATGGTTCCTGGTATCGATCAGAGAAATGGGAGGAATTGACCATGCGTTATGGAATTAATGTGCGTTACAACCAAAATGTAAACAAAGGGTATATGGATGGAGTGACCTATGATGCCATCAACAATGGAATTAGTCCGAGGGTATATGTAAACTTAGATTATGGAGAATTATTCCGAATCTCACCTTCTTATAATTACAGCAGAAACTGGTCGAGTTATAAGAATTTCAGTGTAGATCGCGCGAGCAATTTTGTGCACAATGCTGCATTAGAGACGGTGTTGTATTGGCCGAATAAGTTCACAATAGGAAATGATTTTACCTATACGTATAACTCGCAAATTGCATCAGGATATAATCGTGATTTCTATATGTGGAATGTGAGTTTGGCCTATGAGTTTTTCAATGATCGATTCAAGGCAAAAGTCAAAGTGTATGATATGTTGAATCAGAACACGAGTTCTAGGCGAACGATTGATGCAACTTCGATTGTTGATTCGGAGAGTTTAGTGTTAAAGCGCTATGTTATGTTTTCGTTGACTTATAGTTTAAAAGCTTTTGGATCGAAAGAGATGAGAGGAAATAGAGGGGGGAGAGGAAATTACGGAGGAGGACCTCGTGGAGGTATGATTCGAACAATGCGATAGCAAATAAAAAAGGGGTAGTTTAAACTACCCCTTTTTTATTTGCTTGGTTACCAGCTTCCACTAGATCCACCACCAGAGAATCCACCACCTCCGAAGCCGCCGCCAAAACCGCCGCCGCCTCCAAAGCTTCCACCCCCGCCAAAGCCGCCACCGGAGCTTCTGCCTAAGTTGCTGAGGATAACCATACTGGTTAAATCATCTAAGAAACCACGATGGCCTGAATTATTTCCAGGACCACCCCCGTTGTTTTTATTTTTGTTGAATAGAATGGTTCCTACAATCAAAGCGATAATCGCTATCAAGCAAAATAACCCTCCAATTTCGTTATCTCCATCCATTCGAGCGTCTTTATCCGCTTGATAGGTGCCAGCAAGCATTTCCATGATTCCATCTACACCTTCATTTAAGCCCGCATAGTAATCCCCTCGTTTAAACTCGGGAATAATTCGATTTCGAATCAATTCCCCTCCTTGTCCTGCTGTAATTTGAACTTCAGCACCGTAACCGGGATAGATTCCAATTTGCCTTTCTTCAGCAGCCATTAAGATTAAAACACCATTGTCTTTCCCTTTTTGACCAATTCCCCAAGTTTGCCCCCATTTAGGGCCTAGAATACCAATGCTTTCTCCTTGTAGAGAGGGAATTGTGATAACCACAATCTGCGTTGAGGTTGTATCACTATAATGGATCAATTTTTGTTCTAATGCTTTATTTTGTTGACTACTGAGAATCTGAGCATAATCGTAAACCGCTGTTTGTTTGGACCCCGTTGGCTTAGCTGGAATATCAAATTGTGCGTAATTGACCTGCGACCAAAGTAAAAGGAAGGCAAATACAATAAAGGATAGGACGTTGTTCTGTCTTTTTTGCATGTTGTGTTAAGCTTTTGATATTTCGTTTGATAGTTCATTTTTGTTTTCTCCAACCATGGGGAAATACACTTTTAATTGACTACCTGCCTTGAGAATCCCATAAATAAGTCCTTGTTTAAATGCTCCTTGTTTAAAGTGATTGATGACAAGTTCTTTGGTTCCTTCCCAAAAATTTTCTGCCTTTACGCGTTGATCAATTCCCTTATCACCCAGAATAACAAAAGCTTTAGAGCTTAAACAGATATAGAATAAAACTCCATTGGCATGGGTTGTTTTGTCCATCCCTAGTTCAAAGAATACCTCTTGAGCTCTCGTATAGGGTTCTTTTGTTGCTTGTGTTTCAATGTGAACCCTGATTTCTCCTGTAGTATTTTTCTCTGCTTGTGTGATAGCCTCTATAATTTCCTGCTCATCTGCAGGACTTAGAAATTGATGTATCGGTTGCATAGGCGATTAGAATTTTACTTTTGGTGCGCTTTCAGCTCCAGCTTCCGCTTTGAAGAATGGTCTTTCGGCATAACCACTTAAGAAAAACTTATTCGGTACTTTTAGAACATATCCGTTATATACTTGTACAGCATCATTGAAACGCGAACGTTGAGTGAAAATTTGATTCTCTGTACTTGCTAATTCGTCTTGTAATTTCAAGAAGTTTTGGTTTGTTTTTAAGTCAGGGTATTTCTCAACCGTAACTAATAAACGCCCTAACGCACTAGAAACTCCAGATTGTGTTTGTTGGAAGTTTGCTAATTGTTGTTCTGTCATATTGGTTGGGTCAATCGAAACAGAAGTAGCTTTTGCTCTTGCGTTTACTACAGCTTCTAAAGTTGATTTCTCAAAATCAGCAGCTCCTTTTACGGTTTCAACTAAGTTTCCAATCAGGTCATTTCTTCTTTGGTAAGCTCCTTCCACATCTGCCCATGATTTATCTACGGCTTGTTTGTGTCCTAAGGCTGTATTTTGATAATTCATGGATAATAAGAAGTATCCTCCAATTAATACAACTAATACGATGATAATAGGTAACGCTTTTTTCATTTGTTTTGTTTTAAAGTTCGTTTTTTATACTTATTAATGTTTCTTTGATGTATTCCAATCGCTTGATAATTTCTAGGTTGTCAACAGCTTCTTTTGGTTTGAGTTTGAGTTGTTCCTTGGCTCCCTCTAAGGTGAATCCTCTTTCTTTCACAAGATGATAAATCAATTCAAAATTTTTGACATCTTGTTGAGAGAACATGCGATTGCCCTTGGCATTTTTTTTGGGCTTGATGATATCGAATTCCTTTTCCCAAAAACGGATCAAAGAGGTATTGACGTCGAAAGCCTTTGCCAATTCGCCAATGCTGTAATATCTTTTTTCAGGTAAATTAACTTTCATTAGTCTAGCGATTGATTTTCATGGTTAGCTTCTTGTAATAATAATTCAAATTCTTTGGCAGAAATATCGCCATAATAATAGTTCAATGGATTGACAGGATTTCCTTTGTAATGCACTTCATAGTGTAAATGCGGACCAGAACTTCGCCCTGTACTTCCTGCATAGCCAATAATATCTCCTCTTTTTACAAGTTGTCCTTGTTTGACATTGTATTTACTTAAATGCGCATAACGCGTTTGATACCCATAACCGTGTTCTACTTCAATCAAATTACCATAACCCGAAAGTTGATTGTTGGCTCTCGTTACGCGTCCGTCTCCAGTTGCATAAATTGGCGTTCCTATATTGACAGAAAAATCCATACCCGAGTGAAACTTCTTGATTTTGGTAAAGGGATCACTTCGATATCCATACCCTGAAGCCATGTGTTTTAAACTTTCGTTTTTTACGGGTTGAATCGCCGGGATTGCTGCTAATAATTTCTCTTTTCCTTTTGCTAGGTTGATGATATCGTCCAAGGATCGCGATTGTATAGCTGTTTGCTTGGCAATGATATCTATTTTTTCTGTCGTTAGACGCAATAACTTTTCGTTTTGTAAATTTTTAAATTCTTTATAACGATTAATTCCTCCTAATCCCGCTTTGCGCTGTTCTTCTGGAATAGGGGCTGTGTTGAAATACGCCCTGTAAATTTCGTTATCGCGAATCTCAAGCTCATCTAGCACTTCTGCGATAAGGTCAATTTTTTTATTGAGTAATGTATAGTTGGTTTTAAATTCTGCAACCTCTCTTTCTAACATCTTTTCTTTCGGAGTCGTTAGAATATTGGAGTTAATTAAAATAAATAATCCCAGTAAACCAAAGACAGCCGCAGATAGGAGGAACAAGAATACATTTACGATTCGCTTAGAAGATTTGTGACGTATTCTGTGAAACGCTAACTTTTCGGAATCGTAATAATATTTTACCTTAGCCATAATTTAAAAAACACTATTTTTGCACTAATTTTGTAAACACCCTTGTTTGGTTTAAAAAAGGCATTAAACAACAAATTTAAACAATGTTTTGGTTTAATACTTGGTTAAATAACAAATGGAAATAAAAAATTAACAGATTTTGTTGGTTAAAAAGAGAGGGTGGCGTGCAATTAGTAAGTTATTTAAATGTTGGATAGAAAATATTAGTTTCCGAAAATATGAAATCACAAGAAATTCGTCAGAAGTTTTTAAACTTTTTTGAAGAAAAAGGACATTTAATTGTTCCTTCAGCACCGATCGTTTTAAAAGACGATCCAACTTTAATGTTTAACAACTCTGGGATGGCCCAGTTTAAAGAATATTTTTTAGGAAACGCCACGCCGAAAAGCAAACGTATTGCAGATACACAAAAATGTCTACGCGTTTCTGGAAAGCACAATGACTTAGAAGATGTTGGTTTTGATACCTATCACCATACCATGTTTGAAATGTTGGGTAACTGGTCATTTGGGGATTACTTCAAAAAAGAAGCAATCGCTTGGGCATGGGAATTCTTAACGGAAGTTTTGAAATTGGAGAAAGATCGTTTGTACGTATCTGTTTTTGAGGGAAACCCTGCCGAAAATGTTCCTTTTGATCAAGAAGCTTTTGACCTGTGGAAACAATATGTGTCAGAAGATCGCATCATCTTAGGAAATAAAAAAGACAACTTCTGGGAAATGGGAGATCAAGGACCTTGTGGACCTTGTTCTGAGATTCATATCGATTTGCGTACCGATGCAGAAAGAGCAGCTGTTTCTGGTTTTTCTTTGGTTAATGCAGATCACCCTCAAGTAGTAGAGATTTGGAATAATGTATTCATGGAGTTCAACCGTAAAGCGGATGGCTCTTTGGAGAAATTGCCCGCGCAACACGTAGATACAGGAATGGGATTTGAACGTTTGTGTATGGCAATGCAAGGGGTTACGTCAAATTACGATACGGATGTATTCACACCATTAATTCGCAAGGTTGAAGCCATTACAGGGCTGAAGTATACAGACAATACCGTAAAAGATATCACAGAACAACAAAATAAAGTAAATATTGCTATTCGCGTTGTGGTGGATCACGTGCGTGCAGTTGCTTTTGCTATTGCAGACGGACAGTTGCCATCAAACAACGGTGCAGGATATGTAATTCGTCGTATTTTACGTCGTGCAATTCGTTACGGGTTTACATTCTTAGGAACAAAAGAGCCTTTTATCTATCAATTAGTTGAAGTGTTATCGGTACAAATGGGCGCTTTCTTCCCAGAAATCGTATCTCAAAGAAACTTGGTTGAAAATGTAATCAAAGAAGAGGAAGCTTCTTTCTTGCGTACGTTAGAACAAGGATTGCATTTGTTGGATCAAGTAATTGAAAAGACTGAAGGAAAAGTTGTAGATGGAGCAAAAGCTTTTGAGTTATACGATACTTTTGGATTTCCAATTGACCTTACAGCATTAATCTTAAGAGAAAAAGGATTTGAATTAGATGAGAAAGGATTTGAAGCAGCAATGAATGAGCAAAAAACGCGTTCAAGAGCTGCATCAGAAGTTTCTACTGACGATTGGACTCTTTTAATTGGAGGTAATGTGGAAACATTCGTAGGGTACGATCAATTAGAAAACCAAGTAAAAATTACGCGCTACAGAAAGGTAGATAGCAAGAAAGACGGGAAGTTATTCCAATTGGTATTGGATGCCACTCCTTTCTATCCAGAAGGAGGAGGTCAAGTAGGAGACTGTGGATTAATCGTTTCTGCTAATGAAGCAATTCAAGTAATTGATACGAAAAAAGAGAATAATTTAATTCTACATATTGTAAGAGAGCTGCCATCTAATGTAGAGGGGACTTTTACAGCGAAAGTTGATGTAGATGCTCGTCAACAGTCGATGGCGAACCACTCAGCAACGCATTTATTACACCAAGCTTTGCGCACAATTTTAGGAACGCATGTGGAGCAAAAAGGATCTTTAGTCTCTCCAACGCATTTGCGTTTTGACTTTTCGCATTTTGCTAAGGTGACAGAAGAAGAATTGCAATTGGTGGAAGAGTTTGTAAATAATCGCATTCACGAACAATTGCCTTTGATTGAGAGACGCAGCATACCTTTTAACCAAGCGGTAGCTGAAGGAGCCATGGCGCTTTTCGGTGAAAAATATGGTGATGAAGTTCGCGCCATTCGCTTCGGTGAGAGTATGGAATTATGTGGAGGAACTCACGTGCAAAATACAGCTGATATTTGGCAGTTTAAAATTGTGAGTGAAGGAGCAGTTGCAGCGGGAATTCGCCGTATAGAAGCAATTACCAATAAAGCAGCAAGAGCCTTCTTTGCAGAGCAAGAAAATACGCTGAAAGAATTAAAAGCAGTATTGAAAAATCCTCAAGATACGCTGAAAGCCGTTGTCGCTTTACAAGAGGAGAATGCAAAACTGAAAAAACAAGTGGAGCAATTGTTGAAAGAAAAAGCTAAAAACCTAAAAGGAGAATTGAAAGGACAAATTCAATTAATCAATGAGGTTGCTTTCTTAGCGGTTGAAGTGGACTTAGATGCAAATGGAGCAAAAGATTTAGCTTATGAACTAGGAAGCGAATTGACAAATCTTTATGTTGTATTGGGATCGAATGCCAATGACAAACCCATGTTGACTTGTTATGTTTCTAAAGAAATTGTAGAGGCAAAAGGATTGAATGCTGGACAAATTGTTCGCGAATTAGGAAAATACATCCAAGGTGGTGGTGGAGGACAAGCTTTCTTCGCAACGGCAGGAGGTAAAAATCCAGAAGGAATGAAAGAAGCAATCAGTCACGCGATTGATTATTTAAAATAATATATTGATTTAAAAAGATTCCTATTCGTAGGGATCTTTTTTTCTTATAGCTAATAGATATGAATTTCAGTACCGTTGTGCCTTTATCGTATACAGGAAAGAAAATCACTTATGACGATAAAATCCTTTGTTTAGGATCTTGTTTCGCTGTTAATATTGGAGAGAAGTTTAAAGCGTATCAGTTTCAACAAACGATTAATCCTTTTGGTATTTTATTTCACCCTAAAGCAATAGAGAGGTTGGTGGACTATGCTGTCAAAGGATATGAGTTTACAGCACAGGATGTTTTTGAACACCAAGAAATTTGGAGTTCTTTTGTTGCGCACTCTGATTTGAATGAATTAGAGCAAGAAGATATTGTGACGAAATTAAATGTCAAATTATTCGACCTACAAGTTGCCTTACGCGAAAGTACTTATATTACGTTGACTTTTGGTACCGCGTGGGTGTATGCGTTGAAAGAAACGAGTGAGATTGTAGCCAACTGTCATAAAGTACCCAATACGCAATTTGATAAACGTTTACTCTCCTATGAAGAAGTAGTTGATAGTTATAAAAATATATTGAGTTTGATTCGTACTGTTAATAGCGAAGCACAGATTTTGTGTTCTATTTCCCCTGTACGTCATATCAAAGATGGTTTTGTTCCTAATCAACGAAGTAAAAGTATTCTACATGCAGCATTGCAAGAAGTAATAGAAGAGTTGGTGGATGAAAAAGTAAGTTATGTTCCCGTTTATGAAATTGTGATGGATGAATTACGCGATTATCGCTTTTATACAGCAGATTTAATTCATCCGAATGACATAGCGATACACTATATTTGGGAGCGTTTTGTTTTTCACTATATTGATGAACAAATGTATGGAGTAATGAAAAAGGTCGATGAGGTTCAAAAAGGATTGAATCACCGCCCTTTTAATCCAACAGCCGAACAACATTTGAAGTTTTTAGATACGTTAATTGAAAAAATTGACGATTTATTAGAGCGTTATCCATTTATGAGTTTTAGATAATCTATTGAAACGATGAGAACAATCTTTAAAGTTATCTTTTCTTTTTTTATTGTGCTATTCTTCATGTTTATGGGGGTAGTGATTTATCAATATACGTTTGGTAAATCGAATAGTAATGTTGAGTATAATTCGGACTTGATTCAAGAACAATTGAAAAATGTCAGTAAGTTGATTGTAACAGAAGCCAATTATACCCAAGTGATGACGTATCAAGATCAACAAAAGTATTTGCTGAATTTGGTTTCCTTTACCAAAAAGGCCGTGGTAATTGTCAATGCAAAAGCAACCGTGGAATATGATTTAACGCAATTGCAATATCAAATTGACGAAAAAAATAAAGTGGTTCAATTGGTGTATATACCAGAACCGGAAATACACATTTATCCCGATTATAAACTATATGATGTAGAAACGAGTACATTTAACCCATTTACTGGAGCAGATTACAATAAGATTAATGCAAAAATTAAAGAAGATTTACAGCGCAAGATTGAACAATCGAGTTTAAAGTCCAATGCAGAAAATCGCTTAACAAGTGAATTAGGGAAATTATTAGTAGTGACTACGATGTTAGGGTGGACATTAGAATATCAAGGAAATACCATAAAAAAAGAAAGTGACTTATCTGTCACTTTCCCTTTGTAATTTATGCTTGTTCAATAATGCTTACACCATCTAGAATCAAATGAGCAACTTTAGGACGTTCAACCTTGAGTTGTTCTAGGCGATTCATTGCTTTTTGATATAAAGCGTTATCTTGATTCTTTTTCGCTAGTTCTAAAATCTCAACCGTTAACAACCAGTCTGAGGCATAAGAAGCGATTAAAGTATCTAAAATTCCATGTAGATCTGTTGTTTTATTTTCTTCACGCATTAAACGTACCGCTTGATATAGCCCCTCTAGTTTGATTTTATCTTCATCGCGTACTGCCTTGATTGTTTTGGATGAAGGGACGTGATTGACTAAATCAAAACTTCTGTAATCCGCAGGCCCTGAAAAGGCAGAGATAACATCCGCACCTACCGCCATATCATAGGTTCCCCATTCCGGTTGGAATAATACCGTATCACCATGCGTAACCGTACAGTCTTTAAAGCTGATTAAGATAATTTTGCCGTGAATATTTCTGATTCCTGTAATATTCGTTCCTGAAACTGTAATGTCCCCTTCGAATTCTAGTGTTACAGGTTGTCCTTCGAATAAGTTGTATGCTTTTAAATCGCGTGGACTCATGTCTTCAATGGCTAAATTAATTCCTTTTAAGCGACCTAAGGCTGTGCCAAATCCGTGTGGATGGGTTTCGGTTCCATGTCCAACTAATTCTTTTTCTCTATAGGATAAAGCAGTAGCTCCTGTAGTTTGTACATAAACAGGTTTTCCTTCTTGTTCAATTACGTTAGTGAAATGCCCGGAAATTTGAATACCTGTATTTAACTCAATGGTACCTAGAGCTTTGGAATCAATTAATTTTTGAATTCCTTCCAACCCACCTTTGCGCAAAGCCATCTTATTGGCAAAGTTCTCCAATACTTCACTTAAATATGCGAAATCAGGAGTGACATAGAGTTGAGGTTGAGGTTTTGTAATATCAAACCCTTGATTCGCTGCTTCAATAGTATAAGGAAGCTTTTCCACATTATCCGTCATACACCAAGCGCTCTCTCCGATAGAAGACAATAAACCAGCGCCGTAAATCTTTGGATTGTCTACTGTGCCAATTAATCCATATTCAACGGTCCACCAATGTAGGTTTCGGATCAATGCCATTTCAGATGGAGCAGAAGTAATAGCTTGCAAACGATCCACTTCATCCTCTGCCTTTTTGATATCTGTTTCAGCTACACCTTCTGCTTCTTTTAAGATTGAAAGCAAGCGGATAGCCTCGTAAATTTCATAATCGTGAGCGGATGAAATAGCTTTACATCCAATTTCTCCGAATCGTCTTAAGTATTCTGCATATTCAGGATTGGCGATAATAGGAGCATGCCCAGCACCTTCGTGAATAATATCGGGTGCGGGAGTATATTCAATATTCTCTAATTGTCTAATATCAGATGCAATTACCAGTACTTTGTAAGCTTGAAATTCCATAAAAGCATTGGGTGGAATAAAACCATCTACTGCGACAGCTGCCCAGCCAATTTCTTTTAAAATTCTATTCATACCATACATACTAGGAATAGATTCTACCGAAATACCTGTCTTGCTTAACCCTTCTAAATAGGTGTCGTGTGCTACTTTAGATAAGTAATCTACGTTTTTGCGCATCACATAGCGCCATACCGCTTGGTTAATAGGCGTGTAATCTTCATAGTCTTGCGGCTTGATAAATTGCTTTAAGTGAGGAGGTAATCGGTCGATTAATTCGTTGCTTTCGTATTCTTTTGCGTTCATAGTATTCTAAAAGTAGTTTGGTTGCGGTAAATATAAGGAAAAAGATGAATCTATTATAAGCTCTCGTTCTTTAGTAGTGGAATGATGGGAATAATGAAATAATAGGAGAGGAAGGTCTTTTTGTAAATGTTAAAATAGTTTATGTGTATTTTTGTAGTTAAATATTTTATTTTTATGTATTTTTAGTGTTAAATATTGTGATTGAAAGAGGAGTTTATTCTATAATATTTGGTTATTATTGTAGGTTATTAGGGAACATTAAAGATAATATTAACTAATTTTTTTTTTAGTTTCAAAAATGTTTTTATATTGCAACACAATTATTAACTAATTAAAGCAAATATTTATGAAAAAATTATTTATGTTTTTGGCTGTAGCTGGTTTAGCTACATTCGGAGCTTCTTGTGGTAGCGACGACAGCAAAAATGATGATCCAAAGCAAAAGGACTTGGCGTTATCTGCTGATAAAACTTCTGTAAAAGAAGGTGATGCAGTTGCTTTTACTGTAAAAGTTGATGGAAAAGTTGAAGCAGGAGCAGAACTTTACATTGGAACTGAGAAAATCTCTAGTCCATACACTTTTGCTAAAGAAGGTAAATACGAAGTAAAAGCTAAGAAAAAAGATTTTAATGATAGTAATGTTGTAACTATTACTGTTAAAAAAGATGAGATTCCAACAGATCCTTTAAAATTAACTTTAACTCCAAGTAAAACTGAAGTATTCGTTAATGAAGCAGTTACTTTTACTGTAAAAGATGAAAACGGAGCTAATGTTACTGGATTTACAGTGAAACAAGCTAATGGTACTGCAGTTGCAGGAGGAGTTTTCACTTCAACAGCTGCTGGAACGTTTAAATTTGTTGCTTCTAAAGATGGATATGTAACTAGCGATGAAGTTTCTGTTGTTGTAAAAGAACAAAATATTCCTGAAAACTACGTTAAATTAAATGGAGAATATACAGAAATTACTAACCTTAAAAGAGTTTATATCAACGGTATAAAAAATGCTCAAGGACAATTCCAACCATATATTTACACTGATGAGGGGACTTACTCTATTGTAACTTATGAATTAGGTACTATTGATGAGCAAGCTCAAGCATATGTTACTAGAAGTTCTACAATGTTTGTAACTAATCAAGTTATTGGTCAACCATACCAATGGCCAGCAAATGTTGGTGAAGATACATTTATTGCTAGTTCAGCTGTTGCTGATTTTGAAGCAGGTCGTTTTGTTCCATTTGATTTAAGTAATGAGTTAGTAGATGTAGCTATTGCTGATAGTGATACAGATTTCTTATTAACATTACATGTTGAGAATGATGCAAACGGAATTAAATTTGATGGTACACTTGGAACTGGTTACTACTGGAGAGAAGTTGATGCTGATGGAAATTTAGTTCAAGGTGCAGCAAGCGTTAAAATAAGCGCGAAATTCCTTAAAAACTCTGTTTTCGGAGGAAGAAAATCAGTTAAATAATTTTTTATCAAATAGATAAGAATTAATTAAATAAAAAAAGGACTGTCTCAAAAAGGCAGTCTTTTTTTTTATTTTAGGGTGTTTTTTATGCTTTAATTTTTTTTTATATTTAATTAAGTATCAGGAGTTAAGTGCGGAAGTTGGAATCAAGCGAAAAAGTTGAGGACAGTAAAAAATATTTTATTTTAGTCAAGTCTTCGGTTCGTATGTCACCTCGACGCAAGAGAGGTCGCATCCTCTAAATCAGTTTTCGTTTATTGGATTACTACGCAAAAAAGTTTAGTCAATCTAAACAGGAAAAAGAACTTGTCTCTTACACCTCTATACATCATTCTAAAGTACTTAATTTTAGCATTAAAGGATTCTGCAGATGATTGGTACTTCTATCATTGAAGTAGTTTAATATATCCGCGTAGTATAACATAAAGGTTTTAGTTACCGTATTAAATTGTTCAAGGTTAGTATTTTCTACTTGAATGAACCAATAGGTAAGTTTAGTCATAGCGACTTCTTTTGGAATAAGTTGATTGTATATTGCTCTTAACTTGTTTGTTAAGCCATATGGTTACTCAATTTCCGGGTATAATTCAAATAATAGTTTAGCTCTATCTTGTTGGCCTATTGTCCAGTTATTAGGGCTTTTGTATAGTAAATGTCTAGATTGGGCTAATAATTGTTTTTTGTATCTCCATTGGATAAGGTATCAGGAGTATAGGTTTTATTTGTACCCTTAGCCTGGATAATAGCATTATTTTCGTTGTCCATTTCAATCTAACGATGTTTAATTCGAATATTCGGAAGTGCTTCGCTAGCAAGTTTTTGCACGTGGAAACGATTGATAACTTGTATAGCGTTCGTGAAGCATTTTTTTTGCTATCTGTTTCATAGAACCAGCCATATCAAAGGGTGTTTCTTTTACTTTATTTCTATTGAATTTCCGTAGTTTTATTATATAGCCTATAACGGTTTCAGATTTTGTTCCTTTTTAATAGTAGTAATATTTTTTTCTTTCATTTCCCAGCTTTAAGGTGATCTTTTGGAGCAGACTCTAATTGATAATGTTATTATTTTTTAAGCAATCTCTATCTTTTATTGGTGTGGTAGTATAGAATAAAAATAAAGAGATAAAATAAGAATATATTGGTTCTTATTTTACCTCTTTATTATTAAACTATATTTTAATTCTTAAAAAATGATTTGCGATTGTTTTAAGATTAAAAAGTTAAGCATAAAATTATTACTTCTTCACCTCAGGTGGATACGTACTCAATATCTTCTGTACAAAATCCTGAATTTTAGCCTCTTTCTTTTCGGGTGTGTTGGCGTTGTCTATATAGCCCGTTCCAATTCCTTGCCAGATTAAAGCTTTTTTAGTTGTATCAATGAAATCGATGTATAATTTCCCTTCAATTGATGTGGATACTGTGGTGGAATTAGGTCCCCAATAAGGAGCGTACCCCCATCCATAGTAGCCGTATCTCGAGTAGAAGTAATCGTTGTTGGTTGTTACGTTTACTTGCTGTTGTGATTTAGTAAAAATGTTTACTAATAGTTGAGGATTACTATCTGTTTTAGTAAAGCCTTTAGCCGTCATTTCCTGGTCAATCGCATTTAAAATACGCTTTTTATCCAAGTCGTTTAATTTTACATTGTCAATCCCTTCTTTGAAAAAAGCATAGGTTTGATAAGCTGTAAAATTGGTGTTTTTGTCGTAATCGGCACTAACACGCACACTACTACAAGAGGCTGAAAAAATAGTTACAGCCGCAAGAATTAGAAATTTGGATACAGTTTTCATCGCTTACTTATTTTTGTGAGTTAATTTAATAAACTATCGTCAACGATATTTGGTAGGGTTACTTTTAAAAGTGGTTCAACCTCCATTGCACGTTTAATTGCAAAGGTAGCCTCTTTATTTCTAGCCCAATTGCGTCGCGCAATACCGTTGTTTACATCCCAGAATAACATGGATTTTAATTTTTCGTCAGACTCTTTACTACCATCTAAAAGCATGCCAAATCCTCCATTGATTACTTCTCCCCATCCAACGCCACCGCCGTTGTGGATAGAAACCCAAGTAGCGCCTCTAAAGCTATCTCCAATCACGTTGTGAATGGCCATATCAGCGGTAAAACGAGATCCATCGTAAATGTTGGATGTTTCACGGTAAGGTGAATCTGTTCCTGATACATCGTGGTGATCACGACCTAGTACTACCGGACCGATAATCCCTTCTTTAATCGCTTGATTAAAGGCTTCTGCTATTTTAATTCGCCCTTCTGAATCTGCATATAAAATACGCGCTTGTGATCCAACGACGAGTTTGTTTTCTTGTGCGCCTTTAATCCAACGGATGTTATCTGCCATTTGCTGTTGAATTTCAACAGGAGAATTTTGCATAATTTCTTCTAATACGCGACAAGCAATTTCATCTGTCTTCGCTAAATCCTCTGGTTTTCCAGAAGCACATACCCAACGGAATGGCCCAAATCCGTAGTCGAAACACATGGGACCCATAATGTCTTGGACATAGCTTGGATATTTGAAATCAATGCCATTAGCAGCCATAATGTCCGCGCCTGCTCTGGATGCTTCTAATAAGAAAGCATTCCCGTAGTCGAAGAAGTAAGTTCCCTTAGCTGTGTGTTTGTTGATTGCAGCTGCCTGTCTGCGTAAAGACTCTTGTACTTTCTCTTTGAATAAAGTAGGGTTATTAGCCATCATATCGTTTGCTTCTTCAAAAGACAATCCTACTGGATAGTATCCTCCAGCCCATGGGTTGTGTAATGAAGTTTGATCAGATCCTAAGTGAACGAAAAGGTTCTCTTCTGCAAATTTTTCCCATACTTCCACAATATTACCTTGGAAGGCAATGGAAACTACTTCTTTGTTTTCTTGTGCTTGTTTTACTCGAGGAACTAAAGCGTTGATATCTGTAATTACTTCGTCTACCCAGCCTTGAGAATGTCTGGTGTGTACAGCTTTCGGATTGACTTCTGCACATACAGTAATACAACCTGCGATATTACCTGCTTTTGGTTGAGCTCCACTCATTCCTCCTAATCCTGAAGTTACAAATAGTTTACCAGTTAAGTCTTCTCCGTTTTTAGCGATTTTTCTACCACCGTTT
The DNA here is from genome assembly GCF_030324495.1 of Myroides sp. 1354. GTDB lineage: Bacteria > Bacteroidota > Bacteroidia > Flavobacteriales > Flavobacteriaceae > Flavobacterium. The sequence continues at coordinate 116,213 of NZ_JACAGN010000002.1, read as the reverse complement.
AAAACAGTAATGGTCGTTCCGTGTACAATCCCTTGAGGACCAATATACATATAACTTCCTGCCGTCATCTGACCATATTGAGTAACACCTAAAGCATTGAATTTTTCCCAATCATCTGGTTTGGAGTAATTCGGAATCATCATTCCATTGGTTACTACAACGCGAGGAGCTTTAGCATGAGAAGGGAATAATCCCATCGGATGTCCAGAATACATCACTAGCGTTTGCTCATCAGTCATCGTTGCTAAATAATGCATGGTTAGTAGGTATTGTGCCCAGTTTGAAAAAACAGCACCATTACCACCGTAAGTGATTAATTCATGTGGATGTTGAGCAACAGCATAATCCAAATTGTTTTGAATCATCAACATAATTGCTTTGGCTTGTGTAGAATTTCCTGGATATTCCTCGATTGGTCTTGCATACATTTTGTAATCGGGTCTAAAGCGATACATGTAGATGCGACCGTATGTTTCTAATTCTTCTTTAAACTCTTGGATTAACTCGGAATGATGTTTGGTATCAAAATAACGTAAAGCATTTCGCAAGGCAAGTTTCTTTTCCTCTTCTGTCAATATTTCTTTGCGTTTTGGAGCGTGATTAATTGCCGGATCATACTCCTTTTTTGCCGGTAGCTCATGTGGAATTCCTTGTAAAATTTGTTCCTTAAAAGTCATTTTCTGAGTTTTTTGTGATTAATTATTTATGTGTTTTTTAAGTGTAAACCTAAAAACTATTAACTAGTTTTGTCTCCTAGTTTAGCTTTGGATTTTGACTCAAATTTCCGTAGGTAAGTTACTAAAAACTCTTGTATTATTTAGTTTAATATTTATACAAAAAAAAGTGATTTTAGTTAAACCTATCGTAAATTAAAGGCTTGTAAATGTGATTGTAATGAAGAATCTATTTTTAAATGATGTCGTGCCTACAACGAAAATTGATCTTCCTTTTCAACATGGAATTGAATTGTTTGTACGCAGAGAAGATTTATTACATCCAGAGGTTTCGGGTAATAAGTTTAGGAAATTGAAGTATAATGTTGAGGCAGCTGTTGGTCAAGGTTATAAACAGTTGTTGACTTTTGGTGGGGCTTATTCCAATCATATTGCGGCAACGGCGGCGGCTGGAAGAATATTGGGAATACAGACAATTGGGGTGATTCGAGGAGAAGAAATTGCTGCCTGCTATCTCGATAATCCAACCTTAAAAAAAGCAACAGAAGATGGTATGCGTTTTAAGTTTGTGACTCGAACGGAGTATAGAACGAAAGATTCTGCCGTTTTTTTGAGGCAGTTGGAAGAAGAGTTTGGTCATTTTTACCTTGTTCCAGAAGGAGGGACAAATGAGGAAGCAATCAAAGGAACGGAAGAAATCTTACAAGAAGGAGATGCAACCTACGATTATGTTTGTTGCGCGGTAGGTACTGGAGGCACAATTGCTGGCATAATTAACAGTTCTTTTGCGCATCAAATAATCATGGGATTTCCTGTGTTAAAGGGAGATTTTCTTCAAGAAGAAATTAAAAAGTATGCTGCCAAAGAAAATTGGATGCTTCAAACAGACTATCACTTTGGAGGTTATGCAAAGTACAATGCTGATTTATTGGATTTTATACGGGAATTTAAACAGAAAACGGGAATTCTTTTGGATCCAATTTACACGGGTAAACTACTTTTTGGTATCTTTGATTTAATAAAGCAAGGTCAATTTAAAAATAACAGTAAGATTCTCGCTATTCACACGGGAGGCTTACAAGGGTGGAATGAAAAAATAAAATAGCTATATGATTAAAAAAATCTTTTTACTGTTCTGTTTACTTACACTTGTAAGTTGTGGGGTGAAGAACAATTCTAAACTCACAGGGAAGAAGTCGAAAACCAAAGAATTGGTTTCAAAAGAACAATATCGAGCACAACAAAAAAAGGTAGAAGAGCAACGTCGTATTCAAGATGAAGCCAAGCGAGAGAAAGATAAGCGCACGGCAGCCAAAACTAGTGAAACGCTTGAGGCAACTTCGAGAATTTCTGTTACGGCAGATATGATTCAGGATTATATTTTACAGTATAAAGACATTGCGAAAGACAATATGTCTTCGTATGGAATTCCTGCTAGTATTACGTTGGCACAAGGAGTTTTAGAATCGGGTTCTGGTCAAGGGACATTAAGTAGAAATGCAAACAATCACTTTGGAATTAAATGTCACAAGGAATGGGATGGGCCGTCAGTCCGTCATACGGATGATGCTCCAGATGAATGTTTTAGAAAATATGAAGCTCCAGAAGAGTCGTATCGCGATCACTCTCAATTCTTAGTGTCGCGTAGTCGTTATAATGATCTATTTGCTTTGGATAAGGATGATTATGAAGGATGGGCACATGGCTTGAAAAAAGCTGGTTATGCTACTGATCCGAAATACGCGAATAAACTAATTAGTCTTATTGAGCGTTATACATTAGATCAATATGATCGAGAAGTATTAGGGCTGACTTCACCACGTCCTAAAAAAGAAATAGAAAAGAAAGCAGAAGTTAAGGTGGATACCAAAGCCAAAGTAGATGCTAAATCTACATCGAAAACCCATGTGGTTCAAAAAGGCGATACGTTGTATTCCATATCAAAAAAATACAATACAACTGTAGCTAAACTACAGAAATCAAATAATCTTGATGGGACGAATCTCTCGATTGGTCAACGCTTAAAATTATAAAACACTATGTTATATCAAAGAAGTAGTCAGCTTTTTGCAGAAGCTGAAAAAGTGATTCCTGGTGGGGTTAATTCACCAGTAAGAGCATTTAAATCTGTAGGAGGAACCCCTATATTTGTCAAAGAAGCGAAAGGAGCTTATTTGTACGATGTGGATGGAAATCGACTCGTTGATTATATTAACTCTTGGGGACCTATGTTATTAGGTCATGCTTATCCACCTGTAGTGGATGCAGTGATTGAAAAAGCAAAAAAAGGAACTTCTTTCGGTATGCCAACAGAAATAGAAACAGAAATTGCAGAATTAGCAGTGTCTATGGTTCCGAATATTGATAAAATACGCTTTGTTAACTCGGGTACAGAAGCATGTATGAGTGCTATTCGATTGGCTAGAGGTTATACAGATAGAGAGAAAATTATCAAGTTTAAAGGTTGTTACCACGGGCATTCCGATTCCTTCTTAATCCAAGCTGGAAGTGGGGCAGTCACTTTTGGTTCTCCTAATAGTCCTGGAGTTACACAAGGAACAGCAAAAGATACGCTATTGGCTACTTATAATGACTTAGAGAATGTAGCATCAATCTTAGAAGCAAATAAAGGTGAAGTCGCGGCAATTATTATAGAGCCTGTAGCAGGAAATATGGGGTGTGTTCCACCTAAACCAGGTTTCTTAGAAGGATTGCGTCAACTGTGTGATACACATGGAACACTTTTGATTTTTGATGAAGTGATGACTGGATTCCGCTTGGCACGTGGAGGTGCACAAGAACTGTTTGGCGTTCGAGCTGATTTGGTTACTTTTGGGAAGGTAATTGGTGGAGGATTACCTGTAGGTGCATTCGCTGGTTCTGCTCAAGTAATGGATTATTTAGCACCTGTTGGACCTGTATATCAAGCGGGAACTTTATCAGGGAATCCGTTGGCTATGGCGGCTGGATTAGCTATGTTGAAAGCTATTAATAATGATTTAGCAGTGTTTCAACGCTTAGAAGAAAAAACAGCTTACCTCGAAAGAGGAATTCGAGTTGTACTAGAGGCTAAACAAATTAAATATACGATTAATCGCGTCGGATCGATGATTTCCGTTTTCTTTGATGAACGTGAAGTCGTTGATTTTGATACCGCAGGTTATGGAAATAATGAAGCGTTTAAAACCTTTTTCCATGGATTGTTGAAAGAAGGAGTTTATATCGCTCCCTCTTCGTATGAAACGTGGTTTATTACAGATGCTTTGACGTATGAAGATTTGGATTTTACGATTCAAGCAGTTGAGAAAGTATTTGCTTAAAAAGCAATGTGGATATAAAAATAAAAATCTCTTTTACTTCATGTAAAAGAGATTTTTTTTTATGCTATAACTCTAGCTTTAACTGATCAGGTAAAAGCTTGAATGATTTTCGATGGTATTTACAAGGACCATATTCTAAAATGGCAGCGCGGTGTTCTTGTGTTGGATATCCTTTGTTTTTCTTCCAATTATACATTGGAAATTCCTCGTGTATTTGATTCATATAATCATCGCGATACGTTTTGGCTAAAACAGAAGCGGCTGCTAAGCTTAAGTATTTAGCATCACCTTTGACGATACACTGATGGGGAATATTGGGAATCGCAGTAAATTTATTTCCGTCTACGATGAGAAAATCAGGTATAGGTTTTAATTGACTTACGCTTTCGTGCATGGCTTTTATGGCAGCGTGTAAGATGTTCAATTCTTCGATGACGTCCTCGTGAAGATGAGTTACCCCATAACTTACTGCTTGCTCCTCTATAATACTTCTTAAGGTATAGCGGTTTTTTGCCGAAAGTTGCTTGGAGTCATTTAAGATTTCATTCGCAAAATCTGGTGGAAGAATAACAGCAGCGGCAGTTACTGGTCCAGCAATACAACCTCTACCGGCTTCGTCTGTTCCGGCTTCATATAGTGCTTCTGAATAATGATGTAGTAGCATAACTAAAAAATGAAAAACAAAGGTAAGACTCTGAGAGTGAATCTAGGCTTTGAAAAGGTAATATTAACTAAGAAATCCATTAAAGAAATCCTAAGAATTTAAAATTTAACATTTGTAAATTATTGACTGCTTTTTGAGACTTTTTTTTCTCTTTCTTGATAACTAGTGGTTTAAGATTTTTTGAGAAAAAAAGAGGAGTTCGTGGATTGTTAAATGTAAAGCGTGTAATAAGTCTTTGTTAAGTCTTTTGGTAAATATTGAAGTGTTTAATGTTTTAAAAATTAATAGTTTTTTTTATTGTTTTATTTTTTTTATATAATTCTATTGTTTTAATTATTGTTCTTTAGTATTTAGTTGCTTTGTTTCTAGTTAATGATGGAAAAAGTTAACTAGGTTTTAGGTTAGTTTTTTATGTTTGCGAACTAACTAATTCAATTTAAATAATGAGATCAAAGTTAAAATGGACTTTAGTGCTATTCATGGCGCTATTTGTGCAATTTGCATTCGCTCAAGAAAAGACGCTTTCGGGTGTTGTTTCTGAGGAAGGTATGCCTTTGCCAGGAGTTACTGTGATTATCCAAGGGACACAAATGGGTACACAGACCGATTTAGACGGTAATTACTCTTTGAAGGTGAAACAAGGGGATGTAGTGTCTTTTTCCTTTATTGGTTTAAAAGATGTTACGTATAAAGTAGGTGCAGCGAACACCTATAATGTATCGATGACAACAGTCGAAGATATGTTAGAAGAGGTTGTTGTTTTGGCGTATGGACAGGTTAAAACAAAGAACCAAGTAACAGGAAATGCTGTTGCGATTAAAGGTGATGCAGTAGCTGCTACGCCAATGGCATCTGCTGATCAAGCATTACAAGGACGTGTTGCAGGTTTACAGATGTCTGCTTCTTCAGGTTCTCCAGGAGCAAAACAAAATATTCGTATTCGTGGACGTAACTCTATGACGGCTACAAACGAACCTTTGTATGTTATCGATGGTATTCCAATGTATGATGGTGACTTCTCTGGAGGAAACCAAGGTACAGATACACCTTCTACTTCTTTGTCTTTATTAGCAACTATTAACCCTGCTGATATTGAATCAATGACTGTGTTAAAAGATGCTGGAGCAACTGCAGTTTATGGGGCTCGTGGTACGAATGGAGTTATCTTGATTACAACAAAAAGAGGAAAAACAGGAGCGACAAAGTTTAACTTTGGAACGCGTATTGGTTTTCAAAATAATGCAGTTAAAGGACCGCGTTTATTGACTTCAAACGAAAAAGAAGATATTTTCTTAGACGGGCTGTACAATACATATGGTAAAGCAGAAGGGTTTACTCGTGAGGAAGCAGGAGCATTTGCTTTAGCTAATTATTCTAAAGCTGGAAATTATGGAAATTGGGTGGCAGCAGGTCGTCCAAATAATGATTGGGGTGATTATGTGAAAAATCAAGATGCGCCAATTACTAGTATCAATTTTTCTGCTACAGGTGGTAGTGATCGTCATAATTTTTATGCTTCATTGTCACATGATAAAATCGAGAGTACTGTGATTGGATCTGATTTTAGACGTATTGGAGCTTCATTGAGTTTTATGCAAAAAATCAATGATAAAATTGAATTTAATACGAGTATTAAAGTAACGAACACCAAACAAAATGGTATTTCTGAAGGGGGAGCTTATTTCTCAAATCCAAACTACATTAAATTAGTAATGAATCCATGGAATCCATTGTATAATGAAGATGGATCATACTATTTACCAAATTCAGGATATCACAACGTTGTATATACGACGAAACACAATCAAACATTGAATGATGTAACACGTGTAATTAATTCAAACTCGGTTAGCTATGCGATTACAGATAATTTGAAATTCACTTCTTCAATGGCTATTGATTATACATTAGCTGATTTTTCTGAGTATAGAAATCCTGTACATGGTGATGGGAAAAATTATGGGGGTACTGCAGCAAAAGCTGTTAGAAATAACTTCAATTATGTAGCTCAGAATGGGTTAGATTATAAATTTTATTTAGGAGAAAATCACCAATTCAATACAAAAGTATTAGTTGAGTACCAAAAATCTAAGCGTCGTTTCTTAGAAGGTTCGGGACAAATCGTTTTAGAAGGATTTAATTCCTTAGCAGCAGCAGCAGCGAATAAAGATGCAGCTTATGATTTCTTAGATGATGCGAACTTAGGATATGTTGGAATTATCAACTATAACTATCAAAATAGATTCTTAGTGGATTTAACAGGTAGACGTGAAGGTTCTTCTAAATTTACAGATCGTATTGGTTACTTCTATTCAGTTGGAGGGGCTTGGAATATGCATTTAGAAAATTGGATGGCTAACCAATCTACCATTTCTACTATGCGTTTTAGAGGGTCTTACGGAACAAATGGTAACTCTCAAATTAATCCAAATCAATACGTACGTCGTGCTGATATCGTTTCATATGATGGGGAAGCAGCAATTGTACCCGTTCAAATTGGTGGCCCAATTGGATGGGAAAAACAAGAGAAAATGGACTTCGGTTTCATGTTGGGAATGTTTGAAGATCGTTTCACTTTTGGCGCTACTTATTTTGAAAGTAAAACAAGTGATTTATTATACAAAAAAAGCTTGTCTAAAATGTCTGGATTCGAGTCTCAAATGATGAATATGGGGGCAATGAATAACCGCGGTATTGAGCTTGAATTAAATGCTGATATCGTGCGTTCAAAAGATTTTAATATTTCAGTTGGTGCTAACTTTGGTACAGTGCGCAACAGAATTACAGAAATGCCTGTGATTGACGGTGTAGAGATGGAAGATTATAAATCATATACAGCAGACGTTAGAGGACATGCAGTTGGTGAGTGGTATATGCCAACATGGGCAGGTGTTGATCCTCAAACGGGTCAACCTATGTGGTTTGATGAAAATAATATCGCTACTTCTGATTATAGTAAAGCAGAATCAAGATTCCAAGGAGCAAGTGCTTTGCCTAAATTTACTGGAGGAGCTAATTTACACGTGGATTATAAAGGATTCTATTTAGATGGTATGTTTACATTTGCTGGAGGTCATAAAGTATATGAACAATATGCATTTAAAACAGCTGGAACAACCAATGCGATCGTATCTTCAAATGCGTCTTCTGAGATGTTAGATAGATGGCAAAAACCGGGGGATATGACAGATGTGCCTCTTGTGCAATATGTGGCTACTGATGGGAATAAAAACTTTACAAGTCCATCAACAAGATTTTTACACGATGGAGATTACATTCGTTTAAGAAACGTAACATTGGGTTATAACTTCAATTCTGCTTTTACAAGAACATTGAATTTGGATGGAGTTACGCTTTCTGTAATCGGTACTAACTTATGGACATGGGTTAAAGATAACGGATTAAAATACGATCCAGAAGTAGATGCTACAGGATATGTGAGTGTTGCAACTCCTCCAGTAAAGTCAATTGTATTCTCTGTAAATGTTAAGTTTTAAAAAGTTATGAAAAAGATTATATTTTCAATTTTAGCGGTAGCTTTATTGTCTTCTGGACTGACAAGTTGTTCAGATGATCGTTTAGATGCTACCTTAGAAGGTGCTCGCGACATTGAAGCGAAACCATTAGAAACTGCAACTGATTTACGTGCAACTGTATCTGGAGCGTATTATAGAATGGTAAACGCTACTTATTATGGGCGTGATATCATCATCTTTAGTGAGGTGCGTGGAGATAATGCTTATGCAGCTGCGGGATTCTCAAACCGTTTCCAAAATGTATCAGGATTTAATTTAACTCCTACACATGCTTACCCAGCAGATACATGGAAGAAAATTTATGAGGTGATTAGTTCTGCTAACTTAGCGATAGGTTCGGATATAAAATCAGGAAACGAAACGGAAATTAAGCAAGGAAAAGCTGAGGCGTATGCTATTCGTGCATTAGCTCATTTTGATTTATTGCGTATTTACGGTCAACAATACGTAGATGACTTAGGATTAAACGCTGTAGGTGTTCCTTATATCACGCGTTTTGGAGAGTTAGATGCGAAAAATTACAAACGTATTTCTGTTAAAGAAGTTAGAGATAATATCTATAAAGATTTAGACGAAGCTTTAAAATTAGTAGATAAAAATGCTTCGAATAAAAAACGTTTCACTCAGCAAGCGATTTATGGTGTAAAATCAAGAGTGGCTATGTTTTTCGGTGCATTTGATGCAGCTGATTATTCTATAGCAATGGAAAGTGCTAAAACGGCAATGGACTTAGGAGGTTCTATTATTCAAAGAAGTGCTTATATCGCTTCATTTAGAGCAGAAGAGCCTCAGAGTAATGCTGTATTTGAGTTGGCGCAAGACAATATCAATAACCCAGGAAATAATTCATTGTATACTATTTTTGCTTATGTGGGTTATGGAGATGTCGTTGGTCTAGGCGAAAATCTACAAGAGTTATTCGAGGATGAAACGGATATTCGATCGTCTTTAGAAATGCAAGGATATAATAATCTTGCACAAAACGATAAAGGAAATTACAAAAAAATTGGTACTAATAAGTATATCAAGTTAACAAAAGAGGAATTAGATGGCGATGTTGCTGTTGACCCTTCTATTCGTTACAATCTAGAGCATTACCGTAACTTTGGTAAATACACTGGAATGAGTGCTAATATTAAAGTAATGCGTTATGAAGAGCTAGTGTTTAACTTTATTGAAGCTGCTGTGCGTACACATACAGAAGAAGGTGTGGCATTAAACTTGCTGAATAAAGTGGCTGCAGAACGTTATTTAGGTAACCCAACAGCTAAGTATACTGCGCTTACGTTAGAAGATGTTTTGACAGAAAGACGTAAAGAGCTAGTATTTGAAGGATTCCGTTTTGAAGATCAAATGCGTAATAAAGAAAATTTGGCTATTACTCCACAAGCGACAAAAGGAGTGAAATACGGTGAGGCTAAACTGGCTTTCCCTATTCCTCGTAATGAGATTAATGCGAGTAAAATCGATCAAAATAAAGGGTATTAATTCTTTGTTGCCATAAAATACAAGAGTATTAAAAATATTCTTAAAACAAAACCCCATCGTTTAGATGGGGTTTTTTAGTTTTACATTCTTGTTTTAAAAGAGGAAAGTGTTAGGACTGTTCTCTTTATGTTGTTTGTAAAAATAATATCAATTATTTTTTGATAAATGTCTTGAGATCAATATAGTCTTCTAAGGCTATGCGTTGTGCATAGTATGCTTCATCTATAATTGTTGTAGATGCACCGAGATTGCCTTTGCTGTCAGGTTTTCTAACTGTTCTCTTTACTGTGTAATAAACCTCGATATAAAAGGCTTTTCCTTCTTTTTGATAGCGAATAGATTTATTGGTTATACTTATTGATGCTGTTCCATTTATAGAAGGAAATGGAGATGGAAAAGGAGTCATGCTAACTACTAAGTTTTTAGGAATAGCTTCTCCTGTTGTTGGGTTGTAGGTGAAAGTAAAACTTGTTTGAGAGTTTGATAATTCTCTATAAGTGAAACGTCCTGCTCCTAAATGTGGGTTTCGAATGATAAATGAACCTTCATGAATATCACGAGATTTATAATACTCGAGGTGGGTAAAATACTCTTCTTTGTCAATACATTCCATACAGTTGCCGTAGTCAACTTCCTCTGTTACAGTTTGAGATGCTTTTTTTAGATCTTGATCAACGGGTTCACTAAAATCCGAATCAGTGCTACAAGCTACTGCTAAGGGAAGTAGTGTGGCTAGAAAAATTTTTTTCATAATTTAAATTAGTTTATTTGTTATAAATGTAGTGATAAAGTTTTGTTGTTTTCGTATTGGTGAAAATTAATATTTTAATTATTGATATTGTGTTAATTTGGTGTGTGTTTTTTGTTTTTTTAAGTATTAAGGTGAAAAGCTTTTTTACCAGGTGAATAGAAAGCAATAATGTAGTAGTACTGCGTTTAGTCTTTTGTTGCATAGTCTAGAAGAATTCATTTTATGGATTCCCAATCGCTTATCAAGGTCAAACGGAACGAGAGATAATAGTTAGTACAGCTATGCATATTATTTTAGGTGGTGAAAAGGATGGGGTAAAATTATATACCATGAATACCTATATACCTGTTGGTGACGCTATGTGGTCTGCAAGTAAAAAATCCATTGTCTATATCAGCGATTTTAATCGTCAAATCAATCAGACAAAACGCGTAAAATTATAATTAGAAAAATCATATAAAAAAAAACACCCAATGAATTATTCATTGGGTGTTTTTTTATAGCAAGAAAGGGTTTTAACACTTGTGTCGGTACTTGCTTTGAATTATAAATAGGTTTTTGTTTTACGTATCTAATTGGTTATTTAGGTTTGATTAAATCTATTTTTTAATAGCTATTATGAGATTATTGTGGAGTTGGAGTGATTAACAAAAAATACTAAATATTATTAAAAAAATACTAAATATTGGTTTAGGGTAATATTTAGAGGCTTGGTGATAGTGTAGTCAATTATGTTTTAATGTTGTTTGTTTTCTTTTAAATTGGCAATAAAAATGAGAATTGATTATGTAAAATCTTCTTGATGTTGGTTTTTTATCCTGATTTAATCAAATTGATTTAGGCGGTCTAATAAAAAATGTTTAGATTTGTTTAACTAACTAATCAATTTTTTAAGAATGAGATCGAAGATTAAGTGGATTTATGCGTGCATCATGATCCTGCTTGTACAAGTGGGGTTTGCGCAGGAAAAAACGCTTTCTGGGGTGGTTACTGAAGATGGTATGCCACTGCCAGGCGTAACGGTTGTGATTCAAGGAACCCAATTGGGTACACAGACCGATTTAGATGGAAAGTATTCCTTAAAAACAAAACCAGGACAAGTGCTTGTGTTTTCTTTTATTGGAATGCAAGACGTTAAGTATACTGTAGGCAATGGGGCATTGCACAATGTGGCAATGTCTGCGGATGACAATGTACTTGATGAAGTAATTGTTGTAGGATATGGTACTACAACAAAAGAATCATTTACAGGTTCGGCAACTCAAATTGACAGTAAAAACATTGAGAAAAAAAATGTTTCGAATGCTGTGGCTGCGTTGGCTGGTGAGGCTGCGGGGGTTCGCGTAATTACAACGAGCGGACAGCCAGGAGCAGAGCCGACAGTGCGTATTCGTGGGTTCGGTTCCGTGAATGGAAATAGAAATCCGCTATATATTGTTGATGGAACTCCATATTTAGGAAATGTTAGCTCCATTAACCCTGCTGACATTGGTTCAATGACGGTATTAAAGGATGCTACAGCAACAGCAATCTACGGATCACGTGGAGCGAATGGGGTGGTTATCATTAATACAAAGTCAGGAAAAGGTTCTGATTCGTATATTGAAGTTGATGCAAGTACAGGTGTGAACTGGAGAGCGTTGCCCAAGTACAATGTAGTTACTTCTCAAGAAGACTACATCGCTTATTCGCATGAGGGATTGAGAAACCGTGGGAAATATGGTTTTAATATGGATGATGCAAATGCATTAAATTTTGCAAATGATTATTTATTTAGTGGAAACTATGGTATTCATCCACGTTATAATATGTGGAATGTAGCCAATGGAGGTGAATTAATTGATCCTTCCACAGGTAGAGTCCGTGATGGTGTAACTAGGAAGTATACACCAGAAGATTGGAAAGATTATGCTTTCGATGCATCGAGACGTACAGAGGCTAACGTGAAAATGGGAGGTTCCTCTGAGAAAACATCATATTTTACCTCTTTAGGTTATTTAAAGGATGAAGGATATGCTTTAAATTCAGATTATGAACGTTTAACAACGAGATTGAATTTGCAACATAAACCAAAAGAATGGTTAGATGCAAGTTTGAACGTTGGTTATACACACTCACAAAGTAATAGTCCTGGACAAACATCAGATTCAGGAAGTTTATTCTGGTTTACGGATAATATACCAACAATCTATCCTCTGTTTTTAAGAGATGCTAATGGAAATAAAGTAGAAGATAAATATTATGGAGGCTATCAATATGATTATGGATCTGGACGTGGTTTTGGAGCTTTAACAAACTCAGTTGGTGATGCAACCCATGGTAAAGATCGTAATACAAAAGATGAAATTAATTTAAGTAATGTATTTACAGTTAAATTGGCTGATGGATTAACTTTTGATTCTAATTTGGGAGGGCAATTTTATTTAAATACTAGAGATTTATTGAATAATAGATATTATGGATCAGCTGCTTCAATGGGAGGGTCGATTTATAAAGTAAAGACAGAATTGTTTACTTACAACTGGACTAAAATGTTGCGTTATAAAAAGGCATTTGGAGATCACGGATTGGATGTAATGGTTGCTCATGAAAATAATTCATTTACATTGAGAACTAATAGTATGTCGAAAAATGATTTAGCAGATCCTAGTAGTACTGAAATTAGTAATGGAGGTTCTTCTTCTCCTTCCTATGGATGGAGTGATGAAGCAGTTTTAGAAAGTTATTTTGGAAAAGTTGATTATGATTTTGCAGGTAAATATTTTCTAACAGGAGTTTTACGTCGTGATGGGTCTTCAAAATTTTCCACAGATAAATGGGGGACATACGGATCTATTGGGGCAGCTTGGGTTGCTTCTAGGGAAAATTTCATGTTAGATCAAAATGTTATCTCTAATTTGAAATTAAAAGCGAGTTACGGTACAACAGGTGATCAAAATTCTTATATGACTGTAAATGGTCTAATCTATGACGCATATCATCCAGGAGAAAATTTATGGGAAGTAGCAACATATGGTGGAAGCTTAGCTAATTATGAAATCTATGTAGGAAACCCCAATTTGACTTGGGAGAAATCAAAAATGTTCCAAGCAGGTCTAGAACTAAGTTTGAATAAATATGTGGATATTTCAGTTGATTATTATCTAAAAAATACAGTTAATTTAAATTTTGATCGTAAAGTTGGGCCTTCTGTTGGTTTTGAATCTATTAAGGTAAATGATGGGAAATTGCGTAATCAAGGAGTAGAGTTTACTGTTGTAGGGCATTTATTAAAAACTCAAGATGCTTATATTGATTTAGCAATAAATGGTGAATTCTTAGATAATAAATTAATTTCTATGCCTATTGATCCAACAACAGGAAGAGCAAAAACATTGGATGTAAGCGGACGTTTTGGTAGAGCTGAAGGACATTCTTTAGGTGATTTCTATTTAAGAGAATGGGCAGGAGTTGATCCTCAAACAGGACAAGCACAATGGTATACCTATACTTATAAAGATCAGAATGACGTAGTACAATATGTTGAGTCTTTAGAGGATTTCTTAGCTACTAATCCAGATATGAAAGGGAAATTAACGAAAGAAACTACGACTGATTATGGAAAAGCAACGTTGGATTTTGTTGGAAAATCTGCAATTCCGAAATTACGTGGAGGTATTAACTTAAATGCGGGTTATAAAGGATGGGAATTAAGTGTGCAGGCTCTATATAGTTTAGGTGGATATGCGTACGATGCGACATATGCTAATCTTATGGGGAATGAAAGAATAGGTAGTAATAACTGGCATAAAGACATTGAAAATCGTTGGCAAAAACCTGGTGACATCACGGATGTACCTCGTTTATCAAGTGGATTAGATCGTAATGCAAATGCTTCTTCTACGCGTTTTTTAACTAAGGCAGATTATTTATCGATTAATAATATCCGTTTAGGTTATACATTGCCGAAAGAATATTTAAAGCAATTAGGATTAGCTGCAGTTAGTTTTTATGTATCAGGAGATAACCTATTCTTATTTACCAAACGTGATGGATTTAATCCAGCGACAAATGAATTTGGTACATCAGATACTTACAGATATACACCATTAACTACAATTACGGGTGGTGTTAAAGTTAAATTTTAATCTTTAAAAGACTAAAAAGATGAAAAGAATTTTAATTATAGCTTTGGGAGCAGGTTTGCTATTTGGAGCTTGTAGCAAAGATGATTTAGACATTAAACCTACTCGATATATTTCAAAAAAAGATATTGATCGTATCACTGAAACTTCTCCTCATTTGATGGAGGCAACCATGAATGGGTTATACGCTTATAATGTGAAACAAGGGTCAGGTGGTACAACTGGACATGATGATTTTGGTCAAAAAGGGTATGATATTTATACCGATATGTTAGCAGGTGATATGGTCTTGAATAGCACAATTTATGGATGGTATTCAGGTATTGCTGATCTTTCAGATTTTAGAAACTATGCTTCGTTAGAAGCTTTTAAGCCATGGAGATTTTATTATTATATGGTTCGTGGTACAAATAATGTTTTAGTAGGTTATCTAGATGAACAAGATAAGCCATTGAAAGAACTCAGCGATAAGGAGAAAGGTATTTTGGCTCAAGCTTATGCAATGCGAGCTTATATGTATTATAATTTGGTTAATTTATATACAACAGGTTATGATGCAAATGAGAAAATTTTACCTATTTATGTTCGCCCAATTTTAACTAATACACCAGCAAAAACAACGCAAGAAGTTTTTGCATTAATGGAAAGTGACTTGCGTACTTCTTTAAAGTATTTTGAAGAAGCAAATATGGTAGGTAAAGGGCCAAATATTAATTATAATGTGGCAAAGGGAATTTTAGCTTATGTTTTAGCAGCTAAGGGAACTACTGATGCTTTAACAGAGGTAATTACAATCACTGATGAACTGAAAGGGGCGTATCCTTTGGCTAATCAAAATCAATTATTAGGAGGATTTAATAAAGTAGCATCAAATCCAAATTGGATGTGGTCTGCTCAGTTAACTACTGAAAATGATTTGGATTTAGTTTCTTGGTGGGGTCAGGTAGATATTTATACTTATAGCTATGCTGCAGTAGGTGACACAAAAGGGTTGAATAAAGATTTGTTTGACGCGATTAGAGCAGATGATATTAGACTAAAACAATTTGAAACAAATGTTGTTGAATATGATGAAGGAGAGGAAGTTGATTTTGGAACAGATATTTTGCCAGTTAATAAATTCTTTTCTTCGCTAGGAAAAACATTTATGGGACAACGTCTCATTGTTTCAGATTATGTGTTTATGCGTGTAGAGGAAATGTATCTATTAAATGCAGAGGCCAAAGCGAGGCTAAATCAAGATGGACCTGCTGTTGATGCTCTAAAGGAATTGTTGGACAATAGAATTACTGATCTTTCATATTTAGATGGATTATCTGGAGATGCTTTGAAAAAAGAAGTCTTATTTCAAACTCGTCTAGAATTATGGGGAGAGGGTAAAGCTTTAGCTGCATTCAAACGAAATAAAGCAGATATTGTATACGGAAGTAATCATCTATTCTTTGCAGGAACAGTTTTTAGTTATAATGACAAGAGATTAGTTATTCCTGTGCCTCAATCAGAAATATTAAATAATCCTGTTTATAACAATTAAAGGAAATAAAAAAAAGCCATCTTCGGATGGCTTTTTTATTTCCTTTAATTGTCTTCTAATCTTTATTATAATAAAAATAAAATTACCTTTGTTCAAATTTCATTTTTATGCGAAAGCTTGTTAGTGTACTTTTTATTTTTATTACTTTGTTTTGTACAGCTCAGAATACTTTTAAAAGAGCACCAGGTAGTAATACTGGAACAGTAACGAATAGAGGAGATAATGCTGGAATTCAACGTGGTTCGATGAATGAAGATGGACAAACGGAGAATAAAGAAAAACGAAGCTTGCGAGAAAAGGTAAAGAAGGATTCTATTGCTCCGATGAAGGACTATAAAATTATTACCATTCTTCGTGATACCATTGCTGTGGATACGGCTCTTACCTTAAAGAGTTACTATAAGTTTAATTATTTGCGCAAAGATAATTTTGGCTTGCTACCTTTTGCTAATGAAGGGCAAACTTATGCTACACTGAAGTATAGCCAAAAAGAAAATACAGTATTGCCTGGTTTTGGTTTTGAAGCCAAGCATTTCAATTATATGAAAGCGGAGGATATCACCTATCACTCCAGTCCAACACCCCGTACAGAATTGTATTATAAAACAGTGATGAAACAAGGACAGAGTTTAGACGCCTTCATCACATTGAATACCAGTGAACATTTAAATCTGTTTCTCGCTTATAAAGGAATGCGTTCCCTTGGGAAATACATGAGTCAGCTGTCTTCTACAGGGAATTTTAGAATAGGTGGAAGTTACTATTCTCCAAACAAACGCTATGTGTTGTTTACCCATTTTGTTGCTCAAGATATCTTGAATCAAGAAAATGGAGGAATTACCGATTTGGATTTGTTTGAATCAAGTGAGAAACCCTATAATAAACGCGAACGTCTGAACGTGTACTTCCGAGATGGGGAATCCCTATTGAAAGGGAAACGCCTATTTTTACATCACGAGTACCAATTGAATAGCTCCTTAGCGAATGGGATTCTATTGACGCATGAATTTACCTATGAGGATAAATTCTTTGAGTATACACAAAAAGATTTGAATAATACTTATACGCAGAAAGACCGTTTTGGAACCTCATTTAAAACAGCTATCTCAAATAAAACAAAATATTATACCTTATCCAATAAAGTAGGTGCCGCTTTTCAATCGGGTCTATTAGGAAGAGTAGAAGTGTATGCCGATTTTTATAAATACAACTACCAATACAATAGTGTTGCGAATATCAATGGCGGATTTGTTCCGAGTTTGTTAGAGAAGAACATGACGTTAATTGGAGGGAAATATACCTATAAAAAGGAAAATTGGAAAGCATTCTTGTTGGTGTATAATTCCTTAGGAAATGATAATACAAGTAACATCCAAGCCAATATCGATTATGCCTTAGCGGATAATATCGGATTGCAGGCAGGTTATCAGAAGTTGAGCCGCATGGGGAATTTGAATTATTATTTGTATCAAAGCGATTATTTACATTACAATTGGAATAACAACTTCAATAATGAAAAAATCAATCAATTTGATGCAACCCTTACTACACCTTGGGTAACAGTAGAGGGAAGTTATCAAGTGATTAAAGATAAATTGTATTTCTCCAATGATGATCCTGAGTATAATGATTTTGGTATAGCGAAACAATTGTTGGTTACCCCTAAACAATACGGAAAGACAATTAATTTCTTATCGCTTCAAGCCTCGAAAGAAATTAAGTTTGGAAGATTTGGATTGGATAACACAATCTTATATCAGCAGGTCGATCAAGAAGAGAATATACTGAATGTTCCCAAGTTATTAACGCGTAATACGCTCTATTACAAAGGAGCCTTATTTGATAAAGCGCTAAAGTTTCAAACGGGAATTACATTTACGTATTTCAGCAAGTTCTACGGCAATGATTACAACCCTGTAATTGGCGATTTTTATGTACAAGACAAAGTCAAAATTGGGGATTATCCTGTATTTGATTTCTTTATTGACATGAAAGTACGTACAGCACGCATTTATTTCATTTTAGAGCATTTTAATGCGAGTATGTCGGGGTATAAATATTATACAGCACCAAATTATCCGTATCGCGATTTTACGTTTAGATTTGGCCTAGTTTGGAATTTCTTTAGTTAAGTAATAGCAGGTTGATCGAAAGATCAACCTTTTTTTATGCAAATTGTTCTTTGGTTAGATTTTTGTTGTTGTTCTTGACAGACCAATAAAATGAGATTATGAAAGAAGCTTTTGTTCAATATGTTTGGGAGAAGCAGTTATTTGTTACACCGTTTTTGCAAACGGAACAGAAGCAAGAAATTAAAGTTCTTCATCCAGGGCAATGGTCCACTTTAGCGGGACCTGATTTTTTTAATGCGCAAGTGTCCATTGATGGACAAGTATGGGCGGGAAATATTGAGGTACACCTCCAATCCTCGGATTGGTATCGGCATCATCATGAACGAGATGTTCGATATGATAATGTGATCTTACACGTTGTTTGGGAATATGATACGCCCGTGTTTAATTCCCAAGGAGTAGAAATTCCTACTTTGGTTGTGTCTCCCTACATACAACCTGATGTATTGACGCAAACACAACGGTTATTCGCACCCAAATCAACTATTAACTGTCAAACGCTTTTAAAAGATAGTTTATCTCCTATTGGCTGGTACAAGTGGAAGGAGACTTTATACGTGGAACGCTTAGAAGACAAAGCCATCCAAGTTCAATTGTTTTTGGAAGAAACAAAGGGAGATTGGAATCAAGTCTTGTGGTGTATGTTAGCGAAAAGTTTTGGGTTGAATATCAATGGAGAGGTTTTTTTTTCTCTTGCAAAAGCATTGCCAATTCAGATTTTATTAAAAGAGGGAGGAGAATTATCCAATATAGAAGCCTTACTTTTTGGAATGGCGGGGTTCCTCAATGCAGAACAATCAGAACTACTCGATCGTTATTATTGGGATTTAGTCCAACGATGGCAATTGTATCAGCACAAATATCAATTACAAGAACGCAAGGTTCAAGAATTGCATTTCTTTAAACTTCGTCCAATTAATTTCCCTACCATTCGATTGGCTCAATTGGCCTGGTGGTTTTACCATCAAAAATACAGGTTTGCAACTTTGCTTCAACTACAAGATGTTGTCGATTTAAAGCAAATACTCCAAGCCGATGTCAGCGAGTATTGGCAGGTGCATTATACGTTTGGAAAGGAAGGAAAACGCAGTTCAAAAAAATTGTCGAATGCTTTTCAAGAGCTGTTGTTATTAAATACGATTATACCCATTCAATATGTATTCGCTAAGCACAAAGGAAGTTTTGATGAGATGGATCGCATTGTCGAAATGAGTACCAAGCTCCAAGTGGAATCCAATGCAATTACGGCTTTGTTTCAAAAAGAAGAGGTGCTGTTAGAACATGCGTTTGACTCCCAAGCAATCATTCAATTGAATAAAAAATATTGTGTCAGGAATAAATGTTTGTCTTGTGCCGTTGGTTTGGCAATTTTAAATAAAAAGAACTAAATTTGTATTACTACAAAGAATTAGAAGATGATAAACAATTTGCGTTATTTTTTAGAGAAGCACGGATTCAAAGTTTCTACTCGTTTAGGAGATCGCTTGGGAATTCGCGTAACGAATATTCGCCTTTTTTTTATTTATCTCTCTTTTTTTACTTTAGGGCTGGCTTTTGCTCTTTACTTAACTTTGGCTTTTGTTGTGCGATTAAAAGATTTAGTCTACACTAAACGCAGTTCGGTTTTTGATTTATAAGCGAGTGAAGTACATCCAATCTTTGTAACGTAATACACTTGTTTACATGTTGTATGAATTGGAAGAAACACTTTTATCACTGGTATTACTATACCCAATCCCAAAAACGCGGTTTTATAGCTTTCTTAGTTGTTGTTTTTTTGTTGCAAGGGACGCTGTATCTATATTATCACCGTCAACCCATTACTAGAAAGGAATATGCCATAGGTGTAGAGGAACAGCAACGCATCCAAATTGAAATTGATCGTTTGCGCTTGTTGAATGCTTCAAAAAAGGATACAATTTATCCGTTCAATCCAAACTACCTTACCGATTACAAAGGTTATCTTCTCGAATTAACACCAGAAGAAATAGACCGCTTACTCGCTTATCGAGCCATGAATCAGTATGTTAATTCCAATCGAGAATTTCAACAAGTTACAGCTGTTTCCGACGAATGGATGGAGAAGTATAGTGTTTATTTTGTATTTGCAAGTCGACCCCAGAGAGCAGAAAAACAGCGGTATTCACAGTCCAAGTTAACTCTGTCTTCGGAGAATACACAAGCGAAGGCTGTGCGAGATATTAATCTCGCAACCGCTGAATCTCTACAAGAAATTTATGGAATTGGTCCCGTATTATCCAAACGCATTTTAGATGATCGAAACAAGTGGGGAGGTTATGTTCACATCGATCAAGTGAAGTTTGTGTATGGCTTGTCTGAAGAAGTAATAGCTTCGCTCTTAAAGCAATATGCGGTTCTTACCCCCTTGAAAGTAAATCAAATTGACTTGAACAATGCGGGGATTGATGATTTGAAAAATATACCTTATTTGAATTATTATCTCGCAAGGGAGCTTGTTAAATACAGAAGTTTACACGGAGATTTCGTTAATAAAGAACAATTAAGAGAAATTGAAAAAATTCCACTTGACAAGATTCACATAATTAGTTTATATTTGGAAATTAGGAATTAAATTAAACAACCATGAATTTTGAATACAATGAAACTCAAGCAATGATTGCTGAGTCTATTAGAGATTTTGCAGAACAAAATATTCGCCCCTATATTATGGAATGGGATGAAGCACAAATTTTTCCAGTTGATTTATTTAAGAAATTAGGAGAAATGGGATATATGGGAGTGCTTGTTCCAGAAGAATACGGAGGATCAGGACTGAACTATCATGAATATATTACAATTGTAGAAGAAATATCAAAAGTAGATTCGTCCATTGGTTTATCTGTTGCAGCTCATAATTCACTATGTACAAATCACATTTTGACATTTGGTAATGAAGAGCAAAAGAAAAAATGGTTGCCAAAATTAGCTACAGCAGAGTGGATCGGTGCTTGGGGATTAACAGAACACAACACAGGATCTGATGCTGGAGGAATGAATACAACAGCGGTAAAAGATGGAGATTATTGGGTGTTAAATGGAGCGAAAAACTTTATTACACATGCAATTTCTGGAAATGTAGCCGTTGTAATTGCTCGTACAGGAGAAAAAGGAGATTCACGTGGTATGACAGCTTTCGTTATCGAAAAAGGGACACCAGGATTCTCAAGTGGTAGAAAAGAAAATAAATTGGGAATGCGCGCTTCAGAAACAGCAGAGTTAATCTTTGATAACTGTCGCGTTTCAGATGCAAACCGTTTAGGTGAAGTAGGAGAAGGATTTATCCAAGCAATGAAAGTATTGGATGGTGGTCGTATCTCCATTGGAGCTTTATCTTTAGGAATTGCTAAAGGAGCTTATGAAGCAGCATTGAAATACTCAAAAGAAAGAGTGCAGTTTGGAAAACCAATCAGTGATTTCCAAGCAATCGGATTTAAATTAGCAGATATGGCTACAGAAATCGAAGCATCTGAATTGTTGTTACACAAAGCAGCTTTCTTGAAAAACAACAATAAACCCATGACTAAATTAGGAGCAATGGCTAAAATGTACGCTTCTGAAGTTTGTGTAAAGGTTTCTACTGATGCAATCCAAATCCACGGTGGATACGGATATACCAAAGATTTTCCAGTTGAGAAATTCTTCCGTGACTCAAAATTGTGTACAATCGGAGAAGGAACAACAGAAATTCAAAAATTAGTTATTTCGAGAAACATCTTAAAAGAATAGTTTCTTAACGATAAATCTAAAAAAAGGTCAGCCCAATAAAGGCTGACCTTTTTATTTTTTCTATTTCTTATAAAGAAATGACAGGTCATCAGGCAGATTGCCATCTGTTTCTACTTTTTTCAATTTCTCTTTCTTATAAAAAAAATGACAAGTCATCAGGCAGATTGCCATCTGTTTCTACTTTTTTCAATTTCTCTTTCTTATAAAAAAAATGACAGGTCATCAGGCAGATTGCCATCTGCTTCTACTTTTTTCAATTTCTCTTTCTAATAAAAAAAATGACAGGTCATCAGGCAGATTGCCATCTGCCTCTACTTGATTGTATTTTCATTAAATCTCGTGACCATTAAGCTTAAAGCTCCATCACCGGTAATATTACACGCTGTGCCGAAACTGTCTTGTAAAGCAAATATGGTCAACGTTAATGCAATTCCCGCATCGTCAAAACCAAGCACCGAGGTTATAATCCCCAAAGAAGCCATTACGGTTCCTCCTGGCACCCCAGGAGCGCCAACAGCAAAAATTCCCAGTAGCAATACAAAGATAATTAGTGTTCCAAGATCTGGTAAAGAACCATAAAGAACTTGTGAAACCGTCATGACAAAAAACACTTCCGTTAGTACCGAACCGCACAAGTGAATATTCGAGAAAAAGGGGATTGTAAAATTGGTAATGGAAGGGTTGAGTACCTTGCTTTTGTGAGCCGAATGAAGTGCTACACCTAAAGTAGCAGCAGAAGACATGGTTCCAACTGCTGTTAAATAAGCAGGGCCATAGTGTTTTAAAACTTCCCATGGATTCTTTTTGCTGTAAATTCCCGCAATTGTATACAATACCGCTAGCCAAACAAAGTGGGCTACAATGACGATTAAAATAACCGTTAAGAATACCGGTAGTTGCGATTGGATTGATCCTTCATAACTCAATAACGCAAAATTACTCATGATGTAAAAAGGAAGGATGGGAATCAATACGCGATTGACCAATAGTAAGACAATATCTTTAAATTGATCAAAGGCTTTTTCTAAAGGTTTTGCATCTGTCCACAATATTCCAATGCCAATCATCAATGCTAAAGTAAGTGCTGTCATAACACCGAAGACAGGCGGTATATCTAACTTAAATAACATTTCGGGTATTTCTTTTAAGTTATTGGCTGAATTTGAAATCTCTAGTCTAGGTATTAATTCATATCCTAAAGTCGAGCTAAAAAAACCAGCACCAATGCTCGATAAATAAGCAATTAATACGGAGAAACTAATAATCTTAACCGAATCTTTGTTGAGTTTGGTAATAGAAGAAACCACAAAACCCAAAATGATTAAAGGAACTAAGAACAGAATGAGCTGACCTAAAATATGACGTGTAGATAGAATGATTTGTAAAAGGGTATCATTTAGATATCTACCTATAAAAAGACCGATAATTACACCAAGTAATAAGCGAAAAATAGTGTTATTGAGTATTTTTTTCATAGACAATTGTTTATATAGAATTAAAGGTAAAAATAAAAAGCGTGACTTGTTTTTACCCTATCAGAAAAGTAAAATACCATATAGATGGTAGATGTCTGTTATTTTACCATTCGCGCATGGAAATTTACCATTCACACACTCCTTTTTGATGTAGTCAAAATCCTAAACTATGTTTGGATTCTAATTCAAAATAAAAGATGATTAAAACACTGTTTGGTTTGTTGCTAACATTGGGATGGTTTACTTTACAAGCGCAACATGTACGCCTATCGGGAATTGTGCTCAACAAAAAGAATAAACCGATAGAGCAGGTTAATGTTTACCTTGAAGGAAGCTTTGAAGGAGCATTATCTGATGCACAAGGTTATTTTTCATTTGAGGTTGAAGACAGTTTGGTAACGGGAGTTTTAAAATTTAAACACCCCAATTATCTGACTCTTACAGTACCCATTGTTGTCAAATCTACTGTTGTTCATCAGTTTGTAATGCAAGAAGGTGAAGAGTCATTGAAGGAAATTGTAATTCAAGCAAATGGAGTAAAAAATAGACGTCAGAATGAATCTTTGACTTTTACTGCTATGGATGTTGTAAGTACAGCGGGAAGTCCAGGTAATATTATAGGAGCATTGAGTACAATGCCTGGTGCTCAAGTTAATGGAGAGGATGGAAGGTTATTGATTCGAGGAGGAAAGGCAGATGAGAGCGGCATATATGTTAACGGTAATCGCGTGACTCAACCTTATACCGCTGCGGTTGGTAATATGCCAGTTCGTTCAAAATTTAACCCTTTTCTTTTTAAAGGGATGTCTTTTTCAGCAGGAGGATATAGTGCAGAATTCGGTGATGCTTTGTCTGGAATTTTGCAGCTTGATATAGCAGAAGATATAGATCCTACTCGTAAAGATGCATCGATATCAACCGTCGGAATGAGTTTTGGTGAAACACGTCAATGGAATAAAAACTCGTTATCCTATCATTTAAACTACCTGAATTTAGGGGCTTATACGGCTGTGGTCAAACAGCGTTATCGCACTAAAAAACCATTTTCAACAAGTTCAGGTGAAGTAGTCTATAAACGAGAAGTAAATAAAGGGGGATATGTACTTTATGCGGCAGCAGATTATACGACAATGGCGTATGAACAAGAGGTGAAACCCAGTTATCGCGTGGATACGCTTTCTTTGCGAACCAATACTTTAGAAGTAAATAGTTTGTATTTCAAAAAAATGACACCCTTTATGCGCATAGATATAGGAACTGGAATAGGGTATTTGAAATACAAAGGAGAACAAAATAATCAAACCCTCAATCGGGAATATTGGAGTTTGAATCAAAAAATAAAACTATCCTATCAATGGAGTGGGATTTTGCAATCTTTTGGAGGAGTTGAGGTGCAGTTGGCACAAGTTGACTTAGTTCAAGCAAGGGAAAAGTATGAGCAACATCAACAGGCTAAAGCCAATCAATTTGCTCTTTTTTTTGAAAATCAATGGCGTGTCACTCCTGATTTAACATGGAGAGCTGGTGTGCGAATGAATAAGTCATCCACAATAGCTAATGCAGTATTGGAGCCACGGAGCTTATTGACTTATCAGATCAATTCGAAACAACAAATTTCTTTTTCTTATGGGATATTTCATCAAACCTTGAATTTAGAACAAGGGCGTTATAGTCAACAAGAAGATTGGATGCGAGCCCATCACTATATTCTAAATTACACTTATATAGTAAGAAAACGAATGTTGAGGGCAGAGGTTTTTTATAAGGAATACGATAAGCTGTTATTGTCCTCTAATACCGGAAAGACTCCCTATACCCAAGAGGGTACCGGTTATGTAAAAGGACTTGATCTTTTTTGGAAAGACAATACCACATTTAAGAATTTCAATTATTGGATTACCTATACGTATTTGGACACGAAGAGAAAAGAAATGAAACAATGGAATGAGGTACAACCTTCCTATGTGGTCAAACACAATATGGCTATTGTAACTAAATATTGGGTAGATGCATGGAAATCTCAGCTTAGTATGACCTATAACTATAGTTCACCTCGTCTTTTTTATGAAAAAACGGAGCATGATACCGCACGTTATAAAAGTAGTCCAATACACAATGTAAGCATGAGTTGGGCTTATGTACTTCAGGCGCAAAAGATACTGTTTGTGTCTGTGGATAATCTTTTAGGACGCAATCCTACTTACGCTTATCAATTCAATGCCCAAGGAGAGCGTCCAGATTTAATTCAGGCATCTGCAAAGCGATTTATTTATATTGGTTTTATGTGGACTATTAGTTCCGATAAGAAGTCAAATCAACTCAATAATTTATAACATAACCGTATTGCTTCAACAAGGAGGTGAACTTTTTGTTGGCAATATTTAAAATTAGTTTACATCTAAAATTTATTTTCATGAAAAAGGTATTAATTTTAATTTTTAGTATTTGCAGTGTATTGGTTTTCGGTCAGGCGAATTACGAAAAAGGAATGCAAAAAGCCATGCAGGAATGGCAGCAGGGAAACAATAAAGAAGCTTTGGCAATTTTAGAGCGAATCTCCGATGCAAATACGGAGAACTGGATTCCGGCATATTATCAGGTGCTTATTCGAATAACACAAGGATTTCAAAATCCACAGGACGAAATAGTAGAACATGTAGTGCAAAATAACCGTCTAATCATTGAACGATGGTTAACTGAAGGGGGAGAGGAGTGGTATGTGTTGCAAGGTATGAATGAAACATTGGACTTGATGACGGATCCTGTGAATAAAGGAATGAAACAAAGTGGAATCATCATTCAATCGTATGAAAAGGCACTGAAATTAAATCCAAATAATCCCAGAGGATGTTATAGTTTAGCTAGTTTTTATTTGAGTAGTTCAAAATTTATGAAAGTGGATGTAGACTATGCGATGCGTTTGTTAAATCAGTCCTTGGTTTTGTTTGATCAACAAACAAGTGAAGTTCCTTTTTATCCTTCTTGGGGTAAAGAATGGGCGTTGAAAACACAAGCATTATTTGCAAATCAATAGAAGATATGGGGGTACAGAGAAAATCGCTGTTTAGAATAAAAAAAAACGTATGAAAATCAACTGGTATAGACATCTAATTTTAGCTGTTAATTTTGGAATAGTGAGTAGTTTATCTACTTCTTACTATTTCTATACGAAGACAAAACAAGTAACGGAGGCTTCTTTTTCAGACTACCTTTTTTCAAAAAATGCGATGCTTTCTTTTTTAATTACCTTGTCTATTTATGGAGCTAATGTTTTAACTAGTTTACTCCTTAGTTATTTTCTCGATAGAAGAGAGCAGAAAACACAAGTTCCATTGAGTAGAAAGCTAAGAAATATTTTGTTTTTTGCGAATGGATTGTGCGTATCGGTATTGTCTTACTATTTCTTTTTAAGCGTTCTGCTCTGGATTTTTTATCAAATGCCTTTTCAATCATTTTATTCAGGAAAGAACCTGCACCTTAGTGATTTCTTAGGGGTGTTACTTATTAGTTTCTTTATTATAATGATTGTATTTGTTTTTTCCTATAATGATCAATTGAGAGTATTAGAACTAAAAAACAAAGAAATGGAAATTGCTTTGCAAAAGAGTCAAATTGCACATATGAAGGAACAGCTTTCTCCTCATTTTTTGTTTAATAATCTCAATGTACTTATCAGTACTATTCAGGAGGATCCTGTAAAAGCAGAACAATTTGCTCGTTCTTTTTCTAAAATTTATCGCTATGTCTTAGAGCGGCTGGATGATTCTTCTTGTGCGTTAGCAGAAGAGGTTGCTTTTATTCGAGATTACATTTATCTTCTCAATGTCAGATACGATCAGGCGATTGATTTTCAAATTGACGATGCAATCACTCCATGGGAGGAGGTTCAAATTCCAACGTTGAGTTTGCAGTTGCTTATTGAAAATGTAGTCAAGCACAATACAATTCCTTCTCAAGGTAAACTTGTAGTAGTTTTAAGTGTGGAGGATGGAAATTTAGTGATGAGAAATGAAAAATATGGTAAACCAAAACTCGAATATTCAACGAAGTTGGGGTTGAAAAATTTATCAAAGCGCTGCCAGCTCTTATTGCAAAAAGAAATTGAAATAGAAGATGAGGTAGATTACTTTAGTGTAAAAATTCCATTATTTAGCCAATATAAAGTATGAATATAGTTATTATAGAAGACGAAAAGCCAGCAGCAAGATTATTAATGCGAGAGTTGGAAAAGTTGGGTTTTGGTGTACAACATATACTGCATTCGGTTGGTGAAGCTATTCCTTGGTTTCTTCAAAATGAACAACCAGATTTAATATTTGCTGATATACAGCTGACGGATGGATTATCGCTGGAAATCTTTGAACAAATTGAATTAAAGCACAGCGCTATTATTTTTGTGACGAGTTTTGATCATTATGCAATTAAAGCATTTAAATTGAATAGTATTGATTATTTGCTGAAGCCTATTGACGCCATAGAACTGCTAGGAGCTATAACTAAATTTAAAAAGCAACATAACAAAATAGGGCAACAGGTTGAAATGTTGAAGCACTCCTTACAAAGTCCAAGCTTTCCAAAGCGAATGATTGTTAAGTTGGGGATGCAACTCAAAGTGGTCTTAGTGGATGAGGTTGTGTGTTTTTATAGAGAAGATCGAGGAGTGTATATAACAACGATACATGGAAAGACTCATTTATTAGATGAACCATCCATAGAAGCCGTTTTAAAAATGGTAGATCCCGCTAAGTTTTTTCGAGTTAATCGATATCAGGTAGTAGGGATTGATTATATTGAAAAAATTATTCAATTGTCAACCTCTCGTCTAAAATTAGTGTTGTTAAACTATTGTGATGAAGTAATTGTCAGTAGAGAACGAGTAGGTGATTTCAAATTGTGGTTAGGAGCAAATTAGCGATTCATGTTGTGGATTTGGATTGTATTTGAAGGAGTTAATTAACAAGAGATGAAAGAATGCGTATAGAAAAAAAAGAAGAAAAATCTATTTTTTGTTGTGTTGTATAAAAAAAGCATTACTTTTGCATCACCAAATGAGAGGAGGTGTATGAAAACATGTTGATCATTCCAATTAAAGACGGAGAAAATATTGATAGAGCACTAAAGCGCTACAAAAGAAAATTTGACAGAACAGGTACGTTACGTCAATTAAGATCTCGTCAGCACTTTACAAAACCGTCAGTTTTAAAAAGAGACAAAATGCAAAAAGCTGCATATATCCAAGGATTAAGAGATTCAGTAGAAATCTAGACTTAAACATTGGGTTAAATCATAAAGCCGTTGTAATAAAGTATTATCTTTGTTACAACGGTTTTTTTATGGATAAAAATTTAGCAAAATTTCTAGAGTACTTAGAGAAAGAGAAAAATTATTCGACTCATACGATTGAGGCATATCAACACGATATTGCTTCTTTCTTAGTTTTTGCAGAAGAGGCAGAACAGGATTATCTGATGATTAAATACGAGGGGGTGCGTTTGTGGATTGTTGCTTTGATGGAGGGGAATATCAGTAAGCGTTCAATTAATAGAAAGATGAGTGCGCTTAAAGCCTTTTATAAATTTTTGATGAAAGTAGGTGAGGTGGAGGTTAGTCCACTGCAGCAACATAAAACGCTGAAAGTTGAAAAGAAGTTGCAATTGCCCTTTTCGGTGGCAGAAGTTGATGCTGTTCGATTGTCGTTGGAAGAGCAAGAGGGATTTGATGCATTGAGAGACTTGGTAATTGTGGAAATGTTGTATTGTTTAGGGTTGAGAAGAAGTGAACTATGTGGTGTACAGCTGGCTGATGTGGATTTTTATACTCGCATGATCCGCATCACGGGAAAGGGAAATAAGGTTCGTTATGTTCCTTTGATTGAGCATTTAGTTGTGCTTTTAAAACGGTATATGACAGAACGTGAGATTGTTTTGAGGGATGTTCAGAAAATTAACGATTTTTTAATAGATAGTAAGGGCACTAAAGTTGATGAAATATTTGTTTATCGAATGATTAATTTATATTTTAGTAAGACAACAACAAAGGAGAAAAATAGTCCTCATATGTTGAGGCATGCTTTTGCTACGCATCTGTTAGAAAATGGTGCGGATATCAATTCAATTAAAGAGTTGATGGGGCATCAAAGTCTAGCTTCAACGGAAGTATATGCTCATGTAAATTTGAAAGAATTGAAAGATACCTATAGGAGGACGCATCCGAGGTTGAAGAAAAAAAGTTAGAAAACCTTAAAAACAGGAAGTTATGAAAGTAAACATTCAAGCCGTTAATTTTAACGTGGATCGTAAGTTAGTAGATTTTATCAATGAAAGAATGCTAAAAGTAGGTAAGTTTTACGATAAAGTGATTTCTGTTGACGTATTTTTGAAAGTAGAAAATACCAATGAGAAAGAAAATAAAACAGTTGAGGTGAAATTATTAGTTCCAGGAGACGATATTGTAGCGAAAAAAACGTGTAAAACTTTTGAAGAGGGAGTTGATTTAGGAGCTGATGCGATAGAACGCATGGTTGTGAAGTATAAAGAGAAAATGAAAGCACATTAATGGAAAAAAATCAGTAAATTGTTTTTTTTAATCAATAAAATATATACATTTGCAGTCCGTTAGAAATAGCGGACTTTTTCTATTGAGTGAAATGCCGGTGTAGCTCAGCTGGCTAGAGCAGCTGATTTGTAATCAGCAGGTCGTGGGTTCGAGTCCCTCCATCGGCTCAAAGAAAAAGACATCAAACACAAGGTTTGAGGGGAGATACTCAAGCGGCCAACGAGGACGGACTGTAAATCCGTTGGGAAACCTTCGCAGGTTCGAATCCTGCTCTCCCCACGACTAAATATAAAAATACACAAGCCGGTGTAGCTCAGGGGTAGAGTGCTTCCTTGGTAAGGAAGAGGTCACGGGTTCAAATCCCGTCATTGGCTCAGGTTTTTTTATTATATTTGAACACTAATTATATAACTAAGATTAAATTATTAGATCATGGCAAAGGAAACTTTTGATCGTTCGAAACCGCACTTAAACATCGGTACTATCGGACACGTTGACCACGGTAAAACTACTACTACTGCTGCTATTACTAAAGTTTTAGCTGACGCAGGATTCTCAGAAGCTCGTTCATTTGATTCAATTGATAATGCTCCAGAAGAAAAAGAGCGTGGTATTACAATTAATACTTCTCACGTAGAGTACCAAACTAAAAACCGTCACTATGCACACGTTGACTGTCCAGGTCACGCGGATTACGTGAAAAACATGGTTACTGGTGCTGCTCAAATGGATGGTGCTATCTTAGTAGTTGCTGCTACTGATGGACCAATGCCACAAACTCGTGAGCACATCTTATTAGGACGCCAAGTAGGTATTCCTAGAATCGTTGTTTTCTTAAACAAAGTTGACTTAGTAGATGACGCTGAGTTATTAGAGCTTGTTGAAATGGAAGTTAGAGATTTATTATCTTTCTACCAATACGACGGTGATAATGGACCAGTTGTTCAAGGTTCTGCTTTAGGAGCTTTAAACGGAGAGCAAAAATGGGTTGATGCATTATTACAATTAATGGATGAAGTTGATGCTTGGATCGAAGAGCCAGTACGTGACAACGAAAAACCATTCTTAATGCCAGTAGAAGACGTATTTACAATTACAGGACGTGGAACTGTTGCTACAGGACGTATCGAAACTGGAGTTGCTAATACAGGAGATGCTGTTGAAATCATCGGTATGGGAGCTGACAAATTAACTTCTACTATTACAGGAGTTGAGATGTTCCGTAAAATCTTAGACCGTGGAGAAGCTGGAGATAACGTAGGTTTATTATTGAGAGGTATTGACAAAACTGATATCCGTCGTGGTATGGTTATTTGTAAGCCAGGTTCAGTAAAACCACACGCTAGATTCAAAGCTGAGGTTTATATCTTGAAAAAAGAAGAAGGTGGACGTCACACTCCATTCCATAACAACTACCGTCCTCAATTCTACGTTCGTACAACTGACGTAACTGGAACAATCCAATTACCAGAAGGAACTGAGATGGTTATGCCTGGAGATAACTTAACTATCACTGTTGAGTTGTTAAGCCCAATCGCTTTATCAGTAGGTTTACGTTTCGCTATCCGTGAAGGTGGTAGAACAGTAGGTGCTGGTCAGGTAACTGAAATTTTAGACTAATTCTTTAGTATAAATAAATTTTAAAGTCAGCGGGTAACCGCTGACTTTTATAACAAACGGGTGTAGTTCAAGGGTAGAATAGCGGTCTCCAAAACCGTTGATGGGGGTTCGAATCCCTCCACCCGTGCAAAAACAATATAACATGGCAAAGGTATTTAATTACATATCAGAAGCTTTTACAGAACTTAAATCAAATGTAACTTGGTCTCCTTGGGCGGAAGTGCAAAAGTATACTATCGTAATTGCAATTTTTGCAATTGTGTTGGCACTTGCTACTTGGGGAGTGGATAGTTTGTTTGGGGACTTGTTAGGAAAGTTTTATAATTGGATAAGATCATAAGGAGATAATATTATGGCTGATACAAATGTCAAAAAATGGTATGTGGTTCGTGCGGTAAGTGGACAAGAGAATAAGGTTAAGAATTATATCGAAACTGAAATTTCTCGTTTAGGGTTGTCAGACTATCTTTCGCAAGTCTTAGTACCAACTGAAAAAGTGGTGTCTGAGGACAAGAACGGTAAGAAGAAAACAACAGAACGTGTCTATTTTCCAGGCTATGTAATGATTGAGGCTAACTTGACAGGAGAGGTTCCGCATGCTATTAAATCGATAACAGGTGTTATTGGATTCTTAGGAGAAACAAGAGGGGGTGACCCAGTTCCTTTGAGAGAGTCAGAAGTAAATCGCATGTTAGGAAAAGTGGATGAATTAGCAGTTAAAGTTGATTCAGGTACAATTCCTTATGAAGTTGGTGAGTCAGTAAAAGTGACTGATGGTCCATTTAAAGGTTTCGATGCTACCATCGAAAACATAAATGAAGATAAGCGTAAGCTAGAGGTAATGGTGAAGATTTTTGGAAGAAAAACACCTTTAGAATTAAGCTTTACACAAGTAGAAAAAATATAATGTTACATAGACGCATCTTTGCTTCCAAAAGAGATGTGCTAAATTTTTTTAGAAATGGCAAAAGAAATTAGTAAAGTAGTTAAACTACAAGTTAAGGGAGGTGCTGCGAATCCTTCGCCACCGGTTGGACCTGCTTTGGGGGCTGCTGGAGTTAATATCATGGAGTTCTGTAAGCAGTTCAATGCTAGAACACAAGATAAACCCGGTAAAGTTTTACCAGTACAAATTACTGTGTACAAAGACAAATCATTCGAATTTGTTGTTAAAACGCCACCTGCTGCTGTTCAATTATTAGAGGCTGCAAAAGTGAAATCTGGATCTGGTGAGCCTAATAGAAAAAAAGTAGCTAGCGTAACTTGGGAACAAGTACGTGCTATCGCAGAAGACAAAATGCCGGATTTAAACGCATTTACTGTTGAATCAGCGATGTCAATGATCGCGGGTACTGCAAGATCTATGGGTATATCAGTAACAGGAACAGCTCCTTTTTAATTGTAAAAGAAAAAAGAAATGGCAAAATTAACAAAAAAGCAAAAGGAAGCTGCTGCTAAAATTGAGAAAGGTAGATTTTATTCTTTAAAAGAAGGTTCTGCTTTAATTAAAGAAGTTGCTTCTGCAAAATTTGACGAATCTGTTGATATCGCTGTACGTTTGGGTGTAGATCCACGTAAAGCTAATCAAATGGTGCGTGGGGTAGTTACTTTACCACACGGAACTGGAAAAGATGTTAGAGTGTTAGCATTAGTTACTCCAGATAAAGAAGCTGAAGCTACAGCTGCT
Organism: Myroides sp. 1354; assembly: GCF_030324495.1. GTDB lineage: Bacteria > Bacteroidota > Bacteroidia > Flavobacteriales > Flavobacteriaceae > Flavobacterium. The sequence goes on along the minus strand of NZ_JACAGN010000002.1, from coordinate 82,906 downwards.
GGAGCAGACTATGTTGGATTAGATGAGTACCTACAAAAAATTAAAGACGGTTGGACAGATGTTGATGTAATCATCACTATGCCTGCTGTTATGGGTAAATTAGGACCATTAGGACGTGTTTTAGGTCCTAGAGGTTTAATGCCAAACCCTAAAACTGGTACTGTAACTATGGACGTAGCGAAAGCAGTTCAAGAAGTGAAAGCTGGTAAAATCGATTTTAAAGTTGATAAAACTGGAATCGTTCACGCAGGTATTGGAAAAGTATCGTTTAGTGCTGATATGATTCAAGAGAACGCAGCTGAATTGATTCAAACATTAATCAAATTAAAACCAACAGCAGCTAAAGGTACTTATGTTAAGTCTATTCATATATCTAGTACTATGAGCCCTGCTATTGCTTTAGATCCTAAAGCAGTATAATTGGTAGAAAAAATTTTTACGTATGACTAGAGAACAAAAAGCAGTAGCGATAGAAGACATTAAAGGAAAATTAGCAAATGCTAATATCTTTTATATAGCTGATATTTCAGGATTAAATGCAGAGGTTACTACTAACTTGAGAAGAGCTTGTAACAAAGCTGGAATCACTGTAGAAGTAGTTAAGAATACGTTGCTTGCTAAAGCAATGGAATCATCTGAGAGAAACTATGAAGATTTAGCTTCAGTATTAAAAGGAAACAGCGCTATCTTTATTTCGGACGTTGCTAACGGACCGGCTAAAATCATCAAAGACTTTAGAAAGAAAAGCGATATTCCTGCATTAAAAGGAGCTTATATTAACGAAGAAATCTACATTGGTGACAATCAATTAGACGCGTTAGTAGCTATTAAATCTAAAGAGGAAGTTATTGGAGAAATCATCGGATTACTACAATCACCTGCTCAAAGAGTTATCTCAGCTCTACAAAATCAATTCAAAGACGAAGAATAAAAAAAGATTCTTGTGTTTGAATGTTCCATAAACGAACGCACATTAATAAATTATATTTTTACAAATCATTTAAACGATAGAAAAAATGGCAGATTTGAAACAATTCGCAGAACAATTAGTTAACTTAACAGTTAAAGAAGTTAACGAATTAGCAACTATATTAAAAGATGAATACGGAATTGAGCCTGCAGCTGCTGCTGTAGTTGTAGCTGCTGGTGGAGACGCTGGAGCTGCTGAAGAGCAAACTGAATTCACAGTAGTATTAAAAGACGCTGGTGCTTCTAAATTAGCAGTAGTTAAAGCAGTTAAAGAATTAACTGGTTTAGGTCTTAAAGAAGCTAAAGATATTGTTGATTCAGTTCCTGCAAACATCAAAGAAGGTGTTTCTAAAGATGAGGCTGAAGGTCTTAAAAAAGCATTGGAAGAAGCTGGAGCTGTTGTTGAGCTTAAATAAGCTTTTTAACCAAAATATTTTAGGTTTAGGTCTTGAGAGCAATCTCAAAGGCCTAAACCATTTTGCGTATAAAGTGATTTGTACGTAAATCTCATTAAACATTATAAACAAAATTTATTGTCCATTGATGATCACAAATCAGAATGAAAGATTAAATTTTGCCTCTACAAAGAATATTCCTGCATATCCAGATTTCTTGGATATCCAGGTTAAGTCTTTTAAAGATTTCTTTCAGTTAGAAACGAAATCAGAAGAAAGAGGTAATGAAGGTTTATACAATACCTTCATGGAGAACTTCCCGATCACTGATACGAGAAATCAGTTTGTATTGGAGTTTCTTGATTACTTTGTTGATCCTCCTCGCTATTCAATTGAAGAATGTATTGATAGAGGACTAACGTATAGCGTTCCGTTAAAAGCGCGTTTAAAACTGTACTGTACTGACCCTGAACACGAGGATTTTGAAACTATCGTTCAAGATGTGTATTTAGGAACAATACCGTATATGACGCCTAGCGGTACATTCGTAATCAATGGAGCTGAGCGTGTGGTAGTGTCTCAATTGCACCGTTCACCTGGTGTGTTCTTTGGACAGTCATTCCATGCTAATGGAACCAAATTGTATTCGGCGAGAGTAATTCCTTTCAAAGGATCATGGATTGAGTTTGCTACTGATATCAATAGCGTAATGTACGCCTATATTGATAGAAAGAAAAAATTACCTGTTACTACCTTATTCCGTGCTATTGGATTCGAAAGAGACAAGGATATCCTAGAGATTTTCGACTTAGCTGAAGAGGTGAAAGTATCAAAAACAGGGTTGAAAAAATACATCGGACGTCGTCTTGCTGCACGTGTGTTAAATACATGGCACGAGGACTTCGTAGATGAAGATACAGGAGAAGTAGTTTCAATTGAGAGAAATGAGATTATCTTAGACCGTGATACAGTCCTAGATAAAGATAATGTCGAAGAAATCATTGAGGCGAACGTTAAGAATATCCTCCTACATAAAGAAGATAATAATCAGGCAGATTATGCCATCATTCATAATACATTACAGAAGGACCCTACAAACTCTGAAAAAGAGGCTGTAGAGCACATCTACCGTCAGTTGCGTAACGCAGAACCGCCTGATGAGGAAACTGCACGTGGTATTATTGATAAATTATTCTTCTCCGACCAACGTTACAATCTAGGTGAGGTAGGTCGTTACAGAATGAATAAAAAACTTAATCTTGATACCCCAATTGACAAACAGGTATTGACAAAAGAGGATATTATCACTATTGTTAAATACTTGATTGAATTGATTAACTCAAAAGCAGAGATTGATGATATTGACCACTTATCAAACCGTCGTGTACGTACAGTAGGTGAGCAATTGTCAGCTCAATTTGGTGTTGGTTTAGCACGTATGGCTAGAACAATTCGCGAGCGTATGAATGTACGTGACAACGAAGTGTTTACTCCAATCGACTTAATTAACGCGAAGACGTTATCGTCAGTAATTAATTCATTTTTCGGAACAAACCAGTTATCTCAGTTCATGGACCAAACGAATCCATTGGCCGAGATTACACATAAACGCCGTTTATCAGCTTTAGGACCTGGAGGTTTATCTAGAGAAAGAGCTGGTTTCGAGGTGCGTGACGTTCACTATACACACTACGGACGTTTATGTCCTATTGAAACGCCAGAGGGACCAAACATTGGTTTGATCTCATCTCTTGCGGTGTATGCAAAAGTGAATAATATGGGATTCATCGAAACTCCTTACCGTCCAGTTGTTGATGGTAAAGTAGATATCGTAAATAATCCAGTGTATTTAAGTGCTGAAGAAGAAGAAGGAATGTTAATCGCTCAAGCGAACGTTCCGATGGATAACGAAGGAAACATTACAGAAGAACGTGTAGTTGTAAAAGAAGAAGGGGATTTCCCAGTGGTTGAACCGAAAGATTTACACTATACTGACGTTTCTCCGAACCAGATTGCTTCGATTTCAGCGTCATTGATTCCTTTCTTAGAGCACGATGATGCGAACCGTGCGTTGATGGGATCAAACATGATGCGTCAGGCTGTGCCTTTATTACGTGCGGATTCTCCAATCGTAGGTACAGGTTTAGAAAGACAAGTGGCTTCAGATTCACGTGTTTTAATTAATGCTGAAGGTGAAGGTGTTGTTGAGTATGTAGACGCTCAGAAAATTATTATTAAATACGATCGTACGGATGAAGAGCGTTTAATCAGCTTTGATCCAGACGAAAAAGTATATAATCTAATTAAATTTAGAAAAACCAACCAAAGTACTTGTATCAACTTGAAACCTATTGTTCGCAAAGGGGATAGAGTAACAAGAGGACAAGTATTATGTGAAGGATATGCTACACAAAATGGAGAGTTAGCTCTTGGACGTAACTTACAAGTGGCGTTTATGCCATGGAAAGGGTACAACTTCGAGGATGCTATCGTAATTTCAGAAAAAGTAGTGCGTGAAGATATCTTTACATCTATCCATATCGATGACTATACACTTGAAGTACGTGATACTAAATTAGGAAACGAAGAGTTGACTAATGACATCCCGAACGTAAGTGAGGAAGCAACGAAAGACTTAGATGAGAACGGTATGATCCGCATCGGTGCTGAAGTAAAACCAGGAGATATCCTTATTGGTAAAATTACGCCGAAAGGTGAATCTGATCCAACACCAGAAGAGAAGTTATTACGCGCAATCTTCGGTGATAAAGCTGGAGATGTTAAAGATGCATCGTTAAAAGCTTCGCCTTCATTAAGAGGGGTTGTATTAGACAAAAAATTATTTGCAAGAGCTGTAAAAGACAAACGCAAACGCTCTAAAGATAAAGATGATTTAGCTTTACTAGAAACGAAATTCGAAGTGAAGTTCAATGAATTGAAAGATCGTTTGGTTGAAAAATTATTCTTCATCGTGAATGGTAAAACATCTCAAGGTGTATTGAATGATTTAGGAGAGGAAATCTTACCAAAAGGAAAGAAATTCACTCAAAAAATGTTACATGCAGTTGATGATTTCGCTCACTTAACAAAAGGACAATGGACAGTAGATGATGAAACAAACAGTATGATTACTGACTTGATTCACAACTACAAAATTAAGTTGAATGACTTACAAGGTGCTTTACGTAGAGAGAAATTTATGATTACAGTTGGGGATGAATTGCCATCTGGAATTTTAAAACTTGCAAAAGTTTATATTGCTAAAAAACGTAAGTTAAAAGTTGGGGATAAGATGGCAGGACGTCACGGTAACAAAGGTATTGTTGCTAGAATCGTACGCGATGAGGATATGCCATTCTTAGAAGACGGTACGCCAGTGGATATCGTGTTAAACCCATTAGGGGTACCATCTCGTATGAACATTGGTCAGATCTATGAAACTGTATTAGGATGGGCTGGACAAAAATTGGGTAAAAAATATGCTACTCCAATTTTCGACGGTGCTAACTTAGATCAAATCAATGCACTTACAGATGAAGCTGGTATTCCTAGATTTGGACATACTTATTTGTACGATGGAGGAACAGGAGAGCGTTTCCACCAAAGAGCAACAGTAGGAGTTATTTACATGTTGAAATTAGGACACATGGTTGATGATAAGATGCACGCGCGTTCAATCGGACCATACTCTTTAATTACGCAACAACCATTAGGAGGTAAGGCTCAATTTGGTGGTCAGCGTTTTGGAGAGATGGAGGTTTGGGCTCTAGAAGCATACGGAGCATCAAGTACATTACGTGAGATTTTGACGGTAAAATCGGATGACGTTATTGGTAGAGCGAAAACTTACGAAGCTATCGTTAAAGGTGAAACTATGCCAGAACCAGGATTACCTGAATCATTCAATGTATTAATGCATGAATTAAAAGGTCTTGGATTAGACATCAGATTAGAAGAATAAACTATAGATTTTAGAGTAAGCAGTTTTTTGCTGCTTACTCTTTATCATACACTTTAACAAGTAAGTTTACCATGAATAGAAATAAAGAGAAAAATACCGTAAAAAGGTTTAATAAAATCTCAATTGGTTTGGCTTCACCTGAATCGATTCTTGCAGAATCAAGAGGGGAAGTTCTAAAACCAGAAACAATTAACTATCGTACGCATAAACCAGAACGTGATGGTTTATTCTGCGAGCGTATTTTTGGACCTGTAAAGGATTACGAGTGTGCTTGTGGTAAGTATAAAAGAATTCGCTACAAAGGAATCGTTTGTGACCGTTGTGGTGTTGAAGTTACTGAAAAGAAAGTACGTAGAGATAGAGTAGGGCATATCAACCTTGTTGTGCCTATTGCACATATTTGGTATTTCCGTTCTTTACCTAATAAAATTGGTTACATCTTAGGGCTTCCTTCTAAGAAGCTTGATATGATTATTTACTACGAGCGATACGTAGTAATTCAACCAGGTATTGCAAAAAATGCTGAGGGTGAACCATTAAATCGCCTTGATTTCTTGACAGAAGAAGAGTATTTGAATATTGCGGATTCTCTTCCAATGGAAAATCAATTCTTAGATGATAATGATCCAAATAAATTCATCGCTAAAATGGGTGCTGAATGTATTATGGACTTATTAGCGACGACAGATTTAGATCAATTGTCTTATACTTTGCGTCACGCAGCTAATAATGAAACATCTAAACAAAGAAAAACTGAAGCATTAAAACGCCTTCAAGTGGTTGAGGCTTTCCGTGAGTCAAATGAGAATCGCGAGAATAGACCGGAATGGATGATCTTAAAAGTAATTCCTGTTATTCCACCTGAATTGCGTCCATTAGTGCCATTAGATGGTGGTCGTTTTGCAACGTCGGATTTGAATGACTTATATCGTCGTGTGATTATCCGTAACAACCGTTTAAAACGATTAATGGAAATCAAAGCTCCTGAAGTAATCTTGCGTAACGAAAAACGTATGCTTCAAGAGGCTGTAGATTCACTATTTGACAACACAAGAAAATCTTCTGCTGTTAAAACTGAATCGAACCGTCCATTAAAATCATTGTCTGATTCATTAAAAGGTAAACAAGGGCGTTTCCGTCAAAACTTACTAGGTAAACGTGTGGATTATTCTGCTCGTTCGGTAATTGTCGTTGGACCTGAATTGAAATTATACGAATGTGGATTGCCAAAAGACATGGCAGCTGAACTTTACAAACCTTTCGTAATCCGTAAATTGATTGAAAGAGGTATCGTAAAAACAGTAAAATCTGCTAAGAAAATTATTGATAAGAGAGAACCTGTGGTTTGGGATATCTTAGAAAACGTAATTAAAGGACACCCAGTTCTATTGAACCGTGCCCCTACATTACACCGTTTAGGTATTCAAGCGTTCCAACCAAAATTGATTGAAGGTAAAGCGATTCAGTTACACCCGTTAGTGTGTACGGCGTTCAATGCCGATTTCGATGGTGACCAGATGGCCGTTCACTTACCGTTAGGGCCTGAAGCAATCTTGGAATCTCAATTGTTAATGTTGGCTTCGCACAATATCTTGAACCCTGCGAATGGTGCGCCTATCACGGTACCTTCTCAAGACATGGTACTTGGTCTATATTATATGACTAAGTTACGTAAGTCTACACCGGAAGAAATCGTAAAAGGTGAAGGATTGACCTTCTACTCTGTTGAGGAAGTACACATCGCAATCAACGAAGGGAAACTTGACTTGAATGCTGGGGTAAAAGTACGTGCTAAAGATTATAACGAAAAAGGTGAATTAGCGTATAGAATTATTGAAACTACTGCTGGACGTATCTTGTTTAACGAGGTAGTTCCTGAAAAAGCAGGGTATATCAATGAGGTATTAACGAAAAAATCACTACGTGATATTATTGGAGGTATTTTAGCTACAACTGACGTACCTACAACAGCTGCATTCTTAGATGATATCAAAGGAATGGGGTATGGTTACGCTTTCCGTGGAGGATTGTCATTCAGTTTGGGTGATATTATCGTTCCAGAGAAGAAACAAGATTTGATTGATGATGCAAACCAACAAGTAGATCATATTACAATGAACTATAACATGGGGCTTATCACAAATAATGAGCGTTACAACCAAGTTATTGACGTTTGGACATCGACAAATGCTATGTTGACTGAATTAGCGATGAAGAACATTCGCGAAGATAAACAAGGATTTAACTCAGTATACATGATGTTGGATTCTGGAGCGAGGGGTTCTAAGGAGCAGATTCGTCAGTTAACAGGTATGCGTGGTTTGATGGCTAAGCCGAAAAAATCAACAGCAGGTGGTGGTGAAATTATCGAAAACCCGATTCTTTCTAACTTTAAAGAAGGTTTATCGATTTTAGAGTATTTCATTTCTACGCACGGTGCTCGTAAAGGTCTTGCGGATACGGCGTTAAAAACAGCGGATGCTGGATATTTAACTCGTCGTCTACATGACGTTGCACAAGATGTTATCGTTAACTCAGTAGATTGTGGAACTTTAAGAGGTATTGATGTATTGCCATTAAAGAAAAACGAAGAGGTAATTGAAACATTAGGGGAAAGAGTATTAGGACGTGTTGCGTTAAATAACGTAGTAAATCCATTAAACTCTGAAGTAATTGTTGGTGCTGGTGAGGAAATCACAGAAGCTATTGCTAAAGCAATCAACGCTGCTCCTATTGAGTCAGTTGAAGTTCGTTCTCCATTAACTTGTGAGGCTAAGGTAGGTATCTGTGCAAAATGTTACGGACGTAACTTAGCTACGGCTAGAATGGTTCAAAAAGGGGAAGCTGTAGGAGTAGTTGCTGCTCAATCAATTGGGGAGCCTGGTACACAGTTAACATTGAGAACGTTCCACGTAGGGGGTACGGCTGGTAATATTTCTGAAACATCTACAATCAATGCTAAATTCAAAGGTCGTTTAGAGATCGAAGAGCTTAGAACAGTTGAAGGTGAAGATCACGAAGGAAAAGCAATCAACATCGTAATCTCTCGTTCTACAGAGGTGAAATTGTATGATCCAAATACAGGAATTTTGTTAACAACAAACAATATCCCTTATGGTTCTACAATCTATGTAAATGACGGTGATGTGGTTGAAGAAGGAGCTATGATCTGTAAATGGGACCCTTATAACGGTGTAATCGTTTCTGAGTTCACAGGTAAAGTTGCTTATGAAGATATCGAACAAGGACAAACGTTCATGGTTGAAATCGATGAGCAAACAGGTTTCCAAGAGAAAGTAATTAGCGAATCAAGAAACAAAAAATTAATTCCTACTTTATTAATTTACGGTAAAGATGGTGAGTTAATTCGTTCATACAACTTACCAGTAGGTTCTCACTTAATGGTAAACGATGGGGAGAAAATTAAAGCTGGTAAAGTATTAGTTAAGATTCCTCGTCACACCTCAAAAGCAGGGGATATTACAGGAGGTTTACCTCGTATTACAGAGCTTTTAGAAGCGCGTAATCCGTCGAATCCAGCTGTAGTTTCTGAAATTGATGGGGTTGTATCTTTCGGTAAAGTGAAGAGAGGTAACAGAGAGATCGTAGTGGAATCTAGAACAGGCGATGTAAGAAAGTATTTAGTTAAACTTTCAAACCAAATCTTAGTTCAAGAGAATGACTTCGTAAGAGCTGGTGTACCTTTATCAGATGGAGCAATTACTCCAGACGATATTTTACGTATCCAAGGACCTTCTGCTGTACAGCAGTACTTAGTAAACGAGATCCAAGAGGTTTACCGTTTACAAGGGGTAAAAATTAATGACAAACACTTCGAGGTTGTTATTAGACAGATGATGCGTAAAGTTCAAATTCAAGATCCAGGAGATACGTTGTTCTTAGAAGATCAGTTGGTTCACACAAGCGACTTTATCGTTGAAAACGATCGTTTATTCGGTATGAAAGTGGTTGTGGATGCAGGTGAATCTGAGAACTTGAAAGAAGGACAAATTGTTTCTATGCGTGAATTACGCGATGAGAACTCCTTGTTGAAACGCGAAGATAAAAACTTAGTAATTTCTAGAGATGTAATGCCAGCTACTGGTACTCCAATTCTACAAGGTATTACTAGAGCTTCATTACAGACGAAGTCATTCATCTCTGCAGCGTCGTTCCAGGAAACAACAAAAGTGTTAAACGAAGCAGCTGTAGCTGGTAAGATTGATACATTGATGGGATTAAAAGAAAACGTAATTGTTGGACATAGAATCCCTGCTGGTACAGGTATGCGTGAGTATGAAAGTATCATCGTTTCTTCTAACGAAAATGGAGATTTATTAACGCAAGAACAAGAGTTAAATTTCTAAACTATGGCTGAAGAACAAAATAACTTCAACATTGAATTGGATGAAGTAACGGCAGAAGGAACGTATTCAAATCTGGCAATAATCAATCATTCAAATACGGAGTTTGTTGTCGATTTTGTGAACATTATGCCAGGTGTACCAAAAGCAAAAGTGAAGTCGAGAATCATCTTAACTCCACAACATGCAAAGAGACTTTTACAAGCGCTGCAAGATAATATCAACAGGTTTGAACAGTCTAATGGAGAAATCAGAGATTATGAATCAAGTAATAACTCAATGCCTCCGATTAATTTTGGTCCCAAAGGAGATGCTTAATTAGCGCTATATAAAGAGAAGCCTCGCACGAAAGTGTGAGGCTTTTTTTGTTGGATCTCTTTTCTTGAATGACGTTTTTGATCTTTGCGTATTTAACTATTTCTTGATGTTGACGTAATGTTGAAGCTTCTTCCGTTGTATTGTTAGCTTATTGTTATGATTCTCGAATATAGACTCCTTCTTTTTTTCTTTAAATCTTTAGTAAATGAAATGTAAGTTGTGCAAGAGTAGTGCTTGATTTTCAACTCCTGATCTTGCTGTTTTTTTAAAAAGAAGAATGGTTTTGAACTAAAAAACCGATATAGAAATAAGGAGATAGCTCCTAATTTACATAACTGAAATTTCACATGACTTAACTATAGCTTAATTTGATTTTATTGTGCTTGAGCGTGTAATTGATTTGTTTTGTCGGTATAAAAACTAATTAATTACTCAACCTTAGTATGAAAAAAAATCAGCGCAGTACGAGAAGCCTTATTTTTTTACTTGGTGCTTTTGTCTTTTCTTCTTTTTCTCATCTTTATGCAGAAGAAAAAAATGCACTAACCTCTAAACTTGCCACATTAAATACACAACAATCCGTTATTAAAGGAAAAGTTGTAGACCAACAAAATTTAGAATTACCAGGAGCTATTATTCGAAATAAAACAACGGGTAAAATTGTTCAATCAGATCTAAAAGGAGAATTTAGCTTGCCTTATGTTGATTTAAAGTCAACGATTTTAGAAGTTTCTTTTTTAGGGTTCGAAACAAAAACCATTCAGGTGAATGATCTTTCTTTTGTGACCATTCAGTTGAAAGAATCGAATAGTATGCTAAACGAAGTTGTTGTTACGGCTTTGGGAATTAAAAGAGAAGAAAAACAATTGGGATATTCTCAGCAAACGCTGAATGGAGAAGAGTTAAATCACGCTCGTTCTAATAATTGGTCGGATGAATTAAAAGGGAAAGTAGCAGGTATGACGATGTTGTCTTCTAATTCAGGTCCCATGAACTCTACACAGATAAAATTGAGAGGCGATCGTTCCATAAACCTAGGAGCAAATGGAGCGTTGATTGTTGTGGATGGAGTTATTGTGGGTGGAGATTTGTGGTCTAATGGTGCTGATACCGCTTATATTGGCGATGATGCTCCAGTAGATTATGGAAATGGAATTGCGGATTTAAATCCCGACGATATTGAGAGTATTACTGTTTTAAAAGGACCGGGGGCTGCGGCTCTATACGGATCGCGTGCTGGAAATGGAGTGTTGATGATTACGACTAAATCAGGAAAGAATAAAAATAAAGGATTGGGAATTAGTTTTAATTCCAACGTCAGCTTAGACGTTATTCAACATTGGCCAGATTATCAATATCAATACGGACAAGGAACGGGAAAATCATTCAATAAAGCAGGGGATCTTTTTTATTCGTATGGAGCTTCCGAAGATGGTGCAAATACGGGTAGTACAAGTAGCGCATTCGGACCTAAATTCGATGGGCAATCCTATTTTCAATATGATCCAGAAACAGAAGGACAAGGAGCTGAACGTACGCTATGGAGGCCTTATAAAAACAATATTAAAGATTTTTGGAGAACGGGTATTACCACTACCAATACGTTAGGACTCTCTGGAGGTAATGATAAAGGGAATATTCGAGCTACTATTACGCATTCAAAAAATGAGTGGATCATGCCGAATACAGGTTTTGATCGAACAACAATCTCCACCAAAGCAAAATACGAAGTTGCAAAAGGCGTTACCGTAAATTCGAGTGTAAGTTATAGCAATAGAAGCAGTGATAATTTACCCGGTACTGGATATGGAAACCACACCATCAGCTATTTTATGATTTTTCAAAATCCAAACGTGGATTTGGCGTGGTATCGACCAATATGGAAAAAAGATAAAGAGCAATTGGAACAAATACACCCTTTTAGTTCGTATATCGAAAATCCCTACTTAATCGCATATGAAACGACAAATGCCGTAAATGCCAATACTTTAGTTGGAAGTTTATCGACAGATATTGATTTAGCTCCAAAATTTAAATTAATGCTGAGAGGAACAGTAAATTCTAGAGGAGATAAACGCGAGGAACGCAGGCCTTTTAACACAACGAAATTTGGAGAAGGCTATTTTAAAACACAGCAAATTAATTTTACGGAAGTCAATACTGATTTCTTATTGAGCTATACGGAAGATAAGAAGGATATTTTTAACTATGGATTATCTGTAGGAGGAAATATGCGTAATTCTAAGTGGCATAGCAATGCGAGCTGGGTTAATGGATTGGTAACTCCAGGAGTCTATATGATTGCCAATGGAAAGGATAAACCCAGTACTAAAGTATCAGACGAAAACCTAAAGGTAAATTCCCTTTATGGAATGGCTTCTGTAGGATATAAAAATATGATCTTTTTAGATGGTACGGTTCGAAATGATTGGTCAAGTACATTGCAAGAAGCCAATTGGTCTTTTATGTATGCTTCTGTAAATGCGAGTTTCGTTTTGAGTGATATATTCGTTTTACCACAAGCAATTGATTATTCTAAATTGCGTTTCTCTTACGCTGATGTCGGAAATGGAACGTCTCCTTATAAGACAAAGTTGTATTATGAAAATAGCGAATTCCCAAGTTCAGCTACTTCTCCAACAACGTTGCATAATATCGATTTAAAACCTGAAGGAACAACGAGTTTTGAGCTGGGATACGAACATAAGATGTTTAAAAATAGGTTAGGTTTTGACGTTACATTGTATGAAACCAAAACGAAGAACCAATTAATCACGGTGCCTTTAAATTTTGTAACAGGATATTCTAAAGCCAATGTCAATGCAGGAACAGTGAGAAATCAGGGAATTGAAATTGTTTTGAATGCTACACCTGTAAAAACACAATCGTTCAGTTGGAATACCACTTTAAACTGGGCGAAGAACAAAAATAAAATTTTATCCCTATCTCCAGACTTAGAAGGAGGTGACCAACAGGTATTGGCAGAATCTGGAACAGCTCAGATTATTGGAAAAGTAGGGGGAACGACAGGAGATTTATATGGGTATAAATTTGTTCGCAATGATCAAGGTCAGATTATCTATACCGATAAAGGCTTACCAGAACAATCGAAGGAGATTGAATACATCGGTAATGCTTATGCAGATTGGACTGCAGGTTGGGTGAATACCTTTAAATACAAAAATGTGACCTTGAGTTTTACTTTGGATGGTTCTTATGGAGGAAAGGTTTATTCTCAAACTCATCACAAAATGTCAGAACAAGGAAAATTAGGACATACCTTATATGGACGTGAACAAGGCTTTATTATTGGAGAAGGGGTTGTTCGAAATGGTGATGGAACATTTGCTCCAAATACGACAAAAGTGAATCCTGCGGATTACTATGCGGAATACTACAGAAGAGCTAATCTAGAGTCTAATACTTTTGATGCTTCTTATTTAAAACTAAGAGATATCAGTATCGAATACAACTTCCCAAAACCAGTATTAGATAAGCTAAAAATGACAAAATTATCCGTTTCTGTATTTGGAAGAAACTTAGCAACGTTAACAAGTTTCCCCATTTTTGATCCAGAAACAGCCGCTTTAAATGGAGGATCGATGATGCCTGGTGTTGAGATGGGACAGATGCCTTCTCCCGCTACTTATGGGTTTAATCTTAAATTAGAATTTTAATCATGCGAAAATATAAATTACTATCCTTACTAAGCTTGAGTTTGTTGACTGCTGTAGCTTTTCAAGTTACAAGCTGTACCAATGACTTTGAAGATACCAATACAGATCCAAATCGACTGCAAGAAATAAGTCCAGGAACGTTGTTAAATCCTTTAATTTACGAAGTGGCAACAAGTAATATGTATCGAAGCTGGTCATACAACAGCGAATTAATGCAAGATATCTTGACTTTCCCACAGACATCTTATGGAATTCAACATTATAATCTATCAGATAATATAGGTTCCGCTTCATGGAATACCTATTATAGATGGATGAAAACAGCCAAAGATATTGAGGCAGCAGCAGTACGAGTAAAAGATGCTAATTATGAAGCAATCGGAATTACGATGCGCGTTTGGATGGCAGCCAATTTAGTTGATCTATTTGGAGATGTTCCTTATTTTGATGCAGGTAAGGGAGGAGAAGGAGTAATCTATCCTGCCTTTGATGATCAAGAAGCCATATACGATAGTTTGTTTGCCGATTTAGAGCGAGCAAATGAGTTATATGACAGCAAGAAAGGGATGATTTATTATCAAGATATTTTGTTTAATAACGATATTGCTAAATGGCAGAAATTCACAAACAGCTTACACTTGCGTTTGTTGTTGCGTATCTCAAATAAAGCCAATAAGGAGGCTTATCCTAAAATGGTAGCTATGTTGGGTAATCCTGCAAAATATCCTATTATCACAAAGGTAGAAGAAGAAGCTACACTTTTAATTACGGGAGTAAATCCTAATATATCACCTTGGAGCCGCATACAGGATTTTACTTTGAGTCGAAAAATGGCAAGTTTTTTCATTGATAACTTGAATGAATTTAAAGATCCTCGTCTACCTGTTTTTGCTACACAGGCAACAAGAATGGAAAATCAGAAGAAAGTGAACATTGGCTATAAGGGAATTCCAAGTGCTTTTGAAGGGTCAGATGGTCAATTTGACTATGAAGCTTCAACTTTGAATAATAAAATGGCGGCCAATCCAACTAAAACAGCAATCCTGACTTATGCGGAAGTGCTTTTTATCCAAGCAGAATTAGCGCAAAAAGGATATTTAACTGGGGCGGAGGATTTCTATAAAAAAGGGGTTCAAGCAGCAATGGATTTTTATGCTGTAGCAATGCCTAATGATTATTTCGACAATCCAGCTACTGCTTATGATGGTTCTCTAGAGCGTATTTTACTGCAAAAGTACTATGCATTATACATGAATGATTATCAACAGTGGTTTGAATATAAGCGCACAGGTTTTCCTAAATTACCCAAAACAAAGACTATGATGAATAATGGGGTTATGCCTTCGCGTTTTCCTTATCCATTGGATATTCGAACAAAAAACAAAACAAATTACGAGAAGCAGATACAGAAGATGGGTGGAGATGATATCAATATTAAAATTTGGTGGCAAAATTAAAGGGTGAACAATGAATTCTAGACGTAATTTTTTGAAAAATGTAGCGCTAACAGCGGGAGCAGCTACGTTATTACCCCTTCAACAATCCACAGCAGGGATTTTAGATTCAACAGCTTGGGCGAATGAAGGTTTAGAAGATTTAAAGAGTGTAACTGTATCAGGAAAAGTTAGTGTACAAGGAAAGGGAATTGCTAATGTGGTGGTATCAGATGGGTACAGTGTAGTGAAAACAGATGCAGGGGGAAGATATACTTTTCAAAGTGCATTTCAATCGAGTTTTGTCTTTCTTTCCTTGCCTTCAGGGTATGTAATAGAAAGACAAGCGAATGGTTCAGCTGCACTGTATCAAAAAATAAATAAGCAAAAAAACACGAGTACGCACCATTTCGATTTACAATTAGCCAAGGAATCAGATCATACCCATCATTTTATTGTTTGGGCGGATCCGCAAATTCAAAAAGAAGAAGAAGCGGATTTGTTGTTGAGCGAAACGGTTCCTGACACGATAGAGACCATTAAAAGTTTGAAAAGCTCCCATGTATTTGGTGTAGGTTGTGGAGATTTGATTTGGGATCAACACCAATTGTCTTCCAAGTACAATCAAGCCGTACAACAAACGAATATTCCCTTCTTTCAAGTATTTGGAAATCACGATGCAGATTTAGAACAACGCAGTGACGAAAAATCAACGACTACATTCAGTGGGATGTATGGTCCTCAGTATTATTCTTTTAATCGAGGATTAGTGCATTATATCGTTTTGAATGATGTGTTCTTTATCGGAAAAGACAAAGAGTATATCGGTTATGTGACAGAAAATCAACTAACGTGGCTAGAAAAGGATCTACAGTTTGTGCCTAAAGGATCTACAGTGGTGGTGTTTCAGCATATTCCATCGTTTACTAGACATTTTGAACGTCATCCTGAAGAGAAATCACTAGGAGCCATGGTGAGTAATCGAAAGTATTTGTACAAATTATTAGAACCATATCGCGCACATTTGATGTCAGGGCATACCCATTTTAATGAAAATGTTATTCTCAGTGAAAATTTATATGAACACTGCCACGGAACGGTTTGTGGCGCGTGGTGGAGTGGGCCCATTTGCCAAGATGGAACACCAAGTGGATATGGTGTTTACCACGTAGAAGGAAATGATATTAGCTGGTATTATAAAGGGACAGGTTTATCCAAAGATACTCAGTTTCGCGTTTACAGAAAAGGGGAGCATCCCGATTACCCAACCAATTGGAGTGTAAATATTTGGAATTGGGATGAACAATGGAAAGCGGTATGGTTGGAAGATGGAGTAGAAAAAGGAGCCTTAGTACGCATTCGAACTAAAGATCCACTGAGTATCCAATTGCATGAGGGACCAAAATTACCCGTAAAGCGAAAATGGGTAGAACCCGATCTGACGGATCATCTATTTTTATTTAACCCTTCAGAACAAGCAAAAGAAATCACTGTTGTTGTGACCGATCGTTTCGGAAACAGATATACTGAAGTAATTACCTAATTTATATTTTATTTTAAGCGTGAGTTGAGCCCTTCGAAGAGATAATCTCTAGAGGGGTTCCTTTTTTATAGGATAAACTAGAAGAGGTAAATTAGAATAAAGTGAGGATGTACGGAGGAGAGTCTTGGGAGTAAATTTTAGAAAAAGAATATAGTTGTGGATTCTAGCTACATCTTTCGTATAAAAAGAAGAAAACAGCTGTGAAAAATGAGTTCAAAGGCAAGTTGGAACACTATATTTGTAGTAGTGTTAAGGAGATATGTTTAACTAATATTAAATATTTTCTTAAAAAATATAAAGAATAATATCCATAATTTAAAATACTTCAAATAAATTTTTCAATCTAAAGTAGATGTGCTATTTTTGCCTTTCCACAGTATAGTGGGTATTTAGCAAAGTCTGTATTTAGAGTAGCTGATCTACTCATGAAAAGTAAAGTCATATGAAAGAAATTACAAAAGAAGTTTATCTAAAGTGGTATGAAGACATGCTATTTTGGAGAAAGTTTGAAGACAAACTTGCCGCTTTATATATTCAACAAAAAGTAAGAGGATTCTTACATTTATATAATGGGCAAGAAGCGGTTTTGGCTGGAGCTTTACACGCAATGGATTTGTCAAAAGACAAAATGATTACAGCATACAGAAATCACGTACAACCAATCGGGTTGGGTGTAGACCCACGAAGAATCATGGCAGAGTTATTAGGAAAAGGAACAGGAACTTCTCAAGGTTTGGGAGGATCTATGCACATCTTTTCTAAAGAACATAACTTCTATGGCGGACATGGAATTGTAGGTGGACAAATTCCTTTGGGAGCTGGATTAGCATTTGCAGATAAATATTTTGATAGAAAAGCAGTAACGATGTGTTACTTTGGGGATGGTGCAGCACGTCAAGGATCATTGCATGAGACGTTCAATATGGCAATGAACTGGAAATTACCTGTAGTATTCATTATTGAAAACAATGGATATGCAATGGGTACTTCTGTAGAGCGTACAGCAAACCATTCAGAAATCTGGAAATTGGGATTAGGATACGAAATGCCTAGTGGACCAGTGGATGGAATGAATCCTGTAAAAGTAGCAGAGGCTATGTACGAAGCAATCGAAAGAGCGCGTCGTGGAGATGGACCTACGTTACTAGAAATGAAAACATACCGATATAGAGGTCACTCAATGTCAGATGCTCAACATTACCGTACAAAAGAAGAGGTAGAAGAGTACAAAAAAATCGATCCAATTACACAAGTTTTAGATGTAATTAAAGCAAATGGCTACGCTACAGAAAGCGAAATTGAAGCAATGGATCAACGCGTGAAAGACTTAGTATCTGAATGTGAGAAATTCGCTGAAGAATCTCCATTCCCTGAGTTGAACGTAATGTACGACGTAGTGTACGAACAAGAGAATTACCCTTTTTTACCTCATAGATTATAATAAAATAATATGGCAGAAGTAATTACAATGCCACGCTTAAGCGACACCATGACAGAAGGTGTTGTTGCAGCTTGGTTAAAGAAAGTTGGAGATAAGATTTCTGAAGGAGATATCCTTGCTGAAATCGAAACGGACAAAGCAACAATGGAATTTGAATCTTTCTATGAAGGAACATTGTTATACATTGGATTACAAGAAGGGGAAGCTGCTCCAGTTGACTCGCTTCTTGCTATTATTGGAAAAGAAGGTGAAGATATTTCTGCTTTACTTGGTGGAGGTACTGCTCCTGTTGCTGAAAAAGTAGCAGAAGTTGAAGCTCCTAAAGTAGAGGAAAAAACAACGCCTGCTGCGCCTGCTATTCCTGCAGGGGTAAAAATTATCACAATGCCTCGTTTAAGTGATACTATGACTGAGGGAACGGTGGCTAGTTGGCTTAAAAAAGTAGGAGATAAAATCGAAGAAGGCGATATTTTAGCTGAGATTGAGACGGATAAAGCAACAATGGAATTTGAGGCTTTCGAATCAGGAACGCTATTGTACGTTGGTATACAAGAAGGAGAATCAGCACCGATTGATAGCGTATTGGCTATCTTAGGACCTGCTGGTACAGATGTTTCTGCAATCGTGGAAGGAGCTAAAAATGGTGGAGTTGCAACAACAGTTGCTGAAGCATCAGCAGAGGCACCTAAAGCAGCAGAATCAACTGCAGCAGCTGTAGTAACAGAAACTGTAACAGGAGGACGAGTATTCGTTTCACCTTTAGCTAAAAAAATAGCAGAAGAGAAAGGAATTAACTTGACACAAGTGAAAGGTAGTGGAGAAAATGGTCGTATTATCAAACGCGACGTTGAAAACTTCGTGCCTGCAGCACAAGCTCCTGCCCAAACAGCTGCACCAGTTGCACAAGCAACGGCTACAGTAGCAGCAGTGCAACCATTTATTCCTGCTGGAGAAGTAAGCTTTGAAGAAGTGAAAAACTCTCAGATGCGTAAAACAATTGCACGTCGTTTAGCAGAATCTAAATTTACGGCTCCTCATTATTACTTAACGATCGAAATTGACATGGATAACGCCATGACTTCTCGTAAGTTGATTAATGAATTGCCAGATACAAAAGTATCGTTTAACGATATGGTGGTTAAAGCATGTGCGATGGCTTTGCGTAAACACCCACAAGTAAATACACAGTGGACGGATAATGCTACCATTTACAATCACCACATCAATGTTGGAGTTGCTGTAGCAGTAGAAGATGGATTAGTTGTACCTGTATTGCCTTTTACAGATCAAATGTCGTTAACTCACATCGGATCAAAAGTGAAAGAATTAGCGGGTAAAGCGAAAACGAAAAAGTTAACGCCTGCTGAAATGGAGGGTAGTACGTTTACTGTTTCTAACTTAGGAATGTTCGGAATCCAGTCGTTTACTTCGATTATCAACCAACCAAACTCTGCAATTTTATCTGTAGGTGCTATTGTTGAAAAACCAGTAGTGAAAAACGGACAGATTGTAGTAGGGAATACGATGACTGTTACTTTGGCTTGTGATCACAGAACTGTAGATGGCGCTACAGGAGCACAATTCTTACAAACGCTAAAAAGTTATATTGAAAACCCAGTTACTATGTTGGCGTAATCAAAAAAATATAGAATTGACAAAAAAATGCCTGCAATTTGCAGGCATTTTTTTGTTTTTTTACTATTACTTTCTTTTATAACACTGTAAAATAGCAAGGTATTTTGTATTTTTGAGGCATGTTTAAAATGAAATACTTTAGTTTTTTAGTAGCGATTTTAGCTACTTCTTGTAGTGTCTCTTCTAAGTTGTCAAATGAACAACAAGAAGAAGTTTCTGCAGTGAAAATTCATACGACATTAAATTATTTGGCGTCGGATGAATTATTAGGTAGAGACTCGGGGCATGAAGGGAATGTGAAAGCAGCTACTTATTTAGCGAATGAGTTGACAGCGTATGGGATTGAACCTTACTATGCAAATTATGAAGATAAACTGAAAGACATAGAAAACACGTGGAATGTAATAGGTGTAATTCCTGGGCATGATCCAAAACTAAAAAAGGAAATAGTCGTTTTAGGCGCCCATTACGATCACATTGGCATCCAAGAACCAGTAGACGGAGATTCGATTGCCAATGGAGCCAATGACAATGCTTCTGGCGTAAGTATCTTGTTAGAACTAGCGAGAAATCTTGCACAAAAGGAAATGAAGCGAACGGTTTTAGTTTGTTTCTTTACAGCAGAAGAATTAGGACTTTTGGGTTCTCAGCATTTGGCTAATCGCTTGAAGGAAGAGCATGCAAATGTGGTCATGATGCTGAATTTTGAAATGTTAGGAGTCCCTATGCAACGCGATTATGTCACTTTTATTACGGGATATGATCAAAGTAATTTAGCAACAAAAATAAATGAAATAGCAGGTGAAAATTTAGCAGGACGATTTGAAGATGCGGAAAAAATGCAATTGTTTATGCGTTCGGATAATTATCCTTTTTATCTAGCTTATAAAATACCTAGTCAAACCTTTAGTTCTTCTGATTTTGAGAACTTCAAATACTATCATCACGTCAAGGATGAAGCGCATTTGATGGACGTGACGTTTATGACGACGCTAACTAAAAAATTTGTTCCTGTCGTAGAAAAATTGATTAACTTACCTTCTGGTGAAATTAGATTGAAAAATTAAAAATGAAACATATCATTGTTACAGGTACAAGTCGCGGTATTGGCTTGGAAACTGTAAAAATACTAGCAAATAGAGGACATAAGATTCTAGCTGTGTCTCGAAAAAAAGCGCCTGAATTAGCAACATTTAAAAATGTTACTTGTTTGGAAATCGACCTTACGATTGAAGCAGATCTTCAAAAAGTAAGTGATTATGTGGCTACCGAATGGGGGCACATTGATATTTTGATTAATAATGCAGGAGCTTTGGTTAATAAGCCTTTTGAGGAAATTACTGTAGCTGAATTTGAATGGGTATATAAAGTAAATGTATTCGGATTGGCGCGTTTAGTGCAGTTGTGTATTCCTCACTTTGTAGTGAATAGCCATGTGGTTACCATTAGCAGTATGGGGGGAGTGCAAGGAACAATGAAGTTTGGTGGTTTAGCAGCATACAGTTCTAGTAAAGGTGCTGTTATCATCTTGAGTGAATTGTTAGCGGAAGAATACAAGGAACAAGGAATTTCGTTTAATGTAATTGCGTTAGGAGCAGTACAAACCGAAATGTTAGAAGAGGCTTTTCCAGGGTATCAAGCGCCTTTGATGCCGGAAGAAATAGGGGAATATATAAGTGATTTTGCACTTACAGGAAATAAATATTTTAATGGAAAAGTACTAGAAGCATCAAGTACAACTCCTTAAAAAAAAATACATTGATTAAGATACTCAAGCCTTATTTACCAGAACCAGCGCTAGAGGCAGCCTTTGAATTAATCAAGCATTATCACATTCATTTAAAAATTGTAAATGAAAGGGTAACGCGACATGGAGATTATACAAGAGGATTCGATGGAAAACATTTAATTACCATCAATTCCAATCTAAATCCCTATCGCTTTTTAATGACTTTGATTCACGAAATTGCTCATTTAGTCGCTTTTCAAAAATATGGACGCCATATCAAACCACATGGAGTAGAGTGGAAACAAACTTTTCGTTTGCTCATGTTGCCTTTTTTGAGACCCGAGGTTTTTCCAGATCGATTGTTGCCTCTTTTGGCGAATCATTTTAGAAATCCATCGGCGAGTAGTGATACAGATGAACGCTTATCTATTGCGATGAAAATGTACGATCCTGTAGATAAGAGTAGCAACCGCTGCTTCGTTTATGAAATCCCCTTAGGGAGTCATTTCAAGACTTATAATGGAAAGGTGTTTAAACGCGGTCCATTGCGCGTAAAAAGATTTGAGTGTTTGGAAATAGCAACAGGGCGTTTATTTGTCTTTAAGGCAAATGCCGAAGTTGAAATGATGACACATTATGTTGTAAAACAATAAGAAGAATAGTATGAGTTCGAATTATTATGCTGTTGTAATGGCGGGAGGAGTTGGTTCGCGTTTTTGGCCAGTAAGTACTCCAGAATTCCCTAAACAGTTCCACGATATGTTAGGATCAGGAGAAACATTGATTCAAAAAACATTCACGCGATTGTCTCAGTTAATACCCAAAGAGAATATCTTGATCTTAACGCATGAGAATTACAAAGCAATCGTTCAAGAACAATTGCCATCAGTTGAAGCCAATAATATCATTTTAGAACCTGCCATGCGAAATACAGCTCCGTGTATTTTGTATGCCGCAATGAAGATTAAAAAACTCAATCCCAACGCAGTTATGGTCGTTGCACCAAGTGACCACTGGATTGAAGATGAACTTCAGTTTGTATCTAATTTGCAACGTACATTTGATGTCTGTGAACGAGATCAGGTATTGATGACGTTGGGAATTCTTCCTACTTTTCCCAATACGGGCTATGGCTATATTGAGTTCAATAAATTGGATTCAAGACCCATTAAAAAAGTAGTACAGTTTAGAGAAAAACCAGATTATGTAACAGCAAGGAAGTTTATACAAAGTAGACACTTCTTGTGGAATTCGGGTATTTTTGTGTGGAGTGTTAGTGCAATTCTGGATGCCTTTTCTAATTTTCAGCCAGAAATGACTGAACTTTTTGATGCGGGCTATGATTTGTTTAATACCGATCGCGAAAAAGCATTCATAGACGAGCATTATTCAAAGGCAGTAGATATTTCTATTGATTATGCAGTCATGGAAAAGGCGAATAACGTTTACGTTTTACCTGCAACCTTTGATTGGAATGATTTGGGAACTTGGGGGTCTTTATATGAAAAACTTCCCAAAGATATGGCAGATAATGCCGTTGTTAATGCGAATGTATATTTCAATAATGCTACCAATAATATTGTACGTACGGACAAAGGTAAGTGTGTAGTTATTGATGGATTGAATGATTATATTGTCGTTGATAAGGAAGATATACTTTTAATTTATCCGAAGAAAAAGGAACAAGAAATTAAAACTGTCAGTCAATATATCACGACTAAAAAAGAGAAATAAAAAAAAGTCCTTGGATTGCCAAGGACTTTTTTTATGGTTGATCACTCAATGCTTTCATAAAGGTAACAATAGCTTGAATTTCTTGCTCTGTTAGATCTAAGGGAGTATCAGGGAGCGTTTGGTTCTCTACGTCAAGTCCTAGGCCAATGCCACCACCTTTGTTGTAAAAGTCCATCACTTCATCCAAACTTTCATATACCCCATTGTGCATATAAGGACCGCTTTCGTTTATATTTCGAATCGTAGGGGTTTTAAAAGCATGTTTGAGTTGCTCTAAATCTGTATTGAATACGTATCGACCTAAATCATCATCTAAATGTAGGCCTGCTTTGTCTTTGGGAACACCGAGAACTTCTTGTTCGGAGCTTCTGAAATAAGGGGAGACGGTTCCGTTAAATACTGGGAGAAAGTGACAAGTAGCACATTGCGCTTTGCCGACAAACAAGTTGAATCCCTTTTGTTCTTCCTGAGTCATAGCCCTTTTGTTTCCTCTCATGTATTGATCAAATCTTGAATTAAACGTAGAGAGAGATCGGATATAAGAAGCTAAAGCATTCTCCACTTGCCAAACTGCAATAGGCGTGTCTGTTTGATAGGCTTGGGCAAAGTGTTTTTTATAGGAGTCACTTTGATTTAATACTTGGACAATCTCTTTTAAATTGCCGTGCATTTCATCTTTATTGGTGATTACATCCGTAGTCTGACTCTCCAAAGTAACACTGCGCATATCCCAGAATTGACCGTGGTAGTATCCCGCATAGTTTAATGAGAGGGCATTGCGTTGTAGTGGATTCCCTGCTAAATCCAGCGATGTTTTTCTATTTTCACTAAAAGCCTTTTCTGGATGATGACAGCTAGCACAACTTCTCCTATTGTCTTTCGATAGTTGTGAATCAAAGAATAATTCTTTTCCTAAAGCAATTTTATGTGCTGTAGGATAATACGTGCTATCCGGTAAAAAAGCGTTAAGGTTGATGGTCTGAGAATCAAACAAGGATCCTATTTCACCTGGGATAACCTGGTTGTTTTGTAAAAAAGGAATGGCTAATTCTCGTTGTAAAGCAACGATTTCCTTAGCTAAAGGATCTAGATAGGTCAAGATGAAATCCAAGTAATCAAAGGTGTTTTTAGCAGGATTTACCTCGCATATAGCGACAGCTTTTTTTAGCAAGGAGTCAATGGTCGAATACGCTTGTGTATTTGCCCATGACTTCGAGATTGCAATAGCTTGACCCACTCCCTTTAAACTGGCAGAAGCTTCAGTAAATTGCAATTTACTGGCTGGAGTGTCAAAACCTGTGATCCCCAAAGTGGTGATTTGAAATACTTCTAATTTAAGTGCTTCTAAAACAGAAGCGGGCTCAAAGGTGATAGCCTCAAAGTTTTTGTGGATTTTGTTGGATAGGTTTTTGAGTTTTCGCGCTTGTAGTAAAAGCTCAACTTGTGTGGTTGTATCGTAGCTAGGATAGATTAATTCTTCTACCACTTGAAAACCTTCAGCAGGAATGAATTTGTTTTCATCTAAATCCAGCTGGTCTAAGGCCGGACCATTAATAGCTGCAGCAGTATGAGGTAAAAAATAAGATACAGCCCATTCTATTTTTTTATAAGCAAGTCGACTAGCAATAAACTGTTGTCTAATCTCTGTGCTGTCTTGATTGTTTTCAATCGCGTGAATGAGTTGATCTATGTTGAAATGAAGGGAATCGACCTGTTGAACCAAATAAGTGTTGTAAGTAAGGGATTGGTAAGTGTCTTTTTTTTGACAACTCATGGAGCCAATTGCTAGTACAAGCAAAAGGAGTATTGATTTGATGTAGTGCATAGTATAAAAAAAACACTTTACACACGATAGTCTGTGTGTAAAGTGTACTAAGTGATTGTTTTTATTTTTCGACGTTGCGTATAATTACGACTTGTCCTCCTTCTTTATTCTTGTTTACGCCTGCTTTATCTGCATTCATAAATTCGTCTTTTTGCCAAGTATGAGAGTGAATATTAACTGCAAACGTATTAGGGATACCTGTTAAATCTGAAATATCTTCCATTGCTCCAAATTCCCAAGAACCAAATTTCTGCAAATTCCCTGATTGGTTATAGTTGGCTTGCCATTGTGCATCTTGTCTGTTGTGTTTCATATTCAACCACGGCTTATACGTTCCATCTGAAATTTTGTATTGCCAGATATAGGAATCGTGTTTTGCTTCTGCATAGTAAGAATCTCCATCTTCTTGAATGTAAACGTAGTTTTCTGTCACACAAAGATTGTCTGGGTTAATAAGGTTGTGTCCTGGGTTACTATCTCCTTCTGCAGCAACAGAAAGCTTTCCAGTTAGCATATTGTTTTGGTCTAAAACTAATTTATACACACGACCCCACATCGTAAAACCTTCAACAGGATTACCTCCGCTCGCTTGTCCAGTTGCAGTGAAATACAACTCATTTCCTTTATTGGCCCCTTTGCGGTAGTCTATATCTTCTACGCGAGAAAAACGAATAACCCCCAATTCCATATTCTTCTGGTTAATTTGTGCTCCCGTTAGATTTTTAGCATTTGGAATTTCCACGAATTCAACATCATATTCTGCGCCTTTGTTCATGTCCATCTCTGTATATCCTCCTGATTTTCTCTTTAAAGCATATAGTTTTCCGTTGTGTAAATCTCCTTGATTTCCTACGTACATCAACAATTGACCTGCACTTTGATGGCTTGAACCATACCCTTGGTCTTCACCAATGACAATATAGGTTTTTCCTTTAGACACGTCTAGGGGCAGAGGAACTGCATTTTCCATACTCGCCTTTCCCAAAGCAGGAAGAACGCGATCAGTTGTAGATTTTAAATTTGTTGAGCCTAAAGGATCGATGGCGTGAACCATACTTTCTTCACCCGATTCTCCAGCTGTTAAGAAAACAGGACCAAATCCATGTAGTTCTGGTTTTGCTAACGTTGCCGAACACAAACGCGTAATTCCTCCAATTCCATCTACAATATATTCCCCCTTTACAGGTTTGAATGTTTTATCTAAATAAACGCGTGAAACCGATTGCATGATTTCGTGATTGGTAATCATTAAATAGCCCTCTCCGTTTGGATCTTTCATAAAACCAGCCCCATCAGGTTGTCCTCCAAAGACAAATTCAGGAGAACCTTCTAATTGATCTTCACTCGAAATTAGGGAAAAAATTTCCAAGTGATCAAAACCTGGCATAGCATAGACAAATGCTGGCGTTTTGGAATGGTTTTTTAATGTGATAGGATTTTTAGGATCTGGTTTCGGTTCTTCTTCAATAGGATCCTTGTCTGTAATTTTGTTGTCATCATTGTTGCACGATGTAATAGCAAGCGATAGTAGTAAGCTTGCAGCTAAAACCGTTAGTGTGTTGTTTACTTTCATTTTTGTTTATTTTTGTTGGAACAAACATAGGAGTTGAACGTATCTGTAGGGTTATTGATACTTTATCAAATCTTTAACAAAAAAGCATAGGGGTATCAGGAATTGAAGGGGTAAAACTCGAAATAGATAGTCGTTAAAAAAAGAATAAATCGTTTACTGTTCCTACATAGCCATGCTTCTTGATGTGCATCCTTCTATTAAAAAAAAGCCAATGAATTTCATTCAAACTGTATTAACACAAGATTATTTCACTATTGTTGCATTTGCAATTGTACTTAATACGCTCTTGATTGCGGGGTCGATACTATTTTATCTTTCGTGGCACGCTCTTGTAAAGAACAAGGTTGAGGTTAATGCATATCAACCCATTGTTTCCTCTGATGTTGTTGCTGTAGGGTCAACTTTACTTTGCAATGTAATCGTATTTGTTTTTGGGGCTTTTTTGTGGAGAGAAGGCTATTTAGCTGTTAATTTCGGCCTCCTAAGTATTGGAGGAGTGATTTTTCAACTTTTGGTTTTGATTTTGGTGGTTGATTTTTGGATGTATGTGTTTCACAAAATAGCGCATAGCAAGTTGTTGTATCAATTTGTTCACGGGAAACATCATGAGCATATAGGAGTAAATGCCTTGAGTTTATTTGTACTTAGCCCGTTAGAGGCTATTGGTTTCGGTTTGATGCTCATGGCCATTTTATTGTTTTATCCCTTCCATTATCTCAGCGTGGGATTGTATTTTGTTATAAACGTACTATGGGGTACAATCGGTCATTTTAATCGAGTAGGAAAGATTTCTTCCAAAGGATGGAATACTTGGTTGGGTACAGCGAGTTTTCACAATATGCACCATATTGAACCACAGAAAAATTTCGGTTTTTATACTACGCTTTGGGATCGTCTATTTCGTACCCATCAAACAAAAACCTACAAATAGAGAAAGTCTAAAAATAAAAAAAACCAGCAGCTTTGCTCACTACTGGTTTACGATGCTATATCATTTGCTTTGACAAGCGTGTGAAAATTTATTTTTTTAGATTCTCAGCCGCTTTTAAAACCGCTTCTTTTAATCCATTTTTATAGGCAATCATCTTATTGCGAATTTCGTCATTTTGACTTCCTAAAATCTGTAACGCTAGAAGTCCTGCATTTTTTCCACCGTTTAAAGCTACTGTAGCAACAGGAACTCCTCCTGGCATTTGTAAAATAGAAAGAACACTATCCCACCCATCAATTGAATTGCTTGATTTGACAGGTACGCCAATAACGGGAAGAGGAGACATGGATGCTACCATACCTGGTAAATGTGCCGCACCACCTGCTCCAGCAATAATGACTTGAATCCCCCTGTTGTGTGCATGAGAAGAAAAATCAACTAATTTTTCGGGTGTACGATGTGCTGATACAATATCAACTTCAACTTCAACACCAAATTCTTTGATGATATCAATTGCATCTTGCATGATAGGCATATCTGAAATACTGCCCATTACTACTGCTATTTTCATATTTTATTGACTGATTACTTTAATCGTTTCTTTTACTTTTTGTGCGATTTCTCTCGCTGTATCCATATCGCTATTTACGATAGTTACATGGCCCATTTTGCGGAAAGGTCTTGTCTCTCTTTTGCCGTAAATATGAGGAGTTACACCAGGAATAGCTAAAATTTCATTCATGCCTTCATAGTACACTTGCCCAGTGTGGCCTTCTGCACCAACTAAGTTAACCATTACGCCGGCTACTTTACTATCCGTATTTCCTAAAGGTAAATCTAGAATAGCGCGAATGTGTTGCTCAAATTGAGAGGTATAACTTGCTTCAATGGAATAATGTCCTGAATTATGTGGACGTGGAGCTACTTCATTCACTAAGATTTCATCCTCTTGTGTTTGAAACATCTCTACAGCCAATAAACCAACATGATTGAATTTTTCTGATACCGTTAAGGCAATTGCTCTTGCTTTATCTGCTACTGCTTCATCAATACGGGCTGGACAAATAACATATTCTACTTGATTGGCTTCTGGATGAAACTCCATTTCTACAACGGGAAATGTTTTGATTTCTCCTGATGCCGAACGAGCTACAATAACCGCCAATTCATTTTTGAATGGAATCATGGTTTCTGCAATACACTCAACTTCTGGTAATGCAGTAAGATCAGAGGTAGAACGAACAACTTTTACTCCGTTTCCATCATAACCAAACTGAGCCGATTTCCAAACGAAAGGAACCGTTATAGTTTGTTGATTAACCGCCTCAACTAAATCCTCTTTAGAAGTAAAACGCACATATGGAGCTGTTGGAATGTGGTGTGAAGTATAGAAATCTTTTTGCTTTCCTTTATTTTGAATCAAGCGCAATGTTTCAGGAGCAGGGTAAACTTTTACACCCTCTCGTTGTAATTGCTCTAAAGCTTCTAGATTAACTCCTTCAATTTCGATGGTCAAGACCTCTACTTTTTTTCCAAAGCGATAAACCGTTTCATAATCCATCAAGTCACCTTGAAAAAATTGATGAGCACCAAATTGGGCAGGAGCTTCTTTACTTGGGTCTAAAATAAACGTCGCAATATCAAATTTACGCGTATCGTATAAAAGCATTTTACCTAGTTGTCCGCCGCCTAATATTCCCAAGCGAAAATCAGTTGAATAATAATTCATTGTGTTGTTGTAATTGTGTTTGTGCAAAGATATACTAAATCAAATGGTGTACATAAAATAGCGCTAAAAAAAGTCAAATGAACTGCAGATAAGCTAATTTAACTTCCTCGTTTACTCCTTTGCTTGTATTGTAGACGAAATATATTGGTTTTAACGATTCTTGGTTTGTATTCTTGTTTTTTTGTCTTGAACGTATAAAATGATGGAAGAGGGATGATTTGATAGTGTGAAAAAAAACTTAAAACAAATCTTGTTTAGTTAAAAAATTAACTTATATTTGAAAACAATATTACAAGATACAACGGATTAGAAGATACAATATACTCTTGATTGGGTGTATGAAAAATAATCTTAACGATAAAACTTATTAGCTTTGGTTTTAGAGTTAGATTGAATTAGTTTGTTTTAGACGTAGCGTTTGAAGAAAGCGCTACGTTTTTTTTTTGGGAATAAATTTTATAGGGTAATGACAATTCACTTGTTCTCAAGAGAAAGTAGAGCCGTACAGCAACATAGCATCACAAATTAAAAACACAAACTAAAACAAAAAAAACACAAACCCCACGGATAAAATGTTTAGAATTCATCTGTTAAGGAGTACAGATGTGGCATATCTTTTTTGTATATTTGCAAATTATCAATTCAATTGTTTATGGAAATTCAAGTTTTAGACAAGACTTTTGTTCCTTTTATTTCGGAAAAACAGATTCAAGAAAGATTAGGGGAAATAGCAAATGAAATTTTGCGTGATATGAATGGTGAAACACCTTTATTTATTGGTGTTTTGAATGGATCTTTTATGGTTGTTTCTGATTTAGTTAAGCAATACAAAGGGGAATGTGAGATGAGTTTTGTCAAAATGGCTTCGTACATTGGGACACAATCATCTAATCAAGTGAATCAACTATTGGGGTTGGATATTGATGTTACAGACCGACGTGTGATTCTAATTGAAGATATCGTTGATACTGGAAATACCTTAGTTGCTTTAAAAAAGCTTTTTGAACAACAACGTCCAAAAGAAGTTAGAATTTGCACGTTGTGTTTAAAACCGGAGGCGTATACCAAGGATATTAAGTTGGATTATGTCGCTTTTGAAATTGAGAATAAATTCATCGTAGGTTATGGGATGGATTACGATAAACACGGAAGAAATATCCCGGAAATTTATCAAATTAAAGAGTAATAAACAGTAACAGCATAAATAAAGTATAGTAGCATGATTGCAATAGTTTTATTTGGAAAACCTGGTGCCGGAAAAGGTACGCAGGCCGAATTTCTTAAAGAAAAGTACAATTTAACTCATATTTCTACCGGAGATGTGTTTCGTTATAATCTAAAAAATGGAACAGAACTAGGAAAACAGGCCAAGGTCTTTATGGATAGAGCAGAATTGGTCCCAGATTCTATTACAATTGATATGCTTGCGGATGAGGTAGAAAAAAATATGGATAAGAAAGGGTTCTTATTTGATGGTTTTCCACGAACAATTCAACAAGCAGAGGCATTAGAAGCTTTATTGAACGAAAAAAATATTCGCTTTGTCGGAACTGTAGGACTAGAAGCAAATGACGATGTTTTAGTACAACGCATCCTAGAAAGAGGGAAAACAAGTGGAAGAGCAGATGACCAAGATGAAAAAATCATCAGAAGTCGCTATGAAGAATACAATGAAAAAACAGCTCCATTAATTGATTATTATACAGCTAAAAACTGTTATAACTCAGTAGATGGAATCGGAACTGTTGAAGAAATCACAGCGAGACTAAGCGGTGTAATTGACCGTTTGATCTAATCGATCTTTTGAATAATAAAAGACAAAGTAAAGAGAAGGTAATAAAATAAAAGATGACTGAAGGGAATTTTGTAGACTACGTAAAAATCTATGTAGCCTCAGGAAAAGGTGGAAGAGGTTCTACGCATTTGCACCGAGAAAAATTTATTGAAAAAGGAGGTCCTGATGGTGGAGATGGTGGACGTGGAGGTCATGTCTATATTGTCGGTAATGAAGGACTGTGGACGTTGTACCACTTGAAATTCCAACGCCATATCAAAGCAGGGCATGGAGGTGATGGTGGTAGTTCTAGAAGTACGGGTTCTGATGGTGAAGACAAAGTTATTGAAGTACCTCTAGGAACAGTTGTAAAAGATAAAGAAACAGGAGAAGTCCTTTTTGAAATTACAGAACATAACGAAAAAAGAATCCTTGGAAAAGGAGGGAAGGGTGGTTTAGGAAACTGGCACTTTAGAACGTCAACCAACCAAACACCTCGTTATGCTCAACCAGGAATGCCTGGGGAAGAACTCGATGTTATCCTAGAGCTAAAAGTATTAGCTGACGTTGGATTAGTAGGTTTTCCAAATGCGGGTAAATCAACACTTTTATCTGTGTTGACTTCTGCTAAACCTAAAATCGCTGATTATCCTTTTACTACGTTAAAGCCCAATTTGGGAATCGTATCCTACCGCGATTTTAAATCCTTTGTAATTGCAGATATCCCTGGAATTATTGAAGGCGCAGCGGAAGGAAAAGGTTTGGGACATTACTTTTTAAGACATATTGAACGAAACTCGACACTTCTTTTTATGGTGCCTGCGGATGCAGAAGATATTAAAAAAGAATACGAAATTTTGCTCGATGAGTTGAGAAGATACAATCCCGAAATGCTAGATAAGGATCGTCTATTGATTATTACCAAATCGGATATGTTAGATGAGGAACTTCAAGCTGAAATGAAAGCAGAGTTGGATGAAGAACTAAAAGAGGTGCCTTATATGTTTATATCGGCAGTTGCTCAACAAGGACTTCAGGAATTAAAAGATAAATTGTGGCAAATGTTAAATAACTAGCCCAGAAAGCGAGATTTTATAGTCTCGCTTTTTTTGTATCCATATCGGATTAAAAATGGTTATTTTTTTGTTAAAAACAAGCGTGTTATTTGGCTTTGATTCATTTTTTTTTGATTTTTTTATATATTTACCCTCAATAGAAATATTTAAAAAATAGAAATAAAGCTCATTTATGCTATTTATTATTTTACTCACTTTTGTACTAGCTTTTAGTACACTTTTTTTGAAGGGGTTAGGACGTTCTAAGTTTACAGGATTATTAACTTTAATACCATTCAGTCTTTTCATTTATTTTCTGTCCTATTTACCAAAAATAAAGTCAGGAAAGGAAGTGTTGCTTTTTAGAAATGAATGGGTTCCTTCGTTAGGTATCGCGTTTGATTTTAAATTAGATGGATTATCGCTCCTATTTTCTTTGCTAATCACCGGAATTGGAACACTGGTATATTGGTATGCTTCCTACTATCTCAAAGGACATGTCTATATTCATCGATTTTTTGCTTATCTCGGACTTTTTATGGGCGCTATGTTAGGCGTCGTTTTATCAGATAACTTAATTTCTCTTTTTGTATTCTGGGAATTGACCAGTATTACCTCTTTTTTCCTTATCGGATTTAATAATGAAGATGAAGATTCGCGTAAAAGTGCACTTTGGGCACTGGGAATTACAGGATTAGGTGGATTCTTTTTACTTTCCTTTGCCGCAATTATGGGAAGTATTGCGGGTACTTATTCTATTCATGAATTATTGACACATTCGGATTTCTTAAAGGAGCATGCTTCTTATGGGGTATTGTTATTCTTCTTGTTTATGGGAGCCTTTACTAAATCTGCTCAATTTCCTTTCCATTTTTGGTTGCCTGGTGCGATGAAAGCACCTACACCCGTGTCTGCATATCTACACTCCGCAACAATGGTAAAGGCGGGTATTTATCTTTTAGCGCGTTTTACGCCCGTTTTAGGAGATCACCTGTATTGGAATACCACTTTGCAAGTAATCGGTGGTCTAACGATGTTATTCGGGGCTATTCATTCGGTTTTCCGAAAGGATATGAAAGGTATCTTGGCCTATACGACAATTTCAGCTTTGGGAATGATTGTTTTCTTATTGGGTGTAGGATCAGAAAAGGCAATTTATGCGGCTAGTATCTTTATCCTAGTTCATGCTTTATATAAAGCAACTCTTTTCTTAGTTACAGGAACAGTAGACCATCAAACGCATACAAGAGATATTACTCAATTAGGTGGACTGCGCAAAACAATGCCCGCTTTAGCTGGTGCAGCTCTGATTGCTGCCTTATCTAGTGCAGGAATTCCCTTAACTTTTGGGTTTATAGGAAAAGAAATTATTTATGATGCTACTTACACCTATCCCCTAAATCAATGGGCGTTAGCTTTTACAGGAGCTGCCGTATTAACCAATGTATTTTTGACTGCCTCAGGTTTTCTTGTGGGGATTAAGCCTTTTTTCGGCAAGGTGAAAGACGCATGCCAAAATGTGCCCAAACCATCAATACAAATGTGGTTGCCTCCTGTCGTTTTATCGGTATTGAGCCTCCTATTTGGAGTATTGCCCCAACTGGTAAATAATGGAATACTAACTGCTACAGCGAGAGCAATCGGCGGAAAACCCATCGATATGGAATTGGCTTTGTGGCATGGCTTTAATGAAATCGTCGCCTTAAGTGGTGCGACAATTCTCTTGGGAACTGCTTTGTATTTCGCTTTTAAAGGATATCAAAATTCTCTACAAGTTGTGACGCGTTTTTACAGCCTTTCTCCACAGCATATTTTTGGTTTTATTGTAGAGAAATTTAGACTGTTTGCTTATTCTTATACGCGTTTATTTCAAAGTGGTTATTTGCGCATCTATTTGATGGTTATTATTGTTTTCTTCATTGGATTAGTCGGGTATAAATTGTTTGCCGATGTTCCTTTACGCGTCAATACAGAAGGATTATCGGAATTTAGGGTATATGAATTGGTCGTTTTCCTGATCACGGTTGCGGCTATATTCTTCGCAATTAATACGCCTTCTCGTCTGTCCGCAATTGCTGCAACAGGGGTAGTGGGATATTGTATTTGTTTGATCTTTGTGTTTTACGGTGCCCCAGATTTAGCGATGACGCAGTTTGCTATTGACACGTTAACTGTTGTCTTGTTTGTATTGGTTTTATTCAAATTGCCTGGGTTCTTAAAATTGAGTAATCGAAAAATTCAGTTTAGAGATGCTGTGGTATCTATCGCTTTTGGAGGGCTAATCTCCCTCATCACTTTGCAAGCGTTGGTGTCACCTGCAGATAAAGAAATCAGTAGATATTATGCTGAAAATGCATACGTCTTAGCGAAAGGGAAAAACGTGGTAAACGTGATTCTTGTTGATTTTAGAGGTTTTGATACATTAATTGAGACTATTGTACTTTCAATCGCCGCATTAGGAGTATATGGTCTTTTAAAATATAGAACAAAGGATGAAGAAATATCAGAATAAACACCACGTATTAGATTCGACAATCTTGCGTACGGCAACGAATTATTTATTGCCTTTATTGATTCTGTTCTCTTTGTTTGTCTTGTTGAGAGGACATTATCTTTCGGGTGGAGGATTTGTAGGAGGATTAATCGCTTCTATTGCTTTTGTTTTGCACTCTTTTGCATATAGTACGAAACAGACTTTGGCCTTGTTTCAATTTTCACCCATGCGCTTAATTGGAATCGGTCTGTCTTTGTCTATCCTCAGTGCAATACTGCCTGTTTTTGTTGGTTTACCCGTAATGACAGGGGTTTGGTTTGCTGAATCTGTTGCTGTTATCGGTGCAGTAGGAACGGCCTTGTTCTTTGATATTGGGGTATATTTGGTTGTAATTGGTGTCGTCTTGACCATCCTCTTTACAATCGCAGAAAATGTTTAATTAATTAGAAGCATTTACATGGAATTATTACTCGTAGTTTTAGTAGGTATATTATATTCTGCAGGCGTTTACTTAATGTTTCGCAGAAGTATGGTCAAATTACTCCTCGGACTGATGATGTTAGGCAACGGTGCCAATATCCTCATTTTCTTAATGGGAGAATTAACCAAAGGTAAAGCACCAATTATTGATGAAGAACACAAACAGTTCTTCGACGCTTATGCCGATCCCGTGCCTCAGGCACTTATTTTAACCGCAATTGTTATCAGTTTCGGTTTAACCGCTTTCGCTATT
Organism: Myroides sp. 1354; assembly: GCF_030324495.1. Taxonomy (GTDB): domain Bacteria; phylum Bacteroidota; class Bacteroidia; order Flavobacteriales; family Flavobacteriaceae; genus Flavobacterium. The sequence continues at coordinate 47,593 of NZ_JACAGN010000002.1, read as the reverse complement.
GTTTTATTGAATAAGGTATATAGTACAACCGGAACAGATGATTTAGATTCCCTTAATATTCAAGATTTAGATATATGATTTCAAACTTCATATTAGCGCCAATTTTTGCTCATATGTTTACGGCGGTAGTGTTATTAATATTTTGGAAAAACGTTAGAATCCAAAAAATAATAAGTATCGTTGGTAATAGTATTGCTTTTCTGTTGTGTTGGAATTTATTTGCAGCAACTTGGGAACATAGTGCGATAACGCTACAATTAGGGAGTTGGAAAGCTCCTTTTGGTATCACTTTCGTAGCTGATACGCTGAGTGCTGTTATGGTTCTCCTTACGGCAACTGTTGCATTAGCCGTAGGTATTTACTCCACATCCGCGATCAATATTAGTCGTATTAAATACGGGTATTTTATTATTTTTCACTTTTTAATCATGGGCCTGTTGGGAGCTTTTTTAACAGGGGATATCTTCAATCTATATGTTTGGTTTGAGGTGGTGATTATCTCTTCCTTTGTGTTGTTAACCTTAGGAGGAAAGAAAAGACAAATGGAATCCGCAGTGAAGTATGTAACCATGAATATGCTAGCTTCTACTATTTTTCTAACAGCGATTGGAATTCTATATGGAATTACAGGTAGCTTGAACATAGCTGACTTAGCACATCAAGTGGCGATTGTCGAAAATAGAGGATTGGTAACAGTAACAGCTTTGCTCTTTTTTGTGGGATTCGGAATTAAATCTGCCGTATTTCCCATGTATTTTTGGTTGCCTTCTTCCTATCACACTCCTCCTTCTGCCATCGGCGCCATCTTTGGTGGATTGTTGACTAAAATGGGGGTATATTCAATGTTTAGAGTGTTCACTATTGTGTTCCAGCCCGATGACTTTGTCTTAGGTGTCTTCGTGGTCATCGCAATCTTAACCATGATTAGTGGAGCTTTAGGTGCAATTAATAAAAGAAACATTCGACGTATCTTATCCTACTTTATTGTCTGTCATATCGGATACTTAATTGCTGGATTTGGGTTATATACAGAACTAGCTTTTGTAGGGGTTATCTTCTATCTCATTCATGATGTGATTGTGAAAAGTAACCTTTTTATGATGAGTGGATTGATACAAAAAATTAGAGAAACACAAGATATTAACCGTCTAGGAGGACTCTACAAAGACTATCCTAAACTTTCTATTTTGTTTGCCGTTATCCTATTTTCTTTAGTGGGAATTCCTCCTTTATCTGGTTTTTGGCCAAAAATCATGTTGTTCCAGGAAGCTTTCCGACTAGAACAATATGTGTTGTTAGGAACGTTAATCTTTGCCAGCTTTGTTACGTTGTTTATCGTGGCGCGAATCTGGTCTGAAGTATTCTGGAAAGATCTGCCGAAACCCAATAGCGAAGAAATTGATCACTTTGCCCCTTTTGTGAGCTCTGGAAAAGTTGCCTTGATTTTACCCGTTGCCGCTCTAGCTGGAGTTTCCCTTTTTATTGGATTAAATGCACCTTTAATTTTCGAGGTCTCGGAACGTGTGGCTCATGAAATGATGAATCCTTCGATTTATATAGAATCAGTATTACAAGGCATAAAATAACGAGAAGTATGTTAAAATATTTTTTACTTAATATCTTATTGACCTTCGTGTGGGTTGCACTTACTGGGCAATTGAACTACGCAAACTTCTTCTTCGGAGGAGTAGCGGGTTTCTTTATCCTCTGGATGTTGACGAAAACATCCTCCAATAAAGCAGATAAAGAATACTTCTATCGCGTACCTAAAATTATTGTTTTTATTTTTTACTTCTTTGTCGATATGCTCCAAGCAAATCTACAAGTGGCTATTGATGTGATTACCCCCAATTATCATACCACTCCCGGAATTATTAAATATGAAATCGACGCAAAAACAGATTTTGAAATTACCATGTTAGCTAATATTATAGCGCTTACTCCTGGAACGATGGTAATCGATATTGCAGACGATAAAAGTCATATCTTTATTCATACGATGTATCTAAAGGATAAAGACAAATTCATTCAACGCATGAAAGAAAGAACTGAAAAGAAACTATTAGCTATTTTACGATGACAGTAGAAACCTATTTGATATATGTGGTCATGCCCATTATCTGCTTGTCCTTAATTTTAATCTTTATCCGATTTTTAAAGGGACCCGCAGTAGTGGATCGCGTAGTGGCTATTGATTTACTTATTACCGTTGGGGTAGGGTTTATCGGACTGTTTAGTTTGATTGCCAATAACCCTATTTTTTTAGATGTGGCTGTGATCATGGCGCTAATCGCCTTCTTGAGTACCGTAGCCTTTTCGTTTTACTTAGATAAAAGAGAAAGAGATGACTGATTTGTTAATCATGATATTGAGTACACTAGGAGCAATTTTTATTTTGATTGCTTCTATCGGTATTTTTAGAATGCCCGATTTTTATACGCGATTGTCTATTACGATTAAAGCAGCAACACTGGGAATCGGATGTATTTTAGGAGCAGCGGCAATTCACTTCTCGGAATTCTCTATTACAACGAAAGTGTTCGCTATTGTTTTTTTCTTATTTATTACCTCGCCAGTAGCCGCTTTCTTAATTGCGAGAACAGCATATATGACTGGAATTAAACTGTGGAATAAATCCGTAGCAGATGAATTAAAAGATAGATATGGCTTTGATGAACCTTGTGAAAATGAGGAGAAAAATACCAATCTGAATACAAATAAAAATGAGGAAGAGAAGGATTAATTATTTTGTTTATTAAACTATCTTCGCAAACTAAGTAACACACTATTATAATTATGAAAAAAATCGTTTTATTACTGACCGCGTTTCTACTTGTTGCGCCTGTTAAGTTAAAGGCAGATGAGGGGATGTGGTTTTTAATGTTCATTGAGCGTTTGAATCAACGCGATATGGAAAAAATGGGATTACAGCTTACTGCTGAAGAAATTTACAGCATTAACAACCATTCGTTAAAAGATGCCATTGTGCAGTTTGACGGGGGGTGTACAGCGGAAATAATCTCAAATCAAGGATTAGTTTTAACGAATCACCACTGTGGATATGATAAGATTGCTAGCTTATCTACACCAGAAGATGATATTTTAACTAATGGATTTTGGGCAAAAGACAAAGCTGCTGAAAGACCAGCAAAAGGATTGTCTGTTCGTTTCTTTGTTCGCATGGATGATGTAACAAAACGCATCTTAAGTCAAGTGAATGATAAAATGACTGAGCAAGAAAGAGAAAAAGTAATCAACCAAGAAATTTCTAAAATCCAAACGGAGAATAATGGAAATGGCAAATACACCGTATCTGTTAAATCGTTCTTCCAAGGAAATGAGTACTATTATTTCGTGTATGAAGACTATAACGATGTTCGTTTAGTTGGAACACCACCGAATAGTATTGGGAAATTTGGTGGAGATACGGATAACTGGGAGTGGCCACGCCATACAGGTGATTTCTCTATGTTCCGCGTTTACACAGATAAAAACGGAAGTCCAGCAGAATATAGTGCTACAAACATCCCAATGAAACCCAAACATTCACTACCTGTTTCTATTGCGGGAATCAAAGAAGGTGACTTCTCTATGATTTTAGGATACCCTGGTAGAACAAATCGTTGGATGCCTGCACAAGGGGTTGCACAAAATATTAACTATGCGTATCCAGCTTGGGTTGAAGGATCTAAATTGGGAATGGATGTCATGAAAAAACACATGGCAGCTAGTGATGCAGTGCGTTTAAATTACGCGTCTAAATATGCGGGTGTAGCAAACTATTGGAAAAATAGACAAGGGATGATTGATGCTTTAAATCAACATCAAACTGTAGATACAAAAACAACAGCAGAAAAGGAGTTTCAACATTGGGCTGATAAGAAAGAATATAAAGGAAAGTACGGAAACGTAATCAAAGATATTAATGCTTTCTATGAAGCTACAAATACAAAAGCACGTCACGATAATTACTTAATGACGTTGTTGCGCACTTCTGCATTAGCTGCTACTCCTTACCGTTTAGTAGGAGGAATGGAAGCTTATACTGCTGGTGATGCCAAGAAAAGAAAAGAAATGCATGACGAATTTGTAGCGTATGTAAATGAATTATATGATGGTCAAGATGAAGCTTTAGAAAAAGAAATGTTGGCTAAACAATTAGCTTTGTATGCTGAGAAATCTGAAGGGTATGCAATTGCTCCTTACATTGCGCAAATTCAAAAAGAATACAATGGTGATTTTGATAAATTTGTTGATTGGGCATTTAACCAAAGTATTTTTGTAAGCAAAAAAAGTGTTTTAGCGTACCTTGAAAATCCAAAAGCAGAGATAATTGAAAAAGATCCTTTGTTGAAATTATCTACTTCTATTATGGATCAATATCGTGCGAAAAGCGATGAGTTGGCCAAATTAGAAGATAAATATCAAAAAGCATATCGCTTGTTTGTTGATGGAGTAAGAGTAAGTAATCCAACAGGAAAGTACTATCCAGATGCGAACTCAACATTGCGTTTAACTTATGGTACAGTAAAAGGTTTACCAAGAGGTGAAAAAGTAAATGACGCTAAAGAAAACTGGTATACAACATTAAAAGGGACGGTAGCAAAACACGTACCAGGAGATGAAGAATTTGATGTGCCTAAGAAGTTAATCGATTTGTATAATGCTAAAGATTATGGCATGTATGCAGATAAAGAAGGACATCTACCAGTAAACTTCCTGACAAACCACGATATTACAGGAGGTAACTCGGGTTCACCAGTACTAAATGGAAAAGGAGAGTTAATCGGTTTAGCTTTTGATGGTAATATTGAAGCAATGGCAGGAGATGTAATCTACGATCCTGAATTGCAAAGAACAATCAACGTAGATATTCGCTATGTATTGTTTATTATTGATAAGTTTGCTGATGCAAAACACATCATTGAAGAGATGAATATCATTAAGAAATAAAAGAAAAAGTAGTAAACATTAGTTTACTACTTTTTTTTATAGCATATTTTAAGTAAGATCAAAAGGGAATAAAAAAAACAGCTTGTGTATATTCACAAGCTGTTTTTTTATTTCTTAAGTCAATCCTAATAGAGGTAGGAAAGCATATAAAAAGAAAAGACAAAGTATAACAATATCGATAATTACTATTTTTTTACTGTAAAGGCTAGAGGGAAGTAAAAGTAATATTCCCCTTGAAACGCCTGTATAAACAAAAAAGAAAAAGATCGAATAGCTATAGGGATTAATCAGTTCTTTTTTACCACTTAATAAAGCCATAAAGTCTCGAGTTAAGCCTCTACTTCTACACAAAGCTTCTGGCAATCCTTCACAAGCAGAACGAATGCTCAGCGCGGTTGAGGTTGTAGTAGTAAGTAAAAAAACGTACCCAAACAAACACAGCATAAGTGAGAAAAAAATCCCATTGATAATCCTGTAATTAGTCACTTCTTATTCCGCTATTTGTTCCTCTATAAAAAGAGTTTCTTCTTGACCTTGTAGTGAATCTTCCTCATCTTCTTGGTAATATTCGTAATCTTGATTACTCATATTTTCTAACTCTTTCTGAGTCTCATCGATGCTCTTGATGGCAGCTGTTGTTACAGAAGCAAATAAAAGCCCCCAAAGAAGAATGATAGCAAAACTGATAGCTCCAAGTACAAGACCAGCAATTCCTAAACCTTTAGATTCACTGTGTTTTTTTGCACTTGAAATAGTTAAAATTCCCAATACTATAGCAGCTACTGAAACAATAATTGCAATCATTCCAAAACAAGGAATGAAAGAGGCTGGTAACGCTATAATACCAGAAACAAGAGATAAAATACCTAAAACTTGTGTGTTATTACCACTTTTCTGTTGTGGTAATGGCGGTGGAGTGTAATTGTCCATAGGGCGATTTTTTAAATAAAATTTCGACGAAAATACGATATATTTTTTCTTAAATGTTAATTAAATAGTAAAATTGACGTTTAAAGGTTGAAATTAAAGTAAGGTTTAATCGGAATATCCTTGTAATTAGTTGGATATATAATGAGATAGAAAAACAAATAGTGCTAAGACATTTCCTTCTTTCTGCTTGTATTACACCAAGTGTCCTATTTTTTTTAGTAATAAAATTGTAATTTTAACGCCAATTATAAATCGACTTAAACAGATACATAATGCGCGTACATTTTATTGCAATCGGTGGAAGTGCCATGCACAATTTAGCCTTAGCCTTACATGCAAAAGGCGATGTTGTTACAGGAAGTGATGATGCTATTTTTGAACCCTCCAAAACGAGATTGGCCAAGCAAGGTTTATTGCCAGAACAAGAGGGGTGGTATGCAGAAAAAATAACAGCAGATATCGAGGCAGTAATCTTGGGAATGCATGCAAAAGAAGATAACCCTGAGTTGATTAAAGCAAGAGAATTAGGACTGAAGATTTATTCCTATCCTGAATTTATATACGAACACGCTAAAAATAAAACACGTGTAGTCATTGGTGGGTCTCATGGTAAGACAACCATTACTTCTATGGTGTTACACGTATTGAATTATCACGGTGTTGAGGTAGATTATCTAGTAGGAGCCCAATTGGAAGGTTTTGATCGTATGGTGAACCTGACAGATGAAAATGATTTTATGCTAATTGAAGGAGACGAATACCTATCTTCAGCAATCGATAGACGACCAAAATTCCATCTGTATGAACCTAATATTGCTTTGTTAAGTGGAATCGCTTGGGATCATATTAATGTGTTTCCAACCTTTGAAAATTACGTCGATCAATTCCGAATCTTCATCGATAAGATAACGAATGGCGGTATTTTAATCTACAATGAAGAAGATGCTGTTGTGAAGCAAATAGCAGAAGAAAGCACCAATCCAATAAGAAGAATCCCCTATACAACTCTAGAAAATGAAATTGTGGATGGAGTAGCCTATCTAGTTACTTCAGAAGGACCAATGCCATTGGAAGTATTTGGTCAGCACAACATCAATAATATCAGTGGAGCTAAATGGGTGTGTCAAAACATGGGAATTGACGAAGACGATTTCTTCGATGCCATTACTAGTTTTAAAGGAGCATCTAAGCGTTTGGAAAAATTATATGACAATGAAACTACGATTGTGTATAAAGACTTCGCACATTCTCCAAGTAAGGTAAAAGCGACGATGAAAGCCGTTCGCGAACAATATCCCACTAAAAAATTAGTGGCATGTTTAGAATTGCATACCTATAGCAGTTTAAATGCTGATTTCTTATCGGAGTATAAAGGTAGTTTAGATGTAGCTGATCAAGCTGTTGTGTTTTACTCCTTAGATGCATTAAAGATTAAACGCATGCCTGAAATTACTTCAGATCAAATGAGAAGTGCTTTTGAATTAGCCGCTTTGACTACTTATACCAATGCGGATGATTTTCAAGCCTATATTAAAACGTTAGATTTAAAAGATAGCATCTTGTTATTCATGAGTTCAGGTGATTATGGTGGACTCGATTTGAACGCCTATGTGCAAACGCTATAGATAAAACAAAAAAATCCTTTCAATGAAAGGATTTTTTTGTTTAAGATGTTCGTCAATCACAGAAAAAAAGGGAAAGGGTTGGGATGTGGAGTGATTTTTGAAAGACTAAAAGGATTTAATATAGGTAAACCATGTCTAAAATTAGAAAACCCATCAATGCTTGGGCAGATGATGATCGCCCAAGAGAAAAACTCATGCTCAAAGGAAAATGTGCGTTAAGTGATGCTGAATTAATAGCTATTTTAATTGGTTCAGGAAATAAAGAAGAATCTGCAATTGATTTGAGTAGAAGAATTTTACAAGCCACGGAATCTAGTTTAGCTGAATTGGCTAGGCAGTCAGTCTTGAGCTTACAGCGTTTCAAAGGAATTGGAGAAGCTAAGGCCATCGCCATTGTGGCTGCTTTAGAACTAGGTCAGCGCAGACGTATGGCAGATAAAATGGATCGAACTAAAATTACGTGCAGTCAGGATGTATTTGAACTAATGCAACCTAAAATAGGGGAACTAACGCATGAAGAATTTTGGGTTATCTTTCTAAATAATGCCAATCACGTGCGAGGTATTGTGGCAAATCATACGGAACGGTTTATCAAACATCAATTAATTGATGCAGTGAATATAAGTAAAGGTGGAGTAACGGGAACGGTTGTTGATTTGCGAATCCTATTTAAACTCGCTTTAGAGAAACAAGCAACTGCTGTAATTCTAGTTCACAATCACCCTTCAGGTAAACTTTTCCCCAGTGAAGCAGATCTCCAGATTACAAAGAAGATAAAAGACGCAGGGAAGATTATGGATATTGCAATTCTAGATCATTTCATCATTACGGAACATGATTATTACAGTTTTGTTGATCATGGACGATTCTAAGTCCTGCTGTTTTTTTCAAAATGCTTACTTTTGTAGCTTAATTGGAAATAGAACCGATGGACTTAAAAAAGTTTGAACATAAAACCGATATATTTTTTGACTTGGATCATACGCTATGGGATTTTGAAAAGAATTCTGCCTTAGCTTTTGAACAAGTATTACACGAAATGAAATTGCCTTTTACGATTGAGCAATTTTTGAACTATTATGTAAGTATTAATGCCGACTATTGGGATCGCTATAGTCTGAATCAAATTTCACAAGCTGAATTGCGCATAGGGAGAATTCGAGATACTTTTGATTCGTTAGCGTATTCCACAACAACTGATAAAATATTGGATGTAGGTGATCGTTATCTTTCGTATTTGCCTAATTACAATCATCTTTTTGATGGAGCAATAGAGATTTTAGATTACTTACAAGAGAAGTATAAATTGCATATCATCACGAATGGATTCGATCAAGTGCAAGCGAGAAAAATTAAAAATTCAGGAATGGAAGGCTATTTCCAAACCGTGACAAATTCGGAATTAGCAGGAGTCAAAAAACCAGATGCTAAAATTTTTGCCTATGCGTTGGATTTAGCACAAGTACAAGTGAAGAATACAGTGATGATTGGCGATAACCTTTTAGCCGATATAGAAGGAGCGCAAAATATTGGTATGGATGTGATTTTTTACAATGAACATCACAAGGTAGTACCAGCCACCCTACCACAAGTAAATACCTTATTAGACATCAAAAGCCTGCTGTAAAAGCAGGCTTTTGTATTAATAGTTGTATTTGAATTGCCAACGGTTTTTCAAGAAATCCCGTGTGCCATTTTCTCTACTGTTGTGCCCTGGTTCGTATAATACAGTGCCACTTAATTCTGTTGGTAAAAATTCTTGGTCAACAAAATTGTTGGGATAATCATGTGAATATTTATAATCCTCACCATACCCCAATTCCTTCATTAATTTAGTCGGTGCATTGCGCAAATGAATCGGAACAGATAAGTCTCCCGTTTGTTTCACGAGTTGTTGCGCTTTTCCAATGGCCATATAGGTAGAGTTGCTTTTCGGAGAAGTGGCTAAGTAAATCGCACACTGACTCAATAAGATTCTACTCTCAGGATATCCGATAACCGAAACGGCTTGAAAAGTGTTCGTTGCCATAATCAAGGCTGTAGGATTGGCATTGCCAATATCTTCAGAAGCCGCAATAACCAAGCGTCTAGCGATAAATTTTACATCTTCCCCTCCTTCAATCATGCGTGCTAACCAGTAAACTGCCCCATTGGGGTCACTGCCGCGAATAGATTTGATAAAGGCAGATACAATATCGTAGTGTTGTTCTCCTGTTTTGTCATAGAGTACGGTGTTCTTTTGCACAATTTGCATCACATACTCATTCGTTAAAACAACGTCATCTCCAGTTGTGGCATTGACAATTAACTCAAAAGTGTTTAATAGTTTTCGCCCGTCACCACCCGATACGCGAAAGAGGGCTTCCGTTTCTTGTAAAGTGATGCGTTTGGATCGCAAAAAAGAATCTTTTTCGATGGCTCGGTCTAGTAAAGCACGTAAATCCTCTTTGGTAAAGGCGTTTAAGGTATATACCTGACAACGGGAAAGCAAAGCCGGAATCACTTCGAAACTCGGATTCTCTGTCGTTGCTCCAATTAAGGTAATCCATCCGCGTTCAACCGCAGCTAAAAGCGAATCTTGTTGTGATTTGCTGAAACGGTGAATCTCATCAATAAACAAAATGGGATTGCGAGCCGTAAATAATCCATGATTGGATTTGGCTTTCTCAATGACTTCTCGAACATCTTTTACTCCTGAGTTAATCGCGCTCAAAACGTAAAAAGGACGTTGACTCTCTTTGGCTAAAATTTCCGCTAAAGTGGTTTTTCCTGTACCTGGAGGTCCCCAAAAAAGTAAAGAGGGAATAAAGCCTGTTTGCAATTGCTTCGTTAAAATTCCTTGTTCCCCTACTAAATGAGCCTGACTAACATAGTCTGCCAAAGTTTGTGGTCTTACTCTTTCTGCTAATGGTGCATCCATGACAATCTGATTTTGAGAAACACAAAAATACAACCTATAATGTCGAATAAAAAACACTCAATTAAAATAGTACTGAAATCCATGTGATTTGTATGGTTAAATTGAAAGACATTTTTATATCTTTATGTTTTACGCAGTATAGAAAATAAACGAATGAAAGATAAACAACTGGTGATAACCGCCGATTTAATTATACTCCCTGTATTATTCTTGATGGTAATATGGACGGTATATTGGTTGGATTGGAAAGATTATCTACAACTTTACCAATATGGTATCTATCCTCGAACTTTAAAAGGATTGAGAGGTATCCTTTTTAGCCCTTTTATACATGGGGGATTAAAGCATATTTACAACAATTCCGTCGCTATTTTTGTTTTGCTGTTACTCGTTCAGTTCTTTTATAAAAAGCAAGTATGGCAAATTTTAGGCTGGGGAATTTTATTGTCTGGATTGGGGACTTGGATCATCGCTCGTGAGAGCTATCACATCGGTGCCAGCGGATTGATTTATGTTCTAGTGAGCTATATGTTCTTTAAGGGAATACAGACTAAGTACTTTCGCTTAGTGGCGCTTTCTCTTTTAATTGTCATGCTTTATGGTAGTATGATTTGGTATGTGTTTCCCGATATTGAAGAAGGAATCTCTTGGGAAGGGCATTTGAGTGGATTTATTACAGGAATGTTGTTGTCTTTTGTGTTAAAGAATCCAGTCTATGCAGAAAAGGTATATAAGTACGAATGGCAATCGCCAACTTATAATCCAAACGAAGATCCTTTTATGCAGTGTTTTGATGAAAATGGAAACTTTGTAATTGTTCCCAAAGAAGTGAAAGAGGTTGTAGATTTTAATAACCCATATCGACCAACTTTGCCTATTGTGTATGGAAATGGATGATTTTTGTGAGATGGTGAAATCGGAACGCAGTGAAAATCGGAACGCAGTGGAGATTCATCGAACTCTAAAACAAAATATAAAATAGGTGAGATAGTTGATGAGGTGATGATGAGAGGATTGAAAATCAATAAGAATAGTAAATAAAAAGGGAAAGGATAGCAGCTGCTATCCTTTCCCTTTTTATTTTTGAAAGATGATTCTAATGAATGTAGAATAAAATTACCCATCACGCATAAGCGATCACTCATTTATCTACGTTGTCTGATAATTTCATATAAGAATGCACCACAAGCCACTGACACATTTAAAGAGTCGATGGAGCTAAACATAGGAAGCTTTGCTTTTTCATCTATAATCTTCAAAACCGAAGGATTGATTCCTCTATCCTCGCTACCCATAATGATGGCTAATGGAATATTTAAATCAACATCATAAATCTCTTTTTCTGCTTTTTCCGTTGCACCTACAGTCATAACTCCTGATCCCTGTAAATAGAATACAGCATCTTTAATGTGATCTACTTTACAAATAGGAATATTGAATACCGCACCTGCAGAAGTTTTAATTGTATCTCCATTTACAGGAGCAGCGCCATTTTTAGAAATGATAATTCCATCTGCACCACAACAAACAGCGGTGCGAATAATTGCACCAAAATTACGCGCATCTGATAATTGATCTAAAACAACAAATAAAGGTTTTTCCTTTTTTTCTAATGTTGATTCAACCAATTCTTCTAAGGATATAAAAGTAATAGGGGCAATCGTACCGATAGCTCCTTGGTGATTTTTCTTCGTTAAACGGTTGAGCTTTTCAATGGGCACATAAGAGAAATTAATGTTGTTTCTCTTTAATGACTTGATTAACTCATTCATTAATTCTCCTTGGGCATCCTTTTGTAAGAATACCTTATCTATATCTTTTCCTGCTTCAATGGCTTCGATTATCGCGCGAATACCAAAAATTTGATTCTCCTGATCCATGGTGCAAATGTAGCTATATTTTTAATAAACAGTTGATGTTTTTTGTTTTAGAATCAAACTTTTGTCCCTAAGGATTGGTCAATAGAAAAAGAAGATTAGAAGAGAGTTTTAAATCCAATGTGTATAGTAGTATTGTCAAAGGAGAAAGGGATACCAGGTTGTTTGCCATTGGCGAAAGAAAGATTAAAATAACTCGAAGAAGTAATAAAACCTAACCCCATACCTATACTATACAAGGTGTTCTTTTGATCTAAAGGCTTATATTCTTGTATGGCATAATCAAATATTGTATGGAGGTACAAGCTTGGATGAACCAAAAAGCGATACTCTGTATTGATTAAATTTAGCTGATTGGTTAGCAAACTATTCTCTTGAAAACCGCGGAGAGATTGTGTGCCTCCAAAACGATACATTTCATTCATTAGATAATCTTTGCTAAATAAAGCATAGTAAGTCCAATTGATATAGAAGAAGTGTTTAGGAGCTAATTCAAAATTTTTATTCGCTTGGAGCTGGATCAAATACTGGGATTCTTTTGCTTCTTCTGTGGTTCGATTTCCTGTCCCAATCAAAGCGTCCAAAGAATAATTAACAGGGAATACAGGTAAATAGTTTCTTTTTCGAATAACAGTATAATTCAACGTATAGAATGTACTGTCAAAATTCTCCATGGTAGGTAGGATACTATTAGTGGTTGAGGAAGTACTTTGATACCCTATTTTGATATTTTGGTTGTACTGAATGGCATACCCCACTTGCAAGACTAACTTCGTATTTTGATAAATGGTATCTTGTTTTTGAATGTTAAGTTGTCCGTTGAGGTTGATAGGGGTGTTAAACAAGTAAACAAAAGACGACTTAAAATCAAATTGCGTTTGCTTATTGGCATCACTACGCCAATACAGTTGAAGCGATTCTCCTTTATTTAAAACGTTGTTCAAGGCTAAATCCAAATAACCCGCCAGTGTGAATTTCTCATTCTCATCCGTACTAAATCCCATAAACCCATCAAAAGTATTGGTGTTGGCTTTGTCTAAGAAGAGATAAAGCGTAGTTTGGTCCTCTGTAAATAAGGTTTCAGGTGTTTTGTATTGCTTTAAGAAATCTAAGTCATTTAAGGTTTGAGTTACGTTAGATACCAATTGTTCACTATACGGTTTATTGAGATACCGTTTAGTTATTTGTTTGATGATTTTTTCAGGAACTTTATTTACACTTTGGATTGCAATATGGTTTAATTTTCTACTTTGAGTCAAATGAAGTTGCAGGTCACAATATAAAGTGCTATTTTGAATCGAGTGATTACTCAGTTGTAATGCAGACATTCCCAAACCTTCTCGATCCAATTGTTGAGCGTATTGCTGCAACAGAGGGGATAAAGATTCGAAATCAAGAGTTATACTGTCCTTTAAAAAGCCAAGTTGTTGCTGAATCGTAGTAGATAATAGTTTATTGGACAAAATGACTTGACGGATGGGATTCCCTAATATATAGGTATACTCCAGAACGGTATCTTGTTGTTTTTTGTTTTTGGTGAAAGACAAATACCCTTTTTTGTACAATACTTGGTCAACACTGTCGAGTGTTTGTTTAACAGATTGTAAATCAGGATGATTTTTTTTGTGTCTCAAGGCGAGAAGTAGTTCGCGTTCTTTTTCATGGGGCGACGTGAGGTCAAGCGTCAAGGATGTAGTTTGTCCATAAGAGGATAAACACAGGAATAACAAGAAAAAGAAGGAAAGAATATACTTGTGCACTTTGGACGCTATATTTACGTGTAAAGTAAAATAAAAAAAGTAAGAAGCTGAGACTTAAAGAATAAAATAAATAAATTACTTGAAAATTAATTGATTGTCTTTTGAAAAAAGAAAAAAACTTTCTACATTTGCAACCCCGTATATAGTGGGGAATAATATATTGTAGAAATTATTAATAAACATTATGCCAACAATTCAACAATTAGTAAGAACAGGGAGAACCCAATTAACTAAGAAGAGTAAATCGGTTGCTTTGGATTCTTGTCCTCAAAGAAGAGGAGTTTGTACGCGTGTTTATACTACTACACCTAAAAAACCTAACTCTGCAATGCGTAAAGTTGCAAGGGTACGTTTGACAAATGGTAATGAAGTAAACGCTTACATCCCAGGAGAAGGACACAATTTACAAGAGCACTCGATAGTATTAGTTAGAGGAGGAAGGGTAAAAGATTTGCCAGGTGTTAGATACCACATCGTACGTGGAGCTTTGGATACTGCTGGAGTAAACGGTAGAACTCAAAGAAGATCGAAATATGGTGCAAAACGCCCTAAAGACAAAAAATAATCGTTTAAACGTTTAAGAAAAAGACATGAGAAAAAGACAGGCGAAAAAGAGACCTCTTTTACCAGATCCGAAATTTAATGATCAATTAGTGACGCGTTTTGTTAATAACTTAATGTGGGACGGTAAGAAGTCTACGGCTTTTAAAGTATTTTATGATGCTTTAGCAATCGTTGAAGAGAAAAAACAAGATGAAGAGAAAACTTCATTGGAGATCTGGAAAGATGCTTTAACTAACGTTATGCCACACGTAGAGGTTCGTTCTCGTCGTGTAGGAGGTGCTACATTCCAAATCCCTATGCAAATTCGTCCGGATAGAAAAATTTCTATGGCGATGAAGTGGATGATTTTGTATGCGAGAAGAAGAAATGAGAAATCTATGGCTGCAAGATTAGCTTCTGAGATTTTAGCTGCTGCTAAAGAAGAAGGTGCTGCAGTTAAAAAGAGAATGGATACGCATAAAATGGCTGAAGCTAATAAAGCGTTCTCTCACTTTAGATTTTAATCCATACAGAAAAAATATACAATGGCAAGAGATTTAAAATATACAAGAAATATTGGTATCGCTGCTCACATCGATGCTGGTAAAACAACTACTACAGAACGTATTTTGTTCTATACAGGTAAAAACCATAAAATGGGAGAAACTCACGAAGGGTCTTCTACAATGGACTGGATGGAGCAAGAGGCGGAAAGAGGTATTACTATTACTTCAGCAGCGACTACTTGTACTTGGAATTTCCCAACTAAACAAGGTGAGAAGATAGCTGAGTCTATGGAGTACCACTTCAATATTATTGATACTCCGGGACACGTTGACTTTACAGTTGAGGTGAACCGTTCTTTACGTGTATTGGATGGATTAGTATTCTTATTTAGTGCAGTTGATGGTGTTGAGCCACAATCTGAAACTAACTGGAGATTAGCTGATAACTATAAAGTTCCTCGTATGGGGTTCGTTAATAAAATGGACCGTCAAGGAGCTAACTTCTTAGCAGTATGTCAACAAGTGAAAGATATGTTGAAATCTAATGCTGTGCCAATCGTTTTACCAATTGGTGATGAAGCAGATTTCAAAGGTATCGTTGACTTAGTGAAAAACCGCGCAATCGTATGGCATGATGAAAATCATGGTTCTACTTTTGACGTTGTTGATATCCCAGCTGATATGGTTGATGATGTTAAACAATACAGAGGTCAATTAATCGAGGAGATCGCGGCTTATGACGAGAACCTTCTTGAGAAATATATGGAAGATGAAAACTCAATTACAGAGGACGAAATTCACAAAGCGTTGCGCGCAGCGACTTTGGATATGAGTATCATCCCAATGTCTTGTGGTTCATCATTCAAAAATAAAGGTGTTCAGTTCATGTTGGATGCTGTTTGTCGTTACTTACCTTCTCCAATGGATAAGGAAGCTATCGAAGGAACAAATCCTGATACTGAAGAACCAGTTGTTCGTAAACCATCAGTTACTGAGCCGTTTGCTGCGTTAGCGTTTAAAATTGCTACAGATCCTTTCGTAGGTCGTTTAGCTTTCTTTAGAGCTTATTCAGGACACTTAGATGCTGGTTCTTACGTATTGAACACGCGTTCAGGTAACAAAGAGCGTATTTCTCGTATCTACCAAATGCACGCTAACAAACAAAATCCAATCGAATATATTGAGGCTGGAGATATTGGAGCTGCTGTAGGATTTAAGGATATCAAAACTGGAGATACTTTATGTGATGAAAAACATCCAATTGTATTAGAAAGTATGGATTTCCCTGATCCAGTAATTGGTATCGCTATTGAGCCAAAAACAAAAGCGGATATGGATAAAATGGGTACTGCTTTAGCTAAATTAGCGGAAGAGGATCCTACGTTTACTGTAAAAACAGATAAAGCTTCTGGACAAACAGTAATCTCTGGTATGGGAGAGTTACACTTAGATGTATTAATCGACCGTATGAGACGTGAATTCAAAGTTGAAGTAAACCAAGGTGAGCCTCAAGTTGAATACAAAGAAACACTTACTCGCGTTGCTAACCACAGAGAGTCTTACAAGAAACAATCGGGTGGACGTGGTAAATTCGCGGATATCGTATTTACAATTGGACCTGCTGACGAAGTGGATGGAAAACCATTCGTTGGATTACAGTTCGTAAATGAGGTAAAAGGTGGTAACGTACCAAAAGAATATATTCCTTCTGTAGAAAAAGGATTCAAAGAAGCGATGAAACAAGGACCTTTAGCAGGTTTCGAAATGGATTCGATGAAAGTTACTCTAACAGATGGTTCTTATCACGCGGTTGACTCGGATGCATTATCATTCGAATTGGCAGCGAAAATGGGTTACAAAGCTGCTGCTAAAGCTGCTGGTGCTGTAATTCTTGAGCCTATCATGAAGTTAGAAGTATTGACTCCTGAAGAAAACATGGGTGATATCGTTGGGGATTTGAACCGTCGTCGTGGACAAATCAACAGCATGGATGATAGAAATGGAGCTAAAGTTGTTAAAGCTTCTGTGCCATTATCAGAAATGTTCGGATATGTAACTACATTGAGAACGTTATCATCAGGTAGAGCTACTTCTACAATGGAGTTCTCTCACTACTCTGAAACACCATCAAATATTTCAGAGGCTGTAATCACTAAAGCAAAAGGAAACGCTTAATTTTAGAGAAAAATGAGTCAAAAAATCAGAATAAAATTAAAATCTTACGATCATATGTTGGTTGATAAATCAGCAGAGAAAATCGTAAAAACTGTAAAAAGTACAGGTGCAGTAGTAACAGGTCCAATTCCGTTACCAACTCATAAAAAAATCTTTACTGTTTTACGTTCACCACACGTAAACAAAAAAGCAAGAGAGCAATTTGAAGTTAGTTCTTACAAAAGATTGTTAGATATTTATTCTTCTTCTTCTAAAACAATTGATGCTTTAATGAAATTAGAGTTACCAAGCGGTGTAGAAGTTGAAATTAAAGTGTGATAATCCGAAAGTAATTTCAATAAATAAAAGAATAGGGATTAAGTGTTAGCGTTGAAATACGCTAATACTTAATTCTTTTAAATAAGTTTCAAATAATTTAATTAAATATTTATGTCTGGGTTAATTGGTAAAAAAATCGGCATGACTAGTATTTTCGACGAAAATGGAAAAAACATTCCATGTACAGTAATCGAAGTTGGTCCATGTGTCGTTACCCAAGTCAGAACCAATGAGGTTGACGGGTATGAAGCGTTACAACTTGGTTTCGATGACAAGACAGAGAAACACGCTACTAAAGCTGAGTTAGGTCACTTTAAGAAAGCGGGAACATCTGCTAAAAGAAAAGTCGTTGAAATCAAAGAATTCGATGGAGGGTACAAATTAGGTGATGTTATCACTGTTGATTTGTTCGCTGAAGGAGAATTCGTAGACGTTCAAGGTGTGTCTAAAGGAAAAGGTTTCCAAGGGGTTGTTAAACGTCATGGATTTGGCGGAGTAGGTCAAGTTACTCACGGTCAAAAAAACCGTTTAAGAGCACCAGGTTCTGTAGGGGCTTCTTCTTATCCATCTAGAGTATTCAAAGGAATGCGCATGGCAGGAAGAACTGGAGGAGAAAATGTAACAGTACAAAATCTTAGAGTTTTAAAAGTAGTGGCTGATAAGAACCTACTTGTTGTAAAAGGAGCTATTCCAGGACACAAAAACTCTTATGTAATCATTCAGAAGTAATGGAAGTAAAAGTTTTAGATATTACAGGGAAAGATACTGGAAGAAAAGTTGAACTTTTAGATTCAGTATTCGGAATTGAGCCAAATAATCACGCAGTATACCTTGATGTTAAACAATATTTAGCAAACCAAAGACAAGGAACGCACAAAGCAAAAGAAAGAGCTGAAGTAGCGGGAAGTACACGCAAGATTAAAAAGCAAAAAGGAACTGGAACGGCGAGAGCAGGAAGCATCAAGTCACCAGTATTCAGAGGAGGGGGAAGAATCTTCGGACCAAGACCAAGAAACTACTCTTTCAAATTGAATAAGAACTTAAAACGCTTAGCTAGAAAATCAGCGTTTTCAATTAAGGTTCGTGAAGAGAACTTAATCGTTTTAGAAAACTTCAACTTTGAAGCACCAAGTACTAAGAATTTCATTAGTGTATTGAAAGCTTTAGGGTTAGAAAATAAAAAATCTCTATTTGTGTTGGGTGAATCAAATAAAAATGTATATTTGTCATCACGCAATTTAGAGAAGGCCGCTGTTGTAACTAACTCAGAATTAAGTACTTACGCGATTTTAAATGCGGGAAGCTTAGTCTTGACAGAGGGATCTGTGGCTGGAATTGTTGAAAATTTAAGCAAATAATAGGAACATGAGTGTTTTAATTAAGCCTATAATTACAGAAAAAGTAACAAAAGACGGTGAAGTTTTTGGCCGTTATGGTTTCGTAGTTGATAGAAAAGCGAACAAAATTGAGATCAAAAAAGCAGTAGAAGCTACTTATGGTGTTAGTGTTGTTAACGTAAATACTATGAACTATGGTGCGAAGCGTTCTGTTAAATATACAAAAAGCGGTATGATTAACGCTAAAACTAATGCTTTCAAAAAAGCAATAGTTGAATTGAAAGAAGGAGATAATATAGACTTTTATTCAAATATCTAATAAATAATGTCAGTTAGAAAATTAAAACCTATTACCCCAGGTCAGCGTTTTAGAGTTGTAAATAGTTTTGACGCTATAACAACTGATAAGCCGGAGCGTAGTTTACTAGCACCGAAAAAAAAATCTGGAGGTAGAAATAGTCAAGGAAAAATGACCATGCGCTACACAGGTGGTGGTCATAAACAAAGATATCGTATCATCGATTTTAAAAGAACAAAAGAAGGAGTTCCTGCAGTTGTTAAAACAATCGAGTATGATCCAAACCGTTCAGCATTTATTTCATTACTTGCTTATGCGGATGGAGCTAAAGCTTACGTTATCGCACAAGCTGGTCTTAAAGTTGGACAAACTGTAGTTTCTGGACCAGATGCATCACCTGAAGTAGGGAATGCAATGCCTTTAAGTAAAATTCCTTTAGGAACTGTTATTTCTTGTATCGAATTACGTCCTGGACAAGGAGCAGTGATTGCTCGTTCAGCTGGTACTTTCGCTCAATTAGTAGCAAGAGATGGTAAGTACGCAACAATTAAAATGCCTTCTGGAGAAGTGCGTTTAATTTTGTTAACTTGTATGGCTACTATTGGAGCTGTATCGAACCACGATCACCAATTAATCGTTTCTGGTAAAGCTGGTAGATCTAGATGGTTAGGTAGAAGACCTAGAACAAGAGCTGTAGCTATGAACCCGGTAGATCACCCAATGGGAGGTGGAGAAGGTCGCTCTTCAGGAGGACACCCACGTTCAAGAAACGGGATGCCTGCTAAAGGTTATAGAACTCGTTCTAAAGTTAAGTCGAGTAACAAGTATATCGTTGAACGTAGAAAGAAATAAAAGAGTAAGACATGGCACGTTCGTTAAAAAAAGGACCTTATGTTCACTTTAAATTAGAGAAGAAAGTTCTTAAAAATGTAGAGTCTGGAAATAAAGCTGTTATCAAAACTTGGTCAAGAGCTTCTATGATTACTCCAGATTTCGTTGGACAGACTATCGCAGTACATAATGGTCGTCAATTTGTTCCTGTATATGTAACAGAGAACATGGTTGGACACAAGTTAGGGGAATTTTCACCAACAAGATCGTTTAGAGGTCACGCTGGTGCAAAGAATAAAGGTAAAAAATAATAAGAAGCTATGGGAGTTCGTAAAAGAGAAAGAGCTGAGCAAACTAAAGAAGCTAATAAGCAAGTTGCTTTTGCTAAGCTAAACAATTGCCCTACTTCTCCAAGAAAAATGCGCTTAGTAGCGGATTTAGTAAGAGGACAGAAAGTAGAAAAAGCTCTAAATATATTAAAATTCAGCACAAAAGATGCTTCTCGTAACTTAGAGAAATTACTTTTGTCTGCAATTGCAAACTGGCAAGCAAAAAACAGCGAAGAAAACATGGAAGAAGCTGGACTTTTTGTAAAAGAGATTAGAGTAGATGGAGGAATGATGTTGAAAAGACTTCGTCCTGCACCTCAAGGAAGAGCACACAGAATAAGAAAACGTTCTAATCACGTGACAATCGTATTAGGATCTAATAATAACACACAAAGCAATTAATAAACAGTATGGGACAAAAAACTAATCCGATCGGGAATCGCCTTGGTATTATTAGAGGATGGGACTCAAACTGGTATGGTGGAAATGATTACGGTGATAAAATCGCTGAGGATCACAAAATCAGAAAGTATATCCATGCTCGTTTATCAAAAGCTAGTGTATCAAAAGTAATCATCGAGAGAACTTTGAAACTTGTAACCGTTACTATCACTACTGCTAGACCTGGTATCATTATCGGAAAAGGTGGACAAGAGGTAGACAAGTTGAAAGAGGAATTGAAAAAGATTACTGATAAGGAAGTTCAAATCAATATCTTTGAAATTAAGAGACCTGAACTTGACGCGTTTTTAGTGGCTGCTAGTATCGCTCGTCAAATTGAAAACAGAATTTCTTACCGTAGAGCTATTCGTATGGCGATTGGTGCTGCGATGAGAATGAATGCTGAAGGAATCAAAGTAATGATTTCTGGTCGTTTGAACGGTGCTGAAATGGCACGTTCAGAATCGTTCAAAGAAGGAAGAATTCCATTATCTACTTTCAGAGCTGACATCGATTATGCACTTGCTGAAGCTCATACTACTTATGGTAGAATGGGAATTAAAGTGTGGATCATGAAAGGTGAAGTTTACGGTAAAAGAGATCTTTCTCCGTTAGCTGGTATGGATAAAAAACAATCTAAATCGCCAGCAGGATCTAGTAAAGGTAGACCTAACCAACGCAAAAGAAAGTAATTTTTAAACTGAAGAAAAATGTTACAGCCTAAAAGAACAAAATACCGTAAGGTACAGAAAGGTAAGATGAAAGGGATTTCCCAAAGAGGGCATGAACTTTCTAATGGGATGTTCGGAATTAAATCTTTAGATTCAGCATTTATCACTTCTCGTCAAATCGAGGCTGCACGTATCGCTGCAACTCGTTTTATGAAACGTGAAGGACAATTATGGATCAAGATTTTCCCAGACAAACCAATCACTAAGAAGCCTCTTGAAGTGCGTATGGGTAAAGGTAAGGGTGCAGTAGAATACTGGGTTGCTGTGGTAAAACCAGGAAAAATAATGTTTGAGGTTGGTGGTGTTCCACTATCTGTAGCAAAAGAAGCTTTACGCTTAGCTGCTCAAAAACTTCCTGTGAAAACAAAATTTATAATTGCTAGAGATTTCGAAGCATAATAGAAATTTATCATGAAACAATCTGAAATAGTAAACCTATCTGTAGCTGATTTACAAGAGCAATTAAAAGAGTTGACTAACGCATTAAATAGCTTAAAAACTACTCATGCAATTTCTCCAATCGAGAATCCTCTTCAAATCAGAAAGGTGAGAAGAACAATTGCTAGAGTTAATACTGAGCTAAGCAAAAGAGAGTTACAATAATTGTATTCTGCCAAAAGATGGAAAATAGAAAAGAAAGAAAAGAAAGAATAGGTGTTGTTACTAGTAACAAAATGGAGAAATCTATTGTTGTTTCTGAAGTAAAAAAAGTAAAACACCCATTATATGGAAAGTTCGTGAAGCAAACTAAAAAATATGTTGCTCACGACGAAACGAACAACTGCAACATTGGTGATACTGTTAGAATTATGGAGACTCGTCCATTATCTAAATCAAAATGTTGGAGATTAGTTGAAATCATTGAAAGAGCGAAATAATTATGGTACAACAAGAATCTAGACTTAAAGTAGCAGATAACACGGGAGCAAAAGAGGTTTTGACTATCCGTGTGTTAGGTGGGACAAAGCGTCGTTACGCTTCAGTAGGAGACAAAATTGTAGTAAGTATCAAAGACGCAACTCCAAATGGAAGTGTGAAAAAAGGTGCTGTATCTACTGCTGTAGTTGTTCGCACTAAAAAAGAGGTTAGAAGAGCTGATGGATCATACATTAGATTCGATGATAACGCTTGCGTATTGTTAAATGCTGCAGGTGAAATGAAAGGAACTCGTGTTTTTGGACCAGTAGCAAGAGAACTTCGTGAAAAACAATTCATGAAAATTGTATCATTAGCACCAGAGGTGTTGTAATTCGTTCTAAACATGATTAAGCTAAAGATTAAAACAGGAGATACTGTACGTGTTATCGCTGGAGATCACAAAGGATCTGAAGGAAAAATCGTACGTGTATTACGCGAAAAGAACAAAGCTATTGTTGAAGGGGTAAACATCATTTCTAAGCATGTTAAGCCTAGTGCTACTAACCCTCAAGGTGGTATTGTTAAAAAAGAGGCTCCTATCCATATTTCTAATTTAGCGATCGTTGATCCTAAAACTAACGATACTACGAAAGTAGCGATCCAAAGAAATGAAAATGGAAAAAATGTAAGAGTTTCTAAAAAATCAAATCAAGTATTATAGTATGGCTTATATACCAAGACTTAAAGAAGAATATAAAAGCAGAGTGATCTCTGCTCTTAAAGAGGAGTTTGGATACAAGAACATTATGCAAGTTCCTAAACTTGAGAAAATTGTTGTTAGCCGTGGTGTAGGTGCAGCTGTATCTGATAAGAAATTAGTTGATTACGCAGTAGAGGAGTTAACTAAAATTACAGGGCAAAAAGCGGTAGCTACTATTTCTAAGAAAGACGTTGCTTCTTTCAAATTGAGAAAAGGAATGCCAATCGGAGCTAAAGTTACTTTACGTGGAGAAAGAATGTATGAATTCTTAGATCGTTTAGTTACTTCGGCTTTACCACGAGTGAGAGATTTCTCTGGTATCAAATCTGATGGATTCGACGGTAGAGGAAATTATAACTTAGGTGTAACTGAGCAAATTATTTTCCCTGAAATCAATATTGATAAAGTAAACAAAATTGCTGGTTTCGATATTACGTTTGTAACATCTGCTAACACGGATAAAGAAGCGAAATCTTTACTAGTTGAATTAGGATTACCTTTTAAAAAGAATTAAGAGTTATGGCTAAAGAATCAATGAAAGCCCGTGAGGTTAAAAGACAAGCATTAGTAGCTAAATATGCAGATAAAAGAAAAGCTCTTTTAGAAGCTGGTGACTACGAAGGGTTACAAAAATTACCTAAAAATGCTTCTCCTGTACGTTTACACAACAGATGTAAATTAACTGGAAGACCTAGAGGGTATATGCGTCAATTCGGTATTTCTCGTGTTACTTTCCGTGAGATGGCTAACCAAGGGTTGATACCAGGAGTTAAAAAGGCAAGTTGGTAATTAAGATTTAAAGGTAAAAACAATGTATACAGATCCAATAGCAGATTTCCTTACAAGAATTAGAAATGCTGTGCGTGCAAACCACAAAGTGGTAGAGATCCCAGCATCTAACTTCAAAAAAGAAATCACGAAAATTTTATTCGATCAAGGATATATCTTAAGCTATAAATTTGATGATAGTACAGTTCAAGGTACAATCAAAATAGCTTTGAAATACGATAAAGACACAAAAGAGTCTGTGATTAGAGATATCCAAAGAATTAGTAAACCAGGTTTGCGTAAATACGCTTCTGCAGCTGACCTTCCAAGAATCTTAAATGGTTTAGGAATTGCGATTGTTTCAACATCAAAAGGATTGATGACTGGAAAACAAGCAAAACAATTAAATGTTGGTGGAGAAGTAGTTTGTTACGTATACTAATTTAAAAAGACTAAGAAATGTCAAGAATAGGAAAAAGTCCGATAACAATTCCTGCTGGTGTAACAGTTGATGTTCAAGAAGGCGTTATTGTTGTTAAAGGTAAATTAGGAGAGCTTACTCAGAAATTCGATACAGTTAGTGTTAAAGTAGAAGATAATCAAGTAGTAGTAGAAAGATCATCTGACGATAAAGATGAAAGAGCGAAACACGGATTATACCGTAGCTTGATTAACAATATGATTACTGGTGTTTCTGAAGGATTTACTATCACTTTAGAGTTTGTAGGGGTAGGTTACCGTGCTGCAAACCAAGGGCAAAAGTTAGATTTAGCTTTAGGATTCTCTCACAATATCGTGTTAGAAGTTGCTCCAGAAGTTGTAGTTGAAACAATATCAGAAAAAGGGAAAAACCCTCTAGTAAAATTAACTTCTTACGACAAACAATTAGTAGGTCAAGTAGCTGCAAAAATCCGTTCTTTCCGTAAGCCAGAACCTTACAAAGGAAAAGGAATCAAGTTTGTAGGTGAGGAATTAAGAAGAAAAGCAGGTAAATCAGCTTAAAAATTAAGACTATGTCATTAACAAAATCTGAAAGAAGACAACGTATAAAGTTCAGAATTAGAAAGACTGTTAGCGGTACACCTGCTAGAACAAGACTTTCTGTGTTCAGAAGTAATAAAGAAATCTATGCACAAATCATAGATGACGTAAATGGAGTAACTTTAGTGTCAGCATCGTCAAGAGAAGCTGGGATAACAAGAGGAACCAATGTTGAAACTGCTGCATCGGTTGGAAAACTAATCGCAGAGAAAGCTTTAAAAGCAGGTATCGAAACTGTATCTTTTGATAGAAATGGTTATTTATACCACGGACGTGTTAAATCATTAGCAGACGGCGCTAGAGAAGCTGGATTAAAATTCTAATTAGTTATGTATCAAAATTATAAAAACGTAGAATTTGTAAAACCAAGCGGTCTTGATTTAAAAGATCGTTTGGTTAGTGTAAACCGTGTTACTAAAGTAACAAAAGGGGGAAGAGCTTTTGGTTTTTCTGCTGTTGTTGTAGTAGGTGACGAAAACGGTGTAGTGGGTCACGGTTTAGGTAAATCTAAAGATGTATCTGAGGCTATTGCTAAGGCAGTAGAAGATGCTAAGAAAAACTTAGTTAAAATTCCATTAAACGGACATACTATTCCGCACGAACAAAAAGGTAAATTCAGTGGAGCGCGTGTATTATTGATGCCTGCATCATTAGGTACGGGAGTTATTGCTGGAGGTTCTGTGAGAGCGGTAGTTGAAGCTGTAGGAATTACAGATTTATTATCTAAGTCTCAAGGTTCTTCGAATCCACATAACGTGGTGAAAGCTACTTTCGATGCTTTATTACGATTAAGAAGTGCTTCTACAGTTGCAAAACAAAGAGGAATTTCTTTAGAAAAAGTATTTAAAGGTTAATTTGAAAGATTATGTCGAAAATCAAAATAAAACAAGTAAAAAGCCAAATTAAATGTCCTCTTAACCAAAAGAGAACATTAGAGGCTTTAGGACTTCGTAAGATTGGTCAAGTGGTTGAACATGAAGCTTCTACTGCAATCTTAGGAATGGTAAATAAAGTTCAACACTTAGTTTCTGTAGAAGAAATTAAATAATATTCGCAATAGATGAATTTAAGTAATTTACAACCAGCAAACGGTTCAGTACACAACCAAAACAAACGTGTTGGTCGTGGTGAAGGTTCTGGAAAAGGAGGAACTTCTACAAAAGGACATAAAGGTGCTAAATCACGTTCAGGTTATTCGAAAAAGATCGGATTTGAAGGAGGACAAATGCCACTTCAAAGACGTGTACCTAAATTCGGTTTCAAAAACATTAACAGAGTTGAGTACGCTGTAATTAACTTAGAGGCTTTACAAGGTCTTGTTGATAGCGGAAAAGTAACTGATACTGTAGATTTTTCTCAATTAGTTGATTTAGGATTAGCTACAAAAAACAGTTTAGTTAAGGTTTTAGGACGTGGAGAGCTAAAAGCAAAATTAAAAGTTTCTGCTCATAAATTTTCAGCTTCTGCCCAAGCAGCTATTGAAGCAGCAGGAGGAGAAGTTGTAACGTTATAAAATCTTAGTGAACAGGATGAAGAAGTTTTTTGAAACATTAGCCAGTATCTGGAAAATCGAAGAGTTAAAAAATAAAATCTTAATCACATTAGGACTATTACTTGTGTACCGTTTCGGTACACAAGTAACTCTACCAGGTATTGATGCAACGAAATTGCAAGCGTTGACTGATCAAACTGATCAAGGAATTGGATGGTTAATTAACGTTTTTACAGGTGGTGCATTTGCACAGGCATCTGTTTTTGCTTTAGGTATTATGCCTTACATTTCTGCTTCCATTGTGGTGCAGCTGATGGGAATTGCGGTTCCTTATCTGCAAAAATTACAAAATGATGGAGAAAGCGGTAGAAAGAAAATGAATCAAATTACAAGATGGTTAACTATTGGTATTACCTTATTGCAAGGACCTAGTTACATCTATAACTTGTATGTGCAATTGCCATCAGATGCATTTTTGCTAGGTTTTAATTCTTTCTCATTCTTGTTTTCTTCAGTAATGATACTAACTGCCGGAACTATCTTTGCCATGTGGTTAGGAGAAAAAATTACTGATAAAGGGATTGGAAATGGTATTTCGTTATTAATTATGGTTGGTATTATTGCAAGACTTCCTATGTCTTTCATCCAAGAATTCCAATCGCGTATTACAGAAAATAACGGAGGACCAATGTTAGTTGTTATTGAAGTAATTTTATGGTTATTGATTATCGTAGCTTGTATCTATTTGACATTAGCTGTACGAAGAATTCCAGTACAATACGCTCGTAGAAGCGCTTCTGGAACGTATGATCAATCCATGTTAGGAGGAAACCGCCAATGGATTCCTTTGAAACTAAATGCTTCAGGAGTTATGCCAATTATCTTCGCTCAAGCGATTATGTTTGTGCCTGCTGCTGTGGCTGGTTTGTCAACTTCGGATACTGCAAAATCAATTAGTAATACATTCCATAATGTATTTGGTTGGGAGTATAATTTACTTTTTGCTTTATTAATCATTATTTTTACGTACTTTTACACCGCGATTACAGTACCTACTAATAAAATGGCAGACGACTTGAAGCGAAGTGGTGGTTTTATTCCAGGGGTTAAGCCTGGTTCTGAGACTGCAGATTTCTTGGATAGAATTATGTCGTTAATCACTTTCCCTGGGTCTTTATACCTAGCATTGATAGCTATTTTTCCAGCTATTATCGTTAGTATTTTAGGGGTTCAACAAGGATGGGCGATGTTTTATGGTGGTACTTCACTATTAATTATGGTGAGTGTTGTAATTGATACAATCCAACAAGTGAACTCATATCTATTGAACAAACAGTATGATAGTATGATGACAAGTGGTAAAAATAGAAGAGCGACAGCTTAAATTTTATGGCAAAACAATCAGCAATAGAACAAGACGGAGCAATAATCGAAGCATTGTCTAATGCAATGTTCCGTGTAGAATTAGAAAATGGTCACGTTGTTATCGCGCACATCTCAGGTAAAATGCGTATGCACTACATTAAGTTGTTGCCTGGTGATAGAGTGAAACTGGAAATGAGTCCATATGACTTGACCAAAGCAAGAATTACTTATAGATATTAAAGAGGCTATTAAAATGAAAGTAAGAGCATCAGTTAAAAAAAGAAGTGCCGAGTGCATCATAGTACGTAGAAAAGGTAGACTTTACGTTATTAATAAAAAGAATCCTAGATTTAAACAAAGACAAGGATAATTATGGCAAGAATCGCAGGGGTAGACATACCTAAATACAAAAGAGGAGTTATTGCTTTAACTTATATCTTCGGGATTGGTTCTAGTAGAGCTAAAGAAATTTTAGCAGCAGCTAATGTTGATGAAGATAAGAAAGTACAAGATTGGAATGATGATGAGATCGGAGCGATCCGTGAAGCAGTAGGTCATTTCAAAATTGAAGGTGAATTACGTTCAGAGATTTCTTTAAACATCAAACGTTTAATGGATATCGGTTGTTACAGAGGGATCCGTCACAGAACTGGACTTCCTTTAAGAGGACAAAGAACGAAGAATAACTCGAGAACGAGAAAAGGTAAAAGAAAAACTGTTGCTAACAAGAAAAAAGCAACTAAATAATAAGTAGTAATATGGCTAAAGCGAATACAAAAAAGCGTAAAGTTGTTGTAGAAACAACAGGTGAAGCTCATATTAATGCAACATTCAACAATATCATTATTTCCTTGACTAACAAGAAAGGTGAAGTAATCTCTTGGTCGTCTGCAGGTAAAATGGGATTCAGAGGTTCTAAAAAGAACACTCCATATGCTGCTCAGATGGCTGCTGAAGATTGTGGTAGAGTTGCACTTGAGGCAGGATTGAAAAAAGTAAAAGTTTATGTAAAAGGTCCAGGTAACGGAAGAGAATCTGCAATCAGATCTTTACATAATGGTGGAATCGAAGTAACTGAGATTATCGATATTACTCCAATCCCACACAACGGATGTCGTCCTCCTAAGAGAAGAAGAGTTTAATTTATAGTATAACCAAAGGTAGGATAGATTATCGGAGGAAAGTGACCTGAATTCATAATCCCTACCTTTTTTTTATTTTGAAAAATGGCAAGATATACTGGTCCACAAACAAAAATCGCTCGTAAATTCGGCGAAGCTATTTTCGGAGATGATAAATCATTCGAAAAAAGAAACTACCCTCCAGGACAACACGGATTAGCTAAAAAAAGAGCTAAAAAATCTGAATATGCTGTTCAGTTAATGGAGAAACAAAAAGCAAAATACACATACGGTATCTTAGAAAAGCAATTCCGTAATATTTACAAGAAAGCTGCGGCTGCTCGTGGAGTTACTGGTGAGGTATTGATTCAATTGTGTGAATCGAGATTAGATAACGTAGTTTACAGAATGGGAATTGCTCCTTCTCGTAGAGCTGCACGTCAAGTAGTTTCTCACAGACATATCACAGTAAATGGTGAAGTAGTGAATATTCCTTCTTACCAATTAAAAGCTGGTGATAAAGTTGCTGTTCGTGAAAAATCTAAATCTTTAGAAGTTATCGAACGTTCGTTATCTAATTCTAGTTCTGTTTACGAATGGATTACTTGGAATCCTGAAACTTTAGAAGGTACTTTCGTTGCTGTACCTCAAAGACTTCAAGTTCCAGAAAACATCAAAGAACAGTTAATCGTAGAGTTGTACAACAAATAATAATTGACATTCAGTCGAAACAAATATGGCAATATTTAATTTTCAAAAGCCCGATAAAGTTATCATGATTGATTCGACCGATTTTAGAGGTAAATTCGAATTTAGACCTTTAGAACCGGGATATGGATTGACTATTGGTAATGCATTGAGAAGAGTACTTCTGTCTTCGTTAGAGGGGTATGCTATTACTTCAGTACGTATCGAAGGAGTTGATCACGAATTTTCTACCATCGCTGGTGTTGTTGAGGATGTTACTGAAATTATCCTTAACCTTAAGCAGGTACGTTTTAAACGTCAGGTGGAAGATATAGATAATGAATCTGTAAGTATCACTTTTTCAGGGAAAGAACAAATGACTGCTGGTGATTTCCAGAAGTTTATTTCTAATTTCCAAGTATTAAATCCGGAGT
The DNA here is from genome assembly GCF_030324495.1 of Myroides sp. 1354. Lineage (GTDB taxonomy): Bacteria > Bacteroidota > Bacteroidia > Flavobacteriales > Flavobacteriaceae > Flavobacterium. The sequence goes on along the minus strand of NZ_JACAGN010000002.1, from coordinate 17,493 downwards.
TAGTTATCTTCAATTGCGAAAGCAGTGTAAGTATAACAATGGATTTAACAATCGAAAAGGGAAGAGGTTACGTTGCTGCAGAGGAAAATAGAAAACCTAATGCACCAATCGGAACAATTTTCACAGATTCGATCTATACTCCAGTTAAGAACGTTAAGTATGCTATAGAAAATTACCGTGTAGAGCAAAAAACTGACTACGAAAAGTTGGTTTTTGATATCATTACAGACGGTTCTATTCATCCAAAAGACGCCTTAACAGAAGCAGCTAAAACATTGATTCATCATTTTATGCTGTTCTCAGACGAGAGAATTACTTTAGAGGCTGATGAAATTGCTCAAACTGAATCATACGATGAAGAATCATTGCATATGAGACAGCTTCTAAAAACTAAATTGGTAGATTTAGATCTTTCAGTTCGAGCGTTAAATTGTTTAAAGGCGGCTGAAGTAGATACATTAGGAGATTTAGTATCTTTCAACAAAAACGATTTGATGAAATTCAGAAACTTCGGTAAGAAGTCTCTTTCTGAATTAGAAGAATTAGTGGCTGTGAAAGGATTAAATTTTGGTATGGATCTATCAAAATACAAATTAGATAAAGAATAATCTAGACCGCTAAAGTCTAAATTCGATAACGCAATGAGACACGGAAAAAAAATAAATCACTTAGGTAGAAAAGCTGGACATAGAAATTCTATGTTAGCTAATATGGCTTGTTCTTTAATTGAGCACAAGCGTATCAATACTACTGTAGCAAAAGCAAAAGCATTAAAACAATATATCGAACCATTAGTAACTAAAGCTAAAACTGACGATACGCATAATCGTCGTGTTGTTTTCTCTTACTTAAGAAGTAAAGAAGCTGTTACTGAATTGTTCAGAGAAGTTGCTCAAAAAGTTGGTGACCGTCCAGGAGGATACACTCGTATCATCAAGTTAGGTAACCGTTTAGGGGATAACGCTGATATGGCTATGATTGAATTCGTTGACTTCAACGAAATCTACAACGTAGCGAAGAAAGAAGCTAAGAAAACTACTCGTAGAGGGAAGAAGAAAGCTGAAACTGTTGACGCTCCTCAAGCTGAAGCTACTACAACTGAAACAGAAACAAATGAATAATAACGATTCATTATATCTGTTTTCATTATAAAATTAAAAGGACATTCTTTTTAGAATGTCCTTTTTTTTGCTTTATTTTTGCATCACTACAATACAACTTACACATGGAATATAAAAGAAAAGAAGACGGTATCATTGTTTTAGCTGATGGCACCGTTTTTTATGGAAAATCAATTGGTATTAAAGGAACAGCATTTGGTGAAATTTGCTTTAATACTGGAATGACAGGATATCAAGAAGTGTTTACAGATCCGTCTTACTACGGACAAATTATGCTATCTACGAATCCACATATTGGTAACTATGGAGTTAATGCGGACGAAGTAGATTCTGACGGGATTAAAATTGCGGGACTTGTATGTAAGAATTTTAGTTACGAATATTCGCGTCCTGATGCTGATGGTAGTTTATATGATTATTTCGATGCACATCAATTAGTAGCGATTTCTGATGTGGATACAAGAGCTTTGACAGCTTATATCCGCGACAATGGCGCAATGAACGCTGTGTTAAGTACTGATGGAAAATCAGTAGAAGAATTAAAAGCTTTGCTAAAAGAAGTTCCTTCAATGGAAGGATTGGAGCTTTCTTCTGTAGTTTCTACAAAAGAACCTTATTTTTATGGTAACCCTGAGAGCAAATACCGTGTATCGGTTTTAGACTTGGGTATTAAAACAAATATCTTGCGTTGTTTGGCCGAACGTGATTGTTATATTAAGGTATTCCCTTATGATAGTTCATATGAGGATCTACTTTCTTTTGATCCAAATGGGATTTTCTTGTCTAACGGACCTGGTGACCCACAAGCCTTAGCGGATAAAGGTGTATTAACTGTAGTAAAACAAGTGGTAGAAGGTCATTTACCTGTTTTTGGAATTTGTTTAGGACATCAGTTGATCTGTTTATCTCAAGGAGTAGGTACATATAAAATGTTCAGTGGACACAGAGGAGTGAATCACCCTGTATTAAATGTATTGACAGGTAAAGGAGAGATAACTTCTCAAAACCACGGATTTGCCGTGATTAAAGAGGCGTTGACGAATCATCCAACATTGGAAATTTCTCATTTGCATTTGAATGATCAAACGGTTGCAGGAGTGCGCATGAAAAACAAGGCGGTTTTCTCTGTTCAGTATCACCCGGAATCTAGTCCTGGACCACATGATTCAAGATATTTATTCGATGATTTCGTTGAGAATATGAGTAAGAATTAAAAACTTGGTTTATTGCCAAAAAGCTTTGAAAAAGTAAAATACACAACACAAAGGTCTGCGATGTTTGCTTTAGCTTATCTACGGCCGATTAATAACACACACTTTAATTATGAGTACAATTTTAAGCGTTCACGCACGTCAAATTTTAGATTCTAGAGGTAATCCAACTGTTGAAGTTGATGTGATTACAAGTAATGGAAGTTTAGGAAGAGCTGCTGTTCCATCGGGAGCTTCTACTGGAGAGCACGAAGCTGTTGAATTGAGAGACGGTGGAAAAGCTTTTATGGGTAAAGGCGTTTTAAAGGCAGTTGAAAACGTGAACACGGCAATTGCAGAGCATATTATTGGTTTAAGCGTATTTGAACAAAACTATATCGATCAATTGATGATTGATTTAGATGGTACGCCAAACAAAGGTAATCTAGGAGCAAATGCGATTTTAGGTGTTTCTTTAGCTGTAGCGAAAGCAGCAGCAGCAGAATTAGGAATGCCATTATATCGTTATGTAGGTGGTGTTTCTGCGAATACATTGCCTGTACCTATGATGAATATTATCAATGGAGGATCTCACTCTGATGCCCCTATTGCGTTTCAAGAGTTCATGATTATGCCTGTGAAAGCGATTACATTTTCACATGCGATGCAAATGGGAACGGAAATTTTCCACCACTTGAAAAAAGTTTTACACGACAGACAACTAAGCACTGCTGTGGGTGATGAAGGAGGATTTGCTCCTACATTAAAAGGAACTGAAGATGCTTTAGATTCGATAAAAGTTGCAGTGGAAAATGCTGGATACCGTTTTGGAGATGAAATTATGTTAGCTTTAGACTGTGCTGCTTCTGAATTCTATGTAAACGGAAAATATGATTACACGAAATTTGAAGGAGATTTAGGTAAAGTACGCAGTTCTCAAGAACAAGCTGATTACCTTGCTGAATTAAGTGCTAAATACCCTATTATCTCGATTGAAGATGGAATGCATGAAGATGATTGGGAAGGATGGAAATACTTAACAGATAAGATTGGAGCTAAAGTACAATTAGTAGGGGATGATTTATTTGTAACAAACGTTACGCGTTTAGAAAGAGGAATCAATGAAGGTATTGGTAATTCAATTCTAATTAAAGTAAATCAAATTGGAACATTGACGGAAACAATAGCGGCAGTTAATATGGCGAAAAACGCAGGATATACCTCTGTAATGTCTCATCGTTCAGGAGAAACAGAAGATAGTACAATTGCGGATTTAGCAGTAGCTTTAAACTGTGGCCAAATTAAAACTGGTTCAGCTTCTCGTTCGGATCGTATGGCGAAATACAATCAATTGCTTCGTATTGAAGAAGAATTGGGTGATATTGCTTATTATCCACAAGAAAAAGCATTTAAAATCAACTAATTTTAATAAAATGATAAAAAAGCTCCAACTTATGATGTTGGAGCTTTTTTTGTAAAATATCTGTTTATTTATTATTTTTTTAATAGTATATTGTAGATTGAAATACAATTGTTTATAACAAGATATTTTTATGGGAATTGTGTCGAAAATGTTGTGAATCAATGATTATTATTAGCTTTTATAGCTTGTATGTAAGCATAATATTTCATATCTTTCCAACTGCAAAAAACATTTTAGATGTTTTAATTATATAAGTAAAAAGTAAAGAAAAATAAAAAATAACAATATGTCTAAAACAGCTTTTATAGAAGTTGATGGTCAAAGACACGAACTACCAGTATTAGTTGGTACTGAAAACGAAGTAGCAATTGATATCTTAAAATTACGTGCATTAACAGGGGCTATCACTTTAGATCCAGGATATAAAAATTCTGGTTCATGCCAAAGTGCAATTACTTTCCTAGATGGAGAACAAGGAATTTTAAGATATAGAGGCTATTCAATCGAGGACCTTGCTGCTAAATCTAACTTTTTAGAAGTTTCTTATTTAATTATTTTCGGAGAGTTACCAACACAAGAGCAATTAACTCAATTTGAAAAAGACATTCGCAAGTATTCGTTAGTGAACGAAGAAATGAAGAATATCATTGACGGATTCCCGAAAACAGCTCATCCAATGGGTGTATTAGCTTCTTTAACAAGTGCTTTGACTGCTTTTAATCCAAAAGTAGTGGATGCTGAATGTGAAAAGAGCTTGTACGAAGCTGTTTGTAAAACGATGAGTAAATTCTTAGTTATTGCAACATGGACGTATAGAAAAGCAAAAGGATATCCGTTAAACTATTACGATAACACGAAGAGTTATGTAGATAGTTTCCTACAATTAATGTTTGCTTTGCCAACTGAGCCATACGAAATGGACCCAGTAGTAAAGAATGCTGTTGATAAATTATTCATCTTACACGCAGATCACGAACAAAACTGTTCTACTGCAACAGTAAGAATGGTAGGGTCTTCTCACGCTGGATTGTTTGCTTCAATCTCTGCTGGAGTATCTGCACTTTGGGGACCGCTTCACGGTGGTGCTAACCAAGCAGTACTTGAAATGTTAGAGGCTATTCAAAATGATGGTGGAGACGTTGAAAAATACATCAATAAGGCAAAAGACAAAGATGATCCATTTAGATTAATGGGATTCGGTCACCGCGTATACAAAAACTTCGATCCAAGAGCACGTATCATTAAGAAAGCAGCGGATGAAGTATTAGCTAAATTAGGAGTAGATGACCCCGTTTTAGATATAGCTAAACAATTAGAAGCAGCAGCTTTAAAAGATCCATACTTTGTAGATCGTCACTTATATCCAAACGTAGATTTCTACTCTGGAATTATCTACAGAGCCTTAGGTATCCCAACTGAGATGTTTACGGTAATGTTTGCTATCGGACGTTTACCAGGTTGGATTGCTCAGTGGAAAGAAATGAGAATTAACAAAGAACCTATTGGACGTCCACGTCAATTGTACGTAGGAGAACCTTTAAGAGAATTTGTTCCAATGAACGAAAGAAAGTAATTTTCTGTTCAGTATAATAAAAAAAGGAAATGAGTTTTACTCATTTCCTTTTTTTATTAGTAATCTCTCATCCTCTCATCCTTTAACACAAAAAACAAAAAGCAAAAAAACAAACAGCAATCAAAAGGGGTTTTACTATATTTGTACAAAATGACAGTATATGTTACAATTAAACGTAAAAAATGAAACCTCTCGTTTGCGGGCTGTGGTCCTAGGCACTGCCGTTAGTAATGGACCCACACCTACAATTGAAGAAGCCTATGATCCAAAATCACTGGAACATATAAAAGCAGGAACGTATCCCGTTGAAGCTGATATGGTGCGTGAAATGGATGCCTTTAATCAGGTTTTTGAAAAATATGATGTAAAGGTATATCGACCTGAAATCATCGAAGACTACAATCAAATTTTTACTCGTGATATTGGATTCGTTATTGATAATAAATTTATCAAGGCCAATATACTTCCCGATCGAGACAGAGAATTAGCCGCTATTAATTACGTTTTAGACCAAATAAATCCCAGCGATATTATATCCGCACCAGAGGAAATGCATTTCGAAGGTGGTGATGTAATGTTGTGGAACGATCATATCTTTATTGGATCATACAAACGTCCTGATTATCGCAACTATATTACTGCTCGTACGAATGAATTAGGAGTAGATTTTATTCGCGAATTATTTCCAAATAAAACCATTAAGAGTTTTGATTTAGTCAAATCAAAAATAGAACCAAGAGATAATGCCCTACATTTAGATTGCTGTTTCCAACCAGTAGGGGTGGATAAAGCGATTATTTACAAAGGAGGTTTTTACGATGAGAAGGAATATCAATATTTAGTTGATATCTTTGGAGAAGCAAATTTGTTCCAAATAACGCGCGAAGAAATGTATCACATGAATTCGAATATTTTTTCAATCGCACCAGATGTAGTAGTGTCTGAGAGAAACTTTACACGTTTGAACAATTGGTTGAGAAATCACAATATAACAGTAGAAGAAATTCCATATGCTGAAATTGCTAAGCAAGAGGGGTTATTGAGATGTTCTACGTTGCCATTAATAAGAGATTAATTTGAATAGTATGAAACAAATAACAAACAATATTCTGATGATTCGTCCTGTTGCTTTTCGCATGAATGAGCAAACAGCAGTGAATAACTATTACCAAAAGGTATTAGATAATTTAACGCCAGCAACAGTAAATGCAAAAGCACAACAAGAATTCGATGCTTTTGTTGAAAAACTACGTGCAGTGGGGGTAAATGTTACGGTAGTAGATGATACAGTAGATCCAGATACTCCGGATAGTATTTTTCCGAACAACTGGATTTCTTTTCACGAATCAGGAGAAGTTGTTTTGTATCCGATGTTTGCTGAAAACAGAAGATTAGAAAGACGCGAAGACATCTTGGATATCTTAGAAGAACAAGGGTTTGAAATCAACGATATATGGGATTATACTTCTGCAGAAGAAGATGATTTATTCCTCGAAGGTACAGGAAACCTTTTGTTAGATAGAACAAACGAAATTGCTTATTGTGCTTTATCGCCACGTGCAGATGAAGGTTTGGTCATAGAGTTCTGTGAAGATTTTGAAATGAATCCCGTTATCTTTGAAGCATTCCAAACGGTGGATGGAGAGCGTAAAAATATCTACCATACCAATGTAATGATGTGTTTGGGAGATACTTTTGCTGTTATTTGTGCAGATACGATTGACGATAAACAAGAGCGAAAAATTGTTTTAAATCACTTGAAAGAATCAGGAAAAGAAGTTATTCTTATTACAGAAGATCAAGTGAATAATTTTGCAGGTAATATGTTACAAGTATTAGGCGCAAATGATCAAAAATACTTAGTAATGTCTACGCAGGCTTTTAATAGCTTGACAGACGCACAAATTAAAATGCTTGAAAAACACGCAACAATCCTACACAGTAGCTTGGATACTATTGAAGCATGTGGTGGTGGAAGTGCAAGATGTATGATGGCAGAAGTGTTTTTACCTAAAAACTAGAAGCTCAACGTATAATACAAAAGCGAAGTGGATAACTTCGCTTTTTTTTATGAAAAATATATTATTTAAAATCAATTTAAATAATATATTTTCTTATCTTTGCAATTAAGAATCTATCTAAATAAAAGACTTTACATATAAATGAAACGTTCACTACTGCTTGCAACAGGTACTTTACTTACTTTAAGTTCGACTGTCGTTGCTCAAACAAATGAAACGATCAAAGAGCCGGAACAAAAGCTGGAAGAAATTGTAATTTCAGGTCAATATAATCCGCAGTCGATCAATAAAGCTGTTAATAACGTAACGGTTCTAAATAGACAAAGAATTGAAAATTTAGGAGCTGTTACTTTAGCAGATGCATTAAATCAAGTAATGAATATTTCAATCCTACCGAATGGAGGAACTGGGCGTTCAACAGTAAAAATGTTTGGTCTAGATGCCCAATATTTTACTATTCTGATTGATAATGTACCCATGATTTCAGATGAAGGATTTGGGAATAACACTGACTTAACGCAAATTAACCTTGATGATATCGAGCAAATCGAAATCGTTGAAGGGGCAATGGGAGTGGATTATGGTGCAAATGCAGTAACGGGTATTATCAATATTATTACCAAAAAGAACAATATAAACGATTGGAATGTCAACTTCTTTGTACAAGAAGAAACGGTGGGAAGCGAATATGACTGGAAGAATAAGGGAAAGCATATTCAAGGAATTACCATGGGACATAACATCAATGATAATTTATATGCTAGTATTTCCTATATACACAATGATTTTAAGGGATGGTATGATGATAGAAAAGGATTTACATATTATGGAGATGAAGACAAACGTGGACATGAATGGTTGCCAAAAAATCAGAACAATGTCAAAGGTTTTTTAAATTACCACCACAAGTCTTACCGCGTATACTATAAATTTGAGTATTTTGATGAACGCATGAAAGATTATGCAAAGCTCTTCAATATAAACGAAGATCCGGTTTTCGAAACGATTAACCCCGTTGCTGTAGATCGTATTTTGAATACACAACGTTGGTCGAATGTATTAAATACTTCTGGAAATTGGAATGATTGGTTGCGTTTTGACTTATCATTTTCTTATCAAAAACAGGAGAGAGAAACAAATAAATACAGATATCGTATTATGTACGATGAAAAATTTGATAAGAGCTCTTTTAAAAGTGAAAGTAGAGAAGTGTTTTTCTCAAGAGGTACTTTTAGTGATTTTATCAAATTAGAAGCAGCCAAGTTTCAAGTAGGATATGAAGTAGCGTATACGAATGGATATTCTGCTATGTCTGAACAATTAGCTGAAAATCCAAAGAAAAAGGCATTGGGAAGTTATGATTTTTACGCTTCATCTGAAATCAATGTCTTGCCTCGATTGATGGTGCGCCCTGGATACCGCTTGATGACGTCGAATACTTTTGATAGTCAACACGCTTTGAGTTTGGTGTTAAAGTACGTCCTACCTGGTGATTATGAAATTAGAGGTACAGTTGGTACATCTCCACGTTTGCCAAACTACGAAGAATTATACACCTACTTTGTAGATGTGAACCATGATTTACAAGGAAATGAAAACCTGAAACCAGAAAAAGGAAAAACAGTGTTTTTAAATTTCAAGAAAACTTTTTCCCTGGGCGATAATATAGAATTGAGCAATAGTTTAACAGGACGTTATTTAGAAGTATCTGATAAAATTGATCTAATTGAAGTTGTGAATCCAGAAGGATTAAAATTTGTATACGAGAATACAGATTTTTACCGCAATATTGGAGCGACCTTTTTGAGTCAATTGAGTTGGAATTCGTTTGATTTTGGTCTTGGTTTTACCATGTCTGGTGTTTCTCAAGAAATTTATAAAGCCCCAAAGGGAACCGATAAGTTTTTGTATACTCCTGAAGTGACAGCGAATATCAACTATCGCTTAGAAAAAACGGGAACGAATTTCTCTTTGTACTATAAGTTTAATGGAGAAGAAGAGCGATTCAAAAAAGGATCAGACGAGTTTGGAGAGTATTATGCTAAAGGAAAACAACAAAGTTATTCTTGGTTGGATTTTACTGTTAGACAACCATTCTTTAAAAATATGTTGCACGCAACTGTTGGGGTGAGAAACTTGTTTGATATCAAAGACATTCGCTCAACAACAAGTGCAGGAACAGGACATTCTGGAGGAGCTACTTCCAATCCTATTGGATACGGAACGAGTGTCTTTGTTAAATTACAATATAAATTAGGATTTTAATTATGAAGAATTATAAATTAGGAAAACTTGTTATTGCACTTGTTGCACTTGTTTTTTTCAGTTCATGTGAGAAAGATTCTAATAATGGAAATAGTGATGTACGCGATTTTATTGTGGCTTTTGACGATCCTTCTATCCCATATAGAGAGATTGAAACAACGCGAAAAGTAGATTTAGTTTTTTCTGAAATGGCGCAAGGAGAGGGAAGTGTTGAGATTCAGATTATTCCAAGTAAAGCTATTTATGGCGTAGACTTCGCTACAATACCTGCAGCAAACAATCTTAAGTTAATTGTGCCTTTTTCAAAGGGAATGAAAAGTACTTCATTCACCTTTGAGAACTTAATTTTCCCTTACGATCGAATGGATAAAACGATTCAGTTCAATATAGTAAAGGTAAATTACAACGAGAAGACACCGAAAATCCAAGGGTATAATGTGATGATGATTAGTTTTGATACCTCATTAGGAGGAATCATGACACCCAATGTTGGAGGGCCAACACAACCTAATCAGGTTTATGTTGATTTAGGAGGAAAAGCGATGTACGAAGTAAAGCGAAATACATGGGATTTGGCTTTTGATAGCGGAAGCGAATTCAGAGTTCGTTTAAATGGCTCCGTTTATATGGCCGCGGGAATTATTCAAGGAGCAGGTTCTATTGATGATGTACGTGAGGACAATACCATTCGCGACATGAAAAATGTTGTGAAAATTGGAACCTTTGACCCTGCTAACTTAGCGTATATTGATGATCCATCTGGTGATCCAAATAAAACAGCAATTCAAGCTATCTCCGATAATGATGCAAATAATAAAGTGTATTTAATCAATATGGGATTTGATCCAGGAGAAGATGCAGTTGAACCAGGATCGGTTTTAGTTACAGGAAAAGAACGCGGTTGGAAAAAAGTTCGCATCTTAAAGCGTGAAGGAGGTTATCTATTGCAATATGCTGATATCAACGATAGCACGCACAAAGAAGTAATGATACCTAAATCAGCTGGATTCAATTTTACGTTTTATAGCTTTAACACAAATCGCATTGTACAAGTAGAGCCAAGTAAAACAAAATGGGATTTAAACTTTACTGTATTTACCAATAAAGTAGATCAAGGAGGAGATCCAAAAGGATCTTACGGATATTCGGACTTTATTGTCCAAAACAGTTATGGAGGAGTAAAAGCATACAAGGTAATTATTCCTGCAGGAGATAAGAATTTTTATAAAGCATATAATTTACAAAGTGTAGAGGAAAACTTATTGTCTAGTGATTTTACGACGATTGGTGGGACATGGAGAGAGGTAGCCAATGCAAAAGTGTTGTATAAAAATGTGTTTTATGTAATCAAAGATGCAAAAGGGCATTATTATAAAATGAGAATGTTAGATTTCTTCAATGAAAAAGGGGATCGCGGATATCCAAAATTCGAATATTCATTGTTGAGATAAAAGATAGTTAAGAGTATATAGAGATTAGTTGTCGCACTCTATATGTTGAATTCAATCGAATGGCAAATAGCTTTTTGTATTTGTTCTTTATTGAGTTGTTAGTTTATTTTTGTTAGGAAAACCCCGAAGTAGTCTTTCGGGGTTTTTCGTTTGCAAAACCTTCTTTTTTAATGGAATAAGTCGAAAATAATACGGTCGAATATTATGTAGATTTATTCTAAATAGTTATCTTTGAGCAAAATTAAAAAGAATGAATAATTTAGATTTAAATGAGGTAGCGAATCAGTTGCGATGTCCTTCAGGACAAGCAGGAGAGGAGTTGGCAGAAGTAATGTTTAAATCAAATAGCAATATGATTTACAAAACTGTAGATCGTTTGCAATTGTATCAAGAGGATACGGTCTTAGAAATCGGATTTGGTAGCGCAAAGCATTTACCCTATATTTTTTCAGCAGCTCAGAATCTCAGTTATTATGGAGTAGAAATCTCTGCGTTGATGTTGGAGATGGGGGCGAAAGTAAAGGAATCTTTGAGTCAGGAAAAAATAGAATTGAAATTAGCTGATGAATTGAATACGCTTTCTTATCCTGATAAGTTTTTTAATCATTGTTTTTCAGTAAATACGGTTTATTTTTGGAATGACCCAGTTAAATATTTTACAGAAATATACCGAGTGCTCAAACCAGGAGGAAGCATAGCACTATCCTATATACGAGAAGATTTTGCACAACAACAGCCTTTTGCAACAGAAGATGTTTTCCATTTTTACCGAACAGAATGGTTGATTCGCATCATGACCAATATCGGATATAGTCATGTTGAGCGTTGGCAATATATCGAAAATACATTAGATAAAGTAGGTAATAAAGTAATTCGACCTTTTGTGGTATTGAAAGGGAAGAAGTAAGTTTTAAGTTAGTTCTATTTTAAAAATGCGTTTTCGATTTTTGTAAACGATTTATATTATTTTAACTTCGCGTAATTATAGTATCAAAAAAGGAGATTCGCCAATCTCCTTTATTTATTCATAGACAACACACAAAATAATGGAATTATTACGTCAGCGAATTCTTCAAGATGGAAGATGTTTTGAAGGAGGAATTTTAAAAGTAGATAGCTTTATCAATCACCAAATGGATCCAGTTTTAATGAAATCCATTGGAGTAGAGTTTGTCCGTCGATTTGCCGCAACCAATGTAAATAAGATTATGACGATTGAAGCCAGTGGAATCGCACCGGCTATCATGACAGGATATTTGCTTAATCTTCCTGTAGTATTTGCAAAGAAAAAGAAACCGAGTACCATGGAAAATATGTTGCATACACAAATTCACTCTTTTACAAAAGATAGAACGTATGACGTAGTGATTAGCAATGATTTTTTAACACCAGAAGATAATGTACTTTTCGTAGATGATTTTTTAGCCTATGGAAATGCAGCAGTAGGAGTGTTGGATCTTATAGAACAGTCAGGTGCTAATTTGGTAGGAATGGGCTTCATCATTGAGAAGGCCTTCCAACAAGGAAGAAATTTACTCGAAGAAAAAGGAGTACGCGTTGAATCTTTAGCAATTATTGACGACTTGTCCAATTGCACAATCACAATTCGATAATAACATGAAGCTCATTCAATTTAGAATGGGCTTTTTTGTTGTGTTTAAAAGACAAGTAGCCTGATATGTTAAACTATTTCTATTGCCCTAGGGTATTCTTTTTTTATTGATTACTTTAATAGCTTACAAAAATTCGTTCATTAGATTAAGTAATATGAATAAAAATATACCTTATTCTTTCTTAGATTTAGCCGTTATAGGTGCAGAAAAATCGACGAAAGAAACATTAAACAATGTTTTAGTTAGCGCTCAACATGCTGAGCAATTGAATTATACTCGCTTTTGGTTAGCCGAACACCACAACATGCCCCATATTGCGAGTTCGGCTACTTCGGTTCTCATCGGTTATGTAGCAGGAGGGACTGAAAAAATAAGAGTGGGGTCCGGAGGAATTATGTTGCCCAATCATCCGCCCTTAGTGATCGCAGAACAATTTGGTACGTTAGAATCTTTATATCCCAATCGCATTGATTTGGGATTGGGAAGAGCACAAGGAACCGATCAACTCACCGCCATGGCATTAAGGAGAAATGACATACAAAGTGCTAATTTCTTTCCTCAGCAAATTCAAGAGTTGAAAACATTTTTTAGCGAAACAAATGCCGAGGCAAAAGTCAGGGCTTTTCCAGGTGAAGGATTGGATATTCCTTTTTGGATTCTAGGCTCAAGCACAGAAAGTGCTTATTTAGCCGCTGAGCTGGGATTACCTTATGCTTTTGCCAGTCATTTTGCGCCTGATCAAATTCAAATGGCAGGAAAAATTTATAGAAATAATTTTAAACCTTCTGCTCAGCTTGAACAACCGTACTTCATGCCTTGTGTGAATGTTATCTTAGCTGATTCTGCTTATGAAGCTGAAAAATTAGCCACATCTTTTTATCGCATGTTTTTGGGAATTATAAGAAATGATAGAAAACCCTTGCAACCCCCTATTGAATCCATGCAGGGAATATGGACTGTGCAAGAAGAGGCTGCGGTGTATAATATGACTGCTTGTTCATTTATTGGGACAAAAGAGGAAATGCTACCGGAACTGAATCGCTTCTGTGAAGTATTAGAAGTAGATGAATTAATGATTACCACTCCAATCTACGATTATGAACAACGCAAGTATAGCATGAAGTTATTTGCAGAAGTGATGCAAGATTTGGAACAGTCTTAATTTTGTATGTATTTTTGTTCGATAAATCAAATACGTATGATGAAGAAAATTGGAAGTATACTACTTCTTTTAGTAGTAATGGTAAGTTGTACGAGTAAAACTACTTATACAGAAATTGTACAGGATGACCTATTTAGTGTTGCTGTTCCCAGTACCATGCAAAAAACAAGAGGATTAAATGGCGATGCCGCCTTACAGTTACAAAATGTCAAAGAAGAACTTTACCTTATTGTGATTAAGGAAAACAAAAGTGAAATCGACGAACTATTCGATCCAACTACTGTAGAAGGAGAAGATATATTTACACAATTTTCAGGAACAACATTAGAGTACTTAACGTCTACATTGGATGAATTAAATCCAAGTGAGTTGCAACTTCAGGATCAAACGATTAATGAATTGCCTGGGAGAACGGTTGACTTTACAGCGAGAATCGGAGGATTAGATGTTTATTATAAGTTTGCTGCGTTTCAAGGGAAAGAAGACTATTATCAAGTGTTGACTTGGACTTTAAAGGAATACAAAGACAAAAATCAAGAAGCTATGAATAAAATGGTTGATAGCTTTAAAGAAATAAAATAAAAAAAGGTCAGAGTGTAAACTCTGACCTTTTTTTATGGATTAGATTTTAGCATCTAATTTATTGTTGTTTTTGAATGTCGTTTTTTGATCAAACCCTTTCATTTTTAAATAAGCATCAATCGTTGCATCTTTACCTCTAAACTCGCGATACATTTCATCAGATGGCTTAGTATTTCCTTTTGATAAAATCTTATCTCTGAAGATTTGGCCATTTTTGCGGTTCATTCCACCATTGTCCATTAACCATTGGAAGGCATCGTTGTCTAATGTTTCAGCCCAAGTATATGAGTAATAACCCGCAGCATATCCTCCTCCAAATACGTGATTGAAGAATGAAGAACGATATCTCGGTGGTACAGTGGCTAAATTAATACCATATTTAGCTAAAGCTTGTTGTTCAAATGTTGCAACATCTTTAATATCTGCTGTAGATGAAATAGTATGCCATTCCATATCCAATAGTGATGCACTTAAAATCTCAGTTAAGCCATATCCGATATTAAAGTTTTGAGCCGCTTTCATTTTGGCGATTAAACTTTCAGGAATAACATCTCCTGTTTTGTAGTGTTTTGCATAGTTCGTCAATACCTCAGGTAAAAAGGCAAAATGTTCGTGGAATTGTGAAGGTAATTCAACAAAATCACGCGATACACTAGTTCCAGCAACCGAAGGGTAAGTTACATCAGATAAGAATCCGTGTAGTCCATGACCGAATTCATGGAACATGGTGATTACTTCATCTGGTGATAAAAGGGTAGGTTGACCAGCAGCGGGTTTTTGGTAGTTACAAACATTGTAAACAACGGGAGCTTGGTTTAATAATTTCGATTGTGTTACAATATTACTCATCCACGCACCTCCGCGTTTTGATTCACGCGCGTAAAAGTCAACGTAAAATAACCCAATGGGACTTTTATCTTCATTGAAAATTTCAAAAACGCGTACATCTTCTTGCCAAACAGGAATATCTTTGCGTTCTTCGAAAGTAATACCATATAATTTCTCTGCCATATAGAAAACTCCTTTTTCTAAAACAGCATTCATTTCGAAATAGGGTTTTACTTCATTTAAATTTAAAGCGTATTTCTGTTCTCTTATTTTTTCAGCATAATAATCCCAGTCAGCTGCTGTTAAAGTAAATGGATCGGCTTCCTTATTGATTAAGTCTTGAATTTCTTTAGCCTCTTGTGTAGCTGCCCCTACAGCATAAGGACTCAATTGATCCATTAATTTTTTTGCCTGATCTGGTTTATTAGCCATGCTTCCTTGTAGGCTCCATTCAGCATAGTTTTTAAAACCTAGTAGCTCCGCTTTCGCTGCGCGTTTTTTTGCAATTGTGATTAATGTCTCTCTTGTATCGTTGTCATCTCCTTTTTCTGTGCGACTGCAACCAGCGTCAAATAATTTTTTGCGTGACTCCTTATTATGTAAAGAAGCAGCAATCGGTTGCTGTGTGGTATTGTTTAAAGGAATAGCATAGGTTCCATCCGCTTGTTTGAATGCTTCTAACTCAGATTCACTTAATCCATCTAATTCCTCTTTGGTGAATACTACACTTCCAGATTTAGTAGCAGCCAATAACTGATCTCCAAATTTAGTAGTAAGAGAGGCCAATTCTTGGTTCAATTGTTTTAATGTTTCTTTTTGCTCAGGTTGTAAGTTAGCGCCAGAACGAACAAACTCTTGATAGTATACATCAAGTACACGTGCCTGTTCACTTGTTAATCCTAGAGAAGCTTGTTGGTCGTGTAATTGTTTTACTCTTTGGAATAAGGCATCATTAAGGTAAATACCATCCTTATGTCCTGCAAACTTTGGAGATAACTCTTGGTTGATAGCTTTAATTTCATCATTTGTATGTGCGCCCACTAATAAATGAAATACAGAACTCACGCGATTTAACAATGCACTTGATTTTTCTAATTCCACAATCGTATTCTCAAAAGTAGGTGCTTCAGTATTAGCTGTAATTTTATCAATCGCTTCTACTTGACGACGCATACCTTCTAAAATAGCAGGTTTGAAATCCTTATTCTTTATTTTTTCAAAATCTGCCGTTTGATACGGTAGCGTACTTTCTGCAAAAAAGGCATTGCTTTCATCCCAATTTGGATTTGCATCTGTTTGATCTGCGTTTTTTTTACATGACATACTAAATAAAGTTATACCAGTTAAGGTACCTACAATAGCTTTCTTCACATACATAATAGGTAAAATTTAAAATATGAAGTTCAAAGATAGAAATATATTGTGAAGTTGTTAGGTTGTTTTGACCCTCTCCTTATATATATATATGTAGGGGCAGATAGCTATCTGCCCCTTTGTTTGAAGTTTCTTTTTCGAATGAAAGCTATTTTTTCTAAATAGGAGGGCACAGGCCCCTGTGCCCGTACAGGCAGATAGCTATCTGCCCCTTTGTTTGAAGTTTCTTTTTCGAATGAAAGCTATTTTTTCTAAATAGGAGGGCACAGGCCCCTGTGCCCGTGCGGGCAGATAGCTATCTGCCCTTTTGTTTGAAGTTTCTTTTTTGAATGGAAGGTATTTTTTCTAAATAGGAGGGCACAGGCCCCTGCGCCCGTACAGGCAGATAGCTATCTGCCCTTTTGCATGAAAGATGATTTTATTTGATTCTCTCCTTATATATAGATAAGAGCAAATGGAAATTTGCCTATTATACTCAAAATATTTTTTTCGAATGGAAGCTATTTTTTCTAAATTAGGAGGGCACAGGCCCCTGCGCCCGTACGGGCAGATAGCTATCTGCCCTTTTGCATGAAAGATGATTTTATTTGATTCTCTCCTTATATATAGATAAGAGCAAATGGAAATTTGCCTATTATACTCAAAATATTTTTTTCGAATGGAAGCTATTTTTTCTAAATTAGGAGGGCACAGGCCCCTGCGCCCGTACGGGCAGATAGCTATCTGCCCTTTTGTTTGAAAGATGATTTTATTTGATTCTTTCCTTATATATAGATAAGAGCAAATGGGAATTTGCCTATTATGCTCAAAATATTTTTTCTGATGAAAGCTATTTTTTCTAAATAGGAGGGCAGATAGCTATCTGCCCCTTTGTTTGAAACACTCTTTCC
>NZ_JACAGN010000029.1 GCF_030324495.1 Myroides sp. 1354 | reverse complement strand
GGATCAATACCCGTTTGCTGAGCGCCAATAAAGTTCTGGCTTTGTGAAAAAAAATCTTTCATAGACATATTGTATTAGAATTGAGGTATTTCTGACTCATAAAAAACGTCGTGATTCGCATCCAACAATAGTTATAAAAAATATAACCTAGATTTTTTGTAATCTATCACCTCACCCTCATCAACTCCTCATCAAAAAATCTACGTAAAACACTATTTTTCAGAAGCATAAACATTTTAAAAGTAGAACTATATTCGATCAATCTCTTTCTCATTATTCTTAAACAAAGGATCAAAAGCAAAAGAAAATTAACAAATCAACACTTTTTTATAAATACAGAATTTCAACAATAACTTCAATCTGATTCAATTCACCATTTTAATGCTACAATCTCCAAGCCACAATCATAAAAGCGAAAGCCTTTTCTCCCTACTTATCCTTTTTTCACTAGGTAGAATCACAATGTGAATACCCTATACACCATTTTGATATGCTCACACTTTTTGTATTCAAAAAAAATCATCAACCATTAAAGAATAGGTAATGTTTTCAAACATTAGTTAACAATAGTATTCACAAACTCACGCTCTTGGAACTCGAATTTACAATTCGATAATTTACTGTCTATCAACTTTTCAAACCGAAAGTTTTAAGTACGGAAATAATTGATTATTTTCGTAGCGTAAAATATAGAAATACATACATATGAAATTCGATATTATTGTTTTAGGAAGTGGCCCTGGAGGTTACGTTACTGCAATCAGAGCATCTCAATTAGGCTTTAAAGTCGCAGTAGTTGAAAGAGAAAATTTAGGAGGTATTTGCTTAAACTGGGGATGTATCCCGACGAAAGCCCTTTTAAAATCTGCACAAGTATTTGAATACTTGAAACATGCATCTGATTATGGTTTGACAATTAATGGAGAAGTTGATAAAGATTTCGACGCTGTAGTTGCACGTTCACGTGGAGTTGCTGCTGGAATGAGCAAAGGAGTTCAATTCTTAATGAAGAAGAACAAAATTGAAGTTATCGATGGATTTGGAAAAGTAAAACCAGGAAAGAAAGTTGACGTAACAGATAAAGATGGAAAAGTAACAGAGTACAGTGCTGACCATATTATCATCGCAACAGGAGCTCGTTCTAGAGAATTGCCAAACTTACCTCAAGATGGTACAAAGGTAATCGGATACCGTCAAGCATTAACTTTGCCAAAACAACCAAAGAAAATGATTGTGGTTGGTTCTGGCGCAATTGGAGTTGAGTTTGCTTATTTCTATAACGCAATGGGTACTGATGTAACTGTTGTTGAATTCATGCCAAATATTGTTCCTGTAGAAGACGAAGATATCTCTAAACAATTTGAGCGTTCATTGAAAAAAGCTGGAATTAAAGTGATGACAAATGCTTCTGTTGAGAAAGTTGACACGACTGGAGAAGGAGTAAAAGCAACTGTAAAAACAGCAAAAGGAGAAGAAATCATCGAAGCAGATATCGTTTTATCAGCGGTGGGTATCAAAACGAATATTGAAAATATCGGTTTAGAAGAAGTAGGAATTGCTACAGATAGAGATAAAATCTTAGTAAACGATTTCTACCAAACGAATATCCCTGGATATTATGCAATTGGAGATGTTGTTCCTGGACAAGCTTTAGCACACGTTGCTTCTGCAGAAGGAATCCTTTGTGTAGAAAAAATCGCTGGTCACCATGTTGAACCATTAGACTATGGAAACATTCCAGGATGTACGTATGCTACTCCTGAAATTGCTTCTGTTGGATTAACAGAGAAAAAAGCAATCGAAGCTGGATACGAAATCAAAGTAGGAAAATTCCCATTCTCAGCTTCTGGTAAAGCACAAGCTGGAGGAACACCTGACGGATTTGTAAAAGTTATTTTCGACGCAAAATATGGAGAGTGGTTAGGATGTCACATGATTGGTGCTGGTGTTACGGATATGATTGCAGAAGCAGTTGTAGCTCGTAAATTAGAAACAACAGGATACGAAATCCTTAAAGCTGTTCACCCTCACCCAACAATGAGTGAAGCAGTAATGGAAGCTGTTGCTGATGCATACGGTGAAGTAATCCATTTATAATCGGAAATCATACTAGTTTCAAACATAAAAAAGTCTGTCGATCATCGACAGACTTTTTGTTTTTATCCCTTTTTTGCAACTCTTTTTATTCCTTAATCTTTTTGAAAATAGAGCATAATTAGCTATATTTAAACCTATTAACCATAAATACTCTACTTATGAATCGATTTTCAACCTCCTTTTTACGGAGTCTTACTTTTTTAATCCTAGTCGTCGGCATGATACTAATGGTTCAAAACATCGACCAATTCCTCTATAAACAAACCTTAGAAATTGGATCACTTACTCTTGCACTTGCCTGCATTGCCATTAGTATTTTAGGACAGCGAAAGCTAAAAAAATCAACCAGCATTTCTAACTTATAAGGCTAGTCTAAAAAATTAGATCTAGCTTCAAGGTAGATCTAATTTATATGATTCTATTTTTTTCATGAACATCCACAACTTCCAGTCTATCTTTATATCCAAAATATAACACACTATTTTTTCAAGGAAAATACTACAAAAAATATTGCAAAAAGACTTTTTGCATCTCGTGATGTTGTTCAAATCACCTGAAACAGATAGTTTGCTCTCTATTATAAAAAGCACCATTTTTTTAGCAAGAGAATTAAAACAAAAAAGCCCCCTGCAGAAAAACAAAAAAACAATTTCCTCTGTTATTCAATCAAAATCTGATATTTTCTTCCTACAGGTACCTCAATAGCAGCAAGTAAGGTTACTTTTCCCAATTCCTTTTTCACTATGTGCTTGCGATTGACAATAAACGAACGATGTACTTGTATAAAATAGTCGGGTAATTCCGTTTTTATACTAATCAACGATCCATAAACGAAATAACTTTTACTGCGGTTCTCTACATATATTTTAATGTAATTCCCCGCACTCTCAATAAAGAGGATTTCATCCATATCCAAGAGAATATCCATTCCATCTTCTCTAATTTTCAACACATTATCTTTCACTACATCGGTAGACTCTCTCCTGTCTTTACAAAATATTTTTGCTTTTTCAATGGCTTTTAAAAATTTGCCAAATGAAATGGGCTTCAACAAATAATCAACCGCGTCCTTCTCATAAGATTCTAAAGCAAAATCCGAATAGGCGGTAGTTATAATTGTAATAGGCTTCACTGCTAACATATCCAAAAACTCCAATCCTGAAATTAACGGCATATTAATGTCTAATAACAGAATATCTACTTCATTTTTTTGTAAAAAAAGTAAAGCTTCTTTACCAGAAAAGGCATTGCCTACACATTCTAAATCTTCACATTGATTGATATGACTCGTCAAAACTTGATGTGCTGGTTTTTCGTCGTCTACGATTAAACATTTGTATTTAGTCCCCATAATGTAAGTTTTGCTTTATATAAATTCTTTTGATCTTCTACGTCAAATCGAGCGTGTATTCCAGACACTTCCAATCGCCTTCTTAAGTTATTCAATCCTAACCCTGTTCCTTTTTTTTGTTTGTCAATGGGCAAGCAACTATTGGTGATTTCAAAATATATTTTCCCTTTCTCTTCTTTCCATCGAATTGAAATAGACGGTTGTTCCGTTTGCAAACTAAATTTCACTGCGTTTTCAACTAAACTAAAAAACAACAAAGGAGGTACATTATAAGCTTCTAAATCTCCTTGATACTCTATATCTACTACAAGAGAATCACTGGTAAATTTGTAGTAATCTAAATACTCATTTACAAAGTCAATTTCTAACTCCAACCGTACCTCTTCTTTCTTACTTGCCTCTATTTGATAGCGAAACAAGTGAGAAAGCTGTAAGATGCGATTAGGTGTATCATTGGGATTTGTCAATGCTTCACCATATAGATTATTCATAGCATTCAGCAGAAAGTGCGGATTCAATTGCATTTTCAAAAAGTCTAATTCTGCCACAGTATTGGCCAATTTTCGTTCGCGTAAGGTTATATTTTGAAATGCCCATTGATGAATAAAATAAGTACCTGTACCCAAAATAGTAAAAAACAACGTATTAGTTATTTCAAGAAGGATCGATTTAAACTCTCCTATATAAATGGCATATTGACTCAAGCAAAACACGCCAAACACTAAGTATACAACAAACCAAAGCAAAAAAGATTCATACTTTTTCACTAATAGAAATCGCTTGATAATGAAAACATTATTAAGATAAATCAAAAAGTAGATTAAAGAAATGGCAGGAACCATCTCCACCAATATCTCTCGAATCGTCTTATCGCCTAAACTCGTGTATTGAATAAATCCAAAAATCAAACACAAAGTTAATAACCCGAAAATATTGCGATACCATATATTAGAATACCATCTCCACATTGTAATTTGTTTATGGACTAAAGGTACTCCATCCAACACATTGATTGCAAAAAACTTATACAAAAACCATTAAGATAAAAAAACAACCTTTTACATATTCTTTTCTTAAAAACCCCTAAAACTTAACTATTTTCGTACTCGAATTAATTATCAAACTATGATGATACCTAATCAACTCAGAACGGCATTTTTACTAGGTGCCTTGTTCTTTATCACGATGGGAATGAAAGGTCAGTCGACTTACCTTTTACAAGGGACCATAAAAGACAACCGTGAACCTTTAATTGGCGCAACGATTTACATTGATGAAATCAATAACGGCGTCATAACAAATGAAAAAGGACAGTATTCCATCTCCTTAAAAGAAGGAACTTACTCCTTAAAAGTATCTTATATTGGTTATGCCGATAAGTTTACGAAAGTAAATTTAACTAAAAACCAAACCTTAGATTTTGCGCTTACCACAGATAATTCAGAATTATCTGAAGTGGTTATTGTACAAAATAAAAACAAAGTTGATATTCGAAAACCCGAAATGAGCGTCAACAAATTGAGTACGGAAGAAATCAAAAAAATGCCTGTTGTACTTGGGGAAACGGATATTTTAAAGTCAATCCTTCAACTTCCAGGTGTAACAAACGCTGGGGAAGGTGCCGCTGGATTTAATGTTCGCGGTGGAAGTGCTGGACAAAACTTAATTCTATTGGATCAAGCTAGCGTTTATAGTTCTTCTCACCTTTTTGGATTCTTCTCTATTTTTAACTCAGACGCTATTCGCGATTTAAAATTGTATAAAGGAGGAATTCCCGCTCGTTTTGGAGGAAGAGCTTCTTCTGTATTAGATGTAAATCAAAAGGAAGGAAATAAAAACGATTACGCTTTTGAAGGGGGAATCGGAGTAATCTCTAGCCGATTATTAGCCGAAGGACCTATTCAAAAGGGAAAATCCTCCTTTTTGATTGCAGGACGTGGTTCCTATGCTCACTTATTCCTAAAAATGACAGATAATAAAAACTCTGCTTATTTCTATGACATCAATACAAAATTGAGTTTTGATATCAACAAAAAGAATAAAATTTACTTTTCTGCTTATTACGGAAAAGATATTTTCAGTTTCAAAGATTTAATGAAAAACAGCTTTGGTAATCTAGCTGCGACCTTAGATTGGCAAACGATGTATCATGACAACTTGAGAGGTAATCTTACACTTTCGACGAGTCAATATACTTATGACTTAGATTTGGATTTAGTTGGATTTAATTGGACGAATGGAATCAAAAGTACCCAAATAAAATACGACTTTTTACACGATATTAATTCTGCTTTACAATTGCGCTATGGGGTTGGACATACAGAGTATATCTTTTACCCTGGAACCATCAAACCAACAAAGAGCGACTCTTCCATCAATTATAAAAAAATTGACAACAAATACGCTTCGGAAAGTAGTGTGTACGTGGAAGCAGAACAAAATTTTGGTCAACATATTAGCGTGAACTACGGCTTGCGTTTCTCTCACTTCAATGCAAAAGGAAAGGGAATTGAACATACCTATGCAAACAATCAACCCGTTTGGTACGACCAGCAGTTGGGAGTGTATAAAATGGCTGATATCCTAGAAACGACCTATTATAAGAAAAACAAATCCATTGAACATTTCAACAATCTGGAACCACGCCTTGGAATTGCTTATATCCTCAATGACAACCAGTCCATCAAAGCAAGTTATAACCGCATGACACAATACATCCATCTGATGTCTAATACGGCTGCGCCAACGCCTTTGGACATTTGGACGCCTAGTGGAAAATACACAGATCCTGAATTAGCGGATCAAGTCGCGTTGGGTTATTTCCAAAACTTTGCAGACGGAAAATTCAGTTTAGAAACAGAAGTTTTTTACAAGAAAGTAAAGAACAGCATTGATTATATTGATGGTGCTCAATTAGTGGGTAACGAAGCTATTGAACGCGTAATCCTCAACGGAGAAGCAAGAGCCTACGGATTAGAAGTACTCTTCAGAAAAAACTTGGGCAAATTAACGGGATGGGTAGCTTATACTTTATCAAGAGCAGAACAACGAACTCCAGGAAGAACGGCTGACGAACCAGGAATTAACAACGGAGATTGGTATAGAGCTGCTTATGATAAACTACATGATTTATCTATTACGGCTATGTATGAATACAATCCTAAATGGACCTTTAGTGCAAGTTTCACTCTTCAATCTGGACGTCCAATCACCTATCCTGAAGGACAATATGAATACTTAGGACTACGTGTACCTAAATTTGGAGATCGCTATGCGAACAATATGCCAGCTTATCACCATTTGGATGTTTCCGCTACGTATACGCCAAAACCAAATTCAACAAAACGCTGGAAAGGAGAATGGGTATTTGGAATCTACAACTTATACAGTCGATACAATGCTGCTTCTATCTCGTTTAGAGAAAATGAAGACATCCGAGGAAAAAATGAGGCAGAAAAAATGTCTATCTTCGGTTTAGTACCAAGTGTTACCTACAATTTTAAATTTTAAGCACATGAGAGTTTTACCCTATATACTTATTTTTCTAGCCGTTTCATTGACTTCGTGTACGAAAATCATTGATATTGATTTACCAACGGCTGAACCGAGATTGGTTGTGGAAGGAAATTTAGACTTCAACAAAATGGGAGCTACGGACACTGTATTTGTCAGATTGAGTTTGACTACAGATTATTTTAATCTAGAAATACCTCCTGTGAACAACGCTATTGTACGTATTAGCGACAAACAAGGCAATCAATTTCTATTGCGTGAATTAGCTCAAACTGGACGTTACTACACCACAGAAATTAACAAACCAGTAGATGGTGATACCTTCAAGTTACAAATAGAATACGACAATGACCTATATGAAGCAACTGAAACCTATAGCTCAAGTCCTGAAATTCTTGAAATTACACAAGAACGCGAAAGATACTTTGAGAAAGATTACTATGTATTACGCGTTTATTACCAAGATACACCACGTGCAAATCAAAACCTAAATTACTACTATTTCTTTTATCAATACGCCTCAAAAGCTCCACAACCACGTGTATTATCTAATGAATACTCTAAAGGCAATAAAATGGAATCGCTGTTTATCATAGATGAAGATGCACGTCCAGGAGAAAAAGTAGAAATTGAATTTGCGCAAATTTCAAGAAACTACCACGATTTCGCCCTGAGCTTTTTTGATGCTATCGGCAATGGAGGTGGACCTTTCCAAGTACCTAGCGGTCGCATTATTGGAAACATGAAAAATAAAACAACACCTGAAAAAGAAGCCTTAGGCTACTTTAGAGTGATTGAAAAACAAAGTGCTACTCATACTATTTTTGAACAGCCTAAAAAATAAAAAAAGCGACAAAAACAAGAATGTTTTTGTCGCTTTTTTTTCCAGTTATCAGTGATCTGTTATGAGGTATCGATAGATTTTTCTAAAATAAGAAGGTATTTTCTTTAAATGAAAATATCAACGAACAAAAAACAACAATCAAAAAACAAAAAAAACATCCCTTCAAGGGGATGGTTTTTCTATATTGATCATCTTCTGTCAACTGTTCAACAACTCCTTTGCGTGTTGCAAGGCTGATTCGGTAATATCTTTTCCAGACAACATCTGAGCAATTTCTTCTACGCGATGTTCCTGATCCAATTGAATTAATTTTGAAGTAGTTGAATCCCCTTCAGAGGCTTTAAATACTTTATAATGTTGGTGTCCCTTCGCTGCAATTTGAGGTAAATGCGTAATGGCAAAAACCTGCATCAGGGTACTCATATCTTTCATGATGACTCCCATTTTATCTGCAATCTCTCCTGATACTCCAGTATCGATTTCATCGAAAATAATGGTTGGTAAATTAGAATAACGCGCTAAAATTGCTTTAATTGCCAACATAATACGAGACAACTCTCCTCCAGAAGCCACTTTCTTCAGCAAGCCGTAATCCATCCCTTTATTTGCCGAAAATTGCAATTGCATTTGATCTTTTCCGTTATTCAAATACTGATCGACCGTTTTAAAATCAAACTGGAACGTAGCATGTGGCATTCCAACTAACGTCAATATTTCGATTAGCTGTGCTTTCAAAGCGGGAATTACTTGTTGTCTTGCCTGAGACAACTGATCGGCTAATTGGTCTAACTTGAGCAATAAAGACGCGATTTGTTTTTCAACGGCTACAATCTTATCTTGTACTTCTCCAACCTGAAACACTTTGTCATGTAAGCCCGTTTCAATGGCAATTAACTCCTCTACGGAATTCACTTGATGTTTCTTCTGCAAAGCATACAACACTTGCAAACGCTCTTGCAAAACAGTTAGTCGTTCAGGATCCGAGACCACATGATCCACTTCACGCTCAATTTCATTCGCTAAATCCGCCAATTCAATTTCCGCACTCACTACACGATTGTAAAGTTCTTCGTAATCTTTAGAAACTACAGCTGTTTTTTGTAGGGTTTGACGCAATTCTTTTAAGCCTTGAATAATCCCCACCTGATCAGCTGTTAATAGTTGTGTTGCCAACGCAAAGTTTTCGCGTACATGCTCAACATTATTTAATTTTTCGAATTCACTTTCCAGCTCTACTTGATCAACTGTTCCCAATTGAAGAGCCTCAAGTTCTTCTAAAAGAAAGGCATTGTAATCCTGTTCTTTTAGCAATTCGATTTCTTCTTCTTTTAACTGTTTGAGTTCGCTAACTGACGTTTTATATAATTTCAATTGCTTTTGATACTCTTCTAAAATTTCTTCATTCTTAGCGATAGCATCAATCACTTTGATTTGATAAGTTTCTTCACTCAATTCACTGGTTTGATGTTGAGAGTGAATATCCAACAACACCGCACTTAACTCTTGTAAATCCGTCAAGTTAACAGGAGAATCATTAACAAAAGCCCTCGATTTTCCTGAAGGTAAAATTTCTCTTCGAATGATAGTCACAGGTTCATAATCCATATCCAAGAAAGAATAGAGTTCTTCTAATTTATATGGATCTACGTGAAACTGTCCTTCAATCACACATTTTTCTTCTTTATTTTTGAGGGAGCCTAAATCTGCGCGTTTCCCTTGTAAAAGACCTAATGCGCCTAGAACAATTGACTTTCCAGCGCCAGTTTCACCCGTAATAATAGAAAATCCCTTAAAAAATTCAATTTCTAAATGGTCTATTAAAGCGAAATTTTTTATACTCAATGAAGTAAGCATAAGCCGAAACGATTAAATTTTAGAGTGAAAGATACTTATAAATTATTCCATTTAGAAGCATTTAGAGGAGATATTGCATGTAATATTTCAGTCACACGCTTCTTGTTGCGATCTGCAATTCCGCTATAAAGGTTGACTAATTCTTCCGTTTTCGCATCAAAAAACACGCGAACTAAAAGTGAATTAGATCGAACAGCATTATACTGTCTCAAATCTTCTAGCCCTTTAAATACACCATCTCGACCTTCTTCTAGGCCTTCACTCATCGTATCCAAGCCCAAACGGTGATATTTGTATAATGCTTCGCGAAAAGGTCTACTTGCTCCTGAAGTTAAATCGTTAATCAGTGTATAACGCGTATTGGTACCATCCCCTTGTTTCCATCCTTTTGCCCCTGATTGTTGCGCCATTGAAGCAATCATAGATGCTTCTTGATAATAAGCACTCCCACCATCTTTAGCAAAAGTATCACCATCCATTCCTAAAATAACATGAACATAAAAAGAAACTAAGGAAATTAAATTGGATTCATATGTACCTGAACTATAACGCAACGGCTCAAATTCAGTATAGCTAAAGGCAATATCTTTGTCGTTAAAGTTTAGCACAGGGCTAGTATAGGTCGTATTGAAAATAGGACGACCATATTGTACTTGCAGAGTACCTGAAATATTAGTGTTATTGTCAAACGAACTAACGGTCAACAAAAAGGTACAATCTATTTTTTCATTGGAATTGATGCGTTGAGACGTCCAGGTTGTTTGATTCAACAATTCTTTTAAGGACTTTTCTAAGGTTCGGAAATAATTTTGATGTGCATTTCCTACTTGTGCAAAATTCACACTTACATTAGCGTTTAATTCTTGTGCCTGACAAGTGCCAATCCAAAGAAAAAAACAAGCGAAAAGTCCAAAAAGTTTATTCATAGTGTTGAATGATTTTATTGACAATATCTTGAGCAACGGCCTCTTTTGATTTCAATTCCATGGGTTGAACTACAAAATTGCGATCAATAAAGGTAACCTTATTCGTTGGTTTTCCAAAACCTGCCCCCGTATCGTTGAGCGAGTTTAACACGATCAAATCTAGATTTTTCTTGGTTATCTTTTGTTTGGCGTGTTCCACTTCATTTTCCGTTTCCAAGGCAAAACCAATGAGGTATTGTTGTTTTTTAATCGCACCTAAAGAAGCTAAGATATCTGGATTCTTATCCAGGGTTATCGTAAACGCTTCAGCATTCTTTTTTATTTTTTGAGTAGCCACCTCTTTTGGGCGATAATCCGCCACTGCGGCAGCGGC
Source organism: Myroides sp. 1354 (assembly GCF_030324495.1). GTDB lineage: Bacteria > Bacteroidota > Bacteroidia > Flavobacteriales > Flavobacteriaceae > Flavobacterium. The sequence continues at coordinate 8,838 of NZ_JACAGN010000029.1, read as the reverse complement.
GACTACAGCATCGACTTCATCAAAATACTGATGACAAGCCTCGTACATCTCCGATGCAGACATGACAGAAATCACTTGAACACGAGAATCTTCAATCTTTTGATTCGTTGGTCCACTAACTAAAATAACTGTTGCCCCTTGTTTGGCTGCTTCTTTCGCGATATCATACCCCATTTTTCCGGAAGAGTGATTCCCTATAAAACGCACGGGATCGATTGGTTCGTATGTAGGACCTGCTGTAATTAATATTTTTTTTCCTTGAAGAGGTAAATCTTGGCGTAGAGTATCTTGCAGTACAGCAACAATCGTTTCCGGTTCTGCCATTCTACCTTGTCCTACTAATCCACTCGCTAATTCCCCTTCTTCTGCAGGAATTATCACGTGATTATAAGATGATAAAGTAGCTAAATTTCGTTCTGTTGACGGGTGTACATACATGTCTAAGTCCATAGCAGGCGCTATATAAACAGGACATTTAGCAGACATATACACCGCTAAAAGTAGGTTATCACATAGACCATGAGTCATTTTAGCTAATACATTAGCGGTTGCAGGCGCAATAAGCATAATGTCCGCCCAAAGGGCTAATTCTACGTGATTATTCCATGTTCCACTATCCTTTGCATTAAAAAACTCCGTATACACTGGTTTTTTAGATAAAGTGGATAAAGTAAACGGGGTAACAAATTGATGAGAAGCAGGTGTCATGATTACTTGAACCTCGGCACCTGCTTTAATAAGTAAACGTACTAAACTTGCCGTTTTATAAGCGGCAATTCCACCAGTTACACCTAGTAATATTTTTTTTCCGCTTAACACTGACATGTTCTAGTATATGCTATTTGTTAACTTCTTTGAATGAAACTTTTCCTTCCAACCATTCTTCTACTGCTAATGCTTGAGCTTTCGGAAGTTTTTCATAGAACTTTGATACTTCAATTTGTTCTTTATTTTCAAAAACCTCATCTAAACTATCATTGTTAGTAGCAAACTCCTCTAACTTATCAATCAATTCGTTTTTAATTTCAACGTTGATTTGACTTGCTCTTTTTGCGATAATAGTAATAGCTTCATAGATATTACCAGTTGGTTCTTCAATTTTACTTTTATTATAAGTAATTGTGTTTACTGGAGCAGTTGTTTTCTTTAAATCCATTTTACGCTTAGGTTATTTTGAAATTTTTTGTAATTCTGTGTTTATCTCTGCAAGCATTTTATCTGCTTTCTCTTTGTATTTTGTTTCACTGTTAAAACGAATCAATGCATCGTACATTCCCTTTGCATTATTCAATCGCTCTTCCAATCGGCTATAAACGCTATTCATCGCTAGTTTATAAGCTGAATCCAATTTGTAATATAAAGCATCTTCTTTATACTCCGTTCCTGGGAAATCGTAGATAAAATTATCTAAAGCTACAATAGCCGCGCCGTAATTTCTAGTATACGCTCCAATTGTATTCAATTGCTTGGCATTTTCAAACGATTTTTGTTCCAGCTTTTTATTCATTTCACTCATGATTGAATTAGCTTCAAAAATGAAATCTGAACCAGGATACTGGTCAATAAATTTTTGCAATTTACCAATCGTTGTATTGGTGATCGTTTGATCCAAAGAATAAACGGGAGATAATTCTACTCCACATTTAATTTCTTTTAATAAAGCTTCTTCTCTGCGTTCCGCTCTAGGATAAGTAGCTGCAAATAACTTAAATCGCTCAGCTGCTAACATATAATCTTTCGTTACATAAGTAGCTTCCGCAAAGTTAAAGTACATATCCTCATACCCTGGTCGACCTCTAAACGAAGTCTCTACTTGTTCGTATAATCGGATAGCCTTTCTATACTTTTGTTGTTCGTAGTATTGATTAGCAACTTCCTTTTTGAATTCTAAATCTTCTGATTTCATTGCTTTTTGCAAGGGTGAACACCCTACAAAAGTCAAAGCCAAAAGAGATAATCCGATGTATTTTTTCATTTCGTTTATTCGGTATTAAACAATCACCTGTTTGAGTTATAGCACTTCAATAGCAACTGCAAATTTAGTTATATAATTGCATTATACAAAAACCTTTCTTTACTAAAAAGAAAAAAAGCTCTTTTTTATTTTATTTTAACAAGATATTTTAGTAAACGATTGTACATCTGAAGGTAGGTTCCTTCTTTTTTCCAACCAATTACTCCAATATGGTTTATCGTCAATTGAGAAAAAATAATCTCGATCCACAGTCTTTACACATAAAAAATTACCCGAATCATTAAAAACATAGGCCGATTGCTTGCGAAATTTACGGTAACCGTATCCGCCGAATTTCCCCATATAATCAAGATTATCAACGAATACTTCCTGAATATCCTCCAAGCGAATCTCGTATTTTTTTCGCACACCATAGATTAACGAAGTTTCTGTATGTCCTATTGTGTAATCAAAAGAGGTAGTATACAAATAAATTAGAAGCACTAAAATTAGAAGTGATCCCAAAAACCAATAATCTCCAGTTAGCACACTAAAAAAAAACAGGATTAGACAAACAAAGAACACCATAAATTTAGCTGATTTTTGTTTGTAAATATTCATTCTCTCACTAAACATAGCTCATTATTTTAAAGCTAAAAAGATGCCTATTGGCATCTTTTTATCCCTATTTTTTATCCATTAAACCGTAGCAGAAGTTGCACCTGCATCTCCCCTAAAGCTCTTCATATCATTGTCGAATAAATAAAGTCCACCTTTATCATCGCCAATTAGATTAATCTTGTCTAGAATTGTACGTGCTGTTGCTTCTTCTTCTATTTGTTCGGATACATACCATTGTAAGAAGTTATGTGTTGCATAATCGCGTTCTTCTAACGCTATATGTACTAATTCATTGATACTTTTTGACACAAATACTTCGTGTGCAAATAATTGTGTAAAAAGCGTTTTGAATGAAGCATAATCCAACTCAGGCTTTGCTACTGCTGGAATAGTTGCTTCCCCTCCTCTTTGGTTGATATACTTCACCAATTTAAGCATATGGGTGCGCTCCTCATTTGACTGATCATACATAAAAGAGGCAATTCCTTCAAATCCTTGAACTTCTGCCCAAGTTGCCATCGCTAAATAAATTTGAGATGAATCCCCTTCTATTTTAATCTGTCCGTTTAAAGCATCTTGCAATTTTTTCGATAACATAATTTTATTTTTTGAGTTTTATAAATTCTTTTTCTATTCGTTGTTCTAAATCTTGATCTACTGGAACTAAAGGCAATCTTAGTTCATTTTCGATTACACCAGCTTGGGTTAAAACTGCTTTAATTCCACCTGGATTTCCTTGTTCGAAAATCATATCAATAATAGGCATCATTTGATATTGCAAAGGGAAAGCTTCTTTGATATTTCCTTCCAATCCCAAGCGAATCATCGTTGAAAACGGCTGTGGAATTCCTTGTCCAATAACAGAAATAACTCCTGCTCCACCTGCTAATGTCAAAGGCAATGCAATCGCATCATCTCCCGAAATCACCAAGAAATCTTTGCGCGTTGACTGTCTAATCAATTCCATACCCTGAACGATATCTCCCGCTGCTTCTTTAATTCCCACAATATTAGAAAATTCATTTGCCAAGCGGATAACCGTTTTTGGGCTCATATTGCTTCCTGTACGACCTGGTACATTGTACAATAAGATAGGTAAACTACTTTGTTGTGCAATCGCTTTGAAATGTTGGTAGATCCCTTCTTGTGTTGGTTTATTATAGTAGGGTGACACAGATAAAATAGCATCAAATCCCGCTAAGTTTTCTGGATTTAATTCCTCCACAACTTGCGCTGTATTATTTCCTCCCACTCCTAAAACCAAAGGTAATTTACCTGCATTCGCCTTGATCACCGTCTGTTTTACTACTTCCTTCTCTTCTTTCGTCAAAGTAGCTGATTCTCCCGTTGTTCCTAAAACCACAAGATATTCAACCCCTCCTTGAGTTACGTAGTCCACTAAGCGTTGTAGTGCTTCAATATCAACAGATTTATCTTTTTTGAATGGAGTAATCAAAGCTACTCCCGTACCTTTTAGCGATTGCATAGTCGTTTATTTCGTTTTAAAAATAGTTATATAATTCATTAAATGTTTAACATATGGCGTCGCTTGTAGCTCCTGAATGTCTAAACTAAAGTGGTTGATTTTTGGTGTTACCGTCGCAACACCAACCTTAAATTTCGCTTTGGATTTTGCACTTACCCATAGTAAAGGTACAATATCTTTCGCATAAAAATTAATCAACCAGTCAAAAGGTTGATCGATAAAGCGCTTTACTTCTTGATTCTGTACCTCCCCTGTTAGCGTGAAATCACCCATACTAAACGAAGGATCTAATAACTGTTTAGTCTTGGTTAATCCTGTATAAACCAAAACATTAATCTGATCTGCCGATACACCACTTTGACGTAATGCTTGAATCAATTCATCCACCTTCGGCACGTCAGTCTTTTCAATTAAAATACCTATCGTCTTGGGTTTACCATCAAAATCTGATGTTACTCCTTTTAATGTAGCCTGATTAATTGCTTTTTTTAATGTTTTCTTTTTGAAAGTACTAAACATAATTCTTTGATAAGAAGTAAAGTTAGAAAAAGCCTAATAATATTCTAACTACTTTAACAACAAATTATTTAATCATAGTTAAAAAGGCTTCCTCCGTCAAAATCGTTACTCCCAATTGATTGGCTTTTTCCAATTTTGAAGGTCCCATTTTATCTCCAGCCACCACATAATCCGTTTTTGAGCTAATTGAACTTCCGTTTTTTCCTCCGTGATCTTCAATCATCTGCTTCAATTCATCTCGACTAACCTGTGTAAACACACCCGAAACTACAATCGTTTTTCCCTTTAAAAGATCCGAAACAACCGTAGATTCCTTTTCCTCTAACACCATTTGAACACCATACGCTTTTAAGCGCTCAATGGTTTGTTTGTTGATATCATTGCTAAAGAAATCGATAACACTTTGTGCAATGCGCTCTCCGATTTCATCAACCATCATCATTTCCAACATGGGTGCTACAGCTAAGGCATCAATTGATTTATAGTGATTCGCCAATTTCTTAGCGACTGTTTCTCCTACAAAGCGAATACCCAATGCATATAATACACGTTCAAAAGGAATCGCTTTTGAAGCTTCAATTCCCTTAATTAAGTTATCTGCCGACTTTTCAGCCATACGTTCTAAAGGCAACACATCTTCCTTCTTCAATTCATACAAATCAGCGTAGTCTTTTACTAAACCATTTTTGTACAACAACACTACTGTTTCTTCGCCCAATCCTTCAATATCCATGGCTTTGCGCGAGATAAAGTGTTGAATTCTTCCTGCAATTTGCGGGGGACATCCATATACATTTGGACAATAGTGCTGAGCTTCTCCTTTGTTTCGCTTCAAAGGTGTATCACATTCTGGACAGGTAGTTATATAAACAGTAGGTTGAGAATCTGCTGTACGAACAGCCGTATTTACTCCAACAATTTTAGGAATAATCTCTCCTCCTTTTTCAACATAGACATAATCGCCTACGCGAATATCCAATTTAGCTATTTGATCTGCATTGTGCAAAGACGCACGTCGAACCGTAGTTCCCGCCAATTGCACTGGTGCTAAATTCGCCACAGGAGTAATGGCTCCTGTTCGGCCTACTTGATATACAATCGACTCCAACAAGGTTTCCCCTTGTTCGGCTTTAAATTTATAGGCAATCGCCCAACGAGGAGATTTAGCTGTGAATCCCAATTCTTCTTGATCGTGTAGGGAATTCACTTTAACTACTACTCCATCCGTTTCATACGGCAATTCATGGCGATGTACGTCCCAATGCGCAATAAATGCCAAGACTTCGTCCATACTTTTTGCCAATTTGGAAACAGTAGGCACTTTAAAACCCCATTGACGCGCTTTCTCCAATCCTTCATATTGGGTTTCAAAACCTAAGTCCGACCCCGTTAAATTGTACAACAAACACTCCAATGGACGCTTAGCCACTTCTGCACTATCTTGTAATTTCAAACTTCCTGAAGCGGTATTTCTTGGGTTGGCATACGGTTGCTCTCCAATTTCGATAAGCTCTTCGTTCATGCGTTCAAATCCAGCAAAGGGCAAAACAATCTCTCCACGAATATCAAAACTCTTGGGATAGTCCGTTCCTTTCAAGCGAATGGGTACTGATTTTATCGTTTTAATGTTATTCGTTACATCATCTCCTTGAACGCCGTCTCCACGAGTAACCGCACGTACTAAAACCCCATCTTCATACGTAATGCTAATAGAAGCACCATCGTATTTTAATTCACAGGTATACTCCATCGGAACATCGCCCAATACCTTTTGAATGCGCTTCTCCCAATCCAATAAATCTTCTTGAGAATAAGAATTGTCCAACGAATACATTCTGTTTCGGTGTACAATGGTTTCAAAGTTTTTAGTAATTGTTCCTCCTACACGTTGAGTAGGTGAATCCGCATCAAAAAACTCAGGATGCTTTTGTTCTAAAGCTTCTAATTCCTTTAATTTTTGATCAAATTCAAAATCGGAAATCGTCGCATTATCTAAGACATAATAATTGTAATTATGCTCGTTTAATTCTTTTCTAAGGGCCTCAATTTTGTTTTTCGCTTCCATACAACCTAAGTTACAGTTTCAACATCTCTTTAAATTGGGTATACAATACGCCATCACTCAAAATTGCTCCTTGGCGAATGATATCAAAAATTTCTGCATTGCGATCTGATCCAAAGTTCTTTCCTCCGTGCTTCACTTCCACGTCGGCCGTAAACACAGCTTCAGACAGCCATTGCAATCCTTCTTGCGTTAAGAAATCAATATCTTGTTGTAGCGTTTTAATCACAATGGTATTGATGTATTGCTCATCAAACCCAAATAAGAAAATATGATTTTTTGAATAGTGCTCCAAATATTGAGCCTTACTCAAAACACCTTCCCAGATCAAGTCTGAAAACACATCTAATTCTTGTTCAGCAACTTCTGGCTTTTCCTCTTTTAACTTATCCCATTCATTTTTATCGATTTGCTGTGCAGCTAAAAATTTTACAAATTCCGGATGTAATTCCTCAAATTGTTCTTTTGTCAGACGAGAATACTTCATAATAATTTCTTTGAAAGACAAAAATACTAATTATAAAACGTTTTTCTGTGTTTGTGGTACTAGGTCTATAAAAAATAATTTTCACCAAAACCTCCTGACAAACCGTTGTCAATCCTCCATTCTATCTTTGCGGTATAACAAAGAAAAATACACCACAAATGAACACAGTTATTATTTCCAAAGAACAACTTTTACAGTACTGGCAAGGCCAAAGAAGTTTAACAAGACGCGTAATCGAGGCTTTTCCAGAACATGATTTATTCAATTTCACCCTTGGAGGAATGCGTCCTTTTTCTATGATGTGCGCTGAACTAATTGCTATTGCAGTTCCCTCATTAAAGTCTATTACATCCAATCAAATTACCAAATTTGACGAAAAACCAACGTTTAACTCTAAAGCAGAACTTTTAAAACAATGGGATGAAGACACCATTCAGATTAACGCTTTATTCCCCCTTCTTACTGAAGCTCAATTTCAAAACAACTTTGTGCTATTCGGAGAACACGACTTAAAGATTCAACAGCACGTCTTTTACTTCATCGACAATGAAATTCACCACCGCGGGCAAGCCTATGTGTATTTACGCGCATTGGGAATCGAACCCCCTTATTTCTGGGAAACATTCTAAAAAAATAAAGTCCTTTCATTAAAATGAAAGGACTTTATTTTTTGTGTTTTTCTAAACTCTGTTCTAATAACTGTATTACTTTTTCTTGCAATTCGATTGGTTCAATAATCTCCGCATGATCAGCAAACATCAAGAACCAACGGGGAAATCCATTGTTAAAATCTTTCATTTTGAACTGCATTTCAACTTGTTCACCTCGATCGATTTCTTCCACAAAACCATAGTATTTACGCTCCCAAACCAAATAAGCAGCCATTTGTTTTGACACCAAAATACGCACCTCTAAATTTCGCTCTAGATTGCGGTTAGGCAAATACAGTTCTAACGCTCCATGCTCTAAGGCGAATAGCTCCTCAAGCAATTCAATAGACTGAATGCGATCCGATCGAAACTGACGATACGATTGACGCAAATGACAATAGGCCATGAAATACCAAAAGCTATTTTCGTGGAATACACCTATAGGTTCCACTATGCGAAAGGTAGCCTCTGTTTCCACTCCCGCGAGATATGCAATGCGAACTTGCTGTTTTAGCGAGATACTCTTAAACAAGGTAGATAAGGCAGAAGGTACTTTCTTATTGAAAACCGTTTTATTAGAACGCATAACAACTGCAGGTGCAATCCCCGATACTTCTGCTTTTTGAGAAGAGCGCAATACCGCTTTCATCTTAAATAAAGCTGAAGTAAAGTGATCACTGAGTTCTTGATCCACATAGACCTGCATAATTTTTTCTGCTGCCACAAAACTCAAAGCCTCCTCGCGGGTAAATAACGTCGGAGGAATCTTATATCCATCCACCACAGCATAACCGACTCCAGCTTCACTATAAATGGGTACCCCCGCTTGCTCTAAGGAGCGAATGTCTCGGTAAATGGTACGCAGACTCACCTCAAATCGATCTGCCAATTCCTGAGCAGTTACAATCGGTTTGGATTGTAAGTGAATGAATATACTGAGGATGCGATCAAATCTTTTTTTTATGTCCATTTTGGGGGTATGAGTTATGGGTTATCAGTTATGGGTTATCAGTTATGGGTTATCAGTTATGGGTTATCAGTTATGGGTTATCAGTTATG
>NZ_JACAGN010000028.1:2390-20798 GCF_030324495.1 Myroides sp. 1354 | reverse complement strand
AAAGCAACGGTGTTTCCATCCGAATCTGTGATGGTCAATTGATCGTTGACTAAAGTGAAGCTTTCATTCACTGTATTAAAGTCCGTCCAGTCAATTTCTTCTTGAGTTCCATCGGTTTTAATGTGGTAGAATTTCTTTTCTGTTACATTGTAAACGACATTCCCGTATTTACCCGCTAATTTATTGACAAGTTCTGAAATGAAGTTAGAATTATCGACAAGCTTTTTAACAAAAGTCAAATTAGCAGCAATATCTTCAACGTGTAATTTTACGGATCTATTTTCAAGATCTGTAACTGTTAGAAAATCATCAACTAACGTAAAACTCACATTGGTTGTATTCAGATCTTCCCAAGTAATGACTTGATGTGTACCATCTTCTTTGATATAATAAAACTTACTCTCTGTTGTGTTATAATATACGTTTCCATATTTCCCTGTCAATTTATTTACAACTTCTGTAATGAACTTAGCATTTGTAGCAATTTCTTCAACCCCCATCGAAACAGTATTACCCTCAGAATCTGTAATAATCAACCTGTCATTTACTAAAGTAAAACTTTCGTTGGTCGTATTCACATAAGATTGTGAATTTAGCAAACGTACCCACTTCTCTTTATTCCAATAATAGAATCCCGCAGGTAAATTGTCATCTCCTAAATTATATACAAATAAACTTTCTACTAGATCACCTACAATAGGATCTTTATCTCTTTCGCCTTTTAATGTGAGTCTCGGAAATAAAACCCCCTTTTTATCAGAAACGATGTCAAGTTGACTTGAATTAGTAGGAGTTACTGTTCCAATACCAACTTGGGCAGTTGCAAAACCAGTTGCAAACAACGCCATTAATGGAATAACTTTTCTAATCATATTACAATTTTTAATAAATTTTAATCAATATTTTATTAAAATTATAAATAATTAAGACCTAAAAAACACCAAAAAGATAAATAAGAAACAAAACAACCTTATTTTTACGTTTCATTTTTAGCAAAAAAAGTAGAAAAACCTAGAAATTATGGAGAGTGAAACTTTTAAAAATTACATTTTATGTAGAAATAAAAATATATTCAAATAAAAAGAAGGAAAACAAACAAGTTTAAGGGATTGAAAAATAAGTAAAAAAGGACAACAATATATAATAAACACCAAAAACAATCCTTAATTTTTTAACAAAAAATAAGTAAAAAACACAATATACCACACAAAAAACACCATCAATAAACACCTTTTTAACCAAATAAAACAATTCAAATGATAAGTTAACCCATTGACTATCTATACTTCTGCATAAATTAGTTGCTTACGCCATTACTTTTTTCAACGTTATTTTTATATTTTTCATCCGATTTTCTCCTTTTTAATTTAAATCAAAAAAAAACAGTGATCGTTTCCTATCACTGTTTTTTACTTCTATATATATATATACTTTGTATTTTACAATTTTCCAGCTTTAATACTGTCAATTACTTCAGGATTAATTAGCGTTGATACATCGCCAAAATCTTTCGTTTCGCCATCTGCTATTGAGCGTAAAATTCTACGCATAATTTTACCCGATCTTGTTTTAGGTAAGCTTTCAACAAATTGAATTTTGTCTAACTTAGCAATTGGTCCAATATGACTGCTGATATACTGATTGATTTCCTTTTTAACATTCTCACGGTCTCTGTATTCTCCCTCTACTTTTAAGGTTATAAAACCATAAAGGGCATTTCCTTTAATTTCGTGTTTGTATCCAACCACAGCACTTTCTGCGACTGCTGGGTGTTCATTAATTGCATCTTCAATCGGAGCTGTACCTAAATTGTGTCCTGATACAATGACAACATCATCGGCACGACCTGTGATTCTATAATAACCTACTTCATCTCTTAAAGCTCCATCTCCAGTGAAATACTTTCCAGGAAACTGACTAAAATAGGTATCTTTATAACGCTGATGATCTCCCCAGATCGTTCTTGCCATTGAAGGCCAAGGGAACTTAATACACAATGAACCATCAATCTGATTATCTTCAATTTCGTTTCGTTTTTCATCCATCAATACCGCCTGAATTCCAGGCAAAGGTAATGTTGCATAGGTAGGTTTAGTTGGTGTAATAAAAGGAAGTGGTGAAATCAAGATACTTCCTGTTTCTGTTTGCCACCATGTATCTACGATAGGGCATTTTTTCTTTCCTACATGGTCATTATACCAGTGCCAAGCTTCCTCATTAATTGGCTCTCCTACCGAACCTATAACGCGTAAACTTGATAAGTCATGCTCATTTACGTATTTATAGTCTTCTGTCATTAAAGAACGAAGAGCAGTTGGTGCAGTATAAAACTGGGTTACTTTATATTTATCAATAATATCCCAAAAACGACTTGGATTTGGATAAGTAGGTACCCCTTCAAACATTACTGTTGTTGCCCCATTTAATAGAGGTCCATATACAATATAGGAGTGTCCTGTAATCCACCCACAATCGGCAGTACACCAGAAAATATCATCGTCTTTATAATCGAATATATTTTTAAACGAATAAGCCGTTTGTACCATATAACCTGCGGTTGTATGTACCATTCCTTTTGGCATTCCCGTAGATCCCGAAGTATAAAGAATAAACAAAGGATCTTCAGCGTCCATTACTTGTGCCACATGATTCGTTGATGCTGCTTCTAACAACGGATTTAACCAGATATCTCTTCCATCTTGCATAGTTGTTTCTGCTCCAGTACGCGCTACAACTAATACTTGTTTGACGGAAGGACACGATTTTAAAGCTTCATCAATGATTGGTTTTAATGGAATGGTTTTACTTCCTCTAAAACTCCCATCTGAAGTAATTACAAAATGACAATCTGCATCGTTAATTCGCTTACTTACTGCAGAAGATGAAAACCCAGCGAAGATTACACTGTGAATGGCCCCAATTCGAGCACAAGCCAACATGGCAACTGCTAATTCCGGAATCATTGGTAAATAGATACAAACGCGATCTCCTTTTTTTACACCTTGTTCTTTTAATACGTTTGCCATTTTACAAACGCGGTTAAACAAATCGTTATACGTAATAATTTGAGGGGCTTCTTCCGGATTATTAGGTTCAAAAATAATGGCAGGTTTCTCTCCTCTTTTTGCCAAATGACGATCGACACAATTTTTTACAATATTTAATTTTGCATTGACAAACCACTCAAATTTAGATTCCTCCATGTCAAATTGAAAAACCTTATCCCAAACCTGATACCATACGAAATTTTCTTCTGCAATCTTACTCCAAAACTTTCGCGGTTCACGTACAGATTTTTTATAATGTTTAAAATACTGTTCAAGGTTTTCTATTTTATAATAACTCATATGTAGTGTGTAGTTTTTTTAGTTTATTTTACTTCCTATAAAAATAAAGGATTATTAGTATATACCAAAAAAACCATACGAACTTTTTATAGAAAATTCGCATGGTTTTTAGAATATTATAAAAAATCAAATCAATTTTCGCCTGTTCTTCGCCCTGCTATATTGATTTTATCCTTTTAAAAATCAATTGTCTTTTGCTGAGCTTCTCGAAATTCACTCATAATGGTTTTTATAATCTGGGCCACAGGTTCTATGCTATGGATTAAACCGGCTACTTGTCCTGCTTCTAATTCGCCATCAACTAAATTTCCTTCAAACATCCCTTTTTTGGATCGCCCTTTACTTAAATAGGCTCTTAGTTCCTCTACACTCGCCCCTTTTTCATATAATTGTTCAATACCTTGATAAAATTCATTCTTAATCAATCGAACGGGGGCTAATTCTTTTAAGGTAACGATGGTATCTCCTTCTTCTATTTGGATGACCCTCTGCTTAAATGCTTGATGAGCTGAACTCTCTATAGATGCGATAAAACGAGTTCCCATTTGTACTCCTTCAGCTCCTAAAATCATAGCTGCTAACATACCTTTCCCTGTAGCAATTCCACCTGCAGCAATCACAGGAATACACACCTTAGCACTAACCATAGGAAGGAGTGTAAAGGTCGTCGTTTCTTCTCTACCGTTGTGTCCTCCAGCTTCAAATCCTTCTGCTACAATAGCATCGACTCCTGCTTCTTGTGCTTTTAACGCAAACTTAGAAGAACTGATAACATGTACCACTGTAATACCCTTTGATTTTAGAAACGACGTCCATATCTTAGGGTTTCCCGCAGAGGTAAATACAATTTTAACACCTTCTTCAACAATAATATCCATCACCTCTTGAAGATCTGGATAAAGCAAAGAAACATTCACCCCGAAAGGCTTATCCGTGGCTTGCTTACACTTTTGTATATGGGTTCTCAAAACATCTGGATACATAGATCCTGCTCCCAATAATCCTAATCCACCTGCATTGCTTACTGCACTAGCGAGTTTATAGCCACTATTCCAAACCATTCCCCCTTGTATAATGGGGTATTGTATGCCAAAAAGGGCAGTTATTCTATTTTGTCCCATGTTTTGCTATTTATGAACTCATCTTGACTTTCTCTAATTGGTTAAAAAATTGTTCTTTTGAGCCTGCTTCTTGCCATTTTTTCATTCCGTAGCCCTGCTATGCAATTTAAAAATGCCTTTAATCAGTCTAAAAATAACTAATTTTCACTTCAATCAAAAAAGTCAAGATGAGTTCTATTTATTCTACTTTGGAAATAACTCCAGAGCCGATTAATTCTTCATCTATATGCCAAGATACGAATTGTCCTTCAGTAATAGCAGATTGAGGTTCATCAAATCGAACGTACATTCCTTTTTTCATTTTGTACAACGTCGCTTCTTGTAGTGGTTGACGATAGCGGATACGCGCTTTAATACGCATTGTATCTCCTGGTTGCAACTGTAAATCCTCGCGAATCCAATGAATTTCGTGCTCTTGCACAAATAGTGTTTTATGGAATAATCCTGGGTGAGTATTGCCTTGACCTGTATAGATAATATTATTCGCAACATCCGTAGCAATGACAAATAAAGGTTCTACTGTTCCACCTACATTCAGTCCTTTGCGTTGTCCAGTTGTAAAATAATGTGCGCCATAGTGATCTCCTACTTTTTTCCCCATCTCAGGAGTATAGTGGAAGGCTTGTGCTTCTGCATGTAATTCTTCTTCTAAACTAGCAAATGACGGATTGTTCTTCGTAAATAAAGTGGCCTCTTTTGGAATTTCATAAATGAATCCATCTTTGGGTTTTAACTGTTGTTGTAAAAACTCAGGCAAACGCACTTTTCCGATGAAACACAATCCTTGAGAATCTTTTTTCTCTGCCGTAATTAAATCTGCTTCTGCCGCAATTTCTCTTACTTTAGATTTATACAATTCTCCTACTGGAAATAAAGCCTTGGCCAATTGCTCTTGAGACAATTGACATAAAAAGTAAGATTGATCTTTAGAAGGATCTACTCCTGCCATTAATTTATAAACGGTTTTGGTTGTTCCATCTGCCAACACCACTTCTTCTTCCGCTTTTCTACAATAGTGTCCGGTTGCAACATAATCTGCTCCTAATTCTAAAGCAATTTTCATGAATACATCAAACTTAATTTCTCTATTGCACAATACATCTGGATTGGGGGTACGACCATTTTCGTACTCCTTAAACATATAATCTACAATCTTCTCCTTATATTGTTCACTTAAATCCACGGTTTGAAAAGGGATGCCCAACTTTTCGGCAACCATTAGAGCGTCATTGCTATCTTCTAGCCAGGGACACTCATTCGAAATTGTAACGGTATCATCATGCCAATTTTTCATGAATAATCCAATTACTTCGTATCCTTGTTCTTTCAATAAATAGGCGGCTACACTTGAGTCTACCCCCCCTGAAAGTCCTACTACTACTCTTTTCATATTTAAAAAACTAAGCGACAAAGGTAAGGAGAATTGTGCGAAACACACAGTATTTTACATTTGTATTAAGAAGGTTATCAGTTATAGGATACACGCAGGGGCAAATAGTAATTTGCCCCTTATACAAGAAAATATATCTTTTATTTCTTATTACTTGAACTTAATGGGACGAATTATCATTCGTCTCCTACGGGATGAATGATTATATCTTTTATTGCCTATGATTCGAACTTAATGGGACGAAATATCTTTCGTCCTCTACTGGATAATGAATTGAATCCCTTGTTGGGTATCTTCCGTTTTCAGAATAAGGAAATAGGATCCTGAGGCTGTTGTATTGGGAATTTCTATTCCCTTAACACCTCCTTCTAAAGAGCCTCGTTTAATCAACTGTCCTTTAAGGTTGTAAATGATATAGTGCACAATGCCTTGTTTTTCCTTCTCCATCTGAACATATAACCACTGGCTTTTCTGTACGGGATTCGGATACACCGCCCAATTAGAGGCTACTTTTCCTTTTACAACAATGGGGCAACTTCTTATTTTTTGTCCGTTATATAGGGTTAATTCCACTTGATATTCTGCATTTGGATCTAAGCTTGTACCATAATCATCTCCTGCAGAATAGGCTTGTTTCTCCCCTACTAATTCTCCATTTTTAAACCAGCGATACCCCTGGAAAACATACCCCCCATTGGTTTGTTTGTTATTATTTACCAAAAACACATTGTTATATTTTTGTATCACTAAATTTTCTGTCGGAATACGCTTGTCAATTATAATTTTGTAAGTCTCCGTCACCTTTTTATTGGGTGATTGAACAGTAATAACTTGTTCATATATCCCATAATCTTTCACGGATAGTGTAAAATAATTTGACGGTTGCACATCTGCACCAACTTGAGTATGAACAGCTAATATTACTTCGTCTTGTTGAGTTTCACATCCTAAAACAAGGTGTACTTCTTTGGCTATTTTACCATAAGAAACACCATCAACGACTAAATCCCAAATACTGGCATCTCTACTACTCACAGCAATAGTATGAGACACGACATGTGCAGCATTAAAATTAGTATTTCCTCCTTGACTGGCTGTTATGGTAACAAAACCTGGTTGTAAAAATCGCAACAGACCTGTTGCATCTACTACAGCTATTTCTCTATCAGCTGCATCAATAGAATAAGATACAGGAAGGTTAGAACTTGCACTTGCGGTTAATTGCAACGTAGGCGTATCTTCTAGTACCACTTCTGATCCTTGATTCCACGTTATCACTTGATCAGCTTTTACAATCGTTAGTATGCTTTGTAAATGTAAAACTTCATAGCTTGGACCATAATCGACGGTAGCTGTAACCGTATATTGTCCAACTTGTGTTTGATTGTTATTCGTATATACTATCGTTGCTTGAGGTTCTATATTCCCTTGCACTTGTATTTGTTTTGCCTGACCGTCATACACAAAACGTTGAGCAGGTAAGGTCAATCCTTTAATGCTATTTTTTTTGATTTCAAAAGATGCAGGCACAAAAGCATCAATATAATAATTCGTTCTTGCAATCAGGTTTCCTTGTTCTATCAGATATAATCCCACTGCTTCTCCAGCCCTACGAGTCAATTGGCCAGTAACCGCTTGAATGATAAAATCACCGCGTTGTAATCCGTCTGCACGATAACGCAATATGGGATCCGTTTCTCCAAAGGACTTGAATTGATTTTCTTCCACGACAATGCGCAAAGGAGCTGGTTTAATTTCAAATTTTTCTTGACTATTCAAGGTTAAGCTATAATTAGCTAGTACAGCTTGTAGGCTTCCTATTTCATATGCATATCGATTGACATTTTCTCCAGTAACTCTTCTTAAACTACCTGTTAAAGCTGTTCCTATCTCATCATTGAATTTAAAACCTGTAACTGTAAAGGCAAGTATTGGATCTGTTGCTCCATATATTTTCTGTTGCCCCATAATAGGGTGAATATTCAAGGTGGCTGGAGTAATCGTAAGCCATGTTTCTTCAAAGGTAAAGGTATAGTTTGCCACCACCTGTAAATTCCCTTGTTGAATTGCATATGTTCCTACATTTTCTCCCCTATAACGCGAAAGATTTCCTGTGACATTGGTAGCTATTTGATCGTTGTTTTTAAGTCCAGCTACGGTATACGTCAACACCGGATCGGCATCACCGTATACTTTGGTTTTCGACTCTGCACGGATTGTTAGTAAAGCAGTCGTAATGGTTAGATTTGCCGATTGAAAATCCAAAGTATAGTTGGTTGATGCTTGTAAATTACCTTGATGAATACCATAAATACCCACATTTTCTCCTCCATCACGCGACAAAATTCCTCTCAAGCTATTCGTTACTTGATCATTGTTTTTAAGTCCTGATACGGTATATGTCAACACCGGATCGGCATCACCGTATACTTTGGTTTTCGCTTCTGCACGAACCGTTAGTAAGGCAGATGTAATCGCAAGATTTGCAGCTTGAAAATCCAAAGTATAATTGGCTGATGCTTGTATATTACCTTGATTAATAGAATAGAAGCCCACATCTTCTCCACTATCGCGGATTAATATACCTGTAAGAATATTGGGTTGGTCGTTGTTTTTAAGTCCAGCTACGGTGTACGTAAACACCGGATCGGCATCACCGTATACTTTGGTTTTCGCTTCTGCACGAACCGTTAGTAAGGCGGATGTAATCGCAAGATTTGCAGCTTGAAAATCCAAAGTATAATTGGCTGATGCTTGTATATTACCTTGATTAATAGAATAGAAGCCCACATCTTCTCCACTATCGCGGATTAATATACCTGTAAGAATATTGGGTTGGTCGTTGTTTTTAAGTCCAGCTACGGTGTACGTAAACACCGGGTCAGCATCCCCGTATACTTTGGTTTTTGCTTCTGCTTGTATCGTTAGTAAAGCAGGGATAATCGTAAGATTCGCAGATTGAAAATCCAAAGTATAGTTGGTTGATGCTTGTATAGTACCTTGATGAATACCATAAGTACCCACATTTTCTCCTCTATCACGCGATAAACTACCTGCTAAGATATTCGTCGCTTGATCGTTATTTTTAAGTCCAGTTAAGGTGTACGTCAACACAGGGTCAGCATCCCCGTATACTTTGGTTTTCGCTTCTGCTTGTATCGTTAGTAAAGCAGGGATAATCGTAAGATTCGCAGGTTGAAAAGCCAAAGTATAATTGGAGGATGCTTGTATAGTACCTTGATGAATAGAGTATGAACCCACTTCTTCTCCATTATCGCGGACTAGTACTCCTGTAATACTTGTGTGTTGATCGTTATTTTTTAATCCAGCAACCGTATAAGACAATACAGCATCTGGTTCTCCATACGTTTTCGTTTGAGGATTAGCAGTTATAGTTACTATTGCTTGTTCAATTGTGAAATCAGCTTCCTCATATACTAACGTATAATTTGATGTTACCGTTAAACTTCCTTGGTTGATGGTGTAGATTCCAACTGATTCACCCGTATTGCGGGTTAAATTTCCTGTTAAAACAACAGATTGTTGATCAGAAGGTCTTAACCCAGAAACAGTATAGTCCAATAGAGGATCGACGTCACCATAAATCTTCGTTTGAGAATTGGCAGTTACAGTTAATACGGAAGAAGTAATTGTCAAATCTGCTCCTTCATATATTAGGACATAGTTTGAAGTTGCCCTTAAACTTCCTTGCGTAATTGCATACGTTCCAATATCTTCTCCCCTATTGCGAATCAGACTTCCTGTTAGTGTTGTTATTGTTTTATCCGTCCATTGTAAACCCGAAACAGTATAAGTTAACGTTGGATCTAGTTCTCCATAACTCTTCGTTTGAGAATTAGCCGTTACCGTTAAACTAGCAGGTGTAATCTCAAAATTAGCTTCTTGATAAACAAGGGTATAATTTGAACTGACTACCAAACTTCCTCGGTTAATCGTGTAGGTTCCTACATTTTCAGACCCCATACGTATTAAATCTCCTGTTAAAACCGTTGAAACATCGTCTCCTCTTTGTATGCCAGCAACGGTATAAGTTAAGGCAGGATCTTCCTCTCCATAGGTTTTAGTTTTGGTGTCTGCTGTTACGATTAATTCCGCAGGATTAATTTCAAAATTAGCAGCTACATAGTCAATGATATAATTCGCATTCGCAACTAAACTTCCTTGGTTAATGGTATAGGTTCCTACTTCTTCATTGCCGTCACGAACCAAACGGCCGCTTAATACGGTTTCACTACTTTCACCTCTTTTCAGTCCTGCTGTCGTATGAGTTAATGCTGGATCTAGTGCTCCATAAACTTTTGCTTTTGGATGTGCCATTACGATAATTGTCGCTGGAGTAATAGTAAAATCTCCTTCTTCAAACACTAGAGTATAATTAGCTGTAGCTTCTAAAGTTCCTTGAGTAATCGTATAATTCCCAACCCCTTCATCTCCAGTACGGGCTAAACTTCCACGTAAAGCACTAGCAACCGAATCTCCCGATTTTAATCCAGAAACCGCATAAGTTAAGGGTGGATCGATATCCCCATATACTTTCCCTAAGGGCTGTGCGGTTACCGTTAAAATAGTAGGTGTAATTTCAAGATCAGCCTTCTGATACTCTATTTCATAATTGGCCGTAGTAGCTAAACTTCCTTGTCTAATTTCATAGCTTCCGATAGCTTCACCTAACTCACGGGTTAAGTTTCCATTTAAAACAGCAGTTGCTTCCTCTTCGCGTTTCAATCCAGTGACGGTATAGGTGAACGCTGGATCTTCCTCACCATACACTTTGGTTTTATCCGCTGCTGTTACGGTTAATGTTGCGGGAAGAATTCTAAAGTTCGCATTATCCACATTAAGTATATAATTGGACGAAGCAGCCAAGGTTCCTCTGCTAATTACATAAGTATCTACATCTTCTCCTGGAGCACGAGTCAACGTTCCCGTTAATTCATCGTTATTCACTAACCCACTAACACGATATAACAAAGCAGGATCTTCCTCTCCATACACTTTTCTAGTAGGTTGTGCAGTCACCCATACAGACACAGGACGTACAGTCATACCGATACGACTTCTTATACTCTCACAACCATTTACTACTCCACTCACCCAATAGTCATAATTTCCTACAGCTAAGGTAGAAAAGGCTGGAGTGGCAACAGGTAAGCCACCTGTCTCCTCTGTGTACCATTGCAACTCTGTTGAACCTAGTGCATTATAAATGCTAGTTTCAACCGTTTGGGAATCGGTTCCATAATTATAATGCACATTCATTCCTGATGTTTGAAGGCGAGCTTCTTCTACCACTACTTTTACTGCGGTACGCCTTGGGCTTTCACAAGCGTAGAGAAATTGAGAAGCATAATAGGTTGTATTGTGTACCAAGGGAGTCGTATTTGGCAATGCGACACCCCCAGTTTCATTTGCATACCAGTGAATATTTGTTCCTGTGATTGCTATATCTGCCAATGTTGGATTTGAGCTTTTACAAAAATGCTGTATAGCCTGATCCACTGGAGGTGCAACTGCTTTAATGACTGTAGCATCAAGTACAACACCGGAGACTGAACATGCTCTTTGGTATACCAATTCAAAAAAATAAGCATAGAAAGCTCGATTCTCTACCGGTGTTAGACTAGAAGTTACCCGCAAACTATTGTGGTTATTGTATATCGGAAAAAGAACCGTTTGATCAACAAAAAGCTTTGCATTATTTACCTCTTTCAAAATCATTTTATATCCCCTGCCTGCATTTAATTCAGCATTTAAAGGGACAGTGATAGGTACAGTAGGACCTGCGGCATTAATCGCTATAATATTTGATACATATACTTCTCTTCCACTTGAATTTAGAATCGCAACGCGAATACTTCCCGATTGACTGGCATATACTTTGGTACTTTTAATCATACCTGGATCTAGTAGATCAAATGAAATTCCCCAAGCTGCATTCGTTTGGGTATCGTTGGAATTGGTGGACAAACTTTGTTTACCTCCTTTGCTATCTTCTAGATAGGATTTAACATAATAACTTTTTGATTCTGTTAAGGGAGGAGTTACAAAAGTGGAGCCTTCTCCTAAAACTTCCGTACTCGTTCGCGAGGCATACCAACGGAGTGTACCATAATTAGCCTGAGCCTCCAAAGTTACAGGCCCGCCTTCACACACCCATCCACTTAGTCCCCAAAGTAATCTATGACAACTTGACTGTGTTACTTCAATATCGCCCAAGTAAAATAAAAATTGATCTGCAAGGGAATGTACTTGAAAACCAATATACAAAACACCCGTTTCATCCACTGTAAATTCAATCAATTTATCTGTTACTTGATCCGTTCCGCCGGTAGTTACATTAAAAATTTCAGTGGTCATCGCTTCAGGATAAGCGAATTTACCCAAGCTTACGCGTAGCTTTTCATTAAATCTTTTATCTCTATACTTAAATCGCAAACGATATGTTTCTCCTCTAGTTACATTAATTCCACGGGTAAAAAACCAATCATCTGCTGATTGAGTAGGATTATAACGGTATTTCAAAGCAGGACCTTCAAAACCGATGACATTTCTTTCTGTGGTCCAAGTAAAATCATCTTCATTTGCATTTAAAATCGTCGTACAAGCAGGAGCATTTGGAACATCCACGGTATCAAACGGTACCTTATAGGGTGTATTCACAGCATTGCATAAGGTAGTAAAAGTAAAAGGTCCTTTCCAATATCCTTGATTTGTATCGGAACAAAACGAACGAACATAGAAGAAATATGCTGTTGCATTAGCTAAATTAGTCAAAGTGATCTGATTGTTACTTTCACTAAAATCCTGACTTTGAACGAGTCCTGTGTTCCCAGACCCCGGTAAACCAGAGGTACGCAATTCATATTGATAGGTTGTTGCTGGTAACACTGGTAAATCGACTGTTGCAATTACGCTATTCATCGTTAATTTGCTAAGTTCAACAAATTCAGGACTCGGACAACTATCTAACAATTCTGTTGAAACAGCAAATATATTTACAACCCCTTCAAAGGTAACGGGACGTAAAAACTTAATTTGCTTGACTTTCTTTAGCTGATTTTGCTTGCTAATATTTAAAGTAACTTGATATAGTCTAGGGTTATCTGTTGGTTTTTCTAAAATACTTGCTCCTGTTAATCGCCCAAAATTTTTATGAACCACAAGCAAAGAAGTTCCATTAAACCAATCGGGTATACGGCTTGAAAATATTTCTGTAGTATCATCCTCAAAGATTACCGTTACTTCTAACGCTGTACTTGTTAATCCAGCCGTAGTTAGGACAAAAAGTTTTCTCGCCTTTACAGGTGTTGCTAAGTTAGATATGACAGTCGAGGTAGTAGTAGCTAAACGAATCGAATTATTCGCACTGTAATTTTGTAAAAGAAATTTCATTCCTGGTGTATGAATAGAAGAAATACTACCATTCATAGGTAAACCTGTCCCACTCAAAGGTTGATTCGCATCTAACTTCCAATCTTCTGCAAGCAGGCGATGTCCTGAATTATCAATATCATTCGTAGTCGAACTCCCAACTGCTCCAACACCATTAGCAATGACATCTGCATTATAACCATCCATTACTAGGGGGTGATAAGGTTGTGCATGTAATAGTAACGATTGCACAAATAACAAAATGAAAACGAAAAAGAGTAGCACTTTTTTCATGAGTAAGGGAAGAAAAGAAATTGGTTTGTTTTAATTTTAAATGAGATTATCGTATGTCACTTAACCTGATTCTTTGTAAAATTAGACCCTTCTTATAAAAAAATGACAAAATGAGGGGTGGACAAATGGGTGGACAAATAGAAATAGTGTTAAAAATAAACACTAAACACTTAAAAAACAACAGTATACAATTTTTATTCTCTTCCGAATATAGTACTACAAAACCTATCTTTTTATCGCAGAAAAGTACTGTATACTTACAATACAAAGTTTAACCCTCCTAGTGAAAACAAAAATTGAACGCTATACCCTACATCATTTCTTAAAATAAAAAAGGTGCCCCTTTGGGACACCCTCTTGTTGTAAACTTATGAATTTTTCTCTTCAGACATTTTAGGGTACTCAGCAACTAAATAACTTAAGTAGTCCCATTTAATTGAATTATATGGGAACGTTTGCAGAAATTCTTCATTATCCCCAAAAAGAAAATTGTAGTTTTCTTCAAACTCTCCTTTTTAAGCCCAATTACTTCCTCTCTCTTTTTAATATAATACGATTTAATAACTCCTCCGCCAATACTAGATCCTCCACCGAAACTAAAAGAAGTGGTTTCAGAAGTCGCTGTATCAGCATATACTTCTATTTGACTACTAAAGCTTGGATTAATTAATTGCATCAAATATTCATTTTCAGCTTTTTTGTTTTTTAATGAAGCTCTAATGTTTTTTACATAAACTTCGTCTGGGTTAGTTGATTTAGTTAACCTTTTGCTACCCCAATTGCGTGCATTACCAAAATAATTAACGACTTTCCCTCCTTTTACATATCCAGAAATAGGCAAATACATTTCTTCAATTTCATCGGCTTGGTATTCTACCTTTAAGAATAAGAGTTGAATTCTTTTTAGAACTAACACCGAAACTATCTTTTTAAAAGGACCTGTTCAACAAACAAAAAAAAACCATCCCTACAAAGGGATGGTTTCTCTTCTATCGATAATTTATCGGTAACTGTTAACCGTTAACTATTTTTTATTTTGATCTTTCAAGCGTTGTTGTTCTTGTGCTTGTTCCATCATTTCTTGCATTTTGCGTTGCCATTTTCCTTGTGGACGCTTTTTCGTTTTATTCTCTTCGATGGTAGCTAAGATCTTTTCGTCTTTTACAATGTGGTTTTTAATTACGTACATAATTCCAATTGTAATCGAGTTCGAGATGAAATAGTACAACGATAAACCTGAAGCGTAGTTATTAAAGAAAAATAACATCATAATCGGTGATACATAAATCATGATTTTCATGATTTTACTCATATCTGGCATCCCTTCTTGTGTAGGTTGAGCCATTTGTTGATCTCCTGTTGTCATCTTCATATAGAAGAAAATAGCAATTGAGGCTAATAATGGGAATAAACTCACGTGGTTACCATAGAACGGAATATTAAATGGCAATTGCAACACTGAATCATACGATGATAAATCGTCTGCCCATAAGAAGCTCTTTTGTCTTAAATCAAATGATGATGGGAAGAATTGAAACAACGAATAGAAAATTGGAATCTGCAACAAGGCAGGAATACATCCAGCCATTGGATTCACCCCAGCTTTCGAATACAATTTCATTGTTTCTTGCTGTTTCTTCATTGGATCGTTTTTAAACTTCTCGTTTAGTTCATTAACCTCTGGGCGAATCATTTTCATTTTCGCTTGAGATACATAAGACTTATACGTTAATGGAGAAGTGAATAAACGAACTAAAATCGTCAATACAATAATACCAATACCGTAAGGTAAAAAACTTGTTAATAACCCGAATACTGGAATAAATAAGAAACGGTTAATCCATCCAAAAATTCCCCATCCTAATGGAACGATATTATCTAAATTGCGCTCATATGATTTTAATATTTTGAAATCTGATGGTCCAAAATACCAGTTCATATCATAATTTAACTCTCCATTGCTGTAATTTAATGGAATAGTACTCGCAAATTGTTTCGTAAATACAGTATCCACTTTCTCATCAGCTACTAAATTCTTTGTATTTAATGTTGCTGTTTCGAAATTCTTATTTGTCAATAAGATTGAAGTAAAAAAGTGTTGTTTATATGCAATATAAGAAACGTCTTTCAACTCTTTAGTATCATCTTTGCTTGACTCACTTAAGTTGTTGTCTTTTCCTTTTTCATGTTCGTAGTATAAACGCACATATCTGTTTTCGTATGCAATACTTTTCTCATTGCGATACGTTTTCATTTCCCAGTTTAACTCTGGTGTTTTAGATGCATCAACAATTTTACTCAATCCTTGTGTACGGATAGAGAAATCAAGCATATAATCATTCGGTTTCAATACATAGCGATACTCTAAAAACTCTGTTTCAGAAGCTTTTAAACGCATAGCTAATACTTGGTTTTCTCCTTCTTTTGACAATGTAGGTTCAAAGTACAAATCCTCTGTATTGAATACGCGATTATCGTTGGTATGTAATTGCAAATTAAATTTTGCGTTGTGATCTTTAATCAAAGCAACGATTTCTTCTGAATCTTTGCTGAAACGTTTGAAATCATTTACAACTACATGAGATAATTTTCCTCCTTTATTATCAACTTCAAGTGTAAGTAAATCTGATTTTAAAGTTGTAGTTCCTCCTTTAGCTGCTGGTAACATTGCACTATAAGCAAAAGGACCGAATGTAGCGCGAACTTGTTCCGATTGTAAAGTATCTCCTTCTACTGGTGCTTGAAGCGCCTTTTCAAAAGTAGCGGATTGTTCTTGTTTAACAATTTCTTTCTCTGCTAATTCAGTATCTTTTTTGATAGACTCTTGCTCTTTGTTGATGTTGTTCAACATCATCCAAATCAACAATCCAGCAATAATAACAAAGCCTATAATACTGTTACGATCTAATTTTTTTTTCTCCATTACTTAGTTTGTAAGTGATAAAATTTATGATATAAAAAAGGCAATTGATTAGTTTGATTTATACTCAATCGCTGCTTTTACAAAATGAACAAAAAGTGGGTGCGGTTTCGCTACCGTGCTTTTGTACTCTGGGTGGAATTGAACTCCAACGAAGAATGGATGTGTATCCAATTCAACGATTTCTATCAATCCTGTTTCTGGATTCCATCCTGAAGCTGTTAATCCCGCTTTTTCGAAATCTTCTAAGTATTGATTGTTGAACTCGTAACGGTGACGGTGACGTTCATTAATCATACTATCTCCATAGATTTCAAATACTTTGGACCCTTCTTTCAGTTTACAATCCCATCCTCCTAAACGCATGGTACCTCCTTTGTCAGTAATGTCTTTTTGGTCTTCCATAAAAGTAATTACAGGGTATTGTGTACTTTCGTTTACTTCGGTAGTATTTGCTGTTTGGTATCCTAAAACGTTTCTAGCATACTCAATGACAGCCATTTGCATTCCTAAACAGATTCCCAAGAAAGGAATTTTGTTTTCTCTTGCGTATTTTACTGTTTCTATTTTTCCTTCAATACCACGTGATCCGAATCCTGGAGCAACTAAAATAGCGTCTAAATTTTTCAATTTGTCACTTACATTCGTTGCCGTGATTAAATCCGATTGAATGGTAATGATATTTACTTTTGCTTGGTTTTGAGCACCACCGTGAACTAATGCTTCTAAAATAGATTTATATGAATCTTGTAATTCTACGTATTTTCCTACTAAACCAATATTAACTACGTGGTTCGGGAATTTCAAACGGTGAATAAACTCATTCCATTTTACTAAATCCGGTGTTTGCTTTTCTGGTAAGTCTAAGCGTTTTAAGGCTACTTTGTCTAATCCTTCTTGCAACATTAAATTTGGAACGTCATAAATCGTTTCCGCATCAATCGATTGGATTACTGCTTCCGGTTTTACATTGCAGAATTGCGCTAATTTTTGACGAATTTCAGAACTTAAGTTGTGTTCTGTTCTACAAACTAAGATATCAGCTTTAATCCCACTCTCCATCAACGTTTTTACAGAATGTTGCGTTGGTTTTGTTTTCAACTCCCCTGCCGCTGCCAAATATGGAACTAAAGTAAGGTGAACTACAATCGCATTGTTGTCTCCTAATTCCCATAATAATTGACGTACAGATTCAATATAAGGTAAAGACTCAATATCCCCTACTGTACCACCAATTTCTGTAATCACGATGTCATAATCCCCTGTTTTACCAAGCAATTGCATGCGATCCTTAATTTCATTGGTGATATGAGGAACTACTTGAACCGTTTTTCCTAAAAATTCTCCTCTTCTCTCTTTTTCAATTACAGATAAGTATACACGCCCTGTTGTTACGTTATTCGCCTGAGAAGTTGGAACGTTCAAGAATCTTTCATAGTGACCTAAATCTAGATCCGTTTCTGCTCCGTCATCTGTTACGAAACACTCTCCATGCTCATATGGATTTAACGTACCTGGATCCACATTGATATATGGATCAAATTTTTGAATTGTTGTTGAATAACCTCTCGCTTGCAATAATTTCGCCAGCGATGCTGCTATAATTCCTTTTCCTAGGGATGACGTAACGCCCCCTGTCACGAAAATATACTTAGCTTGTCTCATTTATATTTATTTGTTGTGTTGTAAAGAATAAAACTTGGCAAAAGTACAACTTTTCCAGCTATTGTTCTAATTTTAGAAGTCGTAAAATAACTTTAAAATTTACTCATTTCTGTATAAAGGGGTTACGGTTGGATTTTTTGTGAGGATGAAAAGGGAAAGAGGAAAGAGGAAAGAGGGAAAAGAACACCTCTCTCCTCTAACTTCTCTCCTCTAACTTCTCTCCTCTAACTTCTCTCCTCTAACTTCTCTCCTCTAACTTCTCTCCTCTAACTTCTCTCC
>NZ_JACAGN010000028.1:0-2290 GCF_030324495.1 Myroides sp. 1354 | reverse complement strand
TCTAACTTACCTATCCAATCGCTTATCGATAATTCGATCAAAGTAATCTTGAATAAAGGCTTTACACTTCATTTCCAATTCTTCCATTTCTTTATTCTTATTTTTAATCAAATTATGCTCTAATCCCTTATCGTTTATTGCATAGAATCCAGTCACTTCTTTTCCATTAAAGCGAACGATATAATTTCCTTCTTGGTACGTATATTCATTTCCACCATAATTGATAGTAAATGGTTTTACGATGCTATCATTTAACAAGCTTCTTCCCCAACTTCTAAAGGGTTTATCATATCCAATCATATCCAACAACGTTGGGTAAATGTCAATCTGTTGTGCTAATTCTTTATTCACTCCTTTATAACGTTCATCAGCGGTATAGAACAAAATCGGAACGGCTGTACGATTCACTAATTTACGGTATTCATCGTAGTCAATTTGATTGGTATGGTCAGCTGTGATAACGAAAATCGTATTCTTGAACCAAGGTTCTTTACTACTTTCTTCGAAAAAGCGTTTAAAAGCATAATCTGTATAGCCCACCGTTTGGTGAATTTGTTGATTGCCTTTCGGAAATTTTCCTTTGTATTGTTCTGGAACATTAAATGGTTCATGAGAAGATACTGTAAACAAAGTTGCGAAGAATGGTCCTTTTTTCTCGTTTAGTGTTTTGCGCATATATTGAAAGAAAGGTTCATCCCAAATTCCCCAAGTACCATCAAAATCATCATCGTTATTATATTCTGTTTTTCCGTAATAGTGGTCATAACCCAAAATATTCCCAAAGCCCAAAAATCCCATGGAGCCATTCGGTGCACCGTGGAAAAAAGAGGTATCATATCCTTTTGACTTTAAAGTAGAAACCAAAGATTCAATTTTTTGTTTCGGGAAAGGTGAAGACGTAAAGGCATCTTTAAACGAAGGAATTCCTGCAATCACAGAAGACACACCGTGAATAGATTTATATCCATTGGCAAATGCATTAGGAAAAATTAAACTATGTTGAGCCAAGGAATCAATAAATGGCGTATAACTTTTAAAGTTAGGAATATTCATATCCTCATTAAAAGCGCCAATATATTCTCTGGCATAGCTTTCTGTGATGAATAATACAATATTTGGTCTAGATGGATCTGTTGAGTAGTATTGTTTTGTTCCACTTACATATTGATTTAATGTAGCTTCATCCATGTATTCTACTTTTTTGAAGCTCGTTTTTCCAATAGTTCGCAAAATAGCAAAAGGCGTATTCAACACAATATCCGCATGTTCAGGTTTTTCTACATGGCGATTGGCATCAATAATATTCAATGGTCGTGTCGTTTTCTTCAAGTCTCCACGTACACCAGCAATAAATCCAACGGCTACAATAACAAAAATCAAAGCACTAGAAATAAAGTAATTCTTCTTGCTTTCTAATTCCAATGGTTTGGTAAATTTTACGCGTTTGTATAAATACACCCATAAGGCACAAAGACCAATACACAAAGCAAATACATGCCAGTAGTTCACTAAAAAATTGAGAAACAACTGTCCTTTATTGGATTCGTGTTCTAAGCTATCAAATACAGCGATTGTCGTTCTGGCATAGATAAAACGATAGTAGATAAAATCGATAAAATTGGTAGCATAAGCTAATAGATTGGGAATAATATAGCTCCAAAACACTACTTTTTGATACCCTTTAGACGTACTTTTAAAGATAGGAATGATTGACAACAGAATGAACAATCCATTGACATAAAAAATAGCCATTCGATCAAAAGTCAATCCATGATATGCTAATTTCATAAATTGGCCTACCGAATCAACTGCAAGCAAATCACTGTTATACAGGTAGAATAAAACTCTAGCTATAAAGTAAAAAAAGAATGCTAAAAACAGTCGATAGGCGAATACCAACATTTCGTTTAATCTGAAGCGATTTGAAAGCATGATAGGTTTTTATTTTTAAAATTTGAATTACAAATTTAATTATTTCTAGGGCTTTAGCTACGGCCTAAGTCAATTCTTTTGCATTTTAGGCAGAAGATGGATGAAATAATGAGTTGATTGTCGTTTGTTGACTGTCGTTTGTTGACTGTCGTTGTTGACTGTCGTTGTTGACTGTCGTTGTTGACTGTCGTTGTTGACTGTCGTTGTTGACTGTCGTTGTTGACTGTCGTTGTTGACTGTCGTTGTTGACTGTCGTTGTTGACTGTCGTTGTTGACTGTCGTTGTTGACTGTCGTTGTTGACTGTCGTTGTTGACTGTCGTTGTTGACTGTCGTTGTTGACTGTCGTTGTTGACTGTC
>NZ_JACAGN010000027.1 GCF_030324495.1 Myroides sp. 1354 | reverse complement strand
ACCCAAGAGGAGATTGACTGGACGGACTTTAATACGACCAACGAAAGCTTCACTTTAGTCAACGATCAATTGACCATTACGGATTCAGATGGCAACACCGTTGCTTTAGATGTAAAAGATATTGCAAATAATTCCACTTTTGTTACGCAATTAGGTAATAATGAAAGTTTTATTACTACGATTGTCAACAAATTAGCGGGTAAATACGGAAATGTAGTTTACAATGTAACGGAGAAGAAATTCTACCACATCAAAACCGATGGAACCCAAGAGGAGATTGACTGGACAGACTTTAATACAGTAAACGAAAGCTTCACTTTAGTCAACGATCAATTGACCATTACGGATTCTGATGGAAACACTGTAGCATTGGACGTTGAAGAAATCGCCAGCAATACGAAATTCATTACCAAGTTGACAGAAAATGAAAACTTGATTAACAACATCGTCAATAAATTAGCGGGTAAATACGGAAACGTCGTTTACAATGTGACAGAAAAGAAATTCTACCACATTAAAACCGACGGAACCCAAGAAGAGATTGACTGGACGGATTTCAATACAGTGAATGAAAGCTTCACTTTAGTCAATGATCAATTGACCATTACGGATTCGGATGGCAATACCGTTGCTTTAGATGTAGAGGAAATCGCTAGCAATACGAAGTTCATTACCAAGTTGACAGAAAATGAAAACTTGATCAACAACATCGTCAATAAATTAGCGGGTAAATACGGAAATGTCGTTTACAATGTGACAGAAAAGAAATTCTACCACATTAAAACCGATGGAACCCAAGAAGAGATTGACTGGACGGACTTTAATACAGTGAATGAAAGCTTCACTTTAGTCAACGATCAATTGACCATTACAGATTCGGATGGAAATACCGTTGCTTTAGATGTAGAAGAAATCGCCAGCAATACGAAGTTCATTACCAAGTTGACAGAAAATGAAAACTTGATCAACAACATCGTCAATAAATTAGCGGGTAAATACGGAAATGTCGTTTACAATGTGACAGAAAAGAAATTCTACCACATCAAAACCGATGGAACCCAAGAGGAGATTGACTGGACGGACTTTAATACAGTGAATGAAAGCTTCACTTTAGTCAACGATCAATTGACCATCACAGATTCAGATGGCAACACCGTTGCTTTAGATGTAAAAGATATTGCGAATAATTCCACTTTTGTTACGCAATTAGGTAATAATGAAAGTTTTATTACTACGATTGTCAACAAATTAGCGGGTAAATACGGAAATGTAGTTTACAATGTAACGGAGAAGAAATTCTACCACATTAAAACCGACGGAACCCAAGAAGAAATTGACTGGACGGATTTCAATACAGTGAATGAAAGCTTCACTTTAGTCAACGATCAATTGACCATCACAGATTCGGATGGAAACACCGTTGCTTTAGATGTAGAGGAAATCGCTAGCAATCAAAAGTTTGTAACTGAGATGATTAACCAATTAAGTGGAAAGTATGGAAATATGGTTTACAACCCAACGTCGAGTAAGTACTTCTACATTAAAGCGGATGGTTCATTAGAGGAGCTTAGTATTGGGGTTACAGCGGATTTAGCAGGAGATATAACAGGGCCTATCGGAACAACTCATTTAGCTAAAATTCAAGGAAATCCTGTAGCAGCTACAACAGTCACTAACGGACAAGCCCTTGTATTTGATGGTACATCATGGGTACCAGGATCGCCAAATGTAGATGTAACGAAGGTTACGGATGGGAAAAATTTATTGTCTGATACTTCGATTACTGTAACTGATGGAACAGCGGCTTTGTTAAAAGAATCAACAATTAAAGTGGCTACTGGTGGAATCACAACGGATCATATTAAAAATGGAACAATTCTTCCAGAAGATTTAGCAGCCTCACCAGCAGCAAACCAAGTGTTAGTAACTGATGTAAATCGCGTACCAGGATGGGCTAATCCATCTGTAATTTCAACATCTCCTTGGTTGGTTCAAGGAACAACAACAATTGCTACCTTAAATACCCAAAATATTTTCCAAACAGGTAAGGTAGCCATTGGAATTAATGAAATCCCAAGTACAGAAACGACGGCTAAATTATATGTAGCGGGTGATGTAGTAACAACAGGAAAGTATTTTACCACCAATGGAGTATATGCGGATTACGTATTTGAAAAATATTTTACAGGTAGTTCAGATATCAAGTTAACTTATGAGTTTAATAGCTTGAAAGACATTGCCAACTTTGTGAAAGAAAATCACCATTTACCAGGGGTAACACCAATTGGAGATTTGACTAAGAACGATAAAGGTTATGGATTTGATTTAACCAATTTATCTGTTGAATTATTAGAGAAAGTAGAAGAATTGTTCTTGCATACCATTGAACAACAAAATCAAATTGATCAACTGAAACAAGAACAAGAAGCTGTTGCAAAACGTTTAGAGCTTATAGAGAAATTAATCGAAAAGAAATAATCAACTTGAGTAATTAACTTCTTCCTGAAAAGCAATTTTCAGGAAGAATTAAAATGTAACAGTGATATGAAAAAACTATATATACTACTGATTCTTCTCAGTTCTATGTTGGTTAAAGGACAAACGCCTGGAGGAGTTCAAGGAGTAACCATTGAGTATTGGTTGTCCGCGGATGAAGTATTATTGAACAACTCCGTGGGTGACGGAGCTAGTATTTCAAATTGGATGGATAAATCAATCCATGCTAGGCATTTTTATAATTCAACAGGATTTACACCGAGATATATTAAATCTGCCATGAACTATCATGCGGCAGTAGAGTTTTACAACGATGAAGAAACAGCTGAGACGGATAGTAGAAGGAGAAAACTAGAATCTATAGGTACGTATCAAGTCGATCCCAATCGATCTTATTATGTGATATGGATTTCTCGTTTGGAAAATGACTCTTTTTCAGGGTCTTTGAAATATGCCCCTGTTTTTACAGTCAATAGTGCTTCAAGTGGAGATAACTATGGATGGATTGCAGGTACAGGAAATGATGCCCAAAAATTATGGCATGAGACAAGAGGAAGTTCATATACCCATAGCCATTTAGGTAAAGCATATGGAATTGGAATCGCTGTGATGCCAAATAAAACGGGAACAGGTGCGTTAGCTCAAAGTCAATATTTAAATGGGTTGGCAAGTACGACGACTATGGCAGCTCGAACCATGGCATCCACGGCCACTAAAAGTATTATTGGAGGTACAGATCCAGGTTCTTCAAATACGTATTATTACTATGGAGAAGTAATGGAGGTAATGGTTTTATCCCGTCCTGCCGGAAGTACTGGTGTAGGGTTAAGTGCAGATGAGTTGAGAAAAATAAATACCCATTTTGCTATTAAATACGGAGTGAGTCTAGATCCATCTACCCCAAATTATATCTTATCAGATGGAACGTTGATTTACAGTGGAATTCAATCTGGTTATACCTTGTACAACAAAGATATATTTGGTATAGCAAGAGACGATGCTAGTGGATTGCATCAGAAACAAGCCATGAGTGCAGATGATCCTGCTTTGGCTATATCTCTAGGCGAATTCAAAGAAACTAATAAAGAGAATTTATCTGAATTGACAGATAAACATGCATTAATTCTTGGAGCGAATGGCTTAACAGGAACGCAATCCTACAGTCATGATACGGGAACAAGTTTCGTGAACTATACGTTGCAAACGCATACAGATCCCATTACAGGTGTTGTTAAACAAGAAAAGTTGACCACTTTGTTCAATTACAAATTGCGAGCAAAAACAACAGGACAAACCTCTTTTACTGTTAATGCAAGAATAGGAATAGGTACGTGGTTGCTAGTGAGTAATACGCCCGATTTTATACCAAGTCAAACACGCATTTATAAAAGTGTAGATGGAGAGATTAGTAATGTTGTTATTAATGATGGTGACTATATTGGATTCACTTCTGAATTTGTTGCCCCAGGGGGTGTAACGAGTGGATTGAGAATGTGGTTGAATGCTTCTCAAAGACAGACCTTATCAGTGAGTAGTGGAGAAATTCAAAACTGGACAGATTACTCTGGAATCGGAACTACTTACCGCAAGAAAGTATCGAATAATTCAGCACCTCAATACGTAGAACAAGATGAAAGAACTAATTATCATCCAACGCCAGTATTTAGAGGCGCTAAGGATTATCTAATTACAGATAAAGCCGCTATGTCTAAGGCAATACCAGATGATGTAGCTTTCTATGCTGTTGTCAATCACAACTTTGCTACATCAAGGTCTTATTTTATTGGTTTCGGACAACAGTCTCCTGGAACCAATGCCCGACGACCTGCATTTGGAGTGTATAGAGGAAGTGAAAGCAATGGAGATTTAGATGGAAAAGGACGTATGGGCTCAACGGGATTATCGAACAGTCCAAGTCGTTTGTTTAATGCTGGAGCAACAACAATTGCTGGATACCATTGGAAAGTAGGAACAGGCGTTACTTTTGAATTTGATGGAGGACATTCTGAGTTCGTTAACCATAAATACAATAACGTCTTGATGAACGGACCTGGAATGTTAGGTTTGGGAAGTTCGTCCAGTTCCTATTATTTACAAGGAGTAATGCCAGAAGTAATCCTTTATGAAGGGATATTGACAGCCAACGAAAAAGAACGTATCAACTCTTATCTTGGGTTGAAATATGCGATTACGATTAAACTCGGTACAGTAGGAAGTCCCAATTTCAATTACCTCTTATCCGATAATACATCAGTATGGAATGGAAATGCAACGGCAAATCGAAATTTTCACCACAATGTAGCAGGTGTAGTTCGAGATGATAATGCAGATTTGTATAATCATCAAGCCAAATCAACCGACTTAGGGGCTATTGTCCATATGGGAGTAGGTACAAAAATAGGATTAGATCCCGTACTAGGAAGTATTATTCACGATAAATCTGCTCTTGTTTGGGGGCATAATGATGGCGCTTTGACGCGTTATTCTTTTGCAGGAAATCAACAGATTTGTGGAGAAATGGATTCTCGTCTAACTGGAAGGATTTGGATGGTAGAGAATACCAATTTTGATCAAAGTATCTTGGTTCGTGCTGCAACGAGTGATTTTCCTTATAATGGATCAAATTGGCAGGTGTTTTTACTTGTAGCGGATTCACCAACGAAATTGACAAATAATCAATGGGATCGCGTTATTCCGATGGATTTCCTATATGAAGGGCATCAGGTCAATTATAAATTCCCGAAAGATCAATATACCTACTTCACCTTTGCAGCCAAAGCACTACCTGGAATCTGTGAATCTTGTGATTTTTCAGGGATAAAAAAACTAGAATTTACCAAGACCAATTGGGCGAAAGGATCAACTGCAAATACTTATAATTTAGGTGATGGATTTACAGCTGATGTGAAAGTAACCATTGAATCGCCAGCGACTTTGAGAAGTCGTTATCCACGTCCATCTTCACTGAAATCACTTCGTGAATACAGACGAAGAGGAGTGGGGGATAATGCCATGGTAACGGAAGTAACCCTGAAACAAGGTTCTTCTTTACGAGCAGCAGCTACTTCTTTTGAGATTTTTGAAATTGATCGTTATGGAGGGCGATTTTCCGATGTAGAAGTGTATGGTGTTTGTGGAAGCGGTATTGTTATGCCAAATCTCAGCTATACAGCCAAGAAGAATTCGTATCGCATTGCGGGTAATAAAGCCAAAGGGTATACCTCTTCTAGTTATGCCTCACCAAAAGGAAGAATGTATGTAGAATTTGACGTACCAGTAGAGAAGATTTATGTCGTACATAAATTTACGGGTAGAAACGGTTCTGGAACGATGCGCATTGGAATTGGACCGATGGAATTCTATTGTTTACCACCAACACCAACACCAAATGAAGAAGGATTGATTTTTACAAAACAAGGACCACCAGAAATGTTGTTGTGTGAGGAAGCAGTGTATACCTTCCGTATATCGAATACAAATTGTGCGCCTTATCAAGTCAATTTCTCCGATGTATTACCAGTAGGAATGCAATGGGTTGGGGAATCTTTAGCTGTAGATGAAACGGCTATTGCTCAGGCAACAATAAATAATTATGAACATGGACGTACTTTAGATATTCAAAATTTAATCGTACCAGGAACAGCTACTCTGACGTTTAGAGCTAGAGCTATTTTTGATCGAGAGGCTCAACCAGGTACGTATGAAAATCGAGGAAAGTTGAGTTATCAACCGCTAACAGGGACACCTCGAACGATCGAATTACTAAGTTGCGACCGTTTGTTAATTGGGTGTGAACCAACGAGAACTGTAGCAACTGGAGACCCAACAATTAGACCATTGCCAATCGAAGTCATTAGCACAACTTCTGATAAAGGTTGTTATAAAGAAAATGATGTAGTAACGGTGTTTCTAAAAGTAAAAAATCCAAATGCATTCAATCTCGAGAATATGTTACTTGAATTGGATTATAACGAAGAGTTTAGTTATGTCAATAATTCAATAACCTCTTCTACAATCAGTTTTGGAGGATCTGTTTTAGTGGATACGGCTGAAGCGGGAAGTATCTTGATTGAAGATTTTGTTTTACCGCCAGGAGAACATATGATTTCCTTTAAGATTAAAGCACCAACGGCAGCTAATTTAGTTATGGTGGATATCGATCCATTAGATCCTTCGCAAGGACAGATTGAAACACCTTTGTTCATTGACTATGACTTAATCAATGAGTCGGATGATGCCTGTTTGAATGCTAGTACATCCAATGCTTATGGATCATTAGAAATGGCTTATTGTGTCGTTTGTTATTATGATCCAGTAGTAGGAGATAACGGAAATATTCTGGATTCTTCTGGTTATTTGGTTATTACAACATTGAATAGGCCAGATAGGAGCTGGATTCCAAGTAGAGGTAATGCTTTTATGGTCTTAGAATCTAAAACAAAAGGAATGGTAATTTCGCGTTTGACTACGACTCAAATTATGCAATTATCTCCAGTGGCAGGTATGTTAGTATATGATACGACACTACACTGTTTAAAGATGTTTAATGGTACAACTTGGGGCTGTTTAGACCAAGGATGTGTGGATGAATAGTTAATCTTTGTGGAAGAGAGAGGTCTATTCTCATCCTCTTTTTTCCACATTTTTAAAATGGAATCGCTATGATAAATAAGATAAATAGACCTATAATATACGTATTTCTTGTTGTTTGCTTAAGCATAGGTACGACATGGGGACAAACGGCTATAGGAAAAAAAGAGGTGGAAAACGCTACTGTTTTATTGGATTTTAAAGCCAATGATTCTCGCGGAATTATCTTGCCTTGGGTGACAAAAGCGCAAGATGTAGTTACCCCAGTGGGCGGAACCGTGATTTTTGATTCTCAAGATAAAAAGGTGAAATACTACAAAGGGGGAACGGATGCTGGATGGATGGATTTATCAATTCATGCTGGAGAAGTAGATTTAAGTATTCAACAAGGGGCAACAGAAGATACAAATGTAACACCTACGGTAATAGGAAGTCGAACTTCTTCAGCTAGTGGAGTTCTTGTACTTGAATCCACAACAAAAGCAATGGTATTACCAAAAATGGAAAGCCCACATTTGAATATTTTAAGCCCTCAGCCAGGAACCATGGCTTTTGATACTGTATCTAAGATGCTTTGTATTTTTAATGGAACTGAATGGTCTTTTTGGAAAGTTCAATGATAGTATCGCCTTGTAAATATGATAATAACAGCAAGTACAGCTTAAAAATTCTAGAACATGAAAAAGACAAAGTATACGATGGAACTCACCTTCATGCTTTTAGCAGGTGTAGTTCAAGCACAAAATACAACTCAACCCATATTGGTGAACCAGGGGGTAATATTTGTTGCATCAAATGAAATATTAGCCACTCGTTTTGATTTTATCAATACAACAGAAGGAAAAGTAGTGAATGATGGAACGGTTTACTTTTTCCGCAACTTCAATAATGATGGTTATTATGAGTTTAGCGGCCTAGGGAAGAGTAAAAGCAATAGTAAAGCTGTTTTTAGTCGATATGAAGGAGAAGAGGGCATTCAAACTATTAGTGGTAATGCTTTTTCCAAATTTTTTGATATTGAACTAAACAACAGTCAATCTGAGGTTGCATTTGATCTTAAAAACAGTATAGATGTATTTGGAACCTTAAATTTTAACAACGGAATAATAAGAGTAGATGAATCTAAAAACCCAGCAACGAATGATTCCTACGGCATATTAACTTTTCATCAAGGAGCCTTAGCAACAAATACGAGTGACCGTTCGCATGCGGAGGGAAAGGTGGAAAAAATAGGAAGTGAACCATTTGAGTTTCCTATTGGAGATCAAAAGTACTTTCGACAAGCCACGATTGGTGCTCCGAAAGATAAAGAAACTGTTGTCGCCGAATATCGATTTAATGATACTGCTTTCTTTGAATCTCGCAAGGGAATCACAGGGGTTATAAAAGAGCTGAATAACAGGGAATATTGGAAGTTAGAAGGAACATCAAAAGAAGTAGAAACCGTTATTCTAAGTCTAAGTTGGGATGAACGCACAACATTGCCTTCGTTGCTGACTGATATAGAGCGGGAACTTCATATTTTGCGTTGGGATGAGAAACAACAGTTATGGGTAGATGAAGGTGGTGTTGTAGATATGTCTACCAAAACCGTAACTACACCTACTAAAATTAAAAACTTCGGATATTTTACCCTGGGTACTGTAAAAGAAGATTGGATTATAGCGGGAGATGTCGTGATCTATAACTTAGTAACGCCAGATGGTGATGGCAAAAACGACTACTTTATTATTGACAATATTCGCAAATACCCCAATAATCGAGTAGAAATTTACAACCGCTGGGGAGTTCGCGTTTTTGAAACAACCAATTACGACTTCAATGGAGATGGAAGTGCCAATGTCTTTCGTGGATATTCGGATGGTAAAATCACAGTGGATAAAAATAAAAAATTACCAAGTGGGACCTACTATTATATTGTAACCTATGAATATAAAGATGACAAGGGGAGCAGAATGATTAAGAAAGCAGCTAATTTACATTTAGAGACCAATTAAACCACAAAAACATGAGACTAAAAAAGACAACACGTGCCGTATTTCTTCTAAGCCTAGGTTGGGTTGGTATAACGCAAACTTATGCTCAGCAAGATCCACAATATACACAATACATGTATAATCACTCTAATATTAACCCTGCTTATGCAGGAAGTAAAGAGGGACTACAGATATTCGGTTTGTACCGCACGCAATGGGTAGGGTTAGAAGGAGCTCCTAAAACAGCGACTTTATCCGTTAATACGCCGTTGGGAGATTCTGGATTGGGATTAGGAGTGAGCTTTGTTAATGATCATTTGGGAGTAATGGATGACAATACACTGTCTGTTGATTTATCCTATGCGGTTAACTTAAACCACGATTATAAATTGGCTTTCGGGTTAAAGGGATCGGCGAACTTATTAGACGTAAATTACAGTAAATTACATATTTATAATCCAACAGACCCTGTAGCGGAAGATGATATTAAAAATGAATTTTCACCCAATATAGGAGCGGGATTATTCTTGTATTCTGATAAAGCCTATGTCGGATTATCCGCTCCTCATCTCTTGACGAGATCGAGGTATGATGATAACGAAGTCAAAACACTACGCCAAAAAATGCACCTGTATTTAACTGGGGGATATGTATTTGATTTAAATCCCAATCTAAAATTTAAGCCTGCAGCTATGGTTAAAATGGAGCAAGGATCACCTTTGCAAGTGGATATTAGTGCGAACTTTATGTTCCTAGATAAATTTACACTTGGAGCTGCTTATCGTTGGGATGCTGCAGTAAGTGGATTGGTCGGGTTTCAAATATCTGAAAATATTATGGTTGGCTATAGTTATGATGCAGAAACAAGTAAGTTGGCGCGTTATAATTCAGGCTCTCATGAAATATTTATGCGTTTTAGTTTGTTTAACAGTTATAAGCGCGTTGCCGCGCCAAGGTTCTTCTAAAAGAAAGTATTATGGTAAAACAAAGCATACAAGTTGGAATATTGACCCTTGTCTTGAGTCTTGGACATCTAGGC
The DNA here is from genome assembly GCF_030324495.1 of Myroides sp. 1354. GTDB lineage: Bacteria > Bacteroidota > Bacteroidia > Flavobacteriales > Flavobacteriaceae > Flavobacterium. Next base: position 13,634 of record NZ_JACAGN010000027.1, on the reverse strand, counting down.
TATGGTCAGATTAAAAAAGAAAAACAAGCCGATAAAAGTTTTGATCGTACCGCTTATATCGACGCTATTCAGATTTATGAACGAATAGCTGAAAAAGGTTATGTCAATGCGTCGCTATTACAACATTTAGCCGATGCCTATTATTTCAATGGAAAATTAGTCGAAGCAAATAAATGGTATATGGAACTGTTTGAAGGACAGTATGAAAATAAAAATGTAGGCGAATTGCCTTCAGAATACTATTATCGTTATAGTCAAACATTGAAAGCAGTTCAAGATTATGATAAGGCCAAAGAATTAATGAATCAATTCGCACTCTTAGAAAAACAAGATCAACGTGTAGAAGAATACAATAAGAATAGGGAGTATCTCAAGGATTTGGAAGGGAAATACAAGGAGTATGAGATTCAATTGTTGCCTTTCAATAGCTCCTATTCTGATTACGGAGGTACCGTTTTGGGTGATTATTTGGTCTATACTAGTGCACGTGAAACAACAAATCGCAAGAAAAATAAAATTCACTCTTGGACGAACGAAAGTTATACCGCTTTGTATCAATCAAAATTAAACGGAAATAAAGAAGCAAGTTCGGAGCGATTTCCTATTGATGAGGCAGCTTATGTTAACGATGCTACTGCGGTTTTTACCCAAGATGGCAAAACAATGTTTTTTACGCGAAACAATGCGAAATCAAACGGTAAGAGCAAGCAAAATAAGACACATCATTCAACATTGAAGATTTATAAGGCTTTAAAGCAAACGGATGGGACGTGGGGACAAGTAACGGAATTGCCATTGAATTCGGATAATTTCAATACTGCCCATCCGGCTTTAACTCCTGATGGTAAATGGCTGTACTTCGCATCAGATCGAAAGGGAACCATCGGACAATCGGATTTGTATCGTGTGGCTATTTATGCCCATGATGGCTATGGTCCAGTTGAAAATTTAGGCACAGTAATTAATACAGAAGGAAGAGAGAGTTTTCCTTTTATTTCAGCAGATTACCAATTGTATTTCGCTTCTGATGGACATCCTGGTTTAGGGGGAATGGACGTTTTTAAGGCTAGAATAAATCCCGATGGCAGTTTTGATACTGTGATAAATATGGGAGAACCCATCAATAGTAGTATGGATGACTTTGGATTTTACCTGGATGTAAAAGAAAGAAAAGGATTTGTTAGTTCAAATCGTGCAGGAGGAAAAGGAGCGGATGATATTTATGCCGTTACAGAAAGGTATTGTAAACAAAGTTTAGAAGGAAAGGTCTATGATTTGGATCGTAACGAAATACTTGCTCATGCTGCTATTATTGTTTCTGATGGATTGTATCAAAAAAGCGATACGCTTTGGACAAATGCCCAAGGAATCTATCGTATTTCGGATTTAAATTGTGGCTTAAAATACAGAATTAGAGTAGAAAAAGAAGGGTATAATACAGTGGAAGTAGCGTTCAAACTCAAATACGAAGCAGAAAGTGCAACAGCTATTGATATTGGACTAGAAAGTAGTACAAAGCCCTTACAAATTAACGATGACCTATTTAAGCGTTTACAATTGAAACCTATTTATTTCGACTTTGATAAGGCAATCATTCGCAACGATGCTGCTATTGAATTGATGAAGATTGTAGAGGTTATGCAAGCGCATCCAACAATGAAAATAGATGTTCGATCCCATACAGATAGTAGAGGGAATGATACCTATAATTTGAATCTATCCGATCGTCGTGTGAAAGCCACTATTCAGTGGATGACGAAACAAGGAATTGAAGCCAGTCGTCTGACTGGACGTGGCTATGGAGAAACACAATTGCTCAATTCATGTAGCAATGGAGTTAGTTGCACAGAAACTGAGCATCAAGTGAATAGACGCAGTGAATTTATTATTATTGCCCTATAAATGCAACAACACAATTAGCCCATAGTCGCATAGAGAAGCTTTTTAAAATCTATTTTAAAAAGAAAGTGTATTCAGCTGTTCTACCCCTTGAACAGCTGAATATTTTTTTGGTAAAGTGCCAATAATAAGGCAATTGAATATTGTTCGAGGTATTGTCAATACTACAAAGTGAGAGTGTTTTTACTAATAAAAATCGCTAAATGAAAAGAGTATGTTTGTATTTGTTTTTTATTATTTCACATAATAATTGTAACTTATATTATTATTTTGGCTTTAATTTGGATTTTTTTGTTTAAATTTATGTAAAATATTGCTTTATAATGAAAAATACTACCTTTGACAACTATGCTTTGTATGATGCCAATGGAACTAAACATGATTTTATGTTTATGGAAATTGATCAAGTTTTACAATTGGGCGCTACCTGTCTATCTGCTTTAAATCAACAAGGTTTTTTTAAGGTCATTTATATTACGGAAGGAGAAGGTATATATTATGCCGATTGGCAGGCATTTGAATTGAAAAAGGGAGATATTTGTTTTGTAGGTAATTTTCAACAACAGCGATGGAGTGTGGACAAGAGTATCAAAGGGTATATCATCAATTTTAAATCAGTGTTTCTTACCAAGTTCATTACCAATCATTTGTTTGTACAAGAACTCGCTTTTTTCAATAGATTTACCACGCATAATGTATTGGAAAATCACGCTTTAAGCAATCGAGTGGAACATGCTATTCAAAGCATGTTACATGAATTAAAACTTGAAATACATAAGGATATTAATTTGATACGCATTTACTTATTGGAAATTTTATTAGTATCTAAACGAAAAATTGACCGCATCAATCAAGTAAAAAATGAAAGTGTAAATTCCAACATTCTAGTAGAACAATTTGAACAGTTGATTGAAAATCATTTTTACGAATACAAATTCCCAAAAGAGTATGCGAAGCACTTAAGAGTGACGCCTAATTATCTGAATAGTATTTGTAGAAGGATGAGGGAAAAATCAGCTGGTGATTTAATTCGAGATCGAATCTTGCTAGAGAGTAAAAGACTTTTAATGACAACAAATTTATCAGCCAGTGAAATAGCCTATCGGTTGAATTTTAAAGACAGTTCTTATTTTACGCGTTTTTTTAAAAAGTATGTCGATCTGACCCCTGATGAGTACCGAAAAAATAATTAAATTAGGAGTGTCGCTTAAGGTATTAAATCAATCATATAGCAAAGGGGATAGAAAACAATAAAGCGAAACCGAAGGATGATCCGTTTCGCTTTTATATACGAGTTAATCTTCTTCCTCCATCAAAAAATCAGTTAAGATTTTTTGCATTTCCTCAATAGTAACTACATGTGTATCTGGGTGTTGTTTTAACCAGTTCGCATTGAGTGAAACCAAATCCTCAGTGGGAAAGGTTTTATCTTCTAATAATTGACTGATGTCTTTACCCTTTTCTAAGGGTTGTTGTAGAAATTTAGCGAGCTTTATTTTGCTAAAGAGTTTCATTTGGCGCATTTGTTTTTCAAAATAAGCCAAGTGTTCAGATGCAGCCATAGCAGATAAACCTGCTTGTATAATTTCAATCAAATCCATATCCCATTGCGTTTTGTGGATAAAAGCAGCAAGACCTTCAGTTTTAACTGTATTATAGTAGTAATCTACACAATAACTCGCAAATGCATCAGGATGTAATTCATCGTCTCCAACTTCTGCATGACGAAGGTAATTGACAACAGAAATATTAGAATGTACAATTGTTATCGCAGCAGTACTAGCTAAGGCATCTGTAGACAACAAAATAGATGGAAATTCTCTCATGTTTGATTAAATTAAAGAACAAAGGTAAATCAATTGAGAAGGAAATCATAGTTTGTTTTCGAGGTTTTTCTTCCTTCTTCTTTTGTGGTATAGCTAAGAGAGATAATTTGTAGAAAAGGCTTATTTTTGGTTTTTAATAAAGTTAAAAATCTATGAATAGGATTTTCTTTCTTATTTTCATGTTTATTTCCGCTTCGTTTTGTTATGCTCAAGATTTTCAAAATGCTGAAAGGGATATGCAAAGAGAAGATAAGATAAAAACTCACTTTGGTCTTGTAGGAGGGTATAACCATTCTAGGGTTAGTAAATTTTATAATGCACGTCATAAAGGTGGTTTTTATGCAGGTGCTATGCTGGAGCTTGTTGGTAAAAAAAATGTTTCTGTCCAATTTGATTTAGTATATACGCAAATGGGAGTGAGATTGAAAAATCAAGAAACGCTATTAAGTCCAAGCCAAAATGATCGTATTATCATGAATTACTTGGCTTTATCTTATGTTGGTAAATACCATGTTGAACAATTTTATCTTCAAGGAGGATTTCAACTTGCTTTGCTTTTAAAGGCGAAAGAGGAAGTGGATGGGAGTACAACATCAAGTAGAGAATTATCTACACCCTATGATGGTGGAATAATTCTAGGCTGTGGATATAATATTACGAAGAATTTATATATTGATGTTCGAGGGTATATTGGGCTTCAAAGTATTTACAAAGAAGAATTAGAATTAGTAGAAAAATACAATTATAACTTAAGTTTCGGCTTGGGCTTTAAATTTTAAACTTGCTAAGTAAGGAAACCTATTGTGTTTAGTTTTAACAGAGATTATCTATTTTAAAGTATAAAAAAAGGGAACGTTTAGTTCCCTTTTTATGTATTGAGCCAATTAAAGCTTGCGTCTTTTCATTTCTGTTTCAATCAAATCTAATTCGCGATTCGTTTGCCCTTTTACTGAAGTATTTTCTTGAGCGCGGCGAATTAAATACGGAATTACATCGCGTACAGGACCAAATGGAAGATACTTCGCTACATTGTAATTTGCTTTCGCTAAATTAAAGCTAATATTATCACTCATTCCGTATAATTGACCAAAGAATAATCGTTTATCGTGGTGAGCAATATGATGTTTCTCCATTAATTCCATGACTAATTTTGAACTGTTTTCATTGTGTGTACCTGCAAATAAAGCCATGCAATCCATGTTTTCTAACATAAAGGTAACTCCCGCATCGTAGTTGATATCCGTTGCTTGTTTGTCTATACAAATAGGTGATTTATAGCCTTTTTGTCCAGCGCGTTCTCTTTCAATTTCCATATAAGCTCCGCGAACCACTTTCATACCAATGTGGAAACCTTCTGCTTTTGCAAGAATATGTAAATCTTTCAAAAACTGTAAACGATCCCAACGATACATTTGTGCAGTATTGTAAATCAACGCCTTTTCTTTGTTGTATTTGCGCATCATATCCAATACAATCGCATCTGCTGCATCTTGCATCCAACTGTGTTCAGCGTCAATTAACAACAAGACATCGTTGTCATAAGCAAATTTACAAGCCATATTGAATCGGTACACAATGCGTTCCCATTCTTTTTCTTCCTCAGTTGTAAAAGATTTGCCTTCACCTTTCTTCACGAACATATCAAAACGACCAAACCCAGTTGGTTTGAAAACCGCAAACGGAATCGCATCGGGTCTAGCCTTAGCAAATTCAATCGTTTTAATGGTCATGTTTAAAGCCGCATCAAACTGTTCTTCGGTTTCTTTTCCCTCTACAGAATAGTCTAACACTGATGCAACACCTCCCTGATTGTACATTTTGTCCACTACACTCAAACAATCTTCTTCGTTTATTCCACCACAAAAGTGGTCAAAAACCGTCGATCGTATTAAACCTGTTACGGGTAAATGAGTTTTGATGGCAAAATTAGCTAAAGAGGACCCCATTTTTACAAGTGTGGGTTTGCTAATCATTTTAAATAAAAAGTGAGCTCTTTTTAACTCCTTATTATTCTTAAGTGCAAAAGCTACTTCTGTATTGTTAAATAAATTTTTCATTATTTGCTAATAATAACTGTTGTGCAAATATAGCTACTCTTTTAGTTTTTATTCAAATATTTATACTTTACTTTGTATAGAAAATGAATTTAAATGATAAAAGTAGAAACAGCGGATTATCCTATTTATTTTGGAGTAGAAAGTTATGCAATTTTAGGTGACTTTTTGAACGAAAAACAATACAGTAAGTTGCTGATTTTAACAGATTCAACTTGTAATGAACTTTGTTTACCTCATTTTTTAGCCCATCTTCCCACAACAATTCCCTTTGAAATTGTAGAAATTGAACCAGGTGAAACGGCTAAAGACCTTGCAACCTGTGAAGGAGTATGGTCGGCTATGCTTGATTTAGAACTCGATCGACACAGCGCTCTGATTACTGTTGGTGGAGGAGTAGTTTCTGATTTAGGCGGTTTTGTAGCTTCTGTCTACCTAAGAGGGATTGACTGTTTTGTAGTTCCTACTACGTTATTAGCCATGGTTGACGCTTCTGTTGGTGGAAAAACTGGAGTTGATTTACAAGGTGCGAAGAATGTGATTGGCGCGTTTTCTATGCCCCAAATGGTTGTGATTGACGCTTCATATTTGGAAACCCTAGAGCCAAGAGAATTAAAATCAGGTTATGCTGAGATGTTGAAACATGGGTTGATTTATGATGAAAGCTATTTTAATCATTTAAAAAATATAGCACAAGTAGATTTTACCGATATTGAAACGTTGATTTATCATTCTGTGGTCATCAAAAGTCAAATTGTTCAAGAAGATCCGAAAGAAGCTGGATTGCGCAAAATATTAAACTTTGGTCATACAATAGGCCATGCAATAGAAAGCTATTATTTGATAAATCCAACAAAAAATCGTATGTTGCACGGAGAGGCAATTGCGATAGGGATGATCATAGAAGCCTATATCTCAACTGTTATTTTAGGATTAAAGCAAGAGCTTTATCAAGAAATCAAAGAGTCTATCCAATATATCTATGGGAAAGAAATGTTTTCTGAAACCGATGTGGAAGAAATCCTCGTTTGGTTGAAGTTTGATAAGAAAAATAGAGCAGGAGTGATTCGAATGGTTTTATTAGCAGATATTGGACAGTGTTCTTATAATATTGAGGTGTCTAAGGATTTGATTGCTAAAGGGTTTGAGGATTATTTAAAATAGTAATGATTTTAACCGCGTTTTTGGAAATTCAATTTAATATTTTGTTACATTTGCGCTCGTGAAAATAGATGTTTTATATAGTAGATTATGTGTTTCTTCACGAAGGAACACGAGGCGTTTTGTGAGGAAGCAAAAGGCTAATTTTGTATATACTATTATTAAATATTCAAAGGAAGCATTGAACTCATTTCGTTTTAGACACAAGCTTCCCATTGTATTTGCCAATATTAGAGTTTGAAAAGCGGTTTCATTACCGTTTAAATTACAATAATTAATAACTTTTAAAATTGACTTTTCAAATGAATACAAAATACGTTGACTTAATCAATCAAACTTTTTACTTCCCACAAGAGGAGTTTAAATTGAATAAAGACAATCTTCAATTTCACAATATCGATTTAATGGGATTAGTTGAAAAATACGGATCACCATTAAAATTTACTTATCTACCTAAAATTTCTGACAATATTGCGAAAGCAAAAGGAATGTTCAGAAAGGCAATGGAGAAAAATAAATATAAAGGAAATTATTATTATTGCTATTGTACAAAAAGTTCTCATTTTTCTTATGTGTTAAATGAAGCTTTTAAAAATGATATACACGTAGAAACATCTTCTGCTTTTGACGTTAATATCGTTGAGAAATTACTGGAGACAGGAAAAATAAACAAAGATACTTTTGTTATTTGCAATGGATTCAAACGCGCTCAATATATTGACAATATTGCGAACTTGATCAACAATAAGCACGAAAAAACAATCCCTATTATTGATAACTATGAGGAATTGGATTTATTGCAGGATCAAATTGAGAAAAAATTCAAAATTGGTATTCGTATTGCGTCAGAGGAGTCTCCTAAATTTGAATTCTATACTTCTCGTTTGGGAATAGGATATAAAAGTATTGTTCCTTTCTACAGAAAACAAATTGCTGAAAATCCTAAGGTAGAATTGAAAATGTTACACTTTTTCATTAATACGGGAATTCGCGATACGGCCTATTACTGGAATGAATTGGTAAAATGTTTGAAAGTATATATTACATTGAAAAAGGAGTGTCCTACTTTAGATAGTTTGAATATCGGTGGTGGCTTCCCAATCAAAGATTCATTAGCTTTTGAATTTGATTACCAATATATGGTAGACGAAATCATCAACCAAATTAAAATCGTTTGTGATGAGGCAGAAGTAGAAGTTCCCAATATCTTTACAGAGTTTGGATCTTACACTGTAGGAGAAAGTGGTGGAGCGATTTATGAAATTTTGTACCAAAAACAACAAAATGACAGAGAGAAATGGAATATGATCGATTCTTCTTTCATTACAACTTTACCAGATTCTTGGGCAATTAACAAAAGATTCATCATGTTGCCAATTAACCGTTGGAATGATGCTTATGAGCGTATTTTGTTAGGTGGATTGACTTGTGATAGTGATGATTATTACAATTCAGAACAAAACTTAAACGCGATTTATTTGCCAAAGTATAACAAAGAAAAACCGTTGTATATTGGATTTTTTAATACAGGGGCTTATCAGGATACGATTGGCGGATTTGGTGGTATTCACCACTGTTTAATTCCGCAGCCGAAACACATTCTAATTGACAAGGATGAAAACGGAATTATCGCATCTGAATTGTTCTCTGAACAACAAACGGCAGATGAAGTTTTAGAAATATTAGGTTACAACAGAAATAAATAAACAATAAAATTAAAAGATTAATAAAATGAGTAAAGGACCAATTAGTCAGTTTATTGAGCATCAATATAGACACTTTAATGCTGCTGCATTAGTAGATGCTGCAAAAGGATACGAATTGCATTTAGCAGAAGGTGGAAAAATGCTTATCTCTATGGGAGGAGCAATGAGTACAGCAGAATTGGGTATTTCATTAGCTGAAATGATCCGTCAAGATAAAGTTCACTTTATTTCTTGTACTGGAGCAAACTTAGAGGAAGACGTAATGAATTTAGTCGCTCACTCTCACTATAAAAGAGTACCGAACTATAGAGATTTGACGCCTGAGCAAGAAAGAGAATTGTTAGACAATCACTATAACCGTGTAACAGATACTTGTATTCCTGAAGAAGAAGCATTCCGTCGTTTACAAAAACACTTAGAAGACGTATGGCATGCTGCTGAAGCAAAAGGAGAACGTTATTTTCCACACGAATTCTTATATCAAGTAGTAAATTCTGGTGTATTAGAACAATACTATGAAATCGATCCTAAAGATTCTTGGATTGTTGCAGCAGCAGAGAAAAACTTACCAATCGTTGTTCCAGGATGGGAAGATTCAACTTGTGGTAATATCTTTACTTCAAACGTAATCAAAGGAAAATTAAATGTACACACAGTAAAATCTGGAATTGAATACATGATTTTCTTAACCGAGTGGTACCGTGCTAATTCAGGTGGTAAAGGAGTAGGGTTCTTTCAAATCGCAGGTGGTATCTCGGGTGATTTCCCTATCTGTGTTGTTCCAATGATGTACCAAGATTTAGAGTGGGAAGATGTTCCTTTCTGGGCTTATTTCTGTCAAATCTCTGACTCTACAACGTCTTATGGATCTTATTCAGGGGCTGTGCCTAACGAAAAGATTACATGGGGTAAATTAGATGTGGATACACCGAAATACGTAATTGAATCAGATGCAACAATTGTGGCTCCATTAGTGTTTGCATACATTTTAGGTCAGTAATGAATAGATAAAAAATCTTGATAAAAATAAGGTCATTTTATTTGTTAATTAGGATTTAGCTATTACATTTGAAAACGAAATAAAGCAATAAATATAAAATGAAGAGAGTAATTGTTGATTACGCGAAATTAACAAACGAAATTTTGACACTTTTAGTGGAAAAGTTTCCTGATGGTTATGACGATTCAGATATTATTCGTTTTAAAAATATTAAAAACGAAACTGTTGAGGCTGTTGAAGTGAGAACGGAAGACACCATCTATTTAGTTAAAGTAAGTACTAAGTTAGCCGATCGTATTGAAAATTTCGATGACGAAGATGAAGATGATTTTGTAGATCCTGCAGATGATTCATTAGACGCATTGAAAGATTTAGAAATTGCTGACGAAGAAGATTAACAGTTTCAAGTAATATATAAGGTGTAAAGGGCTATCGCATTGCGATAGCCCTTTTTTTGTTTATTCTTAAAGAACAGCGTGGAGAATGACGCTTGATTTCACACTGTTGAAATTTAACGCATAGCGAAAACTTGTACAAACTCCCCCTCGTTCATGTTTGTTAATTGATTTTTAATGTTTTTTTCTGCTAATTATAGTCTTAACAAAATTGATTTTAACAATTTGGGACTTATGGTCATGGGATTTAGTGCTTGCTTTTTTAGCATTAACTAAAAATTGATGGATAAATGGTTACAAAATTGATTTTAGTATAATTGCGATAAATTATAGTTCGTGATTTTTGTCTACTTACTCATTCAATTTAGGAGTCAATAAGACAAAATATAGTTTTTTATTTTTTTAGTATTCACATTTTGTTTTACTTTTCTGTATTTTATAATTTTTAATATAGTTGTGTGTTTTGTTTAAATTTCGTGGTAATTGATAGTTAAATATGTTTTTTATTGAATTTTTTTTACTCTTTTAATGAAATTTGTATAAATCGTTTTTGGGTTTGTAGAGATAATTTATAGTTTAAAAAAAAGAAGTATGAAAAGACAATTAATTCCACTGATGGCACTTGTTTTAAGTGGCTCAGCAATGGCTCAAGTAGGTATAGGAACTAAAAAGCCTGCCAATTCTGCACAATTAGATATTGTATCGCCTAATAAAGGGGTATTGTTACCTAGGATTGAGTTGATTGCAGAGAATGATCGTGCTCCTATTATTGGAGAGATGGTTGAGAGTTTATTAATTTACCACATCGGTAATAGTGTATTGGAGTCCGGTTTTTATTATTGGGAAAATAATAAATGGAAGCGTTTACAAGCAACTGACTCTGTTTCTGATAGAATGAATAATAGTTTTACCATTGGGCCTAATCCTGATAAAAATGGTGAAGAATCTTTGATTATTACCGATACAAAAAATCACAGCGTTTATTTATCTATCGCTTCTATCGCCAATAATGAAGAGTTTATTAAAAATTTAGTTGAAAATCAAGAATTTATTACACAGTTGGGTGACAACATTGAATTCATCAATCAAATTATCAATAACGAAGAGTTTATTACTAACATTATCAATGAGTTAAACAATACCTATGGCAATGTTGGATATGATACAACAACGAATCAGTTCTTTTACTATGATGCAGATGGCAACCCGGTAACGATTGACATTTCTACCTTAACGAATACGAAGATCCAAAGCTTTGTCGTAGATCAAGCCAACAATGTATTAGTGATTACCGATACGGACAATACGCGCTTTGAAGTTACCCTGGATGAATTGGGAGCAGCGATTGCCAACAATGAAGTATTCATCACGGAGTTGGGTGACAACATCGAATTCATCAATCAAATTACCAATAACGAAGAATTTATAAACAACATTATCAATGAGTTAAACAATATCTATGGCAATGTCGGATATGATACAACAACGAATCAGTTCTTTTACTATGATGCAGATGGCAACCCGGTAACGATTGACATTTCTACCTTAACGAATACGAAGATCCAAAGCTTTGTCGTAGATCAAGCTAATAATGTATTAGTGATTACCGATACGGACAATACGCGTTTTGAAGTTACCCTAGACGAATTGGGAGCAGCGATTGCCAACAATGAAGTATTCATCACGGAGCTAGGTGACAACATTGAATTCATCAATCAGATTACCAATAACGAAGAATTCATCACCAACATCATTGAAGAATTAAACAATACCTATGGTAATGTCGGATATGATACAACAACGAATCAGTTCTTTTATTACGATGCAGATGGCAACCCGGTAACGATTGACATTTCTACCTTAACGAATACGAAGATCCAAAGCTTTGTAGTGGATCAAGCTAATAATGTATTAGTGATTACCGATACGGACAATACGCGTTTTGAAGTTACCCTAGACGAATTGGGAGCAGCGATTGCCAACAATGAAGTATTCATCACGGAGTTGGGTGACAACATCGAATTCATCAATCAGATTACCAATAATGAAGAATTCATCACTAACATCATTGAAGAATTAAACAATACCTATGGCAATGTTGGATATGATACAACAACGAATCAGTTCTTCTACTATGATGCAGATGGTAACCCGGTAACGATTGACATTTCTACCTTAACGAATACAAAAATCCAAAGCTTTGTCGTGGATCAAGCTAATAATGTATTAGTGATTACCGATACGGACAATACGCGTTTTGAAGTTACCCTAGACGAATTGGGAGCAGCGATTGCCAACAATGAAGTATTCATCACGGAGCTAGGTGACAACATTGAATTCATCAATCAGATTACCAATAATGAAGAATTCATCACCAACATCATTGAAGAATTAAACAATACCTATGGCAATGTCGGATATGATACAACAACGAATCAGTTCTTTTACTATGATGCAGATGGCAACCCGGTAACGATTGACATTTCTACCTTAACGAATACGAAGATCCAAAGCTTTGTCGTAGATCAAGCCAACAATGTATTAGTGATTACTGATACGGACAATACGCGTTTTGAAGTTACCCTAGACGAATTGGGAGCAGCGATTGCCAACAATGAAGTATTCATCACGGAGTTGGGTGACAACATTGAATTCATCAATCAGATTACCAATAATGAAGAATTCATCACCAACATCATTGAAGAATTAAACAATACCTATGGCAATGTCGGATATGATACAACAACGAATCAGTTCTTTTACTATGATGCAGATGGCAACCCGGTAACGATTGACATTTCTACCTTAACGAATACAAAAATCCAAAGCTTTGTCGTAGATCAAGCTAATAATGTATTAGTGATTACCGATACGGACAATACGCGCTTTGAAGTTACCCTGGATGAATTGGGAGCAGCGATTGCCAACAATGAAGTATTCATCACGGAGTTGGGTGACAACATTGAATTCATCAATCAAATTACCAATAACGAAGAATTTATAAACAACATTATCAATGAGTTAAACAATACCTATGGCAATGTCGGATATGATACAACAACGAATCAGTTCTTTTATTACGATGCAGATGGTAACCCGGTAACGATTGACATTTCTACCTTAACGAATACAAAAATCCAAAGCTTTGTCGTAGATCAAGCTAATAATGTATTAGTGATTACCGATACGGACAATACGCGCTTTGAAGTTACCCTGGATGAATTGGGAGCAGCGATTGCCAACAATGAAGTATTCATCACGGAGTTGGGTGACAACATTGAATTCATCAATCAAATTACCAATAACGAAGAATTTATAAACAACATTATCAATGAGTTAAACAATACCTATGGCAATGTCGGATATGATACAACAACGAATCAGTTCTTTTATTACGATGCAGATGGCAACCCGGTAACCATTGACATTTCTACCTTAACGAATACAAAGATCCAAAGCTTTGTCGTAGATCAAGCCAACAATGTATTAGTGATTACCGATACGGACAATACGCGTTTTGAAGTTACCCTGGATGACTTAGGCGCAGCGATTGCCAATAACGATGTATTTGTAACCAATTTAGTTGAAAATCA
>NZ_JACAGN010000026.1 GCF_030324495.1 Myroides sp. 1354 | reverse complement strand
GGATCAATACCCGTTTGCTGAGCGCCAATAAAGTTCTGGCTTTGTGAAAAAAAATCTTTCATAGACATATTGTATTAAGGCTGAGGCACTTCTAAAATCTCAACGCATGGCATATACATTTCTTCTTTACAATTTCATTGTTAAGAAGATATATGTTCAGAACCAGCAACGACTGTCGTTCCTTTGACAACAGCAGTTCCATAAACTTGCGCATTATCCTGAACAACAGCATGTTCATATACTTTAGCATTACCATATACCCTTGCAAAGTCTTTAATTGTAGCATTGCCGTATACATCGCAATTTTCGTATAGACTTGCATTATCGAAAATACGTGCTTCACCGTGTACACTAGCATTTCCCATAATCATAACTAAGTCTCCTGTGACTTGAGCGTCCTCAAAAACTTTAGCTTGATTCAGCAGCGCTACTACGCCAGTAATAACTGCATTACCATAAACTTCGGTTTCATCTAATAGATTTACCGCTCCATCCAATTGAGCATTTCCATATACTTGTGCTAAATGCCCTAATACACATCTTCCATCTAATTGAGCATTTCCATATACTTTGGAATTTCCCCCTATAAGGCCATGTCCAATAACAAAAGCTTTATTATATACCTCAGCATTGCCAAATACAGCTATTAAGCCTGCGATATTCGCTTCATCATATATTTTAGCATAATCCTTAATTGAAGCATATCCCGCTATTTGAGCCTTGCCAAATACTTGAGCATTTCCTCCTACACTAGCTTGTTCTAAAATAGTAGCCTCTTCCTCAACTCTTGATTCGCCGCTTATCACAACATTACCTATGACTTTAGCGAAATCAGATACTTGTGCTAAATCTATAATCAAGCTATTTAAACCAACTCTAGCATTACCTGAAATTTTTGCGCGACCTAATACGTTTGCGCTATCATATACCTCGGCGTAATCCAAAATTAAAGCATCTCCCCTAACCCTAGCATTGCCATATACTTTTGCTTCTCCCCAAACCATACACTCTTCATAATGACTAAGATTGGATTCTTTTTCAATCCATCCTCCTTTTTTTCCAGTACTTTCTTCTACAATACGCCAAAGTGTATGTCCGTTATAACTCATGGATTCATCTGTAATTCTATATTTAATTGCCATACTTATTTTTTTTAAAATTATTTTTTATTTATTCAAAATGATACTACCACATGTAGGTTGTGGTGACTTTCCTTAAACGCTAGATTACCACAAACCCTAATTCCTTATTATTAAGTATTTTACATTGAACCCTAGCTTCATTACCATAACTATCAAACATTGAAAATTCAAAAGTAGAATCAAAAGCTTCGAGACTGTCAGCCCAATATTCTGTATACTTAAAATCAAAACGCCAAATACATACACCAGGTAATCTATGATTTTTAGTTTCTATCGTGATCTCCTGATTCTTTCTCGGCCTGAGCGTTAGTTTATATTTCAAACGCTGATCATCATGAAACAAACTATCGGTAGTTGAGTAGTAGTAATAGAGGAATTGATAATAAGTATTAAGGATACTATTAGTAACTGTTTTTTTAACTAAAACTAAACTAAAAACATAATCTGGGCGTATTATAACTTGATGCAATCGAGCGCCACTATCTGACTTAAAATTGACATAATACTGTTTTAATTTGGTACTAGGAGGAACTTCTTCTTCATACTCTATACAGTGTAGATTTGATTCGTTAAAAACGCGTTTAGGTACAACATTTACGGTCACATATCTTGGGTTTCCGTTACTATTTGGTGGTCTATTAACTTCAGCTGTTGTATATTCTACCTGAATCGGATTTCCATAATCATCCAAACTATGAATTAGCGTACTGATACAAATATTTACAGGCCCTAAGTTTCTATCTGTTGAAATGTAAAACGTTCCATATGAAAGTATTGAGGCGCGTTCTGCCTGTCGAAATAAAGGCATTACATAATCTCCTGGCTCATCACTAATATCAAACACTCCATCAAAAGGTTCATTCCTATAATTGACCAGTTTTACATTTTTAAATATTTCTTCTGGAGCGATTCGAATATACTGTCCATTTCGATCTTTAGCTTCTAGTAGTACCTCTATTTGCACTTGATGCCTACCATTAGCATATAGATTGGCGGTATTCATACTCTCTCCTCTTTGAATAAATAGGTTAAACGTCGCAAAAGAATAGATATCATCCCAACTATGATATTCATTTCTTGTCTCAAGACTGCTTTCTTCTATTTCTACGCCCCCATATATACGCTTATTATCTTTGATGACAGTCTCTCCGAATATTTCTGCATCACCGTATACTTTTGTATCACCATATAATTTCGCTTTTCCATATACCTGAGCGTCCTCATATACTTGTACACCATCACCAATTTCCGCCTCTGCATATATTTGTGCATTTCCTTCAATTACTGCTCTTCCATAAATCAATGCATCTTCATATACCTCAGCATTTCCTTTCACAATTACCTCATCGGCTATTCTTGCATTGCCATATACTTTGGCATTATCCCAAACCATACACCTTCCTGCTTGACTTAAATTCAGCTCACTTTCTATCCATCCTCCTTTCTCTTGGGTTACAATATCTTCTATACGCCTAAGAACTCTACCTTTGTACTCCATAGACTCATCTGTTACTCTGTATTTTTCCATACTTTATTACGATTTGAATTATTACTAAGCTTATATGTTGTTTTAGCTTTCTTACGATGCTACCTGAATCGGATTTCCATAATCATCCAAACTATGAATTAACATACTGATACAACTAATTGTCTATTACCTCTACAAGACCGTATAGTTTAATTTCGTTTCGCCATTCATGCTTACCTGGATACGTGCCTCATTGCCATATTGATCAAAAAGAGAAAAAAGCATTACATTTTCCCAAGTTCTATACGACCATAATGCCCCATGCCAGATTCGATAAATCCAAAAACACAGTCCGACTTCTTCGTGATTGGTCGAAATTAATTCTACCTTCCATTTATCTGTAATTACAAACCTCGCTTTATATTGAGCAGTAGGATTGAGCGCAACACTACTATCTGTCGAGGTAGCAAAAGCTTTATAATTGCCATTTTGTTTATAATAAAACCATTCACCTTCTTCGCATACTGCCTTTTTGGTTATCGTTAGATCACGAGCTGAAAATCGAAAGTAAAATTTGTGTAATAGCGAATTTCGATATTCCCCAGCCTTCTTGTCTGGCTCTATTTCAGACATGTAGATATCTGAATTATTAAAAAATCGTTCCTTAGTAACAGTTAAATCAACCGCGCTCACCACACCATTTCCTCCAATTAAGGCTGTAGAATATTCTACTTGCTTAACATCTTCCTGACCGCTAGTATTTACCTTTTGATTAACAATACATTTCACACACAGTTTTAAAGAACCTAACACTTCTGTTGTGCTTAGATAAAAAATGCCTAAACTAGTGTTACTTCTTCTATCCTTTCTTCCACCATCAGGATAGACATATTCTCCTCCCGTATCACTCACGTCAAACCAAGTTCCTACAGGACTATTTTTATAATCCACAAATAGGATATTTTCAAAAACCTCTTGAGGCGAAACAACGATAATCTGATTTTCCTTATTCCTTGCTACGATATTTACTTGTATCATAATCTGATGCCTTCCATTGGCATAAAGCACCTCTTCTGGATTATTACTAAATCCTATAGACAGATGGATGGAATCAATTCTATTGATGTCGTTCCAGGTATATATTATCTTTTCAACATGTTCATTTCCTAGAACGATTTCAGCTCCTTCTAAACAAGCATTTCCATATACAGAGGCCTGTTCGGCTACTGTTGCATAGTCTTGTACAACGGCTTTTTCATATACCTTTGCATTTCCTACAATTGTTGCATTTCCGCTGACTTTCGCAAAACCAAAGACTTCTGCTTCCCCACCCACATATGCACTGCCCGAGATCGATGCTTGCTCGTATACTTTTGCTTCTCCTGCAATCCAAGCTTTTCCCGATTGACTTAGGTTAGCTTCACTCTCAATCCATCCCCCTTTTTCTTGAGTTTCAATATCCTCAATACGTCTAAGAACTCTACCTTTGTACTCCATAGACTCCTCTGTTAATTTGTACTTTCCCATACTCTTATTACTTTTTTGAATAATCACTAGCTTATAACCTATATAAGCTCTCTGAACATTATTTTTATTTTAACAGAAATCTCAAAACAACTATCGTAAATAAAAATATTTATCATAAAACTAGAACAATTCATAAATAATAAACAATAAAATAAGTTAAAGTACTGTTCAAATCAGCAATCATTTAAACAAAAAACACTTTTTTAAATAAAATGTAATTTTAAAAACAACAACATTATCATACCCCTCTATTTTTGAATGATTTACAAGGGTAAATACTTCCTTCAGTTGTTGTTATACACTTTTTTTTAGCTCTTTTCATTTTGAACGATATCGTGCTATTTGGTTTATCCTTACCAACATATTGAACCACAAAACGCATACAAACAAGAAAGAGCATTGAGAACACTCAATACTCTTTCTTGTTTACCTAACACCTTCTATACAGTAGATTTACATCCCGCAAAAAATGCAAGCTTGATGGACACTTATTTCTTTTTATAAAAAGTATACCTTCTCTATTCGTGATTTAATTCTTCGAGACGCACATAAAATCTCAACTCTTCATCTTCACCTGCTTGTGCAATTAAATTTACTTCATTGCCATATTGATCATAGAGTGAAAAATGCATTTCACCTCCCCATTCATAATAAGACCATATGAGCCCTTCCCACAACTGATACACCCAAAAGCATACCCCATCTACTTCATGGTTCTTTGACATTACTTTTCTGTATTTACTTGATGTAAATTCAAACTTAGCTGTAAAAATTGCACTATCATCCGCAACAAATGATTGGTCTGTTGAGCTACTACATCCTTTGTAAATTCCCTTTTGTCTATAGTGAAACCACTTTTTCCCAATACAAGATACATGGCGAATAATCAAACCATCGTTGGGATTTAATTGTACATAGTATTTAGTCAATTTAGAATTGAGTATTCCATTGACGTCTACTTCTGTAAATGTTTGTACGCGTAGATTGGCTTGGTTAAATTGTCGTTTTGGCACAACCTTAATATGAATATAATCTGGAATACATGGCCCATGATTATATTCTACTGCTGTCGTATACTCCACTCTTTTAATTTTCTCCATTCCATTATTGCATGTCCATTGTTTTATTCTACATCGCACACAAAGTTTAAAGCTCTTGATAAGCTCTTTTAGACTAACATAAATTACAGCGGTTGAAGTAACTTTATCGCCCTTTTGTTTATTTTCTCTTTCTTGAGGATACACAAATAAACCCGGTTGATCTGTAATGGTGATTTCTTGTTGAATTAAATTATTTTCTTCATCTACAAACTCTATATAGTCAAAAATCTCCTTAGCGGGTATCTTGAGGATATTATTCTGCCTATCTCTGGCTTCTAAGGAAATTTTCACCGCTATTTGATGTCTTCCGTTTACATAGAGTTCGGCTGCCTTCGCTCCATTTACCATTGCAATTTCCAACTTTGAAAGAGCGTTAATATCTTCCCAGTTATACAAATTTTCTCCAACGCGTTCATTATTGGATACGATGGTATACCCTTTAATACAAGCTTCTTTAAAAAGGTAAGCTCGATCTTTGATTACGGCATGACCATATACTTGTACGTTGTCATACACCTGAGCAAATCCTTCAACTGTAGCATATTCAAATACTTTTGCATAAGCCGCAACCGAAGCTTTTCCAGCAATAGTGGCATAGCCGTAAATTTGGACAGAATCTTCAATAGTAGCATAATCATATACTTTGGCAGAATCGGATATGATAGCATAATCTGAAACAAGCGCATGACCATAAACTTCTGCTTCTCCCATAATACGAGCTGCACCAAATACTTCTGCATTTCCACCAACCTGAGCATTATCAACGATGACTGCATTTCCGTATACCTTCGCATTATCAGCAATCCAGGCTTTTCCCAACTGACTTAGATTCGCTTCACTTTCAATCCATCCTCCTTTCTTTGACGTTTTTAAACATTCTATACGCCAAAGAATATAGCCATTATACTCCATGGATTCCTTGGTTATTCTGTATTTATCCATTTCTATCCCCTTTTTTCAACTTTCATTTTTTGATTCCAATAATTTTGACGGGGCTTTACACTTGATTCAATAAACCATACAATCAAATCGTCCAAAAAATATTGAATCCATGATTTGTATAATCCTCCTTTTGTGTGTCCTCCATAGGAATACAATAAAAATATTTGAAAAAACAATGAAACTAAAAACCAAAGAGTTAAAGCAGGGATCATTGAAAAAAAATAATTAACAATTATGCATTTATTTTAATAAAGTGTATCCTTCTCTAATTTTGTTGATCAACGACATTTTTAATGCTCGCTTTATATTGAAGAGGTATGTTAAACATACAAAGCAAGTGGTATATAAAACAAAAAAAGAGCTGTAAAATTTACAGCTCTTTTTGATCAGTAGAAAATCATCGCATTTTCCTTTATATCTTTCTTTATATCACTTTAAACAATCCTGGATATTCAACGACAAATCCCTGGTCGTCGACCGTAATAGTTGCCTCAAAATCGCTCCAAATATTTTTATAATGATACTTATTTTCAGCCAATTTGGTATATTCTTGTTGTACTAATGTAAAGTTTTCCTCTAATGGATTAATATAGAGAACAGGAATTGTTTTTGATTCTCCAATATTCAATTTTAATCGATTAATAGGCAAGGTATTGGTAAAAGGAGTAACCGAAATATCAATATCCAAACACTCTTTCAAATGGGGATATTCTTGTTCATCTAACATCCATTGTTCATTTAATTTATGTCCACTTAATTGATAGTAGCGATGTCCTTCTTGGCAGCGAATATCAAAAAAGCGCGTTTCCCAGTTGGAAGTGGCTACAATTTGATATTCCACTCCATAAATACGATTGTTTTTATTTCCTACAAGCTCTCCTTTACAATGAAAACTACCTTCTTTTTCAATGCAGGTGGAGTGTTCTACAGAAATGGTATCTACACCTAACCACGTACGTTTTTTTTCCATATAATTCAATGACTATGAGTTTTACAATTTTATACTTTTCGTTGCAATAAAAGTGGGGATATAGGTGTCAATGGTGAAACGAGGGTTCGGTTGCCAAGCTTCCTCATAAGCCGTAATAGCAAATCCTACTTTCGTTTGCCCTCCTATTAAATCCTTTAGTGAATGACCAAAAACCAAGGCTTCTCCTCTATCTATCTTTTGTTGTAATTCTACGAGAGATAAATGCGTCTGATCGGCATAGGGAATTTTAAATCGCGGGCGAATTAATCCTTGTTCTTTTAACTCAACATCTCGATCTTCAACAAATACAATGGGATTATAAAAACTGCTAATTAATTTTCCTCCCTGTTTCAACACGCGATAACATTCTTTCCAAACCTTATTGACATCATCGCTATATAAATTGGAGATGGGGTGAATAATCAAATCAAAACTCGCATCAGTTAATGCACTTAAATCTCTCATGTCTCCTTGCATGATTCTTAGATTTAAACCGTCTCTATCAGCTACCATTTGATCTTTTAGCAATTGTTCTTCCGATAAATCGTAAACGAGGACATCCGCACCCAAAGCAGCTAAGATAGGACCTTGCTGTCCACCTGCAGAAGCTAAACACAGTACCTTTTTTCCATTTACTTCACCAAGCCACTCCTTTTCCATAGGTGTGGGCAATACATATAGATCCCAAACTCCATTTTTTGCTTGTTCCACCACTTCACGACTCACAGGTTGAGACCAAGCTACATTTGCTTTTGCTTGGTTGTCCCATGCTTTCTGATTGTGTTTAATAAAATCTTTCAACCTTTTTCAAGAATAAATCTCAGTTAAGTAAGTTCAACTGAGTCTTAAAATTATCCTTTTTTCGTTTACAAATCAAATATTTTTAAGGTTTGCTATGAATTATAGCAAAAAATAGTATTTATTTTTTTGTTTTTTTGGATGGTTTATTACCACTAACTTATTCACAATCTGAGATTAAAATCAATAAAACACTTATTTGTTTATCTTCAAATTTTCATTCTTCAAAAAAAAAAGAGAGTAAAACTAATTTTACTCTCTTTTTTTTATTATTTAGTATTGACATGGACTAGGTTAACATTCCTCCATCAACATTAAGTACTTGTCCTGTGATGTACGCCGACATATCGGATGCTAAGAAAACACATGCATTTGCGATATCTTCTGGTTTACCTCCACGTTTTAGAGGAATAGCATCTGTCCATCCTTTTACCACATCTTCCGCTAATTTTCCTGTCATTTCTGTTTCAATAAATCCAGGAGCAACTACATTACAACGAATGTTTCTTGATCCTAATTCTAAAGCGATTGATTTTGAGAATCCAATCACTCCTGCTTTAGAAGCAGCATAATTTGCTTGGCCTGCATTTCCTTTTACCCCTACAACAGAACTCATATTGATAATAGATCCTTTTCTATTTTTCAACATGGTGCGTTGTACTGCTTTTGTCATATTAAATACAGATTTCAAGTTTACTTCAATCACAGCATCGAAATCTTGTTCTGACATACGCATTAACAAATTATCTTTGGTAATACCTGCATTATTAATAAGAATATCAATATTACCAAAGTCATTTAAAACTTCCTCTACCAATTGTTCTGCTGCTGCATATTCTGCTGCATTTGATTGATATCCTTTTGCTTGAACGCCTAAAGCTACTAATTCGCTTACTAATTCATCTGCTGCTTGTACAGATGAGCTATAAGTAAAAGCTACATGAGCTCCTTGCTCAGCAAAGGCTAAAGCTACACCTCTTCCAATTCCACGTGTAGCACCGGTAATAATTGCTATCTTTCCTTCTAATAATTTCATGTATATTCAAATTTTGTTTTGACAAAGGGCAAATATAAACATTTTGTAATTTGATAGAACTATTTTAAGTAGTTTGTACCTCTTTTCTAAAGCATATCATGTAAAACAAGGTGACTATCAAGAGAAAAGCAAAATAATATCCGTGAGAAACCAACTCCATATAGCCTAATTTCTTATTGGTAAAACTAAGTAAAATAAGTATTTGGGCTCCGTAGGGTAAAATTCCTTGTATAATACAAGCAAAAATATCCAAAACGGAAGCTACATAAGGGCGATTTAATTTGTATTCTGTAGCGACATCATTAGCCAAATTTCCAGCAACTAAGATGGATACCGTATTATTTGCCATACAAACCCCAATACCAGACACTAAAGAAGCAATACCAAACACAGCCCCTTTACTAGTTCGAATTCTCTTTTGCATGCTTTTTAAAATCCAGGCAATCCCCCCTTGGCGTTCGATCATACGGGCTAAACCTCCTGTAAGCATAGACAACAAGAAAATTTCTGTCATGGAAGTAAACCCCTCATAGGTGTGATTGGCAAGACCAACCAAATCAAAATCAGCCTGAACTAGACCAATAATCCCCGCAGAGAGGATTCCTATAAAAAGAGCTACAAATACCTGAATTCCCACTAAGGCTAGCACAATTGTTAAGATATAAGGAATTAATAAAACATAATTTGCTTGTGCATCCAAATCCAACGTTACATCAGCAGTTTCGTTTTTCATGAAGATTAAAATAATAACGGTCAGTATTGCCGCAGGAATGGCAATTTTGAAATTGGCTTTAAACTTATCTTTCATCTCACAGCCCATCGTTTGTGTTGCGGTAATGGTGGTGTCGGAAATAATAGAAAGATTATCTCCAAACATAGCACCTCCTAATAAAGCACCACAAAGCAATCCCATGGAACTACTTGTTTTCTCTGCCAATCCCACTACAATAGGTCCTAATGCAACGATTGTACCCACAGAGGTACCAATAGAAAGAGATAAAAAGCAGGAGATAACGAAGATTCCCACACCTAAATAGGCAACGGGAATATAATGCAATCCAATATTCACCATAGCATCCACGCCACCAATAGCCTTAGTAATGGTAGCAAAGGCACCCGCTAGTAAGTAAATCAAACACATGGTTACTATTTTACTATCCCCACAACCTTCAATCAAAGCGGTGATTCGATCGTTGATTGGTGTTTTATAAAAAAGGATAAAAGCCGTAATGATTCCCAAGCTTATTGCTATAGGAGAAGGTAACTGATAAAAATTATCTAATGCTATTCCGCTACCTAAAAAGACAGCAACGAATACAAAAAACGGGATAAGGGTGTAGAATTTATTCTCTGACATAGTTCATTTTTTTTTCGTTCTAAAACCAAGTATTAACGTATACCCGAACGAAAAAAATACTACATAAATCATACCTAAGTACGGTATTCACAACATTTTTTCCATTACTGGCTTATCGTTTGCAGCACCTTGCTTGTTGTTGCAGGTTGCTATTTTTCTACTTGTTTTTAGAAAAATTCCTGATAATAAGAGGCAAATATAAAACCTTTATCTAAAATTGACAACAAAAAATAAATATTTCCAATTTTTATTCATTTCCTGTCTAGTCTTTTTTAATCCTATGGGATTCCTTATTTTTGCAGTCTTAAACTAAAAATTAAATAAGAAAATGAGAAAATTGCTGCTTTCAATTGGATTAGTTGGGCTTGTGGCTACGGCTTCTTTTGCACAAAAAGGACCTAAAAATGCCATTGGATTACGCTTTGGAGCAAATGCTGGATTAGGTACAGAAATTTCATACCAAAGAGATTTAATGCGCAACAATCGCTTGGAGATTAATCTAGGATTTAGAGACAACAACGATTACAACACAGTTAAGGTAACTGGATTGTACGAATGGGTATGGAATATTGAAGGCAACCTCAATTGGTTTGCTGGTGCAGGTGCGGCATTGGGTACGTATGACTACAAATATCACTACCATGGGAAGCGCTACAAAGACGACGGTACATTTGGTCTATTAACTGGAACGGTGGGATTGGAATACAATCTAGATATTCCATTGCAGATTGCTATTGATGCACGTCCGGAGTTGTATTTAAACAATGCCTATCGCGATGGTTTATACCTTGACTTAGGTATTGCCGTGCGTTATAAATTCTAATGCATTCGATTTCTCTTTTCTCTTATAACGATAAAAAAAAGCGAGGGTTTCCTCGCTTTTTTCATACGAAAAAGTTAGAAATACTTTTTGATCCTAAGCTTCTCCTGTATCTTTTTCGTTCTTGTTTTATTCGACAACAACTTGTTTGACAAATCTCAACATTTCTCTATACTTATTCTTTAAGGGAGTGGGTTCTAAAATGAGTTCACTTTCGAACTGAAATCCTTTTTTCTGACAGAGAGCAATACTCTTGTGGTTTTCTTTTTCAACGGTATAAATAATCTGCTTCGTTGAAATTTCAGTACAGATTATTGCGATCGCTTGATTCAATAACTCCTCTCCAAAACCTTTCCCCTGCTGCTCTTCTCTCACCCACAACCCTATTTCAACTGTTTCTTGATTCATATCATTCAGGGTTAGCGCACCTACAAAATCAATTGTATCTCGTTCAAAAGCCATCAAAACCAAGCAAGTTCCCGCCAACATTTCAATTTGAGATTGTTGAATATAAGCTTGTACCAATACAGGATGATTCAATGCATCTATACTTAAATATTTCCCCACAGCTGGTGTAAAATATTCTTGTAACAACACCTTATCTTCTTCTTGGATCTTTCTAAAATACAAACGATCACTGCTCCATTGAACATCTTGAGGAAATAGCTTACGCACTTGAGGTACTAGCATAGCAACAATCATACAAATTTCTTGTTTGATGCCTTCCTGAATCAGATTGTAAGTCGTTATTTTTTTTAGTGATTCTTGTGCTATTTCAAAATACTTGAGCAAGCAAAACCACACTTGTTTTTGTATTTCCTTTGGGTCAATTTCACCTGTTGTATTTTCTATTAATTGCTTTTCCCATTCCTTTGCATTGGGTGCTATAATATCGCGATAAGCATTCCAATGTTTGCCCATTTTTTGTAGCATCACGGCTAATATTCTCAGCTGTACTTCTCGCTCAATTAAACTAACTTCCTGTGTTACATCGCTCAAGACAGTAGAAAGGATACAAGGATGAACCATCGTTAGTTCGTCTTCAAGCTCTAGTTGTACTAAGACATCCGACCAATTGGTTTCTCCCTGTAAAAGCGCTTGTAACAAGGTTAAAAACGCTCTTTCTGACGCTCTTAAACAAGAGATATTAGTTAGGTTTTCTGGGGTATAAAAGGACATTTGGTTCATTTTTTAGGTTCTTATACAAAAAAAGTTCAATTTAACTCTTTTGAATCAAACTGAACTTTTCTCATTTTTTATCTTTGCTCTAAATTACTGTTTAGCAAGATTCGCTTTGCGGTAATGCAACATATCCAATACTTTGTCTTCGCTAATCTTGCGTTCAAAACTACTGTGGTATGCATAACCTAATTTTTCTGCAATATTGATACTTCCTGCATTGTTTCGTTCTACATTGTAAATCAAATAGTCTACAGCTAAATGGTCAAAAACAAATTGTTCTAAAGCTTTGACAAGCTCCGTTCCATATCCTTTTCCATTTGCACTCTCTTTCAACCACAGACCAATTGAAATTGATTCCTCACAAATATCGTGAATTCCACAACATCCAATAAATTCACCTGTTTCTTTATCCGTTGCCAATAAAGTAATGTCTTTTTCTTTTTCCAATTGACCTAAACTATAGGCAACAAAGCCATACGTATCTTCTTTTTTACCCGTTGGGATAAAAGGCAAGAATTTAGCCACAGTTGGAGTTAACGCATTAAAAATATCTTCTACGTATTGATCGTTTACAATAATAAACTTCAAGCGATCGCTTGAGAACGTTAGGGTAGTATCAAATTTCATAAATTGCTGCATTAATATAAGCTTGAGCTATTATTTTTTCTTCGCTCCATCTTTATTTCTGGTACAAAGATACGAGATAATTTAAATCTAACTCCTCTTCTACCCTTTAAAATAGGGCGTTTTATATGCTATCTACGCAAAGAGGAGCGATTGATTCAAACTTTTTTCATTTTCTTTTGCTTCATATCCCCCTCATACTTAATGGAGTAAAAAAAAAGGCAATATTTTCTTCTATTTTCACGTTAAAATTATTTGCATAAAATAAAAACTAATAGTATGTTTGCTCCAGTAAAAATGAGGGATTCCTCAGTTTTCAGGAGAGGTGCCGGAGTGGTAACGGAGCAGATTGCTAATCTGTCGACTGGTAACGGTCGCCAGGGTTCGAGTCCCTGTCTCTCCGCTTCTTCGGGGTGTAGCGTAGCCCGGTCATCGCGCCTGGTTTGGGACCAGGAGGTCGCAGGTTCGAATCCTGCCACCCCGACTTTTTCGGCATCAGAATGTGCCTAAATCCGTAAGTATCAATTACTTACGGATTTTTTTATTTTTAAATATATCATAATAATCCATTGTAAATCAATCTAAATGTGAGCTATTAGGTGAGCTATTTTTAAAAGGTAAATTAGCTCACCGAATCAAGTTTAAATAATTGTATTTCAATAAATTAAATACAATTTATTTTAGTTTAATTCAGTGCTTTTTGGTCTTGTTTGAGTACTATTCAGGTGAGTAGTTTTTTAAAACCATATCAAAACAGTTCGGTTAACATTAAAATAGATTGATATGAAAACAAAAAACACATTTGGAATACACTTCATTATACGTGTTTCTAATTCAAACAAAACAGTCCCATCCCTTATATACGCAAGGATAACGGTAAATGGGCAACGAACAGAAATTTCTTTAAAACTAAAAATATCCCCTACTTCTTGGGATAACATTAAAGGAAAAGCAAAAGGAAAAAGTGAGGACACGGTTCGAATCAATGCACATATTGAGCGAGTACGTTCTCTCATTACAGATGCCTATCATCAATTAGTTCAACAAAAAAGAGTTGTCTCAATTGGAGCTGTTAAAAACATCTTTCTTGGACATGATGATACTGAATCATCACTTTTAAAGCTTATAGACTATCATAGAGAGATTGCTACAAGTAAATTAGCTTATGGTACACTTAAGAACTACTTTTCTACGGAAAAGTACCTTAAAAGCTATTTGCGTAAAGTACACAATCGAACTGATATCTATTTAAGCGAGATTAACTACAAATTTATCTTTGACTTTGAAAACTTCTTGAGAAACTGCAAACCGATTCATAAACATCAACCATTAAATAACAATGGTATTATGAAACACATTGAAAGGTTTAAAAAGTTAATCAACTTAGCTATCACCATGGAATGGGTGGAAAAAGATCCCTTTTCCAGATATAAACTTCAATTTGAGAAGACAGAAAGAGGACACTTAACTAAATCTGAACTTGAAATCCTTGTGAACAAGAATTTTGCTATCGAAAGATTACAATCTGTTCTTGATATGTTTTTGTTTAGTTGTTACACTGGTTTAGCCTATATAGACATCTTTCACTTAGCACCACAAAATATAGCTAAAGGTAGTGATGGAAAGGATTGGATTATATCTAGTAGGGAGAAAACTAAGATACCTGTAAGGGTTCCACTACTACCAGAAGCCTTAGAACTAATTGAAAAGTACAAAGAGCATCCTGTGGCTTTTGCCAAAGGCAAACTGTTTCCAGTTATTACTAATCAGCGAATGAATGGCTACTTAAAAGAAATTGCCATTATTTGTGAAATAGATAAGAACTTATCTTTCCACTTAGCCAGACACACCTTTGCTACAACCGTTACACTAAACAACGGTGTACCAATTGAATCTGTGAGTAAGATGCTTGGACATACAGCTATTCGAACAACTCAAATCTATGCTAAGGTACTAGAACATAAATTGAGTGAAGATATGGACAACCTAAGAGAAAGAAGGCTTATGCAAGAAACTCACAAATACAACTTTGAATAGTCAAATTACACCGCCCAAAGACAACAGAACTAAACCAGTACATACAAATTGTTATTTAGGGTTTAAACTAACTCTAAATACTACTTATTATGAAAATTGAATTTATTACAAAAGAAGACCTTGATATCTTTAAACAAGAGATTATTACTGAGATAAGAAGGTATAGTCCTTTTAATAGAAAGAAAGATCAAGAAATAAAACAATGGATCAAAAGCTATGAGGTAAGGAAGCTTCTTGGTATTTCTCCTGGTACTTTACAAAATATGAGAATAAATGGTACAATACCATTTAAGAAAATTGGTGGATTGATATTTTATAGGTACGAAGATATTTTAAAGATGATGGAAACGGAATAAAATAAAAGCACCCCAACTTAGAGATAGTTGGGGTGTTTTTATTAGATAAAGAGGGTTAGCCTCCTTTTTTTGTTTGCTTTATAAATAGAGAGGTTCACATTTTTTGAATTGGAGTAACTTCCTAAATTACGAATGTGTTAAACTATGATTAGGATTGTTTGGTTCTCTGATAAAAACACAAAATTACTATTTAAAACACTGTATCAAAAAATGCTTTTAGATAAAAAAACTAATTTATTTCTTACTACCTAAATGTGGATACATCTCCTTAATTCTATTTTTTTTGTCTTCTGTGTCAGCTTTTTTTAACATTCTTTGATATATATCAGTTTTCAAATAGTAGTTTTTGTTACCCATATAATAATATTCAGAAATAAAATCATTTGTGTATTCAAGAATATAATACAATTCAATTAAACCGTTATTATCACATAAAAATATGGTGTCATCTAAGTAGTTATCATTGTATTTAATATTGTGTTCTTTAAATCCTTTTGGCATATTCTCAATGTGGTTAACAAAGTTGTATATTTTATCTAATATTAGAATTTGAAAAAGAGAATCATTGTGTGAATTATTATTCATTGTCTCCACAGTTTGTTTATACAAAAGAGGTAAACTATGAGTAAACGGAAATTCTGTTTTAGTTAACGAAAGATACGCTTTACAAAAAACTTCTATATAAAAAATAAGATTATGATATATAGCAGGGGTTAATTCAGTTAGTCTACCTGAATTATATGAATCTATATTATAAACACTTTCATCATTAGTTAGCTCAATAGCTTCTTCAAAGAGAAGAGATAATACTAAATATTGAGATAAACATGAATTTACCATACTATTAGTAGTTGATTTACCATTTGCAACTAAACCAACAGTACTAATCCAAATATAGTCATTCATGCTTTGAGAAATATGAAGCTTTTTTAAAGAATCATAATAAAAATACTTTTGTGTAAATTCATCATAATCTATTTCTAATAACTCAATTAACTTAATAAATAGATTTATATCTGTGAATTTAAATTTGTCAGCAAATGGTTTTAAATTAGTGATTTCTTCGAACAATTCATTTAAATGATTTTTATTAGCTACTAATATATATTCTTTATCATTTTCAATAAATATTTCCATTTTTCTATTAAGTTATTTAAGTGTATAAAATATTTTTTTTATTTCAATTACTTACTATTTTTCTTAAGTATCGAGTAAAAGAAAGAATAATTAAAGCTATGTAGTAGCGAATTTTTTCATTACTATTATTTTATAATTCTCTAAAATATTCACTATAGATATGCTTTTCATTTGTATATGATTTTAGTTCATTTATAAGATTTTCACTTATTTTTCTATGTGGATGATTTATGGAGTAATACCCTATTTTCTTATTAAATTGTTCAAGTTCAATCTTACTTAACACTAATCTAATTTCCTCACACAATTTTTCATAGTCTAAACATATTTCAGACAATTCAAAAGTTTTGATATCAGTTATAATATACCTATGTACAACTTTATTTCTTAAATTATATAAATTATATAATCTTTCATGTTGTTCATCATTAATAATATTCCTCTCTCTTGAAATATCATAAATTTTTTTCTCCATCATAGGTTTATCATTTTCATCTTGGAAAAGATACTCTATTTTAAACTCACAAGTTCTTTCTTGTAATTGATAATGTAGTACAATACATATTCTTAAATAAGCATCTATTTGATTTGCCGTAATAATTATAAACTGGACAAAGCATTTGCTTTTTAAAGCCTGATTTTTTAAATCAAAAGAAGCAACAAGAGCTGAATTAAATTTATCGAATCTATCAAAGCCAATAGCTAATTTTCTTCTATCCTCGCTTAAACATCTTAAAGTAGACAAAGATTTAGTTACTTTTTTTAATTCCTCCTTTATTTGCTTTTTATTAGAGTCTTTTTGTTCACAAATATATTTTGCCATAAAAAAATAATCTTCTACGACAGTTGCCCATAAAAAGATCTTAAAATCGTTATCAGGAAATTCACTTTCAATAAACTTTAAATTGCTTGTATTAAAATTTTGTTTTGGTAAATGAGAATTGATTTCTTTTTCTGAGGAATGATAAACACTTAACTGGAAACATCCACAATTATTTTCATACAACTCAAAACTAAATGGCGGTTCATTTTTATAACCTACAACTTCATTTTTATAGTACCATTCAAGAGGAATCTCAATTTCAAAAATGCCTTTGGGATGTGTAAAGAATTTCATTGATAATTTTGTATTAAAAATTAATCTTTTAGTCGTGTTAAATATAGTGATAGTAAGTAAGAGCCATAAAACTTTGTTCCTTACAAATTTATTTTTGAAATTACATAAATATCACCTAATAATGTTTCTTTTTTTATTTTTTTAAAGTTTCTGTATTTTCTTTCATGCAGACCATTATTACATTTCTTTAGAGCTTCTTTTGACCCACAATAACATCCATCTTTTAACTTTATTTTTTGGCCTTTCAATCTATTTAAAATTAACCTATAGATAGGTAATATATCAGTTATCCCTAATATGTCATAATATCCTTCTATTACACCTTGTTTGTTATGAGAATACTCATCTCCATGGTATCTACCATTGATTTCATAATATGAATTATTTTCAAAATAGGGAATCACAATCTTATCTATAAAATCTAAAAGAGTAAATATTTGTGTTTCCAAAAAAATATCAGCTTTAGCTCTTGTTGTAAAGCAACAAGAGCCTGTATCTGAATAAATATGTCTTTCCACCTTTTTAGGAATTCTATCATCAAGTTCATGTACTATAGGAAAACAAGCAGGAAAATTTTTAAAATTTATTTCAACTTCATAGCTATCTTCTTCACTAATTAATAAACTCCCATATAGAATACAACTATCCTTTACTAACTTAAATCCTTTATGTTTCTGAAGAACTTGTTTAATTTGATCATTAATATCCATATGGTTTTGGTTTAATTAAAGAGGTTGTCAATGCAATAGATAGTACTCTGTTTTTAGTATCTTCTGTTTTATCTACACCTAATGGAAATCTATTCCCAAACTGATTATTTCTAAGAATCTCAGAAGCTTTTTTGTAATTTGGTTCCTCAAATGCTTTAAGACAATCTTCTTTTAAACTCTTTAAAACATTCAAGAAATTATTTTTACGTGTTTCTGAATAATTCGCAAAGACATCTTCTCCTTTAGGAGTAGTTGGACGTATACACTTGAAGCCATTAAGTTTTGATAATGTATTATAGATTGCCTCTACAGTTTTTCTAAATGATTCGTCCAAGTTATCCGCATCATAATAATTCTCAGTAGCAAGTATTGTTAATTCAAAGCCACTTGGAAGTTTAAGGTTAGAGTTGTTTTGTTCTCTATAATTTTTCCAAGCTTTTAAACATCTTACCACAGCTTCCAATCTATATTTTACTTTCTTTTCTTCATTAAACCATTCATAAAAGGCCTTAGGATCACTTTCTATCCATCCATTACTTTTATGAGCTAATTCTATTAAATCATCTTCTTTATAATAAATTGGTAGATCAATATGATGACCATCATTAAAAACAACTCTAATACAAGTTGCTTTTTTAATAGGAGTTTGATTAGTGTAACCATCTACTGCCTGATACACCCAATCATGCAAAGTATTAATAGTTCGTTTATTATGCTCAGATTTAGTTTTAATAAAGTATACCCCATCATCAGTATCATACTTGATGATGGAATTCTCTAATTCATCATATTCTATTAACGGGTTTATTGTAGTTCTCATTTCAGAAGAACCTTGTGGATGAAATTTTGGTTGAATCTCATCTGGTTTGTTTTCTTTAAACCATTTTTTTATTTGCTCACGAATATTAGCTCTACTTGCTGCTAATGAGTCTTTTCTTGTTTTAGTAAGTTTAATTTTACTATCAAAAGATATGTATTCTTTATTTAAAGTTGCCATATTAATATCTGTTTTTAAATTTTTTATCAGTAAAGTTTAATGTCATTATACCTTTAGTTTGAGGTTCTTTATCTGTATAATATCTACCTGTTAAAGTTTTATTATCAAGAGAATAATCCAAAATATTAGTTCCATGATGCTCAGGAATATTTAACACTGAATTGCCTAAATTATGATAGATCATAAAAATTGTATAATGATTATCCTCAATGGTTAGTTTAAGGTCTTTAGTAATTGAATAACTAGTACCTTGTGTACAGTCTTTAAAGAAAGTTCTAATTCTCAAGCTTGATCCTGTTTGCCTTATTTCTATAGCACAATCCCTTTGCTCTACTTCGCCAGTTAAATAATGTTTGAAAGAGATATTACCCTCATATCTACCACTAATATCTTTAACTTCATATAAATATTTAAAAGGAAATTTATTCCATAAGCATTTATCTATTAGTGTAATTATAATTCCAAGTATTACAGCTGTAGAAGGAAACTTTAAGTAATCAACATTAAAGAAGGACTCTAATAATTCTGTTATATATAGTACTATCTGATTAATCAATATCCCTAATAAGAGTATTGTTATTATTATTTTTGGACCATTGTAGTATATAAAATAATTCTTCGTCATATGTTAGCCTTTTGATTTTATCGGATCTATTGATTTTGGATAAGTTCTTTCTTCTTGAAACTTACCATCAAGTTTTTTGATTTTTAGAGATCCACCTCCTTTATTAATAATATCATTTTTAGCAATTTTAATTGCATCTTTCTTATTAGTAACATTTGTATTGTTATAGTTATTTGTCTTATCTTGTTTATATTGATATGTACCCTCAATTTTTGAAATAGTATATTTTTTCATTTTTAATATTTTTTAATGATTAATTAAACGAGTGTTATTAGCTCTCATTCTTGTTATAATGTTAGGTGTTAAACCTATTTGAGATATGATTTAATACTACTTAAATAGTTGCTAAGTAGTAATGTATTCTGTAACCAATCATGACGTAAGATTTGTTTTAATTTTTTACTATCACAAAGTTCTTATTGACCTACGCAACCTAATTACGCACTATATTTTATTTTTTAATATTTATATAAAACACTTATATATAAGACTTTGAATATTTTTTTTTAAAACAAAAAAAGCTATGTACGCAAATAGATTGCGTACATAGCTTTTAAACAAGGTAACTGTCTTTATTCTAAAATATACATTACCTGAAAATCTAAAATAAAAATCTCATTTGTTTTCTAAGAAACTCTTATTCCAAACAATTCTATACCTACCATTTTGTTCTGGTGTCCCTCCAAGTATATCAATTGTTTTTATGTGTTTTGTTTTATTAATTTCAATAGTAGCAACTAAAGAAGGTGGCAATCCAGAATTACGGAGATTACGTAGTCTTTTATCAGTACTATAGATGAATACACGAATATAT
Source organism: Myroides sp. 1354 (assembly GCF_030324495.1). Classification (GTDB taxonomy): domain Bacteria; phylum Bacteroidota; class Bacteroidia; order Flavobacteriales; family Flavobacteriaceae; genus Flavobacterium. The sequence continues at coordinate 6,260 of NZ_JACAGN010000026.1, read as the reverse complement.
TTTACAGGTAAATATTTTTCTTTAGAAAACCAACTGCATTGTTTACGTGAATATCGTATTGCTTTTTTAATTATTCTTTTACTATCCTTCCGAATTAAATTCTCAATACTAATTTGACAATCAGTTTTAACAACTAAACTAGTGTCCTGAATTATAGTAAAAAACTTTTTTGAATGAATTTGTGTTTCACGAATATAAAAAGGATCAGGAAAATATGTTTCTAAATAATTGTTCAAGATTATAGGAACAGAACTTCTTATAGTATCATTAAAAGTCCCTAATTTATAGATGAATTTTGGAAGTTTAAATTTAGGATCAAAAGCAAGTAAATCATTTTCTAATACTCCTTTGTAAGCTTCAAAATTTGTTTCATTTTTATTTCGAAGATATTTTAATTTATTAGCATCATATGATGCCCAACCTATGGGATATGTTTTACTATATTTTGAATGAAAGGAAAGAAAAATTCGATCATATGACTTTATCAAAGACTCTGCCCATAATGCCGTAGTGAATGAATAATAAAGTACTTTATTGTAATCCCAATTCTTATTATTGATATAAACAATTAATTGCTTTTTATTATCTATTGTGTTACTTTCCAAGCAATTTTTAATCGTCCATGCGGGAACATTTACTTTTGCTTGTAGTTCTTCTAGTAAAATAGATTGAGGAATAGGTATTTGATATTTCTCAAAGAAAGTAGAATTTGTAAACGCAAAAACTTTAAATGCTAAACAAAATCCATTAGTTATATCTAGGATACCATCAAAAATATCAATAATTTTTTTTATTCCAACCTTAGCTTTACCTCCCTTTTTATCAATATATGTTATATCTCTATCTGAAAATACAATTTTCCCATGTGCAATGCCATTTCTTACATTATGAAGGTAAAAATTATTTATAAAGTTAAAGTTACTTTTCTTTAAGTATTCAATAGAATTAAAGAGATCCAATCCATCTGTGTTTTTTTTTGATTCAATCCATTTATATTCTGTTATTATTCTAGTGAATTGATAAAAAGGAGTTTCATATATATTTAATAGATTATAATGTATTTCCCTTTCAATAAAATCTATTAGATCATTATTATCTGTTGGTAATAAAATATCATGTATAGATTTATCATTTATAGTTGTTAAGGTTTTATTTGAAAGACTTAAAAGAGTTTCTGCTGTAATTAGAATATTAGCCAATAGCTTTGGATTTAATTTTTTTGCAGTTTCTAGGAAATCTAAATACTCTACAAAAGCTTGTTTTGAGTAAAATTTCTGAGGTACTTTATCTAAATAGTTAATCAAACATAAATAATCTATGGATGAAGTAAAATCATTACTTGGAAATTCTTTTTGAATCCTCAGTCTCCAATTAGAATGTAATGTTTTAGTGATAGGATTTTCATTTAATATCATATACTAATTGTTCTTATAAATCACACTTAAATTTATTATTCTATCATTTTAATCTTGTACATTTTTTTAAATCTATATTACGTTCAGCAGTATATCAATTTTATTTGTCACTAAAAAAACTTGTAGACATGTTCAGTATTCTTTAATCATCAATTCCTAAAAAATTCTTTTGTTCAGGTGTTAAATATCCTCTTGGAATTTGAAATTCTTCCATAGACTCATTCCAGTATTTAGAAACCTCTTCTTCGTTTAAATTTCCATATCTTTTAAGATTATCTATAATTAATCCGCCAAAATATCCTAACAAAGCATAGTACATTGCAATTGATGGAACTAATCTCCATTTTTCGTCGTAGTATATCTTATTCTCATTCCCTAAAATGTAACTATAAAGTAAAGTTTTATAGCTTCTATGTGTGAATTTTGAAAGAACCCTATGAGTATTCTTATGTTTTTCTGAAATAAACTCTCCATCACGTTTTTTTACATATTCTCTAAATTCTCTATGCATTATCAAATCATCATTATACCATTTTGCTAGTGAATTGATGGCTTTATCGCTTTCACTACTTAAAAATTCAATTAAATGTAACGACTCAAGTATATCTCTTAACAATCTACCTACAATTCTGTGATTTTTTTGTTCTAGAAGTATTACAGAATCTTTGAATGCAAATAATGCATCATTTTGCAGCATCCAAATTGCTTTTTCTAATGTTCTATCTTCTAAATTGTATACAAATTCATCTAATCTATTACCTATTTTTTCGGAAATAGAAATTGCTTCTCTTTGAAATTGTTCTTGTGCGTTATATTCATACGGATTATTTAATGCCTCTTGTGGATCTCTATTCCAAATTATACTTGCCATAATGGTTTTATAATATTGTGTCTAACTTTTTGGGACTTGCTAAAAAAACTCGTTTCTTTGGAAAACTCTTGCTGTTTGCTGTACTATATCGAAGTATAGTAGATAACATTGTTTTGTGTATTTCATCAGTACGATATTAGCTATAATACTGATTTATTCTTCTGTTTCTACATCATCTGAAAAATTTAAATCATTACTTAGATAATGATTTTCACCAATAAATGAAATTTCTTTTACTCGTTTGCAATCAACTTTCTTTTCATCAATTAAATGTGCATATTCAGACATATAATGTTGATTATTTTCAGGATTAAATAGGAACTTAATGTAATCAGATGAATTATAAGACTCTAAATTAACTGGTTTGAGTGTTTTTATGTAATCTATAATTTCATCTTTAATTCCATTTTCATTTAATAAATTTATTAATATTTCTCTTTTAAAATTATTTTCATTTTCAAAAGTGTATTCTTTTACTATAAAAATTTTAAAAGCTTTTGAATTATACCGAATTTCATAGGTAAAAGTACCCAGTTTATAACTGTAATTTTTAATTATTTCATAGAGCTGTGTAGTAATTGTTAAAACTAATTTACCAAGAAATTTTTTTATTCTTAAATCATTAGAAATATAGTCATCTTTATCTGATGAACGATGCAATTCATCTTTAATAAAGTTTATAAAGTCAAACTTGTCATAATTTTTATGGTATACAGAATCTTTATTAAATCTTTTATATCGATAAGAATTATAAAAATTGGTAAGGAGCATTAATAGCTTGTTGTGAACTTTACCAAGTTTTAGTTTTTCGGTTTTTTTAATACGACTTATTAAATCTTGTAGATTATGAGTGATTAAACTTTTTTCAAACTGTTCCTGATTTGATTGTTCGTTATGCTCAATTAATACTATTACAATTTTTTCTAATCTTTCAATTCCAACTGAAAGATTGTATAAAATCTCAAAAACATCTTCTTCAAAATGATAATACTCAATTTTGTCAATGAAGTTTAGTGCATTAAAAATAAATGCTCCTGAAATTTGTAATTCAGTACCTAATCGAAAATTTTTCCAAAAAAAATCTGGTTCGTTCATATAATATTACAGTTAATGTTTTTAGTATTGCTGAAATGTAGAAAAAATAGATCATAATTTATTTTGGAGACAGATGTAAAAATTTAGAATTAGTACTTTAACCCCGCTTATGATAACTCCTTGTAAGTGGCTGTGATAATTAAATTTTCTTATAACAAATGTGATAAGCTCTTAAATAGAGTTCATCATAGGTTATGATTTCTATATTTCTTGAATCTCTCCTGAATAATTCAAATGTCTTTTTTTTAATCTCTTTAATTTTAGTAGAGTCTTGAGATTGATCAACTTCTTTATTCAAATTTCCTACAACTAAAATACATTTTGAGTCATAGCCTTTTTGAGTAATTTTTTCGCCTAAGGAATTATAAGGTTCTGTCTCTAATTTAATTTGTCCAACAGCTTTTTGTTCTAAAATTTGAGAAACAGCATAAATTAATTTGGTGGACAAACACCAACTTCCAGAACGATTTTGTCCACTACCTGTATTTACAAACAAATCTGTATCTGGAGTTTTTAGTTCTACAAATGTTGTAAAGTAATTATCACCAATTAAAAAGTCTGCGTTAACTTGTCCTTTACCAGCTGCATCTGTATTAGATGCCGAAAATTCTTTTTGTAAAATACTTTGATATCTATAATCCAAACCATAACCAAATATCCAAGGATTTTTATTGAAGAAATGCTGCCAAGCAATCTCGTCTTTTGTATTGTTAGATAAATCTTCTTCATTGAGTTTATATTGTTGAAGATAATTTTTTTCATTAAGTAAACGTTCGAAGATTTTTAATTGATTTTTTCGGTAACCAGTGTTTACGATATCTTGACTTGTAATAATATCATTATCAAGTAGCTCTTGGATTACTTCTGCCCCTTCATTTCCTTGAAGTAAAGTAGAAATCTTTTTTTTCGTTTCTTCATCTAAAATATCCAAAGAATTATCAGCTAATTTTAATCTTCTTTCTGCAACGGTACTTAAATCAATATCATGTATGAAATTTAAGAATAACTCTAGTTGAGCAAAGTTGAATTTTGAGAAAGATACTTTTTGGATTTCTTTTCCATTAACAATTTTAATAATATCTAATCCTTCAATATCATTTCGTGAAGGTAAATATTTGATTTGCATAAAAGTTTTTGAAGCAAGTTGTATATCTGTTTTTTCATCATTCGCAAATACAACTTTAAAAAATCTTCCATTTTCAATTTCATGATTATAAAGTTGTTCTAATTTAAAATTGTCAATAATTTTAGCTGGATTAGGTTTTTCAGTTCTTGAACTCATATTTATTTCTTAATAAAGTGATATCTGTCTTAGCCACATAAAAAAGATATAATTTCAAACATATTAAAACTTTGCTTAATCTTATTACGGTATTCCGTAAACTCCTCAATATTTTGAGTCTATCTTCTCTCTAATACAAAAAAAACAACGACTTCGGAGTAGTTTTCCAGCCCTCTGCAAGAGCAAGTCGTTTTGAAAGCTCGAACTCAATTTCGAGTGCCTCAAAACATAACTTGCTGTTACTTTTGCAGTAACTTTTTCAACATATTTACAATATGTTTTTTATAATATGAATACTGTTTATACACCTATAAGTAAACGCTAAATTAACTCTTTAAAGACCTATTTTTAAATAGTGAGTCTATATCTCTAGTTATTTGTTTAAACAATGTTTTGGTTGGACAAACACAATATCGTAGCTATAACTTTACATAGCTCCAAACGATCAAACACACAAATAGATTGCTGGTAAAATCTTTATATAGTTTGATGTCTTAAACATTGGAATTACAACTCAAAGGACAGCATAACATTTAACTAATAACATAGATAAATAGACAGAATTATAAACAGATAAAAACGAGAAATTATGAACGAAGAATTTAAAAAGAAACCTAGAATTGATGAAGAAGCTATGATGGCACTTATGGTTGATGGACTAAGACCTAATGGATTTACAGAGGCAGAGCTCAATGCTCCTGGTATAAGAGATGAAGAGGAAGAAACTATGGATGAACCAAAGAAACAAAGACGTGTAAAAAAAGAACAGAACTCTATAAAAAAATACGATTCAACGAATTATGAAGAACTCTTTTTTAAAGATGTCAAAAGCACAGCACGTCATGGGAAATCGGTGTATATAGACCCTAAGCATCATAAGATCCTTTCTCGTATTGTTCAGGTCATCGCAGAAGATAAACTTACTATCTATGCTTATTTATATAATCTATTAGAACATCATTTCAATGAGTTCGAACAACAGATAACCACAAGTTTTAATGAAAAGAATAAACCTATTTTTTAGGTATTTCAATAAAACAATAAAGATGTAAAACTGTAAAAGCACATTTACAGTTTTACATCTTAAAATAACAAAGACACCTTATAAGATACCTTCATCTGCAAAAGAGTAGTAACTCTCTGCTGTTATAATTAAATGATCTAAAAGCGTAATATCAAGTATCTTACTTGCTTCTTTAATCTTTCTTGTAATTTGTCTATCAGCATCACTTGGAGCTAATTTCCCTGACGGATGGTTGTGTATAAGCAAAAATCCCACAGCGTTCGCTTTTAAAAGAGAAGAGAAAATGATTCTTAAATCTACTATTGTACCTGTTATTCCTCCTGAGGAAGCTTCTAATACTCCAAGTACTTTATCCTAAACATTGGATAGAGCCATTAAAAAGGAAAGAAAATATACTAGCTCTTGCTAAGCAATTACAAAGAGCTTATTAATTGAATTTTATATTAACAAAAGCAAAGAATAGTAAGCTCTATTCTTTGCTTTTTGACTTTAATTCGAGGGTGTCCCGTGAACTGTGTCATTAAAATAATTGTATAATAAAATATGTACATTAGTAAAATGAGCAGAGAACAA
>NZ_JACAGN010000025.1 GCF_030324495.1 Myroides sp. 1354 | reverse complement strand
GGTGTAGCTCAGCTGGCTAGAGCAGCTGATTTGTAATCAGCAGGTCGTGGGTTCGAGTCCCTCCATCGGCTCAAAGAGGGTGTCCTAATAGGCACCCTCTTTTTTTTGACTACAAGGCTTCGAACAAACATCCAACCTTTTTAATCAGATTCACCAAGTACACTTTTTCTCTATCTTCCTAAGATAATTGCTTTTTAAAGCTAAACGTGTAATAAACTCCGTTTAAAAAAAAATATTTATCTTTTTGTCAATTTTTTAGCCTGCTCTTTTGGATTGATCTGCTCTAGTGTTGAAATAAATCGAAAAAAATAGACTAAAAAATGTCCTAGAAAGTATGAATGTAGCGCAGTATACATATAATAAATACACTAGGGGGCTTTGCTCTGCTAATCGTAATTTTACTAGTTGAAAAAAGGTACAAGTAAAATTGTTTTTCATTTTTGATGTTTTGACGTGACTTTTTTTTGCGGTGTTAATTTATTTGCACTTTAATTGAAAGACACATGACAAAAAAAATCCTATTTATTTTTATGAGTGCTTGTAGTTTAGGCTATGCACAAATTGGTGTAAATACCACCGATATTATTAGTACACTAACTGTACAAGGATCTATTTCTACTAATCATCGCGAACCTACTATCTTCAAGAGGATGATTGTAATGTTAGTTTTAATAGTAGTTCGGATAAAGATGGCACGTTTTATCTGCCTAAATACGAAAATGGAGAAAATGCATTTGGAAGAATGTACAATATTGTAAATTTAACGAAGAATCTAGTTTTAAAAGTAAAAACGCAAGGAGGTAAATCCTTAAGATTTGGTGGGTTAAAAACCTATGATACCTCTTCATTTTTTCTTTATCCAGGACAAAGTTTGTCTATAGTTGCTGATAAAAACAATGATTGGGTTGTGTATAATTATCCGACTTATGCAAGAAAACATTTTCTGGTGGATAGGGGAAGTATAGGCGAAAAAACGACCATCAGAATGGGAGATTTTAGTTTTCGACTTACAAACGCGGGGTATGGTGTTCTATATTTGCAAGTTATGTTACATGCAGATAGGAAGATATATATGAATTGTAGTTCAAGTTGGACTAGGTTAATACCTGTTTCCAATAATAGGAGAGAATATCACAATGTTATTGATGTTAATTATCTTATTAAAGATCAGTGGACGTATTCACATAATAGTCCTGGCACTAAAGGGACCCCAGCTCTGAGTTATTATGATCATTCAACTCTTGTGAGTATTATGACGATGAGGGATACAGGTGAAACATATAGAGTGACTTGTTCTACATTTAATCAAATACAAGAACGATTTATAGGTATAATCGTTGAGCGATTGCTTTAAAAATCAGTAAAATAAAGAAACATTTTACTTGTCTAATTTTTGTTAACGGGAGCTTCGTGTGGGCTGATTTAAAAGAGTTAAGTGACCATAAGGAGAACGCTTTCTTTTGTAGTTTAGAAGGGAATCCAAACAATTGAGTTAGCACAAGTAAACGTTATAGTTAAATGAATCGAAGAGGAGGAAATCAACTTGTTTTGAATTTTGATATAGAGGAGTTTAGAAAAGAATGCGTAAATTTAGATTTACTTTGAGTAATTACTTAGCCTACTAAAGCATTCAACTTATGATATCATTTTTTTTCGAAGCAGAATGGGTCATTTATATCGAAATCGCCTACTTTCTTATTGCAACACTGGTTGCTGTCCGAATTATCTATGATACCGACTCTATTTCGAAAACATTAGCTTATCTGTTGTTAGTATTCTTTGTGCCTATATTTGGTATTATTTTTTATTTCTCTTTCGGAATTAACTATCGTAGACGAAAAATGTACTCCAAAAAACTCATCGCCAATGATAATTACGCAGAAAGATTATATCAACGTTTAAGTGAAATCCATCTCGATTTAAAACAACAAGGACATCCCATTGTAGATAAGCATCGCTCTTTTGTAAAACTATTGTCTAATCCCATTGTAGGAGAAGGCCCGTTATTAGTGGATAACAATGTAGAACTTCTGCAAAATGGAGAAGCTTTTTTTCCTCGTTTATTAGAGGATATAAAAAAGGCAAAACACCATATCCACATTGAATATTATATCTATGAAAATAATGAAATCGGAAGAGAAGTTGCAGCATTACTAAAACAGAAGGTTCAAGAAGGAGTGGAAGTTCGCTTTATTTACGATGATTTTGGCAGTAGAAGTATTCGAAAGAATATTGTAAAGGATTTACTTGCCCATGGTGTACATGCCTTTGCTTTTAATAAAATTATCTTGTTAGCCTTAGCAAATCGATTGAATTATCGCAATCACCGCAAAATAGTCGTGATTGATGGACAAATTGCCTATACAGGGGGAATTAATATATCAGATCGATATGACAACAGTAGAAAAGCTGAAAATGATTTTTTTTGGCGGGATACGCATATTCGCATCGAAGGAAGTGGAGCCTATGGTTTGCAACATGTTTTTTTAACGGATTGGAATTTTTGTAGTAAAGAAAATATCAGTTTCACTGCGGATTATTTTCCTAAAATTCACATGGGAAAACAGCGTACGATGCCTTTACAAGTAATTGCTTCAGGACCTGATTCAGATGTGCCTTCGATTCTTTTTAGTGTCATACAAGCTATTCAAGCAGCAGAGCAAGAAATTTGTATTACAACACCTTACTACATTCCAGATGAATCGTTGCAACTAGCCATTAAAATGGCCGTGTTAAGTGGAAAAAAAGTAAAATTACTTTTACCGGGAATTACGGATTCTCTCGCAGTTAAATTAGCGTCAGAATCCTATTTTCAAGAATTACTAGAATCAGGAGTGGAAATTTATTTATACAAAAAAGGATTTATTCACGCCAAAACCTGGGTTACTGATTCGGGAATAAGCTCAGTGGGAACGTGTAATCTTGATCATCGAAGTTTTGATTTAAACTTTGAAGTCAATGTGGTCTTATACGACATGGATTTTGCCAATCAAATGCGAAAAATGTTTGATGAGGATTGTAAAGATGCAATCAAATTGGAATTAGATCGATGGAATAAGCGCTCCAAATGGCATCGATTAAAAAATAGCATCTTGCGTTTGCTGTCACCTTTGTTGTGAACGGTTATCAGTTAAGGGTTATCAGTTAAGGGTTATCAGTTAAGGGTTATCAGTTAAGGGTTATCAGTTAAGGGTTATCAGATGAATTTTCTGATTTAAGGATATATTTTCTTTCATCCAAAATTCGCTTAATTGGTTTATTTGCTTAATCGGTTATTCTCTTAATCGGTTATTCTCTTAATCGGTTATTCTCTTAATCGGTTATTCTCTTAATCGGTTATTCTCTTAATCGGTTATTCTCTTAATCGATTATTTGACAAAAAAGCAACTTGCGAAAAAGCAAATCGAAACGAAGTGAAGATTCATCGAACACTAAAACAAAATATAAAATAGGTGAGATAAAAAAGCAAATCTAAAGATTATCAGTTAACGGTTGAACAAAAAAAGAGGATACCCTTTTAGGTGTATCCTCTTTCTGCGTAATAATTGAATGTTATAGTAGAGACTTAGAACAGTCCTCCTGAACCACCACTTTGTTTGGTGTTTGTATCTCTATATTTTCTTTGTAATGATTTTCCTTTTCCACCACCGAATGTATAGTTTACACCAATGTATACGGATTGACTTTCCCAAGTGAATTCACCTGTTGAAGGATAAGGATATTTTGTTTTGAATTTGTACGACATTGTATTGAAGATATCATTGAATCTCACACTAATCCCTAATTTGTTGTTCATTAAAGCATAACGCGCTCCAGCATCAATTTTATACATTTCTTTTGCGTCAGATGTAATTCCATCTACTGCACCTCTGTAGAATCCGAACAAGTTAAAACGCAAGTTTTTCGTTGCCTTGAAGTTACTGTTTAAACGTGCATTAAATGCATTAGCTGTGATGTCTCTCAATACAGTTTGCATCGTTCCTGTTGCATCCAATTGAGAAACAAATCCCGTTTGTTTGATACTAGAGAAATCAATAGCAGGTTGCATATCCCACCAAGGTGTAACAATAATGTTTGCCGATACTTCAAATCCATATGCATCATTTGATTTGTAGTTGTCAAACGTCATTAACAAAGCATTTGGATTGTCATTTTCTGGATCATCGTAAATAACGTGATTGATTTCGTGATTAATGCGTCTGTAGTAAACACCAGCAGTAATGCTGCTTCTCTTCGCAAATAATCGCGTATAGTTTAATTCTACTGAATTGGTAAACTGTGGTTTTAACTCAGGATTTCCAACCATGGTCATCAAAGGTGTTGAAAATTGACGAACTGGGTTTGTTTGTCTTACTCCAGGACGATCTACACGACGACTATAGCTCAAGTTGAACATGTCGCTCTCCGTTAAGTTATATCCAACGTAAACCGAAGGATAAAGCGTTACATAATCATCTTTAAATGTAGAAGTGCCATCTAGTTTAGAATCTACTTTGTAACTTTCTACTCTCGTTCCTACTTGGTAGTTAAATTTACCTAGTGTCTGACCGAAGGTCGCATAAGCCGAAAAGATATCTTGATCATATTTATTTGCGATGGCTGTTTGATTTGAAGGAATTAAAGGATTGTTTGAGCTGAAATTGTTATCTGCTCTTGAAATTCTAGCTTCTGCTCCTAATTCTAATTTCGTATGATCGTTTAATGGATTCACATAATCGACATTTACAGTCGATAAGGTATTTTTATCGTTGTTTCCATCTTGGTATAGCAAATCACTAGCCATGCCTAATTTTGTTAGGTAATCACCATCCATATCTGCTTTATTGATGTTGTGGTTTACTTCAACATCTAATGTGTGGCCTTTTTTCTCAAATAAATGTTTATACGCTAAGTTGTAGGTACTAAACGTATTTTTATTGTCGTATTTTGTTTTTTGAAAAATATCATCAAAAGAATGGTCTGGGTAAATTGTCGTTGTTTTTAAATCTAAGTCACTTTTATTTGTACTTTGATTTGTATAAAAAGACAAGGTATTGTTGTCATTGATGTAGTAATCAACTCCTACTTTGTATAAAAAGTTTCGGTTGTGATTTAACATGTCGATATTGGTTGGAGATAAGATATCCTCACGGAACATATTTCCTTCATTTTTCGATTTACCATCTGAATAACTAGCATTACCAAAGAAGTTTAATTTTCCTTGTCTGTAATTTAAGTTTAGTGAAGTTGTCGATTGAATATTTTTAGCAATTGTTACACCACTATCCACAGAACCATTGAATCCATCAGCTGTGTTTTTGTGTAAAATGATATTGATAATTCCCGACATTCCCTCTGGGTTGTATTTAGCACTTGGATTGGTAATTAACTCAATGCTTTTGATTGAAGTGGAAGGAATTTGTTTTAACAACTGTTCTGCAGACATATTCGTTGGTCTTCCGTCCAATAAGATTCTCACGTTTTCGTTTCCTCTTAATGAGATTTTTCCGTCTTTGTCTACGTTAACTGAAGGAATATTGTTCATGATATCCGATGCTGTAGCTCCTACTGTTGTTAAATCTTTACCGACAGTGATTACTTTTCGGTCGATTTTTTGTTCAATTGTAGAGCGTTCAGCAACAATATTTACATCCGCTAAAGTTGTAGATTCAGCTTCTAGGTAAATGGTACCTAAATCTGTAGCATTGCTTAACGTTATTTCTTTGTGGTATGGCGTATAACCGATAAATTGAATGTCTAAGTTGTACGTATCTGCTGTGGCAGCAATAGAGAAAGTACCATTATCAGCGGTCATCCCACCTGTGATAACTGTTTCTCCTTTTTTCAATGTAATTGTTGCATAAGGAATCGCTTCTTTGAGATTTTTGTCAAGTACGCGCCCCGTAATTTTTACTGAACCTTGGGCGAAAACACCACAAAAGGATAGTAGAAAAAACAATAAAGATAGTTTTGAATTCATGGGATTAGTTGAATTAAGTTTTTGTCTACATTAATAGACTGAGAAATCTTACTTTTGTTACAAGATAAAAAGTAAAAAAAATGAATAATCAAATATTTTAATTGTAATTAATTGAGTATTAGTGATTTGATTTTATTTAGAAAAAGTATAAATATGAGATATACAGTTTTTTGCGGTTCAAGTGCTGGAAATAAAGAAGAATATGTTGAACAAGCAATTGCTTTGGGAGAAGCGTTGGCTCAACATCAAATTGGCGTGGTCTATGGAGGAGCGAAGGTAGGTTTAATGGGAGCCATTGCCAATGGTGCATTGGCAAATGGAGGTGAAGTTATTGGGGTATTACCTCGATTTTTGGCTGATGTAGAATTAGGGCATACAGGATTGAGTGAATTGCTTTTTGTAGAGACGATGCACGAACGCAAGGCGAAAATGGACGAATTGTCTGATGGTATTATTGCCTTACCAGGTGGATATGGCACATTGGAAGAGTTTTTTGAGGTATTAACTTGGGGACAGTTAGGCTTGCATAAAAAACCGATTGCCTTGTTTAATGTAGCAGGATTTTATGATCCTTTGTTGAACATGATAAACACCATGGTTCATCAAGGATTTTTAAAAGAAGAAAATAAAAATATGGTGATTGTATCAGATGATATTGAGGATTTGTTACATCAAATGAAGGTGTATGAAGCCCCTAAAGTTGGGAAATGGGTAGTTACAAAAGAAAACCTTTAGGGTGCTAAAAAAAGATTAAAAACGCAGTTTGTACCTCTTTTTTTCGTATTTTACCTACTTGAGTTTGAATACTACAAAAAATGGAAAAAAACAATAACAATATAGCGATACTCGTTGATGGGGATAACGCACAAGCTAAATTACTAGAGAACATATTAGCTGAAGTTTCAAAATATGGCAAAGTAACCATTCGTCGAATTTATGGAGATTGGACTACGCCTCAAATGAACAGTTGGAAGGATTTATTGAATGATTTATCCTTTTCACCTATTCAAAAATTTAATTATACTTCAGGAAAGAATTCTACAGATAGTTCGTTGATTATTGACGCTATGGATATTCTCCATGCTAAAATGGTTGATGGTTTCTGTATTGTATCTAGTGATAGTGATTATACAGGGCTCGCTAAAAGAATTCGAGAGGAAGGGATTTTTGTGATGGGAATTGGAGAGAAAAAAACACCCAATGCCTTTGTACAATCTTGTGAGATTTTTACTTATTGTGAGACGTTAATGCCGAAAGCAGTTAAAGCAGAGAAAAATGTCAATCAAGAGAAAAAACAAGTCGTTGGTGAAGAAGAGGAAAACGATACCTTGACCATCACTAAAAAAGAAATGCGTCTCATTGACAAGGCTTTTGATATGTCTGTTGATGAAGAAGTGGAAGCTTATATTTCAACCGTAGGAAATAACCTGCGTAAATTAGATCCAAGTTTTGACTCCCGCGATTATGGTTTTAGAAATTTAACCGAAATGTTTAAACATTTAAAAACATACGAAGTTATCAACAATAATGTAAAAGGATTAAATCATCCTTTAGTAAAAAAGAAGTAACCTTTCGGTTACTTCTTTTTTTTTTTGATATCTAATCTTTTAAAAGCCCTTCTTCATTCTGTTAACAATCTGCTTATTTTTTTTATACATTTGGGCAAAGCAAATGTGTTTTTTTATGTTATTCGCCTTTTTCGTATGAATTAAATCGAATAAAAAGAAACTGTACAATAATAACTCAATCCTATGACAGAACAAGAATTAAAGGCATTAACGAATGAAACGTTGATTGAAAAGAGCAAAAAGGTAAAGACCTATGCCCTAATTAATGCAGGTCTTATCGGTGTTTTTATAGGAGTAGCTCTATTTAGTGCGCTTCAAAAAGGAATGGGGTTTTTTACTGTCTTTCCCTTGTTTTTTGTTTTTCTCTTAGCAAAGAAAGGACAAGAATATAGAATTTTTGAAAAAGAACTCAAACACCGCAATCTAAAGTAAGTATGGCCATTTGTTCTCATTGTAAATCAGTTGAGGGAGGTAATTTTTGTTCGAACTGCGGACAACCCATAGTCGTGGAGCGAATTGATCGAAATTACGCTATTCAAGAGTTGATGAAACTCACAGGATATGAAAAGGGATTCATTTATACAGTCAAAGCATTGGCCATTCATCCCGGAAAGGTGATTCGTCAATATCTGAAGGAAGATAGACAGCGAATTACCAAACCTATTACTTTTCTTATTCTCACCTCTTTAATCTATACATTTATTAGCCATTATTTTAAAACCGATGTCATTCACACGAGTATGTTGAAGGCGGTATATGGAGATTCCAGTGCTTATCAAATTTCGTTGTGGATTCAAAATAATTATGGTTATGCTAATTTATTGATGTTAGCACCCATTACCTTTTGGGCGAAATTTCTCTTTGATGACTTTAAATACAATGCATATGAGACTTTCGTCATGACGAGTTTAATTATGGCAGAAGGAATGTTGTTGTATACATTACAAGTGTTGTTGAATTATGTATTTCCACAATTGATATTGCTCAATGAATGTATTACAGCAATTGTAATCTTTTTCTATTTGAGTTGGGCAATTGGACAGTTTTACGGTGGAACTAAAGGCAATTACTTTAAAGCATTACTTAGTTACCTACTTGGAGTAGCGTCTTTTCAAGTCCTGGTAACAGTGATTGGAATATTTGTAGATATTGTATTTAAAAGATAAATAAAAAAGGTCAGCATTTGCTGACCTTTTTTGATTAAAATTAGTTCTTATTATTGACTTATTTTGGTATACCATTTCTAATAGATATTATACTGTGAAGTATAATTTAAGAGTAGATAATTTTATTTTTAAATAGCTTCTTCTATATAGATTTCAACTTTGCTCGCGTCTGTTCTAAATCCAACGGTATAGTTTATTCCTTGATATTCAAAAGTACTGGTGTCTGAAAAAGTGCTATTTGGACCTGTTGGTAAAAAGATCTCTTTGGTGTGTTTATTGTATATTAGTTCTTCTTGGAAATAACTATCTAAAATATGAGTTCTTGCCCAATTTCCACTAGTAGGCAAATTATTTGCATCATAGTTATGCGGAAAACTAGATTTTACAATAGATCCTGCAATTGGAGTTTTACCATCATATGCTTCAAATTTCAAGAAGTAAATTTTACCTAATTTAGCGAGGAAATTGTTTTCTGTTTGTGTGGCATTTTGCGGAATTAGTCTAGGATCGTTGGCTAAAGTTCCGTTGGCATTCCAAATGGGTTGAGTATAGTATATAGGGTTAATATATTGAGAATTATGGGATTCTATTGTTCTAGCGTTAATGAATACATAATCATAGTTGATATAGTTACCATATTCATGTCCATTAGCAGTAAGATTGGGACTATTTGTAGTAGTTAAATTATGCCCCCAATATTTTAAGTCATCTGCTCCATCATATACGGCAAGTCCAGAATGAGCGGCAAATTTGAAGGTAAAATCAGTATCATTTCTGATAATAAAAAGATAATTATTTCTCATACCATCACCATTGATTGAATCATACTTATATGGAGTGTCGACATTTATATCAGGATGACTTTGTTGAATATCTTTGCCAGCTAGTGTAGATGAAGCTGTAGGCTCTTCATTAGAACAAGATAGCAAAACTAGTGTTAAGCTAAAAAAAAACAATCTTTTCATAAAATAGTTATTGTGGTTAATTAACTAAAAATAGTTGTTTTTTACTTGTAATGAGTATATTAAAATTGTATTAAATGTTAAAATTAAGAAATTTGTTTTTTATTTTATTGAATACATTTGCCATAAATGTATAAAAAAAGTGATCAAAATATTTTTTGATCACTTTGGTATTTTGTGAGCCTTATTATTTAAGCTACTTCTTTTTTACGGTCATATTCTTCATGACTGAAAGCAAGATGTAAAGCAAGATGATGATTGGAATAGCTAAGTAATGTAAGGTAATTAATAGAATAACTGAAACAAGTACAAAGCCCAATTGCAATTTATAGGCACCTAAGTTTTTAGGATTAATTTTCAAAGAAAATAAAGGCAATTCTGCATTCATAATATAGGCACTCAATACACTGATGATTACCAATACATAAGGATTGCTTAAGAATGATATAACCGCTTCAGAATCTGTTGTACTTACAATTAGGGGTAAACTCAAAATGAAAAGAGCATTCCCTGGGGTAGGTAATCCAATAAATGAATCCGTTTGTCTGGTATCAATATTGAATTTAGCTAGACGGTAAGCCGCTCCCAACGTAATAAGAAAACCTAAATAGGGAACAATAGCCATATAATAGGTCTCCGGTGTTAGATTGTATGGACCTTGAGTTTCCTGAATATTAGCTAACTGCTTGTAAATAATTAATCCAGGTACTACACCACTTGTTACCATGTCTGCCAAAGAATCCAATTGAAGCCCTAGTTCGCTCTTTACATGGAGAATGCGCGCTACAAATCCATCCCAATAATCAAAGAAAATACCAATACACACCCATAAAAAGGCCATGTGGATATTGTCGTCAAAAGCATAGATACAAGCTATCAATCCCGATGAGAGGTTTAATAAAGTGATGAAATTTGGAAGGTGTTTTTTCATGTATATCTTATTTTAGTCTTCGTATATTTAAAATAATTGGACTTTATTTCTTATACAAAGGTATCATAAACTTAGTAATAATAATATCTTCATAGCCTTTTAGTTTTTTACTATTTTTACAACTTAGTATGAATAATAAATAAAGGTTTGTGAAAAAGCTAACAGTATGTACGTTATTACTTTGCATCGGGATTGCTGCTCATGCACAAAAAGCGAGAAAATATTCGAATGAGTTTTTGAATATTGGAGTGGATGCTGTTGCAATGGGAATGGCAAATAGTGTGGTTGCTTCCAGCGGGGATGTAAATTCAGTTTATTGGAACCCAGCGGGACTCATGCAATTGGAAGATCAGAAGGTTGCTTTAATGCATGCCAGTTATTTTGCTAATATTGCTCAATACGATTATGCTGCATTTGCCATGCCGCTAGATGAGCGAAGTGCTTTGGGATTTTCAATCATCCGATTTGGCGTTGACGATATCATGAATACCACAGAGTTGATTGATCAACAGGGGAATATCGATTATAATCGCATTAGTTTATTCTCGGCTGCTGATTATGCTTTTGTACTCTCTTATGCGCGTAATACTCCTATTCCAGGATTGACTTATGGAGTTAATGCCAAAGTTGTACGTCGTGTTATTGGAAAGTTTGCCAATTCTTGGGGATTTGGATTTGATGCTGGAGTACAGTACAAAACCAATTCAGACTGGATGTTTGGCGTAATGGCCCGTGATATTACGACGACCTATAATATGTGGAACATCAATAAAAAAGAATACAGCAAAGTACAAGGAGCAGTGGAAGGCATGAATCAAGAATTGCCCGAAACAACAGAAATTACTTTGCCGAAATTGCAAATGGGGGTGTCAAAAAATGTTCAACTAACGCGGGATCTGAATTTGTTAGCCGCTTTTGCCCTTCATGTTGAATTCGCTGAAACCAATGCGGTAATCTCAAGTGGATCAATGAGTATGACTCCTTCACTTGGTGTTGAGTTTGGGTATGCCAATTTAGTATTTGTTCGTGGGGGAGTTGGCAATTTTCAAAATAATAGACAAATGGACAATACGCAAAAAACGGAGTTTCAACCTAATATAGGTGTAGGGTTTCATTATAAAGGAATTCAAGTGGATTATGCTTTAACCGATATTGGTGATCAAAGCGCGGCTATTTACTCCAATGTATTCTCGTTGAAATTAGATTTAGGAATTTTTAGAAAGTAAGAAATGAAAAAAATAATTGCGTTGTTCTTTGCTGTGTTTATCACCCAATTGAGTTTTGGAAAAACAGCAGATAGACAACTGTCAGATCGAGCAAAAATAAGTGTTTTAACTTGTGGAACAGGAGGACAATTGTATGCGCTTTTTGGGCATACCGCTATCCGTGTTTTTGACCCTGCAGAAGGAATTGACCGCGTGTACAACTACGGGATGTTTGATTTTAGAATCCCTAATTTTTATGCCAAATTCGTCAAAGGAGATTTACTCTACTTCGTGGATTACGATAGTTATGAGAGTTTTGTAGTGAATTACGCTTATGACAATCGCTCCGTAGTGGAACAAGAACTCAACCTGTCTCAAAACCAAAAACAACGCGTCTGGAACCTTTTAAACGAATCGTTAAAAGAAGAAAATCGATACTATACATACAAATTTATCGATAACAACTGCACAACTAAAGTGGTAGATGTGTTGAATGAAGTGCTGCCAACACCAGTAAAAGTAGATATAGAAGGAAATACAGCAAATTATCGTTCAATATTAAATACCTATTTAAAAGATCGTTATTTCGAAAAATTGGGGATTAACCTCATTTTTGGAAACAAAGTTGATCATCCATCGACTTTGTTGTTTTTACCTGATAAATTCCAAGCAGGATTATCACATACCATGAATGGAGATCAACCTTTGGTAAAAGACGAAATCAACGTTTTTCAAGCCAAACCGATTGATACTTCTGTATGGTGGAATACCTATTGGTTTGCTTCTGTAGCGTGTGCTTTGCTACTCGCATTATCGATGAATCGCATCGTTCGCTCCATTTATTTTATCGCTATGGGGATTTTTGGACTATTTTTTCTTTTAGTAGGATTTTATTCTCTACACAGTGAAGTATTATTAAATAATGTGGTTTTTCTATGTAATCCTATCTTACTTTTTATTCCATTTGTTAATAATAAGAGTAAAATTAAAAGAATATTAAGATTGATTGTTTTATTAATGTTAATGTTGTATGTTATTTTGAATTTATTCTCAGAAAAATTAATAATAACGCTACCTTTGTATCTCTTAACTCTAGCGACATTGTTTATAGAGTTTAGAAGTAGTGTAGTAAAAGAATAGAGTAAAATAACAGAGTATGTTTTCATTTTTTAAATCTAAACCGATTTTAAAAAACTTAATTCCCGAAGGTTTTGTAGATATTCATTCCCATTTAATTTATGGAATTGACGATGGTGCGAAGACCATTGATGATACCAAATACATTATTTCTTCCATGCAAAACCTTGGTTTTGACCAAGCAATTGCCACACCACATACTACACCTTTAATATGGGAAAATACGCGAGAAGGTATTTTAGACCAATACCAAAAAGTACAAGAACAATTGCCTCAAGAGACTAAAGCAATTGAATTAAGAGTTGCTTCTGAGTATTTGATGGATGAAAGTCTATTACCACATATTGAAAACAAAGAGCTTTTAACTTTAAAGGGCGATTATGTTTTGGTTGAAATGTCCTATATGAATCCTCCTATTCAATTGATGGATATTTTGTTTCAATTGAAATCCAACGGATATGATATTGTATTAGCTCATCCAGAACGCTATAATTTTTACCACCAAAATACAGCCATGTACAAAAAATTGAAGAAAGCAGGTTGCCTTTTTCAAATGAATTTACTCTCAGTAACGGGATATTATGGCAAACATGTATTAGAAGCTGCAAATTATTTATTACAACATGGATTGATCGATTTTGTAGGATCCGACATTCACCACGAAAAACACATCAAGGGATTTGACGCTAAAGTGGAGGTAAAAGCCATTGAGTTTTTTACGCAAGCAATTAATAATAATCAAGAGTTTAGGAAGTAGGATAACCTTTTTTTTGTAACTATTTGATTTGTAGTGTTTTTTGTTGAAAATACTTGAATGCATTATTGTCTGAATTATAGATAAAATTTACTTTAGTAGGAGTTATAATTTAAATTTTTAGACAATGAAAAAAGCATTAATTCTACTTGTATTAGGAACTGTTTTTATTGCAGGATGTAGTAAGGATAGTACAAAAGAAAAAGAAGATCAAACAGTAAAAGAGGCCTTATTAGATTTAAAAATAAAGGAGGCAACTAAGGTCTTTGATAAATATGGATGGGCACCAGATTCTAATGTTGATCGCAATAGTAAGGCATTTAGAGCAGAATATGAGCAGATGGATTTAGAACAGTTGGATAAGATCCTCAAGATGTTTCATGAAGGAATTGAATATGAAAATATTGATTCTATAAAGGGAGATAATAAAGGAGATATTGATTATACAATAAATGCTACAAGTTCGTATATTACAGGTAATCATAGTTTTGAATTTGGTAGCTCTACAATAGAATCGATTTTGACTATGATTTTAATAATGTAGTAGTATCTTCGTCTAGTGCAGAAATTAGCGTACCCATTGTAACAGCTACTTATATACATAAGGAAGGAGGAACATTTCAGTATCAAGGTGAAACAGCTCAAGTTGAGGCAAAAGGAGAAATTACTTATGCGGGTAATAAACGAAACTCAGTTATGAAGGGATGGGTTGACAAAGTTGGTAATGGAAAGGTAACTAGTTTTAGAATATAAAATTATAATATAAAAAAAGCCACTCGATAGAGTGGCTTTTTTTATGTTGAGTAGAACTATTTTTCTATAACTTCACCTTTAATTCTCAAAGGCACTGTACCGTTTTCGTAGTTTACTGCATTAGATTCAACAGTAATTGTACGGCTGATTCTTCCGATGCTCATGTTGTATTTTACATCGATTTTTCCTTTCTTACCTGGCATGATTGGCTCTGTTGGTTTTGAAGGAACTGTACATCCACATGTAGAACGCACGTTTGTAATAATCAACGGTTGATCTCCTGTGTTTGTAAATTCGAATGTACGTAATCCATCGTCATTCCCTCTGATTACTGTTCCGTAATCGATTGTGTTGTTCTCAGCAGCGAACTGAATTTTTGGACCATTTTGAGCGAATGTCAAGGCACTAGATAACACTAATGCAAATACTGCTATTAATTTTTTCATTACTATAACTTTTTGTTGTTTTGTAAAATTAGAAACTTTTATAAAACTCGCAAATTTTTTTCGCATATTCGATTTTAGATATACTTTTATAATTGACGAGTAATAATTACTTTTGTACAACACAAAGATAAATAAAACTAAGGTTACAAAAATGGAAAAAAGAGTTTTTCTGCTGATGGACCTGATGTTTTTTCTTTTTTTTAATAATTAAATTATAGAATAATGGTAATTCCTGCACAATTTGACGCAAAGCAAGTAGAGCAAAAATGGTATCAGTATTGGATGGAAAATAATTTTTTCCGATCTGTACCAGATGAAAGAAAGCCGTACACAATTGTAATACCTCCTCCAAACGTAACGGGAGTATTGCACATGGGGCATATGTTGAATGTTACAATTCAAGATGTATTAATACGTCGCGCACGTTTAAGAGGACTAAACGCATGTTGGGTCCCTGGAACGGATCACGCATCTATTGCAACTGAAGCCAAAGTCGTCGCTAAATTGAGAGAGCAGGGAATCAATAAAAACGACTTAACTAGAGAAGAGTTTCTAAAACACGCTTGGGAGTGGAAAGAAGAATATGGCGGTGTGATTTTAGATCAATTAAAAAAACTAGGAGCTTCTTGTGATTGGGATCGTACGAAGTTTACGATGGATCCAGAAATGTCACAACAAGTAATCAAGTTGTTTGTTGATTTGTATAATAAAGGTTTGATTTACCGCGGATATCGCATGGTGAACTGGGATCCTGAAGCGAAAACAACCTTATCTGATGAAGAGGTTATTTACGAAGAACGCCAAGGAAAACTATACCACGTAAAATATCAAATCGAAGGAACCTCTGATTATTTGACGATTGCAACAACTCGTCCTGAAACGATTTTAGGGGATTCTGCTATTTGTATTCATCCAAACGATGAACGTTACCAACATTTAAAAGGGAAAAATGCAATCGTACCGATTTGCAATCGCGTAGTGCCTATTATTTTTGATGACTATGTAGATATGGAATTCGGAACAGGTTGTTTAAAAGTAACTCCTGCACACGATGTAAACGATAAGGATTTAGGAGAACGTCACAATTTAGAAATTATTGATATTTTCAATGCTGATGCGACGTTAAATGATTTGGGATTACATTACAAAGGAAAAGATCGCTTTGTAGTTCGCAAGGAAATTGAAACTGAATTAGCGGCTATCGGTGCTTTAGACAAAGTTGAAAACTACATGAATAATGTAGGAACATCTGAACGTACAAAAGCAGTAATCGAACCTCGCTTATCCGATCAGTGGTTCTTGAAAATGGAAGAATTGGCAAAACCAGCCCTAGATGCTGTAATGACAACGGAAGATGTAAAATTATATCCGAGTCGTTATAACAGTACGTACAGAAGTTGGTTGGAAAATATTCGCGATTGGAATATTTCTCGTCAATTGTGGTGGGGACACCAAATTCCAGCTTTCTTTTACGGCGATGGAAAAGAGGATTTCGTAGTAGCGGAAACAAAAGAAGCAGCACTTGAATTGGCAAAAGCTAAAACAGGAAAAGCAGATTTAACCGTAGCGGATTTAAGACAAGACGAGGATGCTTTAGATACGTGGTTCTCTTCTTGGTTATGGCCAATGTCTGTATTTAACGGATTAATTGATCCTGAAAACGAAGAATTTAAATATTATTATCCAACCAATGATCTTGTTACAGGTCCAGATATTATTTTCTTCTGGGTGGCACGTATGATTATGGCAGGATACGAATATACGGGTGTACAACCATTCACTAATGTTTACTTCACGGGAATTGTACGTGATAAACAACGTCGTAAGATGTCTAAATCTTTAGGAAACTCTCCAGATGCTTTAGGATTAATCGACAAATTTGGTGCGGATGGAGTTCGTGTAGGTTTGTTGTTGTCTGCTTCTGCAGGAAATGATATTCTTTTTGACGAAGAATTATGTGCACAAGGAAAAGCATTTACGAATAAAGTGTGGAATGCCTTCCGCCTAATTAAAGGATGGGAAGTTTCGGAATCATTAGAACAACCTGAAACAGCAAAAGTTTCTTTGGCTTGGTACGAAGCGAAGTTGCAAAAAACGTTAGTGGAAATTGAAGATCATTTTTCTAAATACAGAATTTCAGATGCTTTAATGGCAATTTATAAATTGGTATGGGATGATTTCTGTTCTTGGTTCTTAGAGATGATTAAACCAGGATATCAACTACCTATTGATGCAGTTACGTATAAAAAAGTAATTGAGTTGTTAGAAGAAAACTTAAAATTGCTACACCCATTTATGCCTTTCTTAACCGAAGAAATTTGGCAACATATTAATGAGCGTACAGCAGAACAAGCGTTGGTAATCTCTTCTTGGCCAGAGGTAAAAGCTTTTGATGAAAATTTAATCAAAGAGTTTGAATTTACGATGGAAGTAATTGCAGGTATTCGCACCATCCGAAAAGATAAAAATATCTCTTTCAAAGATGCGATTGATTTGAAAATTATCAACAAGGAGCAAGTATCCACTTACTTTGATAGCGTAATTTCAAAGATGGGAAATGTGGAAAGCATGGAATACGTGACGGATCAAGTAAGCGGAGCTCTTTCTTACCGAGTAAAATCCAATGAGTATTTTATTCCAATGGCAGGTAACGTCAATATAGAGGAAGAAATTGAGAAATTAGAAGAAGAGTTGAAATACTTAAAAGGTTTCTTGAAATCTGTACAAGGTAAACTATCGAACGAAAAATTCGTGAGCGGTGCACCCGAACAAGTCGTAGCCAGCGAAAAGAAAAAAGAAGCAGATGCTTTAGCAAAAATTGCTACAATTGAACAAAGTTTAGCTGGTTTAAAATAAAAAATTAGCGAATTCATAGTAAAGGTCTTTGGTTTGTGTATGCGAATCAAAGACCTTTTTTTTATCTTCGTTCTCATGAAATACAATATCCATACTCATCACCCAACGCATAGCGCAGAGACCTTAGAACTAGTCAATCAAGACTTAGCTAAGGTGGATTTAAGTATTCCTCATTTTTCTTTGGGGATCCATCCTTGGTATATTGATGAAAATGTATTGGATGAACAATTGGCTTTTGTAGAAACTCATCTCAATCACCCGAATTGTTTGGCAATTGGTGAATGTGGATTAGATAAAAAGATTGCTGTTCCCTGGGCAGTACAAGAAGAAGTTTTTGTAAAACAATTACTTCTTGCAGAAAAAAATAAAAAAGCTGTAATTTTGCACGTCGTTTCTGCTTATCAAGAGGTTATTGCACTAAAGAAGAAATGGAAAATTACCGTTCCACTTATTGTTCACGGGTTTAATAAACATCAACAAGTAGCAGAAAGTTTATGGAAAAATGGATTTCATCTGTCTTTTGGTAGTGCTTTATTGAAAAACAGTCGATTACAAGAGACTTTTGTTGCTGTTCCTCAAGAATTTTTGTTTTTAGAAACAGACGACGATGCAACGATAACGATAGCAGATGTATATGCTAAAGCAGCAGAATTGCGTCCGGATATTATATCAGCTGTAGAGGCGAATTTTAAACGGATTTGGAATAAAGAAGAATAATTTTTGAAGATTAATAACAAGAAATAGATGGCTATTTGGCAAGAAAGAGCAGCCTTACTTTTTAAAGAAGAAGGATTAGAAAAATTAAAAAACGCCAACGTATTAGTTGTTGGTTTAGGAGGAGTTGGATCATTTGCTGCTGAGTTTTTAGCACGTGCAGGTGTAGGTAATATGACGATTGTTGACGGAGATACTGTAGATATCACCAACATCAACAGACAATTACCTGCTTTACATTCAACCGTAGGAAAACCGAAAGTACACATTGTAGGAGATCGTTTGATGGATATCAATCCCGAATTAAATTTAACGCGCATTGAAGAGTTTTTATCACCAGAACGCACTCACGAGGTGGTAACGGAAGAATATGACTATGTGTTAGATTGTATTGATAGCATCACGCCTAAAATCAATTTGATTTTAGCAGCAAAACGCAAACGCGTGAAAGTGATTAGTGCAATGGGAGCTGGAGGAAAAATGTTAGCGTCTAAAATTGTAGTCAAAGACATCAGCAAAACAGATGTGTGTCCGTTAGCGAAACAAATTCGAAAACGCTTGAAAAAAGAAGGAATTTCTTCTGGGGTAAAAGCCATATTTTCAACAGAAAAACCCGATGAAAGTAGCTTGAAAATGACAGATGGATCCAACTTTAAAAAATCGTTCTTCGGAACCAATAGTTGGATGCCTGCTTTGTTTGGTTTACATTCAGCCGAAAACGTAATACGTTATTTATTATCAAAATAAACGATAAAAAAAGGAACTCCTAGGAGTTCCTTTTTTTATCGTTTATTTATGCAGGTAGCGCATCCATTGCCAATAAGATTTGCAGTATTACAATGAGTATTGATAAGATCCACAAAAATCCATAAATAAAATATTGTAGTAGACTTGTTTTTTCTCCAGCTATTTTTTTTGCTTTTTGAAGCATCAACATGGGGATAATCAACGCTAATACAACTAATGAAATAGAAGCATAGCCCAAGGCAATTACAAATCCATCAGGATAGAATAAGGCAAATAAGATTGGAGGAAGGAAAGTCAAAACAAACGCACTGATATTGTGTTTGATTTTTGGACGATCCTTAGCTAAATCTTTGATATAATCATTTAAAGCCAGTGCAACTCCCCAAAATGAAGTTAGAATGGCAGCTGCTGCAAAAATAGTAAAGGCAACTTTAATGAAAGGAGAACTATTAATTTCTTTAATCGCTACAAGTAATCCTTCTAAACCGGCATTGTTTTTTAAGATTTCACTAAATACACTGCTTTCAATATTTCCTAGAATGGTAAGTTCCCAAATCAGATATAGGATTAAAGGTATCATACTACCAATAAAAAACACCCATTTTAGCTGGCGTAAGTTTCCATCCAAATACTTCACTAAACTAGGGATAACCACACTAAATCCAAACGAAGTGAAGATAATGGGAATAGTAGCTAATACAGGGATTGGACTTTTGGGAATATAACTTAAATAAGCTAACTCAATATGGGGAAGTAAAAGTCCTAATACCAAACATAAACAAAGGATTTTGATTGAAAAGACCACTTTAGTGCTATAATCTACGGCTCTAGTTCCAAAGACAATAATCCCTCCGAAAATAAGTGTAAAGAGAACAGCGCTGAGTTGAGGTGATACCTCCAAATCTAACAACTGCTCTAGATTTGATCGTAAAATATCTCCTCCTCCTGCGATATAAGCGCTGACTAAGGCATACATTAGGGTTAGCATGCTCAAACCTGTGATAAAAGCTCCAGGCTTACCTAAATATTTTAAAGTTAGTGTATTAAAACCCGCAGAGGTAGGGTTGTATCGATAGACGTTTACTAAGAGAACGGAAGTATAAAACATAGCAAACCAGATACAGAATAAGATGAATGACATAAATAAAAAACCAACATTGGCCGATATAATGGGCATTGCTAACATTCCTGCGCCTATTGTAGTTCCTGCTACAATAAGAATACTTCCGATTAATTTTTGCATTTTGTTTAAATTTATTGTTTACTTTATTTGATCTTTTCTCTCTATCGTAAGAAAGGATAGAAGTATTCATTGGGCAAAAATCATACCCTAACTTTTTTCCTTTTCTTGATTTATTAGAAAAGTTTCTAAAAAAAATAAATATATGTTTTATTTATATTTTTTGCGATAAAAATCATCAAAAACTAATAGGAAATGATGTGAAGTGAAAATGTATTGCATTTTATTTTGTAATTGGAATATAATCTGTTGAAGTATTAAAAATAGGAACTATTAGAAAGGGTTGATTTTCAGTTGTCATTGAGAAGGTATGAGGATGATTTATGTAAAAAAGACAATCAATTCCCTTTTTTGCAAATGAGAGAATTGAACAACAATGCTTATCTTTGAGTAAATCAAAAGGGATGAGAAATGAAGAATATTGAGGAAGATTTACTCGCCAAAAATATAAAACCTACTGCCATGCGAATTCTGGTGCTTAAATTTTTAAAGCAGCAACAAGGAGCGGTGTCTTTAGCAGATATAGAAAATAGCTTTGATCAATCGGATCGCGTGACGATTTATCGCACAGTAAAGACTTTTGAAAGCAAAGGATTACTACACAGTATTACGGCAAATAACGTCACGCAATATGCCTTGTGTTCTCCTAAGTGTTCAGAAGACAATCACCGTGATACCCATTTGCACTTTGTCTGTAATCAATGTAAAAAGACAATTTGCCTCACGCAAGTGGCTATTCCAACCATCGAAATCCCAATGGGGTTTCAGCTAAGTGAAATAGAAGTGATTGCTAAAGGTATATGTGAGCATTGCCAATCTTAAAGGATTTGGATTAATGTCTTATAATATGTTGTATGATTAGTTTGGCGTGGATTCTTGAATTTTCAATGAACCACGAATGCGTGTTTAAACCACCGCAAACCACACCTGCTAAATACAAGTTCTCAATATTTGTTTCCATTGTTTTTGTATGGAATGTAGGGAGTAAATCCACGTCGTTTTGAGTGGTAATGCCCAATTGACGCAAAAAATTAAAATCGGGACGATAACCTGTTAAGGCTAAAACAAAATCATTGGACAAGGTTATGGATTTACCTTCTTTCTCTAAGGTAACAGTTGATGGACTGATAGCGGTTAGCTGGCTGTTGAAATACACTTGAATTGCCCCTTCAGCAATTCGATTTTCAATATCAGGTTTAACCCAATACTTAACATGTGAACTAATGGCGTTATCTCGAACGACCATGGTTACTTTTGCTCCTTTTCGATAGCATTCCAAAGCTGCATCTACAGATGAATTACTAGCACCAACTACAACAACTTCCATATTGGCATAATAATGAGGATCATTGTAATAATGAGAAACTTTAGGAAGATCTTCTCCAGGGATATGCAAGAGATTCGGAAAATCATAGAATCCTGTTGCTACAATAACGTGAGAAGCGGTATACTTGCTTTTTGAAGTTTCGATTTCAAAATGCCCTGCTACTTGTTTGTGTACGCCGAGAACAGTTTCAAATAAATGAATCGATAAATCGTGAAGATTACTAACGCGTCTGTAGTATTCTAACGCTTCTTTTCGTCTAGGTTTATTTTCTGCACTGATAAACGGAATATTGTCTAGTTCTAATAACTCTGAAGTAGAAAAAAACTGCATATTAATGGGATAGTGATACAGTGAATTCACCAAGCAACCTTTTTCAATAATAAGATACGATAATCCTGCCTTTTTTGCTTCAATACCACAGGCAATTCCTATGGGACCACCACCGATAATTAGTACATCTATCTGTTTCATATGCTTGTAAATAACCCGAAGGGATCAATTTGTAGTTAGATAAACAAAATTATTGAATTATTTTGGTTAAGAGAAGGAATACACAGGCTAAAATAAAGCAAAAAAAAGAGGATGTCTTGGTAGACACCCTCTCTAAGTATAATGTAGAATGGATTATTCGTTTACTTTGTCAGCAACTAAATGAATTCCAATTTCCATGTCTTTACTAATTGCCCAATCAGCAGGGTTAAGTGCAGCACCAGATTCTTTATCTGTAGTACCGAAAACTAATCCCCATTCTGTACGGTCAGCGATGAATGAAGCATCCATAACAGCTTTGCCATTTTCTACCGTTACTTTAGCTGGGAAAGTAATGTTTACAGTTTTTCCTAAGATTGTTAAGTTTCCGCTTACGATTTTGTTTGCACCTGCAATTGTACTTGTGTGTTTTGCAGCATCGAAATCTTCAACTTTAGTGATTTTGAAATCAACTGTAGGGTTTTTCTCTACGTCAAAGAAATCAGGACTTTTCAAGTGTCCTTCTAATTTAGCTACATCTTCATCAGCATCAACAGAAGCACGGTCAGCTTTGATCGAAGCCATATCAACAGTATATGAACCTGCGTTTAATCCATTTGCGTCAATTGCAATGTCTCCAGCAGTCAAAGTTAAAGTACCATAACGTGGGTTTAATCCTCCTTTGTGTCCTACTTTCCAAGTAACATTACTTTCTGTTAAGTTAACAGTGTATTTGTCTCCTTGCTCTGTTGCAACTTCTTGCTCTGTTGTAGTTGTTGCTTTATCAGCATTCTTATTTCCACATGATGCTAATGAAAGAGCAGCTACTACTGCTACTGATAATAAAATTTTTTTCATCTTAATTCGCTATTTTGTTTCTTCAAATGTACAATACAAAAATGGATATACAATAGTTTAATAAAATACTGAATGTTAAAAAGTTATAAATATGCGTTTTTTGTGAAATAATGACGCTTATTTCGTTGAATATGTTTTTAAATAGATGTCTTTTGGGATAAAAAAGGATCTTTTTGTTGAAAACTTCTGTTAATGGTTTCAGTGGAGAGCAAGTATCAAAACCAGCTCAAAAGCATATAGAAAGTTTTGCTTACTTAACTGTATTGAAAGAAAAAGGAGAAGCATGTTTTTGTTCTTCTCCTTTTTATCTGTTTTTAAAGTAAATCTTATAGCTCTTTGAACGTTGAGATAATATTCATTAATTCCTCCCCTTGATAGTCTTTGTTTTGTCCAATGGTCCAACCAATAATTTCATAGTTTCCTTTTTTCCCTTCAATCAAGGTCTGAATCATAAACATAAAGTTGCCTTCTTGTGACATAGATAGTTTATAGATTTTTCCAGGTAAACCATTAATGCGAACATCGTCTTCTTTTACGATTTCATAATCGGGTCTGCTAGCATAAGCAGCCAACGCTTTTTGCGTAAATGTTTTGAAATCTTCCTCTGCAGTTTTAGGGGATTCTTTTGCAATGATGTACACTTGCTTGTATGTATTTCCGTACTGAATATCCGCATTGGGATAAAGGTCTTTCATAGCGGCCAGTGTTGCAGGCATTTCCATGGTAAATTGATCTTTGATCGTTACCGTTTGAGGAGGTGCTACTTTTTGATTACAACTTACCAGTCCTAGTGTGACACAAAGAATAAAGAGTAGTTTTTTCATCTGAAAACAAGTTTTAAATAAAGATGATTTAAAGTTAAGGTAAAATAGTGATACACCTGAGCATTTGGGGATAAAATATTTTTTTTTCGATAAATTGTTTGGGATTCCATAGAATTTGAACGGAGATATTCTTTGAATTGAATAGATTTTTGTACATTAGAAGGAATAAAATCAAAAAGAAAAAGTTATGGCAAAAAAAGTTTTAATGTTAGCAGGTGATTTCGTAGAAGATTATGAAGTAATGGTTCCTTATCAGGCGCTGTTATCTGTTGGAGTATCGGTGGATGTTGTTTGTCCAGGAAAGAAAAAGAACGATATTATTGCAACAGCTATTCACGATTTTGTAGGATTTCAGACTTATGCAGAAAGTAGAGGACATAATTTTGTTATCAACAAGAGTTTTGATGAGGTTAAAGTAGAAGATTATGCAGGCTTGTACGTATGTGGAGGTCGTGCGCCAGAGTATATCCGCTTAAATAAAAGAGTGATTGAAATCGTACAGTATTTTTTTGAAAAGAACTTGCCTATCGCAGCGATTTGTCACGGTATTCAAGTACTAACTCCTGCCAATGTATTGAAAGGAAGAACCCTTACTGCTTATCCTGCAGTAGGACCTGATATTGTAGTAGCTGGTGGAACATACAAAGAAATAGACGCAGACAAAGCGATTACTGATGGCAATTTAACAACCTCACCAGCATGGCCAGGACATCCTGCTATTTTGAGCGAATTTTATAAGCTCTTAGGGGTGAAAATTGGCTAAGTAGGACTTAACTACATGACAGTTTGCGAGGCTAAAAGGAGAACACTTGTAAAACATTTCTTATTTTAGCGTCGCAAATTTTTTTATATATGATTTCAGAACAACAATTTCAAGCGGAATTAAATCAGATTATCGTCAATGCTATACGCGAAGATGTAGGAGATGGCGATCATAGCTCCTTGGCTTGTATCCCTGCGGATGCGAAAGGAAAAGCACAAGTACTAGTCAAAGAAGGAGGAATTATTGCCGGTGTGGAATTTGCCCAAATGATTTTGAATTATGTCGATCCGACCTTAGAAGTTGAAGTTTTTATTTCAGACGGATCAGCTGTACTAGTAGGAGATGTTGTGCTTACCGTAGCGGGATCGTCACAATCTATTTTAAAAGCAGAACGATTTATGCTTAATGCAATGCAACGCATGAGTGCTATTGCAACAAAAACACGTGTTTTTGTCGATTTATTAGAAGGAACAGGAACCAAAATATTAGATACAAGAAAAACAACACCTGGAATACGCGCAATTGAAAAATGGGCCGTAAAAATTGCAGGAGGAGAAAATCATCGTTTCGCTTTGTACGATATGATTATGTTGAAAGACAATCACATTGATTTTGCTGGTGGAATAAAAGAAGCCATCGAAAAAACAAATGCGTATTTAAAAGACAACAATAAAGCGTTAAAAATTATTGTTGAAGCCCGTGATTTAAACGAAGTACAACAGATTTTAGCTTGTGATAATGTGTACCGCATTCTGTTGGACAATTTTGATTTTGAAACAACGAAGCAAGCCGTGAAGCTAATTGGCGATCAATGTCAAACAGAATCTTCAGGAAATATCAACGAAAAAACAGTACGCGAATACGCACTTTGCGGGGTTGATTTCGTCTCATCAGGGGCATTGACCCATTCAGTTTACAATATGGATTTGAGTTTAAAAGCAGTTTTATAGCCTAGAAAAAGAATACATGTCTAGAGAAGTAGAGGATAAGTTAGCCCGGATACCTGTTATTAATAAAATAGTCAGGGGATTACAGCGAGTAAAGTTTTCTTTTCTTGAGGGATACTCCTTGTACGATTTAATCGAATTGTATTTGGTGGGAATCATCAAAGGAGCGTTCTCTTATCGTGCGGGATCGATTGCTTTTAGCTTCTTTATGGCTTTATTCCCCTTTGCGCTTTTTATACTGAATCTAATCCCCTATATTCCCATTGATAATTTTCAAGCCGACTTTTTACAGTTTATTGAAAATTCAGTTCCACCCAATACCTATGAGGCCATTCAATCTATTATTCTCGATATTATGAATAATAGTTACAAATCCTTATTGTCATCAGGTTTTTTGCTTTCTATTTTTTTGATGACTAATGGTGTATTTGCCATTATTGGTGGATTCGAATCCTCTTATCATATTACCATTACAAGAAATATTATTCGACAGTATCTCGTTGCCTTAGCACTATCGTTGATTTTGTCTTTCGTCTTGATTTTTTCTGTGGCCTTTTACGTAATTTTGGAAGTATTGATTTACCGTTTTGGAATTGGAGTTAATTGGTTGGTTTGGGTGAGGAATTTGTACTTATTACTTGTTGTTTTACTCACGACTTCTATTTTATATAAATTTGGTGCTAAAGAAACCAAGGGCGTGTCTTTCATTTCTATCGGCTCTGTGTTTACAACAATCTTGTACGTATTAACTTCGTATGGATTTGGAATTTACGTGCTTCGATTTGCGCGATATAACGAATTATACGGATCAATTGGAACATTATTGGTTGTGATGTTCTATTTGTGGATTAACTGTATGATTCTATTGTTAGGTTTTGAATTAAATTTGGCAATCCGTAAAATTAAATTGAAAAAATAAGTATATTTGAGTGTGATGTTTAATTTAAAAACCGAAAAATGTTATGAAAAACTCAATACTCATGTTCTTGTTTTTAGTGGGCGGATTGTTGACCACACAAGCTCAATCCATCGTTGGAAAATGGAAAACGTTTGACGATCAAACGGGGGATGCTAAATCTATCGTAGAAATCTCAGAAAAAGGCGGGAAATATCAGGGAAAAGTAATTGAAATTTTAAATCCAGCTAAAAAAGATTCTAAATGTGAAAAATGTCCTGGAGATGATAAGGGAAAGCCAATAGAAGGATTAACCATCATTAAAAATCTGACGAAAAAAGGAGAAGAATATACAGGAGGAACCATTGTTGATCCTCAATCTGGAAAAGAATATAAATGCTCCATCAAAACGAATGGAAAAACAAAGTTAGAAGTTCGTGGTTATGTTGGAATCTCACTAATTGGACGTACGCAAACGTGGACGAAAATGTAAATAAAGAAAGGCTATCTAAATTGGGTAGCCTTTTTTGTTTCTATTGCGATAGAAAAAGAGGGAGTTAACCGTTCTATTTCATTTAACATATTTTTACTTTCCCATTTAGATGAAATTATAGAAAGGTCGGTTATCTTTGAAGTGTTTATTAGTTGATGGTTAGAGTGTTAGGTTTGGTTTGTTGCAAACATTAGTAGAGAACGTATTCTTTTGTGTTTTTAGAAGAAGTAAGGTTGAGTTGTAGTTTTTTTCTTGTTGTAGCTAAATAAATGAATAACAAGTAGGGGATATGATTCTCTATGGAGAGAAATCCTTATGAAAATATGGTAAAAATCCCGTATTTTTGGGATTGAAAAAATCAAAGGCTTTTTATAGCTAATTATAATTTGGAAATAAAATGAATAGAATATTGGTGTGTTTTCTTTTACTAGTAAGTGTGAGCTGTATGACGTCAAAGTCTACGCATCAGCCTTATTTGTATGACAATGGGCCTGATTTTGTTGTAGAGGGAATGTATCGCATTATTGATGAAGAAGGAAAAATGGGGTTTGCTAATGTGAAAGGACAAGTGGTGATAAAACCTCAATTTGCCTTTGTTTTTCCTTTTAAAAATGGAATGGCTAAAGCGACGTTTGAAGGAATTAGTAGGGAAGTAGCAGGGTCTAGAGGAGAATATCACTATTGGGATAGTCCCTCTTGGTTTTATATTGATCAAAAAGGGAACATCGTTTCTGAAAAAACAAAAAACTAGATTCTACTCTTTATTTTGATTCAAAGGATGCTACCTTTGAAGTGATTAACCTCTTTTTACATGCATTATTTTGTTGAGGTCATTGTGCCTTTAGCTTTAGACCCCACCTTTACGTACCGAATCAACGAAGTTGAATTTGATTTTATTCAAGTGGGCATGCGCGTAGCTGTGCCTTTTGGACGCAATAAAGTGTATACGGCTTTAGTGGTTGAAAAACACCACCGACAACCTGCTTTGTACGAAGCGAAAGATATTCATGAAATTATCGATATTGAACCTGTTGTTACAGTCGAACAAATTAAATTTTGGACCTGGCTAGCAGAATACTATATGTGTACGCTTGGTGATGTGTATAAAGGGGCGATGCCTTCTCAATTGCTATTAGAGAGTGAAACTATTATTCAGTGGAATGACAAGGCAGAAATAAAATCGGAAGAGTTAGATGATGCAGAGTACTTATTGTACGAAGCCATGCAAATTCAATCGATTTTAAAAATTGATGAGGTGATTGCGATCCTCAATCGCAAAAAGGTATTCCCAGTAATCAATAGCTTGTTGACCAAAGGAGCGATTTTGCTGCAAGAGGAAATGGTTGAAAAGTACAAACCCAAGCAAATTCGCTATGTGCGTTTGGCGGAAGAATATGTACAAGAAGATGGCTTGACGAAATTGATGGAATTGGTGAATCGAGCAACTAAACAGCGTGAATTAGTTCTAAAATACTTCCAGTTACAAGCTACACAAAAGAAAGATGTTAGCGTTAAGCAACTCATTGAAGAAGGAGAAAGTAGTCAAGCCATAGTCAATGCTTTACTTGAAAAAGGCATTTTCGAATCCTATTACCTCAATCACGATCGCGTGGTTTTTAATGATGCAACTTCAGGGGGTATTCAATTGACAGATGAGCAGAGTAAAGCCCTTTGGGAAATCGAACAACAATTCAAAGAAAAAGAAGTCGTCTTATTACATGGGGTTACGGCCTCAGGAAAGACGGAAGTTTATATAAAACTCATTGAGAAATTATTAGCCCAAGAAGGACAAGTGTTATTTCTCTTGCCTGAAGTGGGAATTAGCACGCAATTAGTACAGCGTTTAACGGCTTATTTTGGCAATCAAGTGGCGGTATACCATTCGCGTTACTCTCATAATGAGCGATTGGAAGTTTGGAATCAAGTCTTACAACAATCGGAAAAGGCCAAAGTAGTAATTGGAACGCGTTTATCTGTGTTCTTGCCGTTTCAGGATTTGCGTTTGGTTGTGATTGATGAAGAACACGATGCTAACTACAAGCAACATGATCCAGCTCCTCGTTATCACGGGCGTGATGCTGCTGTGGTATTGGCGATGCAACACAAAGCAAAGGTGTTAATGGGATCGGCTACTCCGAGTTTGGAGAGTTATTACAACGCTTCTCAAAAAAAATACGGTTTGGTTGAACTAACCAAGCGTTACACCAATGTATTGTTACCGGAGATTGTCTTGGTCGATATTAAAGACAAATACAAACGCAAACAGATGACAGGGCATTTCTCAGATCAATTGATTGACGAGATTAACCAAGCGTTGTCTTTAGAAGAACAAGTGATTCTCTTTCAAAATAGAAGGGGATTCTCTCCTGTAGTGGAGTGTATGACTTGTGGTGCGGTTCCTGAATGTCCGCATTGTGATGTGAGTTTGACCTATCACAAATACAGAAATGAATTGCGTTGCCACTATTGTGGTTATACATTACCGATGCCCAAGCAGTGTGGGCGTTGTCACAGCGTAGATTTGAACACCAAAGGTTTTGGAACTGAACAAGTAGAAGAAGAGTTGAGAGCGTTGTTTCCCAACAAGCGCATTGCCCGTATGGATCAGGATACTACAAGGGGAAAATATGCCTATGAAAAACTCATCGAAGCCTTTGAAAACAAACAAATTGATATCTTGGTGGGAACGCAAATGCTAGCCAAAGGGTTTGATTTTGACAATGTGAACCTAGTGGGGATTATGAATGCCGATAATAGTTTGTATCATCCTGATTTTAGAGCGCACGAGCGCGCCTTTCAAATGATGACGCAAATTGCAGGGCGTTCAGGTCGATTTGACAAAAAGGGAAGGGTGGTTATTCAAACGTTTAACCCTTATCATAATATCATTCAACAAGTAACCAATTACGATTATAAATCCATGTACAAAGAGCAGATGTATGAACGTCACAACTTTCAGTATCCGCCTTTTTACCGTTTGATTCGATTAACCTTAAAGCACCGCGATTTTGAAAAGCTCAAAGAGTCGTCTTTCTGGCTGTACAATAACCTCAAAGGACAATTGGGTATTCCTGTTTTGGGACCAGAAGAACCTGCAATTAACCGCATTCGCAATCAGTATATTCGCGTGATTTTAATCAAAATTCCTCAACAAGTGATGTTGAACCAAACCAAAGGACAAGTGAGACGCATCTTAAAGAGTTTTGAGTCTATTGGGGCGTATCGTTCAGTTCACGTAGTAGCTAATGTTGATTTTTATTGATGGCATCTTGTACCAGATTCACGTTGTATAATTGTAAGAGGCATTGAATTTTTAATGGCTTTTTTCCAATTGGAAGATGTTAACGGTTGATTAAAGGCTTTTGCGTTTTTGAATATTTCATAAGCTACAGTTTCGGGGTTGATATTCCATTGAATAAGTGGTTGATTAAATCGTTGTGCATCTTCAAACATGCTATCCATTCTTTTTACGTTACTTACATCCCATCGATTTAGTGGTTGGTTGAACGCTTGGGTTCCAGCAAACATTTGGTTCATGTTGGTTACTTGACTAACATTCCAATTATTTAAAGGTTGATTGAACGTTTGAGTTTTAGCAAACATTTGTTCCATGTTGGTTACTTGACTCACATCCCAATTATTTAAAGGTTGGTTGAACGCTTGGGTTTCAGCAAACATTTGTTTCATGTCGGTTACTTGACTAACATTCCAATGATTTAAAGGTTGATTAAATTGCTGAGTACCTTTAAACATTCCTTCTAGGGATTTAACCTGACTCATATCCCATTGTTCTAAAGGTTGATTGAATGGAGTTTCAGCAAACATATATGCCATGCTCCAAACTTGACTAACATTCCAAGTATGTAAAGGTTGATTAAATTGCTGAGCACCTTTAAACATTCCTTGTAGGTATTTAACCTGACTCATATTCCATTGCTCTAAGGGTTGATTGAACGTTTGAGTTTCAGCAAACATGTATGCCATGTTCGTAACTTGACTAACATCCCAATTTTGTAAAGGCTGATTGAATGGAGTATTTGAAAACATACTTTCCATAATAGTAACTCGGCTAACATCCCAAGTATCTAAAGGTTGATTAAATGAAGTATTTGAAAATAGCTCTCCCATGTTCGTAACTTGACTCACATCCCAGGTATCTAAAGGTTGGTTGAAAGCTAATGCGCGATCAAACATTTGGGAAAGATTCGTTGCTTGACTCATGTTCCATTGATCTAATGGCTGGTTGAATATTTCTGCTCGGTAAAACATACTAGAAAAATTAGTGACCTGACTCACATCCCACTGATTAAGGGATTGATTTAATTTTTTCGCATGGGCAAACATATAACTCGTGCTTTTTACTTGTTGTAGATTAGGAAGGTCTGAAGCGGTTACTATTACTTCTTCTGCTCCACTAAATGCATTTTCCATTGTGCTCCATTCGATATCTCCCCATTGTTGTATTTCGATTAAGTGTTTTTCTCTTAAATAAATATTTTTTGAATCTCCATACATATACTCTATTGCATGTAAAGGATTTCGTTCGGTAGGGGTTAAGGTCAAACGATATTGACCTTCTGGCACAAGTAAACTAAGATCGTATTGTCCGATACCATAATAAATTAAAGAGGAATCTGTTGTGTTTTCTAATAGATAGAAATATTGACCTTGTAGTCTGAGTTCAAAATTGTTTCTATTGCCGTAAGGGGCTGGCAAATTCCAAAGCGTTATAAAAGGTTTTTTGTAATTGGGCTGTTTTTGTTTCTCCCATGCTGCAATTGTTTGTTGCATTTGTTGGAGATTCAATTTGGTGTTGTCGAATAGGTGAGCATAGTAAACAAGAGAAGAAACTTCCCATCGATCCAAGCGTTGATTAAATTGCTGAGCGCCATGAAACATGCCAGCCATATTGGTTACGTGATGAACGTTCCATTTGTTTAAGGGTTGGTTAAAAGCTTTTGCCTCTTGAAACATATGGGCCATGTTGGTTACTTGATGAACCTTCCATTTTTTTAGTGGTTGGTTGAATGCAGAAGCTCCTCTAAATAGATAGCTCATGTTCTTTACATTACTGACATTCCAGTTGTTTAACGGTTGGTTAAAGCTTTCTGCTTGATCAAACATGGATTCCATTTTGGTCACTTGACTAACCTCCCATTGATCTAAGGGGTGGTTGAATTTTCTAGCCTGAAAGAAGAGATAACTCATATCTGTTACTTGGCTTACGTCCCAATGATTAATGGGGAAATCTAAGTAATGTGCACATAAAAACATGCCCGACATATTGGTGACTCTACTGAGGTCAGGGACATCTTGAGCAACAATAACCATTCTGCTTGCACCCGCAAAAGCATTTTGCATGCTGCTCCACGGTACATCACCCCATTGAACAACAGATAAAAGCTCATCAAAGGGATTGGGATATTCTTCTCGTTCACGTTCATAAAGAGAAACGGTGATATCGGGATTGTAAAACCGATGCAACGGTTGGTCGCCAATGGGAGTTAAACTAAGGCGATAAGGTCCGCGTTTAGGAAAATTTAATTCGAGCCTATCTTTTCCCCTTCCTTCTCCTTTTATCGTTGGATATTGAATGCTTTCCCAAGTATAGGTGTATTCTCCTTCTAAATGAAGACTAAGTTTATGGGTGTTCCAGTTGGTAATAAAAGGTCGTTGTGCATGACTGCTGAAACCAGCAAGAAAAAAGAGAACGCCTAAAAGCATAAAACGGAACCAGATTTTTTGCCTCATTTCGTTAGTTATAAGGTGAATAGTGGTGAAATGTAGTGAAAAATACAACAGAAAAAGAAGGGAATTGTGAAATAAGTCTAAATCTTGTACATCACCCTGCATTAAATCGTACTTTTGTTTGAATAAAAATAAACTAAATTTAAAAGAAAATGAGTCAACCGAAAATTGTAGTGTCGCAAGACGCAGCACAGAGTTCAGATAATTACGATATCATCTATTCGAATATCACCTTTATTAATCTAATCCGCGAAGAAGCAGAGGAAGAAGATCCAGAAGAAGACCGCGTAGATGAAATGATTCCACATGATGCTTTTTTAAGTTATTATGTAGACTACTATTTGTCTCAATATGAAAATGGAAACTTCTCTCAGTTTGTATACAATACAGGGGCTGATTTAGAATTGATCGATTGGATTATTGAAGGCTTGGAGAAAATGGGGTCTGTAGAACACTTGGCTTTATTGAAAAAGCGCTTGGAAGTGTTAGAAAATATGGATGAGGTGGTTTTAGAAGCTTTTATTGAGAGTGATTATTTTGGAACCAACCCAACCCGTGACCTTTTAAATGACGACGCTTTTTTCAATATTGAAGAGGATTTAATCGATTTGAATGCGACTTGGTTGAAACAACATCCAGAGCTTTTAGTCTTATCGATTGATGCAATGTACGATTATGCAGAACAACTATTGGGTAAAAAAGTAGAGCGAGAATAAGTAGTGAGATGCTTTTTTGTAAGGTGTTTTTTGTAAGGTGTTTTTTTGTTTGATTAATGAAATAGAGCAAAAGAAATGTAGGTTGCGCATGGCAATGCACCTAGAGATAGAGGGAACAAAAAGGTAGGTAATCACTGTTTTTAGAGAATTGAAGTAAAAAACAAAAAAATGTGAGGTTTACCTCACCGAGTTTCTATTTGTTTTGGAGTTCGATGAATCTACGCTACGATTTGTTCATCGTGAGGTTTGTTCATCGTGAGGTTTATCTCATTGGTTAATATTTTATTTTCGTATTCGATGAATATATCTCACAGAGTTTATATTGGTTTTGGTGTTCGATGAATCTTCACTTCGTTTCGATTTTCGCTACGCTACGATTTGTGCTTTGTAGAGAATTCACTCCTTTCTTCTCTCTTCTTTCTTCTTTCCAATTCCCAACTTCATAAAGAGCAAAAAACCAAAAAACCAAAAAGGCATAAAAAGAAAAAGGCATAAAAAGAAAAAGTGAAAAAACTTTGGTTGATGTTGTATAAAGTACTATTTTTGCACTCAATTTTATAACAAAATAAATTTTTATTTTATGAATCAATACGAAACTGTTTTCATCTTGAATCCCGTTTTATCTGAAACTCAGGTAAAGGAAACAGTACAGAAATTCGAAGAATTTCTTACATCAAGAGGAGCTGAAATGGTAGCTAAAGAGGATTGGGGCTTAAAAAAATTAGCTTACGAAATCCAACACAAGAAAAGTGGTTTTTATCACTTGTTTGAGTACAAAGTTGCTGGAGATGTAATCATCAACCTTGAAACAGAATTCAGACGTGACGAAAGAGTTATGCGTTTCTTAACTGTTGCTTTAGATAAACACGCTATATCTTGGGCTGAGAGAAGAAGAGAAAAATTAAAATCTAAAAAAGCTTAATTATTATGTCAACTATTGAGCAATCTGCAAAAGGGAAAAAAGACGGAGATATCAGATATCTAACGCCTTTAAACATAGAAACAAACAAAACTAAAAAGTATTGTCGTTTCAAAAAATCTGGAATCAAATACATCGATTATAAAGATGCTGATTTCTTATTAAAATTCGTTAACGAGCAAGGTAAAATTTTACCTCGTCGTTTAACTGGAACTTCTTTGAAATACCAAAGAAAAGTTTCTGTAGCGGTAAAAAGAGCTCGTCACTTAGCTTTAATGCCATACGTAGCGGATTTATTAAAATAATATAAAAAAAACAAGTTGTTGGTTTTCAACTTAGAAACCTAACTTCTTATTAAAAGGACATCAACATGGAAATTATCTTAAAACAAGACGTTCAAAAATTAGGATTTAAAGATGACGTAGTAACTGTAAAACCAGGATACGGACGTAACTACTTAATTCCTCAAGGACTTGCAGTTTTAGCTACTCCTTCTGCAAAGAAAGTATTAGCTGAAAACTTAAAGCAAAGAGCGCACAAAGAAGCTAAATTAATCGCTGATGCTAAAGTTATTGCTGAAGCATTAAAAGCAATTGAAATCAAAATCGCTGTTAAAGCAGGTGGAGAGAAATTGTTTGGTTCAGTAACAAACCAAGATTTAGCTGAAGTATTTGCTAAAAACGGTCAAGAAATTGATAGAAAATTCATCGCTTCAGGTGTTATCAAACGTTTAGGTAAATACAACGCAACAGTACGTTTACACCGTGACGTAATTGTTGAAGTTGATTACGAAGTAATCGCTGAACAAGAGTAATTCACTTGAACTGTTTTCAGTTCAATGTAAATATAACTTATATAAAAAGCCTTCCTTTTCGGGGAGGCTTTTTTGTGTTTTTGTTTCTTTGCTTTTTTGAAGAACTATTCGATTAAAGACGTATTTTTATTATGTCATACCTCATAACTGATAACCCATAACTGATAACCCATAACTGATAACCCATAACTGATAACCCATAACTGATAACCCATAACT
>NZ_JACAGN010000024.1 GCF_030324495.1 Myroides sp. 1354 | reverse complement strand
CAAAACTATAAGTACCAATATATTATCGAGGAAAAAGCGATGAGCTTTGGACGAAGATACCGCACGTAGTGCAAGGAGAATCAAGAGGAGTTAGGACTGAATTTGTATGATTATGGAGCAAGGAACTATGATGCGGCTATTGGTCGATGGATGAATGTGGATCCGTTGGCGGAGAAAATGCCGAATTGGAATCCTTATGCGTATACGTTTAATAATCCAATAAACTTTATTGATCCTACGGGAATGATTGGTGAAGATTGGGTAAAACATGAATCGCATGGACAAAGTTTTATAACATACGATTCAGGAGTAAAAAGTGTTAATGAAGCTCAAACCAAAGGATATAAAAATGTTACAAATGTTTTTAAAGAAGGGACTGGTAATTCTGGATTAGGCGAGACAATCGACTTCAAACAAGGAGGAATATATAGTGTTAATGGAGGAAATTACAAAAGTGTTCAAGAAGCAACACATATTACAGAAGGAGGCACTACTATAAATTGGAACAAAAGTTATACACAACAGGTCGCTTCTGTATTCTCAGGTATAGGAGATTTGTCAGCTGTAGGTGCTGCGACGTCAACTGCTACAGGATTTGCTGCACCAGTTGGAGCTGTATTAGGAACAATTAGTTTAGTAACTGGAGGAATTGGTGCGGGGTTAGAAGTGTTAGATGGTGTTTTTAATTCAGAAACTAAAAATATGAATAATCCAGAACAAGCTGTAACAAAAACAGCAACCAATGTTTTAGCACCAATGCTATTAAAAAAAGTACCATTAAATAATGTAGAGGGGCCTATAATAGATATGCTTATAATGGGAACAGATAAAGCCATTGATTATGGTAGAAGTAATTTAGTAGGACCATTTTATCCTGAATATGATAAGTAGAGTTTTAGTATATATATTATTGTTATTATGTGTTTATACAGTTATTCACACAATTAGAAAAAAGAATTTTTGGGATAAAAATAGAACTCTTTACAGTAATCTATTTTCTCTTAAATCTTTTATTATGGGAGTAATTTTCTCTTTAATTTTTATTTTAATGATTTTGAAAGATTGGGGTTTAATATGAAAAAAAACAAATAAATCCCGATCGCTCGGATTTAACTTCAAGCCCTTCGGCTAAAGCCTTGAGAGCAATCTGTGCATATCAATTATAGAATACAAAACCCGTTAGTCGAAAGATTAGCGGGTTTTGTAATTTATAAAATAGCTTGAGCGTTATTTAGCAAATACTTGTTTAATTTTGAAATTTTGGATGTAAGTATCCGTGACATGGAACAAGACTTTATAGTTGGTGCGTTTTCGTATTCGTTAACCAAA
Organism: Myroides sp. 1354; assembly: GCF_030324495.1. Classification (GTDB taxonomy): domain Bacteria; phylum Bacteroidota; class Bacteroidia; order Flavobacteriales; family Flavobacteriaceae; genus Flavobacterium. The sequence continues at coordinate 35,197 of NZ_JACAGN010000024.1, read as the reverse complement.
GTCTATTTATAATCCAAAAGTTAGTTATCTTTAACATTAGGTTATAATGGCTTTACTTGAGCCGATGCGAATAAAAACGACAAAATAGACGTTGGTGAGATCATTGAAGAAACGAACTATTATCCTTTTGGATTGGCACATAGTGGCTATAACGAGAAAAATAATACGATAGCCCAAAACTATAAGTACCAATATATTATCGAGGAAAAAGCGATGAGCTTTGGACGAAGATACCGCACGTAGTGCAAGGAGAATCAAGAGGAGTTAGGACTGAATTTGTATGATTATGGAGCAAGGAACTATGATGCGACTATTGGTCGATGGATGAATGTGGACCCGTTGGCGGAACAGTTCCCAGCATGGAATCCGTATCATTATGTACACAATAATCCGATTAATTTGGTGGATCCGACGGGGATGGTTGCTGAAAAGGGAGACGGATATTATTTTGGAAGTGATGGAACGACATACTTAGGTACAGATGGAAAAAATGATGATAAAGCATATACCTTAAAAGGAGGTTTAAAACCCAATTTAAATAATAAATCAGTTAATTGGGGAGAAAGATTAGATGCTAAACATGCAGAAAAATTAAGAAGTAATTCTACAGAACAGGAGATGTTATTGCTTTGGGGGAAAATGGGATGACTATAACAGGAGTCGGTGCTGGTATTGGTGCGCCAATAATTGGTATAGGAAATGGTATATCACTAGCGGGAAGTGCTATAGAATTCGATATTGATTTATGTGATGGGAATATGAGAGGAGCAGGTATTAATCTAGGTTTTTATATAGGTGGTAAATTAGTTGAGAAAGGATTAAATAAAGTATTACCAAGAGTAGGGAAAAAATTTGGAGAAGAAGGGGGGGAACTTAGGAACTGAAATCCTGACTTAAGGAGCATCTTTAAAAGTTAATGGAACTCAAAAAACTGTAAGTAAAAAACTAAAAGAATAATTAAAATGGGAAATGTTTTTTTGTCAATATTTTTCATAATAGGAGGATTATTATTTTTCATCATGACGCTAAAAGATGAGAAAAATAGAGATAAGGCTTTGACAACAAGTTATGTAATGCACTTAAAAGGATATTTAGGAGGGATTGGTCTTATTTTAATAGGAGTAGTAATGCTGTATAGATTTTTTTTTTGATTAAATAACTACAAACCCCGATCGCGTGGATTTAAGGTTGCAGTCCGTGCGCAAAAATTATAGAATACAAAACCCGCTAGTCATTAGATTAGCGGGTTTTCTTTTATAAAATAGCTTGAGGTTATTTAGGAAACGCTTGTTTCGTTTTTAAATTTTGGATGTAGGTATCAATATTATGGTACACTATTGTGTGAGTGACGGATGCGACCTATCGTAGAGGCGTATGCGAATACGCCCTATTGTTAAATCATTTCGTTTTTTTGCAAAAAGACAACACTTATGCTTTTTCTAAAATTAATTTCTCGGTAGGCAAGCCATCTTCTTCACCAACGAAGTAACTTTTAAACCCAAATTTTTCCAATAGTCTTTTAGAAGCAAGATTGGCAGGATCAATTAATCCAATGATAGAAGTTGAAGGGTTTGTGCGTTCAGCAATAGCCAATAAAGCTTTGCATATTTTTGTGCCATAGCCCTTTCCCCAATATTTTTCTTGCAGAATATAGCCGATTTCCAATTGCGTATTATCGCGTTTGTTCCACTCCATTTTTCCATCACCTAAATAAGTTCCTTGATTGTATATTTTGAAATAACCTAAGGCCGGATCGATTGCATTTACTTCGAGAATGGAGTTGAATTTTTTTCTCGCTTGTTTTTCTGTTAGGCCTTGACCTGCTACATAACGCATGACGTTGTCATCTTGAACAAGAGAATAAAAAATAGCAAAATCAGCAGCTGTATAACGGATAAGTTGAAGGGCTTCCATAGTTTGTTTTAAAAATAGAAACAAAGATAAGATTTTGAAGAGATAAGAAAAAGGGTTAATTAAAGCAGCTATATTAAATATAGTGAAATACCATCTTGTTGATAAAGTTCACCTTGTAGTTGAGGATTGTTTTATACCTTTAACGACATTAAAAAGATGGTTGTATGATACAGTCTAAAGTCCTTATTGTTGACGATGAAGATAAATTGCGCAAGTTGTTGTCTCGTATTATCGAGTTGGAAGGTTTTGAAGTACATCAAGCTGAAAATCTAAAGGTTACGGCAAAGAAGTTGGCGCAGCTTCCCATTGATGTTGTTTTGTGTGATGTCAAATTACCCGATGGCAATGGCGTGGCTTTTGTTGAGCAAATCAAATTAGCCCATCCTGCGGTAGAGGTGATTCTACTTACCGCTTATGGCAATATTCCCGATGGCGTACAAGCGATAAAAAATGGTGCCTTTGATTATATTACCAAGGGAGATGACAACAATAAAATATTGCCTTTGTTGTATCGCGCTTTAGAACGCGTACAAATCAACCGCAGTTTGCTATCTCAAAAGAAAGAAACAACAGATGAGATTACGGGGTTTGATCTAGTTATTGGGCAGTCGTCAGCCTTGTTAGCTGCGATTCACTTGGCGAAACGGGTAGCACCTACGCAAGCAACGGTATTATTGACAGGAGAAACGGGAACGGGGAAAGAGGTTTTTGCACAAGCCATTCATCGGGCCAGTACAAGAGGAAAACAAAATTTTGTTGCTGTAAATTGCTCAGCCTTTAGCAAAGATTTGTTGGAGAGTGAGCTGTTTGGTCATAAAGCGGGGTCTTTTACCAATGCAACCAAAGATCAAAAAGGACTCTTTGAAGAGGCGCATCAAGGAACGTTATTTTTGGATGAGATTGGAGAAATGCCTATTGAATTACAAGCAAAATTACTTCGTGTATTAGAAGTAGGAGAATTCTTAAAGATTGGCGAAACCAAACCTACGAAGGTAGATGTGCGAATTATAGCAGCTACGAATCGAGCGTTTGATACCGCCATTCAAGCAGGTCTTTTTAGGGAAGATTTGTATTATCGCCTTTCGGTATTTGAGATTCATTTACCTGCTTTAAAAGAACGCAAGGAAGATATTCCTTTATTAGCAGAGCGATTTAGAGCCCAATTTGCTACAGAACAAGGAAGTGGAGTCCAATCAATTGCGAAAGAAGCATTAGAGGCATTACAGCAGTATGCTTGGCCTGGTAATATCAGAGCATTGCGCAATGCTATGGAACGCGCGGTGATTTTGTGCACGCAGTCTGCCATACAACTTAACGATTTGCCTTATGAAGTACAACAACAAGGTATAGTTACACAAGAAGGAAGTACTGCTTTAGATTTGGCTACTGTAGAAAAATTACATATTCAAAGGGTTTTACAACATACCAAAGGCAATAAAACGAAAACAGCAGAGCTGTTGGGGATTGCTTTGACAACCCTTTACCGCAAAATGACAGAATACGAAATACAATAGTACAACAACTGCCTTCTTGAGGCGTTTGTTCATTTTAATATCCCAAAATATCCCATAGGCCTATCAAAATGATAGGCTTTTATTTTGAAAACCCTATCGTTTTGATAGGGTTTATTTTTTTGTTTATACGTCTTTTTTTGTAATGATTTGATTTTCATACTGTTGTGTTTGTTGTGCCAAAATTGGTATGCTATTCGCTTTTCCTTTGGCAAAAACAAATCAAAATGAAAACAAAAGCAACCGTAATTCAAAGGCGAAACCAGCAATTGTTTCCCAAACATTTTTTAGCGCTTGTCGCACATATTCAGCAATCAAACGTAAATCCTTAACGCATGATGTTAATAGCTTGTATTGTTTTAGGTGTGGCGTGTTTTGTACTCTTTTACAAAGCCATCCAATTTTTTGAAAACTTGTAATAGTGAAGCTTATGATTGTATTATTCATTATAGCCGTGGCTGTATTTGCCTATTTGTGTTATGTCCTACTCAAACCAGAAAAGTTTTAAAAACGCCGCCAAGGAAATTGGCGTAACACTATTAGTTTTTACGATGATTTATGGCATCGTCTATCTTATCCATCAGATTTTATTATTAATTGATTAAGTAAAATGAATACAGAAATAATTGGGATTATCGTCACTTTTTTAGTGGCTATTGGAATTTCCATTCCCTTAGGAAAATATATCGCCAAGGTTTATGCTGGTCAACCGACTTGCTTGGATGGCCTTCTGACGCCTTTAGAAAATTTAATTTACAAGAGCAGTAAAATTAAACCAGAAGAAGGCATGAATTGGAAGCAACATTTAGTTGCTTTGTTGACCATCAATGCCGTTTGGTTTGTAGTGGGCTTTGTTTTACTACTTACTCAAGGCTCTTTGCCGCTCAATCCAGATAACAACCCGAGTATGTCGGTGGATTTGGCGTTCAATACCATCATCTCCTTCTTGGTCAACTGTAATTTACAGCATTATGCAGGAGAAACGGGAGTAACCTACTTAACTCAAATGGCTTTGATGTTCTTGCAATTTGTGAGTGCAGCAACGGGAATGGCTGCCGCTGTAGTAGTATTTGAGGCGTTTAAACAGAAAACAACCATACTATTGGGGAATTTTTATGTGTATTTCCTCAAATCATTGACGCGTATCTTATTGCCTTTGAGCTTGGTAGTAGCGGTAATTTTAATCTTTCAAGGAACCCCCATGACGTTTGAGGGCAAGGATACTATCACCACCTTAGAAGGACAACAAGTAGAGGTGTCTCGTGGTCCAGCTGCCGCTTTTATTGCAATCAAACACTTGGGAACCAATGGAGGAGGATTCTTTGGAACGAACTCTGCCCATCCTTTTGAGAATCCTACCTATTTAACCAATATGACTGAGATGATTGCTCAATTGATCATTCCCTTGGCCATGGTATTCGCCTTTGGTTTTTACATCAACCGCAAGCGATTCTCTTGGATGATCTTTGGTGTGATGACCGTCGGATTTTTGTGTTTAGCGATTCCCAATATTGGAATGGAAGCGCATGGCAATCCCAATATAGCAGCTATGGGAATTGACAATAGTCAGGGGGCAATGGAAGGAAAAGAAGTGCGAATAGGAGCGGCAGCTTCTGGTTTTTGGAGTATTGTTACAACCGTTATTTCCACAGGATCCGTCAACTCCATGCACGATAGTACCATGCCTTTATCGGGTATGAATCAGTTGCTGGCTATGATGATTAACGCTTTCTATGGTGGCGTTGGTGTTGGGATTTTGAACTTTTTTGTGTTCATTGTTTTAGCGGTCTTTATCAGTGGCTTGATGGTTGGAAGGACTCCAGAGCTCTTTGGTAAAAAGATAGAAGCGAAAGAGATGAAAATAGCCATGATTATTGCACTTATTCACCCCCTTTTAATTTTGAGTAGTACGGCTTTAGGAGTGGCTTTTCCCGAAATGACAAAGGATACCTTAAATAATCCTTCCTTTCACGGATTTAGCGAAATACTGTATGAATATACTTCGGCGGCAGCCAATAACGGCAGTGGATTTGAGGGACTAGGGGACAATACACCTTGGTGGAATTTTTCAACGGGAATTATCTTGCTCTTAGGGCGTTTCTTACCCATTATAGGGCCAGTGGCTCTGGCTGGATTTCTCGCACAGAAGAACTATGTACCCGAGAGTGCTGGAACCTTGGCTACAGATACCGCAACCTTTGGAACAATTGTGTTGACCGTTATCCTAATTGTTGCAGCTTTAGCCTTCTTCCCTGTATTAACCTTGGGACCTATTGCAGATTACTTTACTCTAACACACGTATAAAAATGGCAACTCAAAATAATAAGGCTCTTTTTCAAAAAGAAGTAGTGATGAAAGCACTCAAAGAAGCTTTTATCAAATTAGATCCGCGAACACTCATTCACAATCCCGTGATGTTTACCGTAGAAATCGGAACCGCCATTATGCTTGGGGTTTGTATTTGGATTCTAACAGGAGAACAAAGTCAAGGAAGTTTTGGTTATAACTTTTCGATTTTCTTGTTGCTGTTGATCACGCTGTTGTTTGCCAACTTTGCAGAGGCCATTGCCGAAGCAAGAGGAAAAGCACAGGCGGATAGCTTGCGCAAAACCAGAGAGGAAACACCAGCTACTTTAGAAGATGGAACTCAAGTGTCTTCCTCAACTTTGCAAAAAGGAATGATTTTTTGTTGTGTAGCTGGAGATATTATTCCCGCTGATGGTGAAATTATCGAAGGGTTAGCAACGATTGACGAAAGCGCCATTACAGGAGAAAGTGCGCCTGTGATACGCGAGGCAGGGGGAGATAAAAGTTCCGTAACAGGGGGAACAAAAGTCTTGTCAGATCGTATCAGAGTGCGTGTAACAGCCCAAGCAGGGGAAAGTTTCTTGGATAAAATGATTGCTTTAGTCGAAGGAGCAAACAGACAAAAATCACCCAATGAAATCGCCTTGACGATTTTATTAGCTGGATTTACTCTCGTATTTACTTTGGTTATTATAACGTTGAAACCCTTTGCTGATTTTGCCAATGTGGCCATTACGATTGGGGCGTTGATTTCTCTTTATGTCTGTTTAATTCCCACCACCATTGGCGGTTTATTATCCGCTATTGGAATTGCGGGAATGGATCGCGCCTTGAGAGCCAACGTCATTACCAAAAGTGGTAAGGCCGTAGAAACAGCAGGAGATATTGACGTTTTGCTCTTGGATAAAACGGGAACGATTACGATTGGAAACCGCAAAGCTACCCATTTTCACCTAGCAAAAGGTGTGGAAGCCGCTGTATTGATTCAAGCAGCCGTGTTGAGTTCACTCAGTGACAATACGCCAGAAGGGAAATCGATTATTGAATTAGCACAAGTAGACCCCAGCAATTTTGTTGTGGAACAACCTCGCTTTATTTCGTTTACTGCTGAAACGCGAAGTTCAGGTATTGATTATGGAGATATTCGCATTCGAAAAGGAGCGGTGGATGCCATCAAAAACAATTGTCTACAAGCAGGAAATTCATTCCCTCAGGAAGTAGAGGATTGCGTCAGAAAAGTAGCGGAAAACGGAGGTACTCCTTTGGTTGTATCACAGAATGAAAGAGTATTGGGGGTAATAGAATTACAAGATATTATCAAACCAGGCATTCAAGAGCGTTTTGCTCGATTGAGAAAAATGGGAATTAAAACGGTAATGGTAACAGGAGATAATCCCATGACTGCACAGTATATCGCTATGAAAGCGGGAGTGGATGATTTTATTGCGGAGGCCAAACCCGAAGACAAGATGAATTACATCAAACAAGAACAAGCAGAAGGAAGATTGGTAGCGATGATGGGGGATGGAACGAATGATGCCCCTGCTTTAGCACAAGCCAATGTTGGAGTTGCAATGAATAGCGGAACACAAGCGGCAAAAGAAGCGGGAAATATGGTGGATTTAGACAATGATCCAACCAAGTTGATTGAAGTAGTAGAAATCGGAAAACAGTTGCTGATGACACGTGGAACGCTGACTACCTTCAGTATTGCCAATGACGTAGCCAAGTATTTTGCCATTATTCCCGCCTTGTTTATTACGGCGATTCCCGCCTTACAAGGATTGAATATTATGCAGCTACACAACCCGCAAAGTGCTATTCTTTCAGCAGTTATTTTCAATGCGATTATCATTCCTTTTCTGATTCCATTAGCGTTAAGAGGAGTTGCTTATAAACCGATTGGAGCAAGCGCTTTACTACGTCGAAATTTATTAATCTACGGATTAGGCGGTGTTCTAGTCCCTTTTATAGGCATCAAATTGATTGACCTTTTTGTCTCATTATTTATTTAATAAACACATGAAAAACAATTTATTACCATCGACTATATTAACTACTACTTTAATTGTGTTGTTAGGGGGGATTTACCCTTTCGTCTTATGGGGAATTGCTCAAGTAGCTCCCCAGGCAGGAGGTGGATTTACGGTAGAAAGTGAGAAGGGAAGACAATATGCCAATATTGGGCAAGCCTTTACATCAGATCAGTACTTTTGGTCGCGTCCTTCCGCAGTGGACTACGATGCTGGTGGATCTGGTGCGAGTAATAAAGCTGCGTCAAATTCAGCATATTTAGCTACGGTACAAGAGCGCATAGACGATTTTATGGCAAAGAATCCAACGGTAGAAAAGCAAGAGATTCCCGTGGATTTGGTCACGGCTAGTGGGAGTGGGTTAGATCCTCATATTTCGGTAGAGGCTGCTTATGTACAAATAGCGCGTATTGCACAACAAAGAGGCCTTGAAATGAATCAATTGGAACAGTTGGTTGCAGCACATATACAACAACCTTTGTTTGGCATATTGGGACCAAAAACGATTAATGTAGTAGAATTAAATATCGCATTAGATGCTTTACGATAGCATGAAGGAAAAATTTGCGTTGGTGGGGGTGCTTTTGTGTAGTGCACTCACTTTTTCAAGTGGATATGCCCAAGAGCCTCAATGGATGGAGAAGGTGAAGGTATCTGCCTACGGGGAATTGTATTATCTCTATAATTTGAATCAGCCTAAATCAGGTGACGTAGCGCCTTTTTTGTATTCCTATCATCGACACAATGAAGTTAATCTAAACTTTGGGATGGTCAAATTGCAGTATGAACAAGAACGCGTTCGAGCCAATTTTGCTTTGATGGCAGGTACTTATGTACAAGCAAATCTCGCGAATGAACCTGATGGATTAAAAAACCTATACGAAGCCAATATAGGAGTGAAATTGTCTCCTTCGCATGAATTGTGGTTGGATGCGGGGATTATGCCTTCACATATCGGTTTTGAAAGCAATATTGGAGCGGATATCATGACGATGACACGCAGTATGATGGCAGAAAACTCCCCTTATTTTTCCTCTGAGGTAAAACTGACTTATGGAACACCAAACAAAAAATGGTTGATTGCTTTGCACCTGATGAATGGATGGCAACGGATTCAACGTCCAGAAGGTAATTCTACGTTAGCTGTTGGGCATCAAGTCGCTTATCGTCCAAATGATTCATGGACGTTCAATAGTAGCTCTTTTATTGGAAGTGATACACCTGATGATGCGCGAAAAATACGTTATTTCCATCACGCCAATATTGCGTATCAGTTCAATGAACAGCTGAATTTTCTCTTGGGGTTTGATCTTGGATTTCAACAAAAGGAAAAGAATAGTAAAGACTATAGTTCTTGGTATGCACCTTTGATTATGGGACAATACAAGTTAAGCGATCAATGGCGTATAGCAGCTAGAGTAGAGTATTATTGTGATGAAGACGGGATTATTATACCAACGGATACAGCCCGTGGTTTTCAAACTTTTGGATATTCGATGAATGTGGATTATCAAATTACGAAAGAGGTGTTGTGGAGAGTTGAGGCTCGATCCCTCCAAAGTAAAGAGGCAATCTTTACAAGAAACGACCGTAAAGTATCGGAGCAAGTTATGATTGGAACTAGTATATCAATTCACTTGTAGATGGAAAGAGAAACACGCCAAAGCGCGGAAGACTTTTTAGCGCTAATTCGCCGATCCAAACGGGGGAAGTTTAAAGTCTACATAGGAATGAGTGCAGGTGTAGGGAAAACCTACCGCATGTTGATGGAAGCTCGGGATTTAGTGCAGAAAGGCATAGATGTGAAGTTGGGTTTTATCGAAACACATCATCGCAAGGACACCCATGCTTTACTCGAAGGATTGCCTATAATACCGAGAAAAGAGGTGTTTTATAAAGGCAAAAGAGTAGAAGAATTGGATTTGGAGGCTATTTTACAAGATCGACCTGAAATCGTAATTATAGATGAATTGGCACATTCAAATATTGCAGGAAGTAAACACGCCAAGCGCTGGCAAGATGTAATGGAACTATTAGAAGCAGGGATTCACGTAATATCTGCTTTGAATATTCAACACATTGAAAGCCTACATCAAGCTGTGAAGGAAATTACGTCTATTGATGTAACAGAACGCGTACCCGATAAAGTGATCCAAGAAGCAGATGAGGTGGTTAATATTGACCTGACCGCAGATGATTTGATTGAGCGTTTAAAGACAGGAAAGATTTATCCACCAGAAAAAATACCAACCGCTTTACAACATTTTTTTACTTCATCCAATATTTTGCAACTAAGAGAATTGGCGTTGAAGGAAGTGGCCTCCCACGTAGAAAATAAGGTAGCGGCAGAGGTTAGCATGTCCATTTTAGTGAAACCGAGCCGATTTATGGCTTGCATTAGTTCGAATGATAAAAATGCAAAAAACGTCATCCGAAAAACCGCTCGTTTGGCGAGTTACCTCAATTCAAAATGGTATGTGCTCTATGTACAAACACCAAAAGAACACCCCAATAAAATTGCATTGGATAAACAACGCCATTTGATTAATAATTTTAAATTAGCTACAGAATTGGGCGCGGAAATCATTAAAAGTGAGCATCCTAATATTGCCAAGGCCATTCTGACTCAAGTGGAACAGCGACAGATTACGACAATCTGTATTGGAAAACCTCGTTTGCGCTTGTATCAGATTATTTTGGCTACCAATGTATTCAATCAACTATTGAAGAAGTTAACTTCTTTGCCTATTGATATTATAATTTTTTCGAAATGAGAATCAAAACAAAACTGACGTTAGGATTGGGCTTATTGTTTACTCTGATTGTATTCTTAGGAGGAATAGGAGCAGTGTATATTCACTTTTTAAAGCTAGATACCCGCAATATTTTACACGATAACTACAATTCCCTCTTGTACGCGAAGAGTATGTTACGTGCTTTAGATCAGCAGGGAGATCGTCGTTTGGTTCAGTTTGAAGAACAGCTGAGAAATCAAGAAGGTAATGCAACAGAAGTGGGAGAGAAAGAAATGAATGCAACGTTGCGCAACTATTTTGAATCCTACAAAAAGAACGGACAACGTACCGAGGATCTCTTGCAAATTCGAGAATGGCTGATTGAAGTGATGGAGATGAATATGCAGGCCATTGAGCTCAAAAGTGAATTGGCCAATAAAACAGCTGTCCAAGCCACTATTTGGATTGCGATTGCTGGTGTTGCCTGTTTTGTCATTGCCTTGGGATTGCTAATTAATTTACCCTCCAATATTGCAGATCCCATTCAGAAGTTGACAGCAAGTATCAAGCAAATTGCCAGTAGTAACTACAAAGAACGCGTTTTTTTGGATAAACACGATGAATTTGGCGAGTTGGCACAGTCATTCAATACGATGGCTCAAAAACTCGAAGAATACAACAACAGTCACCTGGCAAAACTCATGCGTCAGAAAAAGAGAATTGAAGCGCTAATCAACAGTATGTCAGATGTGGTTATTGGGTTGGATGAAAATATGCAAGTCATTTTTGTCAATGAAGAAGCTTGTAAAGTACTCGGGCTTTCAGAAGAAGAAATGGTAGGGAAAAGTAGCAAAGATATTGCGATTTACAATGATTTGATGCGTATGTTATTAAAGGAAATTACAGTGCCTCAGGCAGAGAAAGAACCCTTTACAATTATGCACAACGATAGGGAAAATTACTTTGACCAGCAGTTCTTACACATTGAAATCACCCCAACAGGAGAAACGGATAAAGAGCTAGTAGGTCATGTGATTATACTGAAAAACATCACGGAATTTAAGGAATTGGATGCCGCTAAAACGCGGTTTATTGCTACAGTTTCTCATGAGTTTAAAACGCCAATTTCTGCTATGAAAATGAGTTTGCAATTGTTGGAAAATGACCGAATCGGATCCTTGAATGAAGAACAGCGTATTTTGGTGGATAGTATTCAGGATGATGTAGGGCGTTTGCTAAAAATAACCTCAGAGTTATTGAATCTAACCCAAATTGAAAGTGGAAAAATTACAATGAATATGAAACCTTGTGAGGTTCAGCAAATTGTACACTATGCAGTTGAAGCCAATCACATGCAAGCAGAACAAAAACAGATTCAAATCGCACTTAAATTGCCTGAAACAATGCAGCCAATCAAAGTGGATATAGAAAAAACCACGTGGGTATTGACTAATTTAATTGCCAATGCAATTAACTACTCACATGAATCTTCCGTTATTGAAGTTAGTGTGAATCAAGAAGTTGATTGTACGACCCTCAAAGTCAAAGATGAGGGGATAGGGATTCCGCCTGAATATTTAAATCGCGTATTTGATCGTTATTTTAGGGTGCCAGGAACCCATAGAGAAGGAACAGGCTTAGGACTTTCCATTAGTAAAGAATTTATTGAAGCCCAACAGGGTACTATTAAAGTAAATAGTGAATATGGCGTAGGTAGTGAATTTATTTTAACGGTACAAAATGGTAGTGTACTTGCATAAAAATAGAAAACCATAAAAGACAATGTAGCTTGTATTTATGTTTTTTTTATTGGATATCTCCTGATGTAGTAAGCGTTATTTTATACACACATCGTTGTCCTTCTGTCAGCAGATGAGAAATTCGCTCTACGGTGTGCTCTTGACCTAATAATGCCTTAAAATTCGCCAATTCAGTTCGACAAAAACCTTGACAAACTGTGGCTGCGGCACAAATAGGACAATGGTTTTCAATGAGGAAGTAAACCCCATTCTGATGCTCCCAATGTGCCATATATCCCTCTTCAGAGCGAATCTGAGTAAGTAAATCTAATTTTTGTTCTAAACTAATCGCCTTTTCTAAGTGCTTCTCATAGCGAGCATACACTTTTTTCTCTCGTTCGCTAATCAGTAAATCTAAGGCATTATCGCCCAATAAGGTTTTAACAGCATGCAGTAATTCAACGGTTACTTCCGCATGAGCATCGGGAAGTCGACTTAAACCTTTATCCGTTAATTTATAATACGTAATCGGTCGACCAACTCCTTCACTTTTACCAAAGCTAACAATCAATTCTTCTTCTACTAATTTCAAGAGATTCAATCTCGCACCTTCTTTGGTTTGCTGCAATTCTGCTGCTAACATAGCAGCTGTTATTTCTGTATTCACCTTGGTGAATTTCAAGATTTGATCAACAAGAAGTTTTTTCATTTGACAAAATAAAGTTGTTTTATTTGGGAGCCAAGGTAATATAAATCATCGATATCCACTAAGGAATATACGATTGAAATTGAATTGAATTCTAGTTTTTAGAAGTTAAAAGAAAACGCGATTAAACAAGTTTGATTTAATAAAACAATAAAAACTTGTTTAAATATATTTATTCGTTAGATTTGTAATCAAATGAAAGTAAATTTATGTCATCAGAACCTTTTGTCAATAAAGTAGAAGCGTCAGGTATTATTGCCTTTGACCTCATCGATTATCGTCCCGAGATTGAAATTGTTGGATTTGATCTCAAACAATTGTTGTTTATGGAGATGATTATCAAAGAAAAAGAGTTTCGCACTGCTTTAGCTGAGATTGATTTTTCCCAATATAAAGATAAAGCCGTAGCCTTGTATTGTAGTGTAGATACCATCATTCCTTCTTGGGTGTATATGGTATTAGCCAACAAGTTACACGAGTATGCTCGCTGTGTCGATTTTAAAGATGAAACTGCTTTAGAATTGGATTTGTGGAGATCAGGTGTAGCAGCAGCAGATTTGACCTCTTTTAAAGGAGAAAAAGTAGTGGTGAGAGCAAGACCTCAAATCCCTCCAACCTTGTATATATTGGCTACTGATTTATTAAAACCCTTAGTCAAAGTGTTGATGTATGGAGAAATAGGAATGCCCAAAGTAATTTTTAAATAACTTAATTTCCGTTGTTGTATAAAAGTCCAGAAAGTAATTTGCTTTTTGGGCTTTTTTATTTTGTACTAAAGCGGCACAACCACTGTTAATATTGTACCTTCTCCCTGTTTGGAATGAAGCGATAAGGTCGCATTAATTTGTTGAGAACGCTCCTTCATATTTGAAATTCCCATCCCTTTTCCATCTGTTTTTTCGAAGCCAATGCCATTGTCGCAGATAATGAGTTTAAAAGAGGAAGACGTATAGTGAAAGACGATGGTACAAAGGGTAGCTTTAGAATATTTGTTGACGTTTTGTATTCCTTCTTGTAATATGTAAAAAAGATTGATTTTTGTGTTGGCATCGAGTTTTTCAAAGTTAATTTGTTGATCAAACTCAACAGAGAAACGCGTTTTCCAAGCATTGACTTGAAAAGAAACTAAATCTGTGACCACTTGTTCAAATTGATGCTCGTTAAATAAGTTAGACACTTATATATTTCATTGTACCAATGGTAGGTAATAACTAAAAATGACTTGAATTTTAAAATTCGAGTCATTTTTGTTAGATAGTAGTTCTAATATTTTTGAAATATTCATTAAGTTCTTTATTTATTTCTTCTGAACCAAAAATATTTTTTAATGTAGTTATATGTTCATTATTTGAAAGTAAAGGAACATTATCTAATGTAAATTCTATTTTTTTTGAATCAATATAACTCAATACCATATTAAAATCAAATTGTATAATTTTATAAGATGCAGAAAATCTTGATAATAAACTATATCCATTTTCATCTTTTTCTTTCTCACCTATTGAAATCTGATAACTTTGTGATAATCTAAGTTTATTATCATATCTATTTAATATATCTTCCAATTTTAATTTAACACTTTCAAGAATTTCTTCTTTTTTCATATGATACATAGTTTTGTTTTTAAAGTAAGGTATAAATTTACCTAAAAACTTATATAAAGCAATTTTTGTTAATGCAAAGTATCTTTTTATTTTATTCATAATGTTTTGAATTTCTTATAATTATAATCTAACAACAAAACATATAAGCACTTTAAATTATTTATACTTTTAATAAAAATTAATCAAATAATGTTTTTTACTTTCGTTAAAAAGTATTAAATTAAATAAAAAAATGAATTCAAATACTATAATATTTAAATCATTAATTAATTTGATGGAAACTTTGCAAACCGAAAATGATTGTAGAGAATATTTAGAAAACTTAAGATGGAATAATGAACCTATTTGTCCACATTGTGGAAGTGTATCAGAAAATCATTATAGATTAAGAGCTAAAGGTATATTTAATGGAATGTATAAATGCAAACATTGTAGAAATAGATTTACTGTAACTATAGGTACTATGTTTGAAGGTTCGCATATTAAATTGAAAAAATGGTTTCTAGCTATATATCTATTTGCTTCACATAAAAAAGGTATTAGTAGCGTACAATTATCAAAAGATATTAATGTAACTCAAAAGACTGCTTGGTTTATGCTAAGTAGAATACGTCATAATTTTAGAGATAAATCAGAAGTTGTATTTGAAGGTATTACTCAAGTTGACGAAACTTATATTGGAGGTAAAAATAAAAATAGAAGTAAAAACAAGAAAATTGATAATACTCAAGGTAGAAGTTTAAAATCTAAAATACCTGTATTTGGATTAATTTCTAATGGATATGTATACACTAAGGTTATTCCTGATACTAAAGGTAAAACTTTAAAAGGTATTATAGATGACTTAGTAGTTAAAGGTTCTATTATTGTATCTGATGGATGGAAAGGTTATAAAGGACTTTCTAAAGAATATATCCATAAAATAATTGAACATAATAAAGGAATATATGTTAAAGATCAATTCCATACAAATAGTATAGAAGGCTTTTGGAGTCAACTAAAAAGAGGTATTATTGGTATATACCACATAACAAGTCCAAAACACCTATCAAAATATTGTAATGAATTTACCTTCAGATTCAATACAAGAAAATTAACTGATGGTGAACGATTCAACCTTGCCCTAATATCAGCGGATGATAAACTTGAATATAAAGAACTTATAGATAAGTTTTAAAAATAATATTGATTTATATTATTTAAAACTATCTTAGTTAATTTTGCTTTAAATTCAATATAAGAAAGAAAGTTGATATATTCGATGAATTACTATTATGTTCAGTGAAAAATACTTGGTATTAAGACAAAAAGTGATTTAATTTAATTCATACATACATTAAGTATAAACAATTAAATCACTTAGTTATGTTTGAAAAAATAAAGAATTTTTTTGGTATTAATAATACCAAATATTATAATAAAGTAAAAGTAGAAATAATAGGGTACAAAACTATATTATCTTGTAAAACATCAGATATTCCTTCTAGAAAGGTAAAAACTGTTTTTTCCGAAATTTATCAGAAAAATATAAGTTATTAACTACAATTTTATGTTTCATTGTTTTTGGTATATATGTATAAAAAGAAACTTTACTTTTTCCTTTCAATTTAAATGCTTTAATATTTAGTTTTCTTTTCTTTATTGGTATAAACCCAAAATAAGTTTTCATACTAATTTCATGTATAATATGGTCGCTATTTGATGTGTTTATAATAATAAATTCAAGATAAATATCACTTTCATATCTTATATTAAGAATAGGGTTGTATGTTTTTTCTAATTGATAGGAAGTTTCGATTTTTATCATAATTTTTAAAATTTAACACAAATATACTTTTTTATTTTAACAACTAAAAATCCAAATAAACAGCCTAGATTATTTTTGAATCTAGGCTGTTTTTTGTTATTTATAATTTCTATCTTTGCTTTTTACGAAAGAATAAACGTGCTTAATTGCATTATTGCTAAACCGAAATACCACCTCGAATAAAAAAAGCAAATAATGTATATGAGAGTATGCCGATATGGCGTGGCTTGTATTCATTGCTTTTTTAGGGAGTGGTATTCCTAGGTTTAGTGTGTTTGCAATGTCCACGCTTCTTTTATTTATAAACCTAAAATACCACAAAAAATGAAAACAATTACTTACTACATTAAAGAACTACACAAACAAATCAAGTACAATAATACTTAGATTGAAAATTGTTGTTCTTTAATGTTATACGATTAAAGATACCTCCTTAATACCTTTTTGTTATGCATCATATTCAATGATGTTGAATCTAATATTTAATTAATCTTAAAATTTAAACAGATGAACAAAAAAGGAATTATCGTAGGTATATTATCATTATCAACACTTGTATTTGTTGGTTGTAACTCAAAAGAATCTAAAGAAAATGAAACTAAATATGAATCAGAAAGTATTGTTGATGATGCTTCGGATGATATTAGTGAATATGAAGAAGAAACAACCAGTAAAGTAAGTTCAAGAGATATTGATGATTTGCTTGATAGCTATGAAAGCTATATGAATGACTACATGGATTACATGAAGAAGGTCAAGAATAGTGATATGAGTGCTTTAGGTGATTTACCTGCACTTATGGAGAAAGCTGAGGAGTTGGGTGAGAAAATGGATAGAGTTAAATCTGATATGACTCCTGACCAACTAGCTAGAATGCTTAAACTAGTAAATAAGGTTAATTCTATGATGGCAGAAATGTACTAACAAAAAATCCACTTCTTTTGAAGTGGATTTTTTGTTTAAATATGTTGGTACATCTAAATATATAAGTGTCATAAGTTATTATCAACTAAGGTATGTGAAATATCTCGCGTGGTGTTTTCCAGTTTTTGCAATTCGTGAATCAAGAGATCTTTAGCTGCTGTTTGAGGTGTTTCTAACATTTGTAAGTGGAAGCGAATGCCAAAAAGAGTATTGACGATACTATCATGTAGATTTTTAGCAATGCGATTGCGTTCTTTTTTCTTGATGTCCAAGGAAATTAGACTGCGTTCAATAATTAGTTCATTGATGCTTTTATTGGCTTTTCGCTGGGCTTTTACTAATAGTAGTTCTTTATTTTTAATTTTTAAACGAGAGCGAAAAGTGCTGATAATCAGAATAAATAATAAGATTGTTCCAAGGATAATGATGACGTAAATGCGATCTTTGAGGAGGTTGTTTTCTTTTTCAATTATCTCTGTTTCATAAGCAATGCGTGCAAAGGTATTTCTCGTTTGGTTCTCTTGTATTGTTAGCGCTTGTCTCAATCGAATTAATTCTTTTACTTGCAGATGCTTTTGATACTGATCATGGGTCAATAAAAATTCCAAAGCTTCTACTTGTTGAGGAAGCACTTGGTGTTTTGTCGCGTTGGTATAGGCTATTTCGGCCCATGAATTGGCTTGTTGAGGTTTTTGATCCAATAAGTATAAATGAGCTAAATTCATGGCGCTGTAATACATGCGGAAACTATTTCCGAGAATAGAATCATCAGTAAAACTTTGGCGTACCTCTTTGATGTAATCGCTGTTTTTTGTCAGGCGATAATTGCATTGGGCTAGGGTATTTCTCAAAAAAGAGACCAGCATAATTGGGGTGTCTTTTTCGATGTATTTTTGCCCTTGTAGTACATATGACTTTGCTTCTTCAAATTTATTTTGGTTGTAACAGACTTCTGCTAAATTTCCGTAAGCATTGCCAATGGCCATTTTAGCTCGCTTCTCGTCTAGCACTTTGTGTTTGGTCATGTCAAGTAAAATCTGATTCACGGCTCTTTTGAGGTATATTTCAGCTTCCTTGTAGTTTTTTCGTTCCATTAAACACAACCCCAGGAGTTGATTGGCTTCAAAGTTAACGGGATTAAGGGGATATTGATTTAACAAGGAAAGCGCTTGAGAAACTTTGGATTCACTTTCCATATGTAAGCCCATTTCAAACAATAAACGCGCTTGATAAAATTTAGTTTCTCCAATCCTTACAGAATCGTGAAGTTCTTTATAGACGTTTTCCGTTTTAATATAATAATAAAAAGTGCTATCCAATTGATAACTATCGTGATAGTACATGCCTATATTGTTATAAGTACTAGCTAAATGAGGTAAATCATTTTTACGCTTAGCAAAGGTAATACTTTTGTAGGCTAGCTTTCGAAAGTTCACAGAGTCGAGCGTCCAGCGTAGTTGATTTAACGTGCTGTCAATCACACTTCTGTTGTGTGCTGTATTGGTTAAGGTTAAAGCATAGGCAACTGAACTAGAGAGTGCTTTAGCGAGACTATCTTTATAGGTAGTATCATATTGCACAGCATACAACTGATCAATATCGGTTGAGGTGGTTAACTGCTTATTGGTACAATGTGTAAAACTGAAAACAGCTAGTAATACTAGGGAGTATACAAGCACTTGGTCTCTCATAGGCAATAAATGGAACTAGGTAAAGTTAATAAAGTTTTAGTATAAAATCTGTATCGTTTTAACAAACTTCGTAAACTGTCGCTTTTGTAACGAGTAAGAAACGAATGAAAGGAAAATTGAGAGGAGCAATTAAAATAGGAGGGACCGTAGGAAAACCATGGAAATAGTCTAATTTTGTACCAAAGATTAAGAGAATGAAAGAAGCAAAGCAAATCAAGAAAAAACTACATGAACGCAATAAACATCAAGGTTTATATGATTTTGATAAACTGAAGTTAGTTGTTCCTGAATTGGCACCTTTTATTATAAAGAATCCTTCTGGTGTAGATACGATTGATTTTGCACTTCCAGAGGCTGTTGTTTTACTCAACAAAGCCATTTTAATGAAAGAGTATAAAATGACGTTTTGGGAAATGCCTAAAACTAACCTTTGCCCGCCTATTCCTGGGCGTGCTGATTATATTCACTATATCGCAGATTTAGTAGCGGAAGGCAATGGAGGAAAGATCCCAACAGGGAAAGGAGTAAAGGTCTTGGACTTGGGGATTGGTGCAAATGTCATTTACCCCATTATTGGAGTAGCCGAATATGGATGGGTGTTCGTTGGGTCAGAAGTGGACGTTGTATCGATAAAAACGGCAAGTCACATTGTGGAAAACAATCCTCATCTTAAGCAAAATGTTGAAATTCGCCAACAAAGGAGCAAACGCAATATCCTGAAAAACATCATAGGTGAAAAAGAGTATTTTGACGTGGTGATTTGCAATCCTCCTTTCTTTTCCTCTCGAGAGGAAGTGCTGGCTAAAACAACACAGAAACTGAGAAACTTAGGAAAAGAAGTCATTGGAAAACCTGTACAAAACTTCAGTGGTCAAAATAATGAATTATGGTGTGAGGGAGGAGAAAAAGCCTTCATCACCAACTATATTTACGAGAGTAAACACTTTAAAAGACAAGCCGTTTGGTTTACAACTTTGGTGTCTAATAAAGACAATTTAAAACCGCTGCAATCCCTACTAAGAAAATCTGAAGTAGCGGAAGTTCGCGTAATTAATATGGAACAAGGCAATAAGATAAGTCGCATTTTAGCTTGGCGATTTTAAGTTTTTTTTTGTGAGGAAGTTGAGAAAATAGCGATTTCCTCACAAAAAGCGATTAACTCCATTTTTTTTGTAGTAATTCTTCCAATAGCGCTATTTCCTCTGCGTACATCGTTTTCTTTCGAGTGCCAAAATAAAGCGTGTTTTCTAAGGGCTGTATTCCTTCCCAAACCAATTTAATCTTGCCCGATTGTATGCTGTCTTGACATAGAAAATCAGGCACAATGGAAAAGCCTTCTCCGTCACTTAAACAGCGAATGATGGAGCTGATATTGGGAACGATGTAATTGGGACTAAAATCAGGGTGTTGTTTAAAATGAGCCAACCAGAAATTCTTCAAGTGCTCCATATCAGCTGTTGTACTGTACCATAGCTGTTGTTTGAGTAGGGTAACCACTTCTTTTATCTTTTGCTGTGCCAAAAGTTGCTCGATTTCGTTCGTATCCGTTTGATTACCAGCAATGAGAACAAGGCGTTCCTTGGAGAAAGGTGTATAAGTTAAGTTTTGTTGATTTCCCTTTTGAGGAGTAATAATCAAGTCCAATAAACCGTGGTCTAAATCTTGTTGCATTTGCGGATATTCGCCAAACTTGATAATTAAATTAAAAGGAAGTGCAGCAATATGCTCCTCTAAGGTATATTGAAACGTTTCAAAGCACATGCCCACACTGATTGTAGTGCGTTCCGTTTGTGCGCGTTTGTGAAAATGTTGTTCGGCAACTTCTAGCTTAGTAAGGGATTCTAAAACAAAATTGTACAGT
Organism: Myroides sp. 1354; assembly: GCF_030324495.1. GTDB lineage: Bacteria > Bacteroidota > Bacteroidia > Flavobacteriales > Flavobacteriaceae > Flavobacterium. Next base: position 14,364 of record NZ_JACAGN010000024.1, on the reverse strand, counting down.
ATTTTGCCCTTTTCCGTAGGTACCATTTTTCGAGCTGAACGATCAAAAAGTTTATGCCCTGTATAAGCTTCCAAGGAGTTCAAGTGTAAACTAACACCAGGTTGCGAAATAAACAATTCTTGAGCTGCAGCGGATAAAGTGCCCGTCTCATAAATCGCTTTAAAGGTTCTAATCCATTCTAAATTCCAACGCATAAGTATAACATTTATAATACAAAAGTACGATTTAATTCACTACACTTTGATATAGGAAATCGAATCAAAAAACAAGATTACACAAAATTACCAAGATAATTCCCTGTTAGCCTAGTTAGTCAAAAAGGCTTTGATTGCCTTGTTTTATTGGAATTTTTGCTTAGAATCAGTTGTATTTTCTATTAGTATTCTGATATATTGTTATTATATAAGTTATTTTTATAATACATTATAATGATAGAACTTTGCTTCATCAATAATAAAAATAATACAAATGAAAAAGATATTCATTATTAATGGGGGGCAAACCTTTGCGCATTCTGGGGGGTTATTTAATACTACACTTACCACATGGACCAAAGAAACACTAGAGGAATTAGGTCATGAAATACGAGTGACCTCAATTAATGATCCATATATAGCAGTAGAAGAGGCAGAAAATTTCAAATGGGCGGATATTATTGTATATCATACACCGATTTGGTGGTTTCAGCTACCTTATAAACTAAAGCAGTATATTGACGAGGTATTTACGGCAGGACACAACAATGGAATTTATGCGAATGATGGTAGAAGTAGAAAAAATCCCGATATCAACTATGGTACAGGTGGATTAATGCACGGAAAACAGTATATGGTGACTAGTTCTTGGAATGCGCCTCAAACAGCTTTTACGTTGGCTGGAGAATTTTTTGACGAACATACAGAAGATGAAGGGGTGTTGTTTGGATTTCACAAAATGAATCAATTTACGGGTTTGACCAAGATTGAAGGCTTTCACTTTCACGATTTGGAGAAAAACTGCACGGAAGAGCGTTTAGAAGCTTATCGCTGTGATTATATAACTCACCTTAAAAATCAATTTTCAATACTAAACTAAAGATGAAGAATCTCGTGATAACGGCAATTGTAAAAGCCAAACCGGAATATAGAAAAGACGTTTTAGATCTGTTGCTTGATATGGTAGAAAAAACCCGCCTGGAAGAGGCTTGTTTGCAGTATGATTTGCATCAAGATCTTTCAGATGCATCTACTTTTGTTTTTTACGAAGTTTGGAGTGACCAAGCAGGATTGGATCAACATAATCAACAACCTTATATTCAGTTATTTGGTTCAATAATCAATACGCATTTACGGGAATCCCCTCAATTATTTATAACACAAAAAATGTAATATCATGGAATACAGAAAATTAGGAAATACAGATTTGGAATTATCCACCATTACTTACGGTGCATTTGCGATTGGCGGTTCAATGTGGGGTGGCAATGAACAACAGGATTCAATTGAATCAGTAAAAGCTTCCATCGATTGCGGTGTTACTACCTTAGATACAGCTCCATTTTACGGCTTTGGATTGAGTGAAGAAATGATTGGTCAAGCCATTAAAGATTATGATCGAAGTAAAATACAAATTCTAACGAAATTTGGTTTAGTTTGGGATGGAAGTAACCAAGGAAGAGGAGATTATTTTTTTGATGCTGAAGAAGGAGGGAAAAAAATTCCCATTTACAAATATGCTTCTAAGGCGAATGTAATCAAAGAAGTAGAAGAGAGTTTAGGTCGTTTACAAACAGATTATATCGACTTGTTGCAAATTCACTGGCCAGATCATACCACTCCAATTGCTGAGACGATGGAAGCGTTGGATCTCTTAATTCAACAAGGAAAAATACGCGCGGCAGGAGTGAGTAACTACAGCGTTGATCAAGTGAAAGAAGCCCGTCAAATCGTAAATGTAGCGAGCAATCAAGTCGGGTATAGCATGTTAAATAGAGGTATTGAACAAGATTTAGTTCCCTACGCCTTAGATCAAAATGTAGGAATTATTGTATACAGTCCGATGGAAAGAGGCTTGTTGACTGGAAAGTATTTTACAGAGGGGAAACTAAAAGATAATGACCATCGAAATGGATATTTCCAACAGTTTGACCTTCAAAAGGTAAAGGCGTTTTTACATGAGATTACACCTTTAGCTGCAGATAAGGGCGCTACAGTATCGCAATTGGTCTTGAGATGGACGAGTTTACAACCTGGTATTTCAGTGGTGCTAGCAGGTGCTCGTAATGCAACACAAGCTATTGCCAATGCCAAAGCAATGGACCTTGTTTTAACCCCAAGTGATTTAGTATTCATTCAGACTGCATTAGCGAAGATTTAGTACGCATAATCACCTGAATAAAGAAGATAAAAAGAAGAAGACGCGCTAACTACGGTTAGCGTTTTTTTATTCAATTGTTTTAGCATGTGAAATTATGTAATCAATTGATTTTTAATTTATTATTCCTTGTTTTTGTCTTGAGTATGAGGAAAAAATAAAAGCATAATATCCCAACAATATGTTAATTATTATATTATTGACTAGACATTGATGTTTAATCATTAATTTAGTTGAGTAATCAAAAAACAAAAACTATGAAACGATTTGAAGACAAAGTAGCCTTTATTACAGGGGGGAATTCAGGAATAGGAAAAGCAGCTGCCGTATTGATGGCTAGAGAAGGAGCGAAGATTGTCATTGCAGATTTAACAGAGAATAAAGATACATTAGATGAAATAGCCAAAGAGGGCACAGCGGTTCGCTTTGTAGCTTGTAATGTTTCTAAGGCGGAAGAGGTGAAGCAAGCGGTTCGAGCGACTGTTGATTTTTTCGGAAGTTTGGATGTGGCAGTGAACAATGCGGGAGTAGTAGATAGTGGTTTGTTGCATGAAAAGCCAATTGAAGAATGGCAACGTGTGTTGGATATCAATTTAAGTGGAGTTTTTTACGGAATGAAGTATCAAATTGCTCAAATGCGCAAACAAGCCACTGGAGGAGCAATTGTCAATGTGGGGTCTATCATGAGTCAGGTAGCTGAATTGGGGATTGCGTCTTATGCCTCTTCAAAGCACGGATTAATCGGGCTGACCAAAGTAGCAGCTTTAGAAAATGCAGTAAACCATATTCGCGTAAATACGATTGGACCAGGTTATATCGAAACTCCCTTGTTAATGGACAATGCCTCCCAAGAGTCGCGCGCGTATATGGAGTCTAAACATCCGATGAACAGATTGGGAAAACCAGAAGAAATTGCCAAGGCAATTTTATTTATGGCTTCGGAAGATGCGAGTTTCTGTACAGGTACTTATTTACCCGTAGATGGAGGTTATTTGATTCAATAGTTTTTTTAACTTGCAGGTATGAAAACAAAACATGTACAAGAAGTACCACTTAGAAGAAAATTAGGAGTAGCGATGGTTGAATCTTACACCAAAGCCTATGAAAAATCCCAGCGATATTTTGCGACCTATGATCTTACTTCTCAACAATACAATGTTTTATCCATCTTGCATAAGGCAGGGAGGCCAATGTCAACCTCTGATATCCTCGAACAGATGATAGAAAAGAATGCAGGAGTTTCTCGATTAGTTGATCGGTTAATCAATAAGAATCTCGTAGTAAAAGAAGTAAATGCTGTAGATAAACGATTGATTGATATTAGTTTGACAACAAAAGGAGAACAGCTTTATCAAGAGGTTACGCTTCATTTGTCAGCGGTGGATTTGGTTTATAGCACGCTGACGGATGCAGAAGTAGAAACATTGATTTCGTTATTACTCAAAATAAAAGAAGATTAAATTGAACTAAATTTAAAAAATAAGGCCCTGAACTGAGATTTAGCTCTCCATTCAGGGCTTTTGTATTGTATGCGGATAGTGTGTTATTTTTTTCGTCTTCCTTAATTAATTTTTGATGCACATTTTGACTGTCCTCTCCCGTGTAATGAATGGCAAGAGTACAACCTGTAGGAATGGCAAAGAATTACTTACAGCAGCATCACTTCCCTCTAGTCGTTAATCCTGATGAAAGTAAAACAAAAAATGATTTTTTTTACTTAATTTTTCTTTCTCAATAATTGTAAATAAAACAACTTTTACTTTAGGTAGCCTTATTAAATTTTTGCCCACACATATTATTCTAGGTATTTTTACGTTTTAATAGATAAATTATTTACGCTTTATATATGCTAATAGAAAAATATACTCAAAAATTTAATGAATGAAAAACACAATTATTTTATCTGTCACCTTACTAACATTTACTTTATCAAGCTACGCACAAAGCGAAACAAATACAATTGAAAACCAATTTAATACATTAACGAGTCAGTCTAATAACTGGCAAAATTACAAGGTAGTAGAAAAAAATAAATTACAACATTTACAGCAAAGCGTAAAAGATTCGATAAGTAGCTTACAAACTACTATCCAACAAAACAAAAAGGCTCTTATTGAACAAAAAACGTCAATAGATTCTTTATCCAGTCAATTACAAATTCTTCAAAAAGACTTAGCAAGTGCTGTCGAGCAAGAAAACAATCTTGATTTTATTGGGATTAGTACGCATAAAAGTACATTTAAAATCGTCGTTTGGTCTATTATTCTAATTCTACTGTTGATTTTAGGTATTTTGTTTACTCAGTTTAAGAAAAGCTTTACCGATACTAAAGATGCGCGTAAAAAGCAGATAGAGGCAGAAAGCGAACTAGAAGAATACAAAAAATTAGCGTTGGAGCGTGAACAAAAAATTAGAAGACAGCTCCAAGATGAAATCAATAAGAATAAAAGAAGCTAACAAAATATAGAATAATAGCATATAAAAGCCTAAATTTATTTATAATTCATCAGAAGTCAATACGCTATATTGACTTCTGATGAATTATTATGAAACTAATCGTTTTAACTAAAGCATATTTCCAGTTAAAACAGATGGCCATAACTTATCTGGACACGAAGGGGATGGTATCTTTTAATTCCTGTCATTTTATCCAAGAAGGGTACAACTTTGACTGCAAATGAAGTCAATTTCCCTAAATATCTATTTAAGGCTCATTCACTTTTATTAAGGTGAAATGAATAGTCAATAGATTTTAGTATGTTTTTTTGCTTAAAAAATGGAAAAATTAGCTGTGTTTTTTGTAATTTTAATATTTAATTTTAAATATTAACTTAAAAAACCAAAAACACTTTACATGAAAGAAAATAGCTCTTTATTTGAACAATTAGAGGCATTAAGAGGACATGATCACTATCCTTCACCTGAAATCAAAGATTATTTAATCCAACTGTATTTACCTACGTCAGTATCTGATTTAGCTACTAACCTGTCCAACATCACTTCTCAGTTTTACGCTTTGCAGTTACAGTCTATCGGGGCCACCTATGGCGTGGATCAGATTCGAGTACAATCGGATAAACTCTTTTATCAATTGGGGCTAGCAAAAGCTGAACAAGCTGTGGCAAAAGATCCCATGATAACCCGCGATTGTAGGGCGTTAATCTTAGTTGTTATCTCAGCCATTTATACTTCAAGTCCAGAATTCAAGTTTTCAGTTGAAGCATTTACACCGAATCACGCTGCGATTGTATTGAGAGGAGTGGATCGCTACCATAGAGCGGCAAAAAAGTACCAAATTGATTCCTATTTGTCTTTTCCAACGTTGTTGCCTTTTATGGAGGGAGTGAGGGATTATTTTCAATTCGAAAATATGAGTATCCAAGCCTTTCCTTCTTCTTACGATGAGAATTCAACTATTGAATGTGTGTATTCCTTTAAAATAGAGTAGACGTATGATGAAACAAATACAGCATTTTATTGGAGAAACAGATCCATATTTGTTTGACTTAAAACATTTGACTATAAAAGAATCAACAATGGAATATACCGTTCCTAGTGATTCTTGTTTAGTTTTTAGCGATTTTTATAAAATTACTCAAATCGCTTCTTCTTTGGGGAGTCTTGCATTAGCAAAAACGATGGATGTTACGGAAAAAACATATTTTTTAGGTGAAAAATTGAGAATTCGAAAAATTGATAATCGCAGTCTTGATAAAGGATTAAAGTATTGTGCAAGAAGTATTGAGTATTCTAGTCGAAAAGGAAAATCATTAGTTGATATTTTGGATGAGCACAATCAGCTTGCTTATACTTTTGAACTGGATTATTTTATTTTTTCAGAAGATTCGTTTTATCGACTGTTTAAAAACTATGCAATAACACATCATGAACCTTCAACAAGGACATCCTTAACTGTTGAGAAAGTTGAAATAGAGGAAATTGAATCCTCTTTCTTTCGGATTGTGATTCAACCTTTTTCTAAGGAAGACTGTGCAGGACATTTTAATCAATATCCTATTGTGGCTGCTGTTTTTGTTGTGAAGCAATTGCTATGCGCTATTGAGCAGTTTTTTGAAGTTAAAGGAATAGGTTTGGAACAAAAAAAACTAAATGTAGACAGTTTAGAAATGTTTCTTAATGTAGCAGTACCTATTGATACAGTGTTACATTCAAAAATATACTACCATCAGATAGCGAAGGAGAGTTATGTATTTGTATGTCCAGTTTGTGACGATACAACGGAGTATGGTAATTATTTGATTACAGTTAACTATTCTTTCTTGTAGATTAACATAAAAAGCGGATTCAGTATTAGGTGTTTTTTCTATCTACTCTTAGCACTTCGTTTTTTTATTTTGAGAGAAAACGTAGGGGTGAATGGCAATTCGCCCTATGACCTGAAGATTTATTTCGAAAGACACAAGGGATTGCATATTCTAAGCGCTTTCCTTTTGTCGGGGTGGCAGGATTACCTCCCTTTGGTCGGTGTTCCTCTTGAAAGGAGAGTTATACCAAATGAAAGCTTCGCTTCGCTCGTATGCTTTTTTATGTTTAAAATTATTCAAGTAAAACTTGATAATTTCAACCACAAAAAAAGCTCTAACCTTCGTTAGAGCTTTCCTTTTGTCGGGGTGGCAGGATTCGAACCACTCCTTGTAAATATCTTTAAATCAATTAATTGTCTTGTTTGTAAAAAACCAACTCACCTAATAGCTCACCTTAGTAAATTAGGTTAAAATCAAATATAATGATTTTAAATGTATTAAAAAAGTACTAAAAAGTTAAATAATAACCTGTTTTTTTGATTGATGGAAGCGAATATTTTAGAAAAAATATTAGGTTTAGCCTTTGTTTGTTTTTGTTTTGTTTTTTGGTGTTTTGTTGTGTTTATTTTATATTATTATTTAACTAATTTAATTTGATGTATTTTGTTGTGAAATGACATGCTTGTTATGGTATTATTGTGTTGTCGGGGTGTATATTTAGCTTTAATTATGTGTTTTTAGATTGAAATAAATAGACTTTTGTCTATTACAAAATATTTTTTTACTATGAATGTTTAGGTAATTGATTCTTATATCTTCACTTTATGTATTTTATGTTCAAATAATTGTTTTCTTATATTATAAATATTAATAAAGTTTTTATCTCCCTTATATTCCTCATTGCCATTTGCAAAACCTTCTTCTGTAATTTCATCTGGATAACAATTAATTACAGGTATAATAGAAGACTTAAACATATATTTTACGTGATCTATTAAATTGATGTCATTAATTTTTAATATTTTAAATAGTAAATCAATTTCTTTAGGATTAAATTGAAAATTGCCCATAGGAAATAAATGAATCGTGAAATAAGCACTATTAAAAGAGTGTTGTGATTTTTCTTCTTCTTGTTCCAGTTCCTTAAGCTCTTTTTGCATTACTAATATCTTATTTGTGCTATCATCAATTTTCTCTTTTTCTTTAATGATCCATTCAACAAAGGTTCCTTCTTCTTTAGTGTAATTAATTTTTTTATTAAAATCATAATTATCATATTGTTCTATGTAGGTGTCAAGAAGATTTAAAACTTCTAATATCTTTTCTTGATTTTCTATATTTTGATAGTACTCAAGTAAAACAGTTAGTGTAAATAATACATTTTCAGTGTGTTTTATTGATTTAAAGTAAGATAATGTATCATTCACATTGTTTAAGACATTTGATAAAAATGTATCAGGAAGCTTTAAGTTTGTGATTCTGCGTACTAGGCAATCAAAGTGTATAATGAAACGACAGTATTTTATAGTACATATGTGATACGCAAAGTTTGAATTACCTTGTTTTGTCTGATGGCAAAGCTCTTCATATTGTTTACTAATTTCACCAAACTGCTGTTCTGCATATTCTACTTGATTTTGAACTAATATTGTAATTAAGCTAGAAATAAATTGTTCTGATGTATAATCAAGTAGTTCTATTTTAGCTAGGTTTTTAATATAATTTGTAGCTCTTGGATTGTTAATGAGTTTATGAATCGCTTTTTCAAATTTTATAGAAATATTACCAGATGTATACATTTCACTCCTTAACAATTTTATTTCATCCAATTGTTGGTGGAGATATATTGTTCCATCCTTTGTAAAGGAGTTTGCTATATCTTCATATTGAGTAGTAGTAATAAAATTTAAGGTTTTTTGGAGGTTGAAATACATAAAAAGCAAGTATTCTTTTAGAGTAGGTTCTAACAGATTGATTTTTCTATTTGCTTGTTTAAGAAAGTCTATTGATTTTAAAAACTCTCCTGAATAGTAGTAAGATACGCCAACAACAAGGTTATATATGGCGGATCTATCGTTTAAATGTCTTGTTTTTTGGTGTAAAGAAATAATAGTATCCCATTTGCATTGGTCAATTAAAAGAATGCCAATTTCTTCAATGCAAGAAACAATTTCTGATTCAGAAATGACATTGTAATTGAAATCAGTAAGGATAACATCATTTTTTTTAATTGCTCCGAAATTTTCAGCAAGTAAAGCATTTGTTTTTCTCAATGAAATACCATCAGAAAAAACAATTCTATATATTTCATCTATAGAATTGCTATCCAATTTGTTTTTAAACTTAATAGTATGGTTAGCTTGCTCTTGCCACTTAGGATTACTATTTGTTAGATAATGTATTACTTCTTTTAATGTTACAAAATAAATTGCATTCTCCTGGTTAATGTAGAAGCCATAGAACCCAGGTTGTCCATTATTTAAAAGATATTCAATATTACTTGTTTTGATACTTTTACTGTAAGATCCATCAATATTTTGCTTAGTGTTTTCTGTACTCTTGAGTTGAAAATTTAATCCAAAACCTGTTATTTTACTATTAGCCTTAAGTTCAAGTCTGAAATCAATTCCATTATCAATAGTTTCTTCTTTAACTACAAATCTGTGAGGATCAAATAAAAGGCGAAAGTAGTTTTTAGACTTTATTTCTAATTGTATATTTCTTGAATCATTAGGTAAATTCCTATTATTAATATCATGTTCCATTTTAAGACTAGGATTTATTGTCAAGTTCGTTTAGTATACTTATGTTACTCTTGTCTAAGTAGTTTTTAAACAAATCAAATGATTTTAGATACCATTCTTTAATCAATGTAATACTATCATCTTTTTCTAAGTAACTATCTAATTGGTCTTTTATATATAGTGAAGCTCCTGTATCTATTTCTATTAGTGTGAGTTCTTTTGGATACTCTATGTTTATAAATTGCTTGTATAAACTATGATTTCTTTCAATAAATAAATGTGTACTCAATTCAACTGTTTCAAATTCGATAGAATACAGCATTTCTGAATAACCATCACCTTTTAGTATGTTCTCTGTTAGATTACAAAAACGATTAGACCGTTTAATTTCTCCCCAATTTTGATTACTATTTCCTTTTGTCTTACCAAATCTTGTTTCAAAATCTTGTTTAGAGTTTTCAATATATGTTAAACCAATCTCTACTGTTTTTTGTAAAACCTTTAGAGCATTAATATTTTCGAGTAATAGTTTTGTGTCTTGTGTCATTTTCTGTTCTTTTAGAAATAATATATACTCATTTATGTAATAATTACGTGTTGTATAATGAATTAAAAAATCTGCAATCTCATACCATCTATATTGTTTGAAATTGTAATTAAGGATGTTCTTAGGGGCATAGTTTTTAGTGATATAAAGTAATGTCTTAGTTTTATTTGGATAATGTGTTTCTAAGGCTACTTGATATCTCTCAAGTTGTTTATATCCTTCTTGTGAATTTACTTTGCATTCAATAAAAACAATATTGTCTTTACCTTCTAATACTATATCAATTCTACAATCAGAATATTCTTGATGTGTATTGCTAATATTTTTACTTATTTGAGTGTTTATACTATACTTGTCATTTGAAAGCTTTAAAAAGGTATAGAGGAAGGCAGTTTTTAAATCTTCGTTTCCTTTTAGTAATCCAACAAAGGATTCTGTGTTAAAATCTTCAAGTAATGTTTTGTTCTTCTTTTCTTGAGAATCATCTCGTTTGAAAAGCTTATATAGATTATTGTACATTATATATTGTAATTTAGTTAAGTGTTTTTTGAGTGAAAGATTCAATTAAATTAGATATCATGTATAATGCTTATAATCTTATTATTCTCAAAATTAAATGTTATCTGTTCATATTTTTGTTTTGATTGTATTTCCATATTATCTGATTTGGGATAGTATTTTATTCCAATACTCACAGAGGGTAAATTCATATCCCAAGAGGATCTTATTTTAAAATCTTTTCCAAGTAATTGTTGATGTGAAGAATTTAGATATTTTATAAATTCAGAAATATTGATAATATTATTTTTTACTAATTGATTTGTGTATTGTAAAAAAATGATATTTGCATCAAGGTTTTTTATAACATCATCTATTTTAGATTTATTACAAGAATTGATGAAATCTCTTATGATTTTTCTTGGTGCTTTTTGTTCTTCTTTGATAGCTGCTTTTTTGTTATTTTGAAAATTTGAAAAATCATTATTTACTAATTCAGAAACTTTACTGTATCCAAAAAGAAAGGCTTCTAGAGGTGATTTGTATAATCTATCTTGTAAAATTTTAGTATTATTATCTTCATTCTTTGTTTTGAAGTTATCTATTAATACAAACCCTTGTTCTTTAGTGTTTTCATTAAAGCTTTGAGTAATATTTATATAATAATAATGTTCTTGATTTTCAAATAAGACCTTAATAATAGGATTGAATTTTTTAGTTTTTAAGGATGATTTTTTTACAAGATATTTAGTCTCATTTAAAGGATTTTCTATAGCTTTTCCATAAACATTTGGAGAATACTCAGACTGATATCTTGAGATTTCGATTCTAATCTCTTTTTTGCCATTTTCAATATCTGTTATGTATTCATAGCCCGGGAAACAGTCTAGTATTTTAGAATCTAGTTCCCATTCTTCATAGTCACTTGTAAAGTCAAGCTGAAAATTAGAGTCATATTCTCGAATATATATCGGGAATTGAAATTTCTGTTCAATAATTTTATCTTGTATTACTTCAATATCTGATTTACGATTTATTGTTATTGATATAGCTGTTTCAATCATTATATATGTTATAATTAGTTTATGTATTGGCTTTGTAGTCTGCGAGATCGCATAGCGTAAAATTAAGGAATTAAATATTGGTCTACTATTATACTTTGTTGCTAATAAGGCACTTGAAATTTTCTATGATGTTTACCTATCGATATTGATTTAGATAAATCAATATCGATAGTCTCTTGTGTTATTGTATTTAAAGCAAAAAATAGACTCAATCTTAAAGGGAGTAGTTTTTTAGCATTTTTGTCAATTTGAATTAAAAAACTAAGGTAAAATATTATTAATTAAAGTTATTAGGGAGTTATTAACTAAAATAAATATAGGAGTATTCTATAGCCAAAATAAACTAGTACTATTAAGTAATTGATTATTTATATATTCAGAAGAAATTTGTATATCAAATAAATCATTATACTGGCTTTATTATTAATAGCAAAGAATTTGATTTAATTTTAGATCTTGAATTATAGATTATTACTCATGAAATTAATAAATACTTTCGGATTAAAGAATTACCGCGTTTTTGATAATAGTAAAGGATTTATGGAAGAATTTACATCCATAAATCTGTTAACAGGATCTAATAATTCTGGTAAAAGTTCTATTGTCAAAGCACTTCAGATGTTGAAAAACAGTATAAAAGAATCAAAATATCCATTTAGTCTAGATCTTAAAAAGCAAGAACATTTGTTAGGAGATTTTGATAATCTTCTGTTTGATAAAGAGAATAGGAGTATCGAAATAATTCTTCCCTATACTTTTTTTGGATTAACGAATTTTAGTATCTCCCTTTTATTTGAAGCTCAAAGTGAAAAGAAAGGGAGTTATAATGCTGTATTAAGAGAGTTTCAAGTAGTTGATAAAAAAGATAACAAAATCTTGTATTCATTTGTATATAGAAAAGCAACAGAAGAAGAAGAAATTGATTATAAGATAGATTTTGAAAAAAGACGTGCTGAAGAAGAAGAAGAATTAAGAAGTGGAAAAAGAAAAATACGATGGGGTATACCTCCTAGATATAGCCCTCTAGTGGGGTATATAGAGTGGTCAATTAATTTAGATAAGATTAGAGAAAATATATCGTCTTTAAAAGAGGTATACAATAATTATTTGGAGGATAAAGTAAGTTGGAGGGGGCAGAGCTTAGAAGAACTAGATAAGATAACGAGAGATCATGGTCTTGTAGCCTCTTTATTTATTAATTGTTTTAAAGAGGATCTTTCTACTGAAGAGTGGGATGCTTTTCTTACAAAATTAAGTAAAGAAGAGACACAGATAACAGGAAAAGCCCCTATTGAAGAAGATGACTTTATAAGTGAAGAAGATTTTATTGAACCACCAAAAATAGAAGATCTTTTGTATTATCAAGCAAAAGAAATTTTAAGTAAAAACCTCCAATGGGAGGCCTTAAAAGAAAATAAAGACAATTATCGTATTATAGAAGATTATTTTATGAATAGCTGGGAAAATCTAGTTCAAAGGATTTCAGCTATAAATTATATATCTGCTATAAAAGAAGAAAATGTAAGGAGTTATAATGCTTCTTCTAATTCACCTTTTGTTGATTTGTTAAAGCGTTTTGAGGTTGTTGATATGAACAGTGATTTTGTAAAGAAGTACCTTGAAGCTTTTGAAATAGGGAGGGAGATTCAAATTGAGATTAATCCTAAGTATCAATCCATCTTAGTTTCAATTACAACATTAGATGATGTGAAACGTGATTTAGTTGATTTTGGATATGGAATAAAACAGCTTATTTTAATTATAATGCAAATTAGTGTTTTAGCTCATGAAAATACTAGAAATGAATATGGATATGATGACGAGTATTATATTCGTTATGCTCCAAGTCTACTTATTATTGAAGAGCCAGAATCTAATTTGCATCCTAAATGGCAATCTTTATTAGCAGATATGTTCACAGAGGCTAGTAATAAATTTAATATCCAAATAATTATTGAAACGCATAGTGAATACTTAATAAGAAAATTTCAAACATTAGTAGCTGAGAAAAAATTAAAACAGCAGGATGTAAAAATACTTTATCTAAGAGGGATAAATCAAACCATTCAAGGGAAAAAACAAATTGAAAATGTGCTCTTTGGTGATGATGGGAGTATAGATTTTAAGATATTTGATGGTGGTTTTTTTGACGAAAATTACAAACTTGAACTAAGTTTATTAAATATTCAGAGAGATAGTTTCTTAACTGAACTTAAAAAATTTAAGCAGAGTCTTGTACAAAATAAAGATACTATAGATAAGTTACAAACAAAGATTGATGAATTTGTAAAAGAAAAAGATATTACAGTCTATAGACAATCAGTTCTAAGTCGATTCGATATATCAAAACTATCAGGAGTGAGTGTTGATTATTTAATTTCAGGTCAGTTCCTACTTGGTACTAATAATGGTTCTGTAGACTACTCTCCAGTTATCATTCAATATGGAAGAGTTATTGAAAATGAACTAAAACAGATCTTCCAACAAATCAAACCTAACGCTACTTGGTTGTTTGGAAAAATGCAAGCATCAATGGAGAAAAAGTTATTAGGATCTACATTGATTAAAGATTGTTGTAATAATAAAGAATTGAATTTATTAGGTACCATTTTACAAACAGAATTTAAGAATACAACTAGTTTAAAAGTTAATCTACTTGATAATTTACGTAATGATAGGAATTCGGCAGCTCATCCAGGGCAAACTAAAACAAAACAAGAGGCTTTAGATTACATTCAAAAGGCTAATGATTTTTTAGATAGTTGGATTTTAGAAAAGAAATAAATCTATAAATGGCATAATAATTTTATGAATTAAAGGGAGTGTAACACAAACTGTGTCAGTTTCCGTTTCCTAGCTTTGGGGCTTAAGCCCCAAAGCTAGGAAACGGAGTT
>NZ_JACAGN010000023.1 GCF_030324495.1 Myroides sp. 1354 | reverse complement strand
CAAGAGTTCATTACCCAGTTGGTGAGCAATGAAGAATTCATTACCAATATCATTGAAGAATTAAAAGATACCTATGGTAATGTAGGATACGATACCACAACGAATCAGTTCTTTTACTATGATGCAGATGGCAACCCGGTAACCATTGACATTTCTACCTTAACGAATACGAAGATCCAAAGCTTTGTTGTAGATCAAGCCAACAATGTATTAGTGATTACCGATACGGACAATACGCGCTTTGAAGTTACCCTGGATGACTTAGGCGCAGCGATTGCCAATAACGATGTATTTGTAACCAATTTAGTTGAAAATCAAGAGTTCATTACCCAGTTGGTGAGCAATGAAGAATTCATTACCAATATCATTGAAGAATTAAAAGATACCTATGGTAATGTAGGATATGATACCACAACGAATCAGTTCTTTTACTATGATGCAGATGGCAACCCGGTAACCATTGATATAACAGATTTATTAGCTAATGCTGGAGAATCGTTGACTACGGATGGAGTAATTGGAGTTGAAGTAGATGGAATAGTGGGAACAGAAGCGCAAAATGCAGTTTTACAAGCGTTGAAATTATCTTTAAATAACGATACAGTAACCTCTATACATATTAAAGATGGTACAATTCAGCCTATTGATTTAGCAGAAGCAGGGAGTAATCAGGTTTTGGTAACAGGAGCAGATAAAAAACCAGTGTGGAAAGATCAGAGTAAAGTTGCACCACAGTTCTTTTATATGCCTGCTGTTATTTTTGATACTAGTGCAACAGGTATAGCAATACGCGATTTGTATCAAGAATATGTCAATCAATTTACAGGAGGATCTTCAACTTCCGCTACAGCCGTAACCTATCCAATTTCCCACGGACCTGCAGGTACAATACCCACTCAATATGGAGGAGGTATTATCGGAAGTGCAGGTGCGCCTGATGATATTACAGTATTACAGAAAGGGGATTTATACTATTATGTGACCTATTATGATGAAGCAGTATTTGAGAATCTATCCATTAGCGCTGATGGAAAATTAACGTATACGGTTAAAGCAGCCGCCTCATCAAGTTCTTATATGAATATTGTTTTTGTGATTAAATAATGTAAAATAGACAAATATGATACATACAAAATATAATATCATCAAAAGATTGCAGCTAATTCTTTCATTGCTCTTTTTGCTCTTACTGAGTAACAGCATTTGGGCAGAAGGGTCCAAAGATTTGTATCCTGCGAATGCAAGAGGAGGAAGGGCTTGGCTTAATTTATGTGACGCAATATCAGGAGTTGAAGCGAGTTTCTCCAATGAATATTTCAGGAATAGTTATCCGAGTTCCACAGCCACTCATTATGTGTATGCAGAGGAAGGAGAACAAATTGCCATTGCCACAGACGTACAAGCTAATGGTAAGGAGCTAATTATGTTGTATTCTCCGGATGGTTTTTTGCTGCCACTTAACTTAATTGGAGAAGCAGGTAATATTCCAAATCGTACAGCAGAATTAGCTGGTCCAAGATTGCCAAACCAAGGAGCAGGAGATAATCGCTATTTACCTGTATATTATACTGTACCTCAAGGAGAATCTGGTATTTATAAAGTAGAGTTTATAGGTTCTAAAGATTATCCAGTAGTTGCTCGTTATAATTTAAGATATACTTCAGCTAATGCTTGGCCAAGTCGAGTCAATGATATGGTGATAGCTTGGGATATTACTGTAGCCAAGCGTACTGGGCAAGAATGGAATTGGGTTAATGGACGTGTATATGCTAATATGTTGCGTTTTCAAAATGGAATAAATGTAAGCACATTAATGTATCCTCCAGAAGGTTTTTATGGAAAGTTTAAAGTATTGACGTATGATGGATATGTATACCATATAGAGCATAATGGACAAACAGCATCAGTATTTGCGGTTGCAGCCAATAATATTGGAACAGTTTTAACTGGTGCTAATGAAACATCTATATATGAAAGTTATAGAAGTACTTCACATCTACTGATAGATGGACGTTATAGGAATCCTAGTTGGGTAGATACTCGTTTAACAAAAGCATTTAAGGTGTTTTATAATACCCCTGATGTTAATTTACCTACATCAGCAAAATATGCTGTAACAGGACAAAGTCATTGGTTAAAAAATAAAGAACCTGATATTAATCAAACTACAGTAGATTTTAAGGTAGTTGGTGTAGAAGCAGGAGAAAATATAGTAGGTCCTATGGGAGCTTATGTATCTTTTACTATACCAAGCAATTGTACGTATAAAATTACAATTAAACCCAAAGCAGGAGTTACACCTAGCTTTCCTGTGCGCATTTTACAAGGAACTTGTCAATTGGGTGAAAATAGGATTTATTGGGATGGAAAAGATGGACAAGATAAATATATTATGGCTGGTACAGCTAGTGTTTCTATAGAATTAAACTATCGTTATGGTGAAATTCACGTTCCCCTTTTTGCACCACAAAGGAATCCCTCCGGACTTATTGTTGAATTGTTATCTTCAGATTATCAGTCGGTTCGATCGGATAAGGTGTATTGGGATGATAGACCAGTTGATACTAATCCCAACAGTCCGCAATTTGATGATGATATGGGAAATCCAATGAATGCGAGTCATGTTGTGATGCCTCAAGGGATTTCAAGTCGTGTAAATGGACATATTTTCACACGAAATTCTGTTGCAGGTAGACCAAGTGGGGGGACTTTAGGAGCACTTAGTTTGATGAATACCTGGGCTTTTGCCGCGCGAACTACAGTTACAGAAGAAAAAGAAATCGAAATGAAAGTAGCTGATTTAGAGGTGGTATCAATCATTCCGGATCAAACATCTATCAGTCAAAATGAGATCGTGACCTATGCGATCAAGGTAAAGAACAATGGGCCAAGTGCTATAACAGGGGCTCCTTTTACCTTTGTCGTTCCGCTGGGTTTTGAATCCGTTCAAACACAATTTACAGGAAATTCTTGCGGGACGGAAAGTAGTGGAATTGTTTATGATGCACTGAATCACATTTACCGATCCACCTTGGATTTAGCTAATGGTTGTGAAGTTACGTATAATATTCAGCTTAAAGCCATTGCGCCAGTTTCAGGACTAGTCAAAGTGGAAGCAACTATTTTGCGACCAAATGGAATTTACGATCCAGACGCAACCAACACGAATCCTAATGTTCCACCTACCGACCCTTATTATGAATGTACAAATAATGGGCTAGGTCGACCGTGTAACAATATCAAAAAGAATGAGGAGGTTGTGTTTTCTAGTGCAAGTTTCACGCTAATTAAAGATGGGGTATGGAATGCTACCAATGGCAGTACTGCTCAAGTAGGAGATGCTATTACGTATACTATACAATTGACTAATACTGGTGTTACCCAGTTAGGTTCGGTTGTATTGACTGACCCTCTCCTAGGAGGTGTGGTTACAGCCGTTCCTGTAAAAAGTGTGAATGTGGATAACGTTTTAGATGTCAATGAGAGTTGGACCTATACCTTGACTTATGCGCTAACTCAAGCGGATTTAGCGAATAAAGGAGTGTATAATCAGGCTAGTGTAAAGGCAACAGAGACAGGGAGTAATATTGCGATTGAAAAGAAATCGAAACCAACTGTTCCTCTTCTCCCTACAGACCTAGGCTATGATCCTCTAAGACCTAATCATACTTTCGTGCCTTTAAGTGTAAATAGTATATTGATTTCCAACCCAATGGTTCGCCAAAGGATTAAATAGTAAAAAAATGAGATATAAACAAACATATACAATAGGACTCCTCTGTACAATTTGTTGTACGACTATAGGGATGTCCCAAGAAACTCCTGCATTTATGATAAATGAAGGAATAATGGTTGTGTCTGCTGATGATTTGGTTTCTATTGAAGGGACATTTGAAAATACCACCATAGGAGAAGTGATTAACGACGGGACTATGGTGTACTTTCACGATTTTATCAACAATGGATATTATGGATTAAGTCGCACCAAGACAACATCTATGGCTATTTTTCTGAATAATAATGCTGATAGACTGAAACAGATAAGTGGAAATGAACTCTCTACATTTTATAATATACAGTTTAATAGTCCAACAAAAGGTCGAGCTTTTGATTTGAAAAACAACATTGATGTATGGGGTACAGCAGATTTTCAGGATGGAATTGTGAAAGTAGATTCTGTAGTAAATGCAAAAACCAACCTTTCTCATGGAATGTTTAGTTTTCAACAAGGTGCCAAGGCAGTTAATGCCACAGATCATGCGCATGTTGAAGGAGAAGTAGAGAAAATAGGACAAGAACCTTTTGTTTATCCCATTGGGGACAAAGGTCATTATCGCCCTGCCAAAATATCTGCACCTAAGCATGTTAAAGATGGTTTTGTAAGTAAATATATATATGGAGATCATGCTTTTTTTCGAGCACATGACACAAAGGCCAAGCAAATTGAGATTCTCAATGATAAAGAGTATTGGATTGTGGAAAAAGGAACAAGAACAGCTTCGGATATTTTATTGACCTTGAGTTGGGATGAACGCACAACAGCATCTTCACTTTTGGAAAATACACAAGCTGAATTACACATTGTTCGATGGGATGAAACAGCTAAATCTTGGGTAGATGAAGGTGGAGCAATTGATCGAGAAGCAAAAGAAGTATCTACAATAGCCGCAGTGAATGGGTATGGGTATTTTACTTTAGCACTTATCGGACCAGGTAAGGAACAGGATTCAGAAGACGTTGTTATCTACAATCTTGTGACACCTAATAGTGATGGATCGAGTGACTATTTTATTATTGACAATATCTGGAATTATCCAACTAATAAAGTAGAAATATATAACCGTTGGGGGGTTCGCGTGTATTCAACAACCGCATATGATCCGAATGGAGATGGTAGCAGTAATGTATTTAATGGATATTCAAATGGACGGAACACAATAGGTAAAAATAATAAGCTCCCAAGCGGAACGTATTATTATGTTGTGACTTACGAGTATAAGGATGAAAACGGTAGTCGTATGATTAAAAAAGCAGCAAACCTACACTTAGAAAACAACTAAAAGTGCATGAGATGAGAAAAAGTAAAACATTAAAAAAAAGTGTGTTAGTTGGATTAGGATTGATTTGCTTAAATCAATCCTTTGCCCAACAAGATCCACAATATACACAGTATATGTATAATCCATCTGTCATTAACCCTGCCTATGCAGGAAGTACAGATCATTTACAAATCTTTGGATTATATCGTACACAGTGGATTGGTTTGACTGGAGCTCCTAAAACAGCCCATCTATCCGTAACAACCCCCTTAAATGAATCGGGGTTAGGGCTTGGAGTTCACCTAAAAAATGATCATTTAGGCGTAATGGATGAGAATAGTCTTGCCGTGGATTTGGCGTATACCGTAGCGCTGAGTTACCAATATAAATTAGCTTTCGGATTGAAAGGTACAGGATCCCTTTTGGATATTAACTATGATAAATTAACAATTTATGGAGGAACCGATCCGATTGCCGAATCTAATGTGAACAACAAATTTGCAGGGAATGTAGGAGCAGGCGTTTATTTGTATGGAGATAGAGCTTATGTAGGTTTGTCAGCACCTCAAATTTTATCTAGTACAAGATACAATGACAATGATTATAGCGTGGTAAAAGATAAAGTGCATTTTTATTTGATGGGAGGTTATGTATTTGAGGTTAATCCCAATATTCAATTTAAACCAGCTGCACTTATGAAAGCGGTATCTGGGGCACCTCTTCAAGTGGATCTAACGGCCAATGCCTTATTTTATGACAAATTTACACTTGGAGTTGCTTATCGTTGGGATGCTGCGGTAAGTGGTCTCGCAGGTTTCCAAATTACAGAAGGTTTACTTGTGGGATATACCTATGATGCTGATATCAATTCTTTGGCTAAGTATAATTCTGGCTCTCATGAAATATTCTTAAAATTCGATCTATTTAAGAATTATAAGAAAAAATTATCCCCTCGATTCTTTTAAAAAGTAAACATTATGATTCGAAAACAAAAAAAGAAAAGTCTTTTGTTTGTTCTTTTTTGCTTTAGTATACTAAGCTTTGGACAAAATAGCCAAACAAAAAAAGGAGATAAAAACTTTGAAAATTATTCGTATATAGAAGCAATTAAAATATATGAAAATATAGCAAATCAAGGTTTTGTAACGGGTGATATTTTAGCTAAACTAGGAGATTCCTATTATTTTAATGGTAAATTTTCTGAAGCTTCTAAGTGGTATAATCAATTGTTTAATAGTGACTATAGGGATAAAAATCTCAGTCAACTAGATACAGAGTATTACTATCGTTTTGGACAAACGCTAAAAGCGATTGGAGAGAACCAGAAGGCAGACGAAATATTAAAACGCTTTACAGAAATAGAAGTCGATGATTCACGTTCTAAATTGTATTTAACAACAAGTGAAATTGTGGAAAAAACTAAAACAGCGGCTAGTTTTACGTTGGCAAATTTGAGTATTAATAGTGAATATGCAGAATATGGACCTTTCATTCTAGGAGATCAATTGATTTTTACTTCCTCACGAGTGAATAGCGAAATGAAAAATAAAGTGCATAATTGGACGAACGAAAACTACACAAAATTGTACGCCTCGTCTATTCAGAAAGATGGAACGTTTAGTACACCTATGTTGTATGCAAAAGAAATAGCAAATAAAGAACTCAATATGGGAACTGCCATTGTTTCTAAAGATGGTTCAACCATGTATTTTACTAGTAATAGAAGTATAGTAAAGGGTGTGCAAAAGCAAGGAATAGAGGAGAATACACTGCTTAAAATTTACAAAGTAACCAAGCAAAAAAATGGTGAATGGGGCAATATGGTAGAGGTGCCTTTTAATTCAAAGGGTAGTAGTACTGCACATGCTGCATGGACTCCAGACGGGAAATGGATGTATTTTGTATCCGATCGCCCAGAAAGCATCGGACAGTCTGATTTATTTAGAGTAGCTTGTTATGAAGGAGAAGAATTTGGACGAGTAGAATCTCTTGGACCTTCAATTAATACAGAAGGACGTGAAACATTCCCTTTTATTTCAGATGATTACTGGTTGTATTTTGCTAGTGACGGACATCCGGGTTTTGGAGGATTAGATTTGTTTAAAGCTAAAATTAATAGCGATGGCAGTATAGGTGTACCTTTTAATTTAGGTCCAGAAATAAATAGTTCTTCGGATGATTTTGCCCTGTATATAGATAGTGCCTTGCACAAAGGATTTATGAGTTCCAATAGAAAAGGAGGACAGGGAGGAGACGATATTTATATGTTCGTTGAACAACCATGTATACAAAATTTAAAAGGAAAAATTTACAATCAGGATACGAAAGAAGGAATAGAACAGGTTGAAATTGTTGTTTCTGATAAAACACAAAAAACAGTAGGAGAATGGCGTTCAGGTAAGCAGGGGGAGTATCAAATAGAGAAATTGCTCTGTGGTCATGATTACCGTATACGCATCAGTAAGGAAGGATATTTTACCAAAGAAATTGTGGTCAAAACAGATCGAGTCAAAGCAAGGGAAATCAATATAGAACTTGAACCAAACAAAGTCGAGATTCAAGAAGGAGATGATTTATTCAGTAAATTAAGGCTAGATCCAATTTATTTTAGTTTTGATCAACACAGTATCCCTTCTAGTGCTGAAATAGAACTTGCAAAAGTTGTGGAAACCATGAAGCAGCACCCAAGTTTGAATATTGCGATACGCTCCCATACAGATAGTAAAGGAAATACAAAGTACAATCACAAACTATCTGAACGTCGTGCGCAAGAAACGATGAAATGGATAATTGATAGGGGAATAGATCCTCGTCGATTGACAGCTAAAGGATACGGGGAAAGTCAGCCCATAAACCATTGTCGCAAAGGGGTGCGTTGTACAGATGAAGAACACCAACTCAATAGACGAAGTGAGTTTATTATTGTCGAAATGTGATGATGGTGGATGCACAATTGTTCAACTAGACTTGTAGGCTTAAGGAACAAGAATTGAAGTTAATTTTTAAAAAAGAAGAGAGTAAGCCATTTCGCTTGCTCTCTTCTCGCGTTTAAGATTTCTTTATATCGAATCGCAATAAAACCATATCTACCATCCGTCTTCCATTTTCGAAAATAGGTTCAGCGTAGTGGTCGATAAAAAAGTTCTTGCGTCTATCATAGCGTATGAATCCATTGCGTTCATAAAAGCGAATTTGTGCATCTCCGGTATCGGAAGTGCCAACGATTACAGTTTCAAAACCTTGCTGTAAGGCCATTGTTTTAATTTTCTCGATTAAAAAACTACCGATATGTTGATTTTGATAGGCGGTACTGACCGCTATGTTTTTAATTTCTAAACAATTACTGTTATGGGGATAAAGACAAAAAACGGCAAGTTCCTCTTTGTCTTTCCATACACTATAGATGCGACTGTCGTACAAATACTGTTCAATTGCTTCTACTGTTTCATCAGCTAACAGAAGAAGGTGCATGGGATAAGGAGGAGTTTGAATCTCTTTGATTTGAAGTGAATCAAGTAGCATACGTTTGATATAAGTTTGATTAAACACAAAAGTACAATCTTTCTATTATTTTAGGTGAAATACGATAGGTAAAAAGAAAGACTTGATATGTTTAGCGGGTACTCTTTGGTTTAATGTAAAGGATTATAGAAGAACTTCTACAAAATTTGAATATATTTGCAACCATTATAAAAAGACAATAAGTTACTAAAAATATGAAAGCAGGTATTGTAGGATTGCCAAATGTTGGAAAATCAACACTATTCAATTGTTTATCAAACGCTAAAGCACAAAGTGCTAACTTCCCATTCTGTACAATCGAACCCAATGTTGGAGTTGTAAACGTGCCAGATCCCCGTTTATTAAAATTAGAAGAGTTGGTAAATCCAGAGCGAGTTTTACCAGCAACAGTAGAAATCGTTGATATCGCTGGATTAGTGAAAGGGGCAAGTAAAGGTGAAGGATTGGGGAACCAGTTCTTGGGAAATATTCGCGAGTGTAATGCAATTATACACGTTTTACGTTGTTTTGATAACGACAATATTGTTCACGTAGACGGAAAAGTAAATCCAATTCGCGATAAGGAAACAATTGATATCGAATTGCAATTAAAAGACCTTGAGACTGTTGAGAAACGTTTAGAGAAAGTAAAAAAAGCAGCTAAAACAGGTAATAAAGAAGCACAAGTAGAAGCGGATTTATTAGATCGTATAAGAGAAACGTTATTAGCTGGAAAATCTGCACGTGTAGTAGAGGCAAAAAATCAAGACGAGGAAGAGTTGTTAGAAGCTTTCCAATTGATTACAACTAAACCTGTACTATATGTGTGTAATGTAGATGAGGGAGCAGCAGTTAGTGGAAATGCATATGTAGAGCAAGTAAAAGAGCTTGTAAAAGATGAAAATGCGGAAGTAATTGTTTTGGCTGTTGGAACAGAAGCGGATATTACAGAATTGGAGACATTCGAAGAGCGTCAAATGTTCTTGGAAGATTTAGGTTTAGAAGAACCGGGATCATCAAAATTAATCCGTTCGGCTTATAAATTATTAAACTTGCAAACCTACTTCACAGCAGGAGTGAAAGAAGTAAGAGCTTGGACAATCAACGTTGGGGATACTGCACCACAGGCAGCAGGCGTTATTCACTCGGATTTTGAAAAAGGATTCATCCGAGCTGAAGTAATCGCTTATGACGATTATGTTGCGTTTGGTTCAGAAGCTAAAGTAAAAGAAGCAGGAAAACTAAGAGTTGAAGGAAAAGAATATATCGTGAAAGATGGAGATGTAATGCACTTCCGTTTTAACGTATAAGGATAACCAAATACAAATCAAAAAAGAGAGGTGTTATGCACCTCTCTTTTTTTGTATATTTAAGTTTTGATTATATAGAATATGCTAAAAAAAATCGCATACTTTGTAAAAGTGTTTACCTTGTGTTTTTTTACATTTGTTATGGTTTACGTAACTGTTTTTTATGGACTATCTATAATACCAGCTAAAGTAATACCAGAAAATAGTCAACAATCAGAAGATGAGATTGTTGTTTATTTGTCGACGAATGGAGTTCATACAGATTTTGTTGTGCCATTCGTACACGAGGTAATGGATTGGCGTACAAAAGTAGAGTTACCAGCCACTCGAGCACAATGGATAGCTTTTGGTTGGGGAGATAAAGGGTTCTATCTTAATACCCCATCGTGGAGTGATTTGCGTCTGTCTACTGCTTTAAGTGCAATATCAGGCGTTGGAGAATCAGCTATGCATGTAACCGCTTATACCCATTTTGTTGAGGATGAAAATACGGTTGAATTACGACTTTCAAAAAGTGAGTACCAAGCTTTAGTTCATTATATTGATGTTAGTTTCAAGAAAGAGGGAGAAACATATCAACGAATTGAAGTGGAAGGTTATCGTCAATCCGATGCGTTCTATGAAGCAAAAGGGAGTTATAGTTTATTTTACACCTGTAATACATGGGTGAATCAAGGGTTAAAACAAATGAATCAAAAAGCAGCCTTGTGGGCTTTGCACGATCAAGGCATATTTAGGCATTATAAATAATTATGATACAAATACCTTTTAAAAAAATTGGACTTTTATTGAAGAATTCTGTGATGGATTTTTTAGATGATCGGGCAACATCCTTTAGTGCAGCTTTATCTTACTATACTATTTTCGCTTTGCCACCTCTGATTATTCTAATTATCTCTGCCTCTGGATTTTTTTTGGAAGAAAAAGATGTCTCTTCTTTTTTTTATCAACAAATTGGTGAGTTAGTAGGACCGAATACGGCAAGAGAAGTTGAAAACGCCATGAATAATGTGACGATTAATCGCTCCGGTGTTTTACCAACGATTATCGGGGTTGTCATGTTACTGTTTACTGCCTCAGGTGTGTTTGCCGAAATTCAAAGTTCTATTAATTACATTTGGGGATTTGTAGCTAAACCAGAAAAAAGTATGGTTCGCCTACTGAAAAACAGATTGTTGTCTTTCGCTATGATTGGCTCTGTAGGCTTTTTGTTATTAGTTAGCCTTCTCATTAATTCCTTGGCCAGTATCCTTTATGAATTCTTAACGGATTACTTTGCAGAATCGACGATTTATTTTGTTCAGGTTGTCAATAATATTATTGTATTTTTGATTATTACCCTTTTATTTGCCGTGATATTTAAAACCTTACCCAATGGAATCATCCGCATGAAAGACGCCATGGTAGGGGCAGCATTTACTGCAGTCCTATTTATGGTGGGTAAATTCGGCATCGGATTTTATTTAGGTACAACCGCTAAATCTTCCCTTTATGGTGCTGCAGGATCCATTATCGTTATGTTAGTTTGGGTTTATTATTCAGCTATGATTTTGTATTTTGGCGCTGAATTTACCAAAAATTACGCGTTATTGTTTGGACAGCGAATTCGACCAGGAGAGTTTTCTTTAGAAATTGATAAAAATGCCATCAAAAAGACGGAAGAATAGAAAGTTTTACAAGCAAAAAAACGGTATTTACAAATTTTTATCATTTTTATTTTAGGTTAAATAGTAGTATTTTAGCGCAAATTCCAACAATTTATATGCAAAATCAAAATCAGTATACTGAAGACAATATTCGTTCTTTAGATTGGAAAGAACATATCCGTATGCGTCCGGGTATGTATATCGGTAAGCTTGGTGATGGATCGTCTCCTGATGATGGGATTTATATCCTAATTAAGGAGGTAATTGACAATAGTATTGATGAGTTTGTAATGGGCACAGGAAAAACTATTGAAGTTACCTTAAAAGACAAAATGGTTACGGTTCGTGACTTTGGGCGTGGTATTCCATTAGGAAAGGTAATTGACGTAGTGTCGAAAATGAACACAGGAGGTAAGTACGACTCCAAAGCATTTAAAAAATCAGTTGGTCTAAATGGGGTAGGTACAAAAGCAGTTAATGCTTTGTCTAATTATTTCCGCGTTGTTTCTGTTCGAGATAATCAACAAAAAGCAGCTGACTTCTCGGCAGGGAATTTGGTGAATGAAGAAGAACTCGTTGAAACAACTAAGCGAAAAGGAACGAAAGTTTCCTTTATCGCAGATGAGAAGATTTTCAAAAACTACAAATACCGCAAAGAGTATATTGAGCGTATGCTCAAGAATTACTGTTACCTGAATAAGGGGTTAACGATCATTTTTAATGGTGAAAAATTCTATTCAGAAAATGGATTGAAAGATTTGCTGAATGAAAACATAAATGAAGAAGATCAGGTATATCCAATCATTCATCTTACAGGGGAGGATATTGAAGTAGCGATTACGCATAGTAGAACGCAATATTCAGAAGAGTATTACTCTTTTGTTAATGGACAAAATACCACACAAGGAGGAACACATTTGGGAGCGTTTCGCGAAGCAGTCGTTCGTACACTCAAAGAGTTTTACAATAAAAACTTTGAGGCTTCTGATATTCGAAAATCAATTGTAGCTGCTATTTCAGTAAAGGTTGAAGAGCCTGTATTTGAATCGCAAACCAAAACAAAATTGGGTTCAACTGATATGGGACCAGATTTGCCGACGGTGCGTACATTTGTTAATGATTTTGTTAAAACGCAATTAGATAACTACTTGCATAAAAACCCTGAAATTGCGGATGCCTTATTGCGCAAAATCTTACAAGCAGAACGCGAGCGTAAGGAATTATCTGGAATTCGAAAAATAGCAAAGGAACGCGCAAAAAAAGCGAGTTTACACAACCGTAAATTACGCGATTGTCGCGTGCATTTTACAGACATTAAAAATCCTCGATACCTAGAAAGTACACTTTTTATTACGGAGGGAGATTCAGCTTCTGGATCCATTACCAAATCGAGAGACGTAAATACGCAAGCCGTATTTAGTTTGCGTGGAAAACCGTTGAATTCGTATGGAATGACCAAAAAGATTGTATACGAAAATGAGGAATTTAACTTGCTTCAAGCTGCCTTGGATATAGAAGAAGACTTCGAAAGTTTGCGTTACAATAACATCGTAATTGCAACCGATGCCGATGTCGATGGAATGCATATTCGCTTGTTGTTAATTACTTTCTTTTTACAGTTTTTCCCTGAATTAATCAAAGAAGGTCATTTGTATATTTTGCAAACACCTTTGTTCCGTGTGAGAAATAGAAAAGAAACGATTTACTGTTATAGTGAAGAAGAACGTGTAGCAGCAATCGAAAAGTTAAAACCTAAACCAGAAATTACGCGATTCAAAGGATTGGGAGAGATTTCTCCAGATGAGTTTCAACACTTCATCGGTGAAAATATTCGATTAGATCCTGTTATGCTTGATAAATCAATGTCTATTGAAAAAATGTTAGAATTTTACATGGGTAAAAACACACCAGATAGACAAGAATTTATCATTGATAATTTGAAAGTTGAACTTGATGTTGTAGAAGAATAGACTATGAGTACTGAAGATAATTTGAATGAAGATATCCAATCAAACAACCTAGAAAATGGGGAGTTTGTAGAAGATCACACACAAATACAAGAAGAAGAGGAAAAAGAAACCATTACCAAAGTTACAGGAATGTACAAGGATTGGTTCTTGGACTATGCGTCTTATGTGATTTTAGAACGCGCCGTACCAGCTATTGAAGATGGATTTAAACCTGTTCAGCGACGTATTATGCATTCAATGAAGGAGTTAGATGATGGTCGTTACAATAAAGTAGCCAATGTTGTTGGACATACGATGCAGTATCACCCGCATGGAGATGCTAGTATCGGAGATGCAATGGTACAACTGGGACAGAAGGAATTGCTTATTGATATGCAAGGAAACTGGGGGAATATCCTAACAGGGGATGGTGCCGCAGCTTCGCGTTATATTGAGGCGCGTTTGAGTAAATTTGCCTTAGAAGTATTGTATTCTCCCAAAATTACAGATTGGCAGTTGTCTTATGATGGTCGTCGTAATGAACCGATTAACCTACCTGTAAAGTTCCCTTTGCTCTTGGCACAAGGAGCGGAAGGTATTGCTGTAGGTTTATCGACAAAAGTATTGCCTCATAACTTCAATGAACTTATCGATGCTTCAATCAAAATTTTAAAGGGAAAACCCTTTACTTTGTACCCTGATTTTCCTACGGAAGGAATTGCGGATGTGTCCAATTATAATGATGGATTAAGAGGAGGACGTGTGCGTGTGCGTGCTCGAATTTCTCAATTGGATAAGAATACCTTGGTCATTACGCAGATTCCATTTTCAACTACTACGACTACTTTGATTGATAGTATTTTGAAAGCCAATGAAAAGGGGAAATTAAAAATCAGAAAAATTGAAGACAATACAGCAGCAAGTGTAGAAATATTAATTCACTTACCTGCGGGAACGTCTCCAGATAAAACAATTGATGCTTTATACGCCTTTACAGGATGTGAAACATCAATCGCTCCTCTGGCTTGTATTATTCAAGACAACAAACCGCTATTTATTGGGGTTTCAGAAATGCTTAGACGCTCAACGCATCAAACCGTTGATTTATTAAAGCAAGAACTGGAAATTGAATTAGGGGAGTTAGAAGAAAGATGGCACTTTTTGTCTTTAGAGCGTATTTTTATTGAAAATAGAATTTATCGCGCTATTGAGGAAGAAGAAACTTGGGAAGGCGTGCTTTCGGCTATTGATGAAGGGTTGAAACCTTTCGTTGTTAACCTAAAACGAGCGGTAACACAAGAGGATATCATCAAATTAACTGAAATACGAATCAAGCGAATTTCTCGTTTTGATATTGATAAAGCCAATCAGCTTATCGAATCATTAGAAACAGAAATCGAACAAGTAAAATACAATTTAGAACACTTGGTTGATTTTGCGATTAAGTACTTTACGAGCTTGAAAGAAAAATATGGTAAAGGAAAAGAGCGCAAAACAGAATTGAGAAGTTTTGATACAATTGAAGCAACTAAAGTTGTTCTGAGAAATACCAAACTCTACGTCAATAGACAAGAAGGATTTTTTGGAACGTCTTTGCGTAAGGATGAATATGTATGTGACTGTTCCGATATTGATGATATTATCGTCTTTTTGCGTGATGGATCCATGATGATTTCAAAAGTAGAAGAAAAGCGCTTTGTTGGTAAGGATATCATTCACATTGATGTTTTTGCAAAAAACGACAAACGCACCATTTACAATTTGATTTACCGCGATGGAAAATCAGGACCAACCTATATCAAACGCTTTAATGTCATGAGTATTACGCGTGATAAAGTATATGATTTAACACAAGGTAATACGGGGTCTCAGATTTTGTATTTCTCAGCCAATCCAAACGGAGAGGCGGAAGTAGTTACCATTTTATTGCGTCAGTTGAGCAATGTGAAAAAACTGAAATTTGATGTTGATTTCGCTGATTTATTAATTAAAGGACGTATTGCAAAAGGTAATTTAGTAACCAAATACGCTATTAAGAAAATCGAACTCAAAGAAAAGGGAATCTCGACGTTGCGCCCCCGAAAAATATGGTATGATGAAACCGTAAGACGATTAAATGTTGAAGGAAGAGGAGATTTACTTGGTGAGTTTAAACCAGAAGATCGCTTGTTAATTATTACCCAAAGCGGAAAAGTAAAAACGGTTATCCCTGAATTGACTACGCACTTTGAAGAAGATATGATTGTCTTAGAAAAGTGGAAACCGACAAAACCAATTTCGGCAATTTATTACGATGGTGAAAAAGCTAGATATTATGTGAAGCGATTTATCGTGGAAAATGAAAATAGAGAAGACCTCTTTATTTCAGAACACGAAAATTCGAAATTGGAACTGATTTCAACCGATTATCGCCCGGTGGTGGAAGTTGTTTTTGCTAAGGTAAAAGGGGTGCAAAAGGAAAATTTAGTCCTTGATTTAGAGCAATTTATAACCGTTAAGGGAATTAAAGCTTTAGGTAATCAATTGACGGCAGATAAGGTAAAACAAATTGATCATTTGGAATCACTACCTTATGAAGAAGAAGTAGAAGAAGAAGAAACTACTTCCTATGATTTAGAAAATTTACCGGATGTGAATATAGATGAAGATGGACAAAGTAGCTTGTTTTAGCACTACTGTTAACTGATAATTTCTATTGTTTAAGGTAGGAGATAAACTGAATTAGATTTAAGAAGATGAAGTGGAAAACGTATATCATTGGAGGGTGTGTGCTTTTGGGAACAATTGGAACTTCGTATGGACAAACGCCATCGGATGACAATTTGTTTGAGAATACAACTGTACACTCTTTAACTGAGCGATGGGATTTATCCCCAACAGCAAAAAGAAAGACTTTTACTATTTCTCCTTATAAACCGATTTATCTCTTGCCGGCTAGATGGAGTAGTAAGCCCAATAAACAACCTTTTAGTTATAGTGAACATATGGGACAACCTCAAGCCGTTGACTATAATCGAGTAGAAGCTCGTTTTCAATTGAGTTTTAAAACCAAAGTTACAGAAGGGTTGTTGTTTGGAAAAGGAGATGTTTGGTTGGCTTTTACACAAACAGCCAATTGGCAAGTTTTCAATGGTGAAGTTTCTAGACCTTTCAGAGAGTTGAATTACGAACCCGAAGTTATTTTCAATTATCCTTTGAATCTTTCGATTGGTCATTTTAAATTTAAAATGGCGGGTTTTGCCTTTAATCATCAATCCAATGGGAAAAGTGAACCTACGTCAAGGAGCTGGAATCGCGTAATTATGCATGCGGGCATGGAGTATAATCAATGGACGTTTATGCTGAAACCTTGGATTCGATTAGGAGAGAAAAATAAGTCGGATGACAATGCGCTGATTACAGAATACTATGGAAAAGGTGAATTAACCGTTGCTTATGAATACAAAGGACAAGTACTAACCTTTATGACGCGAAATAATATGCGTCTTAATTCTCGATATAAAGGATTTCACGAGTTGACCTATACCTATCCAATTAAGAATAACCTCAAAGCATTCTTTGTTGTAAATAATGGATATGGAGAATCATTAATCGATTACAATTGGAATCAAACGACAATTGGTATTGGAATTTCCTTAATGGAATGGTACTAAATAAAATGAAAAAAGGAGAGTCTTGACTCTCCTTTTTTCATTTTATAAACTTAATGTTTCACTTGTTTTTGTTGAATGCTGCTAATTAAAGCAGTGAGGATTACGATAGTATAAGCCCACATTAACCAAGAACCAAAAGAAGCGGCTCTACTGCTAGGCATATTGGGAAAAATCGCTTCGAAAAATTGAATTGCAAAAGTATCAATAATCATACCGGGTAATACCAAAAGAATTCCAGCTGCTGTTTTTTCAAACCCCGATAAATTGAATTTTTGAAAGGTAAATAACGAGAGAAAAACCATGGAAGGAATTAGGATAAAATACAGAAGAGTCAAAATTATGGGAGATTCTGTAATAAAGAAAAATTGCCCTGCGAAGCGAAAAGCTAAAGTGGCGATGAGCCAAACTAAAAAACCGATAAAAAGTACAGGGAGAATAAAGGGATGGTTGGTTTTGTTCATGTTTAAAATAGTAAGGAGACAAAGCCTAAGTTGAGCAGTTTGTTTTTGATTTTTTCTTTTCTAAGAAGAAAAGAACTCATATCACGCTGGTGTATTTAGGTATTTATCTTTCATTTTGACAACGAAAATAAACAAAAAAGGCCAAAAAAGGAGTGTATATCAATGGAAGTTATAGCATAAAAAAGGATAGTAAAGTTTTTCTTTACCATCCTTTTTTATCGTATTGATTATTAGTTAGATAACGACAAGTATAGCTATTTTGTCTTTATTTTTTCTTTTGTAAATCTTGTTGTTTCGCAGCTTTCTTCAGCGAAAAAATTAAATAGCAGAAGAAGATAGCGAATGCGAGATAAGAGAACCAATTGATTTGTATAGACCACAGTTGGTCAATGTCTAATTGGTAAATACCGTAG
Source organism: Myroides sp. 1354 (assembly GCF_030324495.1). Taxonomy (GTDB): domain Bacteria; phylum Bacteroidota; class Bacteroidia; order Flavobacteriales; family Flavobacteriaceae; genus Flavobacterium. The sequence continues at coordinate 34,351 of NZ_JACAGN010000023.1, read as the reverse complement.
ACAAGTAAAAACAAAACAAGATAAGTGGTTATTTTTTCGAATTTTTTATTCATAGTACAGGTTAAATAGTCATAGAAAATAAAGCGCGTTCTGGTTTATTGCGTTGTAAACGCAAGTCTAATGCCATGCAAATGTTGCGTACAAAGGCTCGACCCACTTTGTTTACTGTAATTACATTGTTCTGAATGCTAATCAGCTGATCGTTTTCCATTTCTTTTAATTCCGCTAACATCGGAGTAAAATCGATTAAATCCAAATCGCTGTTTAAATCCGTTTGTAAATTACACATTAAATGTAGGATATGTTTTCTAATTATCAAATCTTCTTCATTTAAAATATGACCTTTCACCACAGGGATTTCATTATTTGCTAAGGCAGTGTAATAGGCTTCAATATTTTTCTCATTTTGAGCAAAGGCAGTCCAACTATCACTGATAGAAGATACGCCTAATCCAATCATTAAATCTGTTTTAGAAGAGGTATATCCCATAAAGTTTCGATGAATGCTATTGGTATTCATAGCTTTATATAAAGAATCTGTTTTTAGAGCAAAGTGATCCATCCCAATTTCGATATATCCCTTTTCTTCTAAAAGATTTTTTCCAATTTCATATAATTTTCGCTTTTCTTCATCTTTAGGTACATCCTCATCTTTGAAGCCACGTTGTCCGTTTCCTTTGATCCAAGGCACATGAGCATAGCTGTAAAAAGCTAAGCGATCTGGAGAGAGTGATTTTGTTTTTTCAATCGTGTCAATTACATGTTCAACCTGTTGAAATGGCAATCCGAAAATAATATCGTGTGAAATAGAGGTATACCCTATTTCCTTGGCCCAAAGAGTTACTTTAGCGACATCGTGAAACGTTTGATTACGATTTATGGCCTTTTGTATCTCGCGATTATAGTCTTGTACGCCAAAGCTAACTCTTCGAAAACCGAGGTTGTATAAAGTTTGTAAATGTTCTCTTGTTGTGTTATTGGGATGCCCTTCAAAACTGAATTCATACTCATCTGCTTTGATTCCACGAGCTAAAATTCCCTCAATAAGCAGGCGTAAATGCTCAGGTGTAAAAAAAGTAGGTGTGCCACCACCCAAGTGAATTTCCTTGATAAAAGGTTTTTCAACTAATACAGCACAATATAACTCCCATTCCTTTAGTATGGCTTGGATATAGGGAACCTCAACTTCATGACGTTTCGTGATGTGTTTGTGACAACCGCAAAAGGTACATAAACTCTCACAGTAGGGCAGGTGAATATATAAACTAATACCTTCCTTCTCATTGGTTAGGTCAAAGGTTTCTTTGACGCTTTTCAACCATTTTTCGCGAGAAAAAGTAGTTTCATCCCAATAGGGTACAGTGGGATAACTCGTGTAACGAGGTCCAGGTACGTTGTATTTTTGTATAAGAGGGGTAGCCATTTTTCGTATATTTGTAACAAATGTAACAGGAATCAAAATGAATAATACTGATATTTGTCACTTGATAAAAAAAAATTAGATTAAAAGTAAGATGAAGAATATAATTTTAACAGCTATTTTAGTAATGCTGTCGTTTTTTAAGGTTAGTGCTCAGGAAGTTAAAGTAAAAGAATTAGTAAATCCTACCGTATTTGAGTCTCAAATTGCGAATAAAAAAGTGCAATTAATCGATGTGCGTACACCAAAAGAATACAAAGAAGGTACTATTTTCAATGCGATCAATATTGATTTTTTAGAGGAAAGCTTTGGAGAAAAAATAGAACAATTGAATAAAAAGCAACCCGTTTATATTTTTTGTCAATCTGGAAAAAGAAGTGCAGCAGCTGCACAGAAAATACAAGAAGCAGGTTTTGAGGTCATAGAGTTAGCAGGAGGATATAAAGCGTGGAAGGCCGAAAAAGACTAGGCTTAATTTATCAATTATTTAAGAATTGACTCGCTTAGATGATTGAAAAAATTGTTATTTTTGAAAAAAAGGTAAAGTATGGATATAGCATCATTTGGAAGTTTTTTAAGAACATTGGTCATCATAGTAGTGATTTATTATGCTTTTAAATTTGCGATGCGTTATTTATTTCCACTTTTTGTCTACAAAATGGCAAAAAAAGTAGAACGTAATTTTCAACAGCAACAGCAAGATTTTTATCAACAAAATAGATCAACTCAAGAAGAACCAAATTTTACAAATCAAACCTCAGCGGGAAAAGATAAATTTCCGCGTTCAACCAAGGTGGTTGGTGAATATATTGATTTTGAAGAAGTTGATAAAAAATAATATAAAGCTCCTAAAAGGAGCTTTTTTTAGGCCTTATTTTCACGGATTGCGAAAAAATACAAAAACCTACAAACAAAAGAACGAAACCCTCCTATCTAACCCTAAAATTACTTACTTTAGCTAATTGAACGGAATTCAAACCACGCAAAGTAATTTTAGAGAATGAATGCAGTAAAAAAGTATGTACCACATCTATTGGTGTTGGTAGGTTTTATCGTAGTAGCTTTACTTTATTTTTCCCCCGTATTGCAAAACAAAGTGATATATCAATCGGATATTGTGCAATATATGGGAATGGCTAAGGAACAAAGTAATTTTAGAGCCGAATTTAATGAAGAACCCTATTGGACCAATAGTGCATTTGGTGGAATGCCAACCTACCAATTAGGAGCGAAGTATCCCTATAACTTTGTCAAGCATTTAGATACAGCGATTCGATTTTTGCCCAGACCTGCAGATTATTTATTTCTCTATTTCTTAGGGTTTTATGCTCTAATGATGGCCTTGGGAGTACGTCCTTTAAAGGCATTCATTGGATCTTTAGCGTTTGGATTCTCAACTTATTTGATTATTATACTAGGTGTAGGACACAATGCAAAAGCACATGCTATTGCTTATATGCCCATGGTAGTGGCTGGGGTATTATTAGTCTTTAGAAAAAAATATGTCGTTGGTGGTATCCTAACGGTTGTTGCAGCTGCGCTGGAAATCAGCGCTAATCACTTCCAGATGACGTATTATTTGTTGTTGTTTCTTTTGATTGTCACAGTGGCTTATACATACCAATATAGTAAAGCGAAAGACTGGAAAGGGTTAGGAGTAGCTTATGCAATTCTCCTTGGATCAGCCCTATTAAGTATTGGTGCCAACGCAACCAATATCATGGCAACGGCAGAATATACCAAATTTAGTACACGTAGCTCAAGTGAGTTAACCTATAATCCAGATGGATCACCAAAAACGTCTTCTAATGCCATGAGCTATGATTATATTACTGAATATAGTTATGGCGTTTTTGAAAGTTTAAACCTTATTGCACCTCGTTTGACAGGAGGGGCTAATAATGAAAAATTAGAACAAGATAACGCGATTTACCGTTATTTCACCACTATAGGTGCTAATCCACAACAAGCAAAAGAAATGAGTAAACAAGCACCTACGTATTGGGGAGATCAACCTATTGTTGCTGCTCCTGCCTATATAGGAGCTGTTGTATTCTTCTTGTTTGTTTTGGGGATGTTTACGGAAAAACGCAAGATAAAGTACATTTTCTTTGCCGGAGCTTTGATGGCCTTAATTTTATCTTGGGGAAAAAACTTTGCCGTAGTAACCAATTTGTTTATCGATTTTGTACCGATGTACAACAAGTTTAGAGCCGTCTCTTCCATTCAAGTAATTCTAGAAATGTGTATCCCTACTTTAGCTGTACTAGGACTATATAGTTTCTTTAAGTTAGATCAAAAACAACAACTAGATGCATTAAAGAAAACAAGTTTAATCGCAGGTGGAATCTTGGTATTTCTATTTGCAATTAAAGGAACACTTTCTTTTTCTGGTTTAAATGATGATTATTATCGCATGGCTTATGGTGAAGTAGGTCCTGGATTTATACGCGCCTTAATTGAAGAGCGAAAAGCAATGTATACTAGTGATTTGATTCGCTCTTTCTTGTTGATACTTGCAAGTGCAGCTGTATTATTTTTAATTGCCAAGGATAAATTAAAAGAAATGTATGCGTTGGTGATTATTGGATGTCTCTTAGTTGGTGATCTAGTGATGGTTGATCGCAAATACGTGAATGATGAATCATTCGTATCGGCAAGAAAAATGGAAGAACCATTTGAAATTACACAAGCGGATAAACAAATCTTAAATGATCCAACACATTTTAGAGTATTTGATGCTCAAGGGGGACTAAATAGTGCAAAAGCCTCTTATTTTCATCAATCTCTAGGTGGATATCATGCAGCTAAACCGCGTAGAATTCAGCAATTGGCGGATTATCAAATGAGCCAAAATCCGATGCCGATCTTTAATATGTTGAATGTGAAATACATCATTCAAGCCGATGAAGAAGGACGCAATGTAGCCATGCTAAATAATGAAGCGAATGGCAACGCTTGGTTTGTATCCACGATTCAAAAAGTAACATCAGCTGATCAAGAGATGAAAGCGTTGACTGACCTCAATACTAAAACAACAGCTGTGTTAAATGTAAGCGAATTTAAACAAACTGTGAAAGATAACTATGTGGTTGATTCACTGGCCTCTGTAAAACTTACCTCATACAAGGCAAATCAGTTGGTCTATGAAACGGATAATGCAAATGATGGTTTAGCCGTTTTTTCTGAAATTTATTATCCTCAAGGATGGGTAGCCAAAGTAGATGGACAAGAAGTATCTATTTTAGCAGTAGACTATGTATTACGTGCCATTGAATTACCAAAAGGAAAACACACGATTGAGTTTACCTTCGAACCACAAGTTGTAAAAACGGGAAGTCGAATTGCCTTGGCAAGTTCGGTATTAATTCTGTTGTTAGCTGTTGGTGCTATTGGTTGGAATATGAAAAAAAGAAAAGAAGCATAAACGAGAGGTTGCAGAAAAATGGAAATGAAGATAGAAAAGAAAAAAGTTTTAATTGTATGTTATTATTGGCCTCCAGCAGGGGGACCTGGAGTTCAACGTTGGTTGAAGTTTGTCAAGTATTTACCCGATTTTAATATTGAACCCATTGTTTATGTACCTGAGGGAGCGAATTACCCTTTGATTGACACGCAGTTGGAGCAGGAGGTTCATCCGTCTATTACTGTACTCAAACACAAGATTAAGGAACCTTATGCTTTAGCAAAGAAATTGGCTGGACAGCGTGCTCAAACCATGAGTTCTGGTATGATTCCTCAAGTGAGAAACCAATCGAAATGGGATAAGTTGTTGTTGTGGATTCGTGGAAATATGTTTATTCCCGATGCGAGAATTGGCTGGGTCAAACCTTCTGTGACTTATCTTACGGACTATTTAAAACAACATCCTGAGATCGAAACGGTTATTACAACTGGACCTCCTCATAGTGTTCATTTAATAGGTTTGGCACTAAAGAAAAAATTAAATATAACGTGGTTTGCTGATTTCAGAGATCCTTGGACAACAATTGGTTATCATAAGGAGCTTAAACTATCAGATCAAGCAAAGGAGAAGCATTATGCTTTGGAACACGAGGTGTTGAATACAGCAGATCAACTCCTTGTAACTAGTAAAACCACGCGTAAAGAGTTTGAAGAAAAAACAAATCAACCCATTGCGATTATTACCAATGGATATGATACGGTTCACTTGGGAAAAGTGGAACCCGATGAAAAATTTACCTTGGCTCATATAGGATCTTTTTTATCGAATCGAAATCCAAGGGTATTATGGAAAGCGATCAGTGAATTAAGAAGAGAAAATCCAGCCTTTAAGGCTGCTTTTGAGCTTAAATTAGTAGGAAAAGTAAGTGAAGATATTCTCAATACCTTAGCGGAATTTAAACTGCTAGAATGTACAGATAATAGAGGGTATGTAGAGAATCAAGAAGCCTTAAGGCAAATGCGAGCTTCTCAAGTGTTGCTGTTGGTTGAAATTGATTCAGATGATACACGAGCAATTATTCCTGGAAAACTATTCGAATATATGGCTGCAGAACGTCCAATTTTAGCCATTGGCCCGGAAGAATCTGATTTCTTTGAGATTATTCAACAAACGAACGTAGGAAGAAATGCTTTGTATAGTGAGAAGGATAAAATACGCGAAATTTTAATGGAGTATTTTGAACAATATCAAAATAAGCAGTTGAAAGTACACGCAATGGGGTTACAGTATTTTGGACGTAAACGATTGACGGAGCGTTTGGTGAGCCTTTTGGAAGAAAGGAAATAATTAAGAAAGGAAAGAAGAGAGAGGAAAGAAGAGAGAGGAGATCGTAGAGGCACAGGGTCCTGTGCCTAATAAAACGAAGTCGTTTTTGTAAAATAGGTGAGATATATTCCTATTCATCGAACTTCAAAACAAATCCAATCAAAGTGAGATAAAATAAAAAAATAAAGGACGAGTGCAACTCGTCCTTTGTTTTTTATAGTAGAAGAAAATGGAGAATTCACCCCTTTCTTCTTTATCTCACCTATTTCATATTTATTTTAGTGTTCGATGAATCTACACTGCGTTACGATTTCTTCTCTCTTCTCACTAATAAAAGAGTTTATTTCAGTTTATTCTTCAAGTATTGTCCTGTACTAGATGCTGCACATTTTGCAACTTCTTCTGGTGTGCCGAAGGCAATCAGCTGACCGCCATTTTCACCCCCTTCAGGGCCAATGTCTACGATATAATCCGCACATTTGATCAAATCTAAATTGTGTTCAATCACGAGGATTGAATGGCCTTTATCAATTAAGGCATTAAAGGCAGTCAACAATTTTTTGATGTCGTGAAAATGCAGTCCTGTAGTAGGTTCATCAAAGACAAAAAGTACTTTTTCTCTAGTTGATCCTGCTAATAAGAAAGACGCTAATTTGATGCGTTGCGCTTCACCTCCGGATAAGGTAGAGGACGATTGTCCTAATTGGACATACCCCAATCCTACATCTTGCAAAGGTTGTAAACGCGTTGCAATTTTCGTTTGGTTGTATTGTTTGAAAAAGGCCAATGCATCATCAATGGTCATGGATAGGATATCGTCTATGTTTTTTCCCTCAAAATTAACTTCCAATACTTCTTTTTTAAAGCGCTTACCATGACAAGCTTCACACTCTAAATGAACGTCTGCCATAAATTGCATTTCAACCGTTACTACACCTTCCCCTTTACATACTTCACAACGACCTCCATCGACGTTGAAAGAGAAATGCTTGGGTTGATATCCTCTTAATTTAGAGGTATTTTGTTTGGCGTATAAATCGCGAATCTCATCATAAGCCTTGATATATGTTACAGGATTGGAACGCGAACTTCGTCCAATTGGATTTTGATCGACGTATTCAATTTGTTTGATGTGCTCAAACTTACCTTCTAGCGAAGTGAATTGTCCTGGTTTATCACTTAATCCTGTTAGTTTCTTCTGTAAAGCAGGGAAGAGAATACGCTTGACTAAGGTACTTTTACCACTTCCAGATACCCCAGTAATTACGGTTAAACAATCCAATGGAAAGCGAACATCAATATTTTTTAAATTGTGTTCTCTAGCCCCAATAATGTCAATATAATGTTTGTATGGTCTTCTTTTTTTAGGTACTTCAATTGACATAGTACCATTGAGATACTGAGCCGTTAGGGAATCAGATTGCATAATCTCCGCTAAGGTTCCTTGTGCAACTAATTCACCACCAAAAGTACCTGCTTCTGGTCCAATATCGATGATTTGATCCGCTGCTTGCATGATTTCTTCATCGTGTTCTACAATAATCACCGTATTGCCTAAAGCTTGGAGTTGTTTAAGGACGTGAATCAGTTTTTCTCCATCCTTTGGGTGTAAACCAATACTAGGTTCATCCAAAATATACATGGATCCCACCAAACTACTTCCTAAAGAAGTAGCTAGATTAATACGTTGAGATTCCCCTCCAGATAAGGTTGATGAATTTCGATTGAGCGTTAAGTATGCCAACCCAACATTAAGCAAGAAGCCCAAGCGATTGTTTATTTCAATTAACAAACGTTTAGCCACTTGTTTTTCATAATCGTTCAATTGTAATTCACGAAAGAAAACGAGCAATTTCTCAATTGGCATATCCACTAAGTCAGAAACGGTTTTTCCTCCAATTTTTACATAGTTAGCCTCTTTTCTCAAGCGTTTTCCCTTACAGGTAGGACATTTAGTTTTTCCTCTATATCTTGAAAGGAGAACGCGGTTTTGAATTTTATAATTTTTTTCTTCAAGTTCTTCAAAAAAGGCATTTAATCCCGTAAAGAATTCATTTCCTTCCCATAAGAGTGCTTTTTCTTCGGCAGTAAGCTGAAAGATAGGGCGGTGGATAGGGAAGTCGAATTTATAAGCGTGTTGTACCAATTGATCGCGATACCATCCCATGGATTCACCTCGCCAAGGAAATACAGCATTTTCATAGACTGATAATCCTGTATTCGGAAATACAAGTTCTTCATCAATACCAATTACATTGCCATAACCATCACAAGTAGGGCAAGCTCCGTAGGGGTTATTAAAGCTGAACAGGTGTATATTCGGTTCTAAAAATGTAAGCCCGTCTAATTCAAAACGATTGCTGAATTCTCGTTGGGTTTGGTCTTCTAAAGCGTATACAAAACAAGTTCCTTTTCCTTCAAAAAAAGCAGTTTCAATAGCATCTCCTAAGCGATTGAAAAATTCTTCTGTATCTTTAACTACAATACGATCTACAATAAGTAAAATATCCGCAGTAGCAAATTGATTAATCAATTCAGCTTCGAGTTGTAAGAATTCATCTAAACGGACGGTTTCTCCTTTCACCAATAAACGAGCATATCCTTGTTTTAATAAAACAGCCAAATGTTCGGCTAGCGAACGCCCTTCCTCAAAGAGTAGAGGAGCTACTAAGAGCCATTTACTTTCCAAAGGAAGAGACTTAACGAAGTTGATCACATCTGTCACTGAATCTTTCTTTACCTCTTGTCCAGAAATGGGAGAGTAGGTACGCCCAATACGAGCGAATAACAATTTGATATAATCGTAAATTTCAGTGGATGTCCCTACTGTTGATCTTGCATTGGTTGTATTAACCTTTTGCTCAATCGCAATCGCAGGAGCAATTCCCTTGATGTACTCTACTTTGGGTTTATCGATACGACCTAGAAACTGACGAGCATAAGAAGATAAACTTTCAACATAACGGCGTTGCCCTTCTGCATAAAGCGTATCAAAGGCCAATGAAGATTTTCCAGAACCAGAAAGGCCTGTAATAACCACCATTTGGTTTCTAGGGATAACCACATCAATATGCTTTAAATTGTGTAGATGTGCCCCTTTAATTATAATATTGTGTTTAGGATCTAGTTTAGAAAAATCTATTTTAGACATAGGAGATTCGTGTATTTGAAACACAAAAATACGCTTTTATCTTTGTTTATGAAATGCTTTCTGCAGTAAAGAATAATTAAGTTGTTTAACATTTTTTTTAAACTATTGTTTTTAACAAAATATTTTATATATATTTGTAGCACTTAACTCATAAAAGCAAGAGCCTATATAACAGAATTACTTTTTTAGATACGAATAGAACAGCTATAAAAAGAATTTTGTTATGGAATTAATTCAATTACCAGATGCAACTTTAGTGCATCATTATGTAGGAGGCAATGAACAGGCGCTTGAAATTTTAATCAAAAGACATCAAGCTAAGATTTTTGGATTTATTTTCAATAAATTAAATGATGTAGAATTAACCAATGATATTTTTCAAGATACCTTTGTCAAGGTTATTAATACCCTCAAAACAGGAAGATATAACGAAGAAGGAAAGTTTATTTCTTGGGTGATGCGAATTGCTCATAATTTGATTATGGACCATTACCGCAGAGAAAAGAAAATGTTGATTCACAATGATACGGAAGAAACTCCCTTTTTTAGTTTTTTAAAGGATGATAGTGAGACCATTGAAGAGATGTTGATCAATAGTCAAATTACAGAAGATTTACAACAGCTAATCTTAGAATTACCTGAAGATCAACAAGAAATAATTCGCATGCGTTTATATCAGGATTTGAGTTTTAAAGAGATTTCAGAGGCAAAAGACGTAAGTATTAATACGGCCTTAGGAAGAATGCGTTATGCTATTATTAATTTGAGAAAATTAATGGAAAAAAAACAAATTTCATTAAACCTATAATAAAATCTCAGTTTGTGCGTTTTTAAATTAAATGTAGAAACTAACAGATTTTATATGGAAAAAAATTACAAAAACCTTTTAAAAGAGAAAGAAGTGAAGGGACCAAAAACGGAAATAATCGAGAGATTATTGAATTATTCTAAGTTTTGGTCTCATTTAGCACTTAGTGATTTTATGGAACCAAGTTTGAAAACATCAAAGGCAAACTAAAAAAAAAGCATCGAATTATTTCGATGCTTTTTTTTCGTGTTTTTTATAATATTCGTTGAGAATTGTTTTTCGACCAATTACGCTGGTTATAATATCTAATTCTAATTTCCAAGCTCTTGCTGGAGAGTATTGACGTCCATACCACACCAGTTGGAGGTGGAGCTTGTTCCATTGATCTTTTGGAAATAATCGCTTGGCATCCTTTTCCGTTTGTTGTACACTTTTGCCATTGGAAAATCCCCAGCGATAAAGTAAACGATGGATATGAGTATCAACGGGAAAAGCGGGAATATCAAAAGCCTGCGCCATCACTACAGAAGCTGTTTTGTGGCCTACTGCTGGTAAACGCTCTAAGGCTTCCATGTCCGCTGGAACTTGACCTTGATGTTCCTCAATCAATATTTTAGATAATCCATAGATTCCTTTGCTCTTCATTGGCGATAAACCACAGGGACGTATAATCTCCTGAATTTCTTCTACCGTCATCTTCACCATATCATACGGATTATCAGCCTTAGCAAATAAGAGAGGCGTGATTTTATTGACGCGTTCATCTGTACATTGAGCAGATAGCAGAACAGCAATCAATAAAGTATAGGCATCCTTGTGATCTAATGGAACGGGTATTTCAGGGTAGAGTGCATCTAATGTTTCAAGAACAAAATTTACTTTTTCAGTTTTAGTCATGTTTAAACAATCAAATTATAAGAACATCTTTACAGATATCTTTACAAATATCGCTAAAAAAGATGATATACGTTGAAGTGTGTGCTCGATTTCATTTAGAGGTAGCTTGCATCCTTTTATTGTCTAATTTTAAAATAAATTACTTTTTATTTTAACCTATTTTAATACGGTATTTTGTTTAAATGAATGAAATTTAGTTATTTATGGTATAATTTTGTTTTATTTTATTGATTTATATTTAATAGTTTTGATTTTTAAATTAGTCAAAATTATTATGAAAAAAGGAATGAAGTTTATAGCCACATGGGCTATGTTGGTAGGGGGATTGGTATTTGTCGCTTGTAGTAGCGATGATACATCAGGGCCTATTCCTCCTCAAAAGGAATTTAAAATTCCAACAGCATCGGTATTTACGAATTTTAGAAAAGAAGTATTAGAAGGGGAAAAACAATATATTCAAACAAAAATCGATGAAACAGGTGGATTTAGTTTTACAAGTCAAAAAGGGGTAAAAGTACAGGTTGGAAACCTAGCCGCACTTGGGGAGTGGGGAATAGAAGGAGATGAGATTGACTGTACTTTTATTGAATTGTATGAGAAGGGAATTATGGCTTTGGCTAATCGCCCTACGATGGGAATTTACCCAGATCGAGATGAAAATGGATATTTTGAAATAACTAAAGATGAATATGGACGCATCGCTACAACAGGTGGGCGCGGATTTATTATTACAGGCGGAGAGTTTTACTTTGATATTAAGCTGAATGGAAAACAAGTGACAAATTATAGTATCGACATGCAAGTGCCTGGGAAAAATACAAGAGGTCTTCAGGAAGATATGTTACTGTGGCAAGGAAATATCAACGAGAAAGATGATTTAACTTTTACAGAAATTCCCATACAAACGGAAATGGGATTTTTATACAATGACCAAGAAACAGAGAACTATGTTATGCTCTTGAATGGTTGGAACGATTTACCTTCTGAAATTGGATGGTCAAATATTGATAAATACGCTGAATTTGAAGGTGAGAAAACACAATTTTTTGTTCGTGTACCAGAAGGGTATAACTATGAAAACTCAGCTATTTATTTTGGAGTGAAAGGAGAAGAGGGATTGGCTCATTTAGATGTATTTTTAAAACATCTGGAATTGGGATTTGTGTTTACCGAACACTATGGTTGGGTTCCTGTTGGTTTAGAGGGGTATGTATTCTTTATCTCCATAGATCCCGATACAAAAAAAATAGTGTATTCCGTTAAAGAAATTAAAGTTGTTAAAAATCAATTAGTTGAAATTAAATTCCATGATTTGCAAACGGGGACAAAAGAAGAAGTAATATCCATTTTAAATGGACTGTAATAGGATGATAGTAACCAATTACGTTGTTTGTAAATAGTGAGAGCTAAACAACCTAACAAGATAAAACTCGTTTATTTTGCGTTGGCGAATACATAGAAAAGCGTTCTTTTGATGGAAAGAACGCTTTTTCATTTTGTAAATAAGGAAGTTAAATATTGATGGATGGAAGCCCATATGCCATTCGATAGGCATCTTTAAACACTTCCGAAAAGGTAGGATGCGCATAGGAGAGAGAGAACATATCTTTGGCTGTTACTTCATATTCAAGTGCCACAACTGCTTGTGCAATTAAATCAGCAGCACGAGCACCGATAATATGTACCCCAAGAACTTCTCCGTATTTAGGATCAACGAGTACTTTGGCAAAACCTTCTGTATCCATCGAAGCTCGCGCTCGCGCATTAGCGGCAAAAGGAAACTTCCCAACCTTATAAGCGATGTTTTTTTGAATCAATTCATCTTCGGTTGCACCAACAGAGGCAATTTCTGGCCAAGTATAAACGACATTGGGAATGTGATTATAGTGAATATGAGGTTTTTGACCTTGAATTGTTTCTACTACAAAAACAGCTTCTTCTTCCGCTTTATGTGCTAACATGGCCCCACCAATAACATCTCCGATGGCGTAAATAGTTGAAGCACGAGTTTGTAAATTGGCATTCGTTTCGATGAAGCCTTTGGAATTCAAAGTAACAGCAGTGTTTTCCAATCCTAAACCTGCTGTAAACGGACGTCGTCCAACCGCCAGTAAGACATAATCTGCTTCTATTTGTTGTTCATGTTCTGCTTTGTCTTTGAATTTTACTTGTACATAATCTCCTAGATTATCAACCTGATATACACTTTGCTCTAATACAATATCAATTTGTTCTTTCTTTAGTATTTTATTCAGGGCTTTTCCTAACTCCCTATCCATAGTTGGTAATAGAGAAGAAGCGTATTCAATAATAGTGACCTTAGTACCTATGCGATTAAAGATAGAGGCCATTTCAACGCCTATAACTCCACCGCCAATAATTACCAAGCTTTTAGGTTGCTCTTGTAGGGCTAAGGCCTCTGTAGAGGAAATAATGCGTTTTTTATCCAGTGTTATACCTGGTAATGTAGCGGGTTTGGATCCTGTAGCAATAATGAATTTGTCAGCTTCAATAACCGTAATTACTCCGTTGGAATCCGTTACGGTTATTGAAGTATTCGTTGTGAAACTAGCTGTACCATAGAACGTAGCAATGCCATTTTTTTGCATCAAGAAGGTCAATCCTTGGGTGTTTTTTTGTACCACTTCCTGTTTTCTTGCATACATTTGCTTGAAATTCAAATGAACCCCTTGGACTTCAATTCCTTGTTTTGCAAATTTTGTCTGTACATCTGCATAGTGATGAGTACTGTCTAAAAGAGCTTTGGTTGGAATGCAACCAACATTGGTACATGTTCCACCAAGACTGTTGTATTTTTCAATTAAGGCTGTTTTAAAGCCCAATTGAGCTGCCCGAATTGCTGCTACGTAGCCCCCTGGTCCAGAACCAATAACTACAATATCAAATTTTTCCATTGTTTCGTTGTGTTAGATTAAACTTTTTCAATAACTAGGGCAGTTGCACCGCCTCCGCCATTGCAAATCGCTGCTACTCCATAGCGTTTTTCTTCCTGATGAAGAGCATGGATAAGGGTAACTAGAATACGAGCACCTGAAGCACCTATGGGATGACCTAAAGCCACAGCGCCCCCGTAAATATTGATGCGATCCAGTGGAATATCCAAGAGTCTTGCTATTGATAAGGGAACAGAAGCATACGCTTCATTCACTTCAAAGAGATCAATCGAGTCTAACGTTAAATTTGCTCTTTCCATTGCTTTTGGAATAGCTAATGCAGGAGCTGTCGTAAACCAAAGGGGATCTTGAGCGGCATCTGCATATGATATAATCTTAGCTAAAGGTTTTAAACTGTATTTGGCTACGGCTTCAGCAGAGACTAAAAGCAACATGGCCGCTCCGTCGTTTAAATTACTCGCATTGGCTGCTGTTAGACGTCCTCCTTCTTCAAAAACAGGACGTAAATGGGGAAGTTTCTCCGGAATGATTTTATCAATATCCTCATCAGTGGCTATAACTTCTTCTTTTTGAGGTAAGGGTATGGGAACAATTTCCGTCTTGAATTTACCCTTTGCGGTTGCCTTTTGTGCTTTTTCATAGGATTGTAAGGCATATTGATCCAGTTCTTCTCGCGTAAAGTTAAAGTGGCGGATTCCAATCTCAGCCGCATTTCCCATGTGGCAATGAGCATAAGCATCGGTTAATCCATCTTTTAAAAGCCCGTCAATCGTTTTAAGATCACCTAATTTATGGGCTTGACGATGAGAGGAATAAAAAGGTACATTACTCATACTTTCAATGCCTCCAGTTAAAACGACGTTCTCGTGTCCTAGCTGAATCTGTTGTGCTCCTAAAGCAACAGCTTTTAGCCCAGAAGAACATACTTTATTGATGGTTGTGGCATCTGTTGTATTGGATAGGCCTGAGTTAATTCCCACTTGTCGAGCAGGTGATTGCCCCAATCCAGCGCTAAGACCATTGCCAATATATAGACTGTCAATTGCTTCTGATGGGAGCTGTACGTCGTTGAGTATGGACTGGGTTACCATACTGCCTAAGTCTGTAGCAGTATAGGGTTGTAATTGCCCTAAAAAACCTCCGATGGGTGTTCGTTTTGCTGCGATAATAAATACTTCTTTCATCTTGTTTTTTGTTTTTTTAAAATATACCGATTGGTATATTTTTGTTGTTAAAAAAAGTCATTGAACTGTTTGCCAATGACTTGGTTTTATTTGTTTGCTAGTTGTATATGAATGATTTGGGTAATTTGGTCAAGGGCTACATCCAAGTGTTTTTTGTTTCCTAGCGAACGAGACAGTAGAATGCCCCCTTCGATTAACATGATAAATAAGGATGCTATTTCTTCTGAAACCACCTCTTGTTTAAAATAACCTTGTTTCTTTCCTTCTTCGATAACTCCTGTTAGACGCTGAATCCAAAGGTTGAAATTATATTGTACACTTTCTTTGAGAAAGAGGAGATGATCATCTGCTTCTGTAGCTGCATTTAGCAAGGCACATCCTCCAGAAGCAACTAGTTTCTCCCAGTATTGGCGATAAAAATCGACAAAATTCAATAAGGCTTCTTTCGGATTACTGCCGCGATTGAGGGCTGCGTGAATCTCTCGTTTGATTATGGAAACATTGTAAAGAAACGCCTCAACGACAACTTCGTCTTTATTGTTGAAGTTGCCGTAAATACTCCCTTTGGTTAAACCAGTAATCGCTGTGATGTCAGATACGGATGTGGCCGCATAGCCTTTGGTATTAAACAAAGGAGCGGTTTTCTCTATAATATACTGTTTGGTTTTGGCAGCCTTACTCATCTTTAAAAGTATTGATGAGACAAAGGTATAAAAAATACCAATCGGTATTTTAAAAAAATATTGTTTTTTTCATTACACCGCAGGAACTGATTTTACCATCTAGCTAAATCGCTTACTAGCCGCGACGCATCCAACAACACCTAAAGTTACGGTCAACATACCTATAGAGATAAACTCTTGCAAGAAGAAAGCGGCTAAAGCTAAACCGAAAAAAGGCTGTAACAGCTGGAGTTGTCCTACGGTTGCAATACCCCCTTGTGCTAATCCTTTATACCAAAAAATAAAGCCAGTAAACATACTCATTGTTCCCAAATAAAGTAAACTGACCCAGGTCTCTAATTGAATGGTTTCAATACTAGAAGGGATGAAGAAGAAGAAGGTAGGTATCAATATAGGTAAGGCAAAAATGATAGCCCAGGAAATGACTTGACTTCCCCCCATGGTTTTGGTTAATACAGCTCCTTCCGCATAGGCTAGACCACATAATACAATGGCAGCAAGCATTAGTAAATCACCTGTAAGTGAACTAGTCGCATGTTGAGCATAGGCAAATCCCACCACCAAAGCACTACCTAAGAAAGCAAAAAGCCAAAATAAAGGTTTTGGTTTTTCTTTGCCACGTAAAACCGCAAAAATTGCAGTACTTAAGGGGAGAGTTCCCACAAAAACCAAGGATCTTGCTGCTGTCATATGTTGTAGCGCCAATGAAGATAAAAGCGGGAAACCAATAACTGCTCCAGCAGAAACAAGTAAAAGGGATTGGGATTCTGATTTAGTGGGCCAAGTTGCTTTGTTGTAGCATAAAAATAGCGAAGCAAGTACAGCTGCAATTAAGGCGCGTACTAGGGTTACAAAAATAGGATCTAAACTCAATACCGCCACTTTTGTTGCTGGCATAGATCCACTAAATAAAAGTACACCAATCAGTCCATTCATCCATCCACTTGAAGTATCGGTTACTACTGTTGTTTTCATTTGTTTATTTTTTTCAAAAGTATAGGGATTTTATAAACAAACACAGTCGCAGTTTTGTATCTTTGGATGGACACAGTTAATTCTATGCATCAGAAATATATTTATTTAGATTTATCGGATCAATTGGGGAATCAAATTCGAAAAGGAGTACTCAAAAAGGGGGATCGTATGCCCTCGATCCGCACTTTGTGTAAAACGTATAACATCAGTATGAATACAGCGAAACGCGTGTATTTGGAATTGGAATCTCAATCACTGGTATTGTCTATTCCACAATCAGGCTATTTTGTTAGTTATGCTAATTATACGCATTTTCCTTTGCCTCAAGCGAGTAATCCCACTCCTTTAGCGGATAGTACAATTCCAAAGGAGATTATCAATAAGGTATATGCCAATATGGGAAATGAAACGTTGACTTTGTTTTCTTTTAATTCGCTTTATGGATCATTTTTGCCTAGTGGGCAGATGAAAAAAGAAATTATGCAAGCTAGTAAAGGATTGACGTATGGGGGAATTGATTATGAATCGGTTCAAGGGAATCTAAATTTACGTCGGATGGTGGCTTCTCGTTCGATGAGTTGGGGCGGAAATTTAACCGAAGATGATATTGTAACAACTAATGGGAGCATCAATGCTATTTCTCTTTGTTTGTTGGCTTTGGGAAAACCAGGAGATACAGTTGCTATTGAGAGTCCTTGTTACCCTGGTATCTTTCAACTCGCTCTTGATTTAGGATTTAAAATTGTAGAGTTACCCACAGATCCAGTTACGGGAGTGAACATGGAAGCTTTAGAACAAGCTTGTCCAACCTTGGATATCTGTTTGCTGGTTTCTAATTATAGCACGCCTTTTGGCAGCTGTATGCCAACTGAAAATAAAAAGAAAGTAGTTGCTTTATTAGCCAAACACCATATCCCTTTGATCGAGGATGATGTGTATGGCGATTTGAATTTCAACGGCAAACGTCCTTTGTGTTGCAAGGCTTTTGATACTACCGGAAATGTATTGTTGTGTAGTTCTATCTCAAAAACACTTGCACCTGGATATCGCGTGGGGTGGGTGAGTGCAGGAAAATATCAGGATAAAATCATCGAACAAAAACTAATTCACGCTATTTCATCTCCAGCTATTGTGCAAGAGGCTGTTGCAAATTTTATCAAATCAGGAAAATATGAAAAACACTTGCGTAAATTGAGACAAAGTCTCTTTGCTAATTATCAGAAGATACTTGCAGTTGTATTAGAGAATTTTCCTGCAGGAACAAAAGTTACCCGTCCAGAAGGAGGACTGTCTTTGTGGGTTGAATTTGATGAACGTGTGAATACATTAAAACTGTATGATTTATGTATCAAAGAAGGAATTAGTATTGCACCTGGGCGTATGTTTACGGTACAAAGACAATTTCAAAACTGCATTCGCATTAGCATTGGATTACCTTGGTCAGAAGAAATAGAACAAAAGCTCAAGCGAGTAGGGGTTTTGAGTTTGCAAACGTTTTAATGAAGTTTATTGATAGCCTGAGGCTTGCTATCATCTTTTATGGAATGCCAATCCTAAATTTTTTTGTATCAAAAAAAAATGTCAACTTTGTACGTTGAAAGGGGTGCTGCAAGATTTTGCGGCTGAGATGATACCCTGGAACTTGTTTCCGCACCTGATCTAGGTAATGCTAGCGTAGGGATCCAACCATTTATCATCTCATCATTTACTTTAGTTAAGTTTATATGATGCAGGACATTTTACAACAAACCACTTGGGCAGAATGGCTCGGTGTTCTTTTTTCTATGATTCAAGTAGTACTTGCATCGAAAAATAATTCCAATAACTATCTTTTCGGAATTGCAGGTATATCGTTGACGCTATACGTCATGATTGTAGCTAAGCTGTATGGTGAATTCACACTCA
Organism: Myroides sp. 1354; assembly: GCF_030324495.1. Taxonomy (GTDB): domain Bacteria; phylum Bacteroidota; class Bacteroidia; order Flavobacteriales; family Flavobacteriaceae; genus Flavobacterium. The sequence goes on along the minus strand of NZ_JACAGN010000023.1, from coordinate 15,681 downwards.
ATCTCTACTATTTAGTGATGAGTATATATGGATGGCTGTATTGGAAGTACGGCAAACAAAAAGAGGAAACCCAGATTTCAACTACGAATACACAAGAAAAAATAATTGCAGGAGGAATTATTGGTTTTACTTTTGGATTGTTCTGGTTTTTCCTTACGCATTATACAGATTCAGACGTGCCTATTTGGGATTCCTTAGTATCAGCCTTTGCTTGGGCAGGGATGTGGTTGATGGCAAAACGCAAAATAGAAAATTGGATTTTACTAAATATTAGCAATTTGATAGCTGTACCTTTGATGATACATAAGGACTTATATCTCTATGCGGGATTAACGGTGTTTTTGTTTGTAGTTGCGGTATTAGGATATATCAAATGGAGTAAAATAGCAAAAGAACAAGTTTATGCTAAGTGTTAGTGAACTAAGAGCGGCTATGTGTGGAGCTACGGCTATTTCGGATGAGGTTATTACGCATATTTATAAAAAGCGCTGGTTGCAAATTTGGGTGCCTCAAACGTATGGAGGCTTGGGTTGTGATTTTAAAACAGGACTGACACATTTATACGAATGGGCTAAGATTGATGGTAGTTTGGGATGGATGTTGACGCTGTGTTCGGGGGCGAATTATTTTGCTCGTAACTTATTACCAGAAACGGCTAAACGATTATTCGCAAGTGAATATACTTGTTTTGGCGGTAGTGGTATGATTGGCGGAACTGCTGATGAACAAGAAGATGGAAGTTATGTTCTCCACGGACTTTGGCATTATGCTACGGGAGCGCCATATTTAAGTCATTTTACGCTCAATGCCAAGGTCCAAAAACAAGGAAAACCCCTTCTAGATGAGGAAGGAAATCCAATCATTCGCTCTTTTATCGTAGAACAAAGGAAAGTCAAGATTATTCCCAATTGGAAATCAATGGGAATGAGAGCTACAGGTACTTTTTCTTTTGAGGTAAATCAAGTGCGTATTCCCGCGGATCATTATTTTGTGTATGATACATTTTATACCAATGATGTGGTTGCTAAAATTCCCTTTCGCGTTTTTGCTGATTTGACTCTTCTTGTGAACTATTTGGGTATGGCGTATCATTTTATAGAAGAAGCCCAGGGTGTACTTTCATCAGAAGTTTTACCCTCTTATTTTAAAGAAATTGACAGAGCTTTTGACCAGATTCTAACCTATGCGGATCAAGTAGAAAAAACTTTAGTGAATAAGGCTTCTATATCGTTTGAATTACAAGAAGAAATCCACGCTTTTGGAAGACAAGAGGTAGAGGAATTAATTCAACAGGTGGTTCGCATACACCTTCAGTTGGGAATTAAAGGAACTCAAGTTGATCAACCGATCCATCAAGTATTTTGTGATTTTTTCACCGCAACTCAACATGCTAATTTTAGAACGGATTTGACGTCTGTTTGATTTTAATTCTTTATACTTCTAAAATAAATAAGAGGTTTCCATTGCGATACTTCTTGTGAAGCAGTACTTTTGCACCAAATTTGAATTTTATGCCTTTACAAGGATAAAGTTTATCTTTTATAATTGTTTGAAATGAGTGAAAAAAGAACTGCTATTTCGGCCGCTTTAACCTCTATTATGTGTGTTCAAGGGGGGGCGTCGTTAGCAAAAAGGCTGTTTCCTGTTTTAGGACCAGCAGGTGCAAGCTCCTTGCGCATTGGATTATCTGCTATTTTATTACTACTTATCAATAGACCTAATTTTAAAGCCTTAACGAAGAAACAGTGGCTTTGCTGTTTGGGGTATGGTTTGAGTATTGGAGGAATGAATTTACTCTTTTACTTCGCCATTGAACGAGTGCCCTTAGGATTAGGAGTTACGGTGGAATTTGTTGGTCCTTTGTTATTGGCTTTATTTTTATCGAGAAAAGTACTCGATGTACTTTGGGCTCTATTAGCTTGTGCGGGAATTTTATTGATTGTGCCTTGGAAGAGCAATAATGTGGATTTATTGGGATTGGCTATGGCTTTTACGGCAGGAATGTTTTGGGTCGGTTATATTGTTATGGGAAGTAAAGTAACGAAGTTAATTGACGGGAGAACGGCTGTTTCAATTGGTACACTATTCGCAGCCATGATCATTGTTCCTGTGGGAATTGCTTCAGGAGGACTAGTTCATTTAACATGGAATCTTTTTCTCTTGGGATTAGCTGTTGCGATTTTATCGAGTGCACTTCCTTTTACCCTAGATTTAGTGGCTATGAAACGCATGCCAGCCAAGAGTTTTAGTATCTTGACGAGTTTACATCCTGCTTTTGCCGCCCTTAGTGGATTATTGTTCTTAGGAGAAGCGTTGAGTATGGTGCAGTGGTTGTCTGTGGCTTGTGTTGTTTTTGCAAGTATAGGAACTACAATCACCTCTCCTAAAGTAGGTTAGGTTTTGTTTATTAAACTGTTGGTTTAGTATTGAAGTAAGCGAATAAAGCGAGTAACTAACAAAATAGAAGTTAGTATCCCTTTTTTAAAGAGAATAGTTTACCTTTGAGGGACAAGGAATAATAAGAATCATTATTGAAATTATGAATCAAGAAATAAGAAACTTAGAACCTAAACAAGTTTGGAATAAGTTTGCTGATTTAAATGCAGTACCACGCCCTTCTAAAAAAGAAGAACGCGTAATTGCTTTTATGGTAGACTTCGGAAAATCATTGGGATTAGAAACAATCCAAGATGAAGTAGGAAATGTAATCATCAAAAAACCAGCAACAGCAGGTATGGAGAACAGAAAAACCATTGTGATGCAATCGCATTTGGATATGGTTCACCAAAAAAACAACGATACAGATTTTGATTTCGATACACAAGGAATTGAAATGTATGTAGAAGATGGATGGGTACGTGCGAAAGGAACTACTTTAGGAGCGGATAACGGACTAGGGGTTGCTACGATTATGGCTATTTTAGAAAGTTCAGACATTCCACATCCTGCTATTGAAGCTCTTTTTACAATTGATGAAGAGACGGGAATGACTGGAGCTAAGGGATTAAAAGGAGGCTTGTTAGAAGGTGAAATTCTTTTAAACTTAGATACAGAAGAAGACGATGAAATTGATATCGGATGTGCTGGAGGAATTGATGTAACTGCTGCTGCAGAATACGACGAAGAAGATGCACCAGAAAATTCAGTTGGATATAGAATTACAATTAAAGGATTAAACGGAGGGCATTCAGGAATGGATATCCACAAAGGATTGGGGAATGCCAACAAAATCATGAACCGTTTGTTGTTTGATTCTTTTGACAATTTTGGATTGCAAATTGCTGCTATTAAAGGGGGAAGTTTGCGCAATGCTATTCCACGTGAAAGTGTAGCAACTGTAGTTATTGCTCAAATGTATGGCGAAGCTTTTGTATACGATATGACGCAAATCGTAGAGGAAATCAAAGCTGAATTACATACAGTAGATCCTGACTTCGAAGTAATCTTTGAAAAATTAGACGAAGCTGAAACACCGAAAAAAGTGATGCCTTCTATGGCGCAGTACTTCTTCGTTCGTTCGATGTACGCGGCTCATAATGGTGTATTCCGCATGAGTCCAGATTTCGATGATTTAGTAGAAGCATCAAATAATATTGCTAAAGTTGAGGTGGGGAACGGACAGTTAACAGTAAAATGTTTAACGCGTTCATCAGTAGAATCTTCTAAAATGGACGTTGCTAATGGTTTGCGTTCTGCTTTTGAATTAATGGGATGTGAAGTTGAATTTTCAGGTTCTTACCCAGGCTGGAGTCCAAACCCAGATTCAGCAATTTTAGATGTGTTAGTGGATATTTACGAAAAGCAACACAACGAAAAACCAAATGTAGTGGCTTGTCACGCGGGATTAGAATGTGGAATCTTAGGAACACATTATCCAGATATGGATATGATTTCTTTCGGACCAACAATCAAAGGAGCTCACTCTCCTGCAGAACGTGCAAACATTGAATCACTTCAAAAATTCTGGAACTTTGTTTTAGAGATTTTAAAACAAATACCAGAGAGAAAATAAACCTATCACCAGATAGTTATCAGTTAAAGACAGCAAGTAGCTTTTCGCTCTTGCTGTTTTTTTTATGCCCAAATTATATAATGTAAAATAAATTATCATAAAATTGAAAACACACTTCTATTATTTTGTACTTTTCCATTCGTTAATAACGAATATACATTGGTATGAAAGTAATAAAAAATAAGGGAATCAAAATGTTGTTGATTATGCCATTGCTCTTGTCTTCCACTTGTGCAATAGACGAGGATCCTACCCATTATCATTATACGATAGAAAATCAAAGTAGCATTCCAGTAGAGTTGAAAGTTTACTACATGGGAAAGGATGGGGCAAAAAGTGATGTGCGCTACATTCCATTGGCTCTTAACGAAAAAATAACAAAAAATTACAAAGATTATCCTTCTTATAGTGGCTATAATTTTGCTGAATTTTTTCGCACAAACGAAGGAGTGCCTAATGTGGTAGAAGTTATTTATGAAAACAAGAAGAAAACCGTTTTTGTACAACTGAAATTCAATGGTATAGTAGAGAATAACTGCACAAATGTCTTTGGGGAAATAGTAGACTGTGAGGAAAGAAATTTGTTAGATACATTTAAGTATAGAAATACAGTGGAACATTATACGATAACAAAAGAAGATTATGAAGCAGCAACAGATTGTAATGGGGATTGTTATTAAGTCACAGTTATATCGTGTAATAAAGCAAATGAGTTTAGCCTTAGTTGCTTTACTGTTATTCAGTTGTGAAAAGGAAGAAGAAACATACGAATACAGTATAGAAAATAAGAGCGGTCAAGATATTGTATTTAAGCTATACACTCAAATGAAGCGAACGGATAATAGCATTCAAGATGTACATTATATCCACCTTCCAAAAGGAGAGAAGCTCTATAAAGAATATTACTCGTCTTATTATAGTTTTCGTTCTTTGTTCCAGAATTATTATACGGCTTCTTTGGCGGAGTTACCGTTTAATACAGTAGAGGTGATCTATGGGAATAAGAAAAAGAAAATTTTAGTGGAGCAATACGAAAGTGAAAAGGGGGGATGTCGGAATATATTTGAGGAAAAAGTGCCTTGTGACGAGCGAAATCCATTGAATCGAAGCCGATACCAAAACAAAAAAGAACATTTTGTATTCACACCAGAAGATTATCAACAAGCGGAAGATTGTCAGGGCGATTGTGAATAGCGTTTATGAGCGCACAGTTAGTGAAACTTTAAAAATTATTTGTAATTGAACGCTTGTTTCACGTGTGCGTTGAAAAATAGAGAGCAATTAAAAAACAAGTTTTAATAGTGATTTAAAACAAGTATTTTTATTTCTATAATCAAATCAAATTTTTATGATGAAGACACTTTACTTTACCTTAGTAGCGTTATTTTTTACAAGCATTCTGGTAGGCCAAGAGGTTAAATTTAAAAATAAATCAGTATTTATTGATAAACAAGAAGCGTTGCGCTATGAACAGCCTTTTTTAGCCGATGAAATTACGTTCAAAAAGCTTGATTCGCAGGAGGAGGTTGTTTATATCAAGCCTGCAAGAGAAGATAGAGGTAAATACAATGAAATAGTTTATTATACCCTTGTTTTTGTGCAAGAAAAAGTGTCTTTTGAAACACAGAAATTCAATCAAAAAGGCATGAAAAGTATTTTTAAACAATTGGTGAAAGAAGGGGTTGTTTTGCCTGATGGGACTGTCAATATTGAGGCTATGGAACGCTTTAAAGTGAAATATGAAGACAGTCTTACCAAGCTATTAATTCGCTAAGATGAGGTCATAAAATTCTAAATATTTTAAGGAAATTTTAATTTTAAAGCAAGGGGAATTGTAAATTGCTTTTTGTACATTAGTTGCTTCAAGAAAACAAAACTCAAAAGTATTATGAAAAAATCAATCTTAGCACTAGCTTTAGTAAGTTTAGTAGCTATTTCATGTGGAGATAAAAAATCAACAGATACTACTACACCAGAACAAACTGTAGAGCAGACAACAGAAGCGCCTCAACAAAAAGAGTTGACCTATGCGATTGAGTGGATTGCATTTAAAACACCAGCAAAAGTTGGAGTAAAAGGAACATTTGATCAAGTAAAATTATCAGAGGTAAACCAAGAAGCAGCTACTTTAGCTGAAGGGTTGAAAGGAGCTCAATTCTCTATTGTTACGAGTTCAGCTAGTACAGGAGATCCAGCAAGAGACGAAACGTTGCGTTTGAATTTCTTCAGTAAATTAGTTGGGAATATCAACGGGTTTTTTGGGGAATTCAAAGACGGTAAAGTCTTAGTTAATCTTACAATGAATGGTATTACAAAAGAGAAAGAATTTTCTTATGAAGAAACTGAAGCAGGAGTGAAATTAAATGGAGCGATTGATATCTTGGCTGATTTCACTGCAAAAGACGCTTTCAATGCTTTACACGAAGCTTGTGGAGCTTTACACGAAGGAAAAACATGGTCAGATGTTGAGATTGCTGTAGAGATTAAAAAATAAAACCAATAAATAAACGAAATCAAGAGGAATATTTAGATATATTCCTCTTTTTTTTTACCTTTGCATTCCAATTAAATTATCTCTTTTCAAGGTATGATAGATAGATTACAAATTATAAAACAGCGTTTTGATGAAATTTCGGATTTGATTATTCAACCCGATGTAATTGCAGATCAAAAACGATATGTTCAATTAAACAAAGAATATAAAGATTTAAAACAGTTAGTTGAGAAACGCGCTGAGTACTTAAATCTTACCGGAAATATAGCAGAAGCAAATGAGATTTTAGCAGACGGAAGTGATGCTGAAATGGTTGATATGGCCAAAATGCAGTTGGATGAAGCCAAAAGCCGTTTGCCAGAATTAGAAGATGAAATCAAATTTCTTTTGATTCCGAAAGATCCAGAAGATGCGAAAAACGTAATGGTTGAAGTACGCGCTGGAACTGGAGGGGATGAAGCGAGTATTTTTGCGGGTGATTTGTTTAGAATGTATACCAAATATTGTGAGTCTAGAGGTTGGAGAACATCAGTTGTGGATGTGAACGAAGGAACTTCTGGAGGATACAAAGAGGTTATTTTCGAAGTAACAGGAGAAGATGTATACGGAACATTGAAGTTTGAAGCTGGTGTTCACCGCGTACAACGCGTTCCTCAAACAGAAACGCAAGGACGTGTTCACACGTCTGCAGCAACGGTAATGGTATTGCCAGAAGCAGAAGAATTCGATGTACACATTGATATGAATGATGTGCGTATTGATTTATTCTGTTCATCAGGACCTGGTGGGCAATCGGTAAATACAACAAAATCGGCTGTGCGTATGACGCATATTCCTACAGGATTAGTAGCACAATGTCAGGATGAGAAATCACAACACAAGAATAAAGATAAAGCTTTATCTGTATTGCGTTCTCGTTTATACGAAATGGAGTTGGCGAAAAAGCAAGAGGAAGACGCTAAAAAACGTAACTCTCAAGTGAGTAGTGGTGACCGTTCTGCTAAAATTAGAACGTATAACTATCCACAAGGACGTGTGACAGATCACCGCATCGGATTGACATTATATGATTTAGACGGTGTAATGAATGGAGGTATTCAGAAAATTGTAGATGAATTACAATTAGTAAGCAATACAGAGAAATTAAAAGAAAGCGAAGTTTATTAATACGCAAGATAAAGAAAACCACACTAAGCAGTGTGGTTTTTTTACAAAGTACTAGAGCATGACAACACAACAACTCATTGAGCAAATTCAACGTAAACAATCGTTTCTATGTGTAGGATTGGATGTTGATTTAACTAAAATTCCCGCATTTTTACTTGAAGAGGAGGATCCTATTTTTAGCTTTAACAAAGCGATTATTGATGCGACACATGATTTAGCTGTCGCATACAAACCCAATATTGCCTTTTTTGAAGCTTACGGAATCAAAGGATGGGAATCTTTAAAAAAGACGATTACTTATATTAAAGAAAATTATCCTGAATTGTATACGATTGCGGATGCCAAAAGAGGAGATATTGGCAATACAGCATCCATGTATGCCAAGGCATTTTTTGAAGATATGGCTTTTGATAGCGTTACGGTTGCCCCTTATATGGGAAAAGATTCTGTAGAGCCTTTCTTGGCATTTGAGAATAAACACACGATTTTATTAGCCTTGACTTCTAATGAAGGAGCTTTCGATTTTCAAACACAATTGATTGATGGAGAACCTTTGTATAAAAAGGTGATTAAGACATCTCAACACTATAAGAATGCAGATCAATTAATGTATGTGGTTGGTGCAACGAAAGCGGAATATTTTAAAGACATTCGCCAAGTAGCTCCTACAAGTTTCTTATTGGTTCCAGGTGTTGGAGCACAGGGAGGAAGCTTACAAGAAGTTTGCCAGTATGGATTAGCGGAAAATGTAGGATTGTTAATCAATTCTTCAAGAGGGATTATTTATGCTTCGAATCAAGCAGATTTTGCTGCTAAAGCAAGAGAAGAAGCGTTGAAAATGCAACAGGAAATGCACGCTATTTTAAAAGAGAGATTATGCTAATACTAAAAGATCAGTTGGGACGTGAGCATCGTTTTGAGCAATCGCCAAAACGCATTGTTTCACTTGTACCATCGTTAACAGAAACGCTTTTTGATTTAGGACTAGAAGATGAATTAGTTGGAATTACGACTGCTTGTATGCATCCTTATCAATTGAGGGTGACCAAAACAAGTATTGGAGAACCTAAAAAAGTGGATATAGAGCAGATTCAGCTAATGCAACCTGATGTTGTTGTGGCTAGTCCAACCGAAAATACAATGGAGGATATTGAGCGTCTACAAGCGATTTGTCCTGTTTGGTTGGTAGATGTGAGAACGATGGATCAGAACTTCCAATTGATTGAATTGTTAGGGCAGTTGTTCAATAAACGCACAGAAGCGCGAAAATGGATGGATAAAATTAGCTTTGGACAAAAGGACTTGATGGACTTTGTAAGCGAAAGACCTGGTTTTAAAGTGGCTTATTTTATTGGTAAAGATCCTTTTGTTGTAGCGGGTGAAGGAACATTCATACAAGAACTATTGGAATTAAACAAATTTGAAAATGTATATGCAGATAGAGTAGAGCTGTATCCAGAGGTAGAAATTAAAAAAATTAGGATCCAAGGTGATCCTGAATTGGTTTTTCTTCCTTCTATGCCCTATGCTTTTCAAGAAGAAGATGCTTTTGAAATTGGGCGATTTACCCATCACGGAAAAACAATCTTCGTAGAAGGAGAAATGTTTAGCTGGTATGGGACGCGCGTATGTAAAGCGTTTGACTATTTTAAACAGATACACAATCGATTATAAAACTAGAATCCCACTTCCTTAGGTGGGATTTTTTTGTGTAGATTGAATAAAACGAGTTTTTTTGCAATGTTAAGTTTTTATATAGAGCAAATTCACAAACCTCACTCTTTAGCTGAAAAATACCTTCTTGGGTACATGGCTCTACTTAAAGTTGCTAATTTAGGCCTCAAAATGGCTCTATTTGGATGGTAGAAGTATTAAAATCAATAAAACACTAAAAAAAAACGAATTTTCATGCCAATAGGGTATGGAAAAACGCTATAAAAACTGTATATTAGCACGTTTAATAATGACAATTTAAAATTTAATATACTTATGTCTGAAGGAGAAAAGTTGATTCCTATTAACATTGAGGAACAGATGAAATCAGCCTACATTGATTATTCAATGTCCGTGATTGTATCTAGAGCACTTCCCGATGTTAGAGATGGCTTAAAACCTGTGCATCGTAGAGTGTTATTTGGTATGTATGAGTTAGGTGTAATGTCTAACAGAGCACATAAAAAGTCTGCCAGAATTGTAGGGGAAGTATTAGGTAAGTACCACCCACACGGAGATATTTCGGTGTATGACGCCATGGTGCGTATGGCTCAAGATTGGAGTATGCGTTATTTGCTTGTAGATGGACAAGGTAACTTTGGATCTGTAGATGGAGATAGCCCTGCAGCGATGCGTTATACAGAGGCTAGAATGAAGAAGATATCTGAAGAAATTCTTGCCGATATTGATAAAGAAACGGTTGATTTCCAGTTAAACTTTGACGATACCTTAGAAGAGCCAAGAGTAATGCCTACGCGTATTCCTACGCTATTGGTGAATGGTGCTTCAGGTATTGCGGTAGGTATGGCTACCAATATGGCACCACATAATCTTTCAGAAGTTATTGATGGAACCTTGGCGTATATCGATAATAACGATATCGAAATCGATGAGTTGATGAACCACATCAAGGCACCTGATTTCCCAACAGGAGGAGTTATTTACGGTTATGAAGGAGTAAGAGAAGCTTTTAAAACAGGACGTGGACGTGTTGTAATGCGTGCGAAGGCCAATTTTGAAGAAGTAGATGGTAGAGAGTGTATCGTAGTAACAGAGATTCCGTTCCAGGTAAACAAAGCCGAAATGATCAAGAAAACAGCGGAAGCTGTTAATGATAAGAAGATTGAAGGGATTGCTACGATTCGAGACGAATCCGATCGAAAAGGAATGCGTATCGTTTATGTTTTAAAACGCGATGCTATTCCAAACATTGTATTGAATACCCTATATAAATATACGCAATTACAGTCGTCTTTCAGTGTGAACAATATTGCATTGGTTGACGGTCGTCCGCAAACGCTAAACTTAAAAGAGTTAATCTACCATTTCGTAGAACACAGACACGATGTAGTAGTTAGACGTACGCAGTTTGAGTTGAGAAAAGCAGAAGAACGTGCGCATATTTTAGAAGGATTGATTATTGCGTCAGATAATATTGACGAAGTAATCGCTTTAATTCGTTCTTCAAACAATGCAGATGAAGCAAGAGCGAAATTAATTGAGCGTTTTTCTTTATCTGAAATCCAAGCTCGTGCAATTGTAGAAATGCGTTTGCGTCAGTTAACAGGACTGGAGCAAGACAAACTACGTGCAGAGTATGAGGAAATCATGAAGTTAATTAATTATTTAAAAGAGTTGTTAGCAAGCAAAGAATTGCGAATGAACTTGATTAAAGAAGAGTTAATTGAAGTAAAAGATAAATTCGGTGATGAGCGTCGTTCAGTAATTGAATACGCAGGCGGAGATGTGAGTATTACGGATCTTATTGCAGATGAGCAAGTTGTAATTACAATTTCTCATGCTGGATACATCAAAAGAACACCGCTTTCTGAATATAAAACACAAAATAGAGGAGGAGTCGGTCAAAAATCTGCAGGAACAAGAGATCAAGATTTCTTAGAGCATATGTATGTGGCTACTAACCACCAATATATGTTGTTCTTTACTCAGAAAGGAAAATGTTTCTGGATGAGAGTTTACGAAATTCCAGAAGGAACGAAAGTAAGTAAAGGTCGTGCAATCCAAAACTTAATCAATATTGAGAATGACGACAAAGTGAAAGCGTTCATTTGTACCCAAGATTTGAAAGATGAAGAGTACATCAACAATCACTATGTAATCATGGCGACCAAACAAGGTCAAGTGAAGAAAACACCTTTAGAGCAATATTCTCGTCCTAGACAAAATGGTATCAATGCCATTACGATTAAAGAAGATGATGAATTACTAGAAGCAAAATTGACAGATGGTAAGAGTAAAGTATTAATTGCTGTGAAATCTGGAAAATTAGTTCGCTTTGATGAGGAAAAAACGCGTCCAATGGGAAGAACGGCTTCTGGAGTTCGCGGTATTACCTTAGCAGATGACAAAGATGAAGTAATCGGAATGGTATCTGTAAGTGATTTAAATAGCGAAATTTTAGTTGTTTCTGAAAATGGCTATGGTAAGCGTTCAGCCTTAGAAGAATACCGTGAAACAAACCGTGGAGGTAAAGGAGTTAAAACGATGAATATCAGTGATAAAACTGGATTATTAGTTTCAATTAATGTCGTTACGGATGCGGATGATTTAATGATTATCAATAAATCAGGATTAACAATCCGTATGCGTGTTTCTGATCTTCGTGTGATGGGACGTGCAACACAAGGAGTTCGCTTAATTAACATCAAAGGAAATGATTCGATTGCCGCTGTTTGTAAAGTAATGAAAGAAGATGATGAAGAGGATCAAGACCAAGAATTTGTGGAAATCGATGGAACTGTATTAGACGTTACAGAAGATTTAGATGATCAAGTAGAAGATCAAATAGGAGAAGACCAAGATCAAGAGTAATACAATAAAACAACAGAGTTATGAATAAAAAATTTGTTTATTTAGCAGCTGCTTTAATGATTTCAGGGCTTTCAATGGCTCAAAAGAAAGAGTTGAAAGATGCTGAGAAAGCAGTAAAAAAAGGTAATGTTGTGGAAGCTAATGCAGCATTACAAGCCGTGGAAAGCGTTTTAGGTCAAGCCAATAATGAGCAAAAAATTCAGTTTTATTATTTAAAATCGAATTTAGCTTTCCAACAAATTGAGAAAAACCAAGATTTCGATGCGAATGTGGATCGAATGGTAGCTGCTTATAAAGAAATAGCTGCAATTGATAAAAACAACAAATTTGCAAAACAAGCAAATGAAGAGTTGGGAACAGTTGCTTCTAAAGTAATTAACAAGGCAATTGAAGAGAATAACTCATCAAACTATAAAGGAGCGACTAAAAAGTTCAAGCAAGCGTTTGATATTAATCCACAAGATACGTTGTATCTATATTATGCTGCATCAACAGCAATCAGTTCGAAAGATTATCCTACAGCAACCGCTTATTATAAGCAGTTGATTGATTTAGGATATAAAGGAAATGAATCCTACTATACAGCAGTTGAAAAAGCAACAGGAGAAGTTCAAAACTTTGGGAAAGATTCTAAAATGAGAGACGTATTAGTGAAACAAGGTTCACATACAGATCCTAAATTTGTAAAAGAAGAGTCAAAACGCCCTGAGATTGTAAAGAACTTAGCGTTAATCTACTACCAAGAAGGACAATACGATCAAGCAGAAAAAGCGATTATTGAGGCAAGAAAGGCAAATCCAGATGACACTAATTTGATGTTAACTCAAATGGATTTGTATTTGAAGTCAAACAATATGGGAAAATATGAGGAAATTGCAAAAGAAGCTTTGAGTAAAAACCCGAATGACGATGTGTTGTTGTACAATCTAGGTGTTACAAGTTACCAAGCAGGTAAGGCAGATGAAGCTAGAAAATACTACGAAAAAGCAATTCAAATCAATCCTAAAAATGAGAATGCTTATTTGAACATGGCATTCCTTAAATTACAACCAGACGAGGAATTGACGAATAAGATGAATAGCTTGGGTATGTCTGCTGCAGATAATAAAAAATACGAGCAATTGCAAAAAGAGAAAAAAGCGATTTATCGTGATGCAATGAATGATTTAGAAAAAGTGTTGGCTATTAATCCACAAAACGAGGAAGCTATTCAAACGCTTAAAAACATTTACCGCGCATTGGAAATGAACGATAAATTAAAAGCACTAGAGGCTAAATAGGAAGAACAAACTAATTTTGTTTACTAAAAAGAGGTAGAAACATTGTTTCTACCTCTTTTTTTGTGCTCTAACTTCACTTCTACTTTTCTTATAAATTCTAAACGAAGTTTGCTAACAAAATCGCCTTATATAGATATATAGATAAGTTATATGTAAAATATTACCAAAAAGTGTATTATTTTCTAATAGCTCATTTTTCTTCGTGTAATGAGAAGATATAGGGACTTTTTTGCTCAAAATATTTTATTTAGTATGCTTACCTAGCTTTTTTTTGCATTTAAGTTCTCAATCTGTGTTAAAAACGACAAAAACGGACCTGAGAAAAATTAATTTTATTTTAATAAAACTTTTATACTCATTTTGCGATTCGATTATTATGACAACTTCTACACGTATCACTTAGTCTAATTTTGTAAAACACTAAGTAATTAAAAGTGATTATTTGCGAAATTTTATAATATTCTTAACTTTTGTTATAATGCTTTTTTTGCATAATTTATGAAATTATAAATCATTTATTGTGTTATTATTTAGCATTATTTGTAATAATTTCCTTTTTTATATTAAAAATATTAAATGGTTGTAGCTTTGTTGTAGTATAATATTTAAATGTTATATACTCAAAAGTTATAAATTATGAAAAGAAAAGTAATTCCTCTATTTGCACTTATGGTAAGTAGTGCAGCAATAGCACAAGTTGGTATTGGTACTGAGAGAGCTGCAAGTTCAGCACAATTAGAAATTCTTGCAGATCATAAAGGTATACTTATCCCCAGAGTAAAACTTGTTGACCTAGCAGACTTCGCACCTATTCAAGGTGAGAAAATTGAAAGTTTGTTAATTTATCACACAGGTGAGAATAATATTAATGCAGGATTCTATTATTGGCGAAATAATATTTGGATACCGCTTCTTTCTGGTGATACAGTAACAGATCGTATGAATAATTCTTTTACGATTGGTACAAATCCCAGTAAAAATAACGAAGAATCGTTAATTATTACAGATAGTGAAAATCATAGTGTTTATCTGGCAATTAGCGAAATCGCAAATAATAATGTTTTTGTAACGGAGTTAGTTGAAAATCAGGAGTTCATTACTAAGTTGGGAGATAATATTGATTTCATCAATCAAATCACCAACAACAATGAATTCATTGAAAATATTATCCATGAGTTAAAAGGAAAATACGGAAACGTAGGATTTGATACCGTTAGTAATTCGTTTTTCTACTATGACGAAAATGGTCAACCTGTAACGATCGATTGGGATGTATTAGGCAATACGAAGATTGCGAGTTTTACAGTGAACAATGATTTCTTAACCCTTGTAGATACTGAGGGAACGACATTCAGCGTATCAATTGACGATTTAGGTAAAGTGATTGCAAATAATGATGTTTTCGTAACGGAGTTAGTTGAAAATCAAGAGTTCATTACTAAGTTGGGAGATAATATTGATTTCATCAATCAAATCACCAACAACAATGAATTCATTGAAAATATTATCCATGAGTTAAAAGGAAAATACGGAAACGTAGGATTTGATACCGTTAGTAATTCGTTTTTCTACTATGACGAAAATGGTCAACCTGTAACGATCGATTGGGATGTATTAGGCAATACGAAGATTGCGAGTTTTACAGTGAACAATGATTTCTTAACCATTCTAGATACTGAGGGAACGACATTCAGCGTATCAATTGACGATTTAGGTAAAGTGATTGCAAATAATGATGTTTTCGTAACGGAGTTAGTTGAAAATCAAGAGTTCATTACTAAGTTGGGAGATAATATTGATTTCATCAATCAAATCACCAACAACAATGAATTCATTGAAAATATTATCCATGAGTTAAAAGGAAAATACGGAAACGTAGGATTTGATACCGTTAGTAATTCGTTTTTCTACTATGACGAAAATGGTCAACCTGTAACGATCGATTGGGATGTATTAGGCAATACGAAGATTGCGAGTTTTACAGTGAACAATGATTTCTTAACCCTTGTAGATACTGAGGGAACGACATTCAGCGTATCGATTGACGATTTAGGCAAAGTGATTGCAAATAATGATGTTTTCGTAACGGAGTTAGTTGAAAATCAAGAGTTCATTACTAAGTTGGGAGATAATATTGATTTCATCAATCAAATCACCAACAACAATGAATTCATTGAAAATAT
>NZ_JACAGN010000022.1:22812-54059 GCF_030324495.1 Myroides sp. 1354 | reverse complement strand
AATAGGCAAATTTCCATTTGCTCTTATCTATATATAAGGAAAGAATCAAATAAAATCATCTTTCATGCAAAAGGGCAGATAGCTATCTGCCCGTACGGGCACAGGGGCCTGTGCCCTCCTATTTAGAAAAATAGCTTTCATTCGAAAAAGAAAACTTCAAACAAAAGGGCAGATAGCTATCTGCCCGTACGGGCGCAGGGGCCTGTGCCCTCCTATTTAGAAAAAATAGATTTCATTCGAAAAAGAAACTTCAAACAAAGGGGCAGATAGCTATCTGCCCCTACATATATATAAGGAGAGAATCAAATAAAAAAATATCTCTTACTTTTGTAGTAAATACATTATATCTAATGAAGAAATTTTTATTCACCCTTTCTGTTTTTTTTCTTTATGGTACCTCAACGCTACTGGCTCAAAATTTAGAGATTATTCCCTTAGGTGTTTATGGTGGCGGAGACGAGAGTAACCTATCTAGTTATTTAATAGGTGTAGAAAAGAGCAATAATTACATTGCCCTTGATGCTGGAACAGTACGAAGTGGTATAAACAAGGCCATTGAGAAAGGAACTTTTGATGTTTCTTTCGAAACTGTATTACAACAATACATCAAAGGATACTTTATTTCACATGGTCATTTAGATCATCTTTCGGGATTAATCATTAATTCACCTGAGGATTCTGCTAAACCCATTTATTCGTTGCCTTTTGTGACAGATATTTTCAAGCACAATTATTTCACCAACGCCTCATGGGCGAATTTTGGCAACGAAGGTGAATCTCCTATATTGGGGAAATATACTTATGCGAAGGTTCTCCCCTTTCAATCCTTCTCTCTTGTTAACACAACTTTTTCTGCAGAGCTATTTGAATTAAGTCACGTAAACCCGCAAAAGAGTTCTGCTATTTTATTGAGAAACAACAATGATTATGTATTGTATTTCGGAGATACAGGTGCTGATCGAATTGAAAAGACGAATCATTTAGAAACAATTTGGGAATACATCGCTCCTTTAGTTCGAAATAAAAATTTAAAGACTATTTTATTAGAAGTCTCTTTTCCGAATAGTCAACCAGAACACTTATTATTTGGGCACTTAACTCCAAAATTATTAGTGGAAGAATTGAGTAAACTCGCAAAATATACAGGCCTTGACCATTTAAATGATTTAACCATTATCGTTACTCATCTAAAACCTTCAGGCAATCAAATTGAAACAATCAAACGAGAATTAACCGAAAACAACCCTTTACAGGTACACTATATTTTTCCAAAGCAAGGAGAAAGAATTTCATTAAACTAAAAAAATCCCATTCTAAGTTTAGAATGGGATTTTTTTTATTTTCGATTAAATAAGTATAAAACGATAAAAACGACAAAAGAAGGAAGTAACCAAGGGACATCGTAATTGTATAGCGGAATCTTTTTGATACACTCATTCAATTGAAAGGCATACCCCTCTTCTGCTAATGGATCAATAGTCATATTAATAAAAAATTGCACAATAGAAAAAAGGGTTGTTGTGACAATAGCGCCTACAAAGGGAATTTTGCGTTTTACGATTTTTCCAAAGATTACAACATATAATATTAAGGTTAAGGTAATAGGGTAGATAATGCCTAAGAAGGGGCCTGCATAATCAATAATCTTATCTACTCCATTAACAGCTAAAATAGCGGAGAAAATACAAGTTGCAATAACAATAGTTTTATAGCTTAATTTACCATTCGTCAACTGACTAAAGAAAGTTCCTGTTGCACAGACTAGTGCAATTGCAGTTGTTAAACAAGCTAGAGCAATACAAAGGGACAAAGCGATTGTACCCTGAGATCCCAATACATGATTGGAAATGTACAACAATAATTCAGTACGCTTTAGATCCGTAGAAGAACCATATCCAGAAGTTGCTCCGAGATAGACTAGTCCACCATAGATAAACAAGAGACATAATGTTGCAACAGCCCCCGAAAGGAATGTAACTTTTGTTTTCGCTTCTGGGCTAACATAACCTTTGGCTTTCACTGCCGCAATAATAATTCCCGCATAAATAACAGAAGCTAAAACATCCATTGTTTGATAACCTTCGGCAAACCCTCTACGGAAAGATTCTACACCATCAACTCCTGTATCCATTGTCGTATCTAATGGATGAAGTATTCCCATGACAATCATTATAGCCAATAAGACTAACAGCAAAGGAGTTAAGTATTTTCCAATAATATCCACTACTCTGGAGGGAGATATTGACAATGCTAAGGTAACCGCAAAGAATAAGACAGAAGAAATAATAGGATTAAAATCGGGCCAGAGGGGCAATAATCCAACTTCAAAGGTAGTGGCAGCTGTACGGGGAATTGCAACTAAAGGGCCTATACTTAAAATAATGGCCGTTGCTAAAATAACTCCAATGGTTTGATTGATTCTTTTTCCTAAATCCGTAAACTCATCTCCCGAAAGTAAAACAGCTAATATTCCTAAAAAAGGAGCGAGAATGGCAGTAATACTAAAACCGAAGACGGCTGAATCCCACTCTTCTCCTGTAATTAATCCGATGATAGGCGGTAAAATAATATTTCCTGCTCCAAAAAACATGGCGAACAACGCAAAACCAATTGTTAATATATTGCTGATTGACTTCGTTTTCATTTGATAATTTTATATTTTATTCAACTCTATTTTTATATCTCTAACAGATATTCATGTATTACCTTACAAATATCATGCAATTTTTAATCTAACTTGAATTTTATTGCACAATATAAAATATAAAGACTAGACTTCCTTACTTTTTTTACTATTTAAAAGAAAAGAATTCTTAATTTAAGTTGATTGTTTTTTACATCCTTCAATCCCTTATATACCTATGTTTAATATACTAGAGACTTCACGTTTACTGATTCAAACTATTCACCTAGATCAGGATCTTCCTTCTCTTTTGGAAATTCACAACAATCTCAATACGATGCGTTGGATTCCTAACAACAAAGTACATTGGACACCCGAGGATTTAGTGAATAAATATCAGCTCAATCAAAACTTATATCCTCAACAATTAGGTTTATACAAAATTGTACTCAAAACTAAGAACACTTCATTCGTAATTGGTGAGTTGGGTTTATTTCCTTGTACAAACGCTCGGAGTTATATTGAAATTGGCTACATTATACACGATTTTTTCTGGAAAAAGGGATTAGCTACTGAACTACTACAAGCATTAATCCTTCACATTCAACAACATTTTTCTTATACTGTGATTTGCGCACAGCTTTTTGAAGCGAATGTTCATTCCAAATCACTTCTCGAACGCTGTGGATTTGAGTATACATCTTCCGAAGAAGTTCGCCCTTCTGTGAAGAAACTCATTTATCACTATTATATTGTACGTTGATTTTCCCTAAATTAGGATTCTGTCCTATATTATATACAAAGCGATTTCTTTAGGAGATTGCAATACTCTATGCATTCTATTTCCGTTTAGATCAAAAAACTACTTTATATTAAAAAATAAATAAATTCCATTTATTTTAAAAATAGACTACACTAAAAAAACACGATTCTTTTGAACATCCTCAAACCGCGAAAGAATCACTTCTCCCTATACTTTACCCTGCGAATCATCAACAAAAACAAATATATAGTTCGCATCTGCTATAGTATAAAATCCAACTTCTTCAACAAGAAATAAAAAAACGACATGAAATAACATAATTTTTTTTAAAAATAGACCTATAAGAATACCTGCCATTTTACTTTTTGAAGTCCTGTACTTAAGTTCTCTCCCCCTTCCTACTAAGCACAGATTTATCTGTTAAGATTAAAAAATACAAGTAAAAAAATCCATCTAAGATAAAATGATACTGGTTTTGGCAAATTCACGTCATACACTTCCTAAAAAAATTAAAAAAAACTTAATCAAAACAATTAAAAATAGGAATAAATATAAAATTTATAAATATTAACGACAAAATAATTAAAAAACACAATAAATAATAATTTTTTATCAAATCTACAGCTATAATTATATATATTTTTACAAATAACCATAAAACATAATAGCAAACACTCATTCCCTAAGCATTCAAAAAACTAGTATTAAGAAAAACGAAGCGAAAAATGACGTACTTAACTCCAACATTAGATTTAGATGTAATTGATACAGAAGAAGCACCTAGATGCGATATCAATTCGAATGAATTCGCTGTTTATTCACAAATAGAGGGTAAGGAGCATCTCATCTCTTATAATATTAAAACACATTATAAGGTTTCTTACTTAAACAGTAAAAGTAAATTATTTTGCGGAACAGAAACACGAGAATTCACAGGTCCAACCCTTTTTTTCTCAAATCCTTTATCAACGTATACTTTAGAACCCACTTCAGAATCACCTGATGGTTTTTTTTGTTTATTTACAAATACATTTCTTGGTTATCAAAGCAACGAAATTCGATCTACTCTACAAACCTTGCAAACGACTCCCATTTACTCTTTAAATAAGGAGCAAGATAAAATGATTAAGAGTTTATTTGAAAATATTGTTTTAGAACAAAAGGAAGATTATCCGATGAAGCAAGAAATATTGCGCAACTACATTGAGATAATCATTCATCAAGCAAATAAACTAACGAGTGAATTTACGTTTTCAGAAAAGAGAAATGCATCAAATCGGTTGTGTTCTCAATTTTTGGAACTAATAGAAAAGCAATTTCCCATTACACACAAAGAACAAACCGTCCGATTAAAAACGGCCGCGGACTATTCTGAAGTATTGGAAGTTCACACCAATTATTTAAACTATGTGGTCAAGCAAACCTTTGGCAAATCAACGACAGCAATCATACAAGAAAGAATATTAATCGAAGCACAGCGATTATTAAAGAATTCGACTCTGACTGTATCTGAAATAGCATTTACACTCGGGTTTGAATATGCTACTTATTTTTCAAGCTTTGTTAAAAAATACACTGGATATTCCCCTAAACAATTGAGGAAATAAGAACCAGGTAGGCTTGTGTGCATTTCTCCATACTTTCACCAAAATATCAAAGGACATTGCAACAAAGAATGCACCGAGCAAGCAAAGCCCCTTTACAAAAGAGCCGTTCCCTTCCGGAACGGCTTATCTTTTTCTTATTTATTTTTTCTCCTGTAATTCATACGGATATTCCCTTCATTATTCATTTAGTCTCTTGGAAAATCTGGTCTTTTCATTTTATAACGACTTCCCGATAAAGATTCTAAAAAAGCAACTATTGCTTTTACTTCTTCACGATTGAGCTGCAAAGGTTGCATTAATGAATCCGTAACAGGATATAAAGGATCTGCCTTTTTTTGTTCTGGAGTTGGATCAATCATGTGCATGCCACTATTGTAAATATTGACAATTCCTTCCAAGTTATCAAAAAATCCATTGTGCATCCAAGGGCGGGTTAGAAGTAAATCGCGTAAAGATGGCGTTTTAAATTGTCCCACATGCTCCGGATTTTGGGTGATAACATAACGTCCTAAATCTTGAAATTTTCTCTTATAATACGTCAATCCGATGTTGTGAAACTGATCATCTGTCAAATCAGGTCCATGATGACAATTCATACAGCGTCCTTTGGTTCTAAATAAATGCATACCATAGATTTCTTGATCAGTCATGGCTTCAAATTTACCATCCACAAAGAGGTCAACACGACTAGGTTGGCTTTTTATAGTTCGTTGAAAGGTAGCTAAAGCCCCAACGATTCGCTCATATGTAATAGTTTCATCACCATAAGCAGCTTTAAACAAAGGCCTATACCCTTTTATTTTTTTTAATTTTTCAGGTAAAAGCTCTACATCCATTGCCATTTCATTATGTGCACTTAAAGGTCCACTCGCTTGTTCTTCTAAACTGTTGGCTCTTCCATCCCAAAAGAAAATCGTTCGATTAGCTATATTGTAAAGACTAGGTGTATTTCTCATCCCTTCTAAATGGTCGTGTCCTAATGCTACAGTACGTCGATCTGTCCATCCCATCGCTGGATCATGACAAGTACTACAAGATATTTGACTTGATTTAGACAATTTAGGATCAAAAAAAAGCATCTTTCCTAAAATAACTTCAGGTAAATCTTGTGTTGAAAAAAACGCTGTATCTCTTTGAATGCTGGCAAATTCCTTCCAATCCACTCCTTCATCAATTGTGGGTTTAGGCCATAGAGCAAGTGGTTGTTTATAACTTTCAATGATTGCCTTGTACTCTGGGTCACTTGAATTCAATATTTTGGGAGCATTGGTAAAACTCAAAAGCCCACCGATACTCAAAAAGAGGGCAATTATTAACTTTCTACTCATCTTTGTTGCTTCTCAATTAAAACGTTACCCCTAAGGTTACGGTTATATAGTTGTTTTGTTTATTTGTTTTAAAGTCCATTTGATGATAGCTAATTGCCACAAACATCGGAGCTTTTTTTACTTTTTCTATTGCATACTTTACGGAAGTTCCCCAATACACATAATCTGTTGAAAGGTATTCGAAGTCATTCCATAACCAATCTTTCATCGCTGGTTTTGTCGTAGTAAAATTGAGTTGATTATTGGCTTTACTAACCTTGCGATATGTAAGTGTAGGCTCGACTGTCAGTGTTGTCTTTGCTGTCAGTGTTTGCGTATAGCCTAAATTTAAGCCATAATACGCATAAGTGAATCCCTGTTTTGTTTGTACTTCTTGAAGTTGTTCTGTCGTTTTTTGGTATTTCCAAAAGGGCTGAATCCTCCATTGACTACGCACAAAGTTCACCTCATACATTGCTTCTACCATATGATTGGTATCCGTATATTTATATGCTTTCTTCTCTAATAATTTCTCCAAGCCCGTGGCTTCATTGTCGGTATAATATACTTCAATTCCCGTTTTTTCTCCTTTAGTATACTTGTATTTCACTCCGATTTTATCCTTTCCTAAAGCAAAGAACTTCAGTAGATAAATATTTTGATACGTTTCTTCTAATCGGTTGGTCTCCGCATCATTATCTGAGTTTTTCAGGGAGACACCTGTACTAAATCTTTTGAGTTTACTCTTTCCATTAGTCAAACCAACAACAAAATCAAACGCTTTATTTTCAATATCAAAGCCATACTCATACCCCCTTCGTTCAATATTGGTTCCCGTACTTTTTCCACTAAAATATCTGCTCCAAGTTCCTAAACCATTGAGTTGATACAAGGCTGCCTTTTGGGTTTGATTAGCAAATGAAACCTCCGTATTTTGAGTATAATTAGTAAATACCCCATGCGTACTAAGCATCCAATTTGGTGTAACATCATACCCAATTCCACCTTTTATTTGCATATGAGAAGAAATACTCTTCGGACGGGGATCCCTACTCTTGTAACCTAGGTGTGCTTGATAACTCGCCTCCAATCCAAGCGAAAACCGCTGGATCTTTTTTGCATAGCCTCCCATAAACTCATAGGCTTCATATTTAAGGCTATTACTTGTAGAATCAGCAATAACATAGGGTCCCAGAAGATGAAGATCGAGATTATTATTCCACTGTACTCCTTTTTGCGTATTCTTTTGATATACTACATTCCCCCAAATACTGCGGTTGTTACTTATTTTTTTATAAGAAGAAGCTTCAATTTGTATTCCTTCTACTCCTGTTCCTTCTTGTAATTTATATAAATCGCTTTGGGCTTTTTGATATCCTACTAGAATGTCAGAAAATGAAAAATCACTATAATCCAGTTGGTGTACTGGATTATAGTAATAGTCTTTTTTAAACTGTTGTTCGGATTGTTGTTGGATGAGAATACGATCATAGGCTGATACGTTTTCTTGTGCCTGTATTACACTAATTCCACTGATGAAGCACAACATCCAAAAAATAGAGGGCTTATTCAAAATCTATCGTTATTAGTGTACGATTCCATTCTTTAAACTTGCTTCTGCATCACGTGTAAAATCAATCGTTGAGTTATTGGTATCTTTATATAGGTTTTTCCCATTTTCCATTTTCCCTACGACTTTACGGCGAATTGTTTTTCCAAAACGAGTATAGTCTGATTCAATTTTACCACATCCTGTCCATCCGCTATCAATAGACGCATCTAATGTATTGTGTATCCATTTTTCAGTAATAGCTGAATTTACGCCATCCAGAATCCAAGTATTCATCACTTTTAGGGTTTTCTTTTTAGTGATATTACCTGCCTTATTTAAATACTCGTAATCATAGGTATAATCTGCAATCCAATTTTCTACTGATAGTCCTTGTGGAAAACGAGCAATAGCATAACTTTCTGCGCCTTGATTATGCAAAAAGAACATATTATAGTTCAATTTTGAATAAATTACTACAGCATTAGGAACAGCTGGATTATCTACTTGTCCCAAATGAGGGTTGTCTAAATTTGGAAATTCATAATCTGCTGCGCTCAAATCATAAGCAGGGATATTGGGTTGATTGTGATTTTGAGCAATATCAGCGATCACGATAAAGTCACCCGGCTGCACGTCTTTTGAATGCGCTTCAGGAATCATCAATACGGCTTGAACTGCGAATGCATCACTTTTGATATCTGGTGTGACATTGTGATTCAACGTGGTATTAAACTCTGATTGACAAATCAACAATCCGCCTGTTTTTAAAACTTTATCTGTATTGTTCGTCAACTTAAAATAACGTCCGTTGTTATAGTTTTTTCCTTCTAAGGTTTTCACGCCTGTAAAGAACACTTCTTCAATAATAAAGTCTTCACTAAATGCTTTAATAATTAAATGAATAACAGCATTTTGCTCCTCTTGTACCAAATCGACAGCTCCATTTCCTCCTACTTCAACTTTTTCTCCATTCTTTAATATAACTGTTCCGTTAATTGAAATCTTATAGGATCCCTTATCTAATACCGTAGCGGTTTTTGATTCTGTAATTATTTTCTCTCCTTTTGCTCCTGAGTTTGTTTCTAGAAATTCAATTGTTAGATTGGATACTGATTCGATATCTACTCCTGTAAAAGAAAGATTCAATGTGCTTTTCTGTTGTTTTGTATTTTCAACATTACTATCGTCACTACTACACGCTGTTGTGACAACGGTTAAGCTCAACAAGGCGAAACACAGACTAATTAAACTTTTTTTCATTTGATTTATGTATTAAAAATTATAAGTAAGTTCCATTCCAAAATAAGGGTTTGTACTATCTTTTCGATATATCTTGGTCTTATTAAATGTATAAGGGCTCATATAAGAATACAGCTTATTGACAAATAAAGAAGCTTTGATTTCCTTATAAATTCGCTTGGACACTTTCAAGTTTACGCGAACATCGAAAGTATAATGTCTATTTAGATTATCAGTAGTAGAGACGTTGCGCACCAACCATTGTAAATAAGCATCCTTCCGATTAGCATCTGTATATTCGTGTATTACACCATCTGTTCCAAAATATGCCATGGGCTGATCTTCTTTCCACTCTCTGGTATTGTCATTAAAGAGCACCCCTTGAAAAGAAGCTGAAATATTCATATCTAAGGTTGGAAGATAGGTATCTACCACAAAATTGTAATTCATTCCACTAACTTTGTTTCCATCCGCACTTTTGTAAATTCCCACAAAGGAGAAATCTTGTCCTGCTAGTGATGCATTGGGTCTTTCTTGAACGGGAACTGTATTGGTATATAGCGTTTCAAACCAAGCACCACTCAAGCTAAATCGAGTATTAATTCCTTTAAATCTCGGCGAGGTATACCCGAATTCAATTCCTTTTTTATACGTGCTACTTCCATTTTCTCTGATAGAATTAGCGTTAAATACCTTTCGTTCTTCATATGGTAAATTTTCTACATTAGGTTTCTCAGTTAAGTTTTCCAAATCAATGCCTGAAGCATCATATCGCTTGTAGCTATACGCTTTATAGTGATTTACGACTCTAAATCCATTGGGCATTTGTTCATCGAAATAGGTAATATAGAAATCGTGTTTTGCATAACTAAGATCGAGGCGTATTTCTTTTTTCGTATTTTTTGCTGCTACCAATTGATAATTCGTTGGATCTTCCACATACGTCATAAAGTTGACTAATTGATAGGCTGAATGAACAGGTCTAAAATTCAATTGAGTAAAATCATTGTAGGTTTTATTGGGATACAGCATCAAACCCGTAGGTTGTTTATACAATTCTCCATAACCTAGAGTCACGTCCGTTTTCAAAACATGTTCTCCTAGTGTAAGTTTAGGTAATCCCCATTGTAAAATGAAACGAGGTTCGACATATACCTTTTTACTCAAATCAAACGTATGATTTAACCCCAACATTTTAGAAATGCGAATTCCCCCATAAAGGCCAAAATTATGTTCACCTAAAGCCCAACTCACCTTATCTCCAGCAAAAAAAGCTATATTTTGATAGGCTGGAATATCGTTGTAAGCACGGGGTCTCGTTGTCGATTTTGTAGAAGGAGGAGTCAATAAATCATACATTTCTCCTCGTCCGTAATTATGAGAATATTTATAATCCACTCCAATTTCAATATTTTGTTTTACGATACCCGTTTGGAATTCTAAGTCCGTTTCTAATTTTCCATTGATATTCAACGGACGTCCTTCAGTTTTTGTATGAGAGACAAAGCTCAATTCGGGAAAATATCCTTCATTTACTCCTTCTTCTGTAGCGATTGAGACAGAAGTTGGACCGCTATATTGTACAAAAATACTTTGCTTGATATCTTCAATTCCTTGATTGACATTTGTAGTCAATTTAATATTTTTAATCCCTTGACTAGATTGGATTTTATAATCAAAGTTATTAGAGAAGCTAATTTTTTGACGGCGATTTTGATAAGAATCCGTAGCTAAATATCCCGTATCAGGATCTACTTTCACCTCATCAATATTAGCACTATAGTCTAAATTGGAACGCCATTCTAATTTATTCCCATATAAGTTAAAGTCTTTTTTTGATCGGATAGAACCATTGATTCGCTTAAAGGTTTCATAGAGATCTCTGGGATCTGATAAGGCATCCAAATAGTCCAAACTCACATTTAGATTCCATGTTGGTGTTACCGTAAATCCCTTCGCGACATAATAGGATTTGCTAAATCCATCTGCTTTAACACGAGCTTGCCATTTCGTATAACCACTTTTTCGATGAATCAACACCAAACCTGAAGTCAAGTCTCCATAACTGACTGTTGGAATACCGCGGATGATTTCTACACGTTCAATATCATTGGTAGACAATGTACGCATATCAATCCCTAATCCATTCGTACTTCGAGAACCTGCTCCTTGATGATCACTTTTTACCGCTTGCAACATATCCATATTCGAGTTCAACACATTGCCATCAATTACAAACTGAACGCCCAAAGCACTTGTTGAATATCCCGATATACTCGGACCAAATTCGCGAATGCGAATAACATTAGTCTTAGTAAGCGTTGGATCTTGTGCTAATCCTCCTGGTAATAATTCCATCAAATCAGCAAAACTCGAAGGCTGTAAATGCTCCATCGCTTTGCGGTTAATTACTGAGGTGGAAGATAATCCCTTTCCTTCCTCTGCTGTAATAATCACTTCTTGTAATTCTTTTACTAGAGGAATAAGAATTATACTCAACTCCTGTTTACTTGCAATACTCACTCTGTCTTCTTGGCTTTGATAAGCAATATGGAAAGATTGCATCTGATATTCACCGGGGATTACTTGAAAATAAGCAATACCCTTATCGTCTGTTAAACCAATATAATTGTGATATTTATTCTTTATAGAAACGGTTACCTCAGCAATGTCCTGCTGTTTAGTATCTGTAATATGTACTTGAATTTCAACCGGATTCTGTGCTAAAACGACTGTTGTAAAGCAAAAAAAGAAGATAATTAAGCTTACTTTCCTGAATATAAAGTTCTTATTCATACTATGCATCACCAAGTGATTTAAACTTTTATGGTGCAAATGTATTTTGTATCCTTCGTTTAAACAACTTATTTAGACTAAATCGAAACAAGAAAATGTTAATTTCCAAAACTCTAATGATTTAAAACGAACGATTCGTTTTTCAACACAACTCTGTTAAAATTATTTTATACTCATTTTTATATCCAAAAATAACAAGGCTTGAACAAAACGATTCATTATTATATTACAAATTTGACCTCATTTTTTTTTCATTTTCACAAAATAAAAGGTCAAATGCTACTAATAAACAAAATTCACACCTATTTTAGGCTTGATTGAAGCCATGGGTTAATTATTATTCACCGAATAGAAACGACTGCCCTTCTCTACTCCTGCATAAAAAGATGAATATATCTCCTGCCTATTCATATTAATACTTGATATTTGTCTTTTACTTGTGTTCAACCAAATGTAATACGATGTCAGTTCATCTTATATTAACTAATAAAGCATACAAAGCCAAAGAAAAAACGCAACTGTTATGCGAAGGACTTTTAAGTAATACTTTACAATTATCTGATTTTATAGCGGAGATTCAAGTAGTCAAAGATGCACCAAAAGCGGTTTGCATAGAAGCTTTGACACATGTAGCAGAAAAAAAACCACAGCTACTAACAGAAGAAGCGCTATTAGTATTGATTGAGTGCCTATCAAGCCAAGCAGCGAGAGTCAAATGGGAATCTGCGAGAGCCATTGGTTATACTATTTATAATTATCCTCATCAGGTGGATTATGCCGTAGAACATTTAATCGCCCATATAAATGACGACAGTACGGTTGTGCGTTGGAGCATTGCATTTGCTTTGGGAGAAATAGTAAAAATGAAGACGTCAAAAACGCCTGTTCTTATCCATATACTAGAACAACAAATTGAAAAAGAAGAAAAAAAGAGCATTCAAAAAATATATCAACAAGCGTTAAAAAAAGTAGCGCAACATCCCTAATAAAACAACTATGAAAACAGTACCCACACCCGAATGGTTAACAGCCTACGAACAAAAAAAAGAATTATTAGTTGCACCAACGAATTTCAATCACTACTTCAGTGCTTCAGAAATTTGCAATAGAAAGCTTTTTCACCTCAACATTGGAGAAGTAAATTTCCCCACAGGTAATGTCATTGTACGCGATCCTTTGGTTTATTTAAAAAGCGATGAACAACCTTATTTCATTTCAGTTCCCGCTGGAAAATTTCCTTTGACTGTTTTGGTGATGGAAGTGGAAGAGCATCACTACCGCTATGTGGCTTTTCGCGTAAAAATTTCTAATCAAATGGCGATTAAGCACATTGAAGCTTTGATTGGCCATGAAAACATGGACGGTTTAGGCGAAGGAGAGTATTTTGGATTTAACGTAGATGCGGGGTTGGCTACCATTGTAGATGAAAAGACAAAAGATGCCTATTGTGCTTTTGAACAACAATGGCTTGAGGCCAATCCTGGTGGAAATATTTACGACGATTATTTAGCTGCTGAGTTCAAAAAAAGTGCTGAGAACCACCCTCAATACCAACGACCTGGCGGCGATTGGATAAACTTTGCTATTCCAGGAACAGATTTGACCATTCCCATGATTCAAAGTGGTTATGGAGATGGAGTCTATCCTGTTTATTTTGGTTATGATGAAAACAACAAAGTATGTGAGATCGTTGTTCAATTTGTCGATATTGAATTGACATTTGAAGACGAAGAAGAATAGAAAAAGTCGCCTAAGCGACTTTTTTTAATCATATCGAATAGCCTTTACAGGCGATATTTTTGTAATCAAATAAGAAGGGATTAGCAAGACCAACATCGCAATAACCACCACTCCAAGATTGAGTAGTAAGACATCTGAAAATCGAATTAATACAGGTGCTTCACGCACATAATACGAAGTAGGATCTAACTTAATAATCCCAGTATACTTTTGTAAAAACAACAGGCCCAACCCTATCACATTCCCATACAGAAGTCCTTTACCAATAAGATAAAAAGCATTGTATAAAAATATTTTTCGAACACTCCAATTCGTTGCTCCTAAAGCCTTCAACATACCAATCATCTGCGTGCGTTCTAAAATCAAAACTAACAAGGCAACAATCATATTAATAGAAGCCACCGCAATCATAATGATGATGATGACTTTTATATTAAAGTCAAACATATCCAACCAGCCAAAAATATTCTCGTACTTTTCTACAATCGTTTTACTATCTACTGTTGAAGGTAAATTCAAATAAATCTCACTTCCCTTTGTTTCAATCTCATCAAAGTTTTTCAGAATCACTTCAAATCCTCCTACTTCATTTTCCGCCCAACGATTTAAACGCTGTACATGACGCAAATCTCCAATAATAATATTTTCATCAAACTGTTGTAGTCCTGAATTGTATAATCCTACAAGCTCAAACTGACGGATATTGGGAACTTTATTTCCCCAGTCTTTCATAAAATAGGTATTGACTTTATCTCCTAACTTAAATCCTAGTCGATTTGCAATATAAGTAGACATTAAGATTTCATTGCTCATTGTTTCAGTAAAAACAGGTAAGCGTCCTTGTTCCAGATATTCCGCAATATCATCAAATTGATATTCTGTCGTTACTCCTTTATATATAATCCCTTCAAAAGCATTTTCTGTACGAATAATACCCGCTTTAGAGGCAAAAGGCTGCACTTTACTCACTCCTTCGATATTCTCAAAATGAGGATAGAACTTTTGATTCAACTCAATCGGCTTGAGCGTAATATCGGTTGTATTGGAATCGTATTTAGTAATTACAATATGACCGCTGAAAGCTGAAATTTTATCTCTAATTTTGTGTTTTAAACCTAAACCTGTAGCAACAGATACAAGCATCATTATAATCCCTAACGCAATTGCTGTGATAGCGATTTTAATAATTGGAGCAGATACACTACTTTTATGGTTCTTTGTAGTTACTAAACGTTTAGCTATAAAATATTCTAATTTCAACTTTGCTATGATATCAAATTCAACAGTCAAAAATACATTATTATTCTTAGTAACGCTATTGATTTATAGTGTAAATTCTTATTCTTTTTCCGTTGATAAAAATGGGAGAACAGCCGGTGTTACTTCTCCGATTATTGTAGGGGCAGAGAACACAGTAGCCTATTTTGATTTACTTCAAAATAAGAAAGTGGGTATTTTGACCAATCAAACGGGAGTTGTACGTCAAGATTTAAGCCTCAATACCTATACATCAACTGTTGATTTTTTACTGCAAAACAACATCATGGTTACCAAAATCTATGCTCCTGAACACGGTTTTAGAGGAACAGCGGATGCGGGTGAATTGATCAAAGACGGTAAAGATACTCAAACGGGATTACCTATTCTTTCTTTGTATGGCAATAGCAAAAAACCTTCAAAAGAACAATTGGCAGGAATTGATATTTTGGTTTTTGATTTACAAGATGTAGGGGCAAGATTTTACACCTATATTTCCTCCTTACATTATGTTATGGAAGCTTGTGCAGAACAAAACATTCCTCTTCTTGTATTGGATCGCCCCAATCCGAATATTTCAATTGTGGATGGTCCAATCTTGGAAATGAAAAATAAAAGTTTTGTCGGCATGCACCCTATCCCCACACTACATGGTATGACGATCGGGGAATATGCTTTGATGATTAACGGTGAAAAATGGTTAAATGAAGGAATTCAAGCGGATTTAACCGTAATTCCTAACTTGAATTACAACAGACAGATGAGCTATTCTCTCCCTGTTTCTCCTTCTCCTAATTTACCAAATGATCAAGCTATTAATTTGTATGCAAGCTTGTGCTTTTTTGAAGGGACGAATGTAAGTTCAGGACGTGGAACAAATTTACAATTCCAGATTTACGGTTCTCCATTTTTACAAGACATGCCGTATAGCTTTACTCCAGAATCCAATGCTGGAGCAAAGGATCCTATGAACAAAGGAAAATTGTGTTATGGTGAGAACCTATCGAAAATAAAACCTGTAACCCAATTAGAATTAGAATGGTTGTTGAAAGCGTATCGCCAATCCAAGAATAAAGAGAAATTTTTTACGAATTTCTTCGTTAAATTAGCGGGTACAGATACACTAAAACAGCAAATCATCGCTGGAAAAACACAAGCGGAAATTCGTCAATCTTGGCAATCGGGTTTAATAGCTTTTAAACAAATGCGAACCCCTTATCTCCTTTATTCTAATTAATTTCTTTGATATGAAACAACTGCTGTTTTCCCGTAGGACACTTCTGAGTATTGCCATTGCCATTGTAAGTATTACTTCAATTGCTATGCTATTTCTAAGTGTTTCCATTAACAGTAGTTATGAAGAAACGTATCAAGATATTATTAAAAAAAGTTTCAACCACCGAAAAAACGCATTGGAAGAAGAGTTTAAATCGATTGACAATCAACTAAACATGTTAACTGATGTCGCCCAATCCACTCCTCTTAACCAGCTCGGTTTTACATACAAAGTCTTCAATGAAACACAACATTATCACAATATACCTGGTTATAATTGGTATATCGTTGTAGATGAAACTAATCAAATCAAGGATCAAAATCTTACTGCTAGTACTATCTTAACGGTACAAGATTCATATGTACTGCAATTAATCCAAAACGAAGACAGAACCACAGTCAACAACTTTATTCGAATTAATTCCGACTTATACTGGGTTTGTTGGAACAGCATAGAACGAGAAAACCAACGAATCTTAACGGGTTTTGTTTTTGATTTAAAAGAGTTACACAAGCATTTGACCACCATTGATATTACAACTCCCAACTACGCCTATATTTTTGCAACTGATGGCACTTGTATTTACCATCCTGAGTTGGATTTAGTTGGAAAGAATATCTTTGAGGTTTCCTCTACTACTAGTCAGGATACTACGGCAAATAAAAATAATAAATCCGTTCCTAAAGTTGTTCAATCTGAGTTCTTACAACTCGAAGTTTATCGTTTCTTTACGTCTTTTGATTCGGAAACCTTTAAGGGATACATTAGCATTAACTTTCCCAAAGTTAATGTAGATGAAAATGTAATTCCCTTAAAGCGCAATACGTATTTAATTTTCATTAGTTCGATTTCCATCATCTTGCTTTTGCTTTATTTCTTCAATGAGGAAAGCAAACGCGCGTATAGGGAAAAAGAAAAACTGGCAGTAGAACAAGAAAAGATGAACAAGGAGAAGGCTTTGATGCAACTGAAGCAGTTGAAGAATCAGATTAATCCTCATTTTCTTTTCAATTCACTGAACTCTTTATATATGCTGATTACGCTCGACAGTGCATTGGCTCAGAAATTCACTTTAAATTTGAGTAATACTTATCGTTACCTCATCCAATCGCCTTCCAGCAATTTGGTTGAATTGGATCAAGAGCTCAAATTCATTGAGCAATATATTGCCTTACAAAGTATTCGTTTTCCCAAAGAGTTACACTTTGAAGTGCTGGATAAACGTCAGGCGCCTATAAAAACTAAGATTCCTTATTTAGCACTACAAATTGCAGTGGAAAACGCCATGAAACACAATATTGCTACATTTGATGCACCTTTATCTATTCAAATTATATTGACGAATGACGAGGTAACTGTGGTAAATAACATTCAACTTAAAGAGCAAAAAGAAGAGAGTGAAGGTTTTGGCTTATTTTATATTGCTTCAATTTACCAATACTACCAAGAAGAAGCCTATCAAGCCTATTCTCAAAACGAGACTTTTATTTGTGTATTTCCTTTACTCAATTGTTAAAATATCCATTCACTCCCAAAATAAATCCACTCATTCCTGAAAATTTTAAGTTTACCTAGAACTGCTTTAGCTTTATCCCTTACTTAACTTAAACTTAACATTGTAATGAATCGAAACACGGTTAAACTAAGTATCAGTACTTTAGCTTTACTAGGATGTTTGACACAAACGCCAACAGGCTTGCTATATGCCAAAGACAAGAAGACTGAAAAGAAAGCGGAGAAGGAAAAAGAAAAAGAAAAGGACTCTACTGATACGAAAGAGAACAATTACGCTGATTTAATAAAAAAGGGAACTTACACCAAAGGGCTATTTAATGTTATTCAAGTCAAAACGGATGTTTATTTTGAAATACCGGATAGTTTATTAAACCGTCAGTTTTTGTTGGTAAACAAACTTTCACAAGTGCCCTTAGAGATTAATGATGCTGGAGCAAATAAGGGAATGAACTATGAAAACAAATTAATTACTTTTCACAAAGACACCTTAGCGAATAAAATTTGGGTAAAAACGGAAACGCCACGTGTTTCTTCACCAAAAGAAGATGCAATTACGCGTTCTGTGGCAGATAACTTTATTGAATCCGTTTTGGAGGTTTTCGATATTGAAACACAAAATCCAGATTCTACTGCGACTGTAATCAAGGTAAACAAAGTATTTGATGGAAATCAAAAGAGTTTCAATGACGTTTTATCGGGATTGAGCTTACCTACTTCCATCAAAACGAATTTATCGTATATCGAGGGAATCAAGACGTTTCCAGAAAATATTGTTGTGAAATCATTAATGACAACGACTGTGAATGAAGGCTCAGGTGATGTACCTGTTTCTATGGGAGTTACGACGAATATCGTACTTTTGTCTAAAGAACCGATGCAACCGAGAATTGCGGATAAACGCGTAGGGTACTTTACAGAGAAACACTGGTACTTCAGCGATGCACAACACAAAATGGAGGAGAAGGAATTCATTACGAAATGGAGAATGGAGCCTAAAGAAGAGGATATTGAGAAATACCTTCGCGGAGAATTAGTAGAGCCTAAAAAGCCTATTGTCTATTATATTGATCCTGCGACACCTCCGCAATGGAGAGAAAAAATCATTGCTGGTGTACACGATTGGCAAATCGCCTTTGAGCAAGCGGGATTCAAAAACGCCATTCTTGCTAAAGAGCCAACAGAAGACGACAAGGATTTTGACATTGACGACGTACGTTATTCTGTAATTACGTATGCTGCCTCTCCAAAATCAAATGCTATGGGCCCTTCAGTTATTGACCCCCGCAGTGGAGAGATTATCGAGTCAGATATTATTTGGTGGCACAACGTAATGACTTCGGTACACAGTTGGATGCGCATCCAAACAGGGCCAATTGACGAAAAAGCAAGAGCAAATAAATTCAGTGATGACCATATGGGTGATGCGATTCGTTTTGTTTCTTCACACGAAGTTGGACATACTTTTGGATTGAAACACAATATGGGTGCTTCTTTTGCTTTTCCTGTAGATTCTCTGCGTTCTAAAACATTTACAGATCAAATGGGAGGAACAGCTCCTTCTATTATGGATTACGCGCGTTACAATTATGTGGCACAACCTGAGGATAAAGTAACAGCCATTACTCCTCAAATCGGATTATACGACAAATACGCCATTGAATGGGGATACCGTTGGTATCCAACACAAGAACAAGAGAAAAAAGCACTGCGTAAAATGATTGAAGATCACCAAGATGATCCGATGTACTTTTATGGAGAACAACAAAGTTACTTGAATATCGTTGATCCAAGATCTCAATCGGAAGATTTAGGAAATGACGCAATGAAAGCAAGTGAATATGGATTAAAAAATTTAAAAATAGTAGTAGATAATATCATTTCATGGACCTACGACCAAGGAGAAGATTACTATGAAGCTGGAAAATTATACATGGGTGCTATTGGACAATGGCAAATGTATAATCAACATGTTTTGTCAAACATTGGTGGTGTTTATTTAGATCATGCTGTATACGGAAACAACAAAAAAGCATATCAACCCGTGCCTTACGAAACACAAAAAAGAGCCGTTGAATATTTGAGTAAAAACGTACTCACAATTCCAAACTGGTTATTTTTCAATGACATCAATGAAAAAACGTACAGCTTAAAGGATTCTCCGGTTGGTCCATATGAATATTCACCATACTCTTTAGCAAGAGAATTACAGTATACAGCCATTTACCATATGTTAATGGATGAGCGCTTACTTCGTCTATTAGAAAGTGAAGCTTTACAAGCGCAAACGAAAGGGGAAAAAGTGTATACGATTCAAGACCTATTCAATCAATTGAGAAGTGAAATCTTTGCTCCTACTAAAAAAGGGAAATCACTGTCGATTTTAGAGCGAATGACACAGAAAAATTACGTGGATGCGTTGATTATTGATGTGAATAAACTATTTGAAAAAACGAACAAAAAAGGATTAATTCTTGAGCCAACTTTGCAAATGCCAACGTTATGTCGTGTTTCTTTGAATGACAATCAGGCGAGAAACATCAACTATACGGTAATGAAACGCGTGTCAGAGGTAACCAGTTACAAGAAAGGGGAATTATTCGCCATTGAAAAACTTGTGAGTAAAAAAGCGAAATCAGGAGATGCAGCGACAAGAGCGCACTACGCTGATTTAGCAAACAGAATTAATCAAGCTTTAGGTATATAAACTAACAACCTTACATAGTTAATAAAATGAAAAAACTATTTCTTTTATTTTCGTTCTTTACCCTAACTCTTACACTAGCGCAAGAGAAAAGAACGATTACAGGTTTTGTTCAAGATGCGAGCGACAAATCGGGATTACCAGGAGCATCTGTTATTGTTGAAACACAAAGTGTATCGACAGAAACGGGTCAGAAGGGAATCATTGAGAGTACAAGTATTGGAACAATGACTGATTTTGATGGTAACTTTACCCTAGAAGTACCAAAAGAAACCAATGCCATTCGCGTAAGCTTTATTGGTTATGCTTCAAAATTGGTGTATTTATCAACAAAAACGCATTATAATGTGGCTTTAGGGACGGATGAAAACATCTTAAATGAAGTTGTCATTACCGGGTATCAAACGATTGAAAAACGAAAATTAACCTCTTCTGTGGCTCAAATTAGCATGGCTGATATCGAGCAAACGGGAGTTGCCAGTGTGGATCAAATGTTAGCTGGACAAATTGCAGGGGTTGCTGTTACAACTCCTACAGGTGCACCTGGTGGACCAGCGAAAATCAGAATCCGCGGTACAGCGTCTTTAAACGGTCCACAAGATCCATTATGGGTAATTGATGGAATGCCGTTAGAAGGAAATAATGTACCTAACTTTAACGATAAAGACAATATCGATCAATTGCAAAACTTCTCTATCGCAGGTTTAAACCCAGATGACATTTTGGATATTACCATCTTAAAAGATGCTTCTGCTACTGCTATTTACGGAGCTAGAGCGGCGAATGGTGTAATTGTTATTACAACAAAAAAAGGAAAAAAAGGTTCGATGAAAGTAAACTTTACAGCGAATACTTTCGTGAATGAACGCCCTCAATTTTCGAAATTAAACTTGATGAATTCATCTGAAAAAGTGGATTTAGAATTGATGCTTGCTGGTAGAGCAGATATCGATAATGCCCGCTCACGTCAAGGGGAAGTTGCGCGTATTTTAAATAGAAATAACGAATTAGATGCTTATAGAAATGGCGGATTTGCTTCCTTATCCCAAGAAAGTCAAAATGCTATCAATCGCTTGAGATTAGTAGATACAGACTGGGGAAAAGAATTATACCGTCCTACGTTCAATAAACAATACGGCTTAAGCTTATCTGGTGGAGGTGATCTTGCGGATTACTACTTCTCCTTAGGATACTACGATGAAGAAGGAACGACCATTGGAACTGGTTTTGAGCGTTACAATATTACGTTGAAAAACAATTTTCACTTGACAGACAAATTAACTGCTGGAGTTGCTTTATTCGGAACACAATCCAATAAAACCAACTTCATCGCCGATGCTGATGCAAGTGTAAATCCAGCAAACTACTCAAGAAATGCAAACCCTTATTTAAAACCATACAATGAGGATGGTAGTTTTCAATATGATCCAGATATCAATGGTTTTGGAGATGCTTATATTCCGTTCAACTTTTTAGAAGAAAGACAAAATACAAGCTACGAATTAAAAAATCAATCGTTGAAAGCTATTTTTGATATTAATTATCAAATCTTAGATGACTTGAAATTCACTTCTCAATTGGGTTTACAAATTGACAACAGTGATACAGAGAAATACTTAGGTAAGGAAACCTATAATACGCGTAAATTCAGAGAAGGCACGAGATACTATGACAGTGCTACAAAAGAATTCAAATACTTCTTACCCGATGGTGGAATTATTGAAAACTTCTCGGATAAATACTTCCAATACAACTGGAAAACCCAAGCGATGTATAATACTATCATCAATGATCTACATGAGATAGATGTTATGGCTGGTATGGAAATCCGAAAAGAAGAAAGAAAGCAAATCAAATCCAAAGGTTTTGGTTATGATCCGTTGACTTTAACTACAAATCCGATTTTGTTCCCTCCAGGAAACTCTGAGGCAACACAAAAGAAATACGAAACGTATAGAAGAACAAAAGGAGAAGACGCTTATGCTTCTTTCTTCGCAACAGCTTCTTATACATACGACAGAAAATATACCGTATTTGGAAGTGTACGATATGATGGTTCAAACTTATTCGGAGTAGATCCAAAATATAGATATTTACCTCTATGGGCTGTTTCTGGTTCTTGGTTAGTATCGAATGAGAACTTCATGGAGAACGTTGATTTTATCAGCAATTTACGTCTACGTGCTTCTTATGGTTTACAAGGAAATGTGGATCGTACCACCTCTCCTTTCGTAATTGGAGAATACAATACTTCTTCTATCTTACCAGGTTATCCAGAAAATACTATTCAGGTAAATAACTTACCTAATGGTACATTAAGATGGGAAAAAACAACCAATACAAACTTTGGTTTTGATTTAGGCATGTTCAACAATAGAATTGCTATTGAATTTGATGCCTACAACAGAAAGAGTACAGATTTAATTGGTTTACGTGCTTTGCCTTTTGAAACAGGGTTTGAATTTACCAACATGAACTGGGCACAAGTAAGCAACAAAGGATACGAGATTTCATTAACAACAAGAAACATCGTACGTCCTAACTTCTCGTGGACAACCACATTCAACTTTGCACACAACAAGAGTAGAGTTGATCGTATCCAAGTAAACGATGGGGAATATTTACCATCAAGAGAAGGTCATGCTGTAAATGCTGCTTTTGTATTGAAAACTGCAGGATTAGATGAGAAAGGAAATATTTTATTCTGGCAAGGAGGAGAGAAAGTATCGGCTAAAGAATTCTTCCAATTATACGATTCATGGGAAGACATCATGCCAGGTTATATGGTTGACTCTAAATTGACACCTGAGCAATCAAGAGATTTATTTACTTATGCAGGAGATAGAGATCCTAAATTTACGGGAGGTATCATCAATACTTTTAAAATCAACAATTTTGATTTCACTATCTCAGCAGCTTTCAATCTAAAACAAATGGTAACGCGTACACCTGCTTATAACTCAGCATTAGTTGATCCAGGACGAAACTACACAAGAGATATCTTAGATATGTGGACGCCAATCAACACAGGAGGAACTTTACCAGGATTAACAGGAAATGACGCTTATGATGGAACAGATAATTGGATGTTAACGAAGTGGTTTGATTACGGTGGAGCACCAATTAACTATTACAACTATCTAGATATTTGGACAAAAGAAACAAGTTATTTGCGTATTAGCAGCTTGCGTTTAGGTTATACTTTACCTAAAGCAGTATTAGATAAAATGCGTTTAGAAAATGTGCGTTTTACCGTTGAAGGAAGAAACCTATTTGTGTTCGGAACCGATTACAAAGGATACTTTGACCCAGAAACGTACGGAAACATTTACGCCCAACCAATTCAGCGATCATTTACTTTAGGATTAAACATAACCTTCTAACCCTTTGCACATTATGAAAAAACTTTTTTTATTTATCGGATGTCTAAGCTTAGGTTTGTCCACTGCAAGTTGTGATAAATTCTTAGATATAGAACCAGAAGGAAAAATTATTCCC
The DNA here is from genome assembly GCF_030324495.1 of Myroides sp. 1354. Taxonomy (GTDB): domain Bacteria; phylum Bacteroidota; class Bacteroidia; order Flavobacteriales; family Flavobacteriaceae; genus Flavobacterium. The sequence goes on along the minus strand of NZ_JACAGN010000022.1, from coordinate 30,185 downwards.
AAAACAACGGATGATTATAGAAAATTGATGACGTCGGCTTACTTTGCGTACCCACGTCATAAGGCTCTAACGACTATACGAACAGATGAAGTTCAAGTTCCTCCTGTAATAGACAACAGTGACTTCGCAGAAATTCGCGATGTATTTGTATACAACGATCAGAGCCCAAGTGATGGAACCAGAGAATATGGATACCAAGACTTATACAAGGTTATTTTCTACGCCAATCAAACCATCAACGATGGTACAGGAACGATGCAAACGGGAGACGCAAAAGAGCAACTGTTAGGTGAAGCTCATGCGTTACGTGCCCTGGCTTATTTCGATCTAGTAAACTTCTTTGCTAAACCGTATGATCCAGCGACAGCTGCCACAGAACCGGGTATTGTCATCTTAAACGAAGTAGATTTAGATAGCAAAAGACCGAAATCAACCGTAGCAGAAGTATACAACCAGATTCATTTGGATATCGATGCTGCTAAAGCGAAATTAAAAGTAGCTACGTATGATGCAGGTACAAACTACCGTTTTTCAAAGTTGGCTCTTTTTGCCTTAGAAGCACGTGTAAATCTATATCAAAAGAAATACGAAGCTGCAATTGTAAGTGCGGAGAATGCATTGGCAATCAAAAACACCTTACAAAACTTAAATGCAGATACAAAGGAATCTGTAGCTCATTTCAAATCCGTAGAATCCATTATGAATTTAGAAGATGTATTTAAAACATCTTATAAATCTTTTGTTTTTGCCTCTGAAGAGTTAAAATCAAGTTATGATCAAGCAAACGATCTTCGTTATACTTCTTCTTTTGATGATGTAAATGGAAATTTAGTTTTGGTTAAAACTGGAAATGGAGATACAAAAATTTCGTTCCGTACAGCTGAGTTGTACTTCGTCAAAGCAGAAGCTCAAATCTTCTTAAACCAATTAGATCAAGCAACCGCTACCCTACAGCCGATTATCGAGAATCGTTATAAAGCTGAAGCTATTCCTGCGGTAGTAGAACAACTAAAATCATTCGATCAAACAGCATACAAAAAATTCATCCTAGAGGAGCGATTCAGAGAATTTGCTTTTGAAGGTCAGCGTTGGTTTGACTTGAGAAGATTAGATCAAAAGAAAATCGTTCACCGATTAGGTAATGAAGAATTTATATTACATCAAAACGATCCGCGTTATACCTTGCCTTTCCCAAGAAAAGCAAGAGAAAACAACCCAAATTTATAAGCGGTAACACTGCGAAAGCTACCAGAAATGGTAGCTTTTTTTTATGGGTTTTCACTTGCAAAAAAAATCTCATTTTTAGAACGCCTAACTTTTTAGTACTTTTACAAAAAAAAAAGAGGTGCGCATAGCCATTGTTGAAGATGAAGCTCTAGCAGCTAATTATCTAAAGAAATTATTACTTACACAAGACATCCTTCCCGTTGCGGTTAGTGATATTGTCATGCTTTCCTCTATAAAAGAGGCGACGACCTTCTTTTTTCAACATTCCGTAGACCTCGTTTTTATGGATATTCACTTAGGAGATGGAAAGAGTTTGGAAATCTTCGACAAAATAGCGGTTAAAAGTCCAGTGGTATTCATTACTGCCTATGACAACTACGCTATTGAAGCCTTTAAACAGTTTGCTATCGGTTATATTCTAAAACCTTTTGACAAAGATGCCTTAGACGAGGTTCTCCTCAAATACGTTACCATTACCAAACACTTGCAAGAGGAACAACCTTCTAAATTAGAAACGACAACTGAAACTGTAAACACGAAGCTCAAAGATCGCTTTTTGATTCACGATGGTCATCGACTAAAATCGATAGAAACGAGTGAAATCGCTTATTTATTTGCCTCAGGCAAACACTTGTTTCTACACACCTTTCAGGATGAGCGCTTTATTTATGACGATACACTTAAAGATGTGATTGAAAAACTTGATACCAAAATTTTCTTTAAAATTAATCGCAGTTTTATTGTTAACATTCACGCAATTAAAGAAGTGATTCGACATACAAGTCAGAAAATAGAACTGGTTTTAAACGTACAAAGTGAGGACCAATCCCCTATTTTTGTCAGCAAAGCTCAAATTGCAGATTTGAAAGATTGGTTGAGTTAATTTGCAAATCGAAACTCAACGACTTATTTTTTTTACTTACATTTGAGTAAAACTAAAACAAACTGCGTTATGAATGTAGGAGAATATATTGTGAAGTTAGTGGATGGAATACTGGACTTCTTTCAATTAATCAAAGATTATTTAGATGATGCTTTGAGCATTTTTGAAAAAATAAAAGAAGTCATTCTAGATATCATTGATTATTTTTCGACTCAAATAGAAGATTTAACCGAAGAAGCCTCTTCTCTTTTTGAAGATGCGGAAGAGGATTATTTCTTTATTTAATTCTCCTTATTTCACCACAATTTTCTTTTTCATTTGCTCCACTACTTCATAAGCAGCTGGACAAATTGCTACGTTCTGTAAGGTTAAATTAGCAATTTGTTGAAACTTCTTACGATCCGTATGAGGGTATTCTCTACAAGCCTTTGGACGAACATCATAAATCATACAATAATTTTCTGCATCCAAAAACGTGCAAGGCACTTGTTGCAATACATAGTCATTGTCTTCGTCTATTCTCAAATATTGATCGATAAATTGTTGGGGTTTGAGTCGCAAATGTTTACTGATTCGCTCTATATCTGCGCTGGTAAATAGAGGTCCTGTTGTTTTACAACAATTGGCACAAGACAAACAATCGGTTTTTTTAAATACTGCGTTGTGGATTTCTTGCATTTGATAATCCAAATCCTTTGGCGCTTTCTTTTGCAGCTTCGCAAAATACTTTTTATTCTCATTATGCTTATCTTTGGCTAACTTTGGAAGCTGTTGCAGTATTTTATTCATTCCTTTATATTTTGGATGACAAAATTACAACAACTCCCTTTTTTATAGATCAAAAATCAGCAAAAAAATGAAAGACCTCATTGGCCAAGCCATATTAGATTATCAACTTACCCAAAAACCAGCGGTAATTCTTACGGAAACCGATATATCAGAAGCGGAGGAAATGGAGGTTTCTTATTGGTTTCGTTCTCATAAAAACATGCCAAAACTAGAGCAAATTGCTCTGAAACACAGTAAGGGAAAAATTCTGGATGTGGGTTGTGGTGCAGGATCACATGCTCTTTATTTACAGGAAAAAGGGTTGGAGGTTACGGCCATCGATATTTCTCCAAAGGCCATTGAAGCTTGTCAATTGAGAGGAGTGAAAAACGCTAAAATAGCAAATATACTCGACCTGAAAGACGAACAATATGACACGATTCTTTTATTGATGAATGGCACGGGAATTTTTGGACGATTGATTCATATCACAACTTATTTGGAGCATTTGAAACAATTACTATGTCCGAATGGGCAAATCTTAATCGACAGTTCGGATTTGATCTATATGTTTGACGAAGATGAAGACGGAGGAAAATGGATCCCGATGGATAACAAAGACTACTATGGGGAATTAGTTTTTAGCGTGGAATACAAAGGAGAAACAGAAGACGCCTTTCCGTGGTTATATTTAGATTATAACACACTTCAAAACGCGGCACATGGCTGTGGTTTAAATTGTGAAATACTATACGAAGGAGAAAATTTCGACTATCTAGCTCGATTAACTATTAACAACTAATAACAAAAAAAGCCTAAGCATATGCTTAGGCTTTTTTTGTTATTTCAATTTACATTTCCATGTATTTCATCATCATTCCTTGTAATCCCATTCCCCATTCCGTTCCAACGATTTGACCTTTATCATACAAAACTTTGTTTTTTTCGTATAATTTTTTTCCAATTGGAGTTTCGTACAACTTAATTAATTCCTTGATTTCACCATGCGTAAACTCTTGCATATAGATTTCAGCCATTTTTGTTTTGAAATCTTTCAAGCTAACTTCAAATTCTTTTTTAAATTCAGCTCTTTTTCCTTCCGGAATATTTTGCATGATTTCTTCTGTTAGATAATCAAACGTTTTCATTTGACCACTTACCTCTAAATATTTTTCAGCATCCGCTTTGTAAGCAGCATCTTGTGCAAAACCGAAATGCCCTGCTAACATAAACGCAGCTACGAGTACAATTTTTTTCATAATTATTATTCTTTTGGAGGAGTAAATATAAAGCTATACTAAGGAATATCCAAGTATTTATGTGTTTGCAAGGAAATTTTCCACTTTGGATTCTTCTTTACATATTCAATAATAAGCGGCATCATCACTGTTCGTTTACTCCACTCGGTCTGTAATAATAGTAAAGCGTCTTTGTTTACCTTGGCTGCTTGTTCTTCTGCGAAAATAAAATCATGTTTATTATAAATCACAACCTTTAATTCATTCGCTGCTTCATAAGCACTAGCTGTCGGCAGTTTGGCTTTTTTGGGAGATAAACACACCCAATCAAAATCACCAGACATTTCATAAGCTCCTGATGTCTCTATATTGGTTTGTAGCCCTGCTTCCTTTAATTTCATTGTTAGATAATCTAAATTATACATCAAAGGCTCACCTCCCGTAATAACGGCTAAATTAGACACAGCAGCCGCATCAGCAACCATCTTTTCAACCGTTGTTAAAGGATGTAATTCTGCATCCCAACTTTCTTTTACATCACACCAATGGCATCCCACGTCACACCCCCCTAAACGAATAAAGTAAGCCGCATGACCTGAATAAAAACCTTCCCCTTGAATGGTGTAAAAATGCTCCATCAAAGGCAATACTTTTCCTTCCGTTAATGCCTTATTTTCCAGGTTATCCTGTATCATATCAAACTAATTATTTTACTGGTAATTTCTTCTTTTTAAAAGTAGAATTACGCGGCAAAGATACGGTAAAAACATGAATCTCTTACGTTCTAAACGTTTATTCCCTCTGCCTAATCACAATTCAAACGCTGTATTCACCAACTGAAATAAAAGGTGTTTTCCCCTTTTTTCATCCAAAATAAATCAAGACATCCTTTCTCTTTCCTGCGTTTACAGTGTACTATCAAAAAAAAAAAAATCCAGAGGATACGTCCTCTGGATTTTATTATGAAAACCTAAATAGGTTTAGTTTTTATTTCTCTTGCGATCTGTTTCTTTCAAGAAGATTTTTCTCAAACGAAGCGATTTTGGAGTTACCTCAACGTACTCATCTTTTTGGATGTACTCTAAAGCTTCCTCTAATGAGAATTTAATTGCCGGAACAATTTTTGCTTTATCATCCGATCCAGATGCACGAACGTTTGTCAATTTTTTCGTTTTCGTTACGTTAACCGTCATATCATCTCCACGAGAGTTTTCTCCGATTACCTGTCCTTCATAAATATCCTCATTTGGATCAACGAAGAACTTACCGCGGTCTTGTAATTTATCAATAGAATAAGGAATTGCTTTTCCATTTTCCATAGAGATTAACGAACCGTTGATACGTCCAGCGATTTCCCCTTTGTACGGTTGATATTCTAAGAAACGGTGCGACATAATTGCTTCACCTGCTGTTGCAGTTAACAATTGATTTCTTAAACCAATAATACCTCTAGAAGGCACTAAAAATTTAATAATCATACGATCTCCTTTAGGCTCCATGCTCAACATCTCTCCTTTTTTCAACGTCACATATTCTACTCCGCGACCTGATAAATTTTCTGGAATATCGATTGTCAACTCTTCTATTGGTTCACATTTTACACCATCAATTTCTTTGATGATAACTTGTGGTTGACCAATTTGAAGTTCGTATCCTTCACGACGCATTGTTTCAATCAAAACTGATAAGTGTAATACACCACGTCCGAATACCATAAATTTATCCGCACTATCCGTTTCGTTAACGCGTAACGCTAAGTTTTTCTCTAATTCTTTATTTAAACGATCTTTAATATGACGAGACGTTACAAATTTACCTTCTTTACCAAAGAAAGGAGAGTCGTTAATTGTAAACAACATACTCATTGTTGGCTCATCAATTGTGATTGTTGGCAATGCTTCTGGATTTTCAAAATCAGCGATAACGTCACCAATTTCAAATCCTTCGATTCCTACAACCGCACAGATATCACCTGCATGTACTTCTGCTACTTTTTTACGACCTAAACCTTCGAATGTATGTAATTCTTTAATTTTAGATTTAACGATTTTACCATCTCTCTTAATCAAAGAAATATTCATTCCTTCTTTTAAGATTCCACGGTGTAAACGACCAATAGCAATACGTCCTGTAAAAGTAGAATAATCCAAAGATGTAATCAACATCTGCGGAGTACCTTCTCTTACTTCTGCAGCTGGGATATGTTCTAAAACCATGTCTAACAATGGTTCTAAAGTCGTAGTAGGTTGTTTCCAATCTGTAGACATCCAGTTGTTTTTAGCAGAACCATAAACAGCAGGGAAATCCATTTGCCATTCTTCAGCACCTAATTCAAACATCAAGTCGAATACTTTTTCGTGTACTTCTTCTGGCGTACAATTTTCTTTATCTACTTTGTTTACAACCACACATGGTTTTAATCCCAAGCTGATTGCTTTTTGTAATACGAATCGAGTCTGTGGCATTGGTCCTTCAAAAGCATCTACGATTAAAAGAACACCATCAGCCATATTCAATACACGCTCTACTTCACCACCAAAATCCGCGTGACCTGGAGTATCGATAATATTAATTTTAGTTCCTTTATAACTTACAGAAACGTTCTTTGAAACGATTGTAATTCCTCTTTCTCTTTCGATATCTTCGTTGTCTAAAATCAACTCTCCAGAAGTTTCATTTTCACGAAATAACTGACAGTGGTGTAATATTTTGTCCACCATTGTAGTCTTACCATGGTCAACGTGTGCGATAATTGCAATATTCCTAATTTGTGTCATATAAGGATTTTAAAATTATATTAGTATTAATTGAAATGTATAGTACAAACAAAAAAAGCCCTCATGGAATTGAGAGCTTAGTGTATGTCTTCTATAAACACAACCTATTGCTTCTTATAAAGCAGCAACGTGTTTTGTTAATTTAGATTTTAAATTAGAAGCTTTGTTAGCATGAATGATATTTTTCTTAGCTAATTTATCAATCATTGCAACAACTACAGGTAATTTATCAGCAGCATCTTTTTGATCTTCAATCAAACGTAAAGCTTTAATCGCGTTACGTGTAGTTTTATGCTGATATCTGTTTAATACTCTCTTTTTTTCGTTACTTCTAATTCTTTTTAAAGCTGACTTATGATTTGCCATTTTTTAAATATTTTATTAAGTCTATACTATTTTTTTCTGTAGTCCGTAGGGGAATCGAACCCCTGTTACCAGGATGAAAACCTGGCGTCCTAACCCCTAGACGAACGGACCAAA
>NZ_JACAGN010000022.1:0-22712 GCF_030324495.1 Myroides sp. 1354 | reverse complement strand
CTTGTAGTCCGTAGGGGAATCGAACCCCTGTTACCAGGATGAAAACCTGGCGTCCTAACCCCTAGACGAACGGACCATATGCATTAGCTAAAATTAATTTGTAGTCCGTAGGGGAATCGAACCCCTGTTACCAGGATGAAAACCTGGCGTCCTAACCCCTAGACGAACGGACCATTTTGTTTATCTAATGCGGATGCAAAAGTACAATATATTTTTAAACCCGCAAGAGAAAAAACAAAAATTTTTAATTCTAATATGCTTTTGCGAACAACACTCTTCCCTTAGAAGGAGCTCCTGTTAAGACGCAAACGCCATCTTCTTCTTTTCTATCAATTGGAATACAACGAATTGTAGCTTTAGTAAGATCTTTAATCTTCTCTTCCGTCTCTATTGTACCATCCCAATGTGCTGAAATAAATCCTCCTTTATTTTCTAACAAATCTTTGAATTCTTCAAAAGAATTTGCCTCTGTAATATGCGAATCTCTATAGGTCTTCGCTTTGTCAAATAAATTCGTTTGAATTTCTTCCAACATATCTTGTACATACGTAACAATGCTGTCTTTCGCTACAATCTCTTTGGTAAAAGTATCGCGACGAGCTACTTCAAATGTACCGTTTTCTAAGTCTTTTGGTCCAATCGCAATACGCAATGGCACTCCTTTCAACTCATATTCATTGAATTTCCATCCTGGCTTGAATGTCGTACGATCATCAAACTTAAATGAAATATTCAATTTCTTAAATTGATCCGTTACTATTTTCACCGCTTCGCGAATTTCTTCTAATTGCTCATCCGTTCTGTGAATAGGAACAATTACCACTTGAATAGGTGCTAAGTTTGGAGGTAATACCAAACCATTATCATCAGAGTGCGTCATGATCAATGCTCCCATTAATCGCGTACTTACTCCCCATGAGGTTGCCCATACATACTCTTGCTTTCCTTCTTGGCTTGTAAACTTCACATCAAATGCTTTGGCGAAGTTTTGTCCTAAAAAGTGAGAGGTTCCCGCTTGTAGTGCTTTACCATCTTGCATCAAAGCTTCAATACAATAGGTTTCAATAGCCCCTGCAAAACGCTCATTCTCTGTTTTAAATCCTTTCACTACAGGAATTGCCATGAAATTTTCTGCAAAATCCGCATATACATCTAACATTTGTTCTGCTTCTGCAATTGCTTCATCTTTCGTTGCATGTGCGGTATGTCCTTCTTGCCACAAGAACTCTGCTGTTCTCAAAAACAAACGCGTTCTCATTTCCCAACGCACAACGTTCGCCCATTGATTCACCAAAATCGGTAAGTCACGGTACGATTCAATCCACTTTCTGTAGGTATCCCAAATAATCGTTTCCGACGTAGGACGAACAATTAACTCCTCCTCCAACTTCGCATCTGGATCTACTTCAATGGTTTTCCCGTCTTCTCCTGTTTTTAAGCGATAATGCGTCACTACAGCACATTCCTTTGCAAATCCATCCACGTGACTAGCTTCCTTACTAAAATAAGACTTGGGGATGAATAAGGGGAAATACGCATTTTGATGTCCAGTCTCTTTGAACTTCTTGTCTAACTCTGCTTGCATTTTCTCCCAAATAGCATAGCCATATGGCTTAATAACCATACATCCTCGAACTCCCGAATTTTCGGCCAAATCAGCTTTTACTACAAGCTCATTGTACCACTTCGAATAGTCTTCACTTCTCTTAGTAATATTCTTGCTCATTTTTAATATATTAGCAGTTAAGTTGTTTAACTCTTAATTAACTATAATAATTCCACAAAAGTAACTAAATTTGTTTTTAACAACAATTAAATTCCCATCGAAAATGACTACAATTCTTCAAAAAACAATAGGCATGAGAAGAATCAGCCTTTTCTTACTACTAGGAGGATTCGCTATTTCTTGTGGTTCATATCAAAATGCATCGCTTGCACAAGACGGCATTTATGGACAAAGCACACAGGCTGATCCCTATGCAGGGAATGATTCAGGCAATTACTACGAGAACTATTTCGCCTCTCTCAATCAAGATATGGAGTACTTCACGGATGTAAATACCTACAATTCCCCTGTAAATGACAGTATAGTAAAAAATATACCTAATAAAGCTGTTAGTTATGGTTCATGGGGAACAGAACCAACCAGCATACAAGTAAATTACTACAACAATAGCTATAGACCTTATTGGGGCTATGGTTATTATGACCCATTCTACGATCCGTACTACTATGGTGGTGGTTGGGGAATGAGTATTGGATTTGGTTGGGGTTGGAACGGCTATTATAGACCTTGGTACAACCACCACTATTGGGGATCTCCTTATTACGGCGGATATTATTCTCCATACTATACTCATGGTTATTATACAAACTATTATCCAAGAGGATCTTACGGAAATACAAGATCTTCTTATAACACAAATAACTCAAGAAGTTACTATACGCGATCTGCGAATGTAAATAACAATTCTTATTCGAGAAACTCTTACAATTCAAGATCAACTTATCAAGGAACTAGACCTACTTCAAGCTATAGTAGAAGTAGTTCCAATTATAGTAATAGCAACGGGAACAACAACAGTTACTATTCAAGAAGTAATTCAAATAGCAATTACAACAATCGATCTTACAATAGTAATTCATCCAATAGCAACTACAGTCGTTCAAACTCTTCTAATACTTACAATCGTTCTAATTCTTCTAGCAATTACAGTAGAAGTAATAGCGGAAGTTCTAGAAGCAGTTACAACAGTGGCAGTGGAAATACAAGAAGCAACTACAGCAGCGGTAGCAGTGGCTCATCGAGAAGCAGCTACAGTGGAGGCGGAAATAGTCGAAGCAGTAGTAGTTCTCGTAGATAATTATTTTAATTTTGAAAAGATCCCATGTATATCAATAAATTTATTTTTGGATTAGGCGCATCACTTTTAACGATTAGCGCTTTACAAGCACAGGAAGCAAATCCTCTAGACATTGCACAATACGCTGAATCAGATCTGAATGGTACAGCTCGCTTTCGAGGAATGAGCGGTGCATTTGGTGCTGTTGGAGGAGATTTATCTGCATTAAAGATCAACCCTGCAGGAGGTGCTATCTTCAACTACAATCAAGCTGCTTTTAGCATGTCTTTGGTAAACAAAAACAACAAGACGAACTATATGAACAATAGGGAGTCCAAAAGCTATACAGGTCTTGATGTTGGTCAAGTAGGAGCTGTTTTTGTATTTAACTCAAACGATCCCTCAGCAACAATGAAAAAATTTGCCATTGGAGTAAATTATGAGAGCACAAAAAATCTCTATAACGATTATAACGTTATGGGAACTGGTCAAACCAATTCTTTAGGAGAATACTTTTATCAATTGGCGAATGACGCTCGTATTCCACATAAAGCAGTAAACGGAAAAGATACACAAGGATATCTCGATGCTGGGTATATGAGTGGTTTTCTAGGTCAACAAACCTACTTGGCTTACCAGTCATTCATCCTCGGTGAAGGAAAAAATGACGGCGAATACGTATCAAACTTTGGCTCTAACAGAGATACCTATACTCAAGGAAAATACGTAAGTACTAGCGGATATAGCAGTAAGTTTTCCGGAAACTTTTCAGCTCAACTTGGTGATCGTATTTTTGTAGGAGGTAATTTGAATTTAAATCTTTTTGATTATACTCAATCTTCTCGTGCAATTGAAGTCAATCACGCTACTGACCTACCTAAGGACATGGTAAACTCGATTTATTATGCCAATCATCTTTATACTTATGGAACAGGTTTTTCATTTAACTTAGGGGTAATTGGACAAATTACAGATGAATTAAGAGCTGGGGTTGCTTATGAATCACCTACATGGTATAGTTTACGTGACGAATTAACACAAGGAATAGAAACTAGAAGAGTTGGAATTGAAGAAACTACCTGGCTTTATCCAAACGTAGTAAATATTTCAGAACGCTATCGCTTAAAAACGCCTAGTAAATACACAGGAAGTTTGGCTTATGTATTCGGGAAAAAAGGTTTAATTAGCGTTGACTATAGCATCAAGGACTACAGTAATCAACGATTCAGTCCAAAGAACAGCTATACACATAGTCTGCTAAACACATTCTATGATACAGAAATGAAAACGGCAAGTGAATTTCGCATTGGTGGTGAATATAAAATAAACAAAATAAGCCTTCGCGGAGGATATCGTTTTGAAGAGAGCCCTTATAAGAATACCAAATACATGGGAGACTTGAATAGTTTTTCTGCAGGTATTGGCTATGAGTTTGGAAGCTCTAGAATTGACTTAGCTTACACCCATTCAGCTCGTTCATACAAAACAAGTGTATTGGATATGACAGTGAATAATTTATATGACAATGCAAATTGGAAAATAAAAGAAAACTGGGTAAGTCTTTCTTATGTTGTTAATTTCTAATCTTATTTAGAACTTTTAATACTACGAATCTCTTTAAGGATAAACTCTTAAAGAGATTTTTTTATTGTACTTTTGGCTCAAAATTTTTAAGAATTCAAAAATCAAACTAATGAAAGCCTTTTTTAAACTTTTTGTAAGCGTATGCTTGTTGGCAACTACAGTAGGATTTGCACAAGAAACAGCCACTACGCCTTTGCGTTATACAGCCTCAAATAAAGGTAAATTTTATATATACTGGGGAGGAAACAGAGGGTATTATACCAATTCAGACATTCGATTTAGAGGGGAAGGATATGACTTCACAATCAAAGATGTAAAAGCAGACGATAAACCGAAAGGATGGCACGTGGATTATATTAACCCAGCACGTATGACCATTCCACAAACGAACTTGAGAATTGGATACTTTATTACTGATAAGTATAATATTTCAATTGGTGTAGATCACATGAAATACGTGATGCGTCAAAATCAAACAGTAAATTACACAGGAGAATATTACGGTGCTGGTTCTTATGGAGAACAAGTTCCAGGTCATCCAGATCAAGTGAAATTAACAGAAGAATTTTTAAAATTCGAACATACTGACGGGCTTAACTATTTGAATGTTGAAGTAAACCGCGTGGATGATATTTCTAAATTATTCAGCATTTACAATACAGACAAAATTCAAGTTAACGTTACTGAAGGTCTTGGATTTGGTATTATCTACCCTAAAACGAATACTACTTTATTAGGTAAAGATCGCTACGATGAATTTCACGTATCTGGTTTAGGTTTTTCTGCAAAAGCAGGTCTAAACGTAACTTTCTTTAAACACTTCTTCGTACAAGCGGAATTAAAAGGAGGATTCATTGATATGTATGATGTTCGTACAACAGACAGCAAAAAAGACAAAGCGTTCCACAACTTCTGGTTTGGAGAAACTGTCATCGCATTTGGTGGGATTTTTAAATTATAATTCCATCTTCAGATACAAGATAAAAGTGACTGACTCCAAAGAGCAGTCGCTTTTTTTTATGTTCTTAATTCTCTCTTTTTCACTTCTTTTCTAAAACGGAATCATTTTAGATAACCTTAGTACTTCACATAATTCTCACAAAGCTTCTTCGCTATATAGAAAAAAAATGTACTTTTGCAGTCCAATTTTTTTCAAACAAATGAGAACTAAATCTTTAAAAAAGAACAAGATAAACGTTGTTACACTGGGTTGCTCTAAGAATGTTTACGACAGTGAAGTCTTAATGGGGCAGTTAAAAGCTAGTGGTAAAGACGTTACACACGAAGCGACCAACGACGAAGCGAATATTATTGTGATTAACACTTGTGGTTTTATCAACAATGCAAAAGCAGAATCTGTAAATACGATATTAGAATACGTAGATAAAAAAGAGCAAGGAGTTGTAGATAAAGTATTCGTAACAGGATGTTTATCAGAGCGATACAAACCAGACTTAGAAGCTGAAATTCCAAACGTAGACCAATACTTTGGAACAACAGACTTACCTCTACTTTTAAAAGCATTAGGTGCAGATTATAGACATGAACTGTTAGGTGAGCGTTTGACCACAACACCGAAGAACTATGCTTATTTGAAAATTGCGGAAGGATGTGATCGTCCTTGTAGTTTCTGTGCTATTCCAATTATGCGTGGAAAGCACATTTCTCAACCCATTGAAAAATTAGTAAAAGAAGCGGAAGGTTTAGCTAAAAACGGAGTAAAAGAATTAATTCTTATTGCTCAAGATCTAACCTATTACGGATTAGATTTATACAAAAAGAGAAATTTGGCGGAGTTACTTGAGAATTTAACGCAAGTGGAAGGAATCGAATGGATTCGCTTACACTATGCATTCCCAACAGGTTTCCCGATGGATGTATTGGAATTGATGAAACGCGAGCCTAAGATTTGTAATTATATTGATATTCCACTCCAACACATTTCAGACAATATTTTGAAATCAATGCGTCGTGGTACAACACAAGCCAAAACAACCAAATTATTAAACGACTTTAGAGCAGCCGTTCCTGGAATGGCCATCCGTACAACTTTAATTGTTGGGTATCCTGGTGAAACTGAAGAGGATTTCCAAATCTTAAAAAACTGGGTACAAGAAATGCGTTTTGAGCGTTTGGGATGCTTTACTTATTCGCATGAGGAAAATACACATGCTTATTTATTAGAAGACAATGTTCCTCAAGAAATAAAACAAGAAAGAGCAAACGAAATTATGGAGATTCAAGCTCAAATTTCGTGGGAATTGAATCAAGAAAAAATTGGACAAACTTACCGTTGTATTATCGACAGAAAAGAAGGAAATCACTTCATTGGACGTACAGAATTTGACAGTCCAGATGTTGACAACGAAGTTTTAATTGACGCAACTAAGCACTACCTCAAAATTGGAGAATTTGCTACAATCACCATTGATGAAGCAACAGAATTCGATTTATACGGAAGTCCAGCAAACTAATATAAAAAAAGCCATCTCGAGGAGATGGCTTTTTTTATGCCTTCTCACAAAGTACAAATCGTAGCGTAGCGTAGATTCATCGAATACCAATAAAAAATATAAACTAAATGAGATAAACCTCACAAAAAAACAACTTGGGTGTTGTATAAAATAGTTTTAAGTTTAGGAAAAATATAATTATGCTTAAACAAACTATTTCTCTTCTAACCTTAGCGCTAACTTCAATGGTTTGGGCCCAAAATAAAATTCACTTTACCTCTACCCCTTCCTTAAGTCCAGATGGACAAACTACCTACTTTAGTTTTGATGGAGACCTTTGGCAGGTTCCCACTACTGGAGGAGAAGCTCTACGCCTCACTGCCTTACCAGGTAATGAAACCAATCCCCGTGTTTCTCCAGATGGTAAATGGTTGGCATTTAGTTCAGATCAATACGGCAACAAAGATATTTTTGTCATGCCTCTTATTGGCGGACCTATTCAACAACTAACTTATCATCAGGCAACTGATGAAATGGAAAGCTGGAGTTGGGATAGTGAAACAATTTATTTTACGAGCAATGCTTACAACAATTACGCTTCTTTTTCCATTAACAGAAATGGAGGCACACCTATTCCTCTATTTACCAACTACTTCAACAATACCAACGGTTTAGTTGAAACACCTGCAGGAGAATACTTGTTTACCAATTCAACAGAAAGTGCCAATCAAGTGACGCGCAAGCGCTACAAAGGAGAGAATAATCCTGATATCTTAGGGTATAACCCAACCAATAAACATTTTAAACAATATACCGATTACAACGGAAAAGACTTCAATCCGACCGTTGACCAACGTGGAAATATATACTTTATATCAGACGAAAATAATGCTCATTACAATCTTTACACTTTTAGAGACGGAAAGAAAATAGCCTTAACCGAATTTACTTCATCCATCAAAAAGCCGTTTGTTTCTGCAGATGGCAGTCAAGTTATCTTTGAAAAAGACTATCAATTGTTTGTCTATGATACCCAAAATAATCAAGTGCGATCGGTTGATATTAAATTAAACACCAACAAATCTCTTACTAAAGAACAAACCTTTAAGGTTGAAGATAATATCAGCTTTTTTGATGTTGCTCCGGATGGCAAAAAACTAGCATTCGTTAGTCGTGGTGTCTTATTTGTCTCCGATATAGAGGGAAAATTTATACAAGCTCTTACGGATGGCAAAGAACGAGTAATGGAGGTGAAATGGTTGAAAGACAATCAAACACTCTTGTATAGTCAGACTTACAACGGCTACCAAAATTGGTTTAAAATTGAGGCAAACGGAAAAGGAAAAACAGTACAATTGACCTATGACACGCGCAATAATAGAGACTTAGCTTTCAATAACACCCTTACTCAAGCAGTATATACCAGTGGACGTGATGAAATTCGCTTGCTCGATTTACAGACTTTTACTTCTAAAACGATAGTCAAAGATGAAATATGGGCCTTTCAAAGTGCGCCACCTTCTTTTTCTCCTGACGGAACTTATGTACTCTTTACGGCTAAACGCAACTTTGAGGATGATATTTTCATCCACAACATTCAAAAAAATGAAACCATCAACCTGACTAATACCGGAGTTTCAGAAACTAATCCCGTTTGGTCTCCTTCAGGAAAATACATCTATTTTGCTAGTGATCGATTAAATCCTTCTTACCCAATGGGTATGCAAAACGCCAGTATTTACCGCCTAGCGCTAGATTGGTATGCAGATCCATTTAAATCAGATGAATTTGACCAACTATTTGCTATTAAAAAAGAAGAGAACGACAAAAGTAACAAGACAAAAAACAAGACAAAATCAACAGAGTCTTCTACTTCATCAACAGTAGTGCATGTCAATACACAAGATGTATTGGACCGCATCGAATTAGTCAGTGATAAATTTGGCAATCAATATACCCCAGTTATTTTTCAAGAGGACAAAAAGGAATATGTTTATTATTCTTCCAATCAAGAAAATGGAAAATATACCTTATATCGAAAAATATACGAGAAATTCGAAAACGCTAAAACAGAAAAAGTTTGGGATAAAAGTGTGAGTCTCCTGCAACAAAGAGAAAAAACACTATATGCCTTAAGTGATAAGGCTATTTACAAATTTGCCTTAGAAAAAGGTACTCCTGAAAAGATTGTAATTTCGCATTCTTTCACTAAAAACTTAGCAGAAGAATTCCATCAAATGTTTGAAGAAACTTGGGCAGGTGTTGAAGAGAACTTTTATGATGAGACATTTCATGGACTAGATTGGAAAGCAACGAAAGATTATTTTAGTTCTTATCTTCCTTATTTAACTAGTAGAAATGATCTTCGTATTTTACTCAACGATATGTTAGGTGAATTAGGGTCTTCCCATTTAGGGTTTACCTCAACTGGGGAGGAAGAAAAAACGAGGTTACAATATAATACGGTAGAAACAGGGATTATCTTCTCCTCATCAAATCCGTATGAAGTAGCTCATGTGATACGCAAATCACCCACTGCTACAAAAGACATTCACTTACAAAAAGGAGATATACTAACTCATGTCAATCGACAAAAAGTAGAACCGACCAAGAATCGAGATACGTATTTCACCTTTGCTCCTACACAAGAGGAAATTGAATTGACTTTTTTACGTGGTGCAAAAGAATTTACGATAAAACTGCATCCGATCTCTTTTGCTACCCAAAAAGGATTGCTTTACGATGAATGGATTTATCAAAATAAACAAAGGGTTAACGAATGGAGCGACAATAGGATAGCGTATAGTTACATGAAAAACATGGGTTCTTCTGAATTAGATTCTTTCCTATTGGATATGGTTGAACAAGAACATCATAAAGAAGGAGTAATCTTAGATCTTCGATTCAATACAGGGGGAAATGTACACGATAAAGTACTCAATTTCTTGGCGCAACGCCCTTATTTACAGTGGAAATACAGAGAGGGAAAACTAACGATGCAAAGTAATTTCAGCCCGAGCGGCAAACCGATTGTATTGCTCATCAACGAATTTTCACTCAGTGATGCGGAAATGACGGCTGCTGGTTTTAAGGCATTGAAATTAGGAAAGATTATCGGACAAGAAACCTATCGTTGGATTATTTTTACCTCAGGTAAATCCTTAGTTGACAATTCTTTTTATCGCTTACCCTCTTGGGGCACTTATACCTTGGAAGGGGATAATCTAGAAAAAACAGGTGTGGCTCCTCACATCTATATCAAAAATACTTTTATGGATCGTCTCCAAGAAAAAGATCCACAACTAAAACGTGCAGTTCAAGAAATTTTAAATGATTTATCGCAATAATTGAAAAACTAAAAGAGAACTTTTTAAACAAAAGTTCTCTTTTTTTGGTTCTTTTTCACTATATTAAGCCTATTATTTGTAGCATTACAAGAATTTAGTTCGCATTTTGTTTACTATAACTTAATGTTTAGCTAATTCATATTCTTTGTAATTTATACAATTTTGCTTTTCACTAATCAATACTAGGACTATGAAATTAAGAACGCCTTTGTTATCCATCCTTTGTACGGTAATTACCTCAACCACTATCGCACAAGAAGTTAAAACACTGCGTATTGGACACCGAGGAGCTATGGGGCATATTACTGAAAACACCGTAGAATCTGTGGTAAAAGCCATCGACTTACGCTGTGATATGATTGAAATAGATGTCTTCAAAGTAAAAAGTGGAGAACTTGTCGTTTTTCACGATGATACCCTTGATCGAATAACCAATGCCAAAGGTTCTATTGAAAGCTATACCCTAGATGAATTGGAAGACGTTTTAGTAGGCGGTAAATATAAAATTCCAACCTTAGAAGAAGTCATTGATGTTATAGGACGCAAAGCAGTATTGAATATTGAATTAAAAGGAAGTAATACGGCTGTAGATACGCATCGAATTATTCACAACTTCTTAGAAAGAGGCTGGACCTATGACGATTTTGTTCTTTCTAGTTTTAAATGGGAAGAGCTGAAAATCGCACATGACTTAGATGCTGATTTACCACTCGCTGTATTGACAGAGAAAAAACCAGAAGATGCGATTGAATTCGCTTTGAGCATCCAAGCTAAAGCTATTAATCCGTATCACAAAATGCTAAATAATGAAAATACAGCTTTAATCAAAAAAGAAAAACTCAAAATCTATCCTTGGACGGTCAATGATCCTAAAGACATTGAACGCATGAAAAAACTAAAAGTGGATGGTATTATCACCAATTTCCCTGAACGAATTTAAATCATTTGCTTTATATGATAAGGTCAGTGATATAGCAATACACTGACCTTTTTATTTTATCCTTAATTAGTTTTTATCCCGAACGTTCTATCCAATCTACTTGAGATATTCAAAGAAACTAGTAAATTCCTGGAGGAATAATACCCACAGAATAATAACAATCGTTCCCACGAAAGCACCAAACATTCCCCCTAGTCTAAAATCTTTTTGCTTGAGCATACCCGTACCAAATACAATCGCATTGGGAGGGGTAGAAACCGGTAAAAACAATCCACAAGAAGCACAAAGTCCAACCACTAACCCTACGGGTAATAATTGATCTACAGGTAAAACAATGGCAGCTATATTAATTAAGATTGTTGCAGTTGCAGTACTACTCATGATATTCGAAAATAAAACGGTTATAACAGCAAATACAATCATCATCACAACAACATTAAATTCTGCACCTGCCAAAAACTGGGAATAGTAAGGGGCTAATAACTCTTTAATAGCGATACCTAGAGATAAACCTCCTGCTACTAACATTAATGTATCCCAAGGAAGTTTACGCACATCTTCTGCCGTAATAATGCCTAACATCGGCAAGAACATAATCGGCACCATAGCGGCTCCAGCAGTTGGAATATGGTATTTAGTGCCAAACATCCACATCCCCACTGTTACAACTAATATTACAATCACGGCTAAGCGTTGTAAGCGCAAACTATTGGTCATTTCCAAAGCCTGATTAACGAAAGAAACATCTAGCCCTTTCACTTTTGAGGTGTATTTTCGAACAACAGCCCACCAGAATCCCGCCAACAAAATAACAGCAGGTACTAATCCCAAAAACAACCATTGCGTAAAGTTTACAGTAAAACCTTTCGTTTTCAGAACATCTACTACTATTAAATTAGGAGGCGTAGACACCATACTGATCATCCCCGCAAAAGTTGCCGCCGCTGGAATACTAATTAAGATAGCTTTGGACATAGGAGAGTCCTTTCCTTCCCTTTCAATTAGAGGCATAACCGAAGCTAAAACCATTGCAGCTGTTGCTGTATTTGAAATAATAAGCGATAAAATAGAAGTTACCAAAATAATTCCCAATACTAATTTATTGGGATTAGAACCAAAAATAGCAAGGGTCTTTTTAAACAGCGATAAATCGAGATTGGTTTTTCGCATGCCTTCACTGAGAAAGAATCCTCCTAAAAAGATCCAAATCACACTGTCTGACCAGGTGGAAGAAATCTCTTGTGGGGAGATGGTTGCACCTTCGATATTTCCCATGGTATACACTAAGAAACCGATTATCATGATTCCCACAGCAAAAGGCGGAATCGCTTCTGTAGCCCACAATAAAATAGAAAAAATTAAAATGAAAAAAGTATACTTCTGCGCCTCAGAAAAAACTTCCGGTGTCAAAAAATAAGTACAGAGAAAAGCGATGAGTAGCGAAAAGAAAAAAATACCCACTCGTGTTTTAATATTCCATACATTCCAAGAGGCTTCTATCAACAATTCACTATAAAAGCGAATCCCCGTTCGTATTTTACGAATCTGGTCAAAGTAGTCAAATTCCATAGTGTTCAATTTTCATTACAAAGCTACAAAATAACTAACTAAATCCCATTTTAACATTTATACAAATAAACGCACTAATGTTTTTCATAAATCAACAAAAAAACAAAAGGAAAGTCGTTTTCAACTTTCCTTCTTGCTGTACTAACTCCATTTATAAGCGATCTTTTTCCTGCATATCTAATTCTTTACTGCTGTATTTCACCTTTTGATTTCCAAAATTGTAACGCAAACCTATAGCAATCCCTTGGGTATCCATATAATCTTTGAAATAATTATATTGATTAGCATACTGTGTTTTAATGATTTGTCTATCACTGCCAAAAATATTGTAAACATATAAGTTTGCCGACCATTTTTTCTGGTTAAACTCTCTACTCATAATAAAATCGGTACGTTGGTAACCGCTAATTTTAAATGATCCCTGCACCGTTGGGGTATAAAAATTATACGTCAACATCGCTTTCCAATTGTTTACTTTATCGAGATTTACCGTGGTAGTTACTCGCCCTCCAAAAACAAAAGCATCATTTTTATGCAACTGTTGATCTACTCCATAGAAATAATCTTCTTGTTGTTGTAAATAAGTAAATGAACTTACAGACCAACGCGGTAGAATCTGATAAGAGTAATTAGCAATCATACCCACTAGTTGGCGTTTATCTATATTAGTATAGTGATAAATCAACATATTGGACTCATTCTCTTGATAGGATATTTCCATTGAGGGATTTAATTCTCTATTGTAAAAGAATTCAATATTCAATTCATTGAATGTATAATTCAAACTGAAATTATGACTAATCGCCGCTTTCAAATCGGGATCTCCTTGAAAGTATGAAAACAAATTATAGTAGCTTTTCGCTGGATTCATCCATGAATACGAAGGACGATCAATGCGTTTGCTATACGACAAACTCAATTGTTGTTGATCGGTTAGATCATATTTCAAATAAGCCGTAGGAAATAATTTAAAATAGGATTGATTATTACTTCCCATTCCTGTGCTTTTAGTCTGAATACCCGTATATTCTCCTCTTACTCCCACTTTGGCCTGCCATTTCTTCCACTGTTTGGTATACGAAGTATAAGCGGCCCAATTGATTTCTTGGTAATCAAAAACATTGCTTTTTTCTGAATTTAGCAGTAGTCCTCCTTGTTCTTCATCAAAAAAATCTAACAAATAATTCGCCTTTACAATACTGTACTTTCCCCCCAACTCCCATTTCGTCGATTCTTTGTCTACACTATAATCAATACCTGATACTGCCAAACGGGTGCGTTGTCTATCTTTAGTTCCAAAGAAACGCGCTGATTCAGGTTGCTCTTTAAAATTTAATTTCGTCAAAACGTCTTGATTGTCTGCTTCTTTATCATAGGTAAAATAAGAAGACCACAACAAGTTTTTCGAAGGGCTGAATTTCTTTTCTACCAAAGCATATCCCGTATAGGTATCCATATTCGAGCGTTTATCATTAAATGTGGTATAAGAAGATTCAACTTTATTTTGCGGATTATAAATTGACGTCGGAATCTCATAGTTTCCTTTCGTTTTTACATTGATATAACCATTTCCTCCTACCGTTAAGGTCAAAGTTGTATCCAATTTAATATCCATTTCCGCTTGAAAACTATGTTGTCCTTTGATTTTATTTTTACGCGTCATGACACTACTCCATCGATCTCCGTTTTCATAAAATACATTATCTTCATTGTAACGAACACTAGTACCTTGTCCTAAACTATAACTCCCTGATACATTAATTTTTTCTCCCGTATAAGTGTGTTGTGTACTCAGTGTGTTATAGGCGTAGGTTGTTTGCTTAAAACGCTCCCCAATACTGCCTTTATATCCTAATAAATTATTTTTCTTTAACTTGATATTAAGCACAGCATTTCCTTGAGCCTCATACTTTGCTGGAGGATTGGTAATCACCTCTATTGCCTCCACCTGTGTTCCTTCTGTTCCTTCTAATAAGGCCTTTAGTTGTTCTCCTGACAACATGACTTTTTTATCGTTGATAGTCACCAAAATACTTTGACTTCCTCTTATACTCAAATTATCCCCAATCGCATTCACTCCTGGTGTTTGCTTGACAATATCCCAGGCATTCGTTGTTGCTAAAGGCGTATCTTGCACATTAAATACCAAACGATCAATTTCACGTTTAATCGTCGGTTTTTTAGCCTTAATTACTACTTCATCTAATAAAGCATTATCCTCCTTCAATTCAATGAGACTAGGAAAAGAAACATCGCCAAATACTACTTGGGTTTGAAACCCCACATAACTGAATTCTAATTGCTGAATATTTTCTTGTGTATTCAATTGATACACTCCTTGTTCATCTGTATAAAAAGAAGTCACTACATTTCCTTGATGATCTTTTGCAATTACCGTCACAAAGGCTAAGACTTCTTGCCTACTATCCACAACTTTTCCTTTTATTGCTAAAGTGGCTTCTTGTGCTTGTAAGACAAAACTCATCAATAACATCAAGATAAAAATAAGTATACGTATCATAAGTTCTATATTTTGAACAAAGATGAATCAATGAAAATGGAATACCAGTTAATGAAGGGTTAACGAACGGTTAATGGGATTTACAAGGAGATTTATCCGTATTTTTAGTCTAAATTTGTACATATGAAGTCTTCTAAACCAAAGTATTATCTCATTGCTTTTAGTTTATTCTATCTTTTTTTGATTGGAATAATGATTTTCTATTTTGTACAAGTCCTTGAACTAAAAAAGAAGGAAATTCACAAAATTGCCCACGACAAAATAGATGAAATAGAACACATTCTTTCCTTTGAAAAAAAATCAAAGAAAAAGGATAATGTAATGTACAATGCAATTTTAGATTTATTGCAAAAAAAGGCAACCATAGAAGAAATACAAGAAAAAAACGCTTCCTACTTACAATTTATTAGTTTAGATGCCACCCATAAAATAGACAGTGCATTTGCTAGTTTGGGATATAAAATCGCTTATCGCATTGATTTGACGCATGTTATTTTGAATTCAACCAAAGAAAATATGCTCAAGACTCCCGTTACAATTCTAGAGACTCAACAAAAAATTAAACAGGCCCATCGTGTGAATACTTCCGAATGGGAAGTGGAAGAAAGCAGTCAAAACAAATCGGATGAACCTTGTATCAATTGTCCTGAAGACTATTCCAATCACTTTACCGTGAAACAAGAGAAATATATAGAAGTACTCAATTTCAACAGCATAGCCTTTCGCCAACTCTTCCCTTTATTATTGGGATCATTCCTTATTTGTACGTTTATTTTAATTTTGTATTTCATTACGTACAAAACCATCAAAAAGAAAGAGCAGGAAGTCCTGAGTTTACACAATATGGTAGACAATGTTTCTCATGAATTTAAACTCCCTATTGCTACTTTGAAATACGGATGCAACAATCTCAAACAAGAATATGACTCGCCAACTGTAGCTTTAATTCAAAGACAGGTTGATCGACTAGAGCGTTTACAAAATCAATTGGGGGTAATCTCCAATACCAACGACCTTCCTTTTAGCTACGAGGATTTTATGCAACTGATAGAAGACTTAAAGTTGAGAAATCAATCCATTGATTTTCAAATTTCATGGAGATTAGATGAAAATATACTTCCCTTTCCTCAAACAGAAATAGAAACCATCCTCCTCAATCTCTTAGAAAACGGTATCAAATATGGAGGTACTTCAATCACTTGTTCTATTTACTCCAAAGAAAATAAGTTGTATCTTGAGGTTTCAGACAATGGCATTGGGATTGAGAAAAAGGAGCAAAATCTTATTTTTAGAAAATTCTATCGCATTATACACAACAACGTACACAATACATTAGGTTTGGGAATTGGTTTATATCAAGTAAAGCAAATCGTAGAAAAACACCAAGGCAGTATTCAAATAAATAGTAAATTAACTGTAGGAACAACCTTTATTATTCGTATTCCTTATGCATAAAATTCTCCTCGTTGAAGATGATATAGACTATGGTACTGTGGTGAAGCAGTATTTAGAAATCAGTGGTTTTGATGTTGTGTGGACACCTGCTTCAACAGAAGTGGAAGTCTTAATTCAACAACACCATTTTCATTTAGCGATTTTGGATATTATGTTACCTCTAAAAGATGGATTTACTTTAGCCAAAGAAATTCATCAACATCACCCCCATATTCCCTTTTTATTTTTAACGGCTAAAAATCAAAATATCGATCGTCTATTGGGGTTAAAATTAGGAGCTGCAGATTATATTGCAAAGACGTGTGATCCTGAAGAATTAAAATTGCGCATTGACAATATTTTGCGTTATATTCCTATTGAAACAGCGACTGTTTATCACCTAGGCATCTATACGTTTAATCCTGCATTATTGCGCTTAGAAAATTCCAAGAGAACCTATCAACTCACAGAAAGAGAAAGGGATTTACTTTTGCTTTTTATTCAATATGATCAATCTATTGTTGAACGAGAAGTAATTTTGAATCAACTTTGGCAATCTGCAGATTACTTTAATGGGCGAAGTCTAGATGTCTTTGTTACGCGATTGCGCAAATATTTATCCGATGATGATAGCATACAAATCAACAGCATCCGCGGTGTAGGCTTTAAAATTAACCTGGGACGTTAATCATAATTAAATTGTTGAAAGAAATCCTCTTTTAAAGCTGTTTTATCTTGTATTTGAAGTAAGGCTTGTTGACTGACTTGTTTCCAATGCTCTTCTTTTGTTTGTTTATACAACTCATAAGTGGTTAACGCGTAATTTGCGAGGTAATCTGTGGTAGAACCAAAGTGTTCCTTACTCTTCTCAAAGAATTCAATCGCTTTATCATATTGCTGATTCATGCGCAATAAAATAGCCTTAATTAGGTAAATTTCCTGTTCTCTAGTTGGAGGTAAATTCCCTGTATTCTTATATTTCAATAAAGTACGATCCGTATTGACTAATCCTTCTACCACATCGCCTATAGAAGTTGCCGTTAGACTCAATCCATAATATCCCTCAGGACTAT
The DNA here is from genome assembly GCF_030324495.1 of Myroides sp. 1354. Classification (GTDB taxonomy): domain Bacteria; phylum Bacteroidota; class Bacteroidia; order Flavobacteriales; family Flavobacteriaceae; genus Flavobacterium. The sequence continues at coordinate 4,948 of NZ_JACAGN010000022.1, read as the reverse complement.
TGGGAAACGCTTGTTTAATTTCTTCGTATTTTTTTCTGGCTAAACCAACATTGCCGATACGCAAAGCAGAAGTTGCAAGAGCTGTTTTAAACGATAAAGTAGGTTGAGCAGCCAAACTATCCGCGTAATACAAATACGTATATGCAGCATCGTCTTTATCCTGCTTCGTTAGAGATATACCTGTATAATAATATGCATCGCACAAACTTTTATCCATTTGCACAATCTGAAAGAATATTTTTCCTGCCGTATTATAATACTCTGGTTTTTCCAAAGCTTTAAACCCCATTTCATACAAGTGAAGTATGTTTTGATTTTCTGTTGAACAAGACAAAGTACCTAGATCATTTACCCTAGATTGCTGCGCAAACCCACTGATTCCCTGTACAAGGAACCACACCCATATCCCAATAGTATACCCGCTATACTTCATACACCAAAGGTGTTTCTAAAGTTGCATCTTCATATTGACAATTCATCTGTTCTTCAATGCGATCTGTAAATAATACGCCATTCAAATGATCGTATTCGTGTTGCATAATCACAGCAGTATACCCTTCAACCACTTCTTGATAGTGATTTCCCTCCAAATCAAAATAAGTAATTTGAACAGCCAAGCTGCGATACACTGTATCATAGCGGTTTTCAATGGATAAACACCCTTCCTCTCCTTGTTGTAATAGCGAAGAATACCAAATGATTTGAGGGTTAATGAAAAACTCAAAAGGTTCATTGGCTTTATCGAAACGCTTAACCAAAAACAAACGTCTATTCAATCCCACTTGGGGTGCAGCAATACCAACACCTGCACGATCGCCATCGGTTACGGTTTTATACATACGAGCAATGAGCATTTTCACATTAGCATCCTCTGGATCAATTTCCTCACAATTCGCTTTAAGAACCTCTAATTCTGCAGGAATACTATCCTGATAGACATACATCGCTTGGGTTTGATCTCCTTCAAAGATTAAAGCTAATTCTTCTGTTGTTAAGGGATTAGTTGTTATCATCTTGGTCTTATTTCAAAATCTAGTAAGTAAAAATACTATTTCTAATGTTAGCAAAAAAAATAAAAGCCAGAGATTCCACTCTGGCTTTCTGTATTTATGCAGCAGGTACTGCTGTTTCTTCTTTTGGTTTTTCTTCTTTTGGCGCTTCACCTGTTGGGGTAGAAATCTCTCCTTCCGGTGTTATCCCTTGTTCTGTACCTGGTTCTGGTTGTTCTTCATCATCTTCATCATCATCTTCTGTTGATCTACCTAATACTTCACTTGGTTTATAACGTCCTAATTTAATTTTGAAATTATCTGAATTCCCTTGAATTTTCATTGGGATACCAATAATTCCCATTGGAGGTAATCCCAATCGAAGTCCAATATTCATCTCCCCATCTAAACTTACTTGGCCTTCAAATCGCGGTCTAAATCCTGCCATTTTCATACGAGTACGCTCAATCGTCATGACGTTGTCTTTAATGGTCGTTTTAATTTCAACGTCTTTTGCTTTTCCTTCTTCTAATGACTTTGTATTGGTTTCCTTAGCAATTGCACCTAATAAATTAAATCCTTTGAATTCGATATCTTCTAGCGTTAGTGATCCTCCTCCAACTAATGAACGGAACACTGGAAACATATTTTTATCCAAATCCCCTGCTAATTTGTAATTCAACGAAACTTGACCATGCGCATCTTTCGCCATGCTCACCATTTCTCTAAACAACGTAATTTCTTTATAAGCGCGCTGAATATCAAAATCAGAAGCTTGAATCGCATAATCAAATTTTGCTTTTCTAAATCCTGTCGGTTGATAGGTACCATTCATATTTACTTTTGTACCGATTAATTCAAAATCCGTTTTTTGTAAATCAATTTTCCCTGCATTAACCAATAAACTACCCGTGAAATGCTCTAGATTATACTCCGAGTATTTTATTTTTTGTGCTACTGCATCAAAAAGAATATTTAAATTTTTAGGTACCTGGATGACTCCCGTTCCCGAAGAGGAGGCTGTTGTTGATTTTCCAGAAGCTCCTTTTGAGTCAAACATCATGAATTCATCCACATTAAAATATGGACTTTCAAACGTGAATTTACCTTTCAATGTATCCTCTTTTAAAATATAATCAACTACATTCGTCAGATATCCTTTCATATTAATTTCGGAGCTACCATAAGTTGCTACAAACTTTTCAAAGCCCATCTTTTCTTTAAAAAACTTGAAGACTCCTTTTTTGATATGTAGCGGATAAGGGAACATTTCCGAATGAATGCGAATATTATCCACTTCAAATTTCCCTCCATTCTTTAACTTGTCAAAATCTCCTTTTAAGGCGTCACTTTGCAATCCTTTTAAAAATAAACTCGTAATAATACGACCATGTACATCAATACCATCCACTTTAAAAATCTTGTATATATCTCCGATATTGATAGCACCTTTGGATTGAATATTGTAGTTCAAATTATTTAAGTTATACAAACTTGCTGCTAATTGGAACGGTTCTTTTGCGATTTTAAAATTAATCGGTAAGACCTCAATAGACAAATCATTAATTGAACCGCGAGAACTTTTAATAATGGTATGGATTTGAATATCTTCAATTGGCAATTCAGGTAAACGCTTCAATTGTACATAACCATTATTCAGCTTAATTTCTGTATTTAAAACAGGAAAACGTTTGCGTTTAGGTTCATAACTTCCTTTCACTGTACCATCAATCACAAAGTTTCCACGTAAGATAGCCTCATCAAAAGGGATAAATTCCTTGATATTCTCAAAATCAATATTCGCTTCTATACGAGCATCTACATCATAGGTAGTCAAATTATTCACAGCGAAATGTCCCTTAACGAAATTGTCCATCGCTAAAAGGTTCAAATTATCAATGCGGAATTTGATATCTTTAATTTTTTCCGTTGGTCCTTCTGCTTTTACGTCAAAACTAATCTCTTTCAAAGCTTGTGGTAAGCTATCCAACTTGAAATAACCATTGCGAATCATCCCTTCAAAATCAAATGTTGGAATACTCGTAATTACCGTATCGCGTTTTACTGTTCGAAGTGTACGTGTTTCTACAACTCCACGGGCAAATTGTCCATCCAACTTTCCTTTCAATTGTAAATCACCTTTCAAATCAAATCCAGTAATTCCTATGGCTTGCTGAATAAGATCCAAATCCATATTTAAATCCATTGCACTTTCAATCATTGGCTTCTCAAACCCCTTGGTATGCAAAGTAAAATTACTTTTACGACCTGCAATAGAAAAATCAAGCTGATCAATGATCACCTCACTTTGTTCCATATCCAAAGAAGGCATTTTAAATTGAAATTTCAACGCCAAATCTTTAATTGGCTCAACTACATTCCCATGCTGAATAGCTCCATTAGCAATAGCTAAATCCAAGCTAATTGAAGGCATAATAGTATCTAAAGCTAAAAACTTACCTTCTAACTTAAACTTTCCATCTACAACCCCTTCAAATTTGGTTTGATCTAACCACGATTGATATTCAGGTGGAACCAATGACAGTAATTCATTCAAGCCAGCCTGCTCCGTATTAATATCAAACGACATATCATAACCATTGTCAATAAAACCAAAGCGCCCAATGAAGTTTACTAATAAATCTTTAATCTTTAAATTATTTCGTTGAAATTCAAATGTAAGTGACTTCGTATCAATTAAAGTTTCTAAATCAGCTAAAATTGGTTTCTCTTTGACATAGAAAACATTGTCAAAACTAAAATCAAAAGAGTGAATGCGAATCTTACTTTTCAACTGAAACACCGCTTCACTCATATTTCCACTACCTAAATAATCAAAATTAACAGCAGAAAAATATAAATTCCCCGCTTCATCGCAATAGCGTAACAACGCATTTTTTATTTCTAAGCGATCGATTTGTAAATCAAAACCTTTATCTTCCTCCTCGTCTTCCGCCGTAGGTTTCATCACCATATAGTTTGCTTCTCCTTTCTCATTGACCAATAAATCAATAACAGGAGAGTCTACAAATACACGATCAAAACTGATTTTTGAGTCTAACAAACTCATCATATTAATCCCCAATCCTAACTCTTTTGCCTCTAGCAACTTCATGGGCTGTAGAGAATCTACCTGAACCCCTTCAATACTAGGTTTTACAACAGTGGCCGTTAGATAAGGAAAATTTTTAAAGAAGGATACATTGATATCCTCAAAAGCCACTTCACCTTCAATCGAATCTGCTAATAATTTTTTGATCTCGTCGTTAATTGTATCCTTAAAGAAAATAGGAACAACTAGCATTACCCCCAAAACAAAAACAACCAAAGCCCCTAAGGCAATAGCAATTCGCTTAACAACTTTTTTTCCAGAAAACCCCATACTTTAACTCTATACAAATTGTGTACAAATAAACAGATTATTTCACAAATTAAGACACAAAATTAGAACATCTTATCCATTTACGAAAAGAAAATTATTTTTTTCGCATATAGCGATTTATGATAGGAGTGATTTTGTTTTTTTGTTTGTTGTTTGTTGTTTGTTGTTTGTTGTTTGTCGTATGAATATTCTCTAAACAATAAAAATGACTGCTTTTAATCGACAACCTTTCCTATTGGTTTAATCAAGTAGAAAATACGAACCTTAAACAATTTAATACGGTAACTAAAACCTTTATGTTACATTATGCAGAAATATTAAACTACTTCAATGACAGAAGTACCAATGCCTCTTCGGAGTTCTTTAATGCTAAAATTAAGTACTTTACAATGATGTATAGAGGAGTGAGAGGGTGAGTTGTATGTTGTATGTTGTATGTTGTGTGGTGTTTGTTGTTTGTTGTATGTTGTTTGAATCTTCCTTAAATAAGGATAACCGTTTTTAATCGACAATCCTCTCAACAAACCAACAACGAGCAACGAGCAAAAAGTAAATATCCTTAAAAAAGGAAAACTAT
>NZ_JACAGN010000021.1 GCF_030324495.1 Myroides sp. 1354 | reverse complement strand
TGTCGTCGCCCTTCTTTTGAAAAGCCTGATTACGCAAGTAGTCAGGCTTTTTTGTTTTATGTTATTTTGGTTTTTTGGTTTTTTGTTCGTTGAGAGGCTTTTCGATTAAAGAAGGTCTGCCTTATTTAAGGATATTCAAACACCACACAACAAACACCACACAACAAACACCACACAACAAACAACAAACAACAACCCTCTCATCAACTCACCAACCCACCTCTTACTAAAACAGCAAATCGATAGCTTTTAGAAAAATCTCTATTAAATGAGAATTTCATTCGCGTTTATATGGATAAAACATCATAAAAAGATAGTTTAATTGCATTAGAAATGGATTAATTGAGCCTATAATTCTGATTATCGGCTGAATATCCTAGTTGATATTTTGTTTAATTCCGTTTTTTTCTTTTTTAACTGTTTCTTTTTGTGATTATTTGTTTATTTTTTAGTAAATTTTATGTAAAAATTAATTAATATGAAATAGTTGAACCTTTTTTTATTTATTTAATGTTGAAAATGTACTATCTTTGATAAAAAAGAAGATTTCATCCATTCCTATTGCTATGATAGAGCGTGTAAAAAGTAGATTGAAAAGAGATATCCCTCGGGGAATAATATTCTTTATAGATATTCTCATTATTCTTTTTACTTATATTATTTCATTACTTTTTTTAAGTAATTTTTATGGAACATACGATATAGAATTAGTCTATTCCAAATTACCTATTGTCTTAGGAGCTTATATTTTTAGTTTTTGGTTAGTTAAACCCTATCGTAGTTTAATTCGTCAAACCTCGATAAAAGATATTGAGCTTGTCTTTATTACTTGTTTGTTTGCAAGTGTGTTAATTACTATACCTGCTGCTTTGCAACGCAATGGTGTTATTGCTGGTGAACAATTGGATGATTATATCAGACAATCTTATTCATTTATTGTCATGCACATGCTATTGTCTGCTGCAATTCTTGTTTGTGCTCGTTTGTTTTATAGTCAATTTTATCGCAGTTATATTTTAGATGTTCGAAATGAAAAACGCGTGTTGATCTACGGTGCAGGAGATTCTGGTTTAATTACCTTGAACGCTTTAGCAGGAGATACCAAGATTCGCACCCAAATTATAGGATTTATTGACGATAATGATAAAAAAGTAGGACAACGTATCGCTGGATATCGAATTTATAGTAGTAGGGAAATTACAACTGAATTTGTTCAACAATACCGCATTGATGATATCATTATCTCAATTCAAAATATTCAACGTGAACGCTTGAATGAAATTGCAGAGTATTTGGTTGAGTTACCTGTTAAAATAAAGATTATTCCACCAGCCACGGATTGGTTGAATGGAAAATATACGAACAAGCAAATTAAAGAATTGCGCATTGATGACTTGTTAGGACGTAAAGCTATTAATTTGGATAATCCGATTATTGGCAACGAATTAAGGGGAAAAGTAATTATGATTACTGGAGCTGCGGGTTCTATTGGAAGTGAGATTGCAAGACAGGTAGCTTTATTTGATTTCAAACAATTGATTTTGATTGATCATGCAGAGTCTCCCTTATATGATGTTCAACAATCTATGGTTTCTACTTATAAGGAACGCATTGTTTATGTTGTAGGAAATATTCGTGAAGAAGCCAATATGCGTGCAATTTTTGAAAAGTATAGACCTGAATTGGTTTATCATGCTGCGGCATATAAACATGTACCTTTGATGGAAACCTATCCTTATGAAGCGATTTACACCAATATTAAAGGAACAAAACACATTGCAGATTTGTCTGTTGCATTTGATGTTGAAAAGTTTGTAATGGTTTCTACAGATAAGGCTGTGAATCCAACTAATGTAATGGGGGCTACGAAAAGGGCAGCTGAAATTTATGTGTCTAGTTTAAAAGGAAAAGGTAAGACTAGCTTTATTGTAACGCGTTTTGGAAATGTTTTAGGATCTAATGGTTCTGTTATTCCTTTGTTTAAGCGTCAATTGGACGCAGGAGGACCTTTGACAGTTACTCATCCAGATATTACTCGTTATTTTATGACGATACCAGAAGCTTGTCAATTAGTATTGGAAGCATCAATTATGGGAAAAGGAGGTGAAATTTTTGTATTTGATATGGGGAAATCCATGAAGATTATTGATTTAGCCAAACGCATGATTCAATTAAGTGGATTGGTTTATCCCGATGATATAGATATTAAAATTACGGGACTTCGCCCAGGAGAAAAGATTTTTGAGGAGCTTTTAGCAAACGATGAGAATACTGTAAAAACACATCACGAAAAGATTATGATTGCTCAGGTAAGACAGCAAGATCTCCAAGAAGCTAAGCAATCGATTGAGCAACTTTGTCAGGGAGTTTTAAATGAAGAGACAAAGAAAGATATGATGTATTTAGTTACAACATTAAAACAAATTGTACCAGAGTTTAAATCACAGAATTCGATTTATTCTTCATTGGATCAAAAAGACACATAACAAAAAGGCTATCGAATAGATAGCCTTTTTTATTTTTGCCAAAGTTCTATACTTTGGAATTTAATTTCTTTAATTGTATTTCCCTTGGTATCTCCAATAGGTTTGTCAAGAACAACCCAATACATCATTCTTTTTTTACTTGTAGGGTTGGTATAGACACAGCTTAATAGTGGTGATTCAGGATTATTTCCACTGCCGTTTTTGTACTTCATCGGGGTGGTACAATACAGACTTAATTCATCGTAGTTGGTGTTGTAGGCGTAATTCACATCTTTGTAGTGAATTTGTTTTTTACTATCCACTGTATATTCACTTTTGAGTAGAAATTGCACGCCAAAATACAATTTGTTCTCTCGTTTTAATTGTTCAACTGTAAATCTACTTTCTTCCGCTGTTGTAAAGGGAATGTAATACATTTTATCTCCGTCAAAACCATCGAAAATACTATAGGAAAGATTGCCTGTTTTTACTTCTTTATTATCAATGTCTAAGGTCTGTAACAGTTGCTGTATTTTAGCTGTATCAGGTTGATCCATCGTCATCTCATACATGATATCTCCAATCTTCTGACCAAAATTTTTCGTTTGTGCATCAGTAGTTATGGTCAACAACGCGCACAGGACTACCATTAATAAAGTTTGTAAATTATATTTTTTCATAGTTTATGTGTTTAAACTTAAAAATACAATTTTTATGCCAAACCAATGAAGCATTTGTTATTTGTTTTCGTTCCAGTAATAGCTATCTGGATAAAGGCGTTCTCCAAAAATTGCTGTACCTACACGAACAATCGTCGCTCCTTCAGCAATGGCAATCTCTAAGTCACCACTCATTCCCATAGAGAGTTCTTGCATTTCAACATGAGGTATATTAAGTTGTATAACTTGCTGTTGTATGTCTTTTAGTAACTTAAAACAGGGGCGAATTTTATCTTCTTCAGCACTAAATAAACCAATCGTCATGAGGCCTTTAATGCGCAAGGTTGGAAACTGGGCCACTTGTTGGATGAGTTCTATTGCTTGATCAGGTGCGATGCCAAATTTACTTTCCTCGTTGGACGTATTGATTTGAATTAAGATGTCGATCGTTTTATTTTCAAGCGTTAAACGCTGATGAAGTTTAGTGGCTAAGTCCAACCGATCAACGGAATGAATACAAGAAATATCGTATTTTAAAACGTCTTTTATTTTATTGGTCTGCAAGTGGCCAATGAAGTGATTCGTTGGTTTTAGATCTAAAAGATCGTGGTATTTTTCTTTTAGTTCCTGTATTTTGTTTTCCGCAATCAAGGTTTGACCCGTTGCTAAAGCGAGGCGAATTTTCGAAGCAGGGACGGTTTTCGTAGCCAGTAGCAATCGGACTTCTTTTGGGTCTCTGTTATTTGCAATACAAGCTTTTTCGATGCGCTGTAAAATGGATGTAATATTTTCTTGAATGTGTAACATATAGGATATAAATTAAGAGAAAAACAAAATTGGCGAAGCCGAGACTCCGCCAACAAACTAGACTTATTTCCACCAATTATAGTAGTTATGCACTCCATCGTATTGAAAATCACATTTCGGATAGAGATTATTACCAATGATGTTCGTTTTTTCAGTCTCGAGCATTAATCCACAAGCACCTGTTTCATCACACCATTGTTTGCTTCGATCAATTAAGGCTACTGACAACCCTTTACCTCTGTGGTCTGGGTGTACAAATAAGTCGCTTAATAACCATTGCTTTTGCAATTTGATGTAGTGGAAAAGCTTGTACAATTGCACGAAACCAACCGCTTTATTGTCGATCATCGCTAAGAAAATATCGGATTCACCATGGAGTAAACGTTCTTTGATGAAAGTTGTACTTCCTTGTAAATCTGATTCTTGTTGATAAAATATGCGGTATAAATTAAATAATTCAGACGCTTCTTTTAGATCTTCTAGGCTCGCTTTTTTAATTGTGTAGTTCATCTTTATTTTATTTTACGAGACAAAAGTATAGGAGATTAGGACTATCTTTGTGGTCCAGTTAAGTTATAATAAGTAGTCCAATATGTTGCCATTTGAAAGAATCATCATCCTAGATCGAGAGAGTAAAATTCCCATTTATAGACAGATTGCTATTTCGTTTATCAATGCGATTAGTCAAGGAATTATCAAAGCGAATACCCATCTACCAAGCACGCGTGACTTAGCCAAGCTACTTGCTGTTCACCGCAAAACGATTGTTGCAGCTTATGAAGAACTAGAAGCGCAAGATTGGGTCGTTTCAGTACCGCGTAAATACGTAGCAGTTTCGGATAAAATCCCCAGTTTAAAGCCTAAGAAATGGTCAGAAGAGACGAATGAATCATCTTATGGAACTTTGTTTCGTTTGCCTTTTAAGCAAATAACGCCTCCTAAGACAAAATCTACTTCTCTATTAGCGGATGTAATTATAGATGATGGTTTCCCCGATGTGCGACTTTCGCCTATTGATGATTTATTAAAAATTTATCGTTCGTATACCTCAAAGAAACACAGTATTCGCAATGCAACTTTTGGCAGTGCACAAGGGAGTTTAAAATTGCGTGAAGTATTAGCTGATTATTTGTCAGAGACTCGAGGGTTAAACATTGAAAAAGAACATCTTTTGATTACCCATGGAGCACAGATGAGCATCTATTTAGCCGCACAATTACTCTTGGCAAAAGGGGATGTTGTGATTGTGGGAAAACCGAATTACGCTAAAGCGACTCAAGTATTTGAACAAACGGGAGCAACTGTACTTGAAGTAGGAGTAGATGACTGTGGTTTAATCGTGGAAGAGCTACAAGCAATTTGTGAGAAACAACCGATTAAAGCCATTTATGTGATTCCTCATCATCATTATCCGACAACCGTAACCATGAGTATTGATAGAAGAATCGCGTTGCTTAAGTTGTCTCAACAATATGCATTTACCATTATCGAAGATGATTACGACTATGATTATCACTATGCCTCTTCTCCTTATTTACCTTTAGCCAGTAGTCCACATCAAGGCAATATCATTTATATCGGATCTTTTTCTAAACTTCTAGATCCTTCAATTCGCATTGGGTTTATGGTCGCTCCTTTTAATTTTATTGAACAAGGTGTAGCATTGCGTAAATTAATTGATGTAGGTGTTGATGGTTATATGCAAAATGCACTGGCCGAGTTGATTAAAATGGGGGAGTTAAAACGACATATTAAGAAAGCGAAGAAATGCTATTTTTCGCGTCGGGATTATTTAGATCAATTGTTGCAAGAACACTTGAGCACTCATTTGACGTATAGTCTACCTTCAGGAGGGATGGCTATATGGTTGATGCTAAACAAACCTGGGCTTGTGGAATATTTAGTTCGACATCCACAGCTATCTATTAAACGATCTGCAATTGAATTAAATGCATTCCGCTTTGGTTTTGCGTCAATGAATGAGAAAGAATTAGAACAAACAGTATTGTTGTTGAAGAAGGTTATTGAAAGTTATGAGTTATGAGTTATGAGTTATGAGTTCTCCTCTAGGGATATATGTCCTAAAATCTTCTTCCTATGAAATAGTCTGTTTTGCGATAAGACTTCGCAATAATTAAATCAAATAGTTGGGCATTTTTTCTTATTTTTGTTTGAATAAAAAAGTAAGGTATGGCAACAGTTACATTAAAAAATAATCCGTTTCACACAGTAGGTGAATTACCAAGTGTAGGTTCGGTAGCTCCTAATTTTGAATTAGTTGGAGTAGATTTATCTACAAAAAAATTAGCGGATTTCGCAGGTAAAAAAGTAGTTTTAAATATTTTTCCTAGCGTAGATACGCCAACATGTGCAACATCTGTTCGCACGTTCAATCAGAAAGCTGCACAATTAGCAAATACTGTGGTATTGTGTATTTCTAAAGATTTGCCTTTTGCTCAGACTCGTTTTTGTGGGGCTGAAGGAATTGACAATGTTGTGATGTTGTCTGACTTTAGAGCAGGAGCATTTGGACAAGCTTATGGGTTGACTTTTACTGATGGACCTTTAACAGGTTTATTATCGCGTTCAATTGTTGTGCTTAACGAAGAAGGACAAGTTGTTTATACCGAACAAGTTGCCGAAACAGCAGACGAACCAAACTATGAATTAGCTTTAGCTGCTTTGTAAGCAGATTAAAAGTAGCGCATGTAAAAAAGATATTTTTAAAGAAAGTGATTCATTTGCTCGTTAAATGAAGTACATTTTTTAAAGATATCTTTTACTTTATTACATTAGCGAGCAAAGTGTAAAAGCCTATCTTATCAATTGCAATGTATAAATGGAAAGAGAAAATAAATCAACAAAGAAAAAAACAGCCCCGCTTGAACAAAAAAAATACGATACGACTATTTTAAAAAATTCGCGTTTCCTATTTTCTATCTTATTGATTATTGTAGGGATATCCCTTACTTTGAGTTTTGTTTCTTATTTTATTACTGGAATAGAAGATCAGAGTAATTTAATTGATGTAGGAAATAGAGAGCTTGAAGTAAATAACTGGTTGGGTAAACTAGGTGCTTATTTGGGACATGTGTTTATTTACCAAGGGTTTGGATTAGCCTCTTTTTTCTTTGCTAAGTTATTAGTCCACACCGGAGTCTATGCTTTTTTTGGCATTGCTTCAAAAAGAATAAAAAAAGTTATCTTTTGGGATCTTACTTCCATGGTATTATTAGGTGCATTTTTAGGTTTCTTTTGGAAATCTAATCCGCTCTTAGGTGGTACAGTAGGCTATGAGATTAATTTGTATTTAACGGATTACTTGGGAACTGCAGGTACTATCTTGTTGATTAGCTTTATTACGTTGACTTTCTTTTTGTTCCGATATAAATTATCTCCTACAAGAATTCGCGATTTTATCGCGGCTATGCCTGAAAAGTTTGCTAAAATTTCTCCAGCTAGTAAGTTAGATGATGCTTCTTTTGACAAAGAGATACCTTCAACTCCAGTGGTGAATCAAGCGACAGTAAAAGTAGAGACAGAAGATCAAAAAGAACCAATTGCCTCTGTAGAAGATAAGGTAGTAAAAGCTATTCAACCTGAAGAGGAAATCCGCGAAAAGGAAGTGCAACCTTCTGCTTTTTCTATTGATCACAAAAGTATTAAACCGACAATTGGACATAGTTCTGAATTGAATCTACCCCTTAAAAAAGAAGGCGCTGAACATAAAAAAGAGGAAGGATTTAAACCTATTTCTACAGAAGAATTCGTGATTGAGGCTCCAAAAGATGAGGGTACTGTAGAAGAAAATTTAGCGGCTCAATTGGTACAAGATTTTGGAGAATTTGATCCTACCTTAGAGTTGTCTAATTACCAATTTCCATCTATAGATTTATTGAAAGATTACGGAACAGGTAGTATTACTATAAATCAAGAGGAATTAGAAGAGAATAAGAATAATATCGTAGAAACGTTACGCAATTATAAGATTGATATTGCACAAATTAAAGCTACGGTAGGACCGACGGTAACACTGTACGAAATTGTACCAGAAGCAGGGGTGCGTATTTCTAAAATTAAAAACTTAGAGGATGATATTGCTTTGTCCTTGGCGGCTTTGGGAATTCGTATTATTGCACCTATTCCAGGAAAAGGAACCATTGGTATTGAGGTTCCAAATACAAGTCCATCTACGGTGTCTATGCGCAGTGTAATTGGTTCTCCTAAGTTTCAAAGTGCAGAAATGGAATTACCCGTTGCTTTGGGGAAAACAATTTCCAATGAAACGTTTGTGGTGGATTTGGCAAAAATGCCTCACTTATTGATGGCAGGAGCTACAGGACAAGGGAAGTCCGTAGGATTAAATGCTTTATTAACGTCCTTGCTATACAAGAAACACCCCGCAGAGGTGAAATTTGTCTTAGTCGATCCGAAGAAAGTAGAGTTGACCCTATTCAATAAGATTGAACGCCACTATTTGGCAAAACTACCGGATTCTGAGGAAGCGATTATCACAGACAATACTAAGGTTATCAATACATTGAATTCACTTTGTATTGAAATGGATAACCGTTATAGTTTGCTGAAGGATGCGATGGTGCGCAACATCAAGGAATACAATGAGAAATTTAAACAGAGACGTTTAAATCCAGAAAATGGACATCGTTTTTTACCTTATATCGTTTTGGTTATTGACGAGTTTGCGGATTTGATTATGACTGCAGGAAAAGACGTTGAAACACCTATTGCGCGTTTGGCACAGTTAGCTCGTGCAATTGGAATTCACTTGATTATTGCAACTCAACGTCCTTCCGTTAACGTAATTACGGGGATTATTAAAGCAAACTTCCCTGCGCGAATTGCATTTCGCGTAACTTCTAAGATTGACTCCCGTACGATTCTCGATCAACAAGGGGCAGATCAGTTAATTGGTAGAGGGGATTTACTGTATACTCAAGGAAATGATCTTGTTCGCGTGCAATGTGCATTTGTCGATACACCAGAAGTAGAAAAAATTACGGAATATATCGGTGGACAGAAAGCGTATCCAGATGCGTATTTGTTGCCTGAATATGTGGGTGAGGAAGGAAGCTTATCTGCTTTGGATATGGATATTAGTGAGCGTGATTCTCTATTTAGAGAGGCTGCGGAAATTATAGTTACCGCTCAGCAGGGATCAGCGTCTTTGCTACAGCGAAAATTAAAACTAGGCTATAATCGCGCTGGACGAATTATTGACCAATTAGAAGCCGCAGGTATCGTAGGCCCTTTTGAAGGAAGTAAAGCGCGTAGTGTATTAATTCCAGATTTAGTAGCTTTAGATCACTTCTTTCAAGAAGAACAAAACGACTTATTTAACTAAGAAAACCAAGAGTAAACATGAAAAAAATAGTATTTCTTTTATTAGTGTGTAGTACAGCGCTAACGTATGGACAAAGTAGTCAACGTGCGAGAAATTATTTGGATGAAGTAAATAAGAAAATAGCCAGTTATTCAACTATTTCAATTGATTTTCACTACGCTCAGATCGATGGGAAATCAGGTGATGTTAATCAAGAAACAGATGGACATATCGATTTAAAAGAGAATTTGTATCGCTTGACGTTTATGGATATGACGCGTATTTTCGATGGAAAGAAGATTTACACGATTAGCGATGAGGATAAAGAAGTAACAGTTTCAAAATACGATCCCAAAAAAATAGACAATGCGCTACCTTTACAAATATTGACTTTCTATAAAGAAGGGTATGACTTGCAATGGGATATTTTACAGAATATTAAAGGCAAAGAAATTCAATACATTAAATTAATTCCACTAGATAAAAAATCGGGGATTAAAGAGGTATTGGTAGGTGTAGATCACGCAACAAAACAGATTTATACCAAGATTCAAGTGAATAAAAATGGTTCGAAGTCAGTCTTGACGGTTAAATCTTTTAAAACTAACCAAACTATGTCGAAAAATCATTTTACCTTTACAAGCGCAGATTATTCAACTTATTACATCAATAACATAGATTAATTCCTTTCGTGAAAATACTTGATCGCTATATACTAACCTCTTTTGTATCGACGCTGTTTACAGTGTTTATCATTCTTTACTTTATCTTTATTTTACAGGGAATTTGGTTGTTTATTACTGAATTAGCTGGTAAAGATTTAGATTTCTTTATCATCGTACAATTTCTATTGTTTTATTCGCCTAAGATGATTCCGCTGGTTTTGCCTTTATCTGTTTTATTGGCATCGATTATGACCTTTGGAAACTTTGCTGAACACTATGAATTTGCTGCGATGAAAGCTTCGGGAATTTCATTGAAAAGAGCCATGCAACCGCTGTCTATTTTTATTGCTATACTGGCTTTAATCTCGTTTTGGTTTGCGAATGATGTGATTCCAAAAGCGGAATATCGCTTTATCAATATGCGAAAAGAGATTCTACAAACGAAACCTGCCATGGCGATTGCCGCAGGACAGTTTAATGATGTAGGAGCGATTAATATAAAAGTTGATAAGAAAACAGGCGAAAAAGGACAGTATTTAGAGAATGTAACCATGCACATTAAATCGGCATCAGGTTATGATAATAAAGCGGTTATTCGCTCTGTTGATGGGGAGTTAGAGTCAGACAATTCTTCTAGTATTTTGCAATTGCATTTATTCGACGGAAATTATTACGAAGATGTCGTGCCGAAGTCGACAGCTCAAATGCGCAAGAGACCGTTTACCAAAGTGGCTTTTGAAAAATATACCATGAATATTGATCTTGGTGCTTTGCAAGATGATGGTATGGAAAGAGAAGAAATTAAGAATACCTACCATATGTTGAATATTAAAGAGTTAACCTATACCATTGATTCTTTAGAAACAGCCTTGGTTCGCGATAAAAACTCCAATATGGAGAATATGTTACTGCGTTATAACAGCATTTACAATCCCTATAATTACAAGAAGAGTGTAGCTTCAGCTACAGTAGAAAAGGAAGCAAAAGATTCGATTAAAGAGAAAGCAATTGACTTAAAAGGGAATGCTTTAGCCAATTTCTCTGAATCCATGCAAGGAAGAATTTTGCAGTCTTCGATTGATTATACGAATAATATTGTGTTTAATACGGAGTCAAATGATGTCGCTTCATTGGGACAGATTAAAAAACTAAATGATCACTATTTAGCGTTATATGAAAAATTCGTGATTGCCTATTCTTGCTTTTTGATGTATTTTATTGGAGCTCCTCTAGGTGCTATTATTCGAAAAGGAGGGTTGGGATTGCCAATTGTATTTGCGGTGATTATCTTTATTTTATATCACTTTGTCAATACATTCGGAAAAAAATTGGCGCAAGAGGATGGAATACAACCTGTTTTAGGGGCTTGGGCGGGAGCTATGGTGCTTACTCCTTTGGCTATCTTCTTAACCTTAAAAGCAACACGCGATAATGGAGAGGTGAATTTCTTGGGATTCTTTTCAACAATTGGAGATTTCTTTAAGGGATTATTGACCAAAAAACAGCCAGCAAAAGAAGAAGAACAAACAATAGAATAACACACAACAAAAAATATTTATTATGTCAACGAATCATATTCAATTAAATACGATAGAAGAAGCTATAGAAGATATTAGAGCGGGAAAAGTAATTATTGTCGTGGATGATGAAGATCGTGAGAATGAAGGGGATTTTATAGCAGCAGCGGAGATGGCCACACCAGAGATGATTAATTTCATGGCTACACATGGACGTGGTTTAATCTGTGCTCCATTGAATGAAAAGCGCTGTAGAGAATTAGATTTAAAACCAATGGTTCAAAATAATACGGTATTGCATCAAACGGCGTTTACAGTTTCTATCGATTTAATCGGTAATGGCTGTACAACGGGGATTTCAGTACAAGACCGTGCAAAGACTATTTTGTCGTTGGTTGATGATAGCACTAAACCAGAGGATTTAGGACGTCCGGGACATATATTTCCTTTGATTGCCAAACAAGGCGGTGTTTTACGTCGTACAGGGCATACAGAAGCAGCAGTAGATTTAGCGCGTTTAGCTGGATTTAAATCTGCGGGGATTTTAGTTGAGATTTTAAATGAGGATGGAACGATGGCTCGTCTTCCGCAATTAGTTGAAGTAGCGAAGAAATGGGATTTAAAAATTATTTCAATCGAAGCTTTAGTTGCTTATCGCATGAAACACGATAGCTTGATTGATAAAAAAGAAGATTTTGAAATCGAAACGCGTTTCGGAAAATTTAGATTGCGCGCATACCAACAAATTACAAACAAACAAATCCACATCGCCTTAACAAGAGGAGAGTGGAAAGAGGATGAGGCGGTTTTAACGCGTATCAATTCAATGATTGGAAGTAATGACATTTTAGATGCGTTGAGCGGAAAATTAGACGTGCGCATTGAGTCGGCCTTTAACAAGATAAACGAAGAAGGAAAAGGGGCTATTTTATTCATCAATCAAGATGCACAAAACATTAGTTTGTTGAGACGATTGAGTTTTATCAAGGATCAATTGAATGGAACTTTGGATATGGAAACGCCAAAATTACCAGGAGATGAGAAAGACTTCGGTATTGGTGCTCAGATTTTACACGATTTGGGAATCACCAATATTCGCCTAATGACCAATTCTGAACCAGAAAAACGCGTGGGAATGATCGGATATGGTTTAGAAATTACAGATTACGTGACTTATTAACTCGCAATATAAGAGGTAGTTGGAGATGTAGCGTGAATTTTTATTAAAAAAATAAATTTTCTTTTTTGCATAATTAAAAAAACACGCTATATTTGCACTCGCAATACAGAAGTAAAGCAGACTACTGGAGAAATGGCAGAGTGGTCGATTGCGGCAGTCTTGAAAACTGTTGACTGTAACAGGTCCGGGGGTTCGAATCCCTCTTTCTCCGCAATAAATACTGATAATTAGTCAGTTAAAGCGTAAACACCCAATTTTACACCCAAAAATGTAAAGTTGGGTGTTTTTTATTTTAGGTTACAAAAAATCTAATGGACTTGGTGTCGATTTCTTATCTATATCTGTAATATGAGTGTAAATCATGGTTGTTCTAATATCACTATGTCCTAATAATTCTTGTACAACCCGAATGTCAATTCCGCTTTTTATTAAATGTGTGGCGTACGAATGACGCAAAGTATGCACACTGCCTTTTGTTGCAATATTGGCTTTTTTCATTGACTTTTTCAAAACTAACTGAACACTTCTTTCGCTGTATTGCTCATCATTAGTTCCTTCGAATAAAAATATTTTGGGTTTATATTCAATATAATATTCTCGCAACAAACTTAATAACTTATCAGGTAAAGCTACCAGCCTATCTTTATTCCCTTTGCTTTGTTGTATTAGCAGTAAATTACTGTCGGATTTTACATCGGTTAGTTTAAGATTTATTAACTCACTTAAGCGTAATCCACAACTGTAAATAGTGGTAAGAATTGCTTTATGCTTTAAATTTTCTGTAGCATTTAATATTTTTCTTACTTCTTCTTGAGAAAAGAAAGTAGGCAGTTGGGTTGATTTTCGTTTAGGATATAAATAATTCAATTCTATCGTTTGATTATTGACCAACTCATAAATCTTCTTAATTGCCCCAACTAAAGAGCGTTGATAAGATGCACTAATATTGTCTTGAAATACTTTTTCATTAATAAAACCCTCTATTTCAGCAATAGGTATTTCGTTGAGCGTACGATATTTATTCATATACTCTAAGAATATTTGTGCATAACCACAATACGATTTTATCGTATTATTGGCATAGCGTTGCACTTGCAATCGGTCATGTAAAGTTTTTAATATTGTTTCGCTATCCATACTTAAATAAATCTAATTGAACCTATTTTGTTTCGCTATCCACAAAAAACAACTTACTAAGTATCTAATTTACAAAAAAATAATTATATTAGTAACAGATTTTACGAAATGCGCATATAGGTGTTATTTTACGAAACTACACCTTATTTTATTTCGTAAAATAACAATGTTATATGTAATGTTTGAAAAATGGAGTATAATATAGAAAATGAACAAAAAGAAATTATCACGAAGAAAATTGGTTATGAAGCTATGCTTTATGTTTTAAAAACATATTATGAAAATAGTGGCTCAAATGATTTAACTGACATTCTTAGTGGAGGTGAATATTGGTTGGGTGAAGAAAAACCAATTGATTCAGCTTTTTGGTATTATTGGATTGACGCAATTGAAAAAGTAGAACGCGAAGGTCCAATGTTTAAAGAATTTATCAAATAAACACTACATATAACATCTGTTTCGCAAAATGCGGTGTAAAGGCTTTTTTTTAAAGTTTTGGCTTTTTAAGTCGCAATTACATTTCGTTTTGTAAAAAATATTAAATTTACAAAAACCAAAATGTTTTGCTTGTGTTTGAGATTTTCTTTAAACTTGGTTTTTTGAAATTCCCGCACTTCGCGAAGCTGCGGCTCGTTATCGGCAATACGAAATAAAGTAGTTCAGAAAAAATATTATATTTGCAACATAAATAAAAAGTAAGCAGAAAATGTAAAAATTAATTTCTTAGACAATCTAACAATCAGCTCAAAAAATTGGGCTCCCACTTTTGTTAAACTCAAAAAGAAATTAATTATGCTTACGATTCAAAATTTATCCTATTCACATCCCAATAAAAATACGCTGTTTACTAATTTAAGTATGACAGTAAACCATTCCGATAAAATTGCATTAATTGGCAATAATGGTGTTGGAAAATCTACTTTACTCAAACTTATAGCCAAGGAATTAGAACCTGATGACGGACAAATTTCCTCCGAAACCAAACCCTATTATATTCCTCAAATTTTCGGTCAGTTTAATGATTTGACAATTGCCCAAGCCTTACAAGTTGAAACCAAACTCAATGCTTTACACGAAATTTTAAACGGAAGTGTAGATGAAAAGAATTATAGCCTTTTAAATGACGATTGGACGATAGAAGAAAAATGTCAAGAAGCCCTAAGCTATTGGGATATTTCTGATTTATCACTATCTCAAAAATTAAGCGAATTAAGTGGAGGACAAAAAACAAAAGTCTTTCTCGCAGGTATATTTATTCATCAACCATCATTTGTTTTATTAGATGAACCCAGTAATCATCTTGACAAATCCAGTAGAGACTTACTATACGATTTTATTCAAACCTCAAGAGCAACTTTTATAATCGTTAGCCACGACCGAGAGTTACTTCAGTTATTAAATCCTATTTGTGAGCTCAACAGAAATGAAATTAAAGTTTATGGCGGAAACTATGAATTTTATAAAGAGCAAAAAGAAATTGAACAAAACGCCTTAAGTCAAGATATTCAGAGCAAAGAAAAAGCACTTAGAAAGGCGAAAGAAAAGGAGCGAAAAACAATTGAACGACAACAAAAATTAGATGTTCGAGCAAAAAAGAATTTAGGAAAAGCTGGACTTCCCAAGATAGTATCAGATGCTTGGAAGAATAATGCTGAAAGAAGCTCAGCAAAAATTGCCGGAGTTCATTCAGATAAAATTAATGGTATAAAAGAAGAACTTCAAGATTTGAGGCTTTCCGTTTCTGATATAGAACAAATGAAATTTGAATTTGATTCTTCCAATCTTCATAAAGGTAAAAATCTGTTTATAGCAGAAAATATCAATTTCGCATATAGAACAGGAGGTTTATTATGGGAGAAACCTCTAAACATTCAAATTGTCAGCGGTGAACGAATTGCTATCAACGGAAAAAATGGAACAGGAAAAACCACACTTATCCAAATAATACTCGGAAAACTTAAACCAACGGAAGGAAAAATATTTATTGCTGAAAGTCATTCTGTTTATATTGACCAAGATTATTCTTTAATCAATAATCATTTACAGATTTATGAACAAGCTCAAGAATTTAATCAAACCGGCCTTCAGGAACACGAAGTAAAAATCAGATTAGACCGTTTTTTATTTTCAAAAGATGATTGGGATAAGCCTTGTCATACATTGAGTGGCGGAGAAAGAATGCGGTTAATGTTGTGTTGTTTAAACATTGCTAATCAATCTCCCGACATTATTATCTTAGATGAACCTACCAATAATTTAGACCTTCAAAACATCGAAATTTTAACCAATGCAATCAATGAATATGAAGGAACTTTAATTGTAATTTCCCACGATAAAACGTTCTTACAAGAAATAAATATTGAACGAACTATTGAATTAATGAAGTAAAGCCGATAACATCGGTTTTGCAAGAGAGCGGGTTATTGTTTCCGTTCAAAGATTTTCGTTATATTTAAAGTTCCGTCTTCGCTTGGAAGTCTTATGCTAAAATCCGCTCCCTCGCAAAGCCGCGGCCCGTTAGCGGGCATTGTGAAAGATACCAGCATAACAGTTAAACATTGATAAATGAAAAAAAAACTACTTTGGATATTAATTTTAGGACTGATAATAATCAGTTGCAAACAAAGGAAAACAGAAATGAAAGAGAAAATAATTAAAACAAACGGCATTGAACTCTGTACGGATAGTTTTGGAAATAAGAAAAATCCAGCAATCCTTTTGGTAGCAGGTGCAACCGTATCAATGCTGTATTGGGACACTGAATTTTGCCAACAATTATCTGAAAAAGGATTTTTTGTTATTCGTTACGACAACAGAGATGTAGGAAAATCCACTAATTATGAACCAGGTTCTACTCCATACGATATTGTTGACTTAACTAATGACGCTATTTCAATATTGGATGGCTACAAGATTGACAAAGCACATTTTGTGGGGATTTCTTTGGGCGGACTAATTTCTCAAATAGCATCAATAAAGTTTGCCGACAGAGTTAACTCCTTAACTCTTATGTCATCAGGCCCTTGGGGAGACTCAGACCCAACTATACCTGAAATGGACACGAGTATTTTAGATTTCCATAGTAAAGCAGGTACAGTCAATTGGACAAATGAAGACAGTGTGGTAAACTATTTAATTCAGGGTGCAGAATTAATGAGTGGCAAGAAACAATTTGACAAACAAAGAAGTGAAAAACTGATAAGAGCTGAGTTCAATAGAGCCAACAATTATATAAGTATGTTCAATCACGCTGCATTGCAAGGTGGTGAAGAATATTGGAACAGATTAAACGAAATCAAACAACCCACCTTAATTATCCACGGAACAGACGACAAAATTTGGCATTATAAGAATGCAGGTTTTTTACTAGAAAAAATAAAAGGTTCAAATCTAATCACCCTTGAAGGTACAGGACACGAATTACACGTTGATGATTGGAAATCAATAATTGATGGAATAGAAAAACACATAAATGACTGATAAACAAAAACAACGACCCGCTAACAATGTATATAAAAAATAGGCGAAACAGTAGTAAATTCAAGGCTTTTGGCTCGTATTATACTTTGTGCTTAACCGAAAATTTGGCACTTCGAAATCGCCTACTTTTCATATACTAACCGTTGTACGACATAGTAAAACCGAACCAAACAAAATGAAAGTCAGAGAAGAAAAGTTAAGAACAATTATAGAATGGTCGGAGAAAAACGAAGATGTAAGAGTTCTTCTTCTGACAAGTTCACTTGTAAATCCTTTAGCACTTGTTGACGAATTTAGTGATTTAGACATTGAATTTGTTTTTGAGGATAATACAAATTACATTTCAGACAAAAGCTGGACGCTTAAATTCGGAAATCCAATTGCTATGATTGAAGAAGACGAAAGTTGTTTTAACCATAAACACGCAATGAAAATGCTACTTTATGAAGACGGTGTGAAAGTAGATTTTAAACTTTACAGCAAATCAAAATTTATAAAGGAAACGCAAGAGAAAGAATTACCAGAAGATTGGGATATTGGTTATAAAATTTTAATTGATAAAGATGGTATTACAAAGCAAATGCTGAAACCAACTTATCAAATTTCCATTATCAAAAAACCGTCTGAAAAAGAGTTTCAAAATCTAATAAACGATTTTTGGTGGGACACAACTTACGTGGCAAAGTGTCTTGTGAGAGATGAAATATTCTATGCGAAATTTATGTCGGAAACCGTTATTCGCACAGAATATTTAATTCCTTTAATTGAATGGCACATTGCAAGTGAACACAATTGGAACATAACGACCAATAAATATGGACGACTTTTCAAAAAGTATCTTAACCAGGAAATGTGGGCTAAAACAGAACAAACATTTTCAGGGAGCAATATAAAGGAAAATTGGACTGCTCTATTTTCAATGACTGATTTAGTTTCAGAAATAGGAACTGAATTGTCAAAAAAATTAGAGTACAAATACCCGGATAAATTAGAAAATGACATACGAAAATATTTAGCTGGACTAAAACCCAAAACATAACTACGTCGTACAACATCGTATTGGCAATAGGCGGGCTGAACGGCTTCGTATCAACGGAAGTGCAAAATTCAATTTCTGTTCTTCGATTAAAGTTCAGTGCTAAAAATCCCGCCCATCGCCAATACGCGGCACGTTATGTGAAAGAATAAAACGGCACCTCCAAAAAGAAAGTGCCGTTTCGAAATTAAATTTATAAATTCTCAATCCACTACTTCTGAAACAGTTGATTTTTCTATTAGAAAAATTCCGTCAAAAGCTTCTTCTATTTCAGTTTTTAGGCACATCGAATCAAATCGAATCTTATTACAATTTTTTAATTCCGTACTTCTGTTCATTAGTAAACAGCATTCTTTTCCTCCAAATTCTTGCATAATAAATTCAACAGAATCCGACTCTGGAAAATCAAGTGGAAATTTATCAACCCTAAAGCCAAATTGATAATCATTATCAGGATACAATGCCGCAGTTTCTCCACGTAGATTAGTTATTGCAAATGCTTTATATTTTTCTCCAAAAGTCATCGAAAGTCTTTGCCCCATTGGATAACAACTAATAAATCCATCAAAATCTACCGGAGTTTTTTGAATGTGAGCATTGTGGGCAACCAAAATAATCTTTTTACCAAGTGAATTTTTCAAAAACCAATCAATGCTTTCTGCCATATACTGGTCTTTTGCTCCCATATCTCCTTCAATTCCCCTTTCAGTAATGAAACTTTCCATAGCATCAGCATTATAATTCATATAAATCAAGCCTTTAACTTGATGAACTATCGATTGAAATTCTAAACTTTCTAATTTTGGTTGAAGAGTAATCAAACGAATGTAAACTTTTAATAGCAATGCTTTTAATTCATTATGTTCAGCTTCATCAAAAAGCGATAAATTTAACGCAAGCTGAGAAGTCGAATAGAAATCAAATTTCTCAGCAAGATTTAAAATCTTCTGTAAGACATCAGAAGAAACGATTGAAAGTCTTTGCAAATAATCAGATACAATACGAAAGTTTGGAAAATAAGAACCTCCATTTTTAGGAATATCCACACCTAAAAAGGTAATTTGATTATTATTGTCTTGATTATACCGACGAAGCCATAGCAAAGTATCTTTAAACTCATTTGGATAATAAAAGTGTGACAGTAACTTATCCAAATCGTCGAATGGAATTTGTGATTTTATCCACTTATCAACTTCTAATCCTTCAGAAAAACCAAACTCAAATGCCAAGGTGTCAAAATCACATTCAGTTACTAAAAACTCAATAACTTGATGCCTGAATGTAAAAAACTCTTTTATGAAATGTGAGTTTTCGCCTAAACCAACAATTGTAGAAGAATCAAAATATTCTCGAAATCGAAAAAGACTTTGTTTTATGGATGTATTATTTTCCGAATTAAACGGAAAAGTTAAGGGTTTTATATTTTTCATTATTACCTTATTTTAAATTAAAAATTAACGTACCAAATAGCAACCGTCTCAAAAAGACGATTTAATAATTTACTTTAATTTTTAATTACCAAGGCTTGCTGAAATACATAAAATGTGAATTATTTGAATACAAAGATACTAAAAATTCCTTCACATAACATCGCATTGGCAAAATGGCAGGTTAAGTGCTAAATTGAAAGTTTCTGCATTTTATTCCGCCGAATGTGTTCCACATTCGCTTTTTATTTGTAAGTTAGCTCTGTGGAAACACATCGGCTACGTTCTCGCTAAATTGAACTTTTTGTCCAATTTATCCGCCACTTCGCCAATGCGTTTCCCGTTGGCGGTAATTTGAAGAAACAATTAACAACGAAAAACATTCAAGAAAATGAAGCTATAAGTAACTGTAAGATAGAATAAGAATTGAAATATCCTTTAATACGCAAAGTAGAAAGGGCGATTGTTAATATTAAAAAATTAGAAAATGACACAGTTACAAATGATTGACAAAACAAAGTCAATAGCTCAAAATGATAAAAATATTTCTGCCGTATTTATGTACGGGTCATTTACCAAAAATGAAGGGGACAAATATTCAGATATTGAATTCTACATCTTCTTGAAGGATAAAGAAAATTTTTCCGCTGAAAATTGGGTAAGCCAAATTCATCCTTTGGCATTATATTTTACCAACGAGTATGGAAGTGAAGTTGCCATTTTTGAAAATATGATAAGGGGGGAGTTTCATTTTTTGACAAACGACCAAATGGAAGTTATCAAATCGTGGGACGGTTTGGTAGAGTTTAGCGACTTTGACAAGATGATTTTAGTAGATAAAGAAGATTTATTGACTAACACGCTCAAAGAAATAAAAACTAAAGTACCTGATCGAACAACAAATGAAAATATCCTGTGGTTGAGCCAATCATTGTTGAATGTTTTACTTACAACAAGCAACTTAATTAAACGACAGGAATTTGCTCACGCTTACCAAAGCTTATCAAATGTTCAAAAATATTTACTTTGGTTAATAAGAATTGAAACATACCAAACCAAACATTGGGAAAGTCCAACAAAAAGCTTGGAAAAAGACATAGACCCAGATTGGTATTCGTTATTTCAGGAGACAACATCAGAATTAGATCCGACAGATATTAAAACAGCTTTCAAGAAGACATTAACATTGACTGAAAAACTTTTTGATAATCTTGGAGTTGAAGCAAAATTAAAGGGGGTATTAAGGAGAATTGAATAAAAAAAACTACCGCCAACATTGTATAAGCGTAATGCGGGCTGAACTGCTAAATTTGAGCATTTTTGCTCCTAAGAAACTTTGTGGTGGGCGGACAGTGAATTGCTCCGAAATCCCGCACTACGCTTATACTTGACCGTTGGTGGCAAGGCTAAAAGACACAGCAAATGGACATCAGTAAAGACGTAAAAAATCAACTTGACAAATATTTTGGAAATTATACTACCACACAAATTTCAGGTGGTTCAACAAATGCTGAATTGTTCAGGGTTACGACAGATGAATCAAAGAGTTTTATTCTCAAAAAACAAATTTATAGTAACCATAATGTAAACCTCAAATACGATTATCAAAATTATTTATGGCTTGACGGAAAAATTCCAGTTCCTAAGATTATTTTTTATGAACAATTAAGCGACTTTGAATTGTTATGTATGACGGAACTGCAAGGAAAAACTCTTGAATATTATTTTGATAAAATAGAAACTGAAGAAATTATTAAGCAATATGCAATATCATTGAAAAAACTTCATTCTTTGAAAATTGACAATACTGCGTTGGTTCAACACCTTGACTTGAAAATTTCAAAAGCAAGATTTAATTTAGATAGTGGGTTAATTGATTTTACAGACTTACAACCCGAAAATCAAACTTACAGCCCCGAAGAACTATTTGTGAAATTATTAAGCATAAAGCCATCAGACTATGAATTAGTGTTTACACACGGAGATTACTGTTTTGACAACTTAATTTTTGACAATCATAACTTAAGTGGTTTTATAGACATTGGCAATGGAGGTATAACAGATAAATATCAAGATATTGCACTTGCTGTTAGAAACATACGAGATAATTTTAGACCAGAAATGGTTGACATATTTTACAAGGTATATGGACTTGATAAGCCAAACAAAAATAAAATAGAGTTTTATATATTATTAGACGAGTTCTTTTGAAAGAAGCCCAGCCACCAACATCGTATTGGCAATAGTGGGGCTGATAGTTATAAATTCAACATTTGTGCTTCTATCGGGCATTAGTGCAAATGTTGGGCTGACGTTTTTCAAATGCCCCACCATCGCCAATACGTAACCGTTATGCGTCAGTGTAAAAAAAGAAAAGACAGAGATTTATTCACTGAAAAGTCTTTGACGAACTGTCCGTTTTTTCGACATAGACAGACAGTTCGGGTTTGACAGACTTTTTACTTCTGTCAGCTTTTTCGGGCGGACAATTCCTCGCAGACTATAAAGGAAGTATTTTTGACTTTTCACTTCATTACATTGACAAATAACGAGCAAAAGCGGGACATTGTGGTTGAGAATTAGTAGGAACTTAATTTATCTCTTTTTTACGAGTGAAAACAATTATAAATGGTAAAACTATTTTTACAAGACTCAAGATTAGAACACTAAGTATTGCGAACATGAAAATTAGAAAAATATATGCTTAAGTTTTTGAGCTCAATAAAAATCAAACATAGTCAAGAAGAAAATATTGTATATAAATTATTTGTAGGGTTTCTTACATATGCTGTCATTTATTACTTTTTTCTTAAACCACTGACAATTGGACAAAGTTTTAAATACAATTTATTTGTAGAGTGGATACCTTTTATTATAGGAATTGTTATTATAACATTACTCAGACTTAACTTTTTAAAAAGACTTCACAAAGGTTTTAAGTCAATTATAGACAGAGTGTTTACATATGTTTTATTGATTATTATGGCTTCAATGATTTCTTATTCAAGTTTTGGAATTACAGCTGAAGCAATATTTCACATTGTTGGCTATAATGTTGCAAAAAACAGTAATCAGATTGTTATGACTCTGCCAATCGAAAGTGTTTATAGTTATAGAGGAAGATATAAAGTATTTTTCTATTTTAACAACAACTATGAGTACTTTAGAATTGGAAATAAACTTTTCAGAAAAATAAAAGAAATTGACATGAAAATTCAAGTTGTAAATGCAACTTTGCAGACAAAATAGGAAAGTTTGTTTTTTTCAGAGCCAGGAGGAATAACTCCCCCTTGCCCTGATGGAAAAAATGAACTATATTGTCTACCGACCAAAGTTGACATTTATGAGTCATTTAACCAGAGAACAAAGATATACTATTTGCACAATGTTGCAAAGTGGGTATCCACAATGTGAGATTGCCCGTGTAATAAATAAAGATAAATCAGTTGTCAGTCGTGAAATCCGCCGTAATGCAGATGCCCGATCTGGCGAATACAAAGATGATTTAGCGCATCGTAAATACCTGAAGCGTCAGGCATACAAAGCTAAAGCGAGAACCTTCACACCTGAGGTTGAGGCTTATGTACGAGATAAATTGCGTCTCAAATACAGTCCGGAACAAATTGCAGGTGTTGCCAAAACAAATGGAGATAACTGTGTATCACACGAACGTATTTATCAGTTTATTTGGCAAGATAAGCGTAAAAAAGGGACGCTATATCTTGACCTGAGAAACCGTGGACGTCGCTACAAAAAGCGAAGTGTGATTTACGACAAGCGGGGAACAATCCCCAATCGTACAGATATATCTCTAAGACCGCCTGAAGTTGAACTACGGGAACGCTTTGGTGATTTGGAAATTGACCTTATCATAGGCAAGGATCACAAAGGTGCCATCTTAACCATCAACGACAGGGCAACCGGAATAGCCAGACTCCGAAAATTAGATGGCAAGGATGCGGAACAACTCGCACTGGTTACTATTGATTGCCTGGAGGATTGGAAACCATTCCTGAAAACAATCACATCTGACAATGGAAAAGAGTTTTCGTGTCATCAGATGGTAGCCGGAGACTTGAAAATCGACTTTTTCTTTGCCAAGCCATATGCAAGCTGGCAAAGAGGTTCCAACGAAAACTATAATCGCTTGGTAAGGCAATATATACCGAAAAAAGTTGATTTCAATTATGTTACACATGAATATGTGAATTATGTGGAACAACAGATAAACAACAGGCCACGAAAAAGATTTGGATATTTATCCCCAAATCAGATATTTGATGGAATTTGGAATCTACTCGAAAAAAGCGGGTGATAACTTTTGGAGCCGTCCCATCGAGCTCGAAAAAAGTTATCCTCGATTTTTTCATCAAACATATCATTTAGTTAATAATCAATAAAGTTGCATTTTCAACTTGAATGTAGGGTTGATTTTAAAATTTATTTTCTACCTTTGTCACACTATGCGGCAGTAAATAATATAATTAGAAATACGAATTCAAGTTCTTGTGGTACATTCTACCATCAAGGATGTATTTTTTATGTGATGCATTTCTACAAAGCATCCGCTATATTATTTACAAAATCAAATGAAAACTATAAATATAGGTATTCTTGCACATATTGATGCAGGAAAAACCTCCATTACTGAGAACTTGCTATTTGCTAGTGGAGCAACTGAGGTACGTGGAAGTGTGGACAAAGGTAATACCACAACCGATTCGATGGATATTGAAAAACGAAGAGGTATCACCGTTAGAGCTTCTACAACGTCTATTCAATGGAACGATACAAAGATTAATATTATCGACACTCCTGGACACATGGACTTTCTAGCAGAAGTGGAACGCACTTTTAGAATGCTAGATGGTGCTATTCTTGTGGTGTCTGCTAAAGAGGGTATTCAAGCTCAAACGAGATTGTTGTTCAATGTCTTGCAACAACTAGAAATTCCAGCCATTCTATTTATCAACAAAATAGATAGAGAGGGAGTAAATCTAAATCAGCTTTATTTCGAAATACAAAATAGCCTTTCAAAAGATATTCTTCTTATGCAATCCGTTGATGGCAAGATTTTAACTTCTAGCTGTACAATACACAACATATCAGAAAAGGACAGAGAAACAATTTTGGAGAAAGATGATTCTTTGCTTGAAAAATACTTAAGCGATACGCAACTCTCAAATTCAGACTATTGGAGTTCAATGATTCATCTTGTTCAATTCGCTAAACTACATCCTATCTACCATGGCTCAGCAATGTATGGCATTGGTATCGAAGATTTGCTAAACTCAATCACTACTTTTATTGAAACATCTCTACCTCAAGAGAACGATTTATCTGCCTATGTCTATAAAATTGAGCATAATAAGAAGGAACAGAAACGAGCCTATCTAAAGATTATAGGGGGAAGCCTTAGAACAAGAAAATCATACAACCTCAATGGCTCAGATGAGAATCTGAAAATAAGAAGTTTAAAGACCTTTTACGCTGGAAACGAAATAGATGTAGATGAAGTTTCTACAAACGATATTGCAATTTTAGACCATGCCGAAAGTCTGATGGTAGGTGATTATTTAGGAACAATGCCAAGTTTATTTGATAAATTGAATATTCCTAGTCCTGCTCTCAAATCATCTATACATCCTGCCAAAGTAGAGGATAGGAGTAAATTAATTTCTGCTATGAATGTATTATCGGTAGAAGATCCATCTTTAACGTTTGGTATCAATGCTGATAATAATGAGCTAGAAGTTTCTCTTTATGGAGCAACTCAACGGGAAGTTATTTTGACTTTGTTGGAGGAGCGATTTTCGGTAGATGCTTACTTTGAAGAGGTGAAAACGATTTATAAGGAACGTCTGAAAACGAAATCGGAATACACCATTCATATCGAAGTGCCACCTAATCCTTATTGGGCATCTATTGGCTTGATTATAGAACCTTTGCCAATCGGTGCGGGACTTACGATAGAGAGCGATATTTCATTGGGCTACTTGAATCAATCTTTTCAGAATGCAGTATTCGATGGAGTCAAGAAAGCCTGTGAATCGGGTTTGTATGGCTGGAAAGTAACCGACCTTAAAGTCACTTTTTCTCACGGAATCTATTATAGTCCAGTGAGCACACCTGCCGACTTTAGAAGTTTAGCTCCCTATGTTTTTCGATTGGCTTTACAACAAGCTGATGTTGAGTTGTTGGAGCCAATCTTAGATTTTAAATTGCAAATTCCAATAGCTGTGAATGCTAGGGCTATTACAGACATCAACAAGATGCAAGGCGAAATATCTACTATTACTTCAGATGGTGATTGGACTACTATTTTGGGTGAAATTCCTTTAGATACTAGTAAAGAATACTCAGCAGAAGTCAGCTCCTACACTCAAGGCTTGGGCATTTTTGTTACTCGATTTTCGGGCTATCAAATCACCAATAAAAAGGTAAGCAGAAGTGTAGAACTGAATGAAAAAGATAAATTGATGTATATGTTTGAGAAGGAATTAGGATAAGAGAATGATAAGCAAAATAATCAAAGAATGCATTCTCGCACTATTTTTGTATCTTGTTCCTACAAATTAACTATACAATTATGTCTGAAAGAAAAATCCCTATATATCTAGAATGTGGTTATAGCATTGCTATGCAGGTGCTTGGCGGAAAGTGGAAAATTTGCATCATAGAAGCACTTCGAGATAAGCCACTACGCCCAAGTCTGATATTCAAGGAGGTGCCTGATGCAACAGAACGTGTAATAAATCAACAACTTAAAGAATTGTTGGAGTATAAGATTATAGATAGAAAAATTTATGCAGAACAACCACCTCGTACTGAGTATTTTCTGACTGATTTAGGTCGTTCCGCATTTCCTTTGTCGCTGTGGCGACAGGAAATCCGCCCGCAGCCCGCCCAAGCCCATAGCCTCGGTCGTTAGGTGTCATAGTAAAAAAAGGAAAAAGACGGATTTGTTGCTGAAAAATCTTTGAGGAACTGTCCGCTTCTTCTCGACTTTTTGACTTATCGGTTAGACTGAATTTGCTGGCTTTCGGGAGTTTGCACGGCGGACAATTCCTCGCAGATTTTAAAGGAAAGAAAATTAGACTTATTACTTTTCAGACTACGACATATAACGAACGAAATTTTGGAAATGGAGATTTCCGATTTGAATATAAGGAAACCAAGTTCATTTTTTGCAGACTCTGCTCTTTAGCGGACTGAAAGTGGTTAACGAACAAACTTGACGAAAAAACAAAAAGAAAAACAAACTCACGGACAACCCGAAAATAAAAAACCCGTTTCGGGCTGTCGTGAAAGTGCTTAAACGGAAAAATTTTCGATTCTATTTCTGCTTTCCGACTGACATTCAGTTCATTTAATTTGAGTTTCTCGACTTTAAAACTGTCGGAAAACATGAATTCTAAGACAAAAAAATCAGTTTTTATTCGTTAATTTGTGCGTAGTTTAGCGGTTAGACTTTAAGAAAAAAGAAAATATAAAATTTACAACGAATTTGAGCGTTTTCGGTTGGAAAATGCGGTTTAACAAGCGACTGAATTGTGGTTTTCGAAGTGAAAGCTCACTAAACGGCCGAAATTTAAACGACTGAAAAACAACAAACTACGACCACCTAACACACGCCTATGTTCACAGGCTGGCTGACGTGCACTTAGCAGGTTTTGCGCCCGCATTCGCCTTGTCGCTGTGCGACAGCGAATACGCCCGCAACCCGCCCGTGCCCATAGCCTCGGTCGTTATGTGTAATTTTAGCCGCAAACGCAGTTAAAACAAAAAGGCTCCGAATTTCGGAACCTTCTTTTTATCATTTCATTTTTCTAAAAAACTTGTACAACAAATCGATTTTATTTGAACAAAGAATTGGCATTGCTTCAAAAAGGGTTTCTTCATCCCATTCCCACCATTTCATTTCCTGCAATTTTTGGATGTCATCATCACTAAATCTCTTTTTTATCAATTTGGCTGGATTTCCCCCTACAATTGAATAAGGTTCAACATCTTTTGTAACCAAAGCACGACTGCCAATAACAGCTCCATCTCCTATCTGAACTCCTGGCATTATCATAGCTTCACTACCAATCCAAACATCATTCCCAACAACTGTATCTCCTGCTTTTTGAAATCCATCTTGGCTTTTACTGAAAACATCAAATTCAGACATATAAAAAAATGGAAAACTGGAAATCCAATCATATTTATGACCTTGATTACCTGCCATTATGAAACTTGCACCGCTCCCTATTGAACAATAAGAACCGATAATTAGTTTATCGACATCATTCCTGTCCGGAAACAGATAACGAGCACAATCGTCAAATGAATGACCGTGATAATAACCAGAATAATAAGAATATTTACCCGAAATTATATTGGGATTAGTTATGTGGTCTTTGATTATTTTTCCTTTAAAAGGACTTTCGAAGAAATTTTTCATTATTTAACATATTTAATTTACAATAAGAGACAATAAGGAAACGAAGAATAATACTAAACTATTCTCTTCCTATACGTTGCGTAAAGTAAATATGCTAATCTGATAATTTCATCTGACAAAGATACAAAAAAACTACACATAACATCGCATTGGCAAAATGGCGGGTTAAGTACAAAATTCAACTTTTGTGCTTTTTATTCCGCCGAATGTGTTCCACATTCAGCTTTTTTTTAATAATTTAGCTTCTGTGGAAACACATCGGCTACGTCACTGCTAAATTGAACTTTCGGTTCAATTTATCCGCCACTTCGCCAATGCGTTTCCCGTTATGTGCCATTTTTGAATGACAATGCGAATAGATACAGACAAACAAATGAATTTACTTAGTGATAAGAACGTTGCAATAATTGGTGGTGGACCCGTTGGACTGACTATGGCAAAATTATTACAGCAAAACGGCATAGACGTTTCAGTTTACGAAAGAGACAACGACCGAGAGGCAAGAATTTTTGGTGGAACCCTTGACCTACACAAAGGTTCAGGTCAGGAAGCAATGAAAAAAGCGGGATTGTTACAAACTTATTATGACTTAGCCTTACCAATGGGTGTAAATATTGCTGATGAAAAAGGCAATATTTTATCCACAAAAAATGTAAAGCCCGAAAATCGATTTGACAATCCTGAAATAAACAGAAATGACTTAAGGGCTATCTTGTTGAATAGTTTAGAAAACGACACGGTTATTTGGGATAGAAAACTTGTTATGCTTGAACCTGGTAAGAAGAAGTGGACACTAACTTTTGAGAATAAACCGAGTGAAACAGCAGATTTGGTTATTCTTGCCAATGGCGGGATGTCCAAGGTAAGAAAATTTGTTACCGACACGGAAGTTGAAGAAACAGGTACTTTCAATATACAAGCCGATATTCATCAACCAGAGATAAACTGTCCTGGATTTTTTCAGCTATGCAATGGAAACCGGCTAATGGCATCTCACCAAGGTAATTTATTATTTGCTAACCCCAATAATAATGGTGCATTGCATTTTGGAATAAGTTTTAAAACACCTGATGAATGGAAAAACCAAACGCAGGTAGATTTTCAAAACAGAAATAGTGTCGTTGATTTTCTTCTGAAAGAATTTTCCGATTGGGACGAACGCTACAAAGAATTGATTCATACGACGTTGTCATTTGTAGGATTGGCTACACGGATATTTCCTTTAGAAAAGCCTTGGAAAAGCAAGCGCCCATTACCCATAACAATGATTGGGGATGCCGCACATTTGATGCCGCCTTTTGCAGGGCAGGGAGTAAATAGTGGGTTGGTGGATGCCTTGATATTGTCTGATAATCTAGCCGATGGAAAATTTAATAGCATTGAAGAGGCTGTTAAAAATTATGAACAGCAAATGTTTATCTATGGCAAAGAAGCACAAGAAGAATCAACTCAAAACGAAATTGAAATGTTTAAACCCGACTTTACGTTTCAGCAATTGTTAAATGTATAAAATGGAATAAAACGGCACATAACAAACAAATTGGCAATAGAGCCGGTGAAGTACTTCTATTGAACTTTTGTGCAATGTTGAAGATTAGTAATTCTATTCAACATTTGTGCTAAAAGTCGGCTCCATCGCCAATTTGCCAAACGTTAGCAATTCTTTTAAAATAGCATAAAATATTCCAACAAAGTTATTTCCATGAAATTTCGAACCCTCCCAGCTCTAAAAATCTTACGGAAATAACTTTGATAAATACTTTCGAATTATTGTTTTTGACTCCACTCTTTGAAAAACTTTGTTGTCTTAAGATTTTCGATAAAAAACTGATTTACATTTTCTAATTGATTTATTAATTGACTTTTTTCATTTACTAGAAGCTCATACTCCGACTTGTCAATAGTATTCTTAACAGCTAAATACACAGAAAAACCTGTTGTTAAAATTAGAATGATATTAAATATAATCAAGTATAACAATCTCTTAGAACTTACAGCCTTATGAACCTTTAAAAGTTCCTCTTTGTTTTTTGTTATCTCTCGATGAAATTGCTCAAAATCATTCTGTAATCGTTGACGTTGTTCTTTTTCTATCTGTCGGAGTTCCGTAACATTTACTGTTACTTTGATATTACTTAATTCCTTGATAGTATCTAAATGAGCTTTTTCACTTTGTTTTATTGTCTGCTCTAATTGTATGACTTGCTGAAGTAATAATTCAGTCATATCTGTGAGTTTAGGTTGGTTCTTTGCCATTGTTTATCTTTTTAATGTTCTTCGTTTGCGTTTTTTCTGTTCATCGTCTTCATCGTTACCGCCAAATTGTAAAACAGATAGCATACTAAATAAAATAGATGTATCTGTTTTCCAATTCTGCATATGTAATTTGTTTGCTTCTTGATTAGTAAATTGTTTGCTTACTTCATCTTTAGGTTCTATACTTGCTGTATTTTTAAATAAGTCATTCAGCTTCAAATTTCGGTCAACTTCACTTGCTTTTAAGTTTGTTCCTGTTGGTAAATGAATAAATCGATACCCTTGAATATCACCTTGTTTATTAATGGTAGGCTTAACCTCAATTTGTTTTCCCCTCATTAAGTAAATGTATTGTTGTAAATCTTTAGGCTTCTGCCTTAAAACTTCCCTGTGAGCTGTTTTAATAGCATTTTTAGCTATTAAATTAGTATTGTTAGCTCTTTGCTTCTTGTTCTTATTTTCTTGTCGTATTGAAGTCCATCCGTATTTAAGTGCTATTTCGTGAGCTACTCTTTGAGCTTCAAAACCGATATAATTATCTTTTAAAGCCTTTCCATTTTCATCTATGCGGTTGGCGATGATGTGAATATGTTTATGCTCTTTCTCTGTATGAACAAATGCAATATATTGAGCTTTGGTAGGATCGATTTGTAAACCAAGTAAAAACTCAACCGCTAACACTCGTAAATCTCTATCACTCATCTTTTGACTATCTGCAATGGTTGGAGATATAACAGCTGATATTGTATTGTTTTTACATCTGCTGTTTTGATTTTGTAGTATCTGCATCGTTTGAAACATATCTTTCGGAGTTTCCCCTGAAAGATTATTTCTCAGTAGTTCATATCCTTTTTTAGAATCTATCACATAATTAAATAATGCTGTGCCACCAACACAGGATTTAGCTTTTGCTATCATAATTACAGTAGTTTTTGTAAGTGAGTCCGAATTAAATTAGCTGTTTCAATGGTGTGCTGTTTAACTCCTGTTGTATCACCAAGCTTAAAAAGGTTGCTTATTCGCCTAAAATTATCAGCGTATTTGTTCAGTAATTTATAAACTTCAATTTCTTCAGGAGTTAATTTATACGCTAAAGAATATTCAAGTGCGGTGTTTCGGATGTATTCTGAAACGCTACAACCCACTTTTTCTGCTTTGTTTTTTATGATTAGAGCTTCTGTAAGGGTAACTCTAAATTCTATCTTCTTTGTTTTTTTCATCGTCTTACCCATTTTGCGACCTTCGGGAGAAAAACGAGTGGTCTTTGGCTGTCAAATCTCCAATTTGTAAGGACAAAGACACATCTCGATAATTCTCACGTCAAATCATTGCGGTTAATAGTTAGTAAATAATCATTCAAGTCTTTGTAATTCTTGTACAGTTTTCGTCCATCAACAACGTTTGCATAGGTCTGAGCTACTTTTTGAAAGGCACTTTCTCCAGCTTTATCATTGTCGAAACAACAAATAATACTTTCATACTTTAATTCTTTGTACAAAGTATTATTGATACTTTTATCCATTTGTACATTGATACATTTATACAATTCCCCATTTATCCATTTGTACAAATAATTATTTGGTGTTTTAATTATTGTATTATTCAACATTGATACGGAATTAAGAATCAAATAATCATATTGCTTTTCTGCATTTGGATAAAGGGTTAAAAAGCTGATGTAATCACTCCAAGATTCAAACAAGACAATATGTTTACTTTTGTTGTCAAAGTAGGTTACTGCCTTTTTACCAAGACACATTTTTACATACTTGTTTCTAAGCTCGAAACTGCCTAATTCATTTTGAAAAGCAACAGCATAATAAGATTTGTTTTTTAGCGTATAATGTACCTCTTTACAATAAGTTTGAGCCACTTTAAGGCTAAGATTACGCTCGTTGATATATTGTATCAAGTTTGGGTGTGTTAGTGGCTTAATCGCTTGAATTGTATATGTTGGTTCTTGAGTAATGTTAGAACTCACAATAATTGGCTGATGAAAAGAAAAAGAATCGTTTTTGAGCAATTCTAAAGCTAATTTAATATCGCAATTATTGTACTTCATCACGAAATCAAGTGTTGTTCCTCCAAATCCCTCTGCGTGGTCATAAAACACGTTTTTAGCAATATTCACTTTAAATGATGCTGTTTTTTCAGTTCTAAATGGACTGATATACCACCAATCAATTCTCGTTGTCCTCGTTGGGGTAAAACCTAACTTTTTAAGTAAGTCTGTTAGGCTAATTTGTTTAGCTAATTCACAATTCATACGGTTTGAAATAGTCGGGTTAAAAATCTGTTTTTTTTTGATGCAATGATGCAGAAAGGTGTTAATTAATTGTATTTCAATAAAATACCCTGCATCACTCTTGCATCACTGCATCAAACTCATTTTCTTTCTTGCATCACTCTTGCATCAAACTTGACGTGTTTTTAGTTTGATGCAAACTTTGATGCAGTATAACTTGTTAGTAAACAATGGTTTAATCTATTCTTGCATCATTGCATCAAATATTTTATAGAATAAATCTTTTTTAATGATGTAGTAACGTCCTCTACGTTCTATTTTAACAAATTCTCCATGAGATAAAAGCTCTATTCCTTGATAAGATTTTGTGTTGTTTTGTGGTTCAAAATCCCATTTCTTTAAAATCTTTCTTATTTCACTAGCAGATATAATTAGTTTTGGGTTTGTCTTGCGTAATAACAAGAGTAAATCATTGGGAGCTACGCAAATTTCATCCTCGTCAACCTTTTCGAAGCACAGGTTTAAAAGTTCTAAAACTGAAATCTCTATTTTGTTTTTACTAATTAGCTTTAAAAGAGAAGCTGTAAGTATCTGTTTAGGTGTAAACCACATTCGGGTTTGTTGCGTGGTGTAATAAGGTCGTAGAAGTAAGTATTTGATAAAATAAGGAACTTCACTTGTTAGCTTCTTGATAAAGTGAACGTCTTCTGATTCAATAGGTTTAATCTTTCGAATCCAAAAACGTATTTCTTCTTCGTCTATTTGAATGAAATCATCCTCATTGTTAGAGCAAAGAATAAACTTGGCGAAAAACTCTATTTCCTGTCTGTCTTTTCCCTTTGCTTCAACTTTGTCTTTGTCAGTAGTAGAAAGGTACTTTAAACGCTCTGTAATCTCTTTCTTATCAAAGAATACTTCATCTATGGCAACTAATAGCATACTTGCCCAATCAGCGTTAAATTGAGAACCAAAAGAATCTCCTTTAATATAAGTCATATTAAGTCCAAAGATATTTTTAAGCCATTTGATAAAAGAGCTTTTTCCTGTTGCACGTTCTTTACTAACAAGACACAATATTGGTAAGGTTTGCGTTGGCTTCTCATACAATAGCTTTAGATAGTCTAAACCATATTCGTATTGTTCACTTCCAAATATGTGTTTTATAAAGTGTAGTGAGTTTGGAATCAATTGTTCTAATTCTTTTAAGTTAAAATCTTCTTCTATTGGTTTCATATTTAATTCATTATAGGTATTAAAAAAGTTTTCTACGATTGGTTGATAGTTAAGATGGTCTGGAATACAGCAAAAGCCATCTAATTTTAAGACGTTTTCTAAGTAGGACTTTCCGTGATCTGATACAATCGTTTCACGAGTCCAACGCACCATTACTTTAACTTTATCGCCAGATATCAAAGGTTTTTCGATGATTTTAAAGTAAGCAGTTCCTACTCGGATATAGGGTATATCTAAGCTCATATTTACTTGTGTTTTAATAATCCTTATCTTTACACGATAAGAATTCAGTTATACTTTAATTGGATATTAAGGGACGATTTGCGGAAGTTGTCCCTTTTATTTTTTAGCGAATAGTTCTAATGCCAAGTCAGCATCGACTATAATTTTTCTACCTCTTTGGATAATCGCTTTTTTAATATGACCTTCTTTCTTGATTTTATTAGCAGTGGTAATACTGCACCCAAGTAGGTCTGCTATACCACGTATTCCGTAAACATAACGCTTTGTAGATTGTTGCGTTTCTTGCGAAGTATTGAGTTCTTTAAAATCCTTTATAGATACTGTTTGTAATAACTGTAATAGTTCTTCTCCTGTCATTTGCCAAACTGGCTTTTCTTTTAATTCGCTTATATACATAGTTTTAGTTTTTAAATTATACGATTTTGTGATGTTCGAACAATTCAAAACTATCTGTAAATTTCTGTGGAAATGTGTGGAATTTGATAAAAAAACAAAATGCATATAATTAATAATGAATTAGTTATATGCGTTTGGTTATTTATTTTTGAGGAAATCAAAAATAAAAGACTTTAAAAACTCTTTAATGAACTTAAAAGGATTAAAACAATAATTAAATTTCTTCTGAAGGTTTATAAAAGCGTTTCGAAATTGTCAATGCAGACTTTAGTTTTAATTTCAACACAATGAAGTCAATCACTTTATCTCTAACATCTTTTTCTATATCCTTCATCATTTCATATAGTGGTGGTTGAGCAAATTTTGTTATGTATTTAAACGTTGAATCAAATCGAGCTTTAGGCTCTCTTAAATTAAATATTAAATAAAAATCTTCAAATGCTAAATCATCTTCCTTAAAACATTTTAATTCTAAAGCAGAGTTATAAAGTTTAAGTACATCTTTGATCTCAAATAAATCAGATTCTAAACGAAGTCTATCTTCAGGGTAATACACATAAATATCTTCTTTAACTATTAAAAGGTAATCTCGTATTTTGTGATAATAGTTTTGAATTAGATGCACATTATCCTGTGTATAGGTATCTCTTTCTGCTAAAACCCTATAAAGTTCTTTCTCCCAATACTTTTTATCTTCATCAAATTCACATTGTGATACCCAGATAGGTTTTTCTTTTTCCTTTATTTCTTTTAAATCCTGTCGCGCAATTAAGATTTTGTTCTCAAACATTTTAGGAAGTAGTACTTTATCATATAAATGAATAAAATCAAAATGAGTTATTAACTCGTCTTTATCATCAATAAGCTTATTAATAACTTCAATCTGCTTTAGTATATTCAGAAATACTTTTTTAGATAAACTCTCTGCTTGTCCTGTTATTAAAAGAGCATCAATATCAAGTTTTGTTAAATCGCTAAATGCTTTAGCATAACTCTCCTGTCGAATACATTGATATGTGTTCTGTTGTAAGGAATCAGTATCTAATAAATTTGATAGTTCTTTTAGTATTTTTAAATACTCATTTAAGTGTTTCAAAAGAGGATTATCTAAACTCATATCATATCAAATTTAGTCATTGCATTCGCTTTAATTGTATCAGCTACATCAATATAAGGTTTCATTGATTTGTAGTCTGAATGTCCTGTCCATTTCATTACAACCTGTACAGGTATCCCCAATGATAAGGCGGTACAGATAAATGTTCTTCGTCCTACGTGCGTGCTTAAATGTTCGTATTTAGGTTTTACTTCATCTACTCTTTCATTGCCTACATAATACGTTTCTCGGATTGGTTCGTCAATCTCTGCTAACTCTCCAAGTTCTTTTATGTAGTCATTCATCTTTTGGTTAGAAATAACAGGTAGAGCCTTTCCTTTTTCAAAAGGTACATCTTTGTATTTCTCTAATATTGCTCTACTGTGTTTGTTTAATTCAACTCTCAGCATATCATTTGTCTTTTTGGTAACAAACTCAATCGCATCATTTTTAATGTCGTGTCTTGTTAGGCTAAAAGCATCTGAATAGCGAAGTCCTGTGTAACAACAGAAAAGCAATACATCACGTACTCGTTCTAAGTATGATTTTGTACCTAAATCTGTTGATTTAATCTGTTCGATTTCCTCTTGGGTTAAGAAGATTATCTTTTTAGAGGTTTCTTTTAACTTTGGTTTAAACTCTTCAAAATTATAAGTAATTGTATAATTGTTGTTTTTACACCACTTCAAAAACCACTTTACAAAACTAATTTGCTTTTCAATGGTACTGTTACGCATCTGTTTTTCAATGCGTAGAAATGAAACGTAGTCTAATAAAGTCTTTTCGTTAATATCAGTAAATTGAAAATTACTTTTGAAAGAAAAAAGATGTGAGCGAACAGTATTAAACTTGGTGTAAGTAGCAGTTGTCCAATCGTTGCGTTTTCCACTGTTCTTTACAAACTCATCAAAAGCAGTAAAGAGATTCTTTTCTATTGCTGATATGGTTTGTTTATCTGAGTAACGTTTTATTTCATCTTTTAAGAGTTCAAATGAAGGTACTTCGTTTTTCAATTCATACTCTTTAAAGATTCTATCTATTGTAGTAGATAGCTCCTGTATTGCTGTATTGATTTCGGAAGAACTTTGTTTTAGCTTATTGGTACACCCATTACGTACCTTTTCTTTTGCTTCATCCCATTTAGAAGCATCAATGCGGTAGCCTGTAAAGAGTTCTACACGACCACCATTATATACCACTCTTGCACGAATTGGAACGTTCTCTGTGATTAATACACCATCCTTTTTTCTCTTTTCAATAGCAATAGTTATCTTTCTTTTTATAGTCATAGTTATTTGTAATAGCACCCAAATATACACCCAATTTTAATACTATCATATACTATTTTATGGTATTCAACCGACTTAATAAAAACATAACTATCAATAAATCAAAATAATAGTATTTTATGATACTCTATTTATGTGTAGGTTATATTCCCTCTTTCTCCGCAAAGAAAACCGATAACGAAAGTTATCGGTTTTTTTATTTCCAAAAAGTGATGGAGAGTTTTACTCTCAGCATCACTTTTTGGAAATAAAAAAAGCACAATACCGAGTGCAGCGAGGTATTGGTTTTCTTTGTGTCTATTTATCCCCTTTGGGATATTCAATCCCTCTTTCTTTTGAAATAGATTTTCATGCCATAGGGCGAATTGCCATTCGCCCCTACATTTGTTTTCTTTGGGATCTGTAATCCCTTGTCCTTTTAAAATAAGTTTTCATGCCATAGGGCGAATTG
This sequence comes from Myroides sp. 1354, assembly GCF_030324495.1. Lineage (GTDB taxonomy): Bacteria > Bacteroidota > Bacteroidia > Flavobacteriales > Flavobacteriaceae > Flavobacterium. Next base: position 24,484 of record NZ_JACAGN010000021.1, on the reverse strand, counting down.
CCATTCGCCCCTACATTTGTTTTCTTTGGGATATGCAATCCCTCTTTCTTTTGAAATAGATTTTCATGCCATAGGGCGAATTGCTATTCGCCCCTACGGTTTTATTTGTGTTTATTTGCTCCTTTGGTATCAAGTTTAAAAGAATGAACCTTTGTACAATTTAAAAGGTGTAAATAAGGAAAATTAATCTAGATTTTCTATTTTTGTAGTCTGTTATACTATATCTAACATATTATCTGCGTCTTAAACAAAAAGACGAACTCGAAAAAGAGTAATTAATGCGTGAAATTGTCTGATTTCAATGCACAGATAATCGTATCCACTTATTTTATTAAATCATAAACGAACAATTGATTATCAAATCGATTGGCTTGTCATTTTGCAATGTATTCAACATTTAAAAATGATGATAATACAAGGACTCTAATGAATAGTAAACAGTTAATAAGTAGAGATATAGAAATATTCTACGATAAGGCATCCGAAGAAACACGACTTGATAAAGGAATGGGCGTATTTGAATTTGAAAGAATCAAATCACTTATAGAAAAATACATCTTCACTTCATCTTTAACAATAATTGATGTTGGCGGCGGTACGGGAAAGTATTCGGAATGGCTGGCAAAGAAAGGACATAAAGTTCATTTGGTAGAGCCAGTTTTGAAACATATAAAAATAGCCGAAAACAGAGCCAATAAATTAAAAAACAAGTTTTCTGTACACATAGGGGAATCTCGAAAGTTGGAGTTCCCAAATAATTATGCAGACCTTATCATACTTCACGGCCCTCTTTATCATCTTCAAGAGAAAGAGGAGCGATATTCAGCTATTTGTGAAGCTAAACGGGTTTTGAAGAATAACGGAATCATATTGGGTTTTGCCATTAATTATACCGCATCAACTTTGGTAGGTCTTTCAAATGGCTTAATTCATAAAAAATCATTTTTTGAAATGTGTAAAGAAGAATTAACAACAGGCAAACATAATCCACCCGATGATTTTCCTTGGCTTTTAGCCAAAGCGTTTTATCATAAACCCGAACAGTTTAAGGATGAATTTGTAAATCAAGAGTTAACTTATCTAAACACTTATGCGGTTGAGGGTATGGCATGGTTGGACAAAGATTTTTTTGCCAATATGTTGAACAGTAAAAGACAAAAAACATTGATAGAGCTTATCCAAATTACTGAAAATGACAGTTATCTTCTGCCGTTTAGCCCACATATGATGATAGCCGTACAAAAAAGATATAATTATGAAAAATAAAGAGAAATATTACAGAGCAATAATAGAAAATGACGATCAATTAAATGAAATTGACCTCGGAACAAGTGTTGGTCTTAACGAAGATGAAACAACCAAAATAATTGCACAGCTTCTATCCGAATATAAAATTGAATATGTAGATAATAGAGTTTGTAAGTACAGTCCTATGAAAAAAGTGAAGAAAAAAAACAATAGTAAGTAGCCACTATATTAAGCTGTGCTTGAACACCTATTATTTCCAGTCCGACCATAATTTTGCCCACACGATTTTAAGATTGCCAAGCTAACCTGATGGCGCGGATTTAAGGTGCAAATCCGTGCCATCGGGTCTGCAATCCCTTGTCCTTTTGAAATAAAATGTCTGGTTATAGGGCGAATTGCCATTCACCCCTACGTTTCTTTGTGTTTATGTACTGCGAATGAATACATAATCCCTTTCTTTTGATAGATAGCGTATAGAGAAGAAGGGATATCATTCCATGATACCTCTCTTGAAAAGAAGATTTAACCCCAGTAGAACAGGAGGTTCTTTCAGTTTTAAAGAGATTGTTCTATAGGAGTTAGTTTTATGATGAGGGTATCTCGTTTTTCTGGATTTACGAAAGTCGCATTTTTGCTTTTTATGTAATTATCTGGAATCTCCAGTATTTCATAGCCTTCTTTGTGAAACTGCACGGTATAATCGGCATCACAAGCGCGTAAACCACAGCCATAGAATACGCCAACAAAAAAGTATCCGTTTTCATTGGTGATGGTTACATCATCTCCCTGATTTGAGCTGAGTTTTACTTCTACATCTTGGAGTCTTTCTCCTGTTTCTAGGTCTTGTACGACTCCTTTTTCATTTATGTAGCCCTCACAAGAAATGAGGGATGTTAACGCAAGTAGGAGTGGAAGATAGCTTGTTTTTTTCATATTATAATGGAACAATAAGGTGTTGTAGACTATTTTTTTTAAATCATAAAACAGAGTAGTGTTGATTTGTTCTTGTCTTACGGCGTTAGATCAAGGAGTAAATATAGTTAATTTTAGATAAAATTAAGAAATATATATAGGGTGTTTGTACGATGGTTTAATCCTGTTTTCTTTGACTTGAAAATAAAAGCCCTTCATGTACGAAAGAAGAAAAAAAAGTGCTAAGGATAATCCTTAGCACTCTAAAAGTTTTTACTTTTTGATTAATTTTTCTGTGACGATGCGTTTGCCATCTGCTTCGAGAACGATGAGATAGGTTCCGCGAGCGAGGTGTTGCACAGAAAGAGAAACTTCCCCTTCTTTGCCACTTATTTTTTGTTTATGGTGTTGTACACCTGTTAGATCATAAACTGCAATACTTTGCGCTTGCTCATAAGCTGTACCCAATTGATAGGTAACCACCGTATAATCCGTTGTTGGATTCGGTGAAAGTGCAATAGAGGCAGGTTGATTGAGCATTCTCCAATGTGTATCTCTCAACTGAGCTTCTAGTATCGTTGCACAATCTGGTCCACCGATAATAAAGAAGTCATGAGCACCAGGGAAGTAGGTACCATTTACATGGAATTCTACTGGGAAAGAGTTCGATCCAGGGTTAAGTACAACCACATCTGGTACGAACGTTCCATACCCATAGAAACTGCTTAAACTCACAGTTATTGGACTACCAGTTGGATTGTCGATAAACATATGATACTCAAAACCACCTGGGATGGTATTACCCAATTCATAATTTGCTTTAAAACGACATGGTTTTTGTGGACATCGTTTAGGATCAAATTGAATCATCGGTCTATTGCTCTCGTATGTACATCCTTGTTGATCGATAAATAATTGGTACGTACCTGTTGTTACAATTTGTTGTGAAGGTATCGCATAGCTACCACTTTGCGTTGTCGCATTATTCACTTCCCATCGGTAATGATCGTACATACCTAATGGTCCGATGAGGTAAGAAGGCTGACAAACTGTGTAACAACCTGCAGGAACGACCCACATTGCTCGTTGAGGATTATGTGGTGCTTGGATATATCCTGTTGCACTACATCCTGTTGTTTCTGTATAGGTAACACTATAAGCACCGCCATGTGTTACTTGAATGGATTGCCCTTGCATACCATTACTCCACGTATACGTACCTGTTGACGGTCCATTCGCTATTAATCGTATTATATAAGGGTCACAATTATCCACATGGAATGAAATGGATGGCGTTGGTACAGGTGGGTGTACAACAATCGTCATGGTAAAGCTATTAGCACAAGAAGTGTCATTTGCTGCACGGGTAAAGAAGGTATACGAATACGTACCTGGAGCTAGATTGTTTCCAACAGTAAGAACTTTATTCGAATTTCCACTTACCCAATTGCCGTAATTTGCAGGAAGTGAAGGACCTGTCCAACGGTGCTCTGCTGTATCGTCCATGGTAATTCCTGTTAATGTGGTTGTTTCTCCAAAACATACTGAGGTATTGCCACTAATACTAGCGTATGGTGGTTTGCGTAGGAGATAGTTTTTAGGACTTGTTGCCATGGAGTTGTTTTTACAACCATCTTGGTTGATCAAAACAGGCCAATAGCTACCACTTTTCGAAGGAAGGAAGGATGTACCACTTCCTACTTGTTGATTGCCTTCCATCCAAATGACATTCGCAGGCATTGGAGAAGCAGAAACGGTTAGTGGTTGAGCATTTCCTAGACAGTAATTCGCTACTGGTGGATTAACTGTGATACTGCTAAATGTAGCTGTCTTAATATTCACCTTAGGCGCGTTGGCTGTCGTTGTTTCATAGGTACAACCATATGGTGTTGTAATTCTCAACTTAATCGGTTGATTCAATCCTGGAGGAAGTTGAATCGATGTTGTAGCACTACTTGCTATAAAAGAAGTACCGCTAAATACCCATTCATACGTATTACTTGCGTTGTAATTTGGTATTGTCAACAAGATGGTATCATCTGAACAATAATTCAAGGGAGACAAGGTAAAGTTAGGGCTTGGTTCTGTCGCCAAGGTTACAGGAAGCATAATACTACAACTAGGTAAACCTGGAGACGTAATGGTCAAGGTATAATTGTGTGTACCTGGTGATACACTGTTTAGCGTATAACTATTTCCGGAAGCAAGTGGTGGAACACCTGGGCCGCTATAACCAAAATGAAGCGTATTCGGATCAATGTCATAGGTTAGCGAATTATTGCGCAATATTACTTTGTAAGTACCATCGCCATTACATGTAATTTCCGTAGCTAATTTAGGCTGATAGTGTTTCTTTACAGTAAACGTTTTCACGATGACACAGTTGGAATAGTTTAATAAAACAGTTACAGTATGTGCACCAGGAATCGTTGTTGTGAATTTTCCTATTGGTGTGTTCTGCGTACCTGGAACCAAGGTTAGATGCGTACTACCTGACCAAGTGATCGAAGTAGGGGCATAACCCACATTGATTGAGGCTGTAATTTCATCACAAGATGACCAATTGGCAGACATCGATGCATTCGGATCAGGTGTAATTGTACATCCACCTGGGCTCGTGCCACCGCCACAGCTTTCGGTTACGTAAATGTAATCGGATTTAACTAAACAACCGTTGCGATCAATTACCTCTAAATAATAGGTTCCACCTGGATTTGGACCCGAAATCGTAAGATTTGGACCATTAAATCCTGGAATTGGAGTAGAACTAGTCGTTTTATACCATTTGAATACCATAGAAGCCGTTACGCCTGTAGATACCGTTGAGCTAATATTGATACCGTTGTAATTGGTCGGACAAACAACATAGCTGTACTGAGGCGAAATATGCAATTCGGTTTGAGGATAAACGGAAACATTGGTCGATGTTGAACTCGTATAGTTACAAATGCTCAATTGTAGGGTTAAACTACGAGAAATGTTGTTGTTCGATTGGTTGGTAAAATTATTCGGAATGGTAATGCTCGTACCTCCAGAATAGTTAACCGTTCCCTGCGCTACGCCATCAATGAAAAATTTGATTTGAGCAGAGGAAGGTAAGGCAGGCGTGATGGAAATCGGTACGACTACATTGCCTTGATTGCTGCAAATAGGAGCGATAGTTCCAATTGTAATTACAGGTTTTACAAGTAGTTGGATTGGATACGTTTTCTGAACGGTTTTGCCACATTTCGTAACTGCTACTTTCAATAAACCGGAAGCAGAACTGCTGATCTCGTTGAATCCAACTTTTACATTTGCACTGTTAATTCCTTCGATAATACTTCCGAAATTAGTAGCTCCAGTACTGCTTACGATACTCCACTCAATTAGGTCTGGAACAACGCCGCCTAAATTTAAGGTGAAGTTTGCCGTGCTACTTGGACAAAATGTAGTTTGGCCGCTGTTGTTTTGAATCGTTGGATTGATTACAATCTCACTCACGTTATATTGAGCAGGTAAAGAACTACAGATTTTTCCATTTTTTACCGCTTGTTTTACCACGCGTACCACCGCATTTGGTCCGGTGAACATAACATCAGCTTCTGTTCCTGTGTTGTCTCCGATAACTTGTCCGTTGGTCACACTCCACATATAGACAAATCCGATTTCATCTTCACTTAAGGTATACGTATAAGGGGTGTTTAAACACACTTTATTCGGACCAGAAATAGTTCCTGTAAGAACCGGTGTTTGTACAATCTCTACTGTGATAGGATCGGATTTACAGCCATTGTTGCTAGCCGTAATCACGTGTGTACCTGCAGTAGGGAAGTTATAACTCATAGAAGGCCCATTGAAACTATAGACAACAGTACCTCCTAATTGCACTTGCCAATAGGTAGAAGATCCACTGTCGTTATAGAAGGTCATCGGAGTATGTTGACAATTCGTCAATTCATCTCCAGTGCTAATTTTTGGACGCTCAACAACGGTAAATTGGAAATCAGATTTACCCATACATTTACCGTCATCAATAAGTGTATTGCGGTAAGTTACCTGAAGGTGATACGTACCTGGTGTTAATCCATCAATAATAATTTCATTGCGTTGGTCTGTATGCACTAACATTGGATGGTAAGGAGCTCCATTGATCATCCAATCAAATTCTGTTGCAGGCCATTGAGGAAGAGCGTAACGCCCTTGATCTCCTTCACAAATCATATCTGGTCCTTTTATTCTTCCATGCTCTAGAATAACAGGAACCTTTACAGTCGTCCAAGCAGGACAGTAACAATTGGAACGGTAACTCACGTATCCGAAACCATCGCTAGGGTCTACTTGATCCCAAACCACTTCAATGGAAGTACCTTGATGTGCAATGATATGTCCACCAATGACTTCCCAATCACCACCACAACCATCATTGACACTATATGTAGCCGTACTGCCTTGACAGACAACGCTTGGACATGAAATCTCAAATTCTTTCGCGGGTCTAATTTCTAGGTCCCATTCGAAGGTAGAGCTACAATTACAACTGTTGGTTACTTGTAAAGTGATGATATAATGACCCGGTTGGTCATAGGTATGTGTAGGTTCAAATGTACTTGAAGTAGTTCCATCACCAAAATCCCATAGGTAGTTTACGAGATCAGAACCTCCGTTGGTACTCGATAGGTTCTTAAAGGAAATGGGTAAAAAGGTACAGAATTCTCTTTGATGACGGTCTACACCATCAATTTCAAAATAAGCTTTAGGACTGATAATCTTTTCAACACAAAGGGTTAGTACTTCAACTGTATTATCTGTATAAGTAATATTCAAGGTTATACTTCCATTACCGGCACTTCCCCAGTGTATTGATGCCCCAGAATTATTGCTACTTTGCACTTGTCCTCCTGTAATTTGCCATTGTACTTGTGCAACATTATTGGCCGAAAAGTTATAGTTGACCGTACTTCCTTCGCAAACACGCAAACAGAATCCCGCTTGTACTTGTTCAATGAAGTTGTAGTAGTCTCTTTCGCCTTGATCGTCATATTTGATACATCCAACTTCTTGATCCCAAGTAAGTACAGGATGATTTGCTGTTTGTGCCTTTATTCCAAAAGACCACAGGGTAATCAGCATAAGAAACCCCAAGACCCTAAGGAGGGGCCATCGCGTTGTTTTTCTCATAAGGTGAATAGTTTAACTTGATTAAAGTTTGTTGGTGTTGCAGTTTTTAGAATAAATAGTAAATGGAAAATAAAGGGGAAATTAGCGAAGATTAAATCTAAAGAATTTGGGTTGTTAATACACTAGGGAATTAGTGTTAAAAGGGTCGGCTAAGTTTTATACTATTAATCTGTTAAGATTGATTTTAAGTGTAAAACACGGTTATTAAATGTAGTTTTATTGTGAATTGTGTATCAAAATAAATTGAAAAATAATTATAAAACAAATTTAATATTAAATAAATGTGAAAATAATTATAAAATTTAATTGTATATTAAGCAATGTAAAACAAACTGTTTTTGCTTATTATGTTATTTTATTAGGGATTTGAAATAAAATTCACAATCAATAGAAGTGGGAATAAAAGATTGACTGAAGAAGGAAAAATAGAAAAGCAGCTGCTTTTGTTCACTTTTTTTTAAAAAAAATAAACTTTTGATAAGAAGAGAACAAAAAAAACCGATAGCGAAGCTATCGGTTTTTAAGGTAGTGGTTATTCTATACTTTAGGTGTTAAAACCTCCATAGCATTAATCCCGCTTGATATCCCGCACCCAAGGTCCAAATCAAGGCATATTCACCTTCTTGCATGGGTTTTACGATTTGCTGATGTTGATCTAAGGCAACAAGTGGACTAGAGGATCCGGAGTACCCTATTTCTTTGGAGTAAAAAGGAACTTTGTGATCAGGTAATCCAAAGTGTTTTTTGATAATCTCAATATTTTTTAAAGACAATTGAGAAAATAAAAACAAACTGATATCTTCTGTGGTAAGTTTATTGCGACGCAAGAAATCTTCAATTTTATTGGTTGCATATTCCACACTGCCACTTCCGTCAAAGGAAGTATCCCACATTGTTAATTCTCCTGAAGCAAAACAAGAATGCCCTTTAGGTGGAAAGAGTACGGTATTGCAAAAACTGCTATCAGTGTGATAATGAACATCGATTAATCCCGCTGAGGTATTGTCTTTTTCCACGATAAAAGCAAAGGCTGAATCAGAAAAACAGAAAGCCGTTACCGGATTTTCTTGATCGAGTATACTCGACATTTTTTCAGCGCAGATAACCAAGGCTTTTTGTGCGGTTTTACTGTTGTTTAGATACTGGGCTACCTGATCTAAAGCAAGTAAGGCACCGATGCAATTGGCGTTGATGTCATAACACATCGTCTCGGGTTTGCCTTGTAAGGCTTGGTGAATGAAAATTGAATCATTTGGAATTTGATGTTCTGGTGTACAAGTTACAAAGGCAATGATGTCAATTTCCTGCATCGAAGTATGGCTTTCTTTTAATACTCCTTTTGCGGCATCAATCCCCAAGGAAAGAGAGGTTTCGGGGGAATCACCCGGTACTACATAACGGTTGGTTCTTCCTAATGCTTCTTGAATTTTCTTCATTGAAACACCTTGGTTTTCGAATTTTTCTATCACCGCTTCGTTGTTTTCTAGTTTTGAAGGATGGTGAAAATACATGTGTTTTAGTTTCATACTATAAGGGGTTTTGTTGATAATAAAAAAATAGTATGGAACGAATTTAAGATTAAAATTATTTTTTTATATTTTAATTATGTTAATATTTACTTATTTTTTAATATTGGAAAAATAAGTAAGATAATTTATGGTTGATTTAATGTCAATTGTAAAGGAGTGAAGTTGACCAAAAGTTACTAAACTTAGTTTTTGGTATTTTTAAAAATAGTAATGCTACTTTTCCTTTTTTCAGATCAAAGAAAAAGTAGGGAACATGATAACAGCAATCAGAAAAAGATTGCTGTTTACTATACTAAATGTGATATAGGAAGGGTTAATATTTCCAGAGCATTAACCCTGTTTGATATCCTGCACCCAAAGTCCAAATGAGAATGTATTCCCCTTGTTTGATTGGGCGAACTGTTTCTTGAAAATGGTGAAGAACGAGAAAAGGACTTGAGGACCCCGTATAACCAAATACATGAGAGTAAAACGGTGTTTTTTCATCGGCTAATTGATAGTAGTCCTTAATCATTTTCGCATTTTTATAGGAGAATTGAGAGAAGAGAAATAAGCTGATATCATCTAGGGTAAGCTGATGTTGTGCTAAAAAGTGTTCTAATTTATGCGTGACAAAATGAATACTACCACTTCCATCAAACGTTGTATCCCAAGCCATAACGTCTCCAGGAATAGAACAAGAATAACCTTGTGGGGGAAATAGAATGGTATCACTACATTGACTATCAGTATGATATTCTACAGCTAATAATCCAGAGGTTGTATCGTCCTTTTCTAGAATTAGCGCAAAGGCTGTATCCGAAAAGCAGAAGGCAGTTACGGGGTTGTTGTCATCTACAATACGCGATAGTTTTTCAGCACAAACAATGAGTGCTTTTTGGGTATTAGAGTTGGTTGCTAAGTATCGAACTGATTGATCTACAGCAATAAAGGCGCCAATACAATTTGCATTTAAATCATAACACATTGTATTGGGTTTTCCTTGAAGCGCTCGATGAATAAAAATCGCATCGCAGGGAACTTGATGTTCAGGAGTAGAGGACACGAAAATGATAAGGTCAATGTCTTCTATTGAAATATTTGACTGACATAATACTCCTTTGGCAGCTTCAATTCCCAAAGAAAGAGATGTTTCTCGTGCTTGCGAAGGGATAATATATCGATGTGTTCTCCCTAATGCCTCTTGAAGTTTTTGCATGGGAATTTCTTTTGCCTCAAATTCTTGTATAACTGATTCGTTGGTTTCTAAATTTGAAGGATGGTGAAAATATAGATGTTTTAGTTTCATGCTATAAGTATGTTATGATAAAAAGGTTTTATATGAAACTAATTTAGAATAAAAAATAGGATATCTTTATTTTTATGGTTAATATTTGGTTATTTTGTTTTTTTTATGAAAGAGGTAGAAAAGAAATGAACCTAAAAAATAAAGCAAGCAATCCATCCAATCTCCTGTATAACGAGGATGGTGTTGGGGTAAATACCATTCGAAATAAATGCAATAGAATAGGGTCACAGCAAGGATTAAGGGCAGTGATAGTTGTAGGGTAGCATCTCCTTTTAATTTTCTAACGACAACTAAGCAAATGCTCAGCACCAAAGGAAGGATAAGAAAATCATTGACATAATTGTTGATCCATTGAGGAATGGGCCATTGTAATTGTTGTAAAAGATAGATGGTAGCGGCTATACCTAAAGCAATAAAAAATAATACCTTTCTCATCTCTATTTTTTTGTTGTTTGGGGCATTCTCATTAAGCGGCAATCATTCCAACAAGATAGGCGATTCCCGCTGCAATTGTGGCAACCACCAACCAAACGGTGTGGACTATAAGATAAAGAATTCGCACGATTGGATTGGAGTGATGACGCAATTTTAAAAAAACCTTTTCTGTAGCTGTAGGTTCCCGGTGAATCTCCTTTTGTATGCGTTCTTCTTTTATGCGTTGTTGCTCCAATTGGCGTTCCAATACGATATTGATAATTTTTCCACAATGGCTACAATAGTCCGTATTGACGTTTTCCGTTTGACAATGTTTGCAGGTAATATAATGCTTACTCATGATATACGTTTAATGGGGGCAATGCGCCTTTAAAAATGAACTAGGGCAAAATTGAGTCAAATTTGTGGCGTAAAAAAGAACTATTTGGAGCTAAAACTGTTCTAAAATACGCATTTTTAGGCGTTTTTGAAAATAAGGAGTGAATCAAGGTGATTTAAGCAACTCTTTTTTTCCAAATTGCTTTCTATAGTTTCTTGGTGCATAACCTAACTGTCTTTTAAAGAATTTGCCGAAAAAGGAAGTACTAGTAAATTGTAATTCATCTGCAATTTGCTTAATCGTCAGCGTTGTATTGGCCAATAAAAGCTGGGCTTCTACAATCAGTGCCTGATCAATTAGTTCTCCTATCGTTTTAGAGGTAACCTCCTTAATCACTTTTGCTAAATAGCGATCGGAAACGCAGAGTTCATCAGCATAAAAGCGCACCTTTTTTTCTTTTTTAAAGTGGATTTTTAAGGTTGCTAAAAACGATAAGGTAAGTTGTTCCTTTCTCGAAAGATGTTCTTGTAAAAGGAAATTGTTATGCTGACTAGTCGCTTTTAATTCCAATAGGAATAACGCAAATAGATGGTGAATCGCCTCAATGAAATAAGGAAAACTTGACTTTTGCTTGTTTTTTTGATCAATTAATTCACACAGATTGACCAAAAAGTTGAGTTGTACACGATCAAGTAATAGATGTTGTACTTTAGAGGAAGCCAACAAAGTGAAGTCACTTTTTTCGTTTTGCGTGTGATTGATAGCGAATTTTTTATCAAAACTCAAGGTAATGAATTCCAGTTGTTCATTAAAGTTTTTGAAGTAAATAAGAGTTTGTGGCGGTACTAGAACCAATTGGTTTTGCTCTAACTTGTAGGTAGTTAAATTAAGTTGAACATCCATTACTCCTTCAACAATCAGGAGTATTGTATAATTTGTCGTTCGATAGGGGTGTTGTAATGGATGGTCTGTCAGCTGTTGTTTAAAGTCTACGTAAAGCCCACTTTCTTGAAAATCGTGGTCCAATAACTGCAACATCTCTTGAATAGAATAAATGTGAATTTTTTCAGACATAACGCAAACGAAATTGTGAAATATACATCCTCCTTGGGAGTAAATAGACGAAGATATTACTTTTTGAAGAAAGTGTAAGCCCTCTTTAGATGTATTAACTAGTGAAAGACGCTTTTATATTGATTGAAAATTAACGAAATAAAACTTTAATATATTTAATTAGTCTAAGTCTAATATAAATAACCGTGATGTTATAACGATTCAGTAGAAAATTTTGCAAATAAAAGCTTGTTGTTTTTAATTAGATTTAATATAAATAGATTTGTTCGTAAAATTATAACTATCTATTTATATGAATCATTTATACCCAAAATCGGAATTCAAACCTTTGTTTTGTCCGAATCAATTTTACTTTTATCAACCCAAAGGATGCCCAGTAGGTTTTGTTTTAGGCATGAATTAACGAAAGGAAAATACAGTTTCATTTTGATGTTAACCCAAATTAATCACAACATAATCAAACACTATGAGTATCTATACAATTAAAAAAGCACTTATTCTTTATGGGCTTTGCGTACTTGGAGGCCTTACAGTCCAAGGGCAGCATTTTAGTGCCCATACGGCTCAAACATTCCCTGGAGTGTTTTATGGAGATGCGGCTATACTAAATGTGAATAATGATGCTTATCCGGATCTTGTGTTTTCAGGCACAGGTGAAGGATATGGGTCAGGAAATACGTTCGTTTATCTCAATGAGCAAAATCATTTTACAGCTTTAGCTGATTCTTTTTCTCAAATCATGTATTCTGCCATTGAAACCGGGGATATTGATGGGGATGGGAAAATGGACTTTGCCATTACTGGATTTAGAAAAGAAGAAGGGTTTCCCAACGAAAAGGTTTTTGAGATTTACTATAATAATGGTGACAATACCTTTACGAAGAAAAATATAACAACGATTGTACCCGCGCAATATGGTTCGATTAAAATTGCGGATTTAAATGGTGATGGATTACCAGATCTATTAGTCAATGGGCAAACGGATGGAGGATATAGCTCTAAAGTTTATTTCCAACAAGCGGATGGTGAGTTTCTTGATTCGAATATTCAACTTCTGGGAACTTATTTCAGCGCAACTGAAATTTTTGACGCCAATGGAGATGGATTACCAGATATTTTGATAACGGGATTCAGTACAAGCTACGTTCCTTCTACTCAATTGTACATCAATGAAGGCAATGGGAATTTTCGCGCACATGATTCTGGATTAGGTCCAGTTTATTTTTCTTCAATAAGCGTGGCCGATTATGAAGGGGATGGAGACTTAGATGTCTTGCTTTCTGGAATGAATGGCAGCATGACCCACAGCCTTGTGTTGTATTTGAATGACGGTCAAGGTAATTTTACACCAGCGCCTTATGAGTTTGAAGGAATCATTATGGGATCTTGTGCCTTAGTGGATTATAACAAGGATGGTCTGTTGGACGTTTTTGCTTTTGGTAGTACAGCTTCTTCAAATATTAAAACGAATTTGTACAAGAATCAAAACAACCAATCTTTTGTTTTAGATGTTGAGAATTCCAACGCGATTAGAGGATTGAGTACATCAAGAGCGAAGTGGTTTGATTTTGACCAGGATGGAGATATGGATTTGTTCGTTATTGGATATACCAGTGATGGAACAGCCCAGACTACTTTATATGAAAATACGATTGAACCTACGACTGAGGCCGAGTATTGTGAGGTTAGGGTACTATATGGGGTAGAACCTATTACCTTGGTTCAATTTGCTAATTTGAATAATCAAACAGATATAATGCCCAATCCAACGGTAGCGCCAATAGCTTATGAAGATTTTACTTCTTTAACAGCAAATGTGCAACGAGGACAAACTTATACCTTGACTGTAAAAGGAAATACCAATGGAAATTTTGAACACGATATTCGCGCTTTTATTGATTGGAATAATGATGGACAATTTGATGTACGTACAGAATTATATCGTGGACTACTTTCGCCTTCTACAGGACAAGATGAGGTGAAAGTGGAGTTTGAAATCCGCGTACCAGATGATGCCGTACTAGGTAAAACGCGTATGCGAATCATAAAGGATAATTGGTACATTTATGAAGAGGGTGAGTTTGATGCTTGTACAGATGCCGAATATGGTCAAATAGAAGATTATTCTGTCCAAATAACAGATGGTACAGTAGAACCAGGATGCAATAATGAAGAACCTGGAATGAATCCTGGAGATACAGGTTGTGTAACTTTTACTTACAATGGATCAACGGTTACCTATACAACGGTTCGCGCAGGGGATGGAACAATTTGGCTACAACAAAATTTAGGTAGTGAGCAAGTAGCAACAGCTGCAACAGATGCATCGGCTTATGGTGACTTATTTCAATGGGGACGATGGGATGATGGCCATCAAAAGCGAACTTCTACAGTAGCTACGGAGGCACCAACACCGAATAATCCTCGTGGATTGGGAGTGAATAACAATAAGTTTTACAGCGCAGATCCTTCTTGGTGGCAAGCCGGAGCTGCTAGTGATACTTGGGAAGCTCGTATTCCTCAAGACGTAACGGATACAGCAGGCTGTGATCCGTGTAAAGCACTAGGTGAAGGATGGACTTTACCTACGCAAGATCAATGGCAGGCTATTATCGCTGCAGAAAATATTACTAATATTCAAACGGCTTACGATAGTAATTTGCGCCTAACAGTTGCTGGTGCAAGGGGAAGTAATGGGGTTTATAATGAAGGATTACGCGGGTATTATTGGAGCAAAACAACGTCAACCAATCGAGATTTTGTCAAGCATTTATTTTACAGTAACCTCACCATGAATGCAGGTGCAGGTGCTCCTCGTGAGCAAGGATCAGCTATTCGATGCCTAAAACTGGCTCCTGTTGTAACTCCAGAAGACTATTGTCTACCTGAAATTTCCGATACAGCGCGTAGCTTGCCAATTTATGAAGTTACGTTTGATACAACAACAAAAACGAGTGGAAGCACTACGGCTACAGATCCTTTATATGAAGATTTTACTTCTACTGTACTTCCAGTTGAGCAAGGGGGAACTTATCCCATCACAGTGAAAGGAAAAACAGATGGACAGGATATGTTGTTAGTGAAGGTATATATTGACTACAATCATGATTTTGAATTTTCTGAGAATGAAACCGTAACAGTTGGATTTCTTAATAATACGGGAGGGGAAAGAGGAGAAGTTTCTGGAACGATTCAAGTTCCTATAGATGCCTTAATCGGTACTACGCGTATGCGTGTGGTAAGTATGTATCACAACCCAGAAACTACTTGGGTTCACTTGGAGAATGTACCTTGTCCTACGGGATATTATTTAGGTCAAGTAGAAGATTATACCTTGAATGTTCAACGTCCTGCCGTGGGGATCACTGGAGTAGAAATTACAACGGAAAATAATGTAACTCCTGAAATCACAACAGAGAATGGAACTTTACAGCTTCAAGCACGTGTGATACCTGCGGAGGCAAATCAAGCAGTAACTTGGACCATTGTTGAAGGAGAAACATTGGCGTCAATCGATCAAAATGGTCGTGTTTCCGCTCTTGCTAATGGTGTGGTAAAAATAAAAGCAACTTCCGTTCAAAATACAGCTAAATTCGCTGAAATAGAGGTGAATATTGATATTGAAACACTGCGTTGCCCACCAGTTCAACTGTCAATTGACAATATTGGCGAAGAAACTGCAACCCTTCAAATTGAATCGACGGGTACTGTTTTTGAAGTAGAATATGGAGTAGAAGGCTTTACACAAGGAGAAGGAACAAAAATTGAACAGGCTACTGCCACACAACAAATTCAAGGATTATCACCAGAAGTAACGTATGATGTTTATGTACGCGTAGCTGCAAATTGCTCTACTTGGCAAAAAATTAGCTTCACGACAATTAAGGTGAAAGAACAGCTAATTTCGGTAGAGAATGTCAACAAAGTATATGGTGATGCTCCGTTCCAAACGGGAGAATCAACTAGTCAATTGCCTTTAAATTATACGGTTGTCGACCCTACTATTGCTGTAATAGAAGGAGGAAGAATTGTAATAAAAGGAGCAGGTGAAACTGAAATTCGCGTGAATCAAGCAGGAAATAGTGAGTATTTACCAGCAGAAGAAGTGCGTTTTACCTTGCGTGTCGCTAAGGCACCTTTAACCGTTCAAGCCACCAATCAAACAAAGGTATACAACGGAGTTGTACATACGGCTTGGACTGCAACCTATGACGGATTTGTCTACGGAGAGAATGTAAGTGTATTGACAGGAACATTGCGTTATGAAGGAACTGCAATTCCAGCTGTTAACGTAGGAACGTATAGTATCGAACCCATGGGATATGAATCGCCAAATTACGAAATTCAATATCGCCAAGGAACCTTGTCCATAACGAAAGCAATTATTGAGGGAATTACCTTTAGAGATGGAGCTTTTCTCTATGATGGAACACCAAAATTTATTGAAGTTACAGGTCAACTCCCTCAAGGAGTAAGTGTAACCTATGAAGGGAATACACAAATAGAAATTGGAAACTATACTGTTAGCGCTTTATTGCACGGGGGAGAAAACTATGAAGATAAAACCCTACAGGCAAATCTACAAATTCGCCATGCTTTGGCAGATTTAGTTTTTGAAGATGCAACTTTTGTTTATGATGGAACAGCGAAGCGAATTGAAATACAAAACCTTCCAGAAGGAGTAAGTGTAACCTATGAAGGGAATGATAAAATAGAAGCTGGAACTTATACCGTAATTGCGTCAATTCAAGGAGGTGGTCAATACGAAAATACCACACTAAGAGCGACGCTTAAAATTACAAAGGCACCTATAAATGCAATTTTATTCGAAGGACAAACTTTTGTTTATGATGGAACAGCGAAATACATTTTTGTTTCAGGAGCTATCCCTCAGGGCGTGACTGTTGAACATATCAATAATGGAAAAATTGACGTGGGAAGTTATGAAGTAAAAGCAAGAGTAAATGGAGGAAATAATTATCAAAGTCGAGAGTTAGTAGCAACGTTAAAGATCGAAAAGGCTTCTCAACAAATTCGCTTTGACGAACTAGAAACAATCATTTTAGATGAAAGTGAGGATTTCCAATTGCAAGCAACAACAACTTCAGGTTTACCATTACAGTATACGTACACTTACACGGAAACTCAACCCGCTGCTGAGGTAAGTACAACAGGTTGGGTGACACTCAAGAAAGTAGGGGAAATCACCATTACAGTAGCTCAAGCAGGAGATAAAAATTATCATCCAGCAACTGCTGTAAGTCGAATGTTGCGCATTGTAAACAACGATGCTACCATTCACGAGATCTGGATTGGGGATGAACACTATACAACCCCTCAGAACCAAATTTACCATTTGATGCGCTGTGATGAGAAAAGAGCAGAGGTAGCAGTAAAAATAGTTGTAGATGAAGGAGCAACGATTACTCCAAATGCAACATTTGTTATAGCAACACCTAAACCAGGGATTTACAAACAAACAGTTACGGTTGTTTCTCAAAATGGAAAAGTAAAAGAAACCTATGTAATTGTTGTTGAAAAACCATTTGCCTTTGATGAAATTGCAGTGAAAAAGTTCAATAATACCTTGTTGATTAACAAGAATCCACAGACGAATGGAGGTTATCATTTTGTAGGATTCCAATGGTATAAAAATGGAACTTTAGTTTCGGAAGAACAAGTATATTCAGCAGGTGCTAAGGCAATATTAGATAGGAATTCAGTATATCACGCGATTGTTAAAACGGCAGAAGGAGAAGAAATTCACGTTTGTCCGATGGAGGAAATGACTGAAGTGAAAGCGGTAATTCAATTGTATCCTAACCCTGTTGTTCTCGGTCAGAAAACAACGTTAGAAGTACAGGTTACAGGGGTTCAGCTAAGAGGAATTCCAGTTCAAGTATTCAATTTAAACGGACAGTTGGTTCACACTTTTTCAATGGAAGGTGAACGCACGGCGATTTATTTACCTCAAACGATACAAGGTGGAATGTATGTGGCTGTTTTTGAATTAAATGGAAGAAGAGAGTCAATCAAATTTGCAGTAAAAAAATAAGATGAAAACAATAAAAATAATTGGGTTGACTATGGGAATCTTAGCAGGATTACAGTCGACTTATATCCAAGCACAAGAAGTTGAGGTTTCGATTTTAGGAGGATTATCTGGAGTAAGACAACCGAGTATCTCGTTATCAAACGGATCTACTTTAGGCGTTTCGGCTTCGTATTTGCATGAAATTAACCAGCATCTTTCACTTGGTGTTGGATTAGAAGTAGGAACGTATCAATTGACAAAAGAGGATGCCGATTACAAGGGAACAAGTCCTGCTATAGATGGACAAGGAGCTGCTTTTGAATTTCGCTATGAAATAGCGAAATTCAAAGAAGAATTGAAAGGAACCTATTTTGCGATTCCAATTAAAATGCAGTATTTAGGCCCCAATATAGGAAGTGAAAAACTCCGTCTTTATGCCGCTGCTGGAATCAAATATCAAATTTATAGCAAAGTAAAATCAACTCAAACCTTAGAGGGGATAAGAACAAGCGGTTATTATGAACAATGGGATGCCGAATTACACAATCCAACTTACGCAGGTTTTGGTAATTTAGGGGATAAAACACAAGAAAGTAAGCTCAAATTAAACAGTGGCTTCTTTGTTTTGGGAGAAATAGGTGTGAAATACGCCTTGTCTAACAACCAAGCTCTGTATTTAGGTTTCTATGGTGATTGCGATTTAGGAGCTGCTGGTCAAGCGAATAAATCAGTTCTGACGTATCAGGAAAAAGAACAAATTAACAGTGTTTTGCCTGTTGAAAATGAACGTTATAAGTTGAGAATGTTTACCTTGGGAATGAAAGTGAAATACAGTTTTGGTTTATAATGCAATACTAGATTAGCTAATAGAAGAATAACTATGGCTAAATGATAAAAAAGCTTGAGTGTACACTCAAGCTTTTTTGTTTGATTTACTTTGAATTTTCTGCAGTTGAACCGCTTTATTTTGCCTTTAGTTGTGTAGCTACACCAATCCTATTCCAGGCATTAATTGTGACCATGCACATAATGAGTTGAGCGAGATATGTAGTGCCAAATAAATGTTCTGCTTGTTGATATAGTTCATCACTAATTCCACCCTCGTGAATAAAAGTAACGGCTTCTGTTAAGGCAAGGATGACTTGTTCTTCGGTGGTGAAAAGCTCCGTTTCTCTCCAACCAGCCAATACGAATAGGCGTCTAGCTGATTCACCATATTTTATTGCATCTTTGGTGTGAATATCCAAACAATATCCACAGCCATTTAATTGGGAAGCTCTAATTTTGATGAGTTCCTTATGCGTGGCTGTTAATTGTGATTCATTGAGGTATTGCTCTAATTGTAGCATCCCATCATAAGCTTTGGGATCTATACTGTAAATAGGTTTTCTGTTTGACATTGTTTTGTACTTTTTTATAAAGTCAAAACTAGAACTTTACCAATAAGAAAAACTTCAACCAGTTTAAGAAAAACGCTTCTTCTTAATTTCACTTAAATATTCGGGACTAAACCCTAAATAAGAAGCTAGTAAATATTGTGGAATACGCTGTACAAAGGCAGGAAATTGCGCTTCAAAGTGAAAGTATAATTCCTCTCTGCTATATTCATATAAGAATTTTAATCGACGTTGAGCTGCCCCATAGGCTTTTTGAAATATAATTCTAAAATATTTCTCCATAATCGGATGAGCAACCATGAGCGCCTTAAAATCAGCTGAAGTAATTAGGAGTATATCAGTTGGCTCAACGGTTTGAATATAAAAATCACTAGAAGTTTGGTTTTCAAATGCAAGATAATCGGTTAACCACCATTGTTCAATAGCAAAATCTACAGTTTGTTCTATACCATTTGCCTTGATATAGTAACTTCTCAAACAACCGCGAAGTACAAAACAAAGTGTAGTACAAGGCTTGCCTGCTTCCTGAATCCACGTTTTCTTAGCCTGTGTTTCAAAGGAGAAAAAAGAGAGAATAGACGCTTTCTCACTAGGGGTTAGTGGAGAGGTAAATCGCTCAATATGTTCAATAAAAAGAATTGCTTTTTCCATGAGAATAAAGGTAAAAATACTAATTTACTGTATTTCATTGATTATTCATGTCAAATATAAGCAATCGCTAGAGAGGCTTATAAGCAAAAAACAATTCTTTTCTTGTGTTTTTTTTAATTCAATATGTTTATATATTTAATATTTGTGGTGTTTTTTATTTATTTTTTGTGTTTTCGGTGACTATTTTTTTAATTTTCTGTCTAAAGTGTATGTGAATGAGTAGGTGATTTATATGGGGTACTACTGAAAAAAGTAAACATGAAAGAAAAAGAAATACCAGAAGAAAAAAAGGAAGTGGAAAAGGAGTATGTTTTTTATATTTTTCTTTTTTTATCTCTAGTGGGGGGGCTTGTTTTTGTAACAAAATATATGCTGCTACCAGTAGAAAGTAGTTTCAATTTGTGGAAGATTGTAGGGCAACGTCATATCATATTATTGTGGAGTGGGCTTACAGTTTTGGTATTTGATCTCACATGTGAATGGATATGTAAATTTCCTTATTCGAAACAAAATAGTAGAATAGAGGTTAATGATTGTAAGAGTCCCATTGATAAAACGAAAATAAGAGGACTTGAAGTAGCTTGTATTGCTAGTGATAACATTGGAAGCGAAATGACTGAAATAGAAGTATTAGCATTAAAGCGATTACTTTTTACTCAAGTTATTGATACAGCCTTGTTTTTAGATTCGACCCTAACGTTGAGCAAAGTTGCGAATCTCCTTAATGTGGATAAAAGCACGTTAATTCGATATTTTGAACAATCAGAAGCTCGAACTTTTAAAAAGTATATCAGTCGATTGCGAATTGAATATGCCATTCATATCATTCAAATCAAAGAAAAAGACATTACAGTGGAGGAATTAACTATACTGTGCGGATTTAATACACGGCTGTCTTTTTATCGCGCCTTTGTACACTTTTATGGGTTTGCTCCATCTGAACTATTAAAGTGACACAACAATAGGTGAATTATTATTTTGTTTTCTACTTCTTTCACCTCTTTTGGGCACTCACTAGTAAAAAGGCAGTTGAGATTGAGCTGAAAATTCAAAGGATAATCCTTGAACAACTTAGAGGATACAACAGCACCCTATGCGCTGTGGAAAAGCTGATAGTTAATTTGTGTATCATTAGATTCATTTGATTATATAATATTTTTTTGATACTATTTTTAACATTATGATGAATTAAGTTTGGGTATTGGACATCGCTATTGATGTGCAATTTATCACTTTAAGCGATAAGTGATGAAAATATACGTTCAAGTATTTGTGTGTTTTTTGGTCGAAGCCTTGCCCAAATTTGGGCAGGCTTCACGCCAAAAAAGTCAATTGGGAGACATTTACTACTGTCTTTAAGTCATCTTGCTGTGGAGCATAAAACAGCAATTAGAGTATGCTTAGCTCTGATTTTTGAAGCTTTTTTAGATCAATTAGTCTGAATGGCATCATTGCCTTGTTTTTAAATGAAGTTGAATCGTTAACGTAATGTTTGTGCATGAGATTTAGTTGTATCGGTAGAATTCTAGAAGCAGTAGTTAAAGCTACTTGAATACTTTCCATATCCTAAGTTAGATTACGTTGTCTTTTACAAGAGCTGATTTATGAACTGAAATAACAGTTGTTGATTCGCTTTCTTGTTTAAGCGCGAAATTACAGTATAATGCATTGCTATTGTAATGGGTATATCTGATTAGGATAAGAAACGAAGCACTTTTGTTTTTTTAAATATGTTAATTATGCCCGTACAAAATTTCTTTCTTATTTTATTAGTCCCCATTGTTTTATATGAAATCGTTTCTGTTTCTAGTCGAATTTTATCTGAAGAAATAAAAATGACGTATAAGACAACCACATGGTTTAGCTATTTTGTCGTCATTCAACTAATTCTCTTAGTCTATGAAGATGTTTTTTTACAAGATGCATTTCATTTTTCAATTTGGATTCTCTTGTTTTTGTTCTATGGTCCTTTTTTAAATCTCATTGTTTCTACTCGAGTCAAAGGGAATCAATATGTAAATGTGGTGTATTATTTTAGCGATTTCTATCGAATGGCCTATGTCTTTATTTTTGTATCATTTTTATCTTTAGTGATGAATCAATGGGGGTATATAAAAGAATGTATGCTATTTGTATTTAGTGTAACCTTTTTTTATTATGGAGTTGTATTGTACAAAAAAATGATGAAGCAAAGCGAAAGTTTCATTGATCGAAAAGAACAGCAAAGCAATTGGAATAGAATTATGCATATTTGTTTGGGTATTTTACTCCTTGTATTTTTCTTTTTTTTGTCTGAGAATCTTGAATTATCTGCTTTTCTCTTACTCCTACTTTTTTATGTATACCTTACCTTTTTGAGAAAAAAAATGGAAAGTAAACCAGATTTAATGACTGCGAAACTAGAGGAAGCACCACATGAAAAGGAGGAGGAATGGCAACACATACAGCATAGAAAAGAAAAGGATGGACAAAAAAGTACACAAGAAAGTGCACAAGAAAGCGCACAAGAAAGCACGCTACTCAAGTATGGACAAACTAAATTGAATGATGTCGTTTTACAACGATGTAATGTCAAAGTTTATCATATAATTATTGAGAATAAAGCTTATCTAGACGCTGATTTTAAAATGACAGATTTAGCTTCTAAAACAAAAATATCACGGTATTATCTAGCTCAGTATTTTAATGTGGTTTATCAAATGAATTTTCGCGAGTATATCAATAAGTTGAGAATAGAACATGTAGTAGAGTATATAGAATATCACCAGGCAAAAGAAAAATTAAGTGTACATGATTTATTTTTAGAAAGTGCATTTCACTCAAAAACCTCCTTTTTCAAAAGCTTTAAACAAGTATTAGGATGCACCCCTTTTGAATATTTGAAAAAAAGTCAATAGTAAATACATTTTAATCCTTTTTTACCTTAATAAGACGAAGAATAGATCCTTTTATAGGATCTATTTTTTTTGAAATAGATATAGATAGCCTAATTAGAAGGAGGTTAATAATGGAGGTATTAATTTACAAGAGATAGTAGCAGTTTGGACCAGAATGGAAATGATCTGTGCTAAATTTCAGGAGGGAAAGAGGGGGGCTTTTTACAAGAAACGATAGATGAAATAAAAGTCATATTTCTTCATCGATATTCCCTTAAATCGTAAAAAATGATCATACTTTATATAAGGATGAGAAATAGAATGTTAACAAAAAAGGTAAAATGTGTTTCATTTTACCCTTGTGTATTTTGTAGTTCAAGGAGTCTAAGAAAATTAGATGAATTATTCGATCATTACTAAAATTAAATCCATTAAAAGGAGTAGTACGTGAAAATAATTTAAACAAAATTATACTATTGAGAGTAAAAAAAAGTGAACGATAGTCCCCCTTGGACCTGCTTTATTCAATCGCTGTTTATTTCAAAGTAACTTTTTATCTAAGTGTTTTTTTTCTTTTTATCAATGAAAGTTAAATTGTGTTTCATTGTGATATTTTTATTTATTTATTGTTTTTTTTGATACTTTTTTTAACTTTTTTCTTATTTAAGTTTGAATAGTTGTGAATGATGTGGAAAAACATATAGGATTGTTTATAGTGCTTAAAGAGCTCGTAATCTTTTACTAATATAGAAATCCAAGTAAAATGTAAGACACATTGATAGATTCATAATAGTAAGTAAAAAAAAATAAATTGATAAATATGAAAAGAAAATTATTGTCAATTGCCATGTTGCTTTTGGCTTCCGCTATTCATGCACAGGTTGGTATTGGTACAACAATACCTAATAAATCAGCTGAATTAACTTTATTATCTAAAGATAAGGGATTGCTTATTCCTAATATCCCATTAGAAAGTACAACGGATCAAACAACAATTGTTAATGGTAATGTGGAAAGCTTGTTAGTATATGCTACACTAAAACAAGGAGATATTGAACCTGGGTTTTATTATTGGGATAAAACGAAATGGATGCGTATTGTTGGAGATTCCGATGTGGTTAAAATAGTGATTAATAATTTTCATGAAATTATTACAAATGAATACGTGCAAAATGAAATTAAACAATTTTTTGAAATAAGCGGAGGTAACGTATACTATGATGGTACTAAATTCGAATATATTGATGAAAATGGTGATAGACATGAAATCAATATGCAAGAGTTAGTCAAAGCATATGAAACCCTAACTGTTTTAGGTTATAACGCAACTACAGGAGTATTGACCTATCAAGATGAACATGGCAATACCGTTACCGTAGATGTCAAAGGAGCAGTAAAGTCCTTTGAAACCGTTACCAGCGTTACCAGTGATGCAACAGCGGGTACGATTACGTTCAAAGATGAAAAGGGAATTGATACGGTTTTGGATATCAAGCAGTTGATTGAATTAAATGAAACCCTAACTGTTTTAGGTTATAACGCAACTACAGGAGTCTTGACT
>NZ_JACAGN010000020.1:44042-64142 GCF_030324495.1 Myroides sp. 1354 | reverse complement strand
TTAGCGTCAATCTCTCCAATTACATCTCCGTTTGAGTTTTTGAACTCATATACGTTTGTTGTTGTATTTAAAGCTACTGATACTTCTTTTGGATCGATTGTTACTCCTGTTGCTCCTGCTTTTGGTTGACCGTTTGCATCAATCTCTTTTTCGTTATAGTACGTAAACGTTCCGTTAGCATTTTCTACTAATACTGTTACTGTTTCGTTTGCTTTTACTACCTCGTCTAAAGTTTTGTATGTAATCGTTCCATCAGCACCTGCTACACCTACACGGCCATCAGCGCCCTGACCTCCGTTTAATTTGTCTGCAGTAACAGCCTTATCTCCGATTTTATCTTCAGTAACTGCACCGTCAGCGATTTTATCTGTAGAAACTCCACCGTCAGCAATTTGGATACCAGCGTCAGCTAATAATTTAGCTGCTCCATCTGTTCCACCTGTGAATTCTAATCCACCTGCTACAGCTAAGTCTCCTTTTGTTCCTTCTACTTCTGTGATTTTCTCTAACAACTTCTCAATCGCTCCTTGTACGTTGGTAACGCCTAAGTTCGTTGAGTTATCGTTGTACGTAATTGCATTGGCATTAGCGTCAATTTCTCCAATTACATCTCCGTTTGAGTTTTTGAACTCATATACGTTTGTTGTTGTATTTAAAGCTACAGATACTTCTTTTGGATCGATTGTTACTCCTGTTGCTCCTGCTTTTGGTTGACCGTTTGCATCAATCTCTTTTTCGTTATAGTACGTAAACGTTCCGTTAGCATTTTCTACTAATACTGTTACTGTTTCGTTTGCTTTTACTACCTCGTCTAAAGTTTTGTACGTAATCGTTCCATCTGCACCTGCTACACCTACACGACCATCAGCGCCCTGACCTCCGTTTAATTTGTCTGCAGTAACTGATCCATTTTGGAACATTTCAGTACTTAATTTATCAACTAAACTTACTGTTGAAGAAACACCATTTACTGTCGAAGTTAAATCAGAACCTGTTAACGTTAATACATTCGTTGTAATGGCATCTTGTGCAGACCATACTACGTTACCATTAGCATCAACAATCAAAACATCACCTGCGTTTCCTGCTTGTAATTGTGTTAAATTTAAAGTACCTCCTATATTTTGTAAGCTTAATTTAGCTTCATTAATATCTAAACTTGTTGTTTTTAAAACAGCTCCTCTTCCATCTGTAACAACGATTTTCTCGTTCCCAGTTAAATCTTTTGCATGTAACGCCGTTTCTAAGTTTACAGATAAATTACCGTCCGCATCAATATCTAAACCACTACCTGGTTTTACTACCCCTGCAACATCTCTTGTCGCCGTAGGTACATCTAACGTATAGGTAATTGTATTCCCGTTTGTTGTTTGTACTACTTTAATATTAGTACCTTGTTGTAATGCTGTTACATATTGGTTGTCTTTTACTAAAGCTTCTACATCAATATTATGTGGTGTATTTTCTTCGTCTGTATAAACTAACTCTCTTGTAGTTGCATTGTAGATTAATGAAGTAAGCGATTGCTCTAATTTCACCAATTGCTTCAATACATTATACAAGTCAATATCCGTTCTATCACGAATCACTTCTGTGATATCTCCAACAACATTGATATTTTGAACTGTCCCTGATTCATTTGTATACGTATATTTTCCAGCTTGAACACGAACTAAGTTTGTCACTGTTTCATGCTGCTGTACAAAATCACGTAAATTTAAAGTAGTTGTAGCGCCAGCCTCATCAATAAATGAGATTGTACCCGCTGTACTATCTAAAGCAATAGAAGTAACTGTTTCAAATGATTTAACTGCTCCTTTAATATCAACGGTTACCACTACACCTTGCTCATTCGAATAAGTAAGTGCACCCGTTGCAGGATCATACCCTAAAACAGTTACTGTCTCGTATTGCTTCACGATATCTTCAAAGTTGATTTCAACCTTATTTCCATCGTTGTTGATGTAATATAATTTATCCCCTTCATAAATTACATTACCTTCTGTATTCATCACAATGTTTTTGATAAGGTTTGTCACCTTATCTCCATCCATGTTTAATATGTTTTCAAAGTTATTTACGACAATAGCAGGAATCTCGCTAGCTACTGTTAAACGTTCCCATCTATCAATAAACCAATAGTAATACCCAGGCGTAACATCTTTAGCTGTATTAATATTGAATACTAATAAGCTATTCACGTTTCCAGGCTTAATTGTTTCCTTATCTTTTGTATCTGATAAAGACACATTTGGAATCAACACCCCACGGTTTTTTGCCACAACGGTTAATTCCGCAGACTTGTTTGGTGTTGGCGTTCCAATACCCACCTGTGCGTTTGCTGATATTGCTCCCATTACAAGTGCAATTGGTATTAGTCTTTTTTTCATAACTAAATATTTTGTATCGTATTAATCTTATTTTGTATCACAGTACACTAAGGCTCTTCAATCTAAAGTGTATTCTTTACTTGTTTTCCAAACATTCCTTTCACTTCTTTACACCACTCAAACTCAAAATCCTCCTCTGTTTCGAAACACTTCGCGCCTTGTCATTTTTCTATAACAAAAATCCACATAATACTAGTATATTGCGTTTCAAATTATTAGCAAGCACTACATTCCAACAATATGAATCAAACTTAAAAACCTGTAAAACAATGAATTAACAAAAAGAAAAGACGTACTATGTTTCATTTTCTACACGTACGAAAAAAAAGCACCAAAACATGATATAAATCATATAAGTGAAAAGTAAAATTCACTTTTTGTCATCTAAAAAAACAAAAAACGGTTTACTAAATCGCAATCTTCAAGAAACAAAAAGAAACAAAAAGAAAAAAAGGAGAATCAAATGTTTTCATTTCACAACAGCCATCCGCTTTTCTTTTCTTCCTCTCCACTTCCTAAAGAGGTAAAAAATAAACGACAATTAAATCTTTTTTTCTCTAAAAAAGGAATAAATAATCTTTTTCGCAAAAAACGACCTTCATATTTCATCGCTGTTCCATTTTTATTTTTTTTTGAACACTAGAGACATCAGCGGTAATAATAAACAAACAGCGCCTTTTATTTTGCGTATTTTTCGTTTGAACCGCATTTATCAAACTCCTATGACGTCAAAATAAATAGCACAGCGATTTTATGTAATAGGGTGAGGTTGGTGAGTGAAGACTAGGTTAAGTGTTGCTTATAGAGAAGCTTTGAGTGTAATTCCATTAGTTTGAAGATATCTTGGACATACCTTGAACAGCCCTTCGACAAAAATGGATTTTCCCCTAGTATTCTCCAAGGAAAGTCGAGGATAGGTCGAGCAAAAAGAAAGAGAAGTCAAAACTTGGTGTTAAGGAGACGTAAATAGGACCCTAGTAAAAAGAACAGTCATTCACAACTATACCTTAGATAAAGGCAAAAAAAAACCACGTCGCAACGTGGTTTTATCTAAATTCCTTTAATGGATATTATTTTTCGATGGTTTGATATACTTTTAGAGCTTCTTTTAAAACTTCCGCTGAGCGAATCAAATCTTCTTTTTTCAATACATAAGCCATACGTGCTTCGTTTAATCCTACACCAGGTGTTGAATAGAATCCAGCAGCTGGAGCAATCATTACTGTATCTCCATTTAGATCATATTCTTCCAACAACCATTTCGCAAAACTATCTGCATCTTTCACAGGAAACTTAGCCACACAGTAAAACGATCCATTCGGCACTGTTACTTCCACTCCATCGATTTCTTGTAGTGCTTTAATAAATACATCACGGCGTTCTTTATATTCTGTGATTACTTCATCAAAATACGATTGAGGTGTATCTAAAGCTGCTTCTGCTGCAATTTGTTCAAAAGTAGGAGGAGATAAACGAGCTTGCGCAAATTTCATAGCCGCCTCCATCACTCCTTTGTTTTTAGAAACAATACATCCAATACGAGCACCACACATACTATAGCGTTTCGAAACAGAGTCAATCATAATCGCGTGATTTGCTAATTCTGGCATACTCATTACAGAGATATGCTTGAATCCATCATAAGCAAATTCGCGGTATACTTCATCGGCAATTAAAAACAAATCGTGTTTAATAACCAAAGCCGCTAATTGTTTCATTTCTTCTCCTGAATACAAATATCCTGTAGGGTTACCTGGATTACAGATTAAGATTGCTTTTGTTTTGGGCGTAATTAATTTTTCAAACTCACTAATCGCAGGTAAAGCAAATCCAGTATCAATGGTTGACATCACAGGCACAATACTAACGCCATTAGAAATAGAGAAACCATTGTAGTTTGCGTAAAACGGTTCTGGAATAATAATTTCATCTCCCGGATCCATTGTACTTCCTAAAGCAAACATCAAAGCTTCTGACCCCCCTGTTGTGATAATAATATCTTGGGCATTTACATCAATTTGGTGTGCTTGGTAATACTTTGACAATTTGTTTCTATAACTTTCAAAACCTGCAGAATGGCTGTATTCAAGTACTTTAATATCTGCATCTTTTACAGCTTGTAAAGCGTCTACTGGAGTTTTAATATCGGGTTGACCAATGTTTAAGTGATAAACATGATGTCCTTTTTGTTTTGCTTTTTCAGCAAAAGGAACCAATTTTCTAATCGGAGACTCAGGCATATGAATGCCTTTTTGAGAGATTTTTGGCATGGTTAATTTTTTATTAATTCACTAAATAGCGACCAAACCTTGTTGATTTTTTAATCATCGATCAAATGAGGTAAAGATCTTTGCAAATTTAAATTTTTTTACGCATAAAAAAAGTTATTTTCATTCCTAAATAATAAGTTAAATATACCCGTTTGCTGGGCTTTTTGGTTATTTTTGTTCCATTATAAAAACAACGTATCAACAACTCATGGATAAAAAAATCATATCTTTTTTTTCCTCAACCCGATTAATGGCTGTTCTTTTCATCGTATTTGCAGTAGCCCTTGCCTTGGGAACTTTTATTGAGGATCGCTACAATACGACAACCGCTAGGATTCTTATCTACAACACCAAATGGTTTGAGTTAATTATGTTCATTTTCCTACTTAACTTTATAGGAAATATCAAGCGTTACCGCTTATTGTCCAAAGAAAAATGGTCAACCTTTATGTTACACGCAGCCTTTATCTTAATCATGATTGGTGCATTCATCACAAGATATATCAGTTTTGAAGGAATGATGCCGATTCGCGAAGGAGAAACTGCAGATAGTATCTTCTCAGACAAAACCTTCTTAACGGTGATGGCTGATGGAGAATATGAAGGAGAAACAAGAAGACGTACTTTTGAAATGGACCAATACTTCTCTCAAGTAACAAACAACCATTTCAAAATGAAAAAAGACTTCAATGGGATTCCATTTGAAGTTGAATACAAGGATTTCGTTATGGCTGCTGAAGAAGTAATCGAAGCGGATCCAAACGGAATAAACTTCTTAAAATTAGTAGAATCAGGTGATGGAGAACGTCACGAACACTACTTACAAGAAGGAAAAGCGGCAAGTATTCACGGTATTTTATTTGGATACAATGCGCCTACTGAAGGTGCTATCAATATTTCATCTGAAAATGGCGAATTCTTTATAGACTCTCCTTTTGAAGGAAATTATATGGTGATGGCTGATCAATCGACTGGACATGTGACAGCGAATGAAAAACAACCTTTAAACTTCCGTTCTCTTTACACGATGGCTGGTACGCAATTTGTATTGCCTGAACTACCAATGAAAGGAAAAACAGCTGTTGTTTCCAATGGAAATTTCAAAGACCTACAAACCAATGATGCTTTAATTGTTACTGTTCGTTCTCAAGGTCTAGAAAAAGATGTTGTATTAAAAGGAAAAGCAGGAAGAATGGGCGAACCACAAGCCATCCAATTGGGTGATTTAGAGTTTACTTTGATGTATGGAAGTAAAGTGTACACTACCCCATTCCAAGTTCGCTTAAACAAATTCATCGCTGATAAATACCCAGGTACTGAAAAAAGCTACTCTGCTTTTGAAAGTCAAGTAAGTGTTTTAGATGGTGAAAATTCATTCGACGCTAGAATTTACATGAACAATATTTTAGATTATCAAGGATACCGCTTTTTCCAAGCGCAATTTGACCCAGATGAAAAAGGAACCATCTTATCCGTTAACCACGATTTCTGGGGAACATGGATTACCTATATCGGTTACTTCTTCTTATATGTGGGGTTAATTTGGATTTTATTTGACAAAAACTCTCGTTTTGCTGATTTAAGACGCAAATTAGATAAAGTGAGAGAAAAGAAAGCTACACTACTAACTGTTTTAGTTTTGTTATGTTCTTTTGGTGCTTCTGCTCAGCATATGCATGCACCGGCTAAGCCTGAACCTGCGGTTATTGACTCCATCATCCATGCCAATGCAATTGATAAAGAACACGCGGCTAAATTCGGGAACCTTGTCATCCAAGATCACGGTGGACGTATGAAACCAATCAATACGTTCTCTTCTGAATTGTTGAGAAAAGTGTACAAAAAAGAAAACTACCAAGGCTTAACTCCTGACCAAGTTTTCTTATCTATCACGCAATTTACTGTTGCACAACAAATGGAAGGAGCTCCAAATTTTTGGTATTTTGCTCCAATCATTGAATTACAAAGAGGAAATGATAAAATCAGAGAAGTTTTAGGTTTAGCTAAGGATGTAAAACACGCTTCATTTGTAGATTTCTTTGATGAAAATGGTAATTACAAACTTTTAAAATACGTAGATGAAGCAAACCATTCAAGCGTAAAAAATCAATTCCAAAAGGATTATTTGGACCTTGATGGTAAAGTCGCTTTATTAAATGCAGCTTTTACAGGGCGAATTTTAACGATCTTCCCTATTCCTCAACACGATAATAATAAATGGATTTCTCCTTTAGAATTAAACGAATCAGGAATGACGGGAATGGATTCTACTTTCACAAAGAATATTTTGTCTCGCATGTATGTACCTGCTTTATTTGATGCTAAAAACTCAAATAACTACGCTAAAGCAAACGAATACTTAGAACACATTAATACGTTTCAACATTCATATGGTAAAAACGTAATGCCATCGGACAACAAAATCAAATTTGAAGTTTTATACAACCAATATGATATTTTCAAAACCTTGTATAAATATTACATGCTGGTTGCACTGTTCTCTTTCGTATTTATCATTTGGGTGATTTTAAAACCAAATAAGATTGCGAGTAAAGCGATTAAAGTAGGTCATTGGTTAACGCTATTCTTGTTTGTTTTGCATACTTTAGGATTAGCTGTACGTTGGTATGTTTCAGGACACGCTCCTTGGAGTGATGCTTATGAATCAGTAATCTACGTGGCTTGGGCTACTACTTTATTCGGATTGTACTTTGGTAAGAAATCAGAATTAACAATTGCTTCAACTGCTTTCGTTACAGGTATGATTTTATGGGCTGCTCATTTAAATTATATGGACCCTGCTATTTCTAATCTACAACCGGTATTGGATTCTTATTGGTTAATTATCCACGTAGCAATTATCGTAGCAAGTTATGGTCCGTTTACCTTAGGAATGATTTTGGGTGTTGTGTCTTTAATCTTGATGATTCTTACTACTAGTAAGAACAAAAAGAAAATGGATTTAAACCTAAAAGAATTAACCTATATCAATGAGATGGCCTTGACTGTTGGTCTAGTGCTTTTAACCATAGGAAACTTCTTAGGAGGACAATGGGCAAATGAAAGCTGGGGTCGTTACTGGGGATGGGATCCAAAAGAAACTTGGGCTTTAATTAGTATCATGGTTTATGCTTTTGTCATCCACGCTCGTTTAGTACCAGCCATGCGCGGTACTTGGATATTCAACGTATTTAGTGTGCTTGCTTACTACTCGATTATGATGACATACTTTGGTGTAAACTTCTATTTAAGCGGATTACACTCGTATGCTTCTGGTGATAAAGTAATTACACCTACCATCATTTGGTGGTCTGTTGGATTTGTAACTTTAATCAGTATCTTATCTTTCATCCAGTATAGAAAACACTTAAAAAAGTAAATTTTATATCTTACTATATCAAAAAGCGACTCGAATTCGAGTCGCTTTTTTTTTTTGAATCATTGAAAGTTTTTTCGTTGAGTATTAGCGGTTTCCGCATCTGTTAAAAATATCTTGCTTGCTCCTCACCTCACCAACTATCTCACCTAGTTTATATTGGTTTTGGTGTTCGATGAATCTACACTGCGTTCCGATTTCATCACCTCCTCCTCAACTCCCAGCTATTCTAATCGAATTCTAATCTAGTTTTAATTTCTTATTAATGCGACTCCAAAGCCCTTATAATATGAGTAATGTAATTTTGAACCATAAATTATGAGCAAAATGTTTAGACGTGTACTAACCCTTTCTATTTTGGTTCTTTCTACTTGTGTTTTACAAGCACAGGATAAGAAGCAAGCGCTAAAAATGAGCAAAGAAGAAATAGAGACTCTGTTTCTAGAACAGAATTTAGATCTATTGGCGAAAAGACTCGAAATCTCTCAAGCCGAAGCCCAATTGATTCAGGCTAGACTATGGCCGAATCCCACCTTTGAAATTTCAGAAGTCAATGTTTGGCGCACCACTGATATAGAAGAACAACCGATTATTTTTGGAAACTGGGGAACTTCTCAGCAAATTTCTCTACATCTAGAACAAGAGATTGAAACTGCGGGAAAAAGACGCAAGCGCATTGATCTTCAAAAACTAAGTATTGAGGAACGTCAAACAGATTTTGAAATCGTTTTGCGCGAATCTAAACTTGCTCTGCGTAACACCTTGACGAATATTCAAGTACTCCAGCAACAACAAGAGATTTATCAAAAACAAATTGACAATACGCAACTTTTAATTACGGGGTATAAAAATCAATTAACTCAAGGGAACATTAGTCAAAGTGAATACATCCGTTTAAAAGCGGCTCAACTGCAATTCAAAAAAGAATTAGTGGATGTTTCAAAAGAATTGGAAGAGGCTTTAAAGGAATTAAAAAACTTCATCAATATTGGAACTAACACCCCTATTCACATTACCAATCCACTCTATGTACCTACAAAATTGATTAGTGAACTGCAAATTGAAGATTGGATTATTCACGCCCAAGAAAACAGACCGGATATCTTATTGAATGACAACTTAATTAATCAAGCAAAGAAGCAGGTAGAAATTGAAAAAGCAGAACGCACGCCGAATATTACGCTAGGCGTTGATTATGATCGAGGTGGGAATATTATGCGCGATTTTGTTGGTTTTGGGTTGTCTTTCGATCTTCCCATTTTTGATCGCAATAAAGGAAATATCAAAGAAGCGAAACTAGGAGTTCAAATTGCTGAATTAGAAGCAAAAAATAAGAAAAATGAAATTGCCAATGACATTATAGAAGCGCTGAGAAACTATATGAATGCCAAAGATTTATATGACCAGATTGACAACGACTACGAAGATCAATTGGACAAATTACTAGAGGCTTATGTCAAAAACTTTCAGAAAAAAAATGTTAGTATGATGGAGTACTTCGATTTTGTTGAAGCCTATGTCGAAAACAAAAATATTATTCTCGAAACTAAAAAAGAATTAAACGAACAAATAGAAAATTTACAATTCGCTATTGGAAAAGATATTTAATATGAAAAGCATCAAAACATTCTCAAAACATACAATTGGCTATGCAGTATTAGCTGTACTGACCTTATCGGCTTGTAAACAACAAGAAGAAGCTACACAAACGAAAGAATCCTACTGTATTCCAGAAGAGATGGGCAAAGGTTTAAACTTCGCTAAAGTTACCCAACGTCCCATTCAACGAACAATTAGTTTAAATGGAACGGTTGAATACAATCAAGATAAAACGGTTCCCTTCTACAGTTTAGTAGAAGGAATTGTGGTTAGTGCCAAATTTTCATTGGGTGATTTTGTCAAAAAAGGACAATTACTTGCAGAAATTAGAAGTACAGATTTAAATGAATTCAAAACGGAATTACGCGCTACGGAAGCAGAATTAAAAGTAGCTAAACGCGAATTAGAGTCCGTTTCTTCTATGTATCAAGACGGAATTTCTTCTCAAAAAGAACTGCTAGAAGCACAAGAGGATGTTCAGGTATTGGAAAGTAAATTGCGCGCTGCTAAGAGCAATTTATCCATGTTTAACGGACATAACAAAGAGGGAATCTACCAAGTTATCGCTCCTCAAGACGGTTATATTGTAACCAAAAGCATCGTAACGGGGATGACAATTACTGATACAGATGAACCCTTATTTACTATTGCAAATCTGAATGATGTATGGATTTTAGCCAACGTATACGCCACTTCTATGCGTTATGTTAACCTTAACGCTACAGTACAAGTAAGCACATTGGCTTATCCTGATGATCAATTTGAAGGAAAAATTTCTAATATCTCTCAAGTTTTTGACGCGGAAGAACGCGTACTCAAAGCGCGTATTGTACTCAACAACAGCGAAATGAAATTGAGACCTGGAATGTCTGCTGAAATTCATTTACTCATTGACGACAACCAAGGAGAGGCCTTAGCTGTTCCCAATAATGCAATCATCTTTGACAACAATCAAAATTATGTTGTCGTATACAAAGATGCTTGTCATCAAGAAATCCGTCAAATTACACCTGTGACTAAAAACAAAGAGTTTACTTATATCACGGGAGGTGTACAAGAAGGAGAAACTGTTATTACGACCAATGAATTATTAATTTACGAGCAATTGAACAATCAGTTGTAAACCAAAAGAAAAGTAAAACATGCAAAAATTTGTCAAAAATATTGTAGCCTTTTCCCTCCAAAACACCTTTATCGTTCTTTTTGGCGTGCTTTTATTGTTGTTTGGTGGAATTTACAGCTACATACACACCCCAATTGAAGCCTTTCCGGATGTAACCAATACGCGTGCGCGTATTATTACTCAATGGCCTGGGCGTAGTGCAGAAGAAATAGAAAAATTCATTACCCTTCCGATTTCCAAAGAGATGAACACAATTCCCAATAAAGCGGAAGTTCGTTCAATCTCCCTTTTTGGATTATCTGTAGTTACCGTTATATTCAACGATGAAATCGATGATTTCTATGCGCAACAATACGCATCAAACCGCATGGGAAATGTCAATCTACCAGAAGGTGCTGATTTCGAAATTGAACCGCCATCTGGAGCTACAGGCGAGATTTTCCGTTATATCATTCAAAGTGATTTACCGATTAAAGAAGTAACGTCTATTCAAGATTGGGTTGTGGAACGAGAGTTATTATCCGTGCCCGGTGTTGCAGATGTAGTGAGTTTTGGTGGAGAAGAAAAAATATTTGAAATTCAAATCAATCCAACGGAATTAGTCAACTACGGTCTATCTCCTTTGGATGTTTATGAAGCAGTTGAAAAAAGCAATATCAACGTAGGAGGTGATGTTATCCAACGCGGAGATCAAGCCTATGTTGTTCGCGGTGTTGGATTATTAGACAACCTAGAGGATATTGAGAATATTCTCATCGAAGTAAAAGGCAATACACCTATTTTGGTTAAACACGTAGCCAAAGTAGAAATCAATGCTAAACCTCGATTGGGACAAGTTGGTTATCAAGATGAAAACGACGTTGTTCAGGGCATTGTCGTAATGCTTCGCGGTGAAAACCCCAGTGCGGTTATTACCAAACTAAAAGCCAAAATCGACGATTTAAACGAGCGCATTTTACCAAAAAATGTAAAAATCGTACCGATTATTGATCGTACGGATTTAGTCAATACAACGGTGCATACGGTAACGAAAAACTTAATTGAAGGGGTTTTATTGGTATCCGTTATTGTATTTATCTTTTTATACAATTGGCGTACAACATTTATTGTGGCTACTGTTATTCCACTTTCTTTCTTGTTTGCCATTATTATGTTGAAAATACAAGGTCTACCTGCCAATCTAATTTCAATGGGGGCTCTCGATTTTGGTTTGCTCTTAGAAGGTACGCTCGTTATTGTTGAACATGTTTTTGTTGGACTCGAGAAGAAGGCTCAACTCGTTGGAATGAAGCGCTTCAATAAGATGTCTAAACTGGGAACGATTCGAAAAAGTGCCAGTAGCGTAGCAGGTTATATCTTCTTTGCCTTATTGATTTTAATCGTAGCCTTAATGCCTATTTTCTCTTTTGAAAAAGTAGAAGGTAAGATGTTTTCACCCTTGGCATTTACACTAGGATATGCTTTATTAGGTTCCTTAATATTGAGCTTAACGTATGTACCTGCAATGTGTAAACTCTTATTGACCAAAAACATAGAAGAAAAAGAAAACTTTATTTCTAGATTTTTTAGAACTTACATCTATAAAATGTTCAATTGGAGTTTCTACCACAAAAAACTAACCTTTGCCCTATTCGGTTTGATCTTAGTTATTTGCGGGGTTCGCTTTCATTACTATGGATCAGAATTCTTACCGAAACTCAATGAAGGAGCCATTTATATACGCGCAACGCTACCAAGTAGTATCAACCTAAATGAATCTGTTCGTTTAGCCAATGAAATGAAAGGGATTTTACGCGATTTTGAGGAAGTAAAATTCGTATTAACACAAACAGGACGTCCAAACGACGGAACAGATCCAACGGGATTCTTTAATATTGAATTTCACACGCAATTAAAACCAGAAAAGGAATGGAAACGCTCCATTACGAAGGATAAATTACTCGAAGAAATGCGAGTTGCACTGGAGAAATACCCCGGTATTAATTTTGGGTTTAGTCAACCGATTCAAGATAACGTAGAGGAATATGTGGCTGGAGTTAAGAGTTCCCTGGTAATCAAAATCTTTGGAGATAACCTTTTTGATTTAGAGAAATACGCGACCCAAGTGGCACAAAGTATTAAAGATGTGCCTGGGGTTACCGATTTAAATATTTTCAAAAATATAGGTCTTCCAGAATTGCGTATCTCTTTGAGCGATTCTAAAATGGCGAAATATGCGGTTACTACAGCCGATGCACAAGCAGTTATTGCCATGACCATTGGAGGTCAGGCTGCAACGACATTTTATGAAAATGAACGCATGTTTGACGTAGTCTTGCGTTTTGACAAAGAATACCGCGATTCTGCAGAGAAAATTGGCGATATTTTAATTCCCAGTTTAGATGGCAAACAAGTGCCTCTAAAAGAAATTGCAACCATTGATTATCACACAGGGCCTGCATTTATTTATCGCGAAGGAAATAGCCGATACATCGGTATTGGATTTAGTATCGAAGGTCGCGATTTAGGTAGTACCATTGCGGAAGCAAGAGCAAAAGTGGATAAAGAAGTAAAATTACCAACCATCAACAAAATGGAATGGGCGGGTGAATTTGAGAGTAAAGAAAGAGCAGCCAAACAATTAATCTTGGTTGTACCGGTTTCTTTGGTCTTAATTCTAATTCTCTTGTATTTTAACTTTGGTAATCTAAAAGATACTGCTATTGCCTCTTTAACTTTGCCCTTTGCCTTTATTGGAGGTTTTATCTCTCTTTGGGTAACTGGTACAACGTTTGGAATTTCAGCGGGAATCGGATTTATCATTCTCTTTGGAGTATCGACCATTGACGGTATTGTCCTCATCGGGGTTATGAAAGAAAACCTCAAAAAGCGAATGCCACTCGAAGAAGCCATACGCGATGGGGTAAGAAGTCGTATTCGTCCAGTAATTATGATTGCTTTAATGGGGTCAATGGGATTACTCCCAGCAGCCTTATCCAACGGAATGGGTTCTGAAATTCAAAAACCACTAGCCATTATGATTGTGGGTGGATTAATCATCGGAATGATCTTAGCCTTTACTATTTTACCACAGGTATTCTATTGGGCTTATAGAGGAAAGGAGAAAGAAGAGAGAAGTAAATGATTTAAATGAGGAGATATGCTTTAATACAAGAATTGATAACGTATTAGATAAATTAAAAAGGGGAATTGCTTTTGCAATTCCCCTTTTTAATTTATAAAGATTCAGAAAAAATCTTGTTTCCAGTTAATCAGACACGATACCGTTTGCATCAGGCAGACTGCTGTGTGTATCAGACAGGATACCGTTTGCACCAGACAAATTACCGTTTGCATTGGACAAGTTACCGTTTGCATCAGGCAGATTGCCGTTTGCATCGGGCAGATTGCCGTTCGCATCGGGCAGGGTGCCGTTCACATCGGGCAGGGTGCCGTGTGCATCAGACAGATTGCCGTTCGCATCGGGCAGGGTGCCGTTTGCATCGGGCAGATTGCCGTTCGCATCGGGCAGATTGCCGTTCACATCGGGCAGATTGCCATCTGCCCCTACTGATTAATTTGTAAACAATAACTCGCGGTATTTGGTCAAGGTCCACAATTCGTTGTCTACCATCATTTCTAATTTATCACTGTGGTAACGAATAATATCGAAATATGGTTTTACAATATGACAATACATTTTTGCTTGTTCTTCTACATCCTCAATGGCATTGGCAATCTTGCGTTGATCTACCATTTCCGAAACTTTAGTATTCACTTGAGCAATGTGGTAAGAAATTTTCTTTAAAATGCGCATTTGTTCTTCTGCGTATTCTTTGTATTCTTCTTCACCAAAGATTTCTTTTAATCCTTTTACGTTTTCAATGACCAAGTTTTGATATTTAATTGCTGTAGGGATTACGTGATTCTTCGCGATATCTCCTAACACACGTCCCTCAATTTGGATGCGTTTTACATATTCTTCTAATTCAATTTCGTAGCGTGCTTCTACCTCTACTTTAGTCATGACTTGCATTTCTTCAAATACCGCAATGGACTCAGGATATACCTTTGCTTTTAAAGCTTCTGGTGTTGTTTTGTGGTTGCTCAATCCGCGTCTTGCAGCCTCTTCTTCCCATTCTTTGCTATACCCATCACCTTCAAACAAAATACGCTCACTTTGTTTGATGTATTCGCGTAATACGTTGAAAATAGCTTCGTCTTTTTTCAATCCATCTTGTTCTACTAAACGATCTACTTCGATTTTAAACTCTTTTAATTGTTTAGCCATAATTGTATTTAAAACCGTCATAGGTCCAGCACAGTTTGCTGTTGATCCAACCGCTCTAAATTCCCACTTATTTCCTGTAAAGGCAAATGGAGACGTTCTATTTCGGTCTGTATTATCTAATAATACATCTGGAATTTTCCCAACTACATTTAACTTTAAATCCGTTTTTTCCTCTGGCGATAATTTACCATCTGTTACCTCTTTCAACTCTTCCAACACTTTCGTCAATTGTTGTCCGATGAATACAGATACAATAGCTGGAGGTGCTTCGTTTGCCCCTAAACGGTGGTCATTACTTGCAGAGGCAATAGCTGAACGCAATAATTCTTCGTTGTCATTTACCGCCTTAATGGTATTGATAAAGAAAGTTAAGAATTGTAAATTGCTCTTTGGTGTTTTACTTGGGCTTAATAAGTTAATTCCCGTATCTGTTGCTAAAGACCAGTTGTTGTGTTTTCCTGATCCGTTTACTCCTTTGAATGGTTTTTCGTGGAATAACACTTTAAAATGGTGTTTTTCCGCTACTTTTTTCATTACGTCCATCAACAGGGAATTGTGATCCACAGCCAAGTTAATTTCTTCGAAAATCGGAGCTAACTCAAACTGATTTGGCGCTACCTCATTGTGTCTTGTTTTTACTGGAATCCCCAATAAGATACAGTGATTTTCTAAATCGTGCATATAATTTAATACACGGGTTGGAATAGATCCAAAATAATGGTCATCCAATTGTTGTCCTTTAGCCGCAGTATGTCCTAATAACGTTCTACCTGTTGTTAAGATATCCGGTCTTGATGCCGCTAAAGCAGCATCCACAAGGAAATATTCTTGTTCCCATCCTAAGGTTGGGGTTACTTTTTTTACGTTTTTATCGAAATAACGCGCTACTTCTGTTGCAGCATCGTCAATCGCATTGATTGCTTTTAAAAGTGGGGTCTTGTTATCTAAAGCTTCTCCTGTATACGAAATAAATACGGTTGGAATACACAAAGTAGAACCAAAGATAAAAGCTGGTGATGTTGGATCCCATGCTGTATACCCTCTTGCTTCAAATGTATTTCGAATTCCTCCATTTGGAAAACTAGAAGCATCTGGTTCTTGTTGTACTAACTGACCTCCATTGAATTGTTCTACAGGATCTCCGTCAAATTGTGTTTCGAAAAAAGCATCGTGCTTCTCTGCTGTTGTTCCTGTTAAAGGTTGGAACCAGTGTGTATAATGTGTTACTCCTTTTGAAAGAGCCCATTCTTTCATCCCTAATGCGATGTAATCCGCTAATCTACGGTCAATCTTAATGCCTAGTTGTGCATTCTTAACCGCCTGATAGGCTTCGGGTGTCAAAAATTGGCGCATCGATTTGTCATTAAAGACATGATCGCCAAAAATTAATGATTTTCTACCCAGTTCTTCTACCTTCACAGCACTTCTTGAGGCTGCTTTTTCAATTGCTCGAAAACGAAATGTTGACATACTTACACTTTTTATAGGGACACCCCCTGTTTTGATGACGCAAAAATAATGAAAAACAGAAAAACAATACACATACCCCCTATTTTTTTATACTTTTTTTTACAAAACTACTTTTATTCTTTTTTTTGGTGTTTTTTGAGGGGGGGTAGTACAAATATTTTTTGTTTAGATGAATACATGACTGTTATCCTTCTTTTGTATGAAAAGCAAATCCAAAAAAAAAGCGATATTGAATCGTCAATATCGCTTTTTTTATTTCTTTCTACATTTTCTTCACTGGAGAATTCGTCAAATTATACTTTAACAGTAATTCATCATAACTCAATGGAGTCTCCTCTTTATTTGCTTGAGCTGAAGCTTTCTTTTGAATCGGATCTTTTCCTCCTACATATACCACTCTAAAAACCATATCGGTTACATATCCTGGATTATTTTTATCTCCATTAAATAAACCTAATGGAGCCGTTGCACGTGCTACGATTTCAAAATCCTGCAATCCAAAATTATAAATATACTCTAACTCCTCATCTTGTTGTGTCGTTGTATTCTCAACAAAATAACGCATCGGTAATGGCGACCATATTGGATCTCCATTTTTATCCGTTTTTTCTAATACATAAATAAAAACAGCATCCCCTAAATATACTTTGGTTGGATGTTTTACAATCTGACTTGCAATATTCGAATTTAAATTTTGATTAAAATTTAAATGATATTCAAATACATTAGCAAATTCATTTCCCCCTGGAGGTCCTTCAGGTCCACGAGGTCCTTCACAACTTACTGTAAATAAACTTCCGAGTACTACAGCACATAATAGCATCAATTTTTTCATAACATTTCCTTTTATCTTTTCAAATGTATCGTTTAATCTACAACCTATCTCTTGTATTAAGACATTTTTAGCAATTTAATCCGCTACTTTCGTCACAAAATACTTTTTTGTGTTTCTAAAACTAAGATTCTTTTAGCAAACAAAAAAACAAATTTCCAAAAAACGCATTTTATCACTTCAATCCTGTATTTTTATAGTATAATTCATTTAAAACTGAAAGTAGTACATTCCATGAGAAAATTCATTTGTCTTTATTTCGCTTTTTTAAGTCTTTCTTCTTTTGCTCAACAATTGAAACCTACTGTAGAGGTAAAGGAGATTCGAAATAGTTTGCACTTAGCTCAAGATATTCAAAAGCCCTATACTTCTGATTCTCTTTATCTACTTACAACATACAAAAATATCTATCGTTCACCTGAGATGGGCCTAACCAATCAATGGGGGCTTTATTATAATGAGAAAACACAAGTGGCAGAAATCGTCATTCGCGGTTCTGTCAATCGAGGGATTAGCTGGTTAGCGAATTACTATGCTGCCATGGTCCCTGCTAGTGGTACCTTTTACCTCACCCCGAACCAACCCGTTACATATCAATTCTCTGAAGACGATAAGGCGAGTGTTCATGTGGGATGGGCCCTTGCTTCTGTTTATTTATTACAAGATATAAAACCCAAGATCGATAGTTTGTATCGAGCTAATCACAAGGAAATTATGATATCTGGCCATAGTCAAGGAGGAGTCATTGCCTATTTAATAACCGCCCAATTAAAACAATGGCAAAAGCAAAATATACTTCCGAAAGATATTCAATTTAAAACCTATACGTTAGCTGCACCAAAACCAGGAAACTTATATTTTGCCTATCAATATGAGAAAGAGATGAATCAATGGAGTTATTCTGTGGTCAATACACAAGATTGGGTGCCAGAAGTTCCTCCTACAACACAGCGTTTTAAAGACTTTACCCCTGTCAGTCCTTTTAGCCAAGAAAACATTGACAAAGGGATTAAAAAAATCAGTTGGCCAAAACGTTGGTTTGCACGTGGTATCTACAATCGCGTAAATAATCCTACGGAAAAAAGTGTGAAGCGTTACGCTAAACTACTCGGTCCTTTTCTATTCAAACAAATCAACAAAACACTGCCCGACTTACAAGAGCCTACCTACCGTCAAGAGAGCAATTACAATCGCTGTGGAAACCCTATTGTATTGGATGGGTTACAAAATGAAGCGTATCAAAAACAATTCAATAAACCCGAAAATACAATGTCCCATCACTTACCGAATGCCTATTTGTTTTTGCTAGGAGAATAGGGACTATCGTTCACTTGATATCATGAGATTTAAGTAGTTGCGTGATTTGTTCAATCAGTTAGCTGATTTATTTTAACCGAAATATGCGATTTTACAACTTAAAAAAAACAGAAAAACAAAATAAAATCATAAAAAACCGCCGTATTGAAAAAAAAATTTAATTTAAAATCCATACCGTTTACACAATGATAATGAAATATTAACGCTAAAAATAAATTGCATTACGCATATTTCCTAATAAATAACAAAACTTCCTTCAGTAATTTAACAGATTAAAACCACCATATTAGCATATTTCAATTTGGATTCTTAAGAAATTCTCACTAAACTAGCATTGGAATTGCATTTATTCTAGAAATGTAGTTTTACCCAAACAAACAACACGAGCTAACCTTATGAAACTTGAATTATTTGAAGAAGTACAAAGTACACTGCAACACTTTGTACGGCATTTTTCCAAAATTGCCCCCTGTGGGAATTTAAATTCCCTAGCTTTTCAATATTATCACTTTAATAATTTTAAAGCAATGACCTCAACCTTATTTGAAGCCCTGCTGCATATCAATTATGCTCAACTTCAAAAAAGCGAAGATAAAATAACCTATAAGACCCCCTTTTCCCTTACGCTTGACGATTCCCTAGCCCTGATACGGGAAATTGAATTCACCAAAATTAAGCAAGACAAACGAGATAAAATACTAGCAGCGGTTCGACAGG
The DNA here is from genome assembly GCF_030324495.1 of Myroides sp. 1354. Taxonomy (GTDB): domain Bacteria; phylum Bacteroidota; class Bacteroidia; order Flavobacteriales; family Flavobacteriaceae; genus Flavobacterium. The sequence goes on along the minus strand of NZ_JACAGN010000020.1, from coordinate 44,778 downwards.
AAATAAAAGACAAATTCAGTCATCAACCGGTCAATACCTATACCAATATTCACTTCAACTGCTTAGACAGAACCAAGCAAATGTGTTCCCTTGTCGGCACCATTCACATTGCTCCAAATAGGGAATTTACAGTCAATCTCTTTTATCTAAAAATTGAAACTCAGTTGGAAGACCTACTCCTAGATTTTAATTTTTACCTCAAAGACAAAAACAAACATCAAACTATTTATAACCACCTAGTAAAAACAGAAACTGCCGATGATCTAAAACTACTTACACTGCTACAACAACACCATTTATCACTAGAAGAGTTTAAAAATAACATCTTGTATTTTTATGGAGATACTTTGGCAAACTACCAAAGAAAAGAACGCTTCTTAAAATCACTTGAATTATTACTTTTCTCTCCAAATTCTATGGAAGAAATTAAGAAAACCTGTGAAGAGACAAGATCGCCTTATAGCTTGACTCAGTTTTTTAGCAATCCAAGAAGCTCTAGAACTAACGCCGTTATTCGATATAATGTTGGTTAACAGCTAACTGTTTACGGTTGATGGTTTGAACTATCAACCGTAAACTATCAAGCTTTAAACTTGGTTTTTTGTGTTTTTGCGTTTTTGTGTTTTTGTGTTTTTGTGTTTTTGTTTTTTTGTTTTTTTGTTTTTTTGGTTTTTTGGTTTTTTGTCAAATTATCGATTAAATAAAATATATCCTTAAATCAGAAAGTTTATTGATA
>NZ_JACAGN010000020.1:0-43942 GCF_030324495.1 Myroides sp. 1354 | reverse complement strand
AGCTTTAAGGGGTTAGGAAGGTTAGATAGTTTAACCGATTAATCAATTAAGCGATTAAAGAAAATATATCCTTAAATCAGAAAGTTTATTGATAAGCTTTAAGGGGTTAGGAAGGTTAGATAGTTTAACCGATTAATCAATTAAGCGATTAAAGAAAATATATCCTTAAATAAAAAGTAAACCGTTATCTGATAACTGATAACCTAACTAATTTACTTTTCCCCATACACGCCTGTGGCACAGCCAAAAAAATAGGATTGATATGTTGTTTTTAATCCGACGGCTTGAAAAGTAGCCTCGACTTGTTTTGCGTTTTTAAATCGATTGGTATATTCCCAAAGCATTTTGTATTCTCTTACACCTCCAAATAACATTTTTCCCAGTAAAGGAATAATCTTACTCAAATAAAAAGAATATAAAAATTTCAAAATAACATTATTCGGTTCAGAAACTTCTATAAAAGAAAATTGACCTCCGGGTTTCAAAATTCTCTTTACTTGTTGAGCTAAAATTTGAATTTGTTCTTCATTTAGCGTTTTCAATCCAAAGGCACAAGTTACTCCATCATAAAAATCAGAAGGTAAATCGTTACTTAATACATTTTGCAGCGTCACTTCTACTTGTGCATTAAATTTCTTTTTATTTTTAGTTTGCGCATACTGTAACATTCCTTCTGAAAAATCTAATGCAGTAAGTTTAGCTTTAGGAAAAGCTTGGTGAATCGCTCCCCATGTTTCTCCCATTCCTGTCATTAAATCAATAAGCTGAGCGTTTTCAGTTGTTAGCTTCATGGGTTTTAAAAACTGCTTCCTCCAACGCAAAGAAAATCCAAAGGACGATAAATAATTCACTCGTTCATATGAACTACTCATTCGATTAAAAAGTCCTTGTATGTAAACTTCACTATAAATATTTTCTTTCATTTTTATTGAATTAAAAAACAAAACGAATTAACTGAATAAATAAAAAAAAACCTAATCAAAAGAAAGTAAACCACTTATTATTTCTATTAGACAAAAAAATGATATCTTTGCTACTAGGTGTATCACTACTTTTAATCATTCATTCCAATTAATGAAGAAATTTTTATCCATAATATTACTTTCTTTATCTGTACTTGTTACGGCCAATCCAATCATTAGTTGGAATTGCAACGACATGAGTACAGTTATGGCTGGTTGTATGGAGATGGAAGAAGATGTGATGCCTTGTTGTGCTGCAGAAGGTATGGACAGTCATACCAATATGGCCGATATGATCTGTTGTTCGCCAATGGCTCGTATTCACACGGTTCAATCTGATTTGCAAATTGAGCAAACTGAAGCAACACCAAAAACCAAAGAAAAAAGAGCAGCAATTCAAGTAAAATGGTTTAATTCCAACTACTTGACCGATCTTCAATCTGTAGATTTTACTGCTTCTTATTCTATCCCTTTTACTGGTGATGGTTTTAAATTTAATTCCGTCGACCGGCTTTCCTACATTTGTATTTATCGTATATGATACTGCTATATCTCTGTTAGTGTCAATTTCCATGGGAACTCTTTTCCCTTTTCCACGCTAACTCAGATTATTTCATCCCTTTTTCGAAACACTGATTCTGTTTAGTTTTCACTAAAAACGGAGCATACAACTGATTTATATTCAATCATTTGTACTTACTTTTTTAGTATCTTTAACTAAAAAGATTGCTAAAATCGCCTAAGGTCTTCCCTATGGTGCGATATTCTCGGTGTTTCCTATAGCGTATTATTAACACTTTAAAGACATCCATATGCTTAATAAAATCATTAAGTATTTCTTACATAATCGATTAATTACGATGTTAATCTTAATTATCGTTATCGTATGGGGATTAATCACAGCCCCATTTAATTGGCATCAAAATCTATTGCCAAGTGATCCCGTTCCCGTAGATGCCATTCCCGATATTGGTGAAAACCAACAAATTGTCGCGACAGAATGGATGGGGCGTTCACCCAAAGACATACAAGAACAGATTACGTATCCCTTAACCACCTCTCTACTAGGGGTTCCTGGGGTAAAAACCATTCGAAGTAGTTCGATGTTCGGTATGTCCTTCATTTACATTATTTTCGAAGAAGACGTGGAATTCTACTGGAGTAGATCGCGTATTTTAGAAAAATTAAACTCCTTACCTGCAGGAACGTTACCCGAAGGTGCTATCCCTACTTTAGGTCCTGATGCAACAGCTTTAGGTCAGGTCTTCTGGTACACTTTAGAAGGTAGAAATCCTCAAACAGGTGAACCCACAGGAGGCTGGGATCCAGATGAATTGCGCACCATCCAAGATTTTTACGCCAAATACAGCTTAGCAGCAGCAGAAGGCGTATCAGAAGTAGCTTCTATTGGGGGGTATGTCAAAGAATACCAAGTAGAAGTCAAACCGGATGCCATGCGTGCGTATAACGTTTCCATCATGGATATTATGAGTGCCATTCAAAAAAGCAATCTGGATATTGGTGCTGAAACCATTGAAATCAACAAGGCGGAATACCTTGTTCGCGGTTTGGGTTATATCAAGAGTATTCAAGACTTAGAAGATGCCGTTATAACCGTTCGAAACAATGTTCCTGTCAAAATAAAAGACGTTGCTTTTGTCAACTTAGGCCCTGCTACGCGTAGAGGTGGTTTGGACAAAGAAGGAATTGAAGCCGTTGGTGGCGTTGTTGTTGCTCGCTATGGAGCCAATCCCATGGAAGTCATTGACAACGTAAAAGGAAAAATAAAAGAAATGGAAGCTGGTCTTCCTCAAAAAACATTGGCAGATGGTACAATTTCCAAAGTAACTGTCGTTCCTTTTTACGACCGTTCAGGTTTAATTAAAGAAACCATCGGCACACTAGAAACCGCTCTTGCTCATGAAATATTAATCTGTATTATTGTCGTTATTGTACTCGTTATCAACCTTAGGGCTTCGGTTATTATTTCGAGTATTTTACCGATTGGGGTATTAGCGACCTTCATTATCATGAAATACATGGGGATTGAAGCTAATATTGTAGCCTTGTCGGGAATTGCCATTGCCATCGGCGTTATGGTGGATGTTGGAGTCGTCTTTGTAGAAAGCATTATCCGACATATGGAAGAAGAACGGGAACGCGGAGTAGAAAGCAGAGGTCAGGCCTTTGTCAACCTCATCGTTAAGGCAGTTTCTGAAGTTTCTGGTGCTTTGTCAACTGCTATGCTAACGACTATTATCAGTTTCTTACCTGTTTTTGCCATGGAAGCTCAAGAAGGGAAACTTTTTAAACCCTTAGCCTACACCAAAACCTTTGCTCTAGTTTCTGCTTTTTTGTTGGGGATTATCATCCTTCCAACCTTAGCCTATTACATCTATTCAATTAAAATAGACAAAGCAAAAGTGCGTAAAATAGCCAACTATGTGCTGTGCATTTTGGGAATTGCCTTGTGGATTTACACGGGAGTTTTCACAGCGCTTGCCTTAACTTTGGTTGGAATTAATAATCTTTATACCCCGAAATGGCGCAATGAAAAAACCGCCAACTACATCAATGTGGGGATTACCTTGTGTATTGCCGTATATTACCTTGCCATTGAATGGCTGCCTTTAGGTACACAAGCTAGTATAGGATTAAACTTTGTATTCGTAATCTTAGCCATTGGCGTAATCTTGGGGGTACTATGGTTATTGGTCATTTACTACGAACAAATCTTGCGTTGGGCACTCGCTAATCGCTGGAAATTTATGACCATTCCCATTGTTACGGTTGTTTTCGGTATGCTTGTTTGGTTGGGCTTCAACACTTCGTTTGGATTTGTTGCCAAAGGATTTGAAACAGTCGGTTGGAAATCCTTTAGAGAAACTGCCTTTTGGCAAAAATCATCCCAAGCATTTCCTGGTATAGGTGAAGAATTTATGCCGAGTTTAAACGAAGGTTCTTTCTTGTTGATGCCAACAAGTATGCCTCATACGGGAATTGAACAAAACCTCACCTATATTCAAACCTTAGATAAACGCATTCAAAATATTCCGGAAGTAGAGCTTACTATTGGAAAATGGGGACGTGTCAATTCTGCCCTTGACCCTGCTCCTACGCAGATGTTTGAAAATACGATTAATTATAAGCCCGAATACTTCTTAGATGAAGATGGACATCGAGAGCGATTTAAAGTAGCTAAAAACGGGGATTTTGAATTAGTCAATGGTGCAACATATAATGTAGCCAATGGCTATCGTCAGATTCCAAGAGACAGTTTAATTCCCGATAAAAAAGGGAAATTCTTTAGACAATGGCGTCCAGAAATTAAAAATGCAGCTGATATTTGGCAACAAATTGTCAACGTCTCTCATATACCTGGATTAACCTCAGCTCCCAAGTTACAACCAATTGAAGCTCGTTTGGTCATGTTGTCAACGGGAATGCGTGCTCCTATGGGATTAAAAGTTTCAGGTCCGGATTTAGAATCGATTGAAGAAGGAGGAAAAGCCTTAGAGACAGCCTTAAAAGATATTCCCTCTATTATGTCGTCTACCGTTTTCTACGATCGCGCGGTTGGAGCACCCTATGTAGAGATTCACCTGAATCGAAACAATATGGCACGCTATGGCATTACGGTTGCTGATTTACAAGAGGTATTAGGCGCTGCTGTTGGAGGAATGCAATTGACGACCACGGTTGAAGGCCGTGAACGCTTCCCTGTACGCTTGCGTTATCCGAGAGAATTACGAGATAATCCCGATGCTTTAGGCAAGTTGTTAATTCCAACTGCTACAGGAGTACAAATTCCACTTAGCGATGTAGCGGACATTACCTATGCCAAAGGTTCACAAATGATTCAAAGTGAGAACACCTTCTTACTAGGCTATGTTATTTTCGACAAAATCAGCGGAAAAGCCGAAGTAGATGTAGTTCGAGAAGCAGATCAAATCTTAAAAACGAAACTCGAATCGGGTGAATTGACCTTACCCAAAGGAGTAACCTATACTTTCGCAGGGAATTACGAACAACAAGAACGTGCCGCACAGCGCTTGCTCTTTGTGGTTCCGATGAGTTTATTGGCGATTTTATTGATTTTATACTTTCAGTTTAAAACTATCACGGCATCGTTGATTCACTTCTCTGGTGTATTTGTAGCTTTTGCAGGTGGGTTCATCTTGTTGTGGTTGTATGGTCAACCGTGGTTTATGAATTTCTCCATTGGTGATATGAATATGCGCGATTTATTCCAAATGCACAGCATCAATCTGAGTATTGCCGTTTGGGTTGGTTTTATCGCCCTCTTCGGTCTAGCAACCAATGATGGGGTATTAATGGGGACGTATATACACGATACCTTTGAAGCGAGAGATCCTAAAACCAAACACGATATCCGAGAAGCGGTTGTTTACGCTGGACTCAAACGTGTTCGACCAGCAGCTATGACTACAGCAACGGCTTTAATCGCCTTACTACCCGTCATGACTTCTACTGGTAAAGGAGCGGAAATTATGATTCCCATGGCGATTCCCACTTTTGGAGGAATGCTCATCCAATCGATGACGATGTTTGTCGTCCCAGTATTCCAATGCTGGTGGAGAGAATGGGCCATTAAAAAAGAACAGAAGTCAAACGAAAAATCCATTGAAAATGAATAAGAGATATGCTATACTTTTCGTTCTTGCAGGGTTATTCACCACTGTAACAACGATGTGGGCACAAGAAAAGCAAGTAGATTCACTTGCCTATTATACACAATTGGCTTTAGAACAAAACCCTGGATTAAAATCACAGCGTTTAGCCTATGAGGCTTTTCTTGATAAAATACCACAAGCAGGTGCTTTTGAAGACCCTGAATTATCGATGGGTTTCTATACCAAACCCATGGATATTGTTGGAGGAAGACAAATTGGTGATCTTACCCTTATGCAAATGCTTCCTTGGTTTGGCACAAAGAAATCCGCCAAAAAAGAAGCCAATCACATGGCGAGTATGCAAATGCAACAATATAGAGAAGCAAGAGAAATGGTCATTTTACAAGTGCATACCCAATGGTATGTACTACAAAAATTACAACTACAGGTAAACAATGCCCAACAGAATAAAGCGCTTTTAGAACAACTGGAACAATTAGCCATCAAGAAATTTTCAGCTCCTTCTGGCGCAACAGCTTCCAACAGCATAATCACCAATACACCAACCGCTCCCACGAGTACAAGTAGCGGTAGCATGGGAGGCATGAGTATGGGCGGTGCCGCAACAGCAAATGCGAATACACCTACCTCTACTCCATCCAGCAGTAATGCCATGAGTGGCATGGGAAGTGGCGGAAGTGGTTCAGGTATGTCTGATGTATTGCGCATTCGCTTGGAAACCATCGAAATTGAAAACACCATCGAAAGCTTACAAGCTCAAATTAAGGCAGAGAAAGTCAAATTTAATGCCTTACTCGACCAAGAGGTTCAAACGGCTGTAACAGTACCCCAAGTGATTGAGAAAGTGCCTTTTTTCTTAACGGATGAGGAGGCACAAACAATGATTGAAGCTAATAATCCTATGTTAGCCATGCTGACAGAGGAAGGATTAGCGTATCGCGCTAAATCGGAAATGGACAAAAAAATGAGTTACCCCATGATAGGACTCGGCGTACAATATATGATTATTGGCAAAACCAATGACCCTATGCTTGCTATGGGGGATATGAATGGAAAAGATATGATTATGCCCATGGTTACGCTCTCCCTTCCTATCTTCAGAAAAAAATACAAAGCCCAACAAGAAGAAGGCAAAAAATGGTGGAAATCCAGTGAGGAAAAATACAAAGACACCTATAACACCTTGCTTGCCTCGTATTACAGCTTTAAAAATCAAGTGGAAGATGCAGAACGCACCATTGTATTACTTGAAAAACAAACCACGTTGGCAGAAACCACCTTTAACCTCATCGTTAAGGAATTTGTAACGGGTAAAAGCGATTTAACGAATGTTATCCAAGTACAGCGTCAGTTGTTGGACTATCAGCTTAAAAAGGCGGAAGCCATTGCCAATTACAATACACTAGTAGCTTCTATTGAAAATATTACAGCTACACCTAACGATTTATAAGACAGAAATCATGAGTAAATTAAACGATATAGTAAAAAATAACGCAGTAAAATACGGAGCTATTTTACTGGTTGGACTTCTTTTGGGCTGGTTGGTATTTGGAGGATCGGCCACCCACGAACACAATGGCGAGCCTGCGCCTACTGAAGAAGCGGCAGTCATTTGGACCTGCTCGATGCACCCTCAAATTAGAATGGATAAACCTGGAAAATGTCCCTTGTGTGCGATGGATTTAATTCCACTAAAATCAGCTGATGGTGGGGATGATACCCTTGATGATGATGCCATTCAAATGTCGAAAGAAGCCGTGGCTTTGGCTAATATTCAAACCACAGTGGTCGGTCGTCAAGAAGCCATCAAAGACCTCCAACTCTATGGAACGATTCAAGTGGATGAGCGCTTACAACAATCCCAAACGTCCCATGTCAATGGCCGTATTGAAAAGCTGTTTATCAATTTCACTGGGGAATCAGTCAAACAAGGACAATTGATTGCCACCATTTATTCTCCAGATCTCCTCAATGCCCAACAAGAATTGTTGGAAGCAAAGAAATTAACGGACTTTCAACCGATGTTACTTGATGCAGCGAAAGAGAAGTTGAAATTGTGGAAAATGTCAGAGGCTCAAATCAACAAGATTCTATCAACGGGAAAGGTTTCCCCTTATGTAAGTATTAGTGCGAATACCAGTGGTATTGTAACGGCTAAAAACGTCAATCAAGGGGATTACATCAACCAAGGCTCTGTATTGTATAGTATTTCAAATATGAATAAACTATGGGCGGTTTTTGAAGCCTATGAAGCCGATTTACCTTTCATCAAAGAAGGGGATGTGTTGAGCTATACGCTTCAAAGTATTCCTGGAAAAGTGTACCAGGGAAAAGTATCTTTCATCAATCCCATTATTGATGCAACCTCTCGCACAGCAAAAATTCGCGTGGAAGCAGATAATAGAGATCAGGCGTTAAAACCAGAAATGTATGCCACTGCAACGATCCAAGCACCTATTAAGGGAAGCCATGGTCAACAAATCACCATTCCGAAATCAGCGGTTTTATGGACGGGTAAACGCTCTGTGATTTACGTCAAACAACCAAATACTAGTACACCTGCTTTTAAGATGAGAGAGATTGTCTTGGGCCCTTCTTTAGGGGATAATTATGTGGTAACCTCAGGCTTAGAAGATGGAGAAGAGATTGTCACTCGCGGTGTATTTACAGTGGATTCCAGTGCACAATTGGAAGGAAAGCCAAGCATGATGAACAACGACAAGCCAACACCTACTGCTCATGGAGAAGAAGGACATGTGATGTTTACTGTTTCAGGGAATTGTGAGATGTGTAAAGCGCGTATTGAAAAAGCGGCGAAAAGCGTAGCAGGTGTAAGCAGTGCTACTTGGAGTCCGAAGGACAAAATGCTACACCTCAACTTCGATAAGTCGAAAACCAATCAACAGCAAGTGAGTAAAGCCATTGCTGCGGCAGGTCATGATACGGAGCTAGACAAGGCTGCAGACAAAGCCTATGATGCATTACCGTCTTGTTGTTTGTACAGCAGAGATCTAGCAAAATCTACCCAACCAATGAATCACGATAATCACGCCAAACACGATCAACCTTCTACCAGCACAGCTAAACCACTGGGTAAAAACAAGCAGCAAGGACATGCCATGCTTCCTGTGAAGGGAAACTGTGGATTGTGTAAAGAGCGCATCGAAACAGCGGCTAAGAGTGTGCCCGGCGTTACTACAGCCAATTGGGATGTCAACGCAAAGATGCTACACCTCAACTTCGATCCGGCAAAAACGGATCAAAAGAAAATTAGCAAAGTCATTGCCGCAGCTGGACATGACACCGCTTTGGACAAAGCTTCAGACAAAACCTACAACAGTTTACACGGTTGTTGTCAATATGAGCGCTAATCTCATCTAGAATCCAAGGAGAATCGCCTAAAAATAAAGGATACAAATTTCTAATTGTCAATCAGTTATTTTATTATTTTCATTTTTATGCGATTATCCTTGGTGTTTCTATAAAAAATAGAATATATTTGCACCATCAAAATAAGAAAGTATAATACTTTTTTATTTTGATGGTTTAAATCACTTGATGATTTAATGGTCCAATAGCTCAGCTGGATAGAGCAACTGCCTTCTAAGCAGTAGGTCTCAGGTTCGAATCCTGATTGGATCACAAAAAAAGCCTCAACATTTGTTGAGGCTTTTTTTTTTTTGTGTCGCTTTGCTATTTTGTTTTATTCTATCGATTAAAAATATAGCCTTTAAACAGAAAACTCTTTCTCAATCAATAGACTGAAGTGACTATACCTTCTTTGGAGGAAGATTAAATGCAACCGCTTCATGTTCAAAATGTCCTTTGTGTGCTCCATCGCAAAACGGTTTATTTTGTGAAAGTCCACAACGACAGATTGAAAGTACAGTTCTACCTTCTAATCCGTATACATTTCCATCTTTATCTACAATTTCGAAATCACCTTCTACTTTGACTGATCCATTATTGTTAATTGTGAGTTTTGTTTTTGACATCTTTATTGTTGTTATTTAGTTTACCACAAAACTAGACTATTAAATCAAATCCCATACAACTGCATTTCTATTTAGAAACATTCCTTTTTAGCGAGAAAGCAAAAGTTCCCCTCTAATAGGAAGAGAAAAACTACCTAAATTGTTAAGAAACAGAAGTTTGTTTTTTTACCATTTTATCTTAGTCTATCTTTAAAAGAACCAATTTTAAACTATATCACAATGAAAAAATTATGCGTTGGGCTAGCTTTAGCCTTTTCTTTTGGAGCTTTTGCTAACACTGGAGAAATCGACAAAAAAGAAAAAGAAGAGCAACGATTAGAACGGGTAAATTGCTATGAAATATTAATTTACGCAGACACATTCAACAACGGAGTTCAAGTCAGTTCCACTCAAATTGGCACACACCATAAAAGTTGTACCCCTAGTAAATCTCTCATTTGGTATGACGAGGTTGTCGCTTCTTACGAAGGAATGTTCCATTACAATCGCCAAACACAAACAGGAACGTTAGTGCGTATCCCCTTTATGCCGAGTCTGATGTCAGATGACGTATGTGATACCTATACAACCCTGCCTGTTTCTCCTAAATAATACAATAGGGTGTCCAAAAGACACCCTATTGTATTATTTAGTACCATCGTCATTGATTCAAGTATATTTCCTCTTCACAAAAACCTTTTTCTTTTTATCCTCCCATCTCCTCAAGCGATACACGTCATAAAAACAACAATAAACAAGGAGTAGAAACCCCATTCCAATAACGTATTTATAATTGCCCATTCGATGTAATACTAAAGCAACTTTGTCTTCTTTTGCATTCATTACTTCATGCTCTTCTTCTAATTTCTTAATCATTTCTTTAAAATCCTCCTTATTTAATTGAAGATCAATTAAATTTTGATCATTAGAAAACTTAATACTATCCCGATAAACGAAAACATTTCGTTTATGCTTATCTAAAATACTTAATATATTAATATAAGTAGAATAGGAAACTGTTTCGAAAGTAAACGCTAAACCTTTCTTCTTTTCGTCATGCGACAGAATCGCCTCTATTTTATCTTCTGCTTGCTGTAAGAGCTTTTCATCTTGTATTGAATCACCTGTAAATTCTAAGGTTTCAAACACTACACCTTTAAATGGTCCACCTCCAAAACAATCATAAAAACTTGCATCTTCCAAATCCACCTCTATCGCTCTATAATCACGAGTAGGGATTGTTTTTTGAATATACCAATAGCCAAGTAGAGGAAGTAACAACATGGTAATCATCCCAGGAATGTAGTATTTTCTCATTAGTGACTGGGTTGGTAAGGATTTGATTTAAATGAAATTTATTCTTCTTTCTAAAGATACTAATTTCGAGATGATCTTTGGAGTAAGGTAAACAAGTTTTGAGTAAGTTACTAGGTTTCCTCCTACTCGTTTTTTGCACCATTAAATAAAAATCTGAACCGCTTTCTCTACTAAATCTTCCGTGAGCCGTAAACTGTCAACCGTAAACCATCCCCCTATTCCTCTTTGATCCAGTAGCAAACCAAATACAAGATATGACACACAAACAAAGCAATTCCAGTCAAAATCAATAAGTCGAGTGGGATAAGATTGGTCATGGCTGAGATTAGGAACGTCAACATCAACTGAAGGGAACCAAGTAAAGCAGAAGCCGATCCACTATTTTCATGAAAAGGTTCCAGTGCTAATTTCGTTGTAGTAGGGAATAATACCCCTAACGTTAGAATAATAAAAAACAACGGAACCAGCAGCCATTCAATAGGTTGTTGGGTAATACAAAATCCCAAGAACACCACACTACAAACAAGTCCTATGAGGGTGGTATAGCAAATAATTTGACGAATAGACCACCAACGAGTAAAGCTATTGGAAATCCATGCTCCTATCATTAATCCTACGGCATTAAATGCAAAAATATAACTAAACGTTGCAGATGACAATTGACCATACTCCATGATTAAATAAGGGGCATTCGCCAAATAAACCATCAAAATACTGTAAGTTACACTACCAATGAGGGTGTATTTCAAAAAGGTTTTCACTTTAAAGACCGCTTTAAAATCTTGAATGAGATTGCGTTTGGGAGCAGTGATTGCTGTTTTTACTTTGGTTTCAGGTAAAAAGAAAAGGACGAGTATTAAAGAAATCACACCTAAAACAAATAAAGTGACAAAGGTTGATTGCCATTCAAAATGAGACACCAAAAAATTTCCAGCCACTGGGCCGATGATAGGTGCTACACCCGCAATAATAGCTAAGAGTGAAAATATCTGCATGGTATCCTCTTGCTCAAAATACTCATTGACAATGGCACGGGCGATGACCACACCTGCACAACCTGCAAAAGCTTGAAAAAAGCGAGCCATCCAAAATTGCTCAATACTAGTTGCGTAAATACAGGCAATAGTTGCTGCGATAAACAACAATAGCGAAGCGATGGTTGGCCACTTGCGACCATACTTGTCCGAGATGATTCCCCAGAATAATTGTCCAACGGCAAATCCCGCTAAAAAAGTTGAAATAGAAAACTGAACGGCTTTTAAATCCGTTTGATAATACTGAGAGATTTTTAAAAACCCAGGTAGATACAAATCAATGCTAAAAGGCTCTAATGCTGATAAAAGGGCCAAGATAAATACAACGATAAACTGCTGTTTCTTTAACTTACTCATACTATTTTTCTAAAGATGCAAAAGTACTTCGAGCGAAAAGATACCTCCTTATCTAAATAAGACTTATTCTTGGACTTTTTTCACCTGTTCGCGAAATTCCTTAGGCGTTTGATGGGTAAGTTTCTTGAAAAAACGATTGAAATAAGACACTTCCGAAAAATTCAGCGTATCGGCAATCATTTGAATATTGTCTTGACTATACCCAACTAATCGCTTGGCTTCCAACAACAGTCGTTCTTGCAGTTGTTGTTTTAATGTCTTACCTATAGCGTGAAATAAAATTTCATTCATTCGCTTAACAGAGAGCGACACTTGATCCGCATAAAACTCATTTTTTCGCTGGGTGATATAGTGTTCTTCTATGAGTTGCAATAGTTTGTGTAAGCGTTCATCTAAAACTATATGTGGCTCTTCTATGCGCGGTAAATCTTGTAAATGAACAATACACAACTGTAAATATTGTTCTAAGACAGCAGGTCTTTTAAAGGTATTAAATTCAATCTCGATGAGTAAATGTAAATATTCTAAACGTTGGATTTCTGCTGTTGTAACTTCAAATTTCAACTGATTGTGTCCCGTAAAAAACTTTTGTTTCGCTTCTTTAAAAAGCACACTATTAAAATAATGTTTATCGATGACCAAGCAGTATCCCTTGCTAAATCGCGGATCAAAATGATGTACTTGTCCGGGATAAATAATCCAAATTTCTTGTGGGTTGATTGGATAAGAAATAAAATCTATTTCGTGCTTTTGGGGTAAATCAATCGATACAAACCAATAAATTTGATAGAAGTCGTATTGATAATGTCCTTCAAACTCGAACAAATCAACACTCTCCTCAATTCGATAAAACTCAATGGGAATGCTTTTATCATATTGTTGGACTTGAACAAATTTTCTTTTTGTTTTCATCTGTACTTTAAGATTAATAAACGACACCCGATCTGCCTTTCGCTTGAATTATCGTGTATGAATATTGACAAAGATAAGTTTTTACTAAAGAAAAATGTGCTATGTCGAATCAATATTGCTCCACCTGCAGTACTTCTACTTTTTCACATCAATAGGACAGGAACAATTTTAACAACAAGTACACAAAAACATCCTAAATAGTTAATAATCAAATACAAAACTATCAAAATAAGTTATTTTAATTATATTGAAGTAACCAATTTTATTTATTATGATTATGAAAAAATTATTTTTAATTCTGACATTATTACTGTCTTTTAGTGCTTTTGCACAGTATGAACCTGCAGATCCTGGTAAACCCGATATATCAGGTTGGTTTCGATATGAATTTTACACATGTGATAGCAATGGGCAACAAATTACAGATCACAGGAATCCAAAGTACAAAAAGTTTACCGTAGAAATATACCAAACCATTTATGGCACACCACCTACAGGTATTTTGTACACTATTGTTCAGCAAGTTTCAGATCAGATTTGTCAATATGGAGAACTCCAACGTTTCTATCCCAATGTAAGAGTACTCGACATCGAATATTCTAGCTATATTGGTATAGGTGATCCTATTAGAGTAGGAGATAGAGAAACTATCCCATTTAAAACATTTCGTTAATTATAGAAAAAGGCTCGTTAATTCGAGCCTTTTTATTTACAGTTGAGTCATTGTTACTAAGTGGGAATGAGGCACTTTAAAATGTTGCCTGCCATCACTAAAAATATAGTGATTCACTTGTTGTTTGTCCGTATAATCTAATGCAATGAGTTTTCTATCCCTTTGAACAGATTTTATTTTTCCGTTGCGCTCTTCTTTATACGAAATGCTAAATCTTTTTCCTACTAATTCGCAAATGCTAGCGGTATCTAGCTCAAAAATCTCATTTGAGGTCATATTTATAAAATTTAAATAATACAACTCGTAAGTTACTAAAAATTAATTAGATAAACAAACAAGACCTCCTTCTCTTTAGTTGTCCCTCTATAAAATACATTGCCCCTTTCCTCCTTAATTACAAAAAAAAACTATCTTTATTTTCAAATTTTAAAACGAATGACTGACATTATTTTCAACTTAAAAACAATTGAATTAAAGAGTTTTATTCCTGCAAAGGATTTTCAAATTTCCCTCGCATTTTATAGCGCTTTGGGATTTGAAATCTTGTGGCAAGACGATCAGCTTTGTCTATTTGCTTTAAGAGATACCAAATTTTTCTTACAGCATTTTTACAATCGAGAATTAGCTGAAAATACAATGCTTCATCTACAAGTAGAAAATGCAGATGATTGGTATCATCACATCCAATCTTTAAACCTATGCGAAACTTTTGACTGTAAAATAACCGCTCCCGAAAATCGAGAATGGAAGATGCGTGATTTTATATTGATTGACCCATCAGGCGTGCTTTGGCGTATTGGGCATAATATTTAAAAGCACTCTATCCTATAGTTTCACTGTTATTTTTCTTTGTATCCCTATACTGATCGCAACACAATAAAATGGAAACATCACTTCAACTTCAATTTCAACACTTGCTCAAGTACTATTCAGTTGAGCAAAATCAAGTGCAATCCTATTGGTCAGAAATTGCATTACACTATGAGGCAGCTGATCGCTACTATCACAACTTCACACATCTTCAAAATATGATTGATGAATTAAGTCCTATACAAGGAGAAATTTACAATTGGGAACTGCTGCTCTTCGCAGTATTTTATCACGATATCATCTATCAAGCAAGTGCTCAAGATAACGAGGAACAAAGCGCATTAATAGCCCAAGATCGATTATCTAAAATTCACGTACCTAAATCTGATATTCTACTGGTATACAATCAAATTATAGCCACCAAACAGCATCAAAAATCTATACATACAGATACCAACTACCTACTTGATGCGGATCTCTCAATTTTAGGGAAGGATTGGGATCAATATTATACCTATAGTCAAGATATTAGAAAAGAATATGCGATTTATCCCGACTCTTTATACTATGCAGGAAGAAAAAAAGTACTTACTCATTTTTTAAACTTTCCCCAAATTTTTAAAACGGATTATTTCAAGGGAAAGTACGAAGACCAGGCTCGACTAAATCTGGCAAGAGAAATTAATCTATTATAAGAAAAAGGATAGTATCCATTCCAGTTTAAATAAAAAAGCCTCTGGTTTCTCAGAGACTTTTTTGTTATTTTGCTTGAATTAATTCATCTAATATTACTCTAAATTTAGAGCTATTCCAATCTGCTGCTCTATTCTTCCTCACTACGATATTTCCTTTCTTATCAATAACATAAGAAGCGGGTAAAGAAGTTGAATACAAGGCTGCAGGTGGTGCATCTTGTTGGAAATACGAAGGCAAGGTATAACCGTGTTTTTCTTTGAATGCTTTTACTTTGTCTGCTTCGTCTGTAGTAACAAACAAAAAGACAACGTTATTTTTATAATCGTCATATAAGGCCTGAAAACTAGGTTTTTCTGCAATACAAGGCGGGCACCAAGTAGCCCAAAAATTAAGGACCACTACTTTTCCCTTAACCTGAGTCATATCGAATACACGTCCCTCTTCATCTAATAAAGTCCAACCGTCCAAG
This sequence comes from Myroides sp. 1354, assembly GCF_030324495.1. GTDB lineage: Bacteria > Bacteroidota > Bacteroidia > Flavobacteriales > Flavobacteriaceae > Flavobacterium. Next base: position 28,083 of record NZ_JACAGN010000020.1, on the reverse strand, counting down.
CTTACCTGCTCAAAGTCTTCTTGCTTCTCTAAACTGGGGCTCATGGCTAGTAGTTGATTCATCCACACCTTAAACGTCGTCCCCAATGGAGTGAATAACAACACAAAAAGAATAAGGATAAAAATAAGATTACCTACCCATCCTTTTTTCTTTCTTTCTCCTTTATTAAACATAAGTAAATTAATTTAGCATAAATATATAAAATTTACACCTTATCCGCCAAATAAAAAATATTAATTTTATTTTTAATACATTTTAACCTTTTTTATCTAATATATTCACAATATTATTCTTTAAACATATCATCAAAGGTAATTTCTTTCCTTCCTGGCAATACAATATTTAAAATAATGCCAATAATGGAAGCCAATGCCATACCTTCAATTGACATTAAATCACCAATATGGATTGCTGCACCACCAATTCCAATGATCAAAATAACGGAAGAGATAATCAAATTGCGTTTTACTTTAAAATCTACTTTATTCTCTACTAGCATACGCAAACCACTAGAGGCAATAATTCCAAACAAGAGAATGGAAACTCCTCCCATTACTGGGGAAGGAATGGTTGCTAATACGGCAGTGATTTTTCCACAGAATCCAAATAGGATGGCAAAACAAGCTGCTCCAATAAAGACATAAATACTAAAAGCACGGGTAATGGCTAATACGCCAATATTTTCTCCATAAGTTGTATTAGGAGGTCCTCCAATCAAAGAAGCTAACATCGTAGCGACTCCATCCCCTAACATCGAACGATCCAATCCAGGATCATTGATTAAATCTTTATTGACTACTTTACTCAATACCAATTGGTGTCCAATATGTTCTGCAATAGGCACAATGGCTACAGGTAACATAACAAAAACCACATATAAAGTTACGGTTGGTGTATAATCTACAAAAGGAATCGTAAAATTGGGCACTTGAAACCAAGAAGCTTCCATCACAGGAGCAAAATTTACTACCCCCATACTAGCCGAAAAAGCGTATCCACCGATAATTCCCACTAATACGGGAATCACACTTAAGAAACCTTTAGTAAAAATAGCGGCAATAATCGTAATCGCTAACGTCACTAATCCAATGGTTACATAAGTAATATCGTATTCACCTGTTGGATTATTGGTAATCATCCCCACAGCTGTGCTTGCCAAACCTAATCCGATCACCATAATCACGGGACCTACTACAATAGGAGGTAACAATTTCATTAACCAATTGGTTCCTGCCTTCGCAATTAAAAGAGCCACTAACGAATAGACTACCCCTACTAAAAAGCTACCTACCAAGAAACTACCTACAGGTACGTCATTCGTAGTCACCTGCTCCATGGCTTTAATGGCGATAATTGGATTGATAAAGGCGAAAGAAGATCCTAAATACGAAGGTACTTTTCCTCTCGTTATGGCGATAAAAACCAATGTTCCGATTCCACTTGAAATCAAAGCAATCGCAGGATCCATGCCCGTAAGTGTGGGAACCAATACTGTTGCTCCAAACATGGCAAATAGGTGTTGAATACTCAACAACAACCACTGCCCTACTTTGGGTTTTTCATCAATAGCCAATACAATTTTTTGATCTGTACTTTCGTTCATCTTGTCATTTATTTGAAAACAGATACGAAAATAGAGCATTTTCACAGAAAACGGAAACAATCGTGTAGTATACTTCTTACTTCCTCATTCTACTTCTTGTTGTAGCATACGTAGAAAGCAGAGCAATAGAGGCTAGTGCGATCAGTGTTATAAAAAAACCTCCCCAATTATCTTTATTAATAAAAAATCCCGTTGAGCTTCCAATTAACGTGGATCCCATATAATAGAAGAACCAATACAAAGCCGTAGCCGAACTCTTGGCCTTTCCTCCTAGTTGAGTGACTACTCTACTCGCAATGGTATGCCCACTGAAAAAAGCAACCGTAAAGATCGTCAAGCCCAAGAGGATGACAAATAAATTAGAAATATACATCAACCCTAATCCCAAGAGTAATAAGCTCAAAGCCAACAAGAGGATATTCTTTGCGGCATAGCGATCCGATAATCGACCTGCTACCAAATTCCCTACAATTCCAAAAGCATACATCAAAAAGATCAAAGCAATAATATAATGCGGTAAATTATAAGGGGGGGCTTCTAGCTTAAATCCGAGATAGTTGTAGATACTCACAAAAGTTCCCATCAAGCAAATCGCAACTACATACATAGCTAAGATTTTCTTATTGCGAAATATACGCTGCATTTGGCGTAGTTTCTTATCGAATTTAACCTTCTGAGGTTCAAAAAAATTGGATTCTGGAAAGAGGAAATAAAAGAGAATTGCAATGCCCAGCGCCAATATTCCAATGGTCAAAACAGAGGCTTGCCAATTATACCATCCGCTAACTAAGGCAGCAATAATACGGCCAAACATGCCCCCAAAAGTATTTCCTGCCAAATAAAAACTAATGGCTGTTCCGATGGATTTAGCATCAATTTCTTCTGCCAAATAGGCTAAGGTAACAGCGGAAACCCCAGAGATGCAAATCCCCTTAATAAAGTTGATATTAATCAAAAGGGAAAAGTCCCCCACAAAGACGGAAGACAAAGTCAATAACGTAGAAGTTACCAAAGAAAACAACATAATGTCCTTCCGTGGATAACGATCCGCAATAAAAGCGAATAAGAGTAATCCAATCGCCATCCCAAACGTAGAGGCAGAAACCAAATAGCTACTTTCTGCTGGAGTTACAGCAAAAAAATGCGTAATTTCTGACAATAGAGGTTGGTAGTTATACAATTGTGCGAAAACCGATACTCCAATTAAAAAAATCCCCCATTTAATTCGCTTGTATCGCACACTGCCCTTGACTGCTTTTTCTGTTTCCCTAAAGTCAATATACGTGGTTGTTGCCATTTTTCTCTTGATATTTGAAGTAAAGTTAAGCTTAAGTTCTAAATTTGTAAAACGGTATTTTTCTATAACATCAATCGACAAAACCGATTAACCTATGGAACTAAGACAACTCAAATATTTTTTAAAGGCCAAAGAACTGCTCAATTTCACAGAAGCAGCGAGAGAACTGTATATTACACAAAGTACTTTATCTCAACAAATTAAACAATTAGAAGAGGAATTAGGGATTCCCTTGTTTGATCGAATTGGCAAACGGGTGTCCATTACAGAAGCAGGCGAACTCTTTGCTACTTATGCAGAAAAGAGTATTCAAGCGTCAAATGACGGCAAGCTAATTTTGGACGATTTAAAACAAGTGAATACTGGGACCTTAAGTATCGGTCTAACATGGGGATTAAAATCCATCGTTATCAATGCATTTAAAAACTTCATTGAGCAATTTCCACAAATTAAACTTCAGGTAACTTTTGGCACCACAACGGAATTAATCGACGCTCTACTCAAACAAGAAATTGATTTTGCTTTAACCTTTTACGAAGGCAAACACAGTGATGAACTCATTCACGAACCCATCATGAGCTCGGATATGTCGGTAATTGTTTCTGCACATAGTCCACTAGCAACCAAAACGAGTATTAATTTTAAAGAAGTGGAACAACTTACACTAGCACTTCCTGTAAAAGGATTTAGTACACGTGATTTTTTGGACCGTCAATTTGAAAAGTATAAAATACATCCCAATATCACAGTCGAAGTGAATTATACCGCTACCATTGTAGATTTAGTACGTACAGGCGCTTTTGAAACGATTCTAACTCTAGCCACAGTTCACGGAGAAAAAGATTTATGTGCTATTCCCATTCGCGATAAAAACATGAGACGAGAAGCGGTTACCTTGCGTTTAAAAGACAGCTACCAGAAAAAAGCGGCTACGTATTTTATTGATTTATTAAAAGCAGAAGATAAGGAGGAGTATAATCAGTTATAAGGAAGAGAGAAGAGAGAAGAGAGAAGAGAGGAGTGAAATTCTCGATTAAAACAAAGACTCTCATTTTTAAAAAAAATCAGGCATTCACAACATACAAATTCATAAAAAAGAGAAGAAAGGAAAAAAACGACTTCGTTTTATTAGGCACAGGCCCCCTGTGCCCCTACAAACCTCTATCCTCTAAAACACAAAGGACGAGTATAACTCGTCCTTTGTGTTTTATTAAGTAGAAACGGGTTTAAATCGAAAATCACCCCTCTCTTCTTTCTTCTCTCCACTCCGCTATTTACCAGCTGCGATTAGATTCAAAGCCGATCCTGCTTTAAACCAATTCACTTGACTCGCATTGTACGTATGATTAGCAGCAATTACATCTTTCGATCCATCCGCATGAACGAATTCAAGGTGTAATTGTTTCCCTGGAGCAAATTCAGTTAAGTCTAGGAAGTTGATGGTATCATCTTCTTGTACTTTGTCGTAATCCGCCTCATTAGCAAAAGTAAGCGCTAACATCCCTTGTTTTTTCAAGTTTGTTTCGTGAATACGGGCAAATGATTTCACCAATACTGCAGTAACTCCTAAATGACGTGGTTCCATTGCTGCATGTTCACGTGAAGACCCTTCTCCGTAGTTTTGGTCTCCTACCACAATGGAAGGGATTCCAGCTGCTTTATACGCACGCTGCACCGCTGGCACTGCATCATAAGCACCTGTCAACTGGTTTTTTACTTTATTCGTTAAGTGATTGAATGCATTTTCAGCTCCAATCAACATATTGTCTGAAATATTGTCTAAGTGACCGCGGAAACGCAACCATGGACCTGCCATAGAGATGTGATCTGTTGTACATTTCCCAAAGGCTTTAATTAGCAATTTAGCTCCTGTGATATTTTGTCCGTTCCAAGGAGCAAAAGGTTCTAGCAACTGAAGGCGACTCGATGTTGGAGAAACGATTACTTCTACATTTGAACCGTCTTCTGCTGGCGCTTGATAGCCTGGATCATCAACATCAAACCCGCGTTTTGGCAATTCATCTCCTGTAGGAGGAAGTAATTTTACTTCTTGCCCTTCGTCGTTAATTAAGGTATCCGTGATTGGATTAAATCCTAAATCTCCAGCAATAGCTAAAGCCGCTACCATTTCGGGAGAAGTTACGAAAGCATGGGTATTTGGATTTCCATCTGCGCGTTTAGAGAAATTACGGTTGAACGAGTGTACGATGGTATTTTTCTCCTCTTTATCAGCTCCTGCACGATCCCATTGTCCAATACAAGGTCCACAAGCATTGGTAAATACTTTGGTTCCCATTTTTTCGAAAGTCTCGATGATACCATCTCTTTCGATTGTATAGCGAATTTGCTCCGATCCTGGGTTAATTCCAAACTCCGCCTTTGGTGTAATTCCTTGTTTAACGGCTTGTTCTACGATAGACGCTGCTCTTGACATATCTTCATAAGAAGAGTTGGTACACGATCCGATTAATCCCCACTCTACTTTTAATGGCCATCCATTTTTCTCTGCATCTTCTCTCATTTTTGATACAGGTGTTCCTCTATCTGGTGTGAAAGGTCCGTTGATATGTGGTTCTAATTCGGATAAGTTGATCTCAATTAATTGATCGAAATATTTTTCTGGATTAGCGTATACTTCCGCATCTGCTGTTAAGTGTTCTGCTACTTTATCTGCTGCATCTACTACGTCTTGACGTCCTGTAGCGGCTAAATAACGGCGCATTGAATCGTCATAGCCAAAAGTAGAAGTTGTAGCTCCAATTTCAGCTCCCATATTACAAATGGTTCCCTTACCAGTACAAGACATGGATAAGGCTCCTTCTCCAAAATACTCCACAATAGCTCCTGTTCCTCCTTTTACAGTTAGGATATCTGCTACTTTTAAGATGACATCTTTGGGTGCTGTCCATCCGTTTAATTTTCCGGTTAACTTCACTCCAATCAGTTTAGGAAACTTCAATTCCCAGGCCATTCCCGACATTACATCTACAGCATCTGCTCCACCAACTCCAATAGCTAACATTCCCAGTCCACCTGCATTTACCGTATGTGAATCGGTTCCAATCATCAAACCTCCAGGGAAAGCGTAATTCTCTAAAACAATTTGGTGAATAATTCCAGCTCCTGGTTTCCAGAATCCAATGCCGTATTTATTTGATACTGAAGATAAGAAATTAAACACTTCTGACGATTGGGTTTCTGCAACTTTTAAATCCGTTGCTGCTCCTACTTTTGCTTGAATCAAGTGATCACAGTGTACTGTGGTTGGAACGGCTACCTTTTCTTTTCCAGCATGCATAAACTGCAACAAAGCCATCTGTGCCGTTGCATCTTGACAAGCCACGCGATCTGGTGCAAAATCTACATAGTCATTTCCTCTTGTAAATGTTTGCGAAGGCATTCCCTCCCATAAATGTGTGTACAAAATTTTCTCTGTAAGTGTCAAAGGACGTCCCACTAATTCACGTGCTTTCGCTACGCGATCTGGCATCTTTTCATACACTTTTTTAATCATTTCAATATCAAAAGCCATAATAACAATTCTTTTTAAATGTTTGATTTATAACACAATTTACCGCTTTTCGTACAGATAAAAATTATGAAAATGTTAAAAGCAAATATTTAAAATGATTCTATTTTGTTGGAGAGAAGAGAGGGGAAAGAGGAAAAGGGTGAATTCCCGATTAAAGGAGTGACTCTTTTTTTTTAGATTTTTGTCTTCTCTTCTATCTTCTCTCCTCTTTCCTTTTTTGTTTCTGAGATTTATCAATTAACTCGTTCCTTTCCTCAAGAAGAATTATATGGTCTAACCAATCAACTAAGGAGAAGTGCTGTATCTGTCCCATCAAATATAGCGGAAGGTTGTACAAGACAAAGTAGCAAAGAGCTACCTCAATTTCTTCATATTGCATTAGGAAGTCTTGCTGAAATAGAAACACAACTATTCCTAGCATTGGATTTAGGTTTTTGCCAAATAGAAGAAAGATATTTTGTTACTATAATTAGTATTCGTAGGATGTTATTGGGGTTAATTAAATCAATTAGAACTAAAATGAAATAGCTTTTTCTAGAGAGAGGAGAGAAGAAAAGGGAAAAGGGTGAATTCTCGATTAAAGGAGTGACTCTTTTTTTTAGATTTTATCTTCTATCTTCTTTCCTTTTTAGTTTTTGGTTTAAAATTTGCTCTACATCTATAAAAAAATTATGCAAACACACAGAGATTTAGAAGTATGGAAAATGAGTCGATTTTTTGTTTCTGAGATTTATCAATTAACTCGTTCTTTTCCTCAAGAAGAATTATATGGTCTAACCAATCAACTCAGGAGAAGTGCTGTATCTGTCCCATCAAATATAGCGGAAGGTTGTGCAAGACAAAGTAGCAAAGAGCTACTTCAATTTCTTCATATTGCATTAGGAAGTCTTGCTGAAATAGAAACACAACTATTCCTAGCATTGGATTTAGGTTTTTGCCAAATAGAAGAAAGATATTTTGTTACTATAATTAGTATTCGTAGGATGTTATTGGGGTTAATTAAATCAATTAGAACTAAAATGAAATAGCTTTTTTTAGAGAGAGGAAAGAAGAAAAGGGAAAAGAGTGAATTCTCGATTAATTGATAATTTACCCTTTTCTCCTTTCCTCTTTCTCCTTTCCTCTTTCTCCTTTCCAAAAAAAAAGCCCTTCAAAAAAGGGCTTTTTAAAAATTATTTCGTTGAAATCGGTTTAAATTTCGTTAAGTTGATTCCTTCTACAGAAGCTTTGTATTCTTCCATTGTAGGAACACGACCTAAGATAGCAGAAAGAACAACTACTGGTGTAGAAGCTAGTAAAGATTCTCCTTTTTTGCGTTCTGAATCTTCTACCACACGTCCTTGGAATAAACGCGTTGATGTAGCCATTACGGTATCTCCTTTTGCTGCTTTCTCTTGGTTACCCATACATAAGTTACAACCAGGACGCTCTAAATACATGATGTTCTCGTATTCTGTACGTGCGTTGTTTTTAGGTAAAAGGTCACTGAATTCGAAACCAGAATATTTTTGTAAATATTCCCAATCTCCTTCTGCTTTTAACTCATCAATAATGTTATATGTTGGAGCTGCAACAACTAGAGGTGCATTAAATTTCACTGAACCTGTTTGTTTTTCGATGTTTTTCAACATTTGAGAAACGATTTTCAAGTCATCTTTGTGAACCATACATGAACCTACGAATCCTAAATCTACTTTTTTATCACCTCCATAGAAAGAAAGCTCTCTAATCGTATCGTGTGTATAGCGTTTAGAAACGTCATCGTTATTTACGTCTGGATCGGCAATCATTGGTTCTTCGATGATATCAAGATCAACGACAACCTCAGCATAATATTTAGCATTCGCATCTGGCATTAAAGCAGGTTTGTCGCCTGTTCTAATTTCTTCGATACGTTTGTTTGCTTTATTGATTAATCCTTGTAACACTTGGTTTTTGTTGTCCATTCCTTTATCAATCATGATTTGGATACGGCTCTTCGCGATTTCCAATGATTCGATTAGGGTATCATCTTGAGAGATACAGATAGACGCTTTAGCTTTCATTTCAGCTGTCCAGTCTGTGAATGTAAATGCTTGGTCAGCCAATAACGTACCGATGTGAACTTCGATAATTCTACCTTGGAATACGTTTTCTCCACCAAATTGTTTCAACATTTGCGATTGAGTCGCGTGAACAACATCACGGAAATCCATGTGTTCTTTCATGTTTCCTTTGAATGTTACTTTTACTGACTCTGGAATTGGCATAGAAGCCTCTCCTGTTGCTAAAGCTAAAGCTACAGTTCCTGAATCCGCTCCAAAAGCAACCCCTTTAGACATTCTCGTATGTGAATCTCCTCCGATAATGATCGCCCATTCGTCCACAGTAATATCGTTCAATACTTTGTGGATAACGTCTGTCATAGAGTGGTATTCTCCTTTAGGGTCACGTGCCGTAATTAAACCGAAATCGTTCATGAATTTCATCAATTTCGGGATATTTGCTTGTGCTTTTTTGTCCCAAACTGATGCTGTGTGACATCCTGATTGATAAGCTCCATCAACGATAGGAGAAATAACAGTTGCTGCCATTGCTTCTAACTCTTGAGCAGTCATCAATCCCGTTGTATCTTGAGATCCAACGATATTCACTTCTACGCGAACGTCAGAACCTGCATGTAATACTTTTCCTTTTGTTACCCCTACAGCATTTCTATTGAAGATTTTCTCTACTGCTGTTAATCCTTGTCCTTCCACTGAAATTTCTTTAGAAGGAGCAAAAACTACAGGAGCATCCATTCCCAATAATTTTGCCGCAAATGTTTGGATTTTTTTACCAAATACGATAGCATAAGAACCACCTGCTTTGATAAATTCCATTTTTTGTGGAGTTAAAGCTTTCGAAATATCGATTAACTCTTGGTCTCCGTTGTATAATTTTTTTGCTTTTGTGTTAATTGTCAATACCGTACCTGTAGCTACTGAGTAAACTTCTTCTAATACAGGTTCTCCTTTGTCATTGCGAACTACTTCCCCATTAGCATCTGTTTTTTTCACCCAGTTTTTAAGGTCAATACCGATACCTCCAGTTACGTCCACTGTTGTTAAGAAAATTGGAGAAATTCCGTTTGTACCCGCAACAATTGGAGCTATATTTACAAATGGAACATAAGGACTTGCTTGTTTACCTGTCCAAAGAGCCACGTTATTTACTCCTGACATTCTCGAAGATCCAACACCCATCGTTCCTTTTTCAGCAATTAACATCACTTTTTTACCGGGATGTAATTCTTGTAAAGCTTTGATTTGTTGTTGTGCTTCTGTACTAATCATACACAACCCGTGTAATTCACGGTCAGCACGAGAGTGTGCTTGGTTTCCTGGCGATAATAAATCGGTAGAAATATCTCCTTCACCTGCGATGAAAGTTACTACTTCGATTTTTTCATCTACCTCTGGAAGTTTCGTAAAGAACTCCGCTTTTGCATAACTTTCTACGATGTCTTTTGCTACAGCATTTCCACTTAAGAAAGCTTCTTTCAAACGATCTGTATCTGCTTCGTACAAGTATACTTGTGTTTTCAATACTTTAGCTGCTTCTTGAGCAATCGCTACATCATTTCCTAAGGCTAAATCTAACAACACTTCAATCGAAGGTCCACCCTTCATGTGTGATAATAATTCAAAAGCAAAAGCAGGAGTAATCTCACTCACTACAACTTCACCTAAGATGATTTCCTTTAAAAATTTAGCTTTAACGCCTGCAGCACTAGTCGTACCAGGTAAAACATTATAAATAAAAAGTTTAAGAGATTCAGCGCGGTGCTCGTTCTCAGTATCTTTAATCTGTGCTATAATTTCACTTAATAGCTCAGCTCCATCAATTGGCTTAGGGTTAAGTCCTTGATTTTTTCTTTCTTCAATCTCGTTGATGTAATCGATATAAAAGCTCATAATTCAGATCTGTTACTTACAGGTTATTGAAAATCAAAGATTTTCTCTCTCCCATAACTGATTATTTTGTATTAGTTATTTTTTCAATTGTATTTTCCTTAATCCCTCATTCGTTGATTATAATTTTATCAAGCGACGGTAGAATACTCCTTAATTCGCTTTAAACAAAGGTGTAATCAAAATTCTAGTTGATCTTATTTTACTAAAACATGTATCCCCTCTATTTTGCATAAAATTTAAAACCAATTGTCTACTGCTCAAAGAGAGAATTGGACTTGTATTTTATTTTTTGTCGTCGCAAATTTAATCAATCTAATTAATTTTCAAAAGTTTTTAATATTTCCCTCAAATCCAAAAATTATTATTTATAAACATTCTACTTTGATGCAAAAACAACAATACTTTTAGCTTTTTACCTCAATTAATCTGAAATAAATTATTTTTTACCTTATAATTTTAAGATATTTCAATTTTTCATTCTTATTTAATAAAAAAACGACATTTTAGTCTATTGCTAAAATGTCGTTTTCAATCGTTTAGATTATTATTTTCTTATTTTTTGAGCCAATTATTATGGAATTTGCAGTCTCTATATTCCCCTTGAATGTTAATATAGGCATCATTTATCTTCTTTGTGATCCATTTTTGAAGTTCACCTTCTTGCTTTTTGTTCAAAGCCATGTTTTTTACCTTCGTATAATCGTCAACAAAGTCGATTTTATGTGAAGGAATCTTTTTGTTGATAGTCACAATGCGATAGCTTTTTTGATCTCTATAATCCGTTTTTAACGCAACTGGAGAAATTTCTTTTTCTTTCAATGAATTTACTAAGAAGTACAACTCTCTATCTTCCATTTTATTCAAATCAAAACGAGGATCCATAGTCATTGGGTCTCTTAGCACACCTCCGTTTTGTTTGGTATCCTTATCATCCGAAGATGCTGCTGCTGCTTCGGCAAATGTAATTTCATTATTTACAATTTTCTCGCGAATTCCCTCTAGTTTTGCTTTGGCATCATCTAAGGCCTGTTGTGTAGGTTTAGGAACCAATAAAATATGGCGAACATCTAAATGTTGACCTCTAATTTTCTCTAAATAGATGATGTGAAATCCGAATTCTGTTTCAAAAGGTGCAGATATTTCTCCTTCAGCTAAACTAAAAGCAACCTCTTTAAACTCTTTGGCGAAGGGATCCTTTTTCGTGATGGAATAAAATCCTCCATTAGCAGCTGAACCTTTGTCATCTGTAAACAGCACTGCTTTACTAAAGAAACTTGCACCATTTTCTAATACATCCCGACGCATTTCGTTTAAGCGATCGATAACTTTTTGTTTTTGCTCTTTTGAAATTTCAGGTTTCACCATAATTTCTGCAATTTCAACCTCATCTCCTATAGTAGGTCTTTCATCTTCAGGAATAGCCTTAAAGAATTGTCTTACCTCTTCGGGAGTAATTGTTACTTTCTCTACAATGTGTTTCTGCATTGCTTGAGTTAGTTTATTCTGCTTCACAATATCAAAGAAGTACTCTCTAAATTCTTCTTCTGTTTTTTTGTTGTAAAATCCTAAAATACGGTCAATCCCACCTACTTCTTCAACCATTCGGTTGATTTGATCATTCATAAATCCCGTTACTTCAGCATCATTAACCTCAATACTGTCTTGAACGGCTTGATGGGCATATAATTTATCTTCTAATAAACGCTCAAATAAATCACATTTTGACAAATTATCAATAGGAATGCGCTGTGCTTTTAGCTCCAACAAAGTTTTATCAATTTCTGATTCTAAGATTACATAATCTCCAACTACCCCAACTACACCGTCAATTTTTCTCTTTCCCGCTGGATTTTGTGCTTGCAAACCGCCTATCATTACACATGATAGCCCTAGTGCAAACATCACCTTCTTACTGATAAATTTCATAATTTTTATCTTTTTTTGCATCTTTTAAAATATCTTCTTCTATCTGTTTTAATAATTCCATTTTTCGATCATTTAAAACCATTAATCGCAAAGAGGGTTCTAAATATGAATAAGGAACGACATCTCCTTTTCTCAATACTTGATTTATACGCACAAAGTACGTACTATTTTCATCCTTAACCTCGAAATAGGTATTATTTTTTAAATATTGTTCTCTATTTTCTGAATTAATAAAAGGTAGTTTCTCGTAAATTTGAGATACATTTACCCAAAGTGAATCATTTAAGACATAAGATTTCATTTGCAATGACAACTGATCCAACAGTTCATATTTCACATCCTTACCCCCATTAAATCCATTCTTGATCCTATTAAAATGCGTATTGGAATTTAAAATATTGACATAGGCTAGTTTAACCAACATATCATCTACTCTAAATCCTTTCTTCACTTGCTCGTAGTATTCTTTAAGGTCATTGGCGCGAACAACCGTATCGATTGATTGCTGTACTAGCTTTTCGAGATAACCTTTGATCAACAACTCCGATTTAAAATTGGCTACTAACTCATCAATTTCTCTTTTCTTCTCATCGGACAAATTAAATTCAGCAGCATCCATTAACAACTGTTTCGTTGCCCATTTATTGATGTACAATTCCACCATAGCCAAACTGTCTTTCGCTGTACTTTGTGGAGGAACGATATTTTGCAATGCAGTACGTTCCAAATACTTATTATCCACACGTGCAACATATTTATCTCCATCGAGTTTTTTTTGTTTGTCACAACTAGTATAGCCCAAAAGCATCGCTAGTAGAACAACGCTGTATTTGATGTATCTTATTTCTCTATACTTCATGATCTATACTTTCTTTATATTTCTTATTCGCTAACAAAAATAACATTTATAAGCCATAAATGAATTTATTTTTAAAAATACGAATCAAAATACGTTTAAATAAACAAGTTAAAAAACGGAATTAACAATATTACTAATACCTCATTTATTTACCTTAAGGATTAACATTCTATTTAGTTTTTTCAAGTTGAATCCCTACTATTCTTTGGGACTCATTTCTTAATTTGATTCCCTTATCCTGCAATTTCTTTTAACTAATCCCTTCTTTAAAAAAACGATTGCGCTTCATAATTATTATTTTCAGCAAATAATGAGTATTTTTGCAACCTAATTTTTTTAGAGATGAGTTTTTTAACAGAAATAGAACGCAGAAGAACATTTGGTGTAATTGCTCACCCCGATGCTGGTAAGACAACCTTAACAGAGAAATTGCTACTTTTTGGAGGGGCAATTCAAGAAGCAGGTGCAGTAAAAAATAATAAGATTAAAAAAGGAGCTACATCCGATTTCATGGAGATTGAGCGCCAAAGGGGAATCTCGGTTGCTACATCTGTATTAGCCTTTAATTATAAAGACAAAAAAATCAACATCTTAGATACACCGGGTCACAAGGATTTTGCGGAAGATACCTTTCGTACCCTAACAGCCGTTGATAGTGTAATTGTCGTAATTGACGTAGCCAAAGGGGTTGAGGAACAAACGGAAAAATTAGTGGAAGTATGTCGCATGCGCAACATTCCAATGATTGTTTTCATCAACAAATTAGACCGTGAGGGACGTGATGCTTTCGACTTAATGGACGAAGTAGAGCAAAAACTTCAATTGAAAGTTACTCCGTTGAGCTATCCTATTGGAATGGGATATGATTTTAAAGGAATCTACAACATTTGGGAGAAAAACATCAACTTATTTACAGACGATAGTAGAAAAAACATTGATGATGTTATTAATGTTTCTAACTTAGAATCGGAAGAATTGGACCAATTGATTGGGAATAAACCAGCCAATAAATTAAGAGAAGAATTAGAAATCATTCACGAAATTTATCCTGATTTTGATCGTGAAGCTTATATTAAGGGACAACTACAACCTGTATTTTTTGGTTCTGCTTTAAACAACTTTGGGGTTAGAGAATTGTTGGATTGTTTTATTCAAATTGCTCCCTCTCCAAGAGCCAAAGAATCGGATACGAGAGTGGTTGAACCTACAGAAAAAGGATTCAGTGGTTTTGTCTTCAAAATTCACGCGAATATGGATCCAAAACACAGAGACCGTTTGGCTTTTATTAAAATTGTATCGGGAACTTTTGAACGAAATACGCCTTATTTACACGTGCGTCAAAATAAAAAATTAAAATTCTCAAGTCCGAATGCCTTCTTTGCAGAGAAAAAAGAAATTGTTGACATTTCTTATGCGGGTGATATCGTAGGATTACACGATACAGGAAATTTCAAAATTGGAGATACACTGACAGAAGGAGAAATTATGAGTTTTAAAGGAATTCCTAGTTTCTCTCCGGAGCACTTTAGATATATCAACAATGCCGATCCAATGAAATCGAAACAATTGGAAAAAGGAATTGACCAATTGATGGATGAAGGAGTTGCTCAGTTATTTACCTTAGAGATGAATGGTCGTAAAGTAATCGGAACTGTTGGAGCTTTACAATATGAAGTAATTCAATATCGTTTAGAACACGAATACGGAGCTAAATGTACGTACGAGAATTTCCCTGCCTATAAAGCTTGTTGGGTGCGACCAGAAGATCCGAAAAATGAAGAATTCAAAGAATTTAAACGCATCAAACAGAAATTCTTAGCAATAGATAAATCCGGACAATTGGTTTTCTTAGCGGATAGTGAATTCTCCGTTCAAATGACACAGAGTAAATTCCCTACAGTAAAACTAGGATTTACTTCAGAAGAGATTAATAAATAATTAGTTATATAGATACGCAAGTATTGTTCAAATAAGAAGAGGATGTTTTTTACATCCTCTTTTATTTTTTAGTGAGGTTTGTGAGGTTCGTTTTTTGTAAAAAGGATTAACCCCACCCCTATTAAGATCTCACCTTCTCACCACCTCACCTTCTTACACCCCCTCCTCTTTCAGCTGTTTCAAGCTGCGATTTAAGCTTCGAACCGAAATTCCCAAATAAGCAGCCATATCTTCTTTCGATAAAGTCAGGGCTTGTTTTTTCTGCATTTCTACTAATTGATGCAAGCTGTATTCTATGGTATACAACTGCTGATAAGAGGCTCTACGTGCTGTATTGACAATGCGAGCAGCAAAGGCATCCAATAACAAGGCATTCAGAGTAGTATCTCGCTGTAAAAGTGCTTCAAAAAAAGAATAGGACAACACATAAGCTTCTACGGTATCTAGTGCTTGCACATTGCACAACCCATCAATCTTTCGAATATATTCAATATCACCGATAACCTCTCCCTTTCCTAAAAACTCTACGATGTATTCTTTTTCATTTTCTTCTTCAAAAAAAACTTTAGTCACTCCACTTTTAATTAAGACAATAGTAGAGGCATTTTCATTTTGAAAAAACAAATAATCACCAGGAGCATACGTCACAATTGCAATCGATTCATGAGAATAAGCTTGTTGATGATATAATTCGTCTATATAATGTAAAAAGGTTTCGTTGGTTCGTATCATAGGACTTTGAGACAATTGTCCCTTTTGTTTATTTTTATTTATAGAAATTTACCGCATAAATTGCAAAAATACAAACATGCGACTACAAAATAAAATAACGACCATTGCCTTTGACGCTGATGATACTTTGTGGGTGAATGAACCTTATTTTCAAGAAGCGGAACAGCAATTCACCAAGCTCTTAGAAGAGTATCAAACAGCAGAACAACTGACTAAGGAATTATATCACACTGAAGTTAAGAATTTACCTTTGTATGGCTTTGGCATCAAAGGTTTCATTTTATGTATGATAGAAACGGCTCATCGCGTGAGTCATCATCAAGTGTCCCCACTAATTATATCAAAAATCATCGACTTAGGTCATGAGTTAATCCAACGTCCCATTGAGCTCCTGCCAGGTGTTGAACAAACGCTACAAACACTACATGACAAATACAATTTGATTCTTGCGACAAAAGGAGATCTACTCGATCAGCAAAGAAAGATTAAAAACTCTGCGCTGGGTGATTATTTTCATCACATTGAAATTATGAGTGATAAACAAACGGCAGATTATCAACAGTTATTACATCGTTTATCCTGTCCGCCTAATCATTTTTTTATGGTAGGTAACTCGATGAAATCCGATATTCTGCCCGTTTTAGATTTAGAAAGTCATGCTGCTTATATTCCTTATACTGTAACCTGGTCTCATGAACAGCAAGATGCACCTATACAATCTGACAAATTGATTACCTTACAAACTTTGGACGAGTTATTACTTTTTTTATAGGCTTTATGAAACATTTAATCGACATAGAAACATGGAATAGAAAAGAACAATTTGCCTTCTTTTCTACTTTTGACGAACCTTTTTTTGGCGTAACCGTAGCTATTGACTCTACTCAGGCTTATACGCAAGCAAAAGAAAAAGGACAATCCTTCTTCTTATACTATTTATACCGCGCTTTACAAGCGGCAAATTATGTAGAAAACTTTCGCTATCGAATTGAAGATAAAAAAGTATACCTATACGATGAAATTCACGCCTCACCAACGATAAACAGACCCAATGGTACTTTTGGTTTTGCTTATATGAATTACCATCAAGAGGAATCTCTTTTCATTCAACACGCCCAAAAGGAAATTAAAAACACACAAGAATCAACGGAATTATTACCTGCAATCACAGGTGAAAATGTCATTCACTTTTCGGCTGTTCCTTGGTTAAATTTCACCTCTCTTTCCCATGCAAGAAGTTTTTCTTTTCCCGATAGTTCACCGAAAATTTCCTTTGGAAAGGTAACTGAGAACCTAGGAATACTAAGTATGCCCGTTTCGATTCACGCCCATCATGCCTTAGTTGATGGCTACCACGTGGGATTATTTGTTGAGGAATTTCAACGGTTAATGAATGAATAGGTTGTCGTTGGTTGTCGTTGGTTGTTGGTTGTTCGGTGAGACGATGAGATATTGAAATTTTCGTTTAAAGACCGTTCTTATCTTTTCGAGTAAAAATCTACCGATCACTCTAATCAAGCTTGCAAGAACCAACGATAAACTATAGATGGATTTTCTCCGACATGAGTCTACCATGCCTTCATGATAAGTCCGTACAAAACTTGTCTCATCAACATACAACATACAACAAACAACATACAACAAACAACAAACAACATACAACATACAACATACAACATACAAAAAACCATCCCTACAAAGGATGGTTTTCGTATAACTGCATATATACTGTAAACTGTAAACCGCAAACCGCTTACTATCTAATTCCCGATTGATTCAACCAAGCACTGTATTTTCTACTGTTTTGGTTGTGTTGTGCTAATGTTTCTGCAAACTCGTGATATCCCATACGGTCAACACTGGCGCAGAAATAAATATAATCGTGTTTTTCTGCATTTAATACAGCATCAATTGTTCCTTTATCTGGCATAAAAATTGGACCTGGAGGAAGTCCCACATTTTGATACGTATTATAAGGAGAGGCTATCTCTGTATCTTTGAGATACACTCTTTTAATCACTTGATCAAAATCATTCGTATACAATTTCTTTGCATAAACAACCGTTGGATCGGCTTGCAAAGGCATTCCAATACGCATGCGGTTTAAATACACTCCTGCAACTTTTGATTTTTCGTCATTTTTACTTGTTTCTTTCTGAACAATAGAAGCTAAAATAGCCACTTCAACAGGTGTTAATCCGAGAGCTGCTGCTTTTTCTTTTCTTTCTTCATTCCAGAATTTCAAATATTCTTTGTGCATTCTGTTGCGCATCTTCATCGGTGTAACTGTCCAATAGAATTCATACGTTTCTGGTAAAAAACCGACCAAAACACTTTCTTTGGTAAAGCCATTTTCTTCCAAAAATTGAGGATCATAAAAAACCTCCATCATTGCAATACTGTCTGCTTCTACTTGAGAGGCAATTCTTCCTGCTAAATTTTCAATGCGCTCTTGGTTGTTGAACGTTAATCGAACAGGAACATTTTTTCTCAAGGCTTCAATTAAGCTATAACTATCCATACCATTAGTCAATTTGAAACGACCTGCAATTAAGTTACTGTCGTAACTTCTCTGGCTTGCAATTTCTTCAAAGCCCTCTGGGTTGTTTAAATAGGGACGTAACGTTTGTAAGACATCCAAAAAATTATCTGAGGTTTGAATGTAAAAAAATTCTTTTTCGTCCCAGTTTTTCAAGTTGGGAGAAAAGGCTTTTTGATACCATACATATAAATAACCTAAAAAAGCAAAAGCACCTACTACAGAAAGTGCGATTAATATATTTTTTAACTTCATCTTCTTTTAAAATATTAACTGGTACATTATTTCATCTTTATACGTTTGCCCCACTCGAGTCCACGCTTTTTTTATTCCGATTTCTCTAAAATCATATTTTGAAAACAGCCGAATACTCGCTTGATTATCGGATGCAATATTAGCATAAAGTTGGTTTAAATATAAAAATTCTCTACTATAATTTATCACTAATTCCAGAGCCTGAGAACCAATCCCTTGTGCTCTATTTTCATCATATTGAATGACAATACCTACTCCTGCGCGTCCATTTTTAGGATCAAAATCAAACAAATCAATCAATCCCCATGTAGCATTCGTTTCTTTAGAACAAATCACCAAACGCAATTGCTTCGCTTCGTAAATATCGAGATGAGCATTTTCTAGATATTGATGAATCAAGAATCGACTGTATGGGGTTTGTGTATTACTCACCTCCCATAAACTCAAATCATTTTCTATCTGATAAATAAATTCTAAATCTTCGGGTTCTAAAGCGCGAAGATAAATAGTTTCACTTTCTAATCTAATCATACTTACAAACTGATCAATCCTTGAAAAACTAAGGTAGCTGGTCCTTTCAAAAATACCTGTTGATAGGTGTTATTGACGTAGTCAAACCGAACCGAAAGTTCTCCTCCCTCTACTTCTATTTTTACTTCATTGTTATCTACTTTTCCCAGACTATGCATAGCCAAAGCTACTGCTGTTGCTCCCGTACCACAAGAAAGCGTTTCATCTTCCACTCCTCTTTCAAAGGTGCGAATTCTAAAGTGATTCGGACCTTCTTGTTCCACAAAGTTGACATTGGTTCCCTTTGGTGCATACATTTCGCTTGTGCGAATCTGTCTCCCTTTCTTATACACATCAAAATAAGCTAAATCACGTACAATTTCAACATGATGGGGTGACCCCGTATTGAGAAAAATTCCTTTTGCTTTATTCTTAATTTGCTTGACATCAATCATCTGTAAGGCCACTATTCCCTCTGTATCAATCGTCGCATAATGCAATCCATCTACTGCATTAAAATGGCACTCATTCTGAATGATGCCCAACTGCTTCGCAAAAGCAACAATACAACGCCCCCCATTTCCACACATGGTACTTTCTTTGCCATCCGAATTGAAATATACCATCTTAAAATCTGCCTGTTCATCCTCTTCCACTAGAATTAATCCATCGGCTCCTATTCCAAATCGACGATCACATAGATAAGCAATCGCTTCTTCATTTGAGGCATCAAACGTCTTCTGACGGTTATCTAGCATGACAAAGTCATTTCCTGTTCCTTGGTATTTCCAAAATGACAACATATACATTTTTTTTCTGTGTTCGGAATCAAATTTACGAATAATCCCCTTCATTTGACACATTGAACTCCTCTTGACTTTCTCTAATTGGTTAAAAAAATGTTCTTTTTGAGTCTGCTTATTGCCATTTTTTCATTCCGTAGCTCTCCTATGCAACTTAAAAAGGCCTTTAATCAGACTCAAAATAGCTAATTTTCACTTCAATCAAAAAAGTCAAGAGGAGTTCATTGTTAACCATTGGTTAAACACTTTTTAATTCCCTCCAACCTTTTTTATTTTTACTAGTATCACATTTTTAATTGTTCTATTATGAAAAAATTTTTAACTACTTTTTTCACCTGTCTCCTTACAGCAGGTATTACATTAATAGGCTATACATATTACCTTGACAAACGCTTGGCAGCAAAAGAGAAAGTTGAACTACAAGAATCCTCTCCGTCTTTGCATCGCTTGCCATCAAGCAATCCTGTTGATTTTACAGCAGCGGCAGAAAATACGGTTAATGCAGTTGTTCACGTTAAAAACTTGAGTTATATCACCACGCGTACCAATCCTTTATTGGAGTTTTTCTACGGATATAAAGGAGGAACTCAAACTCAAGTAGGAACGGGTTCTGGGGTGATCATTTCCGAAGATGGGTATATTGTGACAAATAATCACGTCATTGCCAATGCCTCGGAATTAGAAATTACGCTGAACAACAACCAAACCTATAAAGCGCGATTAATTGGAACTGAAAAGCAAATGGATTTGGCCTTACTTAAAATTGATGCGCCAGAAAAACTGCCATTTCTAACTTTTGGAGATTCAGATGCTATTCAATTAGGAGAATGGGTTTTAGCTGTAGGAAATCCGTATAACTTAACCTCTACTGTTACCGCAGGTATTATTTCTGCTAAGGCGAGAAACTTATCTGAAACAGGCATTCAATCGTTTATCCAAACGGACGCTGCGGTGAATCCTGGAAATAGCGGGGGAGCTTTGGTCAATGTACAAGGGGAATTAATTGGTATCAACACCATGATTTCCTCTAATACAGGTTCTTATGTAGGATACGCATTTGCCGTTCCCTCTAACGTAACAAAGAAAATTGTAGAAGATTTCTTAGAATATGGCAATGTTCAACAAGGAGCCTTGGGAGTTTCTGGTTTTGAGCTGAATGCCAATTGGGTTCAAAAACTCAACTTAAACATCAAACAAGGTTTTTACATTCAGGAAGTCGTTCCAGGCTCAGACGCTGAAAAAGTACAACTAAAACAAGGCGATATCATCACTGCAATCAATGGAAAAAGCATTACTTCATTTGTAGATATTAAAAATATTTTGAACACCAAACGCCCTGGTGATAAAGTCAGTCTTACCATCAATAGTAACAAAGCCATTCAACAAAAAGAAATTCGTTTAATAGCGGCTCAAGCCCCTACTTTTGCTTTTAACGGTATCGAATTTGAGGATGTAACACTGGAGGAACGAACCCAATACAAAGTAAATTACGGTGTAAAGATTACGGCAATTACCAATACAAAATTCCTTCCCTACCAAGCAGAATTAGTGGATGCAATTTTACTTGCGGTCAACGGTCAAAAAATAAACACAATAGATCAGGCCAAAGCGTTATTTAGTCAATTCCATGAAAATCAGCGCATCAAATTGGATATTTTATCTCCTAAGGGTGAACTAATTAAGGTTTACTTATAAAAACTGGATGGTTTAATTCAAAATTTAACTTTTGTTTTATTCATAAAAAAAGTGGACTTTTGCACTAATTTTATACAACACAATCTAACACAATATGAAAGATACAAGTTTATACGAAAAGGAATTGGCTTTTCAAGCAGACAGAAGAAAAGCATGTGTAGAGTTTATCAAAATCGTAAGTGATTTATGGTTTGATAAATCTATTGAATTATTGATGTTCCGCAATCAATTGATTGACCGTAGCGTTAGTGATATCATCAATTTACATGAATATGCTGCTAAGTTTGTTGAGAAACCAATTAACATTTTTGATACGGTTGAAATAGCAAAAGCGATTCAACAAGCTGATCTTCCACCTTCAAGAATTGACATTGGTCGTCTAACTTATGAATATCATTTAGAAGACAACAAGCATAGCAATGCGTTAGGTTTTGTTGTAAGCAAATTAAAAGATGCTAAAAACACAGGAGAAATTGTTCCTAAAGATGTAGTGCTTTACGGTTTTGGTCGTATTGGTCGTTTATTGGCTCGTGAGTTAATGAACAAAATTGGAAAAGGACAACAAATGCGTCTAAGAGCGATTGTAACACGTGATAAAAATGATGCAGTATTATTAGAGAAAAGAGCTTCTTTATTGAAATACGATTCAGTACACGGTGACTTCGAAGGTTCTGTTATTGCAGACCCTGCAAACAATGCATTAATCATCAACGGAACAACGGTTCACATGATTTCTGCTAGCACTCCTGAAGAGATTGACTATACTGCTTATGATATTGACAACGCATTAATCATTGACAATACAGGAGCATTCACTACAGAGGAAGCGTTAAAACGCCATTTATCTTCAAAAGGAGCTTCAAAAGTATTATTAACAGCACCTGGAAAAGGAATTCCTAATATCGTACACGGAGTAAACCACACAGAATACAACCCTGCGGAAGTAAATATTTGGTCTGCAGCTTCTTGTACAACAAATGCAATTACACCGATCTTAAAAGTTATGGAAGATAACTTTGGTGTAGTAAAAGGACACTTAGAAACTATTCATGCTTATACAAACGACCAAAACTTGGTTGACAATATGCATAAAAAATACCGTCGTGGTAGAGCAGCAGCTTTAAACATGGTAATTACTGAAACTGGAGCAGGAAGTGCTGTTGCAAAAGCATTGCCTTCTTTAGCTGGTAAATTAACTTCAAATGCTATTCGCGTACCCGTTCCAAACGGATCTTTAGTCGTATTAAACTTAGAGATTGAAAAAGAAACTTCAATTGATGCATTAAACGAAGTAATGCGCAAAGCAGCTTTAAATGGTGACTTAGTTGAGCAAATCAAATATTCATTAAACAACGAATTAGTATCCTCAGATATCGTTGGAACATCGGCTCCTTCTATCTTCGATAGCAAAGCAACGATTGTTTCTGCTGATGGTAAAAACGTTGTATTATATGTTTGGTATGACAACGAATATGGTTATAGCCACCAAGTAATTCGCTTAGCGAAATACATTGCACAAGTAAGACGTTATACTTATTATTAATAGTAGATGATAGAACAAAAAAGAGAGCAAATATGCTCTCTTTTTTTTTAACTAACTGTAACTAAAACCTACTTTTGTATGAATAATAACTTCTTATACTTCTTGCATTTCTATCTGACTTAATTTTTGATGTAAGATGGGTTTATCTAAGACGTACTTCTCAACCCATTGCTCTAAGCGATCAACATCATAAGGCACCATTTGGAGTAAAGCTTTATTAAATTCCTTTACAAATAAATCAGAATCAAAACTTACATTTTCTAATATTCTCTTGGTGTAATCAAACATCAATCTGTTTTCCATTGTATTTATTTCTTTTTCACATTAAACAACAATCAAAAATAACCTATTAACAAATAAAAAACAAATTTGATATCATTTTTTACATTTTTTTAAACTAAAGACATTATCAAAACAGAAAAAACCCGAATACAAGACGTTTATCCTCTTTTTGCTTACACTATTTTTACCTAATCCTAACTTTTATCGAAATATAACAAACGATATTTCCTTTCCATCAATCTAGTTCTTTCATCTTTTCTTCTTTACAGGAATTCAATCTTCTCTTTCTTAAATTAGAGCATAGGTTCTTTTATATTTTGAAATATCCCTTATGTAATCTTTTCCATTTTTCTAAGAAGTATCGCTATTTCGGGACGGAATATCTTACAAAAAAAGAGGGTATTCCAATAGAACACCCTCTTTTTTATTCATTTTTACTCTAATTTATTTATTATGGCACTACATAATCTACATTGATATTTTCTTGTACATATTTTATAGCCCAAGCAATTGTATTGGCATACATAATACTATTGTAAACTGTAATACCTGCGTTGTAGTTTTTGGTAATTGGTGTACCTCCTGCAGTAATAGCTGCTGGCCAAATTGTAGTAGAGTTATTAGAAGCACTTCCTGCAGTCCATCCTGCATCTCCAATATAAACATATCCTAATGAATTATGTTTCAACAACCAAGAACGCGATGGTGTTCCATTCTGACTAGATAAACTAGTATATGAACTAGAGAATCCTGTCACGTAATAAGAGTTATTTACATCACTTCCTCCATGTTTACTACGTGCATCTCCAAATGGTCCATTCAAAATAGGATCATCAATACTTTCATTAGGATTCACATAAGTTGTTCCTGTGCCTGATACAGCAGTAGCTGCAGAATAAGCAATAGCATTAATTAAATCTCTTGCACCATTCGCATCATTTTCTTGAGAATGAATCAATACTCCTTTTTTATTCTTCACAAAATCATTTAATATTGTGATAGAAGCTGCATTTGGCGTATAATTATAACCAATAACAATTATGTCAATTTTATTGTTATTGATTAGATTTCTAAGCGTATTACCTTGGTTATAAGCTCCTTCCACAATATTAATACCATCTACTTGTACTTTTCCATTCGGTCCAAAATTACCTCCTGTTTGAAGAATTGCTTTAGAAGATTCGCTACCAGAGGCTGATGCTGGTTGATATGCACCTCCACCTAAACCTAAGACGTTCATTTTTCGATACAAGAAATCGACATTTTTGTTACACGTATTGGCTCCTAAAGCACTATTTGTTGTAATAGTATAGCGGTGAGTTCCACCTGATACGCCCATTCCTGATGCAACAAGAGTTACCTCTTGTACTCCTGTTAGCGTAAAGTTACCCACAGCAGAAAAAGTCACTCCATTTACTTCATTTGTTGTAATTGAATAAGCTCCAGGGTATTGTACATTAACACTAATTGTCATTTTATTAGCAGCTGTCATGGCAACATTTGGCGCATAAGTCCCTCCTAAAACGATAGATGAACAAGTCAAACTATAGGCTACAGGTTGTCCCGTTACTGTAACATCAAATGAACAAGTAGCAATCATACCCGCTACTGCATCTAGAGTAAAGGTATTTATACCTGGAGTTGTTGGTGTTCCAACAGCAGTTAATACGACATCTCTGTCTCCAAGTGTATCAAAAGATAACGGTCCTGAAGTAAAGTAAATTCCTCCAACCGTATTTGTGCGAATAGTAGTTTCTCCTGTTGCTTGTACGTTTACTTTCAGTGTTACTGTATTAGAAGCTGTCATAGCTTCATCTTGTTTGTACCCCCCAGCAACAATTGCTTGCGTACAATTAACAGCATACTTAATTGGCAATACATTTACTTCAATTCCTGAACATGTTGCTCTTGTAGCCGAATCTGAATTCGTTGTAAAACTAAATAAATTCACTCCTGAAGCAACTGGTGTTCCCGTTCCTAATAGATCAATCGTATGAACCCCTGTAGTATTAAAAGTACCCGACCCTCTAAATGAATATCCATTGCTTGTATTGGTTGCAATGCTCCAATATCCAACAGTTTGTACATCCACAATTAACGTCATTTTGTGAGAATTTGTCAGGGCTTGTCCAATCATATAGATATCGTGAACGACAGTATCACTACATTCAATTGTATAACTTACGTTTGCATTTTCAACAAAAACATGTTTATTTATACACGTACTTGCTTTACTGTTCAATGAGATTGTTAACAAATCTCCATCTTCGCCAGCATTGTATCCCATATTAGGCGTTCCTAACCCTTCTAAAATAAGAGTATAATTACCTGATGAAGGAAAAGTTCCTTTGGTTGTAAAATAATATCCATTATTAGTTGTTGCGACAACCTCATAAGTACCTGCTTGTGTAACGGTAACGGGCACTGTCAAATAATTAGAAGACGTTAGATAACTCCCCTGTTTAAAGGTTCCGTTTACAGTTAATGCGTCACATTGTAACGCTGTAATTTCAAATACAGCTGGTGGTGGGGTTCCACATATACTCAACCAAGTGTCTTGGGCGGTACTCCAATAATTAAAACAGCCCGTTGTTTTATTGTAAATAAATAAACCATCTGTGCGATTTGCAACAGCAATTGCATCGCGTTGTTGAGTTGTTAAACGAGGCGCTAAAAATCCTTTATTTGCACTTTCCAATTCTAATATGACACCGGAATTTGGTGTAGCACTAGTTCCTGACATTGTACCATCTTTAATTTTGGTCATGTGATTCTGAGCAGTACCCGAGAAAACTCCTAAAAAGAGTATCAGCATTAAGGAAAATATGTATTTCATTCCCTTATATTTTGTATGATTATTATGCATAATTAATAGTTTTAAAAAGTTAGTTCTTTTGCATGAATTTCTGAAGCATGAGTTCTAATCGTTCAACTTTTTGCAAAATGTCCTGATTTGCCTGCTCCAATTCTTTAATCCTAGCTTCTTTTTCTTCCAATTCCTTATTTTGATCGATCATATGTAAGTACAACTCTTCTGTTTTTTCTAAAAGCTGAACTGATAATTCTGAAACGTTAATTGCATACCCCTCTTCTGTTCTTTTCAATTCATGAATAGGTGTAATACCAGGTAAGTGACGATTCTCTTTAATAAAATCTTCAACCACATCTAACGTTTTGAACTTATAATCGTATTTCAGTGCAGAATATCCATCAAAATAATTTTCAAATACATAATCTGCATAATAACTATTGACCGCAGTAATACTACCATTTACTCTTAACTTTTCACCTGGTGCATCAGAAGGTTCTGTAAATCCAATACCCACCCATCCTTTGGTATAAATATTAGCCGTATTAGAAGTAGCTACTTTTTGTGTAGCTGAATCATACCACGGATGTTTGTTGATAGACTCTAAGTCGAGTGTATGAATAATCTGATCCTCATCTGTATACAATAGGGAATTTGTATTTGCATCAAATTCCAACTTGGTTAAAGACTCTCCATCACCAACTAAATCCGTTAATTTTAGATCTGTCTTTTCTCCTTTTTCATTGGTATAAGTTAAAATGTGTGCTATAGGATCATAAACCAAGGTAGTTACTGTCTCTGTTCCTTTCACTAATACTTTAATATCAATTGGATGTAAATCTCCAGCTTCATCTTTGTAGGTTAGCGTATAAATATCAACAATCTCTCCACTCTCCT
Organism: Myroides sp. 1354; assembly: GCF_030324495.1. GTDB lineage: Bacteria > Bacteroidota > Bacteroidia > Flavobacteriales > Flavobacteriaceae > Flavobacterium. Next base: position 928 of record NZ_JACAGN010000020.1, on the reverse strand, counting down.
CGCTTTCTTGCGTTACTATATTTTCAAGAACCGTTAACGTTTCACTAGACTTAACTAAAGCAGGAATATCTACTACTACTGGTACATTAACCTCATTGGTATAGGTAAGAACTCCATTTGCATTTGCTAAGGTTGTTACCGTTTCATTCGCTCCAACTAAAGCAGGAATATCAACTGTTACTGCTGTATTGGCTTCGTTGGTATAAGTTAAGACACCATTTGTATTTGCTAAAGTAGTTACCGTTTCATGGTCTTTGACAAGGCTTTCAACACTTACCATTACAACATCTCCATTTTCATCAATATAGGTAAAATTATCCCCATCAAACTTAACATAACCATTCACCGTAATAAACTGCTTCAAAAGAGTCTCTACATTGGTGTTTTCTATAATTGTCTCAAAGTTTTGAATAACGTCTTCTGGAATATCGATGATTACTGTTGCATTAGCCTCATTGGTATAAGTGTATTTACCGTTACCTGATACGTCTTTTACTAATGTTGTTACCGTTTCATTCGCTCCAACTAAAGCAGGAATATCAACTGTTACTGCTGTATTGGCTTCGTTGGTATAGGTTAAAACACCATTTGTATTTGCTAAAGTAGTTACCGTTTCATGATCTTTGACAAGGCTTTCAACCGTAACGGTTACAGGATCTCCTGAAGCATCTAAATAAGTAAATGCATTTCCATCAAATTGAACTCCTCCTCCATTAACAGTAATAAACTGTTTCAAAAGAGTCTCTACATTAGTATCTCCAATGATTGTCTCAAAGTTTTGAATAACGTCTGCTGGAATATCGATGACTACTGTTGCATTAGCCTCATTGGTATAAGTGTATTTACCGTTACCTGATACGTCTTTTACTAATGTTGTTACCGTTTCATTCGCTCCAACTAAAGCAGGAATATCAACTGTTACTGCTGT
>NZ_JACAGN010000001.1:133837-631858 GCF_030324495.1 Myroides sp. 1354 | reverse complement strand
TACCAAGGGGCATCGCGATGCCCTTGATACCACTTTTTATTTAAGTAGGTTTTTATAAAGCTAATACTTTTATCTTGCCCCTTTACTAATCCATCCAAATGAGCATACGGACTTTTTTGGATATAAGAGGATCCTTGCATGGTATGAGGCAATCGATAATTCACTAATGTTTTGAGCAATTCATCTTGAGCACCGCCTCGCTGAATAACTGCTACAATACGTTTAAAATTGGCATCATCCACCTCACACAAAATACCCAAACTCAGCATCCATACCATCTGATCATACATCGCATAACTCTTCGCAAAACCTTCCCAATGAAAACCATCTTCAAAGGCTGTGATAGCATTTATTAAACTTGCTGTTACTAGTGTTTTATTGGCTTCGGAGGAATAGAGAGCGATTGTTTTATCTAATTGGGCAGAGAACAGCATTCTTTTTAATTTAACAATAGTATCACTTGGAAGATTTTCTTTCACATCTTCCTTAAGCAAGGGGATTACTGTTTCACATTCTTGTATAAATTTTAATATATCACTCATATCATTTGTATATTAGTCTTAACAACTTTTGCATTTTTATCTAATGTTTGTATAATCATAGGGTTATTTTCAGACACTCCTATAAGTACGCGTTCATAACCCAATTTTTGAATTTCTCTCGATTTCACAAAACCAAATTCTAAATCTAAATTAAAATCAATCCAGACATCCTGCATTTGACTACCACCACTCGATGTAACTTTTCTATTTAATTTGGGTTTCCACCAAGAAAATCCTTTTGTATTCATTTTTACTTCTGCAATGATGTATTTAGGAGGTGGAGAAGAGAATTCATAAACTGCATCAATTCCTTTAGACACAATTTCCAATATAAAGGGGGCAAATTGTCATTTGCCCCTACTTACTACCAATGAAAAATACGATAAAGACACAGTAGAGTTAATGATACGAAGACCATCCTCTTTGACCTTCTCGAATCTCTTTTTCTGGATACATTTTTGTGTACTTCTTATCTAAACTACCAAAAAAAATGGGAACATGTTCAGCCGGTGTTGTATCATAATCATTAATCATTGTAGTGCCTAATGTATAAAGTTGACGAAGCTTTGGCATTTGCCGTACAAACTGGATAGAAGCCAAATTTTTGCAGTCCATTAGTTGTAAAACCTCAAGTTCACCTAATTGACCGATAGGACTACAATCTTGCAATTTCCAAGCAATATCAATTTCTAAAAACTTTAATTTTTGAAGAGATCCAATCGCTGTAAGATCAACTAAACTACGTACACCGCCTAAAGACAGTCGTTTTAAATGAATAAGTTTCTCTATGCCGTTTAACGATTTTATACTAGCCGTTTTGAAACTTAATGCTGTGAGACTCTTTAAAGACGCAAGACTAGACAGATCTTTTTCCTTAAAACCTGAAATACTTAATTGTTCTAAACTAGTGGCCAATGCTTCCATATTACTTATTTTCTTTTTAGTATAAACACTCAAATCCAACTGTCTAAGTGTCTTTGGCAATCTAGCACAATCTAAAACAAAATCGGAATCTCTATACAAAGGAACAGCTACTCCTTCTAACTTTGGAAAATCATAAATAAAATTATTATCTACTCCAAATTGATGTCCAACATCCAAGTGTGTTATATGATTAAATATCTGGACAAAACGTTGAATAAACGATTCATCAAATGCTCCAGACAACCGAACTACATATTTGTTTTGCAAAAAATCGGGATCTATGCTATCCAAATTTGAATCTGGCTTAATCATCAAATAAGGGGCGTGTTTAAAACCTGATAAATACATAATTTTCTATTTTTATAATATTAAAATTCAGTTGGCAAATTATACTTTTTTGCAATTTCTAACGCTTTTTCTAAAAATACTTTTTCCCCCTCTTTTGTATTTAGTGCAAACCTTCCTCCAACAGGGTTTACTTTATTCAATAAATATCCCATATTACCATTATTTGATATACTTCCTTTATACTTTTCAATAATCACAAATTGTTCATAAATTTCACGTTCAAATTTGGTTGAACCAGGCATCTTATATATTATAGGAGGATTTTCTAAAATCGTGTGTTTTAATTTTCCTTTAGGTTTAAAATGACTTGATATTCGCTTAAATACACTTTTTGATTGGCCTACGTATCCATTGATCTCATCTAAATTTTTAACCATTAAATCATAAACTCCTTCTGCCTTTTTTGTAGCTTTTCTAGCGCGTTTTACCCCTGTAGCAATACTTCCAAAAACAGGTATCATTGAAGCAAAACTTAATGCTGCATCCGCATAATCACCTCTTGCCAAAGAGATGATACCATTTAGACAATCTGCTACTTCACCTACTACTGGAATTAACCCAATGATGTCTAATGCTGTTTGTGTGGCATCTGCCCATTTTTCCCAATCTATAGGTTTACCACCATGTTGTTCTGCATCGTATTCATTTACAGTTTCCCATTCTAGCGGTTTTGACGTAGCCCAAATTGCTTTAGTTCCTAATTCTACATCATTCCTTTGAAAAGCAGTAGGAACAATTAATTCTGAGAAATCAACATCTGGGAAAGCTTCTCTTGCTTCAGATAGTGTACCTTCAAAGGTACCCAAAGCATTCTTAAAATAAAAGACTTCTTTATCTCTCGAAGCAACTTCTTGTTTAAACTGAGTAACAATTATGGTTCCTCTATTCGTAACGGTCGCAGCTGTATTATACTTAGTTTGTGCAATTCTTTCTCCTACATTAACAAGTTCATGTCTAACTTGCATTAGTGTAGTCCCATCTTCATTTACCTTTACAATATTTGTTCCTATTTGTTGATCCTTTATCTCTTGTTCGTTATAGTCTTCCATTCCTATAGTTTTTAATATAAAATTCATCATATTCTGATGCGAGAGTCCATCTTTAAAAAAAGATTGAAAAGCACTAATTGTTGTTTTAAAACCTTTTTTTTCAACTATTTCTAAATCAAATTGTCTCTCTATTAATCTTTTTTTAAATTTATTTCCAAATCTAAAAAAGACACTTACATCATTATTTTCAGTTACTTCTATAAAAGTGCAAATTTCATTAGATTGAACTTCAACTTTATTTTTTTTATCTCCTGCTTCAACGCCTCTTGGATAAGTATAACTAATCAATGAAAATGTTTCTTTTTCATTCGTTAGATTATGTGATTCTCTTCGAGCTTTACTAATATTCGTCAATAAATCTGCACCATCAAAGAAATCTAATGCTGTAAGTCTATATCCTATAATTTTAGGCAAAAATGTATCTGAAAAATCTAATGGATAGTATATACTCCAATTTAAATTAAATCCCTTTTGGGGTTGGCAATTATTGGTTATTTCTTTAAATTTTTCTTCTGTCATTTTTCTTCTATTTTTTGTTCGAAAACAGTTTTCACTAAATGCTATATTGAACAATTAGTGAAAACTTTAAAAAATTCAATTATAACTCAGGTTCAGGCCCTGTATCCCCGCCAATTAAATTATCATTGAGTACAAATGCATCACTACAAGGCACTTGAGATGGATCTTCAAAATCTGCTGTGTCATCACAGTTACACGGTAAGGCTTTTTCTACTTCTAAACCAGCGCTTTTCGCTTGTAAGATGGTCAGTGAAGTTGGAATACGCGTAATCCACGCTTTCCCTTCTTTTACGGTTTCTGCTTGACGTACCTCATCAATCAACGACAGATACAGCTCATCGCCAATAACGGGTATTTCACCGCCATTCCATATTTTTCCTGTACTCATATACAACTGTACGGCCTCCTCAAAACCTGGACGAACCGTTGCCACAACACGAGCCATACCCGATTGCATAAAACTTCTGAAAATAGGATCATCACTTTCATCATAAGTGTATAAATCTGCCCAGTGGCCTTTGTCTCCCCAATAGAAGGGATAGAAATTATACGAAATGGCCTCCCACTCAAAGGCTTGTTCCATGAATTTAGCTAAACTTGCGTAAGCTTCCATTTCTTTATTCTGTTGAATCGCAAAATCAGCCATTGTATCACCACTCGTAAAGCTTTTTCCCATAGCGTTGAAACGGGTCAAATAAGCGATGCAGTTTTTACGCAACACTGTATTTTCAATTTGACGATAAAACCCAGGATTGGTGCGTTTGATTTCTACAGCTTTATTCTGTTCTGTGGCTAATTGCTCATTATACGCTTTTAAGGCTAAATTATAAGCTTCCATAATGGCTTGGAAACACTCTTGTTGCCATTTTCTATTCGCCTCTGGAGTTAACGTACACTTTATCTTCATTGCTACTGACAAAGCCCCCACATTTGCACCTGCTAATGCGATACCCAATTTATTACGCACTCCATATAATTCTTCCGTAAAATATCGATCTGCTATTCCAACTGGACCTTGATGAGCTTCATAGGTCTTCCCGATTCCAATCCAATAATTTCCAATACCCAATCCTCCATGGGTAAACCAGTTCAATGTATCAGGAGCTAAACTAAAATGGAATACTCCTGTTACAGACATCGCTTGATATTCTTCTGGAATTTCAAATTCATAACTGTGGGCGCCCGCATACTTTTTCGATTGCATAAAGTGTCCATTTTCCCCTTGCTCACCAAACGAAGCTGATATTGTAATTGTATCATCTTTTTTAACGGGAATATCTGCATTAAACTGTGCGGCCCAATAGAGCGCTTTTGATTCTGTGATTTGATCCGCCGTTACAATGGGGTAAGGAGATTCTTTTCTAGGATCTAGAGGTTTTTCAATAGTTAAGGCTGGTGATTTTACTTCATCTTTCATTGCCAAAACATGTAAACGGGCAGGCTCTGGAATCATAAATTCAAACATCATGCGTTTACCATAGTTATACACCTGGTTTTTATACAACTTATCCACCCAACGATATACCCCAACCACGTGTTTATCTCCTTTGCGGTTATCAAAGCCATGTTTATTGTTCTCTTCAAACTCCTCCACCATCTTCTGCATACGCTCGCGTTTAATGCGATTGACCACGCGATCTTGTGCCTGAAAGGTTAGCTCTTTGGCTTCAGTTACGGAGCGACGTATACTCTCCTCTTGAGCAGTATTACTTGCTTGGGCTACTCCTCCATCAATTTGATAATTAGTCCCTCGATATTGTGCATTTATATAGCCATTCGTGCTTTTATTTTTCTGTAATAAGGAATCAATTTCGCTCTGCATTTCATAGCGATCCGTGGTAATCGTATCCGTAAATGCTTCGATTTCTTGTTCTGTCGTTTCAGTTGTCGTATCTTCTGTTCTTCTCAAACGACGAGTCGATTTTTCACGATATTCCCTCGCCATGATATTCTCAATATTCGAAACCTCTCCTTCGATATAACAATGCACGGTTTGTTCTACTTTTTTATAATCTGCGATTCCCAATAAACGCACACCAAATTTTTTGGGATAATAAGGTGGAGGAGTTATTGTACTTGTATTACAATTCCCTTCTAATATACCAGACAAACATACTTGAGCTGCAATATCGATTACAGGCATACGTTTAACGCAACCATTCGTAAATAGAATTTCCAAGGCCATTGTTGATTTAGTGCGATCCGTTGAATCTGATGCAGGATACCCTTCAACATTATACAACGTAATCTGATTACCCCTTCGCTCTATATGAGAATTATCCAATAAATAGGTACTCGCCAACTTATCTTGAGCAATGGACACATTGATGGTTGAAATCTGCCAAGAAGAATTAGGCACCTTGAAAAATATAGTTGCCGTACGCTGTAGATTCACTATTTTTCCAGAAATACCATATTCAAACACCTGATTGTTAATTTCAGTATTAACAGGAAACATAATTCCCCCAATACTTTTCATTCGTTGAGAGCTATCTATACTCTCCGTTAATAGCGCTTGATTTTGTCGTCCACTTGCTTGTACAAAAGAGGACAAATTGTCAAATGTGCCAATGGTTTGAAGGAGGCGATCTGGATTTGTTGTTTCTTCTTTTACATTTCTTCGCCCTATAGGAGTTGTATGCTTCTCTTGATATCCAATACTTTGCAAAAGCGTTTGGTAGCTAATAGGATCTAATTTTTCTTGGAGTTCTTTGATAGATAATTCTGCTCTAAATTTAAAATCGAACTTAGGTACAATAGGTGCAGGAATAGTGGGTGGTTGTTGACAGGGATCCTCTGGGTTGTACTCTCTTTTCTCTGAAACAACTGTACTACAATAACTCTTACGCGCTTCCTCTACTGCTGCAAAATACTTCTCATAGATAGGGGAAACTTCTTTATTATAAGCATCTTGAGCTTCCTCATACGCTTGTTGATATTCTTTTCGATACTCATCTGCTAAAATAGCTAAGTCTTGTTTCAGAATTGTTAATTGTTCCTCTTGTAATTTGACCTTTGAAATATTTATTTTTTGCGTCATTAAACGATTAGGCACAACAATTTGAGGCTTCTCTGTTGCCACTTTAGGTTGAATTTTATCATCCTCAATCATCTCCTCGTTAAAAAGTAAAGCAGGTAATACAAAACTTGCCTTGGCTCTTTCTTCTAGTGTTGCATCGGTTGCTTTAAGTTTGAGCTGCTCAACTAAAGCATTTGCTTTTAGAATCTCAATCATTTGATCATTGAGAACCAGATCTTCTTGTACCGTAGACTGATAAAAAATATTGTTCCACAGTTTACCTTGTTGTTTGGCGTCAATAGCTTTGATGCCTTCTGCTTTCTTGCTGATTTCCTCAACAGTAGCTGTTGTTTTGTTTTGCGCTAACCAGGTAGAAAAAGGTTGAATAGTCGCAAACTCTTCTTGTAATGCTTTTGTTGTAGGGATGACTTCTTTAAAACTGGTTGCCGCTTTGAGCATGGTTTCATATTTAGTTGCATCTACTGGGCGTTTTTGTATGGCTTCATAAAAAACCCCTTGTCCTGCTATAGTACCTGGAACTTGAACAAATCGATGAACAAGGTCTGATGAATCTGGAATTTGAACGCTTCGCAAACTGACGAAACGAAATAACGTATTTGAAATAGCGTCACTCATACTTATAATATATTGGTTAATCTTCACAAATTAAACATTATCCTTAACTTTTAACCTAATTTTTTATAACAAAAATCAACTATTTTACCAAAATTACATTATTCAAAAATATTAATTCCCCAGCTATAGAAAAAAAACAATAAAAACATAAACAACACATAATCTTGGATAAAAAGTTATTTTATCAAAGAGTAGATTTTCTAAACTATTCAACTATTTCTAAGAAAAGAACAACAACCACAAAAAAAAGGGAAGCCTATACTGCTTCCCTTTTAACTTACTTTACTCGTACAAGTGAAAAAATCACTTTCTTTCTCTTTTTACAACGCTGCGATTTCCGTTGTATAATTGGTATTTTGATTACGCGCATCAAAACGCTCCGCAAATGCTGTTGCTTGCTGTTTGAAGTGCGTATATAAATCGTCTAAATTGTAAAACCCACTTTCTTTGTAGTACGGCAATTGAGGAGAAAGTTGCAAGGCTCTATTCCCTCCTTGTTTCATGATTGGCAACATATAACGAGCGAAGTTATAACGGTGAATATCCTCTGCCTCGATGTCCCAAGTGGCAATACGCTCAAAGAAAGACCACGTTTCGGGGTGGTTGATGGCATTCATATAGGACATCAACAAGCCCATGGAATAGCCTACTGAACTGTCGTATTGATCGTGTGCCTCATATTCTTCAATCGCTTTGTTGAAGTACTTCTCTGCTCCTGCAGCATCTCCTGCTAGCCAAGAATAGTACGTCAAACTACAAAACGTTTGGAAAGGCATGGAATAACACGTCAATTTCTTGTGAATTAAATCTTGTGCTTTGACAATGGCTTCTTCCAATTTTCCTTGGAATAACAACAATTCCACTTCTGTATCCAATTCACAAGCTGGACAATTCGACATATCATCGACTAATTCACTATTGGCAGCATCGATATAGGTTTTCGCCAAATCGTAATCGCGCAAGTGAAACGCCAATCCGGTTAACACATTGTAATACGCACGTGTACTGTAGCCGTTTTTCACCAACCTGCGTTTGAGGTCTTCTCCAATTTTTTCAATTTCATCCAACGGGATTAACGCACTGCGGTAAGCTGAACAATACATCCATTTGTATTCCCATAAGAATTCTGATTCGTCAAAGTAATCTTCATTGGCATCGCTAGTGTGTAAGATCCAGGCAAAAGCGGGGAAACTCTCATTGCAACGAGAGGTATTGCGCTCTTGGCGAATTAAGTCCAAACGCAAATCAAATCCCCAATCAATATCATTGTGCTGATCGGCTAATTGTATGGCCTCTTTCAACGCGACAATCTTGTCTTCTAAACTCTTCAAACCCTCCACCTTAAGCAGGATCTTTTGAATTTCTAAATTGTAATTCATAGCTATTTTTTTCTTTTATTTTCTTCTTCCATTCGCTTGATTTCCTCTTGTGCAGCTGTATTTCCATTGCGCAAATCAAAGCGCTTCGCCCAGTCATACGCACTAATTTTATAGGCCTCTGACAAGGCTTTGAGCTCATAATATCCATCTTCTTGATAGAAGGAAACCGAAGGCGATAAGGTTAATTGTTTTTTCTCTTCTTGGTCTAAGACAAACATCATATGACGACTCAACATCAATTGTAAGTCGTCTTCTGCATCTATGTCCCAACCTGCAATAATTTCGTAATACTGCCAAAGGGATTCATCGCCTAACAGGTGTAAAGCGTAAATCAAACGCGTCAATCCGTAGAGCAAAGAGCTGTTCACTTCGGGCAATTGGCTAAACTCTTCTTTGGCTTTCTCTAAATATATTGCAGCGCGATCATCTCCATAGCGCACCATAAAATACCCCATGGAAACATAGGTTTCAAAAGGCAGAGAGAAATCGCGTATCTTTTTGTACTCCATTTGATGCATCAAGGCAATAGCCTCGTCAAAATGTCCCAAACGAGAGGCGCTTTCAATTTCATTGTCATACGCCATCGCTTCTCCACAGATATCATCTAGGGCTTCTTCTCTTGCTTTGGCTACATAGGTTCCTCCGAGTTCATAATCTCCTAAATGTTGGGCAAAACCCGCCATGGTATAATAATAACTTCGTTTAGAAAACTTAAAATGATCTAATTTCTGTTCTAAATCTGCCGCTATTGCATGTACTTGTTCCAAGGGAATATTCACATTGCCATAAGCGGAACAGATCATCCATTCGTATTCTTCTAAAAACTCCGATTCCGACAACTGATCGGGATGCAAGCGCGCTTGCTCCAACAGCCAAGCGAAAGCCAATGGACTCTCAATACAAGAGGATGAACAGCGTTCTTCGCGTATCAACATGATGCGCAAATCAATGGCCCAACTCAAATCTGCATGTTTATCTGCCAAGTATATCGCTTGTTTCAACTGAGCAATACAGTGTTTAGAATCTGTGTATTCTTCTTGAATCTGCAACAGAATTTTTTGTATTTCTAACCGATGTAGCATCTTAGATTTCGGGTAAAAAGTTAGTCATCCCCAAGATTACAAATTGATAAAGGGCATGATTGAAAATGTCCATTTCTTGTTTGTTGATGGTATAACCACCCAACATCAACGCCTGTACATACAACACGTGTATCAAGGCTTCAAAAAGTTCGGGATCTTTAATCACCAATAACTTAGAAACCAAGTCGTTTTGTTGATTGAAACACAGGGTTGGCAAAACTTCTTCTTGCTTTTTAAAGTGCCCCAGGGCTGCTGAAAAAGGATTGGCACTCTGGGCTAAGTTTTGCATGCTTTTGTTGCTCAATGCTTCTTCATTGGCAATGTAAATCGCCGTAGTATCTTGAGGTTCAAATCGCTTCACCTCTACTTTACAATATTGTGCTTTTAATATTTTATTGGCTTTCTCAATGAAAATAGCCAGGCGATCGTCAGTTGTAGAGGCTTCTTCAAAACTATTTAAAACATCGTTGGGCTTGATTAAATCAATCGCCAATTCTGGATTACTCGCTTTGATCTTCTGAATCAAATCTGCCTCATAGCTATACGCCGCATTGATGACCAATTTCTTTTGAGAACCTGCAATGCGTCGAATTTGTCTAAAATCATCCAAAGAAGGGGTATAGAAAATCGAACCATAACTCGTTCTAATATCTCTAAACAACAACGTCCCTTGATTAGTTTCAAAAGGCAAATAATCTTCAAATAACTTGAGGATTTCATTGTCTGAAGCCGCTAAGGATTTAATATACAAATGGTGAATGGAGATAATCTGTTCCAACTTCTCTAGATTTGACACAGACAACAGTTTTAAATAATCTTTAAAACAAGTGGTCAATTCTTTTTTTGCCTCCACTAAGAGGGCGTTGTTCATCAGAGATTCACGCGAAGCTGTTGGTTGCAGACTATTGGAGTTCATAATACAACGCACAAAAGACGTCCATTCTGGTAAGAGATTGGTCGCTTGATCGCAGAGATACATGCGCTTCAAGAAAATCTTGTGTTCTTTAGCCGTCGTCATATTGACTTTGTTGGGAATCACATAGGCCATTCCCTGAATATCTCCTGCTTCAGAGGCAATGGGAAATACGTCTAAAAATCTCGTTTTAAAGATCTCTTTTCCATAGGCTAATAAATCTTCTTTTGACGCTTTGGGATTCATCCAAATCGGTTTTCCATCCGATACGATTTCTTCCTCTCCCTTTTCGATAAACTTAATTTCAATAGGCAAGGCACTTCCGTAGAATAATACGTTTTGCTTTACCTCTTCTCTTTTGAACAGCGTTCTCCAGTTCTTTTTGGCTTGTAAAATCACGCGTGTTCCCACTTCTGGTAACAACTCGATCATTTCCACCTCATAGGTTCCATCTGCACGTCCGATCCAACGCACCGACTCCTCTTTGTACAAGGAACGAGATTCTACCACGATTTCTTCAGACACCACCAAACAAGAAAGCAAACCAATACCAAAACGACCAATAAGGTCTTTTTCGGCTAATTCTCCTCGTTTTGAACTTTGTCCAATCACAGACAAGAATTGGTGCATATCCTCTAGGGTTAAGCCCACGCCATTGTCTTGAAAAATCAACTGATCCTTATCAAAAAACAGGGTTATTTTACCCTGAAATGTTTCATCAATTCCCTTTCTAACGGTAACGGCATCTACGCCATTTTGCAGTAATTCGCGAATGAAAACCGTTGGTGAGCTGTAAATATGCTCACTCAACAGTTCTATCATTCCCTTCATATTCACTTGGAATTGATAATTCTTTTTATTGTCCATTATCTTCTTCTTTTTCTTGGGCCACCGATAATTTTCTGTGCATCTTCGTTTCCATTTTCCGCAGCTTGTTGATACCAATGCAAAGCCAATTCATCGTTTTGCTCTACACCTTCTCCTTTTAAATAACAATTTCCCAATTCATATTGAGCTGAATCATAGCCTGCATTCGCTGCTTTTTCAAGGTAAGCAATTCCCTCTACGGATTCTTGAGGTACTCCCTCTCCTTTCACTAACATAATGCCCACATAAGAAGAAGCTTCTAAGTGACCGCGATCTGCAACAGTTCTCAAATAATACAGGGCTTCTACATAATCTTTTTCTGTTCCGATGGCGTAGTAATAACACAGCCCTAAACGGAAATACGCGGCATCATATCCTCTTTCTACAGCCATTTTATAGAAGTGGAAGGCTTTCTTATCATCGCGTTCCACACCAATAGCGAATTGGTAACAAATTCCCAATCCTTCTGAAATATAGCCCAATTGTTCGGCTGCCTCATAGTAAGGGAAAGCTAAATCATACGGTTGCTCTTCGTCATACCCATATAAATAAAAATCACCTAAAGTCAACATGGCTAGAGCTGAACCATTTTCATTGGCTTTCTCCAACCAGTATCGCGCTAGTTCTAAATCTTTTTCTAAACCATAAGCATAGAGGTAATACGTACCTAGTTTATATTGGGCATAGCTGAATCCAATTTCAGCTGCTGCTGTCATATACTCCACTGCTTTTTCAGGATTTTCTTCTATTCCCGCTACTCCTTCTTCATAGGCTAAGGCTAAATCAACATTGGCATCGTTATAGCCGTATTCCAACGCTTTTTCGAACAATTCAAAAGCTAAGGTGCGATTTTCTTCTCCTCCTATTCCGTAGCGGTTGCAACGAGCAAATTGGTATATTCCCTCTGCTAAATCTGCATTCGCCGCGATTTCAAAATAGGCTCTTGCTTTTTCAGTATCTACTTCTCCTACTAATCCATCTTCATATAAATACCCCAAGCGAACCGCCGCAAAAGGATAGTTATTTTCTAAAGCTTCTTGATAGTATTGTTCTGCTTGCTCTGGATTGGCTTCTAATCCATATCCTCTTTCCAATAGCATAGCCAATTCAACTTTACAGTAGTTTGAATTGTATAGTTCCACTCCTTTTTCGTAAAACCCAATGGCTTTATCTAAATCTGGATTTTCGTGGTAACGGTAGTATCTTCCGGCATATTCAATTCCCAATCCATTGTTGCGTTCTGCTGCAATTTCATAGAATTCAATGCATTTATCAAACTCTTCTTCTGTACCAAATTCACCCACTTGGTATCCATATCCCAAGCGATAAGGCGCATAGTCATCTCCTAATTCCATCGCCTGAAGTAAAAGTGCTTGTGCCTCTTCTACATTGCGTTCTATTTCTTGATGTTCTAATAAAGCCACTGCTTTTTCATTCATGGCACGGGTAGATTTTGCGTCAATCGCACGATCTAAATACGCCATGGCTTTGTCGATATTTTTGTACTCGCTGTGGTATAAATATAAGATTGCTAATTCCAATAGGGCTTCATTTGAGCAATATAACACTGCTTTTTCAAGTGTTTGAATCGCTTTTTCGAATTGAGGTTCACTTTGGTCTGCAGGATATAAATAGTAATATCCCATCACAAAACCAGCATAGGCGATTCCGTGTTCAAAGCCCATTTGCAAATAAGGAACTCCTTGTTCAATTTCATATCCCAGAGGAGCAAAACGCGTATTGCAAATCATCAACCCCATCATATAGTTGCAATAGCCACTGTTGTGCTTGATTCCGTCTAAGAAAGTTTCAGCTGCCTTTTCATCTTCCCCTTCACGCAAATAGTAATCCGCTAATACATAGAGTCCTCGTTTCTCTACGTGAATCAAATCGTGATATTTGTCTAAAACGGCTTTTCCTTCTTCAGCTGATTCGCAAGCGCGAAACTCGATATTTAAAGCAAATAGAGGAGCTACGCGATTATCCGGGGCATAAGAGGACTGAATTAACGCCAAACCTTCCTCTTGATTTTGTTCAAATCCAAGACTTCCGTAATAGGTATTATAACCAATGAAGGCTTGTGCCGTGTTATCTCCTGCTTCATACCCTTGTTTCAGGTAAGCGGTTGCCTTTTCATCATCTTTAAATCCAAAGCGTGCATTCATATACAATTCGTGCATGAATGTATAGGCTTTGGCATATCCTCTATCGATAAATAATTGATTGAGCAACACCACATCGTCAAACCACAAAGCATAGTCTTTATCGTTTAAATAGAAGCTACTGCGTTCGCGGTTGGATTCTTCGTTAATTTGTTCGTATAACTGTTGGAATATCTCTCCTTCTTTCCCTATTTGTAGGGCCAACATACAAAGCGCATGTGCTTTAAACCAACGGATAGGATCTGCATAATCATCTGCGTTAAAATACAGTTGTGCAGCATCACTTAAACTCTCTTGCCCATTGGCAAACTCACTAACATAGCTTAAGTATTTTACATTAAACTCGCCCATAATTTTTTCTTTTTCTAATAAAACAATTTTTCTACTTTGTTGATTAATCCATCAACAACAAATTTATGAAACACCCGCGACATAATTTGTTAATTCTAGAAAAGTGTTCAATCTCTAAAGAAAAATCCCCATTTTCAGGGAACGTTAGGTAACCTTATTGCGTAACGAAATCTTCCCTATCGAAGTAGGTAATTGATTCTTCCGATAAAATAAAGGGTAGATTAAGCGTGTAAATATTTTTTATTCACGCGAGTGGAGGCAATATAAGAAGCAATAAAGCCTAGGATAAAAATAGAACCAAATACAACAAAGACATCGCTAATGTTAAATTCTACAGGGTAAGCAAATCCAGGACGAATGAGAATAAAACCGAAGTGTTCTTGAATCAACACCCCAATAATGCCTAATGCAATTCCCAATAGACCGCCTATTGTACTGATAATCATTCCTTGTAAAAGGAAAATACGCTTGAGCTGTTTTAAGGGAATTCCCAAGTCATTCAGCGTTTTGATGTTGGCTTTTTTCTCTAGGATAATCATGAGTAAAGCCCCAACTAGGTTGAAAAGTGCAATAATTACCACCAATAGAAAGATGAAATAAACCACGGCATTTTCTGTGTTCAACATACGGTATAAACTGTCATTCAACTGAATGCGGTTTTTAATAACTACGGTATCTCCAAGCACTTGCTGAATAAAAGCGATGGCTTGTTTTTCTGTAACGCCAGGATTTAATGCAAATTCGAGATTGGTGTATTCATTTTCCTCTAAACTGAGTAAATGTTGAGCCAGTTCAATATCGCAAAAAACGTATTTGCTATCCAATTCTTCATTGCGCAACGAATAGATGCCCACGGGATGTAAATACGTACGCAAAAAGGCATCTTCGGGATTGCTGACTACTCCAGATCCTGGTTTGATTGACAAGGCTTGTAAACTGTGTTCAACATCAAAGAGTCCCATCGACAGAAGATAAGCCATGCCTAACCCTGCAACAACCTCATCGGAATCAGATTCAATCCAATTGCCCAGTTCCACTTTATCAGGAAATTGACTAACCTTGGGAAAATCGGCATCCACTCCTTTGAGTATAGCAACGGTTTGCTTTTCATTATAAGTAAAAAGCAAACGGTCTTCTACTACTCGTGCTACTCCTGAAAAGAGATCCGACTGACTCAATTCTTGGTATTGTGCTTGGTTTACCACAAAGTTTTTTCCTTGTTTGCTAAAGGCTTTTAGCTCGGGATCTAACTCATTGGTAAACGATAAACTAAACGAACGAAGTCCACTAAACACAGCTAATACAATGAGCATGGCCATGGCACTCACGACAATCCCAATGGAGGCAATCGCCGTAATGACGTTAATGGCTTTGCTCTTGCTTTTACTAAAAGCGTAGCGTTTGGCTATGTAAAAGGCTATCTTCAACGGTTTATTTTTTCTTTCTCTTTGCTAATAAATCTGGATTAGCAATTGGGTTTTCATCTCCTTTTAATGCTTTGTCAATTTGATCGATATACTCCAAGCTATCGTCTACATAAAATACCAAATCCGGTACTTTACGCATCTGATTTTTTACGCGTTGTGCCAAGTCGTGCTTAATTAGCGGCGCATTCGATTGAATGGCTTTTAATAATTCTTTTCCACGATCTGCAGGGAAAATGCTCAAAAACACTTTCGCAATTGATAAATCTGAGGTAATATTTACTTTAGAAACTGAAATAATCAAATTGCTTATTCCGTTCTTGCGCACTTCTCCTTGTAATATATCTACTAGGTCACTTTGTAGAAGTGCTCCCATCTTCTTTTGTCTATTTGTCTCCATGGTGCAAAAATACAATTTTTTGGATAGCATTTTTTTATATTTTAGCAAGAATGTAGATCGCTGGTTCACAAGAAGTCCACAAGTGAAAAAAGGAAGACCTTTACGATCTTCTTTACCGTTTATTTCTACTCTTACCATCACTTAAAAATTGTTCAAAATAAAAGGGAAAATTAAAAAGTGACTGAGAACGAAAAAGTTATCAATTAGTAGTTAGGCATTAGAGAGTTGTGAAGGAGTAAAACAATCATTTTTTGTTTTTATTTCTTGGAAAAACCAATATTACGCTGTAATATTGCAACCGCTAATCGTCAATTTGACTGGTCCTATAACTCAGCTGGTTAGAGTAGCTGACTCATAATCAGCAAGTCCCTGGTTCGAGCCCAGGTGGGACCACAAATATTACAGTCAAATAGGCCGGTCCTATAACTCAGCTGGTTAGAGTAGCTGACTCATAATCAGCAAGTCCTTGGTTCGAGCCCAAGTGGGACCACAATAAAAAAAGCACCTATTGAGAAATAGGTGCTTTTTTTATTGTTTTTTGCTTGTTGCTTTTTATAGAATTCTCCAGGTTAAAGAGCAATTTTGATCTATACAGAAAATTTAAACCACACTTCCTTCACTTATTTCTCACAGTACATCACTTCGACACAGGAGAAATCGAAACGCAATAAAGAATTACTAAATACAAGAAAAAAGTAACTCCGTGAGATTTTAAATATACTTCATATAAAAAACAAAAGCTATCACCTCTTAAACACTTTATACACCAAATGCCTCCCTAGCACCACCACAACCATAACCCCCATACAAACGAGATTAATCACCAGATTAATGACTATACTCAATGCAGTAACTAATTTATCTACCCAAGATGCTTTCATTCTTAATTAATTTAATCAAGTTTCCGTATTTGATTTACCCTTCTCAAGGCAAACTACAGCTAATTACTGTCAAATTAATCTTGTATTTTACCTCTTGCGTTACATTCTCTTGTATTGAATTTTCATCTGTTGTCATACTTGCTCATTACAGGAAATACCCTTATTGATTTCCCAAGCTCTTTAATTTATAGTTAAATCGAAAATAGCCATTCTTTGGTTAATATCATATCTTTCAAACAAAAAACCTCCACAATCGCAGGATGTGGAGGTTTTTTTTGTTTGGTTTATTTTAATTTTCTTTATACATCTCAGGTGTAACAACATATTTTGTTACAAATGCTCCCATTTTATCTTTGTAATAATAATTAAAAGTAATCTCATTCTCTCTCATGGCTTTCATATCAGGATTTGTTTTAATATTCTCTAGAATTCCGGAGAAAAGGGTACGCTCTACGACATTTATATCTAGCTCTGCTTTTTCGTAATTTAGAATTGTATAGTTGTATTGTAAGGTTCTATTTGGAAACGCAGCCGTATTATCAAGTCGAATCTCTTGATCCACTACCATCGGGCAATTTTTATTTATTTCTGAAGCTACTTTAGCCAATTCCGCATCAATATCAGCAGGAGCAAAGAAAAAGTATTGAGACAAACCAAAAAACAATAAAAACCCTAGAATAAATCCAACCAGTGCTTTCCCTTTTAATTTTTTCTTTGGTTGCTCATTACGCTCATTACTCACATTACTTGGTTCTTCAACCACTACCTCAACTTTTGGAAGTTGATATCCACAGCTTGAACAGTATTTAGATGTTTGTTCATTTTTGGTTTCACAATTTGGACATACTATTTCCATCTCTTATTTAATCTTTCGTTAGTTTTATTAATTCTAGCGCTTACTATAAGTTTTACGCTACCTTTATTTTGTTTGTTTAACAAGTAAATTTATCCAATTACCACATATACACCAAATACGTTTCCTGAATATTGCTTCGATACCTTCTCTATTTCATTTCGTTCAATTCGAATAGGTTTGATATTTTTACCTCTTTACCCATTCAATACCTAATGCATACGGCGCCTAGTACTTTCTTTGATTAACAGCACAAAAAAAGCCCAATGAAAAAATTCCACTGAGCTTTACATAATATAGTTTGATTGGTTTTTGTGCTATTTTACAAGTTCTCTTTCGCGTAGAAGCGTTTGTTCCCCGTCTTCCACTTTGTATTTTTTGGTCCAAATACAATCCCCGTCGTACTCATAAGTAAAGGTTTCTTTTTCAATGACAGGGCGAACCGGCGGTGTTTTATCTTTTTTGCGTTTCTTTTGTTTGGTGTACGTAGGTGCAATAGTTGTACGCGTACTCACTTCGGTTACATTCCCACAAGAATCATACTTATACGTACTGGTGCGAATCTTCTTTTCTCCTTCTTCAAAAAACGTTGTTTTCTCCAAACGTATGGTTCCACTTTCATTATAGGCGCGAACCGTACTAAACCCGCGTTCATATTCTTCCGAATACTCGCGTGAAGTCACAATCATGGGTCTGCCTTTTACAAACTTCGTATACGTACGTTGTCCATCATCAATCAATTCTCCTTTATCGTCATAAGTAAACGAACTTTCAAAAACAACTTCTCTCACCTGTCCACGATCTGCATCATACATCAAAACTTCCTGATACACACGACCTTGATTATCGTAAAATACATCAAATACCTTTCCCAATTCATCTTGATAATACAAGCGGTAACTGCTAATGCGTCCGTCCGCTAGCTCATATTCAATGCGGTCATTGGGATATATACTAGATGCATCGCGTTCATAAAAATGGTCATATTGTTTCCATTTTGGATTTGCGTCAATTCGATCTAGTGCCATTTGAGCAAATGCACCCGTACTCATCGTCAATAAAAGTAAGGTAAGAATAGCTGGCTTTTTCATGAATGATTGGAGTTTTTGTTGTACATTTTTCCTTTTAGGAGTACGCAAAGTAGAAAAAAAACCAACCATTACAAAAAATAAAGCTAAGGAATACGAAAAATTAACTTAACACCTCTTTGATTTTTAGCATTGTACTATGCCATTCAGTAAGTTACAATAGGTCTACTTCTAATACATTCTCTTTGTAATATAAGTCCAATAACACAAACAAAGGCACACGTCTTGACTGATCCAACCAGAGCTCTTGTTTTCCCTTATTGGGATAGGTTAGCCTTGTTTCCATATGAAAGTCTAATAGCGCGTGAGTAAATACATAGCGCACCATTAATTCTCCTTCCTTATTGAGTCCTTGAAAGTACAATTGAGTCACACTCCCGGGTTTCACAGGACTATATTCTTCAAAATAACTCTTAACTTCTAGAAAAAGCCCTCCTACTTTGGCATGCTGCGTGCGAATAGAATCAAAAGTTGTTCCTTGTTGCAAAGTCTTTATTTGTGATTTGGGCCATTGTGCATATACTATATTATTGAAAGATAACATAAAAACAAGAAATCGTGCAACCCATCTATAATCATAAATTTTTCTTAATTCAAGGAGAAGGCATAGTCTTTGCATATCACAATAACAAAATTAATTAGCATAAAAGTTTAGAAATATACAACAAACAGCCTAAACAAAACTCCAACACCGCTCAAAATTTCAACTGATATTTTCACAAAACGCAGGGAATAGGAAAACAAAAATACAGATTTAGCGTTTATTTTAAACGAACAGCTTTAGAATTTCACATAATGAAAGCTATAAAGCAAATAAACAGAACCATATATGCAAACAGGATTCACTTTTTAAAAAAATTTAACTATTTTTAATAAACATATGTTTAATTTTGTAGTCGGTAATAATCTCCGAAATAACAAAAAGAAAATAGTAGGCTAAAAGGCTTTAAAAAGCCTTTTATACGAACCGTTAGACTTAGTATAGCAAGAAACAAAAAATCAGCTTAATAGCCCTTTTTTTTTGTCTATGCTTCGGAAAGAAAAAGATTATTTTATAGTAAATTTGCAACTGAAAGAAAGAAATATAAAAAAGAAATGAAAAAGATTATCTCACTATCCATCCTACTATTGGCTTTTTCGGTGTCTTATGGGCAAAAAAAACCAGTAATTCAAAGTAGCAGTGAAGTTATTGTTTATAAAGATATAGAGAACATCCTTCAGAATAAAGCTGAATTGGGTTTAACTCAAAAACAAGAAGCTTCTTTTATCGTTAAAAACGAATACATCAAAAGAGATTTGCAGGCCCTAAATGACCGAACAGATATGTTGCCTGTAGAGAAAAAAGAAACAGAGAAAAAAGTAAAAAATACCTATCAACTTTTCATTCAGCGTACATTAACAAAAGACCAAATGGATATTTGGGCACAGAAGAAAGTTGAATTTGACTTAGCCAATATCCACGATGAAGGTTTAAAAGCTGATTTAAAAGCACTAGATGCCATTTACAAAGCTGATCAAAAAGAGATTTACAGAAAATATGGTATGGATCGCACGATTTATGCGGCTCAAAAAAATACCATTCGCAAAAAATATGAGACAGAACGCCTTAAATTAATGCAATATTACAACGCAACTGAAGTAGAAAACGATGTAATGTCTCTCGAAGAAATTGCGAACTTAGTTAAAGAATTTGATGACTATTACAGTGGAGAAGCTTCTTCTAATCCTCTAAAGTATTTGAACATTAGAGAAAACACAACCTCTGAAGGTGAGGCAGAAGAATCAACTTATACAGAAGAACCATCAGCGGAATAATTTATACCTTCCCAATCAACAGCAGTAAATCAAAATTTACTGCTGTTTTTTTTTACGCTCCTTTTAGTCGTATCTCCTTGTCCCTTGCCTTTTTTAGTTTTTCAAGACAATCAAGGCAATAGCGACAAAATGAAACAACATTAATTGAGAAAATAATATTTAAAATGTCCGAATTATACCAAAATACAGCATTTTAAAACCTATACATTTCAGTAATTTTACTTTACTTTGCATAAAAATAATCTTATGTCATACATATCAAGAGTTTTAAGTGGAAAATGCCCAAACTGCGGCAAAGAAGATTTATTCTATGATAAGGGGAATCCCGTTACGATGCGCATGCCAAAAATGGCGAAAGAATGTTCTCATTGCCATTATAATTTCCATAGAGAAACAGGTTTCTACTTTGGAGGGATGTACGTAAGCTATGGTCTGACTGTGGCAGAAATGTGCGCCGTGATGGTATTGAGATTAATCATCAATGCGCTTTTTGACGTGCATATCACTCTCCTTCAAACCTTTATCGCCATTGTAGTTGTACTACTTTTATGTTGGACTTTTAACTACCGATTATCCCGTATAATTTGGTTGAATATATTTTATAAAAAAGAATAGTTTCTTTCAAAAAGTTATTTATCTTTGCACCACTTGAAACAAAAACGGGTGTAGTTCAAGGGTAGAATAGCGGTCTCCAAAACCGTTGATGGGGGTTCGAATCCCTCCACCCGTGCAAAAAAGTCCTTACAAATTGTAAGGACTTTTTTTATTTATATTGATTGTAATATCTAGTTGAAAATTAGTGTTTAAAAAACGGTCAATCCTATTTAGGGATGTTCAGAGCTAACCAATCACTGATAGCGCTTAAAGAATTCTTTTGGAGTTTCTCCTACTCTTTTCTTAAACAATTTAGAGAAATAAGAATAATCGTCGTAACCTAAAAGAGACGCAATATCGTTGAGTGGATAGTCCGTATAAATCATCATGCGCTTCGCTTCTAAGACCACGCGATCTAAGATAATATCTGTTGTCGTTTGATTAACCATCGTTTTACATACGCGATTCAAATGCTTTTGCGTCATATTCATCCAATTGGCATAAACTGCGGCTGACTTTTCTTCAGCAAAATGCTTTTCAATCAACTCTTCAAACAATTGCAAGTGGGTTGCATACAAATTATTGTTGATTGTCTTAAACGTCTCGCCTTGTAATAAGATGCGATTGGTTTCAATATAGAACAACAAAGTTAAACTCACTAACTGTTGATTGCGCTTCCATTGCTCGTGTCTTACTTCTTCGACCATGCGATTCAATACATAGGCTAAAACCTGTGTATCTGCTTCATTTAAACACACCTGATTGGGATAAAAAGCTGAACGAAACACGGGATAATCACGTAGTGATTCTTTTAGCAAATACAAATCCAAGAAATTTTGTGTGTGAAAAAAAATATATCCCTCAATATCCTCTGACAATTCCCAACTATGCGTTTGACCAGGTGCCAACATAAAAACAGAACCCGGTTTTACCTCATAGCGATTAAAATCAATTTCGTGAATGCCCTCTCCTTTGGTAAACAAAACGCCTACATAGAAATTGTGTTTATGCGGTCGCTCAATATGGCTGTGATTATCAATAAGATGTTGAGATAAGGTATTAGCATAAAAGTCCGTTTGTAAATTGTTATGCGTGATATCGTTAATCTGTAAAATAGCTATTTCATCCATACCCTCTCATTTTACAACAAAAGTAAAAAGAAATCCAACGTCGCCCAATTTAATTAACTATCTTACAAGAACTTTCATTTTATAAAATAAGCATTGCATAAGCAAATTTTATTTTCAAACTTTGTTACTCAATCTAAAAATAATTGCTCCAATGAAAAAAGCAATCGGAATAGCGAGTTTTATTGCGCTAATTGCAACAGCATGTACGCAACAACAATCGACACAAAATTTAGAATCACTCGACAAAAAATCAGCTCGAGAAGTTACATTAAAAACGATTACCTCAGGTGACAGTATTTACCATATAACCGCACAAACAATTTGGGTAAATGGCAAAATGGTTCAACAAAAGGTTGATACAATTACCACAGCCAAAAACTTTAGTGACTGGGGGGATAATCAACCGACTAGTTTAGAGAAAATTCCAATTTACGTAACTGTAGAATAAATATGAAAAAAAGCAGTAAAGCCGTTTCTTTAGTTTTAATCACAGCTACTTTAGCTTCTTGTTCTAAACCTACGGAAACAAAAGAAGAACAACAACGCGTATTTATGCGTGCAGATAGCAGTGCTCCCTATACAGAAGTAACGGATCAATACCAGCAACAACGCAGCCATGGTGGCGGAATGGGAATGGGCAGTGCCCTTTTGTGGTATATGGCGTTCCGTCCGATGATGGGAGGCGGTATGGGCTATACGAGTCCGGGTATTTCACCACAATCCAACGTTGGAACGAATACATCTAAAGCAGATGCCTACAAAAAACAAACCGCTCGCGGTGGTTTTGGTAGTACAGCAAAAGACAATTCGGCATCTTCTTAATCGTAAAACATGCAAATAAAATACATCACACCGCAATCCAATTGGCAAAACCGATTGGAAGAAAACGGTTTTGGTTATCACACAGATGAAAATAATATTCCGTATTGGATTGAAGATTACTATTATAGTATATCCGAACCCTTAGCGGATGAAATTTATGCCGCTACGGCAGATTTATGGGACATGTGCCTCAAAGCAGTGGATCATGTCATTACACATAAACTATACGACCAGTTTCAAATTCCTCTTTTCTTTCACGACCACATTGAGCGCAGTTGGGAAAATGATGAGTTGAGTATCTATGGCCGTTTTGACTTTGTTTATGATACCCAACATAAACAACTCAAAGTACTCGAATTTAATGCTGACACCCCTACTTCTTTATATGAAACAGGCGTGGTACAATGGCAATGGATGAATACCTACTTTGGCGCTTCCAAAGATCAGTTCAATTCGGTACACGATCGCTTGATTGAAACGTGGAAAGAAGCCAAAGCTCACCTGAAAGGCAGTACCCTGCATTTCTCTTGTATGCGTGAAACCCTTGAGGATTTAACGAATATCGAGTATTTGCGCGATTGTGCCATCCAAGCTGGCATACAAACCAAACTTATCTATATTGACGATATCGGTTGGGATGGAGAAACCTTTACGGATTTAGAGGATGAAGTAATCACTGATATCTTCAAACTCTATCCTTGGGAATGGCTAATCTATGAACCTTTTGCCTTACATATTCCAAATGATATGGCGCAAGCGCAGTGGATTGAACCTTCGTGGAAAATGATTTTGTCTAACAAGGCAATTCTCCCAATTTTATGGGAATTGTATCCCAATCATCCTTTGTTATTGGAATCGTATTTTGATGAACCTAAAGGCATGCAAAATTTCGTAAAGAAACCCTTATTGTCTCGTGAAGGAGCCAATGTAACCCTTTATATCAACAATAAAATTGCAGAGGCTACTAAAGGAGATTATGGAGAGGAAGGCTATATCTGTCAAGCCCTAGCGAATTTACCCAACGAAGGAAAAGGTTATTTTATCATTGGCAGTTGGCTTATCGGGCAGGAACCCTGTGGTATTACCTTTAGAGAAAGTGATAAACGCATTACGACCGATAAAAGTAGATTCGTCCCTCATATTATTGAATAACATATAAACGGATTATGACTCCCGATTTCATCTACGACAAAACCTTTGAAAACACCGTTTTCGAACCGCATAGCATCTCGTTTAAAGAGTATGAGAATTGTAAATTTATCAACTGCGATTTTACTGCTTGCTCTTTCTTATCAACCTTATTTATTGACTGCGATTTTAAAAATTGCAACTTTAAAAATGCAGCGATAAACTATGTGGGATTGAGAAATTGTCACTTTCAAACGTGTAATTTTACACATGTCAATTTTACCATGATAGACCAAACGATTTTTGAGTTTTCTTTTACAGACTGCAACTTAGAATTCACTTTGTTTTATGGCTTAAACCTCAAAAAAACAACCTTTATCAATTGTAGTTTGATTAGTGCAGATTTTATGGAAGCAGACCTCTCTCAAGTGATGTTTGACAACTGTAATTTGTATCGGGCCAACTTTACAAAAGCTAAAGCAGAAAAAGCAGATTTTTATACCAGTTATAATTTCGATATTGATCCTGCTTCAACCAAACTAAAAAATGCCGTCTTTGCCAAAGAGGCATTAGAAGGTTTGTTGAAAAAGCATCAGTTGATTATAAAATAAAAGAAGAGAACCAAAAAAGGTTCTCTTCTTTTATTTTATAGTTAATCTGTTCTAATTTTATACATCTACGCTATTTCACTTAAATCCACGTTTTTTGCGATTTAAAAAAAGCAGCTCGAATTGCTGCGTAATTCTCCAGAATAAGGTAGGCATTAAACAGTAAAACCAACAAGTCAAAATAAATAAAATCTAAAGCATGACTGATGTAAACATGGGTTAAAAACATGCCCAATGAAACTGGAAATAACCAAACAGCACCAAAGAAATACGTTCTTCGAAACAAAAGCAACAGCCCTCCTACCAATTGAGCAAATCCAATAACGTGAATGAAGTTCGTTCGTTCCCAAATAAGGTAAAAGTCCAAGAAATCTCCTCCCAATCCAAAGTCAATGTATTCTTGTTGACTGATCTTTTCTGTTAGCTTTTCATACCCATGCGGAATAAATACATAAGCTAAAAAAGCACGACAAATATAACTTAAGGCTAAAACAATGCGTTGAATAATTTTTTCCATAATACTTCTTACTTCTTATCGATAATATGGAAGCCCATTAAACGTCCACTACCTTTTAAGCGAAAAGTTTCTTTTACTTCTCCTGTTTTAGGATTGTACTGATAAGCTCCTGCAAAATTTTCTTCTGTATTATTAGAAGTGAAGTAAATAAAGCCATTGTGGTGAAATGGATTTTGGTAGGAATAGAAATTATCTGGTAACATAGCTAAACGCGTTGCTTTTTTTGTATTCACGTCAATTTCATTCCAATACCATATATCTTTGCGGTAAGATACTCCGTGCTGTCCGCCGCCATAATAAGAAGTAGGTCGACTTGAAATCGTCGTATATATTTTATTGTTGTGTGCAAAAATTCGGTTGAAATCACTTGGATACTGATAATCTGAGATTTTCAATTCGAAAGAAGGATCAAAAGTAATAGCTCCTTTTTTAATGCGTAAGATTTTAGATTCTGGTTTTTGAACCGTCATATCTCCCACGGCAATAACATATAAATCTTGTGTAACCTCATCTAAACTCCATAAAACATGATCTGCAAATAAACCTAAATTCGTTGCCCCTTCATAAGAAGTTACTCCTTCAATTTTATTCGTAGTTAAGTCGTAAACTGCTATTTCAACTTTTTCTACATTGGGTTTTACTTGCCAAGCCGTACTACGCGTTCCATGTTGGATATCAACATATAATTTATTATCTCGTTTCGCTAAAATCAACTGTCCAGCGGCCTCATATTGACTTCCATCTGAAAGGGACGAAAAATCAACTTCCCCTATGCGTTGCATCGTTTGTGGGTTAAACTTTTGCACTTTTAATCCTCCTGCAGCAGAATCCCAATAATATCCTTCGGTTGTACTAACCACCAAATAGTTGGTTTCATAAGTATTATTTGGCGTACTAATAAATCCATCTGTTCCAAATTTACCGCCTTCTAGCTTGTATTTCGACAAACCTACTTCACTCGCTAGAGCTCCATCTTTTTTGTACAATACATTATCCACAACACGACCTCCTGCGGAGTATCCCAACTGATAGAATGGAGTAGAAGATAAATCGATAACACGAGATTTCGCTTCATCTAAGGCATAAATTCCTCCTGCCCATTTCTCTGTTCCATTAAAAATCACCCACAATTCATCTTTAGGCAATTCATCTGGGTTAACAGGTGGTGTTGGCTGCTGTGTATTGTCATCGCTTGCGCACGAGAAAAGTAAACAAGTAGCTAAAAAAGCTGTCGCTATACCACTAAATCTTAGTTTTTTCATATTCTTGATTAATTAAATGATTTTGTATACAATTTTAAATTGAACGGAACGTCCAGGTTTTTGCACATTGAAGTTGTCATAGCGTTTACTATTGCCAACATTGAGTACTTCTAAGGCTAGATTTATTTTCTTATTTCCAAAATAATAATAGAGCCCTACGTCGTGTGAAAATTGACCTAATCGCCCGTCATTGGGAATAATCAATTTAGAATCCACTTTAGTTGCTTCCCCAAAAAGACTAGGTTCTTGTTTTTTGGGAATATCGGTCAGATAAAATCGATGTAGATAGTTGAGATTCCAGCTTATACTCACTTGATCCTGAGTAGTCAATACTCCCTTGAAGTGAGTGCTAAAAAACGCATTACCAAAAAAGAAGGGAATATTAGGTACACGAGCACCTTCATACATACTAAACTCTGCTCTTTCATTGATTCGTCTGATATCTTGATACGTAACATTCACTCCAAAATCAACTAGCTCTTTGATCTGATGACTCGCTTCTACCTCTATTCCCTTAATTTCAACTTGATGAAAGTTGATGTATCGGTTGTAGGGAATATCAGGTTGAAGGAAAATAGCATCCTTTACTCGACGATAAAACAGATTAAGTGCTAGAGTCCCTTTATGTGTGGACTTTCCATACACATAAGATGTATTGAGATTAACATTGTGGCTCGTTTCTGGAAGGAGATCCAGGTTTTCCTTAATTAAAACGCCATCGCCAAAGACTTCCATTTCGTCGGGTAAACGCGTGGCATATTCATAGGAAAGCTTGAGTAAGTACGGATTTACATCCCACTTTAATCCACCGAGATATCCCCATTGTTTAGTAGACTGAGAGGATTGCCAAGCAAAATTGAATTTATCTGTTGTAAAACCTTTAGATTGACTGTTGTAATGCTTGAGCGAAACGATACTCTCTAATTGATCTCCCAACCACAAAGATCGCAAGGCTAAGGCGGTAATATTCTTTTGATACGTTGCAGGAATGGTCAATACATCCACCTCATGCACTGGAGAAACTGCCCCTAGAGGATCACTACCCTTTCTGCGTTGATGATAAATCAATTCTCCAAATTCAACAAAGTGATTCGGATTCACTTGAAACGTTGCATTGAGTCTAGCCGATAGTAAATCGTACTGCAAACGCTGCTGGCTTCCGCCTTTATTGATTTCACCAATAATTTGATTTTGAAGAATAATTTCATTATCCCAATTGTAACGCACTGTAGCCGTATCAATGAGTTTCGTATTAAAATGACTCCAACTCAATACTGCATTTAGCTGCAAACGCTGATCCCAAAATCCCTTTTTATAAGAAAGAATGGAGGCGTAATTTTGCTCCGTACTATATGCCTCTCCAAAAACTTTCCCCATCTCACTATCGTGTTGCAACTCCTTGTAAAAGTCTGAAAACAAAAACGTCAATTTCAGATCATCGGCCCATGTTTTATCTCGCACTCCCGCGAATACTTCTCCGTAATAAGAAACTGTGTCATCGTGAAAACGACGCACTTTTTTCTTGTATTGATTTCCTGTTTCTGCATCGATGAAAGGAGCATCAATCTTGTAGTTGTTTGCCGAAGTATTATAATTCGTATTCATCCCAAAATAATAAGCGGGATTCTTGCCAACCAAAAATAAATTAGCCGTTGCCCGATGGGTTTGAAAAGATCCTACTTCATACGACAATTCTAACAAATTAGATTTGGGTTTTCGCGTAACCAAGTTAACGCCACCTCCAAGAGCATCAGAAGCTAAGTATACTGGCATAGCACCTTTGTAAATCTCAATGCGCTCCAACATATTCGTAGGAATGGTACTCAAAGAAAAGCCATGTCCAAATAATTCGATGGGAATCCCATCTTTAAATAGTCGAATCGCTTTACCCTGTAATCCCCCCAAATTCAATTGAGTTTCAGCGCCTAATCCTCCATTAGATCGAACTTTAATTCCCGCTGATTGATTCAATTGGTTGCTGATATCTCCCCCTTTATTATGCGCTTGTTTCATATCCAATACCTGCACTGCAAAAGGTGTTCGCTCTATTTTCTGCTCTGTCGTTTGAGACTGAATTACTACTTCCTCCAACTGTTCGTTCTGTTCTCCTATAAACAAGAGATAATGAGTATGTTGGCAATCAATCTCCACGGATTGGGTGTCAAGGGGCTTCCCATTCTCGTAAATTTGCACGGTGTAAACCCCAGCTTGTAAATCTATCCCCTTGCTTTTCCCCTCCTTATCAAGTCCATGGGATTGTTGATTGACAACTAAAGTTAAGTTGGAAGAAAGTCCAGTTTGACTACGCTGTACCGAAAAAGAAACCTCACAAGCAAAGGCAGGTGAGCAACAGCATAACAAAAAGTAAAAATATTTAACCATATTGTTATTTAGAATAGATTTAAATACTGTATTTTTACGCAAAAATATACTTAGGAAGGTCAATACACCTTACGAATTTGAGTGTAAGATTTACGTAAAAGGGTTTATTTATGAGCTACAGAATAGATATTGTTGACTTTCTAGATTTGGTGAATTATCCATCACTCCAGGGACTTACATCTAGCTTAAAAAAAGAGAAGAACACCGCATTACTTCCAGATAAAATAGGTATTGAACAAGAAATTGTCAACGAACATCTTCGCGTCGTTTCTATGCAATACACAACCAAACAGACCATAACTTTGGACTGTTTAGAACAGGCCCCCTTTCTCGAACTTCACTTCAATTTATCTCCTCACGCTATTGCCTATACAAATTCATTTTCTCCTTTGAAAGAAGTTCCCTCCATGACAGGTAATATGATTTACTTGGCTTCCACGGGTGAAAAATCAGAAATATCTTTTCAAAAAGGAGTAAACTATGAGACCTTCGATATTCATTTACCGTTGAGTATGATAAGTCAACATGCAGGAGAAAATCGCCGATTGGATCATTTTCTCAATCAAATCACCTTGGCTCAAAGTGCGGGATTATCCGATAATTGCATTCAACTTCATCCCCTTTTGTACCAAGCCATTCAAGATATAAAACAATGTTCTTTTGAAGGATTGACGCGTAAAATTTATTTAGAGTCGAAAATCAATGAAATACTAGCGTATTGTTTTGAAGAGCCAATCACTGCGCAAGCCATTAAGCTGACGATGAGAGATATGGATTGCATTCGCTTTGCGGCTCACTTAATTCAAGCACACATTAGTCATCCGCTAACGATAGAGGAAATTGCAAAAAAAGTAGGCATTAACCAGACTAAACTCAAAGTAGGGTTCAAACAAATTTTTGGCACAACCGTTTTCGGATACTTACAGGAATTACGCATGAATCAAGCCCAAAAATATTTAATGGCGACAAGGGATACCATTGAAGAAATTAGTCTAAAATGTGGATACATCAACACTTCTAATTTCAGTAATGCCTTCAAAAAACACTTTGGCCATGCACCGAGTGCACTACGTCAAAAAAAGGAATCAAGCGATTAAAAAACAAATCATAAACAACAGAAAAACAATATTTTACCTATTAAAAACCAAACAAAATTAAAATTTATTTCCTCAAGTAAAGAACGAAAACAGTATCTTTGAGTAAACAGTTTTAAGGCATACATTATGCGGTTGAAAAAGAAACATAAAATACTGGGAATTCTACTCCTTCTTGTTGTGGTTGTATATTGTTCAGGTCAATGGATGATTAACTATTTCTTAAATCAATATGTACCGACCATCCTTGCAGAAAAAAACGATTCTCCTTATGATTTAACCTATCAATCCGTTCATTACTCCATTGCCGAACGCAAATTATCCATCAAAGCAATAGAGATTCACCCGAAAGCAACTACAAGCACGGATTCCTTATCATACCTCAAAGGAAAGTTACAACAAATCGATATTCAACAGGTTGACCTTTGGGATTTATTCAAAAGACACCACTTACAAGCCCAAGGGATTACTATTGTCCAACCCGATATCCAAGTATATCAACATCAAACGGCTCAAGACACAACACCAAAAGCTCCGCTTGAATTCATCAAAGCCATTGATATCAAAACCATTGAAGTAAAACAAGCTCATGTTCAGATACACGATGTGGATCGCAACCTACGTTTACACGAAGTACACAACTTCAACGCCTTAATTAAAGGAATTCACTTTGGCGTGGAAACCCAAGACAAACCCATTCCTTTTACCTATAAGGATTATCTTATTTCCTGTGATTCTGTTCGCAGTTTAGTTTCAGATGCCCAGCGCTTAGATATAAACGGAATTCAAATCAATCCCAATCAAATTAGCACCACGCTTCTCTCCTTAAAACCACTGACAGAGACAAAAGAAAAAGCAGATTTACCCCATCGCCTTGTTGCTATAGCTGCTCCTTCACTCGTATTAAAAGGCACGGATTGGGGATATAAAAATCAATCCGATTTCTACCTGCATATCGATCAAATTCAAACCCCATCCGTGGATGTTCAAGTAGAAGCGAATGAATTATCCACCCGTAAAAAGGAAATCAAAACAGCAGTCAACCCTAAACTTTTACCTTTTGATTTGACCATTGGCACTATTGATATGGATAGCATACACATCAATTCGCTCAATCAATGGTTGGTTAAAAAAGGCAGTTTACACCTCAAACGCGTGGCAAACAAAGCCAAAGAAGAGCTACATATTGGATCCATTCAATTCAAACAACCCGATATTCACCAGCAACAGACTCTTCAAAAGACAAAGGTAAATCCACAAAAGAAACAAAAAGTACAGGTGTTTTTTGACGATTTAGTGCAAATTGATACCCTCTCTATCCAAAAAGGAAGCTTTACCTCAACGAAAGGAAAAGAACATAAAATTGCTTTACAAGCAAAAGAAATTCAAGCCTCGATCGAAAAAATTCACTTAGATGCACAGACTATGGAAAACAAAATTCCCGTGCAATACAAAGGAATTTCCTTCTCATCCGAGGCGATACAATGGGATGCAGGTCGTTTTTACAACATTAAAATGGAAAAAATACAAGGAAAAAATACCACATTAACCTGTCATAATTTTGAACTAATACCCAAATACGATCGCAAGACCATGGTGCGTATGTTTACCTATGCGGACGATATTTTTACCGTAAAAACCAAGGCCATTACGCTTTCCAACTACAGTTGGGGATTTGATGCGCAAGACGTTTTATTTTTTAAAGCTGATCACGTCAAATTCGATCAAATCAACGCCAATATTTTTCGCGATAAAACACCGACTTTTAATATGAGTATCAAACCGTTGTTTAGTAAAAAACTGCGCGATATTCCCTTTACCTTGGCTCTACAAAAAGTAGATATCGTCAACTCTACTTTAGAATACGAGGAATACGACCAAAAAGCGGTAGCACCAGGAAAATTGACCTTTGGCAATTTCAATGCGGCCATTCAAAATGTATACAGCGGATACAAACAAACAAAACTGCCAATAACGACCTTAGCCATTCAAGCAAACTTCATGAATGCTGCTCCTTTGCAAGTTAATTGGTCTTTTAATATTTTGAATCGCCAAGACGATTTTCGCATCAGTGGAACCATTAAAAATTTCCCCGCCACTGCCATGCAACCTTTCCTTCAACCTTATGTCAAAGCCTCAACAGAAGGAAGTTTGGATTTAATTAAATTCAATTTCACGGGGAATAACAAAGTGGCTACGGGTACTTTCGGCATGAACTACAAAGACTTAAAGGTAACTTTATATCGAAAAAATGGAGAAAAGAAGAGAAGACTACTCTCTAAAGTAGGGAATTGGTTCATTCATAAAAACTCTGCAGGCGAATTCAAAGAAGTTGAGATAAAAAAAGTGAATCGCATAGAAGAAAAGTCTTTTTTCAATTACCTTTGGTTATGTATTTTACAAGGTCTCAAACAAACCATTTTATAACACACAATCGCATATGAAAACAGTATTTATCACAGGAGCATCTTCAGGTATTGGACAAGCTACAGCCAAAGCTTTAGCACCAAATCATCGTTTAATCCTTTGTGGAAGAAGAAAAGAGCGATTAGAAGCACTAGCCCAAGAATTAAATACAAGTACAGAAACGCATATCCTCACGTTTGAGGTTCGCAACAAAGAAGAAGTATTTCAGGCTGTTGCTTCTTTACCAGATGCTTGGAAAAACATCGACATCTTAATCAACAATGCAGGAAATGCACATGGTTTATCTTCTTTTCAGGAGGCGGATATTGAAGATTTAGAAGCGATGATTGACATCAATGTCAAAGGATTAATTTACGTAACGAAAGCCGTTTTACCGTTATTGTTACAACACAACCGAGGTGGACATATCGTCAACTTATCTTCCATTGCAGGTAAAGAAACCTATGCCAATGGATCAGTATATTGTGCTTCAAAGGCAGCCGTTGAATCAATTTCTAAAGGGTTGCGTATTGATTTAAACACAAAGGGTATCAAAGTAACCAATGTTGCACCTGGGGCTGTTGAAACAGAATTTTCCATGGTTCGCTTCAAAGGTGACCAATCCAAAGCCAATCAAGTATACAAAGGATATGATCCGTTGAGTGCGGATGATATTGCCCATGCTATTGCCTACGCGATTAATCAACCGGATCACGTACAATTAGCAGATATGACCATCTTTCCGAAAGCACAGGCTAGCGGAACAACTTTTTACAGAAAACCTGAATAACAACCGATACGATTTAAACTCAATCACTTTATGAAACAAATCATTGCAATTAGTCTTTTTATAGGGCTTCATTGCACCTTTAGTTCACCGCTTCAAGCAGGTGAGGCTAAAAGCGCTTGGAGGGATAATCTAATCCCCTTACTTCAAGCGACATCGGATACCGTTTTTATTGATTTAAAAAACGACCCTGACTTTAAATTTGCCAATAATTTACGTTGGTTTCAAGATCCTGAATTAGCGCTATTTGGAATTAAAACCAAATCAGGGGACTTGTTTATCGAACCTTTATTTCATCAAATTGAATCTTTTGTTGACAATGTATCCATTGTCACTTTTGAAGGTTATCAAGGAGCGATAAACGATAAAGGAGAAATTGTAATTCCCTATATATACGAAGAACTACAAACCAGTAGCGAAGAACGCATCGCCTTTTATGAAGGAGGACTATGGGGCTTTTTCTCTACAACAGGGGATAAAGTTATTCCTGCTTCTTATGAATTTGTAGGCAATTTTTCGGAAGGATTAGCCTTAGCCTCTAAAGGTAATTTATTCGGTTATATCAATAAACAGGGCAAAGTAATGATCCCTTTCCAATATGAATATGCCAGTAATTTTGAAAATGGACAAGCACAAGTGGAAGTCAAATTTCGCGCGTTTACCATCAATAAAAAAGGAATGAAAATATCGAATTAGATCACATTTTTTTTGCTCTTTGCTCTTTGTGAAGTTGCAAATTCCCTACAACAAACAACACACAACAAACAACACACAACAAACAACCTCACAAAAAAACGAGTTAGATATCCCTTCTAACTCGTTTTTTCCAACTAACCCAAACATTCGCATAGACTACAGTCCATCAAATTTCACTCCTAGTGTGAACCATCTACCAGGCATTGGCACAGCGCCAGCCTCGATATAAGTGGTGTCAAATATATTCTGAGCATCTAAATAGAACTTAACCTGATCTAAGGCATAGTTCAGACGAATATCTGTAATCCAATAACTCTTATAGGTCAATCGTTCATTAAAGCGATTAGCCAAGGTTACATTAAATTTGTTATACGTATAATTAACGGTTCCTACCACTTGATGTTTCAAACTTTCCAAAGAATATTTAGATAGCATTCCTCCTTTTTTATTTTCAATCGTTGGAGATAAATACGTATACGAAAGACCTAAATTCCAACGTGAAATACCTTCTCCTAATTGGTAGCGAAGTGCAGTATTTACTCCTTTGGTTTTATTTTTTGATGCATTATACGGCTGGTAGGGCTGATTCGTATCCACGCGAATCCAATCGATAAAATCGTCAATATCGCGATAGAATACAAACGCCTCCGCTTGGAAGTGGTTTTTTCTATATTTTCCTCCTAATTCCACTTGATAAGCTTTTTCGGGTGATAAATCAGGATTTCCGATATTACCTGGTCGTTGATCCAAGTACAAATCTGTAAATGACGGAATTCTACTTGCTGTTCCTGCATTAAAAGTAGCTTGCCAATTGGGATTGAAGTTATAACTCGCGTCAATACCTGGGAAAAATTCCCACCCGTATTTTGTATTATAATTGACATATGCGCCAATATTTACATCTAACTTCTCAAACCAATCACGTTGAAAAGCAGCGAAAAATCCATAATTGCTCTTGCTGTGATCACCGATATTCGTTGAATTAATTTCTTCATAACGCATTTCACCTCCAAAGGTAAATTTTCCGTACTCTGCAGTATATTCCCCATTGACATTAGAGGTAATTGCATGAGTATAATGTCTACTTCTTGCTACGTCCAAACGATGGCGGTAATAGCGGTAATCGTCAAAATTATAACGATAAGCTACGCTGGGCATTAATGTAAAACGATCCGATAGATAGTGGCGCGAACTTAGATTCAACATCGTCGTGCTGACAATTTCCTTTGATTCTTTATCTCCAGGTGCAGCATAAAATCCATTCGCTCCGAATGAACTATTAGCATGACCCGCCAAAATCATCACGGTATTATTTTCATTGGGATTAATATTCCCCTGATAGAACACCTTATTGTTGTGGTAAGCCGTATTATAGCGGTATCCATTTCCAGAATCATGACTGGCAAATAACAGGTGATTATCTTTGGCACGTACAAAAGTTCCCCCCGCTTGAATCCCGCGATTGTTATACGTTTCCTTGTGATCTTCTTCTTTGTCTTTCTTAAAGCTCGTACCTCCGTACGCAGCCGCAAAGACTCCATCCTTCTTTGGGTTTTTCGTCACGATATTCACCACTCCTGTCAGGCTATTTACTCCATACAAACGAGCGGATGGTCCACGTACAATCTCGATGCGCTCTACAGCTTCTAAAGGAACGGGAATATTCAGGGAATTATGCCCCGTTTGAGGATCAGAAATCTTTTGTCCATTCAACAACAATACATTTTGCTCAAAACTTCCTCCATCAATACTCAAATCTGCTTGCGTTCCATTTGGACCGCGTTGTCTTAAATCTACTCCAGCCACAAAACTCAACAATTCATTTACCGAACTTACAGGCAATTGCTTAATTTGATCTTGACTGACCACCGTAATATTTCTATTTTTTAAAGTGCTAGGTAGTTGTAATCGCTGATTGTAAATCACGATTTCCTCCATATTGTCCTCTACGGTTGTTGTATTCTTTTCTTGTGCATAACCAGCAACAGCAAAGAAGTTACAAATCGTTAAGGCTACATAAATTTGACGTTTCATAAAATAAAAGGTATGCAATATTCATTTGTATGCTGCAAAGGTAGAAGAGGATTCCCCTCTACTTCTAGTCCAGTTTAAAGATATAAAATAGTCCGGTTTTTTGTTTCACAAAAAGCTTATCTTATTCCTTTGATTTTAGGACTTCCACAAAAACTCAAACAACAATCATGTGTTAATTGTAAATTATTTTCATTATTTTTGGTTTATAATCTTGCTATATGATTAAGAAAATAATACTCCCAACCGCATTGCTCACTTGTATGCTCTCCTCATGTGGAGAACGAAGCAAACAAGCCATGCGAGTCATTTATGGTGAAAATGAAGTTGTAGAAGCTTTAAACGAAGTACCCAACATTCAATTTGATTCCCTTCAAACAAGCACACTCCAAGAAGACGTTCGTCTTTTTTACAAGAACAACGACTACCATTTAGGCTGGTTTAATGCAGACAATAGACAACAACTCTTAAGCAGTGTTGATGATTTAAAGTATGATGGAATCAAAATCGCCGCTAAGGAAATCCACAAACTCGCAGATTTAAATGCAACCTATGAGCAACTGGATGAAACAGCGAAAATTCAGGCAGATTTTCTATTTTCTACCATGTATGTCAACACATTGGATAATTTGTTCAACGGAAGTGTTAGAGCAAAGCGCCTCTATGGAGATTGGGAAATAACCCCAAAACCGTTGAATACCAGTGCGACCATGCTCTTGGCTTTGGAGCATAAGAATATTACCTTAACCTATGATAGTATTCGCACCAAACAGCCTGTCTATACTCAGCTAAGAAATAAGCTGACGTCTTATTACAACTTAGAACAAGATAGCTTAAAACCCTTCAAACAAGGCAAAATAAACGATACGATTCCCGAATTAGTAGCCATCAAAAAACACTTGATATTCTTGAATCAGTTGCCTGACAGTATGGGTACAGATGCCATTTACAATAAAGCGACAGCTCAATCCATTAAGGCCTTTCAAACGCAAAAGAAACTCAATGTTACGGGGTATACTGATACGAAAACCATTGATGCAATTTTGCGCGATGAAAACACCTTAAAAGAAAAAATCATTGTCAATCTAGAACGTTGGCGTTGGTTTCCAAGAGATTTCTCATCCAACTACATCTTGGTCAATATTCCAGCTTATAGTTTAGTTTCTGTATCCAATCGAGACACCATCCAACAACATAAAGTAGTGGTGGGAACTGCAGCGCGTAAAACGCCTATATTGAGTTCAACCTTAACTACGGTCGTGTTGAATCCCACTTGGACCGTACCTCCTACGATTAAAAAAAATGATTTAGTACCCAAAGCTTCTAGTGATCTTTCGTATTTTTCTAGATTAAACTTTACGATTTACAACAGTCAGGGAAAAGTAGTATCTCCTGAAAATTGGGATGCGAGCAAAGGAACATCTTATCGCTATGTTCAAAAAGGCGGTCAAGGCAATACATTAGGACGTGTAAAATTCATGTTCCAAAACAATCATGCCGTATATTTACACGACACGCCAAGTCAATGGGGCTTTGCGCGCAATGATCGAAACTTGAGTTCAGGTTGTGTTCGTGTACAAAATCCGTTTGATTTAACAACTTACATCTTTGAACTAGCAGCTCCTTCCATGACGAAAGAGGAAGTAGATAAAATTATCGCTTCTCAAGACACCAAAAGTATATCCGTGAGTGAAACACCCATCGATGTCCATTTATTATATTGGACGGTTCAAGTAGATAACCAAGGGAAATTCACTTATTTTAAAGATATTTATAAGTATGACGAAGAATTGTACAAACGCTTAGTCAAGTAAATCCGACCTCTTCTAAAAAATAAAAACAGCCCATACAAATTGTATGGGCTGTTTACTTTCCGGTTTTTACTCTGCAAATTGAAAAGTTCCTTGTATAAAATTAGAACTTCTTTTACCTCTACTGTTTGTGTCATCGGCATAACTTAAAAAAGCTTCTACACTTCCTTTTTTAGTGTCAATAACTTGACTTACCGTTAATCCATCTTCTTCAATCCAATTGATAAAAAAAAGATGATCTCCTACTTGCTTATAACTGATTGTCTCCTCTCCTTCCGAAACAACTCCCTCGGCATTTACCGTTTTCCAATGCAGTTGATTTTCTGATTTATAGGTTACTTCTGCCTTAAAATCAGGATAAGTCAAAATACCCTTTTTTCCAATAAGTGATTCCTGAGATTCACTTGCTGGAATGATTTTACTTGTTTGTGTTTCTTTTGCCGTTGAATCTCCTTGTTTACAAGATAACAACAACAGTGGAACAGCAACTAAAAATAAACTGATTTTTCCCATCTCTCCTTTTTTAAATTATATCTTAACAATGATCTCATGATATAGTTATCATGATTTAAAAGTAATAAAAAAGGATTTTTTACACTTCTGAAAATACAGTTTTTAAAATAAAAAATGTCCAAAACACTAAAGCATTTTGGACATTTCTTATCTTTTATCTGTTTATTTTCACTCCATTAGATTAGATATGTTGATTTTTTTAAATAGTCTTGTTGAGAAGAATAAATAAACAAGCAAGATTCGTCTTTAATCAATTCGATTAATTCTTTATTCACTTCATTCGGAACAGCTGGGCAACCGTAACTTCTTCCTAAACGTCCTTGCTTCAAGGCCAAAGCGGGCGAGGCATAATCTGCTCCGTGTACCACAATCGCACGAGTACGTGCATTGTCGTTAATTCCCTTTTCCAATCCGTCTAAACGCATAGAAAAACCATTACTTCCTTGATACGTTTCCCCTGTTTTATAGAATCCGAGGCTACTCATATGTGAATTGATTCGGTTAGAAAATGCCGTAGCAAACTCATCGCCTGTTTTCTTACCATGTGCCACAACCGATTCCAATAACACTGTATTTTTCTCCATATCAATCACCCATAAACGCTTTTGAGTGGAAGAAACACTAAAATCAACAATCGTTAATTTGTTATTTTTAATCAAGCCTTCCTCTTGCATTTTAAAATAACCTTTCAAGGCCATCGTAAATACCTTCTCAGAAGGAGCATTAAAGGCTTTTATATTTAATGTTTGAAAAAGTGTATTGGCTCTTAAGGCAAAGCTCTCTTCTGCACTTAATTCTCTTTCTGCTACTTTTTCTATATGTTCTGTTCGATCAACATCCAATTGAATGGAAGACATATCAAATTGTATTGAATTCTTGGCAATACCTGCACCAACTAATACCAAAGCGGCTGAAGCCACTATCCACTGCTTATAATTCATTCGATTAATCTTTAAAAAAGGGGTTATTTTTAATTACGAAGTCGTAAAAATAAAAAAATATTCTTACCAAACAAATGATTATCACCAAACTAAGTTCATAATTGTGATTTTTTTTTACTTTCCTTGCTAATTGAGATTTTTTCCTAACTGAAAATCACAATTTCCTTAAATCCTAAAAAGCCCAAAAGCAAAAGCGGTTTTTTTTTAAATAATATGCAGGAATCTACACTCTAAAAGTCAAAGTTAAAGCTACAATCTGTAAATTTGTCTTAGGAATAATTCAAACGACAAAACACACAACGATGAATAAGAAAGTAATTTTAATGATATTGGATGGCTGGGGAAAAACACAAGATCCCAAAGTATCAGCCATTGCACATGCCAACACTCCTTTTATCGATAGTCTATATACCCAATACCCGAATACGTATGTATTAACGGACGGATTAAATGTAGGACTGCCTGAGGGGCAAATGGGAAATTCTGAAGTAGGTCATATGAATTTAGGGGCTGGTCGAATTGTATACCAAGATTTAGTCAAAATCAACATGGCCGTTGAAAACAAAACGATTGCACACGAACCTGCGTTACAAGCAGCATTCACTTATGCCAAGGAAAACCACAAAAAAGTACACTTTTTAGGTTTACTATCTGACGGAGGTGTTCACTCTCATGAAAAACACTTATACGGATTAGTCGATGCCGCCGTTGATTTTGGTTTACAAGATATTTTTATCCACGCTTTTACAGACGGACGTGATGTAGATCCGAAGTCTGGTGTTAAGCACCTAACGAACTTAGGGGAACACATCGCCTATTCACCGGCAAAATTAGCTTCTGTGATTGGACGTTATTATGCCATGGATCGCGATAAACGCTGGGAGAGAGTAGCCAAAGCTTATCATCTATTAGTGGAAGGAAAAGGAATCCATTCTACCGATGCAGTAAAGAGTGTGGAAGCAAGTTATACCAATAACATCACAGACGAATTCATCGAGCCTATCGTTATGGTAGACAAAGACAATCATCCCGTTGGAAAAATTGCTCCAGATGACGTCGTGATCTTCTTTAACTTCCGTACGGATCGAGGACGTGAATTAACGCATGTACTCTCACAAGATAATTTTCCAGAATACGAAATGAAAGCTTTGCCTTTGTATTTTGTTACCTTAACCAACTACGATGACACCTTCCGCAACGTACACGTAGTATATGACAAGGAAAACTTACACCATACCTTAGGTGAGATTATCGCTCAACACGGAAAAAAACAAATCCGCATTGCTGAAACGGAAAAATACCCACACGTTACCTTCTTCTTTTCAGGAGGAAGAGAGTTGCCTTTTGAAGGAGAACAACGCATTCTATGCCCTTCTCCTAAAGTGGCTACCTACGATTTACAACCCGAAATGAGCGCTTATGACTTAAAAGATGCTTTGATTCCGGAATTGCAAAAAGGAGAAGTTGACTTTGTATGTTTAAACTTTGCCAATGGGGATATGGTTGGGCATACGGGAGTAATGGAAGCAGCAATTAAAGCTTGTGAAGCCGTAGACCAATGTGCAAAAGAAGTTATCGAAGCAGCTTTAGCCAATAATTATACTACGATTGTGCTAGCCGATCACGGAAACTGTGAAACCATGATTAATGAAGATGGTACACCGAATACCGCGCATACAACCAATCCAGTGCCGATTATTTTAGTAGATAAAGACATCAAAACGATCAATCATGGCGTTTTAGGTGATCTTGCTCCTACTATCTTAAAGTTGATGGGATTACCTCAACCCGAAGAAATGACGAGACATTCATTAGTTTAATTAAATTAAATCATATCATCCAAAAGTGCTTTGTAAAATTTACAAAGCACTTTTTTGTTGGACTATTTTGTTATATTCGTATTACTTACAACCAATCAAACCACAACCAATGACTAAAATTTTTCCTTTGTTGGGACTTTTACTTCTATGCAGTTCGTGTATTACAATATATGGCGTAACCAGTGACTACAAAAAATTAGATCCGGCTTTCCATCCCTATCTTGCTACCTATGAAGAAGGAAAAGATACTATTTCCAATCGCGTCTACAGCATTACTGGAGAACAAATCCGCCAACAAATGCAACAACACGACAAAATTCTGGTTTATACGTTTGCCAATGGTTGCTCAGGTTCTACTTGTTATCCCCTAGCTACCTTTAAGCGCTGGGCAGACGAAAATGGATACAAACTCTATTTGGTCACCACTGGATACGATAATTTAGGAGCTACGCTGAATCAACAGCTAAACCTACCGCTTTATGCGATTGATTATAAAGCGTACAATACCAATATGAGAGGCAAATATAGAGACCGTTTTTTACTGGATTTACTTCAAGATGAAGCAAATCCTAAAACAATTATAAAAGGCCCATACGTTAATCTATATGCCTTTGAAAAGGGAAAACTTACTCAAGTTTCTGATGATTTATTACAACTTGAACCGAAATTTATTTCTTCTAACCAATAAAATAATATTCCCGCTCTACATGTAGAATTGCATTGTTATTTTTTATTTCTGTATTGTTTTAAACAATCTAAATTCCGTTTATACAATAGGTGGTTCAACTACCTTTACGATAAACAAAAACAAAGAACATCATGAAAATAACAAACCTATACTTAGAAACAAACAACCTCGCTCATAGCCTCTCTTTTTATCAAAATACTTTAGGCTTAGCTATAGTAGAACAAACAGAAAAAATGGTTCGCTTTCAAGCGGGAGAAACCCTACTCACCTTTACTGAAAACAAAAATCAAACCCCTTTCTACCACTTTGCTTTTAATATTGCAACCAATCATTTAGAGCAAGCAATTGCATGGGCACAAGCCAATCAAATTGAATTACTTCCATCACCTAAAAATGAAATTATCACCCACTTTGATAGCTGGAAAGCGGAGTCGATTTACTTTTGGGATCTAAATGGCAACTTACTTGAGTTTATTGCGAGAACTGATATTCAAACTCAAAAAGAGCAATCCTTTTCTCCTAAAGAGATGTTGAATATTAGCGAAATTGGAATCGTTACTGCTCATCCTATGTTAACAGCAGAAGCGATTATGCAACAAACGGGATTAGAATATTTCAGCAAATCCGAACCGCTACCTGAATTTTGTGCGATTGGCGACGATGAAGGTTTACTAATCTTTGTGAATCCTCAACGAAATTGGTATCCTACTCAGCTCAAAGCACAACCGAGTACAGCTACGATTGAGTTAGAGGTCAACCACAACCTACACACAATTCTAGCATCGGATTGGAAATAAAGCAATTATTTTGCTTTTCAACCACATAGAACCTCTTAATTTCTAAAATTCCATTTTCATCCATTTTTTAGATTCAAAGGAATACCGTAATTTTGTAGTTCTTAAATCAATAAAGTATGATCATTCCAAAAACTCTAGAACAAATTGAGTTGATGAGACAAAGCGCCCTTTTGGTTTCAAAAACATTGGGGATGCTTGCAACAGAGCTAAAGCCAGGAGTAACGACTTTAGAATTAGATAAAAAAGCAGAAGAATTTATCAGAGATCACGGTGCAGTACCGGGATTCAAAGGATTATATGGATGTCCTTCTACTATTTTGACTAGTGTAAACGAGCAAATTGTACATGGATTACCAACAGATAAACCCATTGTAGAAGGTGATATCGTATCGATTGACTGTGGAACGGTGATGAACGGTTACTATGGTGACCACGCCTATACCTTTGAGGTAGGTGAAGTTGCACCTGAGACGAAGCGCTTATTGCAAGTGACTAAAGAATCTCTTTACGTTGGAATTCGCGAATTCAAATTGGGAAACCGCGTAGAAGACGTAGGAAGTGCAATTCAACGTTATTGCGAAAAAGAAGGCTACACGGTAGTGCGTGAATTAGTAGGTCACGGATTGGGAACGAAAATGCACGAAGCACCTGAGATGCCGAATTACGGTAAACCAGGACGAGGAAAAAAATTCGTTGAAGGTATGGTGGTTGCAATTGAACCTATGATTAACTTAGGTACAAGAAACATCAAACAATTAAACGACGGATGGACGATTGTTACCCGTGATGGAAAACCATCAGCTCACTTTGAGCACGATGTGGCTTTAGTAAACGGAAAACCAGAATTGTTATCTACATTCCACTACATTTATCAAGCCTTGGGAATCCAAAGCAACGAAGAAGACGAATTTAGAGCTAAACCTT
Source organism: Myroides sp. 1354 (assembly GCF_030324495.1). Taxonomy (GTDB): domain Bacteria; phylum Bacteroidota; class Bacteroidia; order Flavobacteriales; family Flavobacteriaceae; genus Flavobacterium. The sequence goes on along the minus strand of NZ_JACAGN010000001.1, from coordinate 588,655 downwards.
TAGTTTTATAATTCACTTCTCCTAATGAAGAAACTTTTTAAAACCATATTGAACATTATACCTCGACCGATTTTAATTCGGTTGAGTTATGTTGTTCGACCTCTATTTGCATGGTACCTCAAAGGGGATCGCTATACAGATCCTATTGACGGTAACTCTTTTAAAAGTTTTTTACCCTATGGCTATGCCAAACAACGCCCGAATGTTCTTTCACCAAGTACACTCTCTTTAGAAAGACATCGCTTATTGTGGTTGTATCTGCAAAATGAAACGGATTTCTTTACCGCACCTCATCGCGTCTTGCACTTTGCACCTGAGCAAGCCTTTTACAAACGCTTCAAAAAACAAGCGAACTTAACCTATACGACCACGGATTTAGAATCGCCTTTGGCCGATGTCAAAGCTGATATCTGTAATCTTCCTTTTGCTGATCATTCGTTTGATATTATCTTGTGTAATCACGTGTTGGAACACATCCCTGATGATACCAAAGCCATGCAGGAGTTATATCGCATCCTCAAACCAGGAGGTATGGGTATTTTTCAAGTTCCTCAAGATGTGAATCGAACGACAACCTTTCAAGACGATAGTATTACAGACCCCAAAGAACGCACCTTGGTATTTGGTCAATATGACCATGTACGCGTATATGGTTTGGATTATTTTGACCAATTGCGTCAAATAGGCTTTACTGTTATAGAGGAAGATTATACCAACAAACTTACACCAGAAGAAGTGGAAAAATATTGCCTGGCTCCAGGTGAAATAATCCCTATTTGTTTTAAACCCGCTTAAACCTTCCTTTCTCATTCTGTCGCTTTTGCGTATCTTCGTACAACTATTCTATGTTTACGTATTTTAACTATGATTACGACTGTACTTTTTGATATGGATGGCGTTTTAATCGACTCCGAAAAATTTTGGCAACAAGCAGAAAAAGAGGTTTTTACTTCCGTTGGTTGTCAATGGAGTGAAGAAATTGCGCATCAAACCACAGGACAAACCACAAGAGCCGTTACTGAACTTTGGTATCACTTATTTCCTTGGTCAGGCAAAACCTTAGAAGAAGTGGAACAAGCAGTAATTGATCGCGTAGATGAACTTATCCGTTTAGAAGGAGAAATCAAAACAGGAGTTTTAGCAACCTTGACTTTCTTGCAAACGCAAGGTATCAAAATTGGCTTGGCGACAAACTCTACACCTTCTTTGATTCAAACAGTATTAGCACGTCTGCAAATTGGACATTTTTTTCAAACAACGGTATCGGCATTAGATGTACAACAGGGCAAACCCGCTCCTGATGTCTATTTACAAGCTGCACGTAATCTAGCGAGTCAACCCGAAAATTGTTTGGTTGTTGAAGATTCTTTCACAGGAGCTACAGCAGGTAAAAAAGCAGGTATGACGGTTTTTATTGTTCCTGAATTGGAATTTTACCACGATCCTAAATTTAACTTAGCTGATAGAAAACTAGTTAATTTAGAAGAATTTGAAGAAAATTTCTTAGCTTTAAATTGCGTAACCCCTTAATACCTCATTGCTTATGTTGAACGTAAAATGGTTTGTCCTTTTCTTTTTTTGCTCTCTAGTCGTACAAGCGCAAAAAACGCAAGATTATACCGCCAATTACATAAAAATGGCTGCTTTTATTTCGAATGAAAAGGCAGTAACACCTTTTTTTCCACTCAACGATGGATTCTCTCTAGAATTTGACGATTTATACGGAGATGAAGGTAATTATTATTACCGTGTATTGGCTTATAATTACGATTGGACGCCTTCTCAATTGAGACCTATTGAATACATCAAAGGAATGGATAACCAACGTATTCAACAATATAACACCTCATTCAATACCCTTCAAATGTATACCCATTACAAATTGACGATTCCCAACTCGGTATATCGCATTACAAAAAGTGGGAACTACATTGTAGAGGTTTACGACGAAGACAATCAAGTGGTGATAAGACGTAAATTTGTTCTCTACGAAAATAATATTGGCGTGGGTGCACAGGTAAAAAGAGCGCGTGATTTAACGTATATTGATACCAAACAGTCCTTGGAACTTACGATTAAGCTAGGGGATCAAACCTATCAAAACCCAACAGCGAATGTCAAAGTAGCCTTATTTCAGAACGGGCGTTGGGACTCCTATATCACTAAAGTTCCCCCTCAATACACCATTGGTACAGATTTAATTTACAAATACGATAAAGAAACTAGTTTTTGGGGAGGCAATCAATTTCGTTATTTTGACAATAGCGATTTGAGACAAGCCAATAATATGATTTATTTCAATGGCAAGGAAAACGATATGTACAAAACCACTTTATATCCAATTACAGGATGGCTAGAAAAGAAATATTCTTACTATCCTGATATCAATGGTTCGTTTAGAGTGCGAAATATATATGGTAAAAATGCTGCGATTGAAGCAGAATACAGTTGGGTATACTTCACATTCCAGCCTATTTCTGAAGATAAAAACAATTCCTATTATGTAACTGGTATGTTCAACAATTATGAGTTAACACCAGAACATAAGCTAGAATATAATACAGAAACAGACCGCTTTGAAAAAGCAATTCTCATCAAACAAGGTTTTACCAATTACAACATCACTACTGTTCAGAAAGGAAAGGTAAGTAACGAACACAATCAAGATGGCAATCACGCCCTAACAACCAATACCTATCAAGTTTTGGTCTATTATAAAGGGAATACAGATTTATATGATCGCGTCATCGGTTTTGCAGAAGCCAATGCAGAACAGATTACCTATTAGAATTTCAAAAGAGACAACATTATGGTATCAAAACAAACCAAAGGAGTAAATGTAACAGTAGAAACACTGTATGAAGGTTTTTTTCAACGAAGCAATAGCATGCAGTTTGCCTTTAGTTATGAAATTACCATCGAAAATCAGAGCGATTCTACCATTCAAATTCACTCGCGTCATTGGGAGATTTACGATTCACTCAATGCCAAAGAAATTGTGGAGGGATTGGGTGTTGTAGGTGAACAGCCTTTCATTTTACCCAATGAGAAATACACCTATAGCAGTGGCTGTGTATTGACCTCGACATCAGGAGCGATGCAGGGTTATTACAACGTCATTCGCACAGATAATCAACAAATGATCCGTGTTGAAATTCCCTTTTTTAAGCTGGTTGCTCCCTTTATTTTAAATTAGACGCTTTAAGTTAAACTACTGTAAATCGCCTATAGTTCGAGTAAAATTAATTATCTTTGTAGTTATATATTTTAATAAACCCGAAAAAAAGTACATTATGTCAAAAGGATTCTACAAAGTTCCAAGTGCTATTAATGAGCCTGTAAAATCATACGCGCCAGGAACGCAAGAGAGAGAATTGACTTTGAACTCTTTCAAAGAGCAATATAGCCAATTAGTTGATATTCCATTATATATTGGTGGAGAAGAAATCAGAACTGGAAATACAAAAGATTTATTCCCACCTTTTGATCACAAACATAAATTAGGTGTTTATCACCAAGCAGACAAAGCTTTAGTAGAAAAAGCAATTAGCACTGCTTTAGAAGCAAAAACAAAATGGGCAGCAATGCCATGGGAACACAGAGCTTCTATCTTCTTAAAAGCAGCTGAATTATTAGCTGGTCCTTACCGCGCTAAAATCAACGCTGCAACAATGATCGCTCAAGCTAAAACGCTACACCAAGCTGAGATTGATGCAGCTTGTGAATTCATCGATTTCTTGAGATTCAACGTAGAATACATGACGCAAATCTATTCAGAACAACCTTTATCTGTTGATGGAGTTTGGAATAGATTAGAGCACCGACCTTTAGAAGGTTTCGTATATGCTATTACTCCATTTAACTTTACGGCAATTTCTGGAAACTTACCGTCTTCAGTTGCTATGATGGGGAATGTAGTTGTTTGGAAACCATCGGCTACGCAAATCTACTCGGCTAGAGTAATCGTTGAAGTATTCAAATTAGCAGGTTTACCTGACGGTGTAATCAACGTAGTCTACGGAGATTCAGCAATGATCACGGACACACTTTTAGCTAGCCCTGATTTCGCTGGAATCCACTTTACTGGATCTACTGGTGTTTTCAACAGCATGTGGACAAAAATCGGACAAAACATCAACAACTATAAAACATACCCAAGAATCGTTGGGGAAACAGGTGGAAAAGATTATGTGTTAGCACACCCGTCTTCAAATGCGAAAGAAGTTGCTGTTGCTTTAACTAGAGGTGCTTTCGAATACCAAGGACAAAAATGTTCTGCGGCTTCAAGAGCGTATATCCCTGCTTCTTTATGGCCACAAGTAAAAGACTTTATGGCAGCTGACTTAGCTACAATCAAAATGGGTTCTCCTGTAGATCCATCTAACTTCGTTTCTTCTGTAATTTCTGAAGGTTCTTTCGACAAATTAGCTAAAGCAATCGAAGAGGCTAAAGCAGCGAAAGACGCAGAAGTTGTATTAGGAGGTAAATACGATAAATCAGTGGGTTACTTTGTTGAGCCAACGGTTATCTTAACTTCTAATCCGAAATACGATACAATGGAAACAGAATTATTCGGTCCTGTTTTAACTGTTTACGTATACGAGGATGCTAAATGGACTGAAACATTGAAATTAGTAGATGAAACTTCAGCTTATGCCTTAACTGGAGCTATCTTCTCTCAATGTCGTTATGCGATTGCAGAAGCTACTGAAGCCTTAGTAAACTCTGCGGGTAACTTCTACATCAATGACAAACCAACTGGTGCTGTTGTAGGCCAACAACCATTTGGTGGAGCAAGAGCTTCTGGTACAAACGACAAAGCAGGTTCTATCTTGAACTTATTGCGTTGGGTATCGCCAAGAACAATTAAAGAAACCTTTGTTCCTGCAAAAGATTACAAATATCCTTTCTTAGGATAATACATACAAAGGCGGTTTGTTAACCGCCTTTTTTATTTCACAATTCAGTGCTTTTTATTGGGATTGTTTCACCTCAATTGAACGAAACGATTAAGTAAAAATTACTTTTATATTTTGCTTTTATACTTTTTCAGTAGAAAAAGTTCCTTATTTTATTTCTAAAGTACTGGGTTATAATTATTAACAAATAGTATATAACTCATGTTTAAAAAATTACTAGACAACAAACAGTTGGTTATCAATCCTCCTGTTTTTACCACATCCATTGTACTCATCATTGCATTAATTTCCGTCTGTCTCCTTTTCCCTTCTAAAGTAGGCGATTGGTTTCACGTGGGACAGCTCGCTGTTACAGAAAACTTTGGTTGGTTTTTTATTCTCACCGTGAACATCATCCTTATTTTCGCCCTATTTCTCGCCTTTGGTAAGTATGGGAATATTCGATTAGGGGGTGATGATGCAGAACCCGAATTTTCAAAACCGTCTTGGTTTGCCATGCTCTTTAGTACAGGAATGGGAATCGGAATCATGTTCTTTAGTATTGGAGAACCTGTTTCCCATTTCTTTAATCCTCCTCGACCTGCAGATGGCGATATTAATACCGCTATTCAAGCGATGGAATTTACCAGCTTACACTGGGGTCTACATGCTTGGGCCATTTATGCCATCGTCGGATTAGCCCTCGCTTTTTTCGGTTTCAACCGACGATTACCCATGACGTTCCGTTCTCTACTCTATCCCTTTTTAGGTGAAAAAATACATGGCTGGTGGGGACATACTATTGATATTCTCTCCACCTTAGCTACTGTTTTTGGTTTGTCTACATCACTGGGATTAGGAGTAACCCAAATTACCGCAGGATTGCAATACCTCTACGGATGGGAAATCTCTCCTTTAATGCAAGCGGGAATTATCATTGGTGTAATTAGTGTAGCAACTATTTCTGTTTTCTCTGGATTAGACAAAGGAGTAAAACTATTGAGCAATGTCAATATGTATATGGCTTCTGGTTTTATGCTACTCATCCTTGTTTTAGGACCTACATTGTTTATTTTCAAAGGTTATGTTCAAAATACGGGATCGTATTTGGCTAACTTCATTGATATTAGTACGTGGAATGATACCTATAAAGGATCAGGTTGGCAAAATGTTTGGACAATCTTCTATTGGGCTTGGTGGATTGCCTGGTCTCCTTTTGTCGGAAGCTTTATTGCGCGAATTTCCAAAGGAAGAACCATCAAAGAATTTGTTCTTGGGGTTCTAATCGTTCCTGGATTAATTACTCTACTTTGGATGAATGTTTTTGGAGGAAGTGCCTTACATACTATTTTATCTGGCGATATGACCCTGGTTCACGCGGTTAAAGAAGATATATCAACGGCACTTTTCGTTTTCTTAGAGAATTTTCCGTTTACCAATTTCTTATCTATTGTAGCCATTATATTAATCTTCTCCTTTTTTATTACGTCTTCTGATTCTGGTTCGTTGGTCATTGACAATATTACCTCAGGAAGTGAAGGAAATTCTCCCGTTTGGCAACGCGTATTCTGGTCTTTTGCTCAAGGATTCATCGCGATTGTACTCCTTTGGGGCGGTGGTTTAGATGCCTTACAAACAGCTGTAATCATCACAGGACTCCCCTTCGCCCTTATTCTATTACTGATGTGTTACTCCCTGCAAAAAGGCTTGCAAGATGAGCTAAATAAGAAAGCAAAACAACTGAAGTCAAAACAAGAAAAGAGTTATAAGGATATTATCTCTGATCTGATTGAAGAACAACAAAAATAAAATCGCATGGAAACAAACAAAGCACTCAATATATTAGTTGGCCTAGATCTTTCTGAGATGGATCATTATTTGATTCAATACGCCAAGATACTCGACCATATACTGAATGTCGAGCACATTACCTTTATTCACAATCTAAAATTAGGTGAGTTGCCCAAAGAACTCATTGAAAAAGATCAATTAACACTCATTCAAGAACGAATCAAAAAAAGAGTAGAAGGACAAATTGCCCTAACTGAAATTAGCTATTCACACGAAATACTCGTGACAGTAGAAAACTATTCTGAAATTGCCTTTGCTACTATTGCCAAACAAAAGAACTACGACTTACTTGTATTGGGAAACAAGCAGCAATTTACAGGAAATGGTGCTCTGGCAAACAAATTAATTCGCCTCCTGCCTTCTGCTACCCTATTAGTACCAGAAACCTTTCATATTCCCATTGAAACGGTTATTGATGCCATCGACTTTTCGCGTTATACTCCGGCAATTATGCTTTGGGCGGATCGCTTTAAAAATAATTCTAAAGGACAACGCATCCAACATTCTGCTGTTCACATATCAAAATCCTACTGGAGTTATTTACCGATGATGACGGAAAAAGAATTAGACAAAATTTCCTTGGAAGATATCAAAGAGAAAGAAGAAAAATGGAACAAAGACTATGCGCAATACACCGATATTGAAATTGTTCCAGCAAAGAATCAAAATGTCGCTGCGGCCTTAATTCAATATGCTAAAACAAAAAAAGCAGATTTGATGATTTTAGGAGTTAAAGGTTCTGCAGGAATCAAAGATATCATTTTGGGAAGTGTAGCCAATCACGTCCTACACCGTCCTACCGATACCTGTTTGCTGTTTGTCAAACCGTTTATTGGAAAGAGGAGAGAAGAAAGAGGTTAGAAGAAAAAACTTCTTTAAACCAGAATCTGACTTCTTTAAAAATAAAAAAGGCATGGATTGTAGTTGCAATCCATGCCTTTTTTTATAAAAGATAATGGCAAATGGGATACCCTTTTTATCTAGCTAGTTGGCAAATTGCCATTTGCCCCTACGGATTTTACCTCTTTCCTCTTTCTTCTCTCCTCTTTCCTCTTTCCTCTTTCCTCTTTCCTCTTTCCAATTTACCCTTTGTATTTCAACGGCAGATAAACTACTTTTTTTGTTTCAAAGAATTCATCGTCAAAGATATTACTCAAATCGAACTGAACGGCTTTTGGAAAGTCTTGAAGTTCCTCTGTTAGATCTCCACCTTTTAAGTACAAAATACCATTCTCGAATTCGTGATTATTTTCTTTTTTTGTTTTGTGGCGAATCCACTTTACAAAATCAGGCATATTGGTTACAGCTCTACTCACAATAAAGTCGAACTTTTCCTCTACGGTTTCGGCTCTCTTTTGTTCTGCTACTACATTAGTTAAACCTAGAGCTTGTACAACTTCATTGACAACGCGTATTTTTTTTGCGATGATGTCAATCAGATAGAATTTTGTTTCAGGGAACATAATAGCCAAAGGAATACCCGGAAAACCTCCTCCAGTTCCAACATCCATAACACTACTACCAGGAACAAATTCCATTACTTTAGCAATCCCTAAAGAATGTAAAACGTGTTTCACATACAATTCCTGTATATCCTTTCTAGAAATAACGTTAATTTTGGCATTCCATTCGTTATATACAACTTCCAATTGTTCAAATTGGGCGATTTGTTCTGGGGTAAGATTAGGGAAATATTTTAAAATTTCTTCCATTTCAAAAGTTTTGACAAAAATAGCTTTTTTTATCGGTAAATACTCCCCCTGTAAACTATATTATAATTTATTATACTTACCTTTGATCGATACTATTTAAATGTATCAATACCTATGGAAACTCAAGTTCTATCAGATAGAATCAACAATCTTACAACTTCACAGACTTTAGCGATGGCCGCAAAAGCACGCGAGCTAAAAGAACAAGGAATAGACATTATCAGCTTGAGTCTTGGTGAACCAGATTTTAATACACCTGACTTTATCAAAGAAGCAGCTATTCAAGCAATCAAAGATAACTATAGTAAATATCCACCTGTTGAAGGATATTTAGAGTTAAGACAGGCGATTAGCAACAAATTTAAAAGAGATAATAACTTACACTATACAGCGAACCAAATCGTAGTATCTACTGGGGCTAAACAAGCACTATTCAATGTAGCACAAGCGATGATTAACCCTGGAGATGAAGTCATCATTCCAGCTCCTTTTTGGGTGAGTTATGCTGAAATCGTAAAAATTGCAGAAGGAATCCCCGTAGAAGTTTCAACGACTATTGACACGGATTTTAAAATCACTGCTCAACAATTAGAAGAAGCAATTACGCCTCAAACAAAAATGGTGTGGTTCAGTTCGCCTTGTAACCCAAGTGGATCGGTATACAGCAAAATGGAATTAGAAGCGATTGCTGCTGTATTAGAAAAATACCCTTCCATTTATATCCTATCAGATGAAATTTACGAGCATATCAATTTTGGTAGCGCTTATTGCAGTATTGGTTCAATTGGCAATCTAATTGAGCGTACCATTACCGTAAACGGTATTTCAAAAGCCTTTGCGATGACAGGATATCGTATTGGTTATATTGGTGCGCCAGAATTCATTGCAAAAGCATGTGCCAAAATGCAAGGACAAGTCACTTCTGGAGCGAATACCATTGCACAACGCGCAACAATCACCGCAGTTAATGCAGATCCAAGCGTATTAAAAGACATGGTACACGCCTTCAAAAACAGAAGAGATTTGGTTGTAAACCTATTGAGAGAAATCCCAGGAGTAAAAGTAAATGTACCCGATGGTGCATTCTACTTATTCCCAGATGTATCTTCCTTCTTTGGTAAAACTTTGCAAGGTGTAACCATTAATAACGCAAATGATTTATCAATGTATTTATTAGATAAAGCTTATGTTGCTACTGTTACAGGGGACGCTTTTGGAAATCCAAACTGCATCCGTTTATCTTATGCAACTAGTGAAGATCAATTAACGGAAGCATTAAAACGAATGAAAGAAGCTTTGAAATAAGCTCCTTATATCGAATAAAAAGCGCTAATACGTTCGTATTAGCGCTTTTTTTTGTATAAATAAAATTGTATTTTTATAAGATAAATCAATCGTTGTGGATATACTATTAGAAAATATCGCGAAGCATGTTACGCTTACAGAAATGGAAGAGAAAATCGTATTAGATTCCTTCGAATCTCATCGCTATAGCGCAAAGGAGAAGCTCTTGTTAGAAGGTGAAATTTGTTATAACTCAACCTTTGTCGTATCAGGTATTCTCCGCAACTACTTTGTCGATGACCAAATTGTTGAACACACCGTTAGTTTTGCAACCAATGGTTGGTGGATTGCAGATATGTATAGCTTTCTCTCTCAAAAACCAGGAAACTCCTATATTGAAGTGGTAGAAGATGCCATGGTCTTAACGATGACTCGCGAACAACAGTTAAAACTATTCGATCAAGTTCCCAAAATGGAGCGCTATTTCCGCATCCTCATCGAACGATCGCTAATCGCAAACCAACAGCGCTTAATGGATAACCTCTCCTTAACTGCAGAAGAGCGTTATGAGCGTTTTTGCGAGCGTTTCCCAGAAATCAAACACTGCTTACCTCAAAAGCAAATCGCTTCTTACTTGGGAATTACACCTGAATTTTTCAGCAAACTGAAAAAGAGAATCCTAACTGCGAAATAAAAGTTTATTGTCGATTGTCACAAACAACGAACAACAAACAACGAACAACAAACAACGAACAACAAACAACGAACAACAAACAACGAACAACAAACAACATTCAACAATCCCCCCTATTTCTTAACCTACATTAAGCATGTAACCCACTGACTAGCTGTATCTTTGTATAACAAAATCAATACAGCTATGGAAAATTTTATTTTATACAAATCAGATACAAGAGGTTATGCAGACCACGGATGGTTGAAATCACATCACACCTTTAGTTTTGCTAACTATAGAAACAATGACCGTGTTCACTTTGGTGTATTACGCGTGCTTAATGATGATTATGTTGCTCCAGGCATGGGATTTGGAACTCATCCACATGAGAATATGGAGATTATTTCCATTCCATTAAAAGGGAGTTTGGCTCATCAAGACAGCATGGGGCATGGAGAAACGATTAACGTCAATGAAATTCAGGTGATGAGCGCAGGTACAGGTGTTCAACACAGTGAGTTCAACCCCAGTGAGACAGAAGCAAGTGAATTTTTACAGATTTGGATATTTCCCAATAAACTTCACGTAACGCCACGCTATCAACAATTGCCTTTGGACGTGGCAAATAGAAAAAACAATTGGGATCAAATTCTATCTCCAAACCCGGATGATGCAGGAGCATGGATTCACCAGAACGCTTGGTTTCACTTAGCAAACGCAGATCAAGGCACAACATTAAACTACGAGTTAAAAGATAAAACTAATGGTCTTTACCTCTTTGTATTAGAAGGGAGTATCACCGTAAACAACCAAACTTTAGATCGCAGAGATGCCATCGGTATTTGGGATATAAATACACTTACAGTAGAAGCTACAACAAATGCACAGCTATTATTAATGGAGATTCCAATGGAATTGCCAAGTTACTTACAATAATTACAAACAGTAAAAAAATACAAGAAAATGGAAACAAAAATTTGGAACATTGACACTACACACTCTTCAATTGGTTTTAAAATTAAACATATGATGTTTACCAATGTGAGAGGTAATTTCACAGATTATCAAGCAACAATCAACTTGGTACATGATAATCTAGAAGAAAGTACGTTGCAATTTGAAGCAAAAACAGCTTCAATTGACACCAACAATACAGATCGAGACAACCACTTAAAAAGTGCGGATTTCTTCGATGCTGCACAATATCCTACAGTAAGCTTTATCTCTACTAAAATTGAGAAAAAAGGAGAAGCACATTACACAATTGAAGGTACCTTAACCATGCATGGAGTAAGTAAAACCGTAAAATTAAATGCTGAATACAGCGGTATCATTCAAGATCCATGGGGAAATGCTAAAATTGCTTTAGCCCTAAATGGTAAAGTGAATAGAAAAGATTGGAACCTCAACTGGAATACGACATTAGAAACAGGTGGTTTACTTGTCAGCGAAGAAGTAAACTTTGATATTGAAACACAATTTGTTTTAGCCTAAATAATACGCTATAAACAGCAAAACCTAAGTAGCCTACAATAAACGAAAAAAGGGTAAGTTTAATAAACTTACCCTTTTGTTGTATATTATTCTGATAACCTTTAGGTTTGTTTTTTTATCTCACCTATTTTATATTTTGTTTTGGTGTTCGATGAATCTTCACTTCGTTTCGATTTGCACTTCGTTTCGATTTGCTTTTTCGCAAGTTGTTTTTTCGTCAGATTATCGATTATAGAAAATAGATCAGAATTAACCGATAACAGATAACAGATAACCGATAACCGATAACTAATTACCCCTGTTGTAAGCTGCGAACTTCATCGTCCGTTAAAAATCTCCAGCTTCCTCTTGGTAGATTCCACTTGGTGATATTACCATACATGACGCGATCCACTTTTAAAACATTATAATCAAGTGATTCAAATAAAGCACGAACCAACTTTACATTCGACGCTTTTAATTTAATTCCAATTTCAGTCTTTGGTTGATTTTCAACATAAGCGACATCTTCCACAAATACGCGTTTTTCGTCAATGTAGATTCCCTTTTGTACACGTTCTAAATCTTCGTATTTTAAGTTTCGATCCAACGATACTTGATACATTTTAGAAGAGCGTTGTTCAGGTGAACTTAGTTTTTGAATTAAATTCGTATCATTGGTAAAAATCATCAGTCCCAATGTACTCTTATCCATGCGCCCTACAGGAGCTACTGCTGATTTAGTTGCATTTTTTATCAAACTCAATACATTCTCTTGACTAATAACATCTTCATTAATTGTAGAGAATCCTTTGGGCTTGTTTAACAAAATGTACACTTTTTTCTCTGGTACTAATACCATACCGTCAAAGTTTACGACATCTGTTATATTTACTTTGTATCCTAATTCCGTCACTACTTCTCCGTTAACCTTTACGTTACCCGAAGTAATATATAAATCTGCGTCTCTTCTAGAACATACTCCAGAATTACTAATATACTTGTTTAATCGCATTACTCCATTATCTTCTTTTGGAGTAGCTGCTACTTTTGGTTTTTTATCGAATGTTCTAGCAGAAGGATTAGTTTTTTGTGCTCCTTGTCCTTGACTAGCTCGCTTCTGGAAAGGTTTTGAACCACCTACTTTTGATCCACTAGCTTTGGATTTACCAGCTTTTGGTCCTCCAGTTTTTGGTTTACCACTGCGATTAGATTGGTTTTTTCTAGAACCTGATTTACCGTTATTCATATTAAATATTTTTGCAAAGATAGACAAACTCCTTCTTTTATTTCAATATCCGAAAAAATATAGCTTTTAATTATAAAGTCTCTTCTAAAAGGTACTTCCCACTTGCCAAAACATTGGGTTTGATTAACACGATAGACAAGACTCCTAATAGAATTAAAAGCTTGAGTGAGAAATGCAATTGATGATATTCTTGTGTCGTATTCGATTTCCACAGCCTTAATAAGAAAAACAGCAAGATGATAATACTAAAATAAAAGTAGTAGATCATATAGCCTACATCAAATCGAACCGTCATAAAATAGATGGGAATCAAAGCCAATACAAATACAGCCGTGATGACTTCTTTGGCTCTTTGTTCGCCAAAACGCACGGGAATCGTTTGATAATTATTCGCAAAATCTCCACGCATATTTTCTAAATCTTTCATAATTTCTCGAATTAGAATAATCAAGTACAAGAAAAAAGCATGAACAAAAATAGAAATATGGAAAGATTGAAAATACATGAGAATGGCAAAGAAAGGCAGCATGGCCAACAAAGAAGCTAATAAATTACCGATAATAGGATATTTTTTGAGCTTATGGGAATAAAACCACAAGAGAAAAATATAAACAGCAAAGAAAATAGCCCCATGTATTGAAACAGGGATTACAATGCAAACCGATAGAAAATTGAGGAAGAAATAGACTCTCAACTTCGTTGTTTGACTCACCAACCGATCCAACATTGACTTATTGGGGCGATTGATTAAATCCTTTTCTGCATCGTAAAAATTATTGATAATATAACCCGATGCAATTGCTAATCCCGAAGCGAATATAATGAGGAATAATCGCCAATCTAGAATAACATCTAAGGCTCTTTTTTCTGGTGCGAAAATAAAGATAGACGCTAAGTATTGGGCTAGAATAATAACAAAAATGTTATAACCCCTCACCACAGAAAACAAACTGAATATTTTAGCTAAGAGGATTTTATTTTTCCTAGATAACATATTTTATTTTTCTTGTAATTAAAAGGTTATAACATTCTTTATGTGTATCGCTTAAAATTGATATACGACTTCTAATTTGTAATCTTTAAGCGTTTCTTTTGCTTTATCAATATCCGGAGTAAATCCTAGGATGTATCCACCTCCACCAGAACCACATAATTTCAAGTAGTAATCATTGGTTTCGATTCCTTTCTGCCACACATTGTGAAATTGTTCAGGAATCATGGGTTTGAAGTGATTGAACACGACAGAAGAAAGTTCTTTCGTATTGTTGAATAAGGCTTTTAAATCTCCTTTTAAGAAGTTTTCTACACAAGCATCCGTATGCTTGATAAATTCTTCTTTCAGCACTTTTCTAAATCCTTGTTCTTTTAATTTTTCCATGAAAATAGTAATCATGGGTGCTGTTTCACCTACAATACCTGAATCGATTAAGAACACAGCTCCTTTTCCGTCTAAACTTTGAGAAGGAATTCCTGTAGGTTCGATATTGTCTTTAGAGTTAATTAAGATTGGTAAACTTAAGTAGCTATTCAACGGATCCAACCCTGAGCTTGTTCCGTGGAAGAATGCTTCCATTTTACCAAAAATCCCTTTTAACTTCAGTAATTTATCTTTGCTTAAATTCTCTAAAACTGTAATTTTTTCCAATGCATACTGATCATAGATAGCTGCTACTAAAGCGCCACTACTCCCTACACCGTATCCTTGTGGGATACTAGAATCAAAATACAATCCATTTTCGATCTCTGCTTGTAAGCGATCCAAATCAAACTGAACCAAAGCCGGCTCTGCTTCCTGCATATCTTGTAGATACGCAGCAAAATTGCGCAAACTCTCGTTTGATTTTTTAGCGAATCCCTCTAAGTTATCTTCCATTTTCAAGGCTCCCTTATAAAAATTATAAGGAATCGACAACCCTTTAGAGTCTTTTATAATTCCATATTCTCCGAATAATAGAATTTTCGAATAAAATAAAGGTCCTTTCATAGCTTATAAAAGTAATTTACCCTGCAAAGGTACGTATAATATTCACGCTTAGGTGATTTTGTTGTATTTTTTTCTATAAGTAACGATTCTTAAAACCGTAAACGCAATGTCTACATCCATTTTGACAACATTGTCCTTTGAGCAAATGATACAGTTCGGTAAAAACAAAATAGCCATTTTCTATATAATAGTGTTTTCCCTCTAGCATTTCACTTCTCGTTCTCGGAAATTCATTGATTTGAGCTTCCTGAACCAATTGCTCCATCTTCTCTAGACAATTTGTACACAAACACTTGTGAAACGAACTGCGCAAGAAATTTCGTGTATTCAAACTGAGGTGGACTTGTGAACAGAAACATTGTTCAATCGCTTCTGGTTGACAATCAATAGGCATTTTACAGTGTGTACACACTTTATTCTTTGTCATAATTTCTACTTCATCGTAGCAAAATTGTAGAATTGCATTTTGCCAGCTCCCTCAATTTCTGCTTGTTGTTTTACGATTTCCCCTGTGGGTCTTTGCAACTCGAAACTCAGTTGATTTTTACCTTTATTCAAAGGAATACGCGCATATTTAATTTCAGCAGGTAGTGTTTGCCAATTACGCGTATCTGCTTTTTCAGAAAACAAATTATACAATTGCAATCCCAATCCTACTCCTTCTAAAACGGCATTATTATCATTGGATCTAGCAACAGATTTCACGGCATATTCTGCCGATTTCTTCACTGCTAATCGCGTTAGAATTTTTCCTAGCTCCTTTGCTGCCCTTTCCTGCAAAGTAGAAACAGCTACAACATCAATATCTTGTACTTTTTCCAAAGCATAGGTAGCCGAACCGTTTACCTGTACTTGTGCTTTTGCATAGGGTACAGGAATACTAATGTATTTAGGAAAGGCAATATTGACACTGTGAACATCACTTAAATCCGTATGACCTGCAATTCCAAAATCCAACGGAATCATTACTCCCAAAGCATTGGTAAAAACCAAAGCACCACTATCTCCTTTAATTAGAGAAAAAACAATGTTTTCTTCTTCTTTAATAGGAGCTGTTCCATTTTCCCAAAACACCACTACTTCCCCTCCCTCTGAAGTTTGAAAGGGTTTGAAAGACATTGAAAAATCTTTTTCAAACTTCTTCAAATCACTTGTAAAACCGAGTTTATTCGCCATATTCATGACGTCATATTTCAGATTCTCCGGAATGCTCACACCATAATACAAACCTCCTTTGGCACTTTGATATACTTCTACCGCATTTCTATAAGCAATAAAAGCATCATTGTAATTTCCTGTAGATTCGTAAATAAGTCCTTGTAAATTTAAAGAGAAGGCATCTTTGGAATAGCGTGTTGTTTTGTTGTTGTACTTATCACCTTGTTCATAATTTTGAAGCGAAATACGACGGGCTTCTACTAACGCCTCTTGTGACTGTCCGAGGTATAAGTAATTTAATGCTTTGTAGTAGTGAATCATAAAGATTTCGAATTCTTCTCCTTTATAGCTTTGAGACATCGAATTCAAGAAAAGGCCTACCATAACATCCCCTACTTTCGTCACTTGATCTTCAATTAAAAGATCAGCTTTATTCAAGTATTGATTACTCAAGGCATAATTGCCTTTCAGATGTTCTACTCTCCCTTTTTCCATATAGAATAAGAGTAAATTTCTTGTTTTTTGCAGTAGTTGATTTTTATCTAGAGCATTATCGGCTCCTGCGTAATCTTGTTGAAGCATACGCTGGTAGTAGTCCGTAATTCTATCGTGATAAGAGGCGCATCCAAATACGAAAAACATTAGCGCCAAGAGCACTAATGTTTTTGATATTATAGATATGGTTCGATTGAAAACCATCAATTATAAGTTTAGTTTTTTACGTATTTCGCTATTTTTTTATCCCCGATCCAAACAACTTCATTGGTTTGAAGATTCGTTAATTCTAAATTAACTTGATAGTAAACAACTTTTTTCTTTTTGTGTGAATCCACGATTGAATTGATTGAACCTTGCAACATAAAATCAGCGCCCTGTTCTAATCCAAACTGTTTCATTGAAGAAGCAGATGCATTCGTTTGTTGGTCTGCTCTTTCTCCTCTTAATTCATCTCGTTTTTTACCGCCTTGTACTAAACGCACACGTCCAGATTGGATGAATGATTGTTCTACGTCTTTTACAAAAGTTTCTGCATCAATATGCTCATGGCTTTTATTGTAAACCATTCCGACGATAACTACTGGTTTTTTATTGTTGTTGTCATCTTGGAAATTGCCAATCCAAGCACCATCTAGTACTTGTCTTGTCATTTGTTGTGCAACTTCTCTTGAATCTGAATTATTCCATCTACCACTTAAGTCGATTGTTTCTTCTGTGCTAACACGTGTAACTTGGCGACCACATGATGTGATAAATAAACCTGATGCTGCTAAAATTGCAGCTAATGCTATCTTCTTAATTTGCATACGTTTTTTATTATTCATTAATTTTTTTTCCATTAAATAGAGAACCACCAATTTCCTGTTTTAAAACCAATACGCGGCATCCAATTCCAGTTGCTATAATTTCTATAATAACCGTTGTATCCGTAATTGTAATTATATCCATAGTCTGAATAATAACTACGTCCATATTTTGCTCGAGCCATGCGCTCTTCGTGACGGTATTGACGTTTCAATGCCTTTCTTTCTTGTTTGGCTTCATACCAATCATACGCTTTATACGTATCCTGAACGGTTTCACCTAAATTGACCAAAAGAGAATCTTTTTGCATCATGTATTTTTCCATACTTACACGATAGTTGGGATTCTGATCAAAAACAGGAGTTTGTGCACTAACTTGATATGTTAACAAGCTACATATCACGAGTCCGAATAACTTTATAACATTTTTCATAGCTTGAATTTTTTATTAGACATTTTTTTATTACTGTAAATTTAGCAATTTTTATTTAATTCGTAATGCTCCTTCTCCTAAATTATCCACTATATAATGTCCATTCTGACAAAATTTACTCAATTCTTCATAAATAAACGCCAATACGGTCTCTTTATTGTTTTCAGGAAAAAGCACGTGTACGTTTGCTCCTGCATCTAAAGTAAAGCAAACAGGAATTTCTGTTTGCGTTCGAAAAGCCCAAATTCGCTCAATAATCTGAAGTGTATTGGGTTTCATCAGAATAAAATAAGGCATTGAGGTCATCATCATCGCGTGTAACGTCAAGGCCTCGCTCTCAACCAAAGCAACAAATTGCTTTACATCCCCTGTTTGAAGAATTGACTTTAATTGACTTAAATTTTGATGTGCCTGTTTGAAGCGTTCTTGTGCAAAAGGATGATGGTGCATCAAATCATGTCCAACAGTACTAGACACTTGTTTTTCTCCTTTATCGACCAATAAGATGACATCTTGGTAATTTTTAAAATTGTCATGTAACTCAAAAGGAGCTTCAATACCAAATAAATCGGAACTACCTACCACCTCATTTTGTTCCCCCCAAACAACCACTTCTCCAGCAATACTTCTACATGCACTTCCCGACCCTAAACGAGCTAAGAAAGAGGCTTTTTTCAAGAAATACGCTTGGTTTATTGAAGGGTTCAAGGTTTGCTCCAATGACATAATATTCATCGATAAAGCAGCCATCCCAGAAGCAGAGGAAGCAATTCCCGAACTATGAGGAAATGTATTGGTTGTATCTATGGTAAAATGGTATTCCTCAATGTAAGGACAATACATTAAAATGCGCTCAAAAAATTTTTGAATCTTTGGTTTAAAATCCTCTTTCGGCTGACCTTCAAAAAACAAATCAAAGGTGATTCCCTTTCCTTCTTTCTTTTTATATGCTAAAGTGGTAATCGTCTTACAGTTACTCAATGTAAAACTCAACGATGGATTTGCGGGAATTTGGTTTTCCTTTTTTCCCCAATACTTCACTAGAGCAATATTACTTGGAGCACTCCACGTAAACGTCCCTTGTTGAACGGTTTGCTCTTTGGCTGTATTTACATCGAAAATAAAATCAGTTGCGCTTGTCATTCCTTTCAAAATTTTGACAAAAATACTATCTTTTTATCACATACTAACTTTTAACTATTACATCCTTCAAAACTCTTTACAACCAATCTTTTTACTAATTTTATTACAGTATCCTTACAGTTTTTATGTATTTTATGTAAAAAAAACAGAAGTAAGTTGTTTATTATATAAACATATAGTATATTAGCTTGACACCGAACCCACAAACTCATACAAACATGGTAAAATTGCACCTTACAACGACCGCAAGAAACAAATTGAGAGAAAATCAATCTGTTTTCATTTACTCTGAAACAAAATTCATCAAAGAGATTACAGGAACAACCTCCTCAAACTTAGTGTTGGATGACGAAACCACGGATTTAATTTTTACAGATGGACAAACACAACAGTACCTTTCTCTAGAGCAAATCAAAACAGACAAGCAATCAACAGTACAACTAACAGAAGATTTAATCATTCAACTGCGCATCAACAATTCAATTACCTTATTGGATTGCACCAATTCAATTTTAGCATTGCTTTCGGGTACGCTAGCTATTGGTTATTCTATTTTCACCAATTCCAATTGGAGGGAATTCTTATTTATACTGGGCAGTACAATTATCGTCTTATTTGTTTTTATGTGGCTGTACAAACAGACCATCAACGCGAGGAATTACAACATTCGCATGTATGCAGCAATTAGTGCACTTATTCTAATCTTTATTCTCATTCCATTTGAGAATTGGACGTTGAAAACACTGATTGGTTTATCCACCTTAACTGTGATTACCCGATTCATAAAAGATTATCAACGATCACTTAGAGCAATCTATCACCCTTTGACAAAGGGATAAAAAAAATATGGAAGGGAAGACCTTCCATATTTCTATTAGCACTTACAAAATTACATACATCTTTAAATCATCCTGAAAACAGTCTAATTTATTAGTTGTGTGTTTGCCAAAGGAACGCAAAATACTTGCATTCACTACCAAATTAAAATAAACTTATCAACAATGTTATCACCAATTTCATTTTCTTTAAGAAAAGATTAAGAGCGATAATAATATTGATTAATTTTCTCGATAATTTCCTTTCTCGATTGCACACTGATATAGTCTTCGTCGATTGGCGCACTAAACATAAACATCGGATTTGCAGGGAATTCACTTGTTGAGCGAAATAATAAAAAATAACTTTTTCCAGAACGTCCTGATTGTATCCATTCTTCTAATTTATAGTAATCGGGAATAGAACGTCGTTCTCTTACGACGATTAAAACATCCTTAACCTCAGACCAAGGCAGAAACTTTTCTCTCAATAAGCTTTTATAACTCACTCCTTTTTCGTCAATGGTCACTTTCATAAAGAGTACTTTGTATAAAAAGACAAAGAACAGCAAGAACAGCAACACCGCAACAAACTTCACTATACCTGAAGCTACTAAGAGAAAAAAAATGCCTGTGGACAAAAAAGGTCCCAAACACAGTACTAAAAGTAATAGACTACTACTTGTATTATAATAATTGAATTTCATCTTCTTTTAAAATTTTGAGGCAATGGCTTGAGCAGCTAAGAAACCAGTCGTCCATGCATTTTGAAAATTGAATCCTCCCGTAATCGCATCAATATTGAGGATTTCACCAGCGAAGTACAAATCTGCACTTATTTTACTTTCCATTGTTTTAAAATTCACATCGCGCAAGTCGATTCCTCCAGCCGTTACGAATTCCTCTTTGAATGTACTTTTTCCATTCACTTGAAATTCTCCTTCTTGCAATTGAAGTACTAGGGCTTGCATTTGTTTGTTATTGACGTCTGCCCAAGTTTTGGTTGGTTCGATTTGAGCAGCTTGTACTAATCGTTCCCATAGACGCGTTGGAAAATCAAACAATCCCCTTTTAATCACCATTTTTTTAGCGTGTTCTTGTTTAAAGCTCTTTAGCTGTTCCAATACATCTTCTCGATCTAGGGACGGCAACCAATTAACCACAATATGAAATTGATATTTTTTCTCTGCTAAGATACGAGCTCCCCATGCAGATAAACGCAAAATACCTGGTCCACTCATTCCCCAATGGGTAATCAACAATGGACCTGTAGCTTCTAGCTTGGTTCCTTTTACTTGAATAGAGGCCTCTGTGGATACTCCCATCAAATCTTGAATGCGCTTGTCTTTTATATTAAAGGTAAACAAAGAAGGAACAGGCTCAACCAAGCGATGTCCTAATTCTCCCATCATTTGCCATATTTTCGGATTACTCCCTGTAGTAAAGACCAATTGTGCACAAGTCATACTCTCTTTGGTCGTGTCTAATTTCCATCCTTTTTCACTCTGATATACTCCTTGAACACTGATGCCTTGCAATACCTCTATTTTATATTGAGCAGTTGCTTTAGTTAAACAATCGATAATCGTTTGAGAAGAATCTGTAGTGGGAAACATACGTCCATCTTCTTCAATTTTCAGTTCAACCCCATATTTTTCAAACCATGCAATCGTATCACCACTACAAAATTGATGAAAAGGTCCTAATAATTCTTTAGAACCTCTAGGATAAAATTGCACTAAATCTTTGGGAATAAAACACGCATGAGTTACATTACAACGCCCACCACCAGATATTTTCACCTTAGAGAGCACTTCTTTTCCACGTTCGACAATTGCAATGCGCAAATTGGGTTTGCGTTCTGCAATATTAATAGCGGTAAAAAAGCCCGCCGCTCCTCCTCCTACAAGTATAACATCATAATACATACCTTCTGTATTTAACCATTAAGTAAAGTTCCTTTTTTTATTTTCTATGAAAGAATTATCTTTACACCCACAAAGATACTTACTTACAATCGCATCCCTATCATTGTAAAATTAAGATTATGAAAAAATTGCCTTTTTTATTCCTGATTGTTTTATTTGCTATGTGTAAATCAGTTCCTTCAGGAAGTAGTTCAAGTAACAGCGAAAACAGTAGCAACAGCACATCTAAAGATTTGTCTATTGAAGAACGCTTAGAAGAAATCAAAGAAGAAAATCGATTACCTGAAGCCAAAGACGTTGTTGATTTACCTGCTTATGCTCAGGTACGAGACGACTTTCGCTCTGTATCAGACAAAACGAAAGAATCCTATTTGCAAGGAATGCAAGCCACTGGAGATAAATACAGTGTTGTTATTTTGACTCAAGGATTCAAAGGAGAGAATATTGTAGTCAAAAATAGCAGTAAAACCTTCTTCAGAGGAATGACAATGAGTGATTTATCCAATGGTATTGCAAAATCGGTTCGCGTAGACAATACAGATGACTTCACCATTGTTGATACCTATACCAATAGTGAAGTAACGATTGAAAGTGATCACGCTAAAATGTTTAAGTTTATCTATGTGATGAAGAACAGCAGCAAGGACAATCCTTTTAAAGTAACATTCAGCAATACGCTGAGACCTGTTCGCTAATGGAAACACAAGACACAATTTTACGACTCATACAACAAACGGCTCTTATTTTAAGGGCCTTTTTTAATCAAGTACCTCCTCATGACAAGAACGAGCAAGTTGTTCAAGATTTCCCCTCAAATTTTAAAAAGCAAACTTCTGTTGACCTAGATGTGCTACTAACCTTAAGCACACCACAACAAGTAAACAACTTCTTTACTTTACATCCTTCTTTTGATGTCAGCAATCAAGAAGAGCTAGCTGATTTACTCGTTAATTTGGCAGAACAAACAACAGTTATCCATACCAGTATAGCGTATAAGAAAACAGCTTTACTGCTCTATATAACGATTAATCAAATTACGCAAACCCACGATTGGACAAGACAAAATAAAATCAATCAATTAAAAGTAAAAGACTAATTACTATTTCTTCTTTCTCGATATAGTAGGTTCTCCCATCAAAATAACTATCACTTCCTCTACCATCACTATCTCGAGAACAGTTTCAAAATCCGTAACCGTTATAATTTGAGTATCTAATCCAATAAACGATACGCTGAGATCTAATTGCTTCCCACTATCTTCTGGTATAACGAATTCAAATTTGCCAAATACATCCGTTTCTACTTTGTATTCGGTATCAAAAATAGCAACAACAGCTCCAGGTAAAGCATTCTTTTCTTCATCCACAACAACACCTTTCAAAACTCTTTCCTGACTTAGTATAGATTCATTCTCATTTTTGCTTTGGTCCATCCTAAAAGACAACTGTTCAGTTGTTCTTTTTTCTTGTGCTTGTACAGTTGTAGCAGCAGTTAGTATTAATAAGTTTACAAAAGTCGCTACCAATCCATTGAACCGAAAACCTTTTGTTTCATATAAATCATCGTTCAATTCAGTATTTAAGAACTTCACTGGTATTCTTCCACATAACTTATCACCTTTCTTGATTCGATTAATAAATTCTTGTTTGGTATAAGTAGAAAAATCATAGATTTCCTTTTCACAACTCACACAAAAACGCCCTTTTTCTAAAGGAGTCATTTGGTTCCAATCTTCGGAACACGGTTTGGGTATTTGAATGATGTATTTTGCCATAGGTAATGTTTTTTTGAGTGGGAGAGGTGGTGTGATGGTGAGATGTAAGGTGTGAGTCGTTTGTCGTGAGTCGTTTGTCGTGAGTCGTTTGTCGTGAGTCGTGAGTCGTGAGTCGTGAGTCGTGAGTCGTGAGTCGTGGATTGTTAGGCGTTTAAATTCAAACAACAAACAACAAACTCACTCCTCGTTCATCACTTTTTCTTTACTCCAAGCGACCACTTGAATGCCATCCGAATAATTTGGGGAGATTACTTTTGCTTCCGTCAAATGAATACCTGCCAATTGATAATCGACTTTAAGTTGTTCAAAAGTGATTGTTTTTAATTCCCATTCTTTATGGTGAATTTGATAGCGATACAAATTATTATTGACGTACACATATAAACAATAGCGTTCTGTTAACCATATTTGTAAGGGAGTCTTCTGATGTGCTTTTTCTCCTATAGTATAATTTGCTTCGAATTGAAATTTCTTCTTTGGATTTGAAGAAGCATACCTCTCCTCTTTTCGTTTCATGATTGCTTTTTCATAAGGCAATCCCGATAGTTGCTTGGAAACAAAAACAGAAAGCGATTTTCCACCTTCAATATTCAAAAAGTAAACCCCTGCTTTTCCTTCTTTACTCACATAGGTTCTCACATTAATTTCATCAAAATTAGAGATAAATCCCACTGCGGGTAAATAACGAGGACGGATTTTTTCCATGGTAAAAGGCACTACGGAGATGTAGTATTTACCTTCAAAGGCATCTAATTCAAGTGAAGCGGGAACTAAAGCACGTAAGACCTCAAAAGGCACTTCAAAATGCAGAAATAGCAAGCGATTCCATTCTTGATAATAGCTCCAAGATCCAGCGGGCAAAGCCCAAGGTCTATGGTTGACCGCCGACATAATTTCTTTGATTTTGTTCATTTTATCTTTTCATCTAAAGATAATCAAAAGAAAAGAGATTGACACAAAAAAGGCACCCCATAAGATGCCTTTTTCTCAATAGCTTCTTCCTATATTGCTCATACCTAAAGCTATTATCATACAATTGAACACATTCGGAAACTAAATCAGTTATCAACGAATTAAAACAGTATAAATATACTAAATTCCACTAAAATCACCTCGCTTAACCTGTGTAAACCCTTATTTTTCAATAATACCTAGGGAAAACATCAAAAACCAACTAATCTGTTTGTCAAACAAAGTATCTCGTTCAGGATCCGTAGTAAAACCTTAAAACTAGGTTATTCTTCCCACTTTATCTTTTAAGAAACGCCAATACAGAACCTATAAAACGCAAAAAACGCCAAGATAAACAAGGCGTTTTTTTTATCTATTTTTACTGTGCAATCATTTGTTCATAAGGCAAAACTGTAGCATAACCTTTTCCCGCAAAATAGGCGGTTGGATCCTCATCTGACAGTACGAGAATAAAGTCTCCGCCCCAAGCCCCTAGGCTTTTTATTGCCCCGTTAAAATCGGGAAACAAACGCGTTTGAATGGGTTGAATATCTAGGATACGACCAACAATTGTTTCGTGTTCGCGAATCAGTTGCCCAAAAACGGACGCTGATGGAGCTGTTACTAACGCCTGACTAATTTCGGAGATTCGCTTAATCTCTGTCGATAAGAGTCCTTTTTTAGTGCGATAAGACTGAATCGCCTCTTTGCTACTTTGTTTTTCGTTTAAATAAACAAAGTATATCTTCTTGCTGAAAACAGGTTGAAACTCGACCAATTCAACACGAGGATGAATCGGATCAGTTAGTTGATAAAACAAAGCGCTTTTATGTTGTGCACAAGCAATATCATACCCACTTCCACCAAATGATTCTTGTAATAATTGATAGGGGTTAATTCCAAACCACTGCGCTACATTATTAATCCAAGTAGAAGAAGTTCCCAATCCCCACAAACGAGGAAAAGTTAATTTACACCTTACCTTAAATCCTCCCCCACCTTGTAAAAGCGCTGGATTCTGATTGTGAGCAGCCCTCAATACTTCGACCAAGGTTTGAAGGTGTGCGCTACCTTTTATTTCTTCGTGATTGAGCAGTTGATCCATTGCAACTTGTTCTTGCATCCAAATTTTTCCATCTACATCATAGCTCGTCCAATACAATACAGCTTCTTCTATTGACTCAACGTGCATTGATTGTCCCTGAGCAGTAGGCAAAGCAAAGGCTTTTGCTCCGTCCAAAACAACATACTCACCAGCAATCAACAACTTACCAGGGCTGTAAAAATCCATCTAAACTATTTTCTAAGCGTTTCTAACAATTCTACCACGGCACTATGAGAAACTACATTTTTTTCAAAATGAGCAACTACTTTTATGCGTTCTTCGTCTGTCGCTTTAAATTGATTTAAAATATTCATCAAGTGCATTTTCATATGTCCTTGTTGAATTCCTGTTGTAGTCAATGATTTCACTGCAGCAAAATTTTGAGCTAAACCTGCTACTGCTATAACCTGCATCAATTGTGTTGCTGATGGTTTTTGCAACATTTGTAATGCTATTTTTACCATTGGATGTAAAGACGTTAATCCTCCTACAGTTCCAACTGCTAAAGGTAAATCAATCCAAAATTTAAAAATTCCATTTTCGATTGACGCATGAGACAAACTGCAGTATTGTCCATCTCTTGCAGCATAGGCGTGAACTCCAGCTTCGATGGCTCTAAAATCATTTCCAGTAGCTAATACAACAGCATCTACTCCATTCATCACTCCTTTGTTATGCGTTACCGCTCTAAAAGGTTCAATTTCAGCTATGCGGACCGCTTGTACAAATTTCTCAGCAAAAAGTACGGGATCTTGAATATCACTTGATTTTAATTCAGCAACAGGACAAGAAACTTCAGCTCTAACCACACAATTTGGAACGTAGTTTGACAAAATACTCATCACTACATCAATGTTTTTCTCCTCTGTATTAAATGCAGGATAAACCAAAGCTTCACGTTTTAATGTTGTTGCCATTTGCTCCAAACACGAATTGATGAAGTTCGCCCCCATGCTATCTTTCGTTTCAAAAGTAACGTGCAGTTGATAATAGTTGGGAATATCTGCTGTTTTATCGCGCAAAGTCACCTTGAGGATTCCTCCTCCGCGTTTTTGCATGTTTTGTGTAATCGAAAATGTATCCTCTAAGAATACTCCTTGTATATCGTGAATAAATTGATTTAGTTTTTCTTTATCTCCTTTGTAAATAAAGTGCACTTGTCCAATTTTTTCTGTATTTAAAATCGTTGCCTTGAATCCTCCTCGATCCGCCCAAAACTTTGCTGCTTTAGAAGCTGCGGCCACTACAGAGCTTTCTTCAATCACCATGGGAATGGTGTACCACTTATCATTGATTAAGAAATTGGGAGCAACTCCAAAAGGCAAGTAGAAATTCGTAATCGTATTTTCGATAAATTCATCGTGTAGTTTTTGTAACTCTTCATCTGAATTCCAATACTGCTTGATTAAATCTACGACCGCTTCTTGGTTGTTTAAATATGTTTTTGCTATCCAATTGATTTTCTCTTCCTTGTTTAGTTTAGAAAACCCATTTATACTCCCTATCATGATAAAATATTTTAACTACAAAGATAAGTGATTCAATTGGGTTATTGGAAAGGTGTTCGTAGAAAAGAAAAAAACGATAAATTCCATCAGACATAACTCAATTGCCATGGTCTACCAATACCTTTGTGTTTACTTATTCCTTACTCCTAATCCCGAAATTAAACTACTCCTTAACATGAAGCATAGCGGAGGAAAACAAATCCTTCATTGTTTAGTTCCAAAGTTTTGAACCTCATCCTTTATCAAATTATTCATGATGCAAGGATAATCCAAACAAGAGGGATTAAAAAATGCAAATAGCGAAAATTAGATACGATTTGTTTAAGTTATTATGATTTTCGCTACCAATATCGCGTCAATAATTTTAAGTTTTTATTGTTTAATCTCAATTAAAATTGGCATAAATCATATTTTTTCAGTAAAATTGGAAGTTTTTTCGACTAATTAGATAATGAAATACATCAAAATTACCTCTCTAATTTGTGTGATTGCCACACAAATTGGCCTTGCACAAAAGAAGATTGAGCTATCAGAAATTTGGAACGGCACCTTTAAAACGGAAGCCATGCAAGCGGTTAATACACTAAATACGACGAATCAATACGCGCGTATTGAGCGCGTTGGCAAGCAGCATCAAGTCATCAATATCTATAACTTTGCTACTTTAGAACAAGCAAAAACGGTATTTAGCAACGAACACTTTCCTGAGATTAAATCCATTGAAAGTTATGTTTTTGATGCAAAAGAGGAACAAATTCTAATTGGAACAAATACGACGCCTATTTACCGTCGTTCTTTTTTAGCGGATTATTACTTATTTAATCCCAAAACCAATCAAACGACTAAAATAGCTACACATCCCATCATGGAACCTCTGTTTTCTCCTGATGGAACTAAGATTGCCTATGCTTATCAGAACAATTTATATGTGTATACCATTGCAACGCAACAAACCATACAATTAACCCAAGATGGTGAGAAAAATCATATCATCAACGGTATATCGGATTGGGTATATGAGGAAGAATTTAGCGTGGTTCGCATGTTTGACTGGAACAAATCGAGTAATCAACTCGCTTACGTAAAATTTGATGAGACAGCCGTACCTGAATATTCTATGGATGTATATGGTTCAGGACTATACCCAACACAGGACCAGTTTAAATACCCAAAAGCTGGAGAAAAAAATGCGGAAGTATCCCTTCATATTTACGATGTAAACAAAGCAACAAACAACCGCGTAGATTTATCAGAATTCTCTGATTTTTACATTCCTAGAATTAAATGGACCAATGATGCTAAACACCTGAGTGTACAAGTAATCAACAGACATCAAAATGACTTAAAAGTATTTTTTGTCGATGGGTCCACCTTAAGTAAAAAACTAATCTTAAACGAAAAAGACAAGGCTTATGTCGATGTACATACCCTTTCCTTTTTAGAGAATAATGACTTTGTATGGATGAGTGAACGCGATGGAAACAACCATTTATATCACTACAACAAAGACGGCAAATTATTAAATCAAATCACCAAAGGAAACTGGGAAGTAACCGATTACTATGGTATAGATGTAAAGAACAAAAAACTATTCTTTCAATCTGTTGAAAGAGGTTCAATCTACCGCGACATCTATGCTATTGATTTAAATGGTAAAAACAAAAAGCTACTATCCAATCAATTAGGAACAAATACAGCAATTTTTAGTCCTGATTTTGATTTATTCATCAATGTTTATTCTTCAACGACTACTGCTCCACTTTACACCTTACAAAACAGTAAAACGGGTAAAGTAGTCAAAGAAATTTTAAACAATACTACGCTAATCAACAAGTTAAAGGACTATCAACTACCTCAAAAGGAATTTATTCAAATTCCAACAGTAGATGGATTGTTGTTGAACGCTTGGATTATGAAACCCGTTGATTTCGATGCATCTAAGACTTATCCAGTATTCATGTACCAATACAGTGGTCCTGGATCACAACAGGTAGCCGATCACTGGTTTGACTCCAACGATTATTGGCATGCGATGTTGACTCAAAAAGGGTACATTGTCGTTACGGTAGACGGAAGAGGAACTGGTTTTAGAGGAGCTGATTTCAAGAAAACCACCCAATATGGATTGGGTAAATACGAAGTTGAAGATCAAATCGAAGCGGCAAAATACTTAGCCAAGCAAAACTATGTAGATGGTGCTAGAATTGGAATCTGGGGATGGAGCTATGGTGGGTTTATGTCGACGAATTGTATCCTAAAAGGCAACGAAGTGTTCAAAATGGCGATCGCTGTAGCACCGGTAATCAATTGGAGATATTATGATTCAATCTATACGGAGCGCTATATGAAAACGCCTCAAGAGAATCCTTCAGGTTACGATGACAACTCGCCTTATTTCTTTGCTAATCAATTAAAAGGACGTTACTTACTCGTACATGGAACAGCAGACGACAACGTACACGTTCAGAATGCGATGGCGATGATTGAAACATTGGTACAACACAACAAAGATTTCGATTGGTTAATCTACCCCGATAAAAACCACGGAATTTACGGAGGAAACACACGCTTACAACTATACACCAAGATGACGAATTTCATCTTAAACAACCTATAACACGATCAACTATTAAACTATAGTTTAAACTTTAAAACAAACTATATTAAACTTAACGTAAATGGCAGCAGAAACAGCTACTAAATCAGACCTTTTTAAGTCTAATGTCTTAGGACATCCAGCAGGTCTTTTCGTTCTTTTCTTCACTGAAATGTGGGAACGTTTCTCTTTCTACGGAATGAGAGTCTTATTGATTCAATTCTTAACCGCTCAAGTGCTTTTTGGCAGTGAGTTTTCAGGTTGGGGTTGGTCAGCAGAACAAGCCGGAGCCTTATATGGTACTTATGCCATGCTTCTTTATTTAACTCCAATTTTAGGGGGTGTAATTGCCGATAAATACATTGGTTCTCGTTGGGCTGTAATCGTAGGAGCTATTATCATGACGGTAGGTCACGCTTCGATGGCAGCAGAGGGAATCTCTAAAATATGGTTCTTCGTCGGACTCGCTTGTTTGGTTATTGGTACAGGTTTCTTTAAACCGAACATGCCTTCCATGCTAGGAGAAATGTACAAAGCACTTCCAGAGAAAAAAGATGGAGCTTATACGATTTTCTACATGGGGGTAAATTCAGGAGCTTTCTTCGGAATGATGCTTTGTGGTTACTTGGCTGAAACACAAGGATGGCACTATGGATTTGGATTAGCAGGTATTTTCATGTTGTTGGGAACCATCCAATTCTGGTTGGCAAAACCGTTATTTGGCGACCTAGGTGAATTGAAAAAAGAAGATACTTCAATAGAGAAAACGGCAGAGCAAATCAAAGAAGAAGAGGAAACAAAAAATCCTTATACTATTGTTGACTATATCTTAATCGCTATTGTATCTATCGTTGGATTACTATACGCTTTCAATGATCCCTTGTCGAAAAATGGTGTATTAGATATTTTTGCTACGTTAGACACTCCTTTCTTAAGAGGACAAAACTTAATGGCTATCTTGGCTTTAATCTCTTTCTTGTATTTAGTAGTATCTCGTATTCTACGTTACGGAAAGGTGATTAGAGATCGTATGTTTGCCGTTATCTTATTGGCATTCTTCTTGATGTTCTTCTTTATGAGTTTTGAACAAGGAGCGACTTCTTTAGTACTTGTTGCGAGAGACTATGTAGATAGAACCTTAGAAGGAACTGCATTAACGGTGTTTAATATCATCAATACATGTTTAACCATTATTCCTTTAATGATTATTTCATGGGTATTGTTCTTATTGGCGAAAGCAACTTGGAAAAAAATTGCGTTATCTAACGTGATTTTATTCATCTGTTTCGCGGGAATTTGGGCGATGGCAATTTATATGTTAAAGCAAGAGTTTTCAAAAGAAGCCTCTGAAATTACCGTTTCATGGTTCTCTATCTTAAACTCGTTCTTTATTATTGCCTTAGCTTCTTCTGTATCGAAGCTATGGGATTCTAAATACAATCCACCAGCTGCATTCAAATACGGAATTGGACTATTATTAGTAGCGATCGGATTCTTAATCTTAGGATTAGGATCAATGGGATTAGGAGAAGGTGTAAAAATGTCGATGATATTTTTAGTTTTAACTTACTTATTCCATACTTTAGGGGAATTATTTATTTCACCTGTTGGGTTGTCTTATGTATCTAAATTAGTACCAGGTAAAATGTTGGCATTTATGTTTGGTATGTGGTACTTAGCCTTGGCAATTGCACAAAAATTTGCTGCCATCCTAGGAGGTCAAATTGAAAATATCAAAGAAGAATATTCATTGAGTCACTTCTTCTTCTTGTTTACTTTAATCCCGGCTGCAGCTGCAGTATTGGTGATGTTAGTAAATCCACTATTGAAAAAACTAATGCACGGTGTTCGTTAACCCACCGTGCATTGCACAATAAATAAAAACTATAAACAATGAGTCAAACACAAACAATAGAAGAGATTCAGAATTTCGAGGGAAAATACCCTAAACAAATCTGGAGCTTATTCTTCTCAGAAATGTGGGAGCGTTTTTCGTTCTATGGAATGAGAGGAATGTTGGTATTCTTTATGATACACCACTTGGATTTCGAACACGGTAAAGCCAATTTACAATACGGTGCTACACAAGCTTTCGTATACGCTTTTACCTTTTTGGGAGGAATCTTCGCAGATAAAATTTTAGGTTTCCGAAAGTCTCTTTTTTGGGGTGGCTCAATGATGATTTTAGGTAGTTTAATCCTAGCTATTGACCCGCATGCTTATTTCTTTACGGGTATTGCCTTTACTGTAATTGGAACAGGTTTCTTTAAACCTAACATTTCAACGATGGTGGGTAAACTATACAAAAAAGGAGATAACCGTACGGATGCTGGTTTCTCTTTGTTCTATGCGGGGATTAACTTAGGTGCTTTACTAGGAGGATACTTGTGTATCGCAATTGGTAAAGGACAACTTTTTGCTGATTCAATTGATGAAGCACACCGTTGGAATGTTGCTTTTGGATTAGCAGCTTTCGTGATGTGTATCAGTTTAATCAATTTCATTTTCACAAAGAGACATTTAGGTCCTATTGGACTTCAACCGATGCAAATCAACGCAAATGGCGAGCAAACTAAAATGCCTTTATGGAAAGAAGTTGGTACATACATCTTGACATTTGCTATGGTTCCTGTTATTGTATTTATGATTGACAATACAGAATACACGGCTTACTTCATGTATACGGTTGGACCATTAGCGTTAATTTACTTGTTCTATGAGATGAGAAAATTAACGAGCGGTGAACGCAAGAAGATTATTGCAGCTTTAGTGTTTATTTTCTTCTCTATTTTATTCTTTGCGATATACGAACAAGCAGGAGGATCATTGAGCATCTTTGCAGCGCAAAACTTAAATTCTGAACTATTGGGGATGCATTTAGATCCGAATGGAGTAAATAACTCCGGAGGGGCTTTCTTCATCATCTTTATTGCTCCTATTTTAGGTTTACTGTGGATCTGGATGGCGAAAAAGAAAATTGAACCCAATACGGTAATGAAATTCGGTATCGGATTTATCTTATTAGGAGCAGGTTTCTACGCTTTATTCGGAACTCGTTTCTTCGCTGATGCTGCAGGTATGACTTCTTTGGATTTCTTTACTTTCGCTTTATTAATCATCACTTTAGGGGAATTGTGTTTATCGCCAATTGGATTGTCAATTATGACTAAACTTTCTACAGCAAACCTACAAGGAATGATGATGGGTATGTGGTTCTTAGCGAGTGCTTATGGTCAATATGTTGCAGGTATCATTGGTGCTTCTATGTCTACACAAGAAGTTGAAAACCCAACGAATTACGATTTGTTAATCACCTATACGGATGGATATAAAGAATTAGGACTATATGCTGTTATTGCAGGGGTAATCTTAATTGCATTCTCTCCAGTAATGAAAAAATTAATGCAAGACGTGAAGTAATTATACGACACCTATTCTATAACATACAAGACAAAAGCGGCCAATTGGTCGCTTTTTCTTTTTTCAACCGTTTTTTTTAACACCGAATCCATTGCTATATAGAATATAGGAATTAAATTACACTCCTTAATTTTAACAACCTTTTATTATCATGTCACAAAACAATAAAACCTTTGGACAGACGTTAAAATCGTTCAATAAAAATTTCTGGATTGCCAGTTTCATGGAACTCATGGAACGTTGGGCATGGTACGGAATTTACACCCTTTTAGGATTATACTTAGTTGGTTCAACTGACGCGGGAGGTTTGGGTTTTGACCACGTTCAAAAAGGAAGTATCATGGGTGGTGTAGTAGGTATCTTATACTTCTTGCCTTTGTTTTTTGGCGTTATCGCTGACCGTATTGGTTATAAAATCTCCTTGATTATTTCCTTTATCATCATGATTGCCGGTTATTACCTTTTAGGGGAAGTAACTGCATTCTCCAATGTATATGCAGCGTTTTTATTAGTTGCAGTAGGAGCAGCTTTCTTTAAACCCGTAGCATCAGCCATTATTGCAAGTAACACAGATGAATCTACAGGAACTTTGGGTTTTGGTATCTTCTATATGATGGTGAATATCGGAGGTTTTATTGGCCCTGCTATGTCATCGGGATTGCGTACTACCTACGGATGGAACATCATCTTCATTCAAGCAGCTGTCGTAATTGCCATCAACTTAGTTGTTGTGCTATTTTTCTATAAAGAATCAAAAGTAGAAAAACCGAAAGACTCCATTGGAAAAGCTATTAAAGACTCTGTACTAGGCATTTTTGAAGCGTTAAAAGACGTTCGTTTAGGTATTCTTTTAGTGTTAATGATTGGTTTCTGGACCATGTTTAATCAATTGTTCAATACCTTGCCAAACTTTATCGAAGATTGGGTTAACTCTGCTGTATTAAGCGAGTGGATCAATGAAAACGTACCCTTCTTAGGAACGTTACTAACCCAAGATGGTCAAGTAAAACCCGAGTGGTTTACAAACATTGATTCTTTTATGATCATCATCTGCCAGGTAACTATTTCTTATTTCGTAACTAAAATGCGACATATCAATGCCGTGATCAGAGGAGCACTTATCGCAAGTATTGGGGTAGGACTTACTTTTTATACGCATAATCCTTTATTTACGATTTTAGGAACGATGATCTTCTCTATTGGAGAAATGATGTCGAGTCCGACAGTATCTTCTTTTATTTCCTTGATTACTCCGAAAGGAAAAGATGGTCTTTATCAAGGAACCTATTTCTTACCTGTAGCAGCGAGTTACTTTGTTACAGATTATATCTCAGGAAACTTATACCAATCGTGGTCTGATAAACTATCTTTATTAAAAACAGAAATGGCTACACGCAATGTTCCAATGCCTGAAGTAGTTAGTCACGAACAATTCATAGAACAAGGAGCTAAGACCTTAAATATGTCAATTTCCGCTTTTGAAAAGCAATTTAACCTTAAAGCTGAAACGATAGATTGGCCTACGGTAATACAATCTTTTAAAGATTTTGCCGCAACGAAAGCTATTGATATTAGCCAGATTCACTTCCCTTTCTCTAAAAACGAATACTTCACTTTAGCCGAACAAAAGTTAGGTATGTCTCACTGGGAAATGGTAGATATGCTTTGGAATACTTACAATCCAAACAAAATTTGGTACGTTATTGTTGCCATTGGTATTTTCTCTGTGGTAACCTTAATGATTTATGACAGATTGATTATCAAACCGATTGAAAACAAGAAATAATTCTTTGTTTTTATATTAAAATTATTGAGAACGAAAAAAATAACGGTTTAAACTAAATAAAAATAGTTATCTTTCTCAACCAATTTTAAAAACAATACATTATGCAGACAAACTCGAGTTCGCAGCCAAACTTTTTCGACACCAAGGTGCTTGGGCATCCGGCTGGTTTATTTGTGTTATTCTTCACAGAAATGTGGGAGCGATTCTCTTTCTATGGAATGAGAGTTTTATTAATTCAATTCTTAACCATGTCCGTGATTGGAATCAACACCGGTTGGGGTTGGAGCGTAGAGGATGCAGGAGCCTTGTTTGCTACGTATGCGATGCTATTGTATATCACACCAATTTTCGGGGGTATTCTAGCAGACAAATACATTGGATATCGCTGGGCCGTAGTTATAGGTTCATTGATTATGACCTTAGGACACGCCGCTATGGCACTAGAGGGAGAAACTTTCATGTACATTGGATTAGCGTGTTTAGTGATTGGAACTGGATTTTTCAAACCGAATATGACTTCAATTCTATCGGAAATGTACAAGTCCTTTCCAGAGAAAAAAGACGGAGCTTATACGATTTTCTATATGGGAGTAAACGCAGGAGCTTTCTTCGGAATGATGCTTTGCGGTTACCTAGGAGAACGCGTGGGATGGCATTGGGGATTCGGATTAGCGGGAATTTTCATGTTATTGGGAACCCTTCAATTCTGGTTAGCTAAACCAATTTTTGGCGCTATTGGAGATGTACCTTCAAAAGAAGTAAGAAGCGACAAAGAAGAGGTTGTAGATACAACTAATATGACTCCGGAAGAAAGAGATTCCTTAAAGCGAAATCCTTTTACAACCATTGACTATATTTTAATTGCGATTACTACCGTTATTGGATTAATGTACGCCTTTGATGATGTATTCCGCATTGTAGGAGGCATTAACTTATTCCCTAAAACAATTCTCGGTCAAGATGGTTCAACTGTTGGTATTGCTTTCGGTTTAATCGTATTCTTAGCCTTAGTAATTTGGCGTATTGCTCGTTACGCAAAAGTAGTACGTCACCGTATGATTGCCGTAATTATCTTTGCATTCTTTACCATCTTCTTTTGGATGAGTTTTGAGCAAGGAGCAACGTCTTTGGTTATTTTCGCTCGTGATAATACACAACGTGTACTTTCTGGGGATAGCGCTTTATTGTTTAAAATATTCAATACGCTATTGACAATTATTCCTTTGGCTTTAATTTCATGGGTATTGATTATCCTAGCAAAGAGAACGTATAAAAAAGCCTTAATTTCCAATATTATCTTAGGACTTACCTTCTTAGGTGTTTGGGGAGCTGTTGTTTGGATGTTAGATAGAGACTGGTCTTCACATGCGTATCAAGTACACTTCCAAACGGTTGAAACTCCAGTTGTAAACGAAGATGGAACGGCGAAACTAGACGAAAACAAAAACCAAGTCTATCATTATCAGCCTATTTCCATCGCTTTTCAAGCGAAAGACGGAGATAAAATCGTAGAAAAAAACACCATTATTTCCAATAGAGGAGAATATGAAATTGGTTCTACCATTAAGATTTATGAAGAACTAGGTACTTATCATATCTTAACTGAAGAAATAGAAACGAAACTAGTCGCTGAGTATGGAGCAAAAGATAAAACGCCTCATATTGTTCAGGCAGAAATTAAAGAAATTAAAGACAATCAGGTAGAAATTACCGCTTCTTGGTTTTCCATCTTGAACTCCTTCTTCATTATTGCCTTTGCTTCTCTAGTTTCTAAATTATGGGATTCAAAATACAATCCACCCGCTTCAATTAAATACGGATTAGGATTAATCATTATGGCCTTAGGATTTGGTGTATTAGCTTATGGTGCACACGGAATTACGGAAGGCAATAGAGTTTCGATGATGTGGCTTGTTTTTGCCTATTTATTTCATACCTTAGGGGAGTTATTCTCTTCACCGGTGGGACTTTCTTACGTTTCTAAGTTAGTACCTGCGAGAATGATTGCTTTTATGTTTGGTATGTGGTATTTGGCTATTGCTATTGGTAATAATCTAGCTGCTAAATTGGGAGGTCAAATTGAAAATATTACAGAAAAATACTCTTTATCAGGATTTTTCTTAATCTTCACGATTGTTCCGATTGTTGCCGGTATTTTAGTCATTGCACTAAATCCAATGATGAAACGTTTAATGCACGGTGTTAAATAAAAACAAACTTAATTACAGATGAAAAAAATCGCATTCTTATTTGCCTTGATTTTGGTTGGATTAACAACACAAGCACAAGAAATCAAGTGGATGACTTTAAATGACGCTTTAGCGGCACAAAAGAAAGATCCAAAACCTATTTTTATGGATGTCTATACGGATTGGTGTGGACCTTGTAAAATGTTAGATAGTAATACATTTAGTGATGCAAAATTTGCAGAGTATGTAACGAAAAATTATTATGCTGTAAAATTCAATGCGGAAGGAAATGAAACGGTTACTTATAACGGTAAGAAATACAGCAACCCGAACTATGATGCAAATAGAAAAGGAAGAAATGCAACGCATGAATTAACTTTATTCTTACGTGTACCTGGTTACCCAACGATGGTAATCTTGGATAAAAAAGGAAACTTAGATCAATCGATTGTCGGTTATCATACGCCCGTTCAGTTGTTGAGTAAAATATAATCTCATAAAAATTGAGAAGACCAATATCCCTTTTCACGCATATCGTGAAAAGGGATATTTTTTTTAAGGCAACTTTGAATCACTTTTGCTTTATGCCACTGACTCATTGCCTGACCGATAATGACCATTTTCGGCTGATGTAAGGCGAGAACGCGATCCATGTTCACCTGAACATTTTCACTCAAGTAAATCAACTCAAAACGCGTTTGTAGCTCGTAAAAAGGCATTTCTTTCGACAATACCAATAACTTATGCTCAGCATCTACTTGGTAGGCGACTGTTCTAGGTTTATAAATTCCCTGGTGAATAGCATATTTTTTCTTGTATCCTTCTACAATGCTTTTTGTCTGTTCTTCTTGTCCAAAAACAAACAATTGTTGATCCACATACTGCAAAAACAAAGGCAAAGATTTAGGTACAACAGCAATAACAAATTCATCTCGGTTTTGCTTTTGATAAGTCAATTGAAAACAACTTAACGAGGTAATTAACACTAGAACACAGAAATAAGCAATCTGCTTTAACCTTGGTTTAAATAATAACGTTCCCATTCCCAAGCCAACCACGATCATACCCCATAAGGTTTCCTTGCTCGTATACAAGGTCAAAGCGTACAAATTCACCCCATCCAACCCACGAAGAACCACAAAAATACAATGGACCACTCCGTCCAATAGTACCCCTAAAAAAGCGGCCATTGATTCTGCTAGCCAACCGATACACAACAAACAAAATCCAACCAACAACAAAAGGGTAATCAAAGGAATGACAACTAGATTACTCCCGATAAAAGTCCAAGAAAACGAATGAAAATAATACAATTGCAGGGGTAAAACACAGAGTTGGGCAACAAAAGAAACATAGCACAAACTCAAAAAATAGTTAACAATACGCGAGGATGTGTATTTATTTTTGAATAGCGGCATCAACCACACAATACCAAGTACAGCCACGTAACTCAATTGAAAACCCACATCAAAAAGCCAATAAGGCTTAAACAACAAACTCAGAAAAAGAGCCAAACCAATACTCTCCCTTGTCGGTTGTTTACTTCTAACAGATTGAGCAAAGACAACAAGACTAAACAGCAATACAGTTCGAAATACAGAAGGAGAAAATCCAGCCATACAAGCAAAACTCCATAAAAATAAGAGTAGAATAAATGAGCGCTGTCTCCCATTTAAAAAAGACAATACTTTGGATACAAATACAGTAATCAGACCAATATGTAACCCCGAAATAGCCAAGATATGCATCAAGCCCAACCGTTGAAAAGTGGCAGTTGTCTGTTCGTCGAGCTGACTTCGATTCCCCAACAACAAAGCACTTAATAGCGCTTTACTTGAAGGAGACAATTTTTTATTTTTGTGTAGTTGCTCTTGCAATATCCGCCTTACGGACATCAACTCAGTGTATAGACTTTGCTTGGTGCTTACATAAATCGATTGTCTAAGTGTGAGTCTCAAATACACCTGTTTATTTAGCATATACGCCCGATAATCAAACTGTCCAGGATTAACAGCTGTAGAAAAGGGATGAAAAGAGCCAATACCTGTAAACCTATCCCCAATTTGCCCTAAAGAATCAGCAGACAACAACAACGCTTGCCCTTGTGTTTGTCTACCATCTATCCCTTCAATTTCAACAAAATACTGCATCTTCCCTCCTTTGATCATTTGCTCTTGAACAAGGCGGAAATTTACTTGATACGGCTGTTGATAAACAACAGGATGAGTATAGTTAGATTGATTATCTTTCCAATCGACCCAATGAATCGACAAAAATCCCAAGATAAAACACAACAAATAGAAAATGACAGCTGTTACATAAAATACAAGAGGGTGAAACAGCCAATACTTCTTCGTATATGCAGCAAATACAAGTACCCCCAACAGCGCGAGAAAAAGAAACTCCATGGCTATAAGATTACAATAATCTTTAGCCAGAATACCACCAGCTACCGCAGTAGCATAAAACAAAAAAGAGAATTTTAATGGACTCATTACCTGAGTACATCAAAATTCTCTCCACATTTGATTAAATCTTTTGATTTAAATATCTTGCTCAGCTAAAACTCTGTTTATTTGAACAAATCTTCTTTTATAATAATCTTCTTTCGTTGAAGAAACA
The DNA here is from genome assembly GCF_030324495.1 of Myroides sp. 1354. Classification (GTDB taxonomy): domain Bacteria; phylum Bacteroidota; class Bacteroidia; order Flavobacteriales; family Flavobacteriaceae; genus Flavobacterium. The sequence goes on along the minus strand of NZ_JACAGN010000001.1, from coordinate 548,798 downwards.
ATAACTCCTTTAGTTGTAGAAGAGTGAATAAACTTAATTTCATCGTCAATCACCTCTGTAATAATTCCCACATGGCTAATTCGACTTCCTCTTCCCGTACGGAAAAAAATCAGGTCGCCTTTCTGAGCTTCATTTTTAGAGACCTTATCTCCTACCTGAGCCATGGCACTTGAATTTCGAGGTAAATTAATAGACGTATCATTAAAGGCATTCATCACTAATCCAGAGCAATCCATCCCACTGCGTGTTGTCCCACCGAAGCGATAGCGAACACCTTCAAAATCAAAAGCGGCACTCAATACAAGATCAGAAACTTCTTCACTCACATTTTTTGTTGTGCTCATTTCTTCCAATAATGCATCTAATTCATTTCGAATCGCATCATCCATTTTTTTGCTTTCCTTTAAAACAAGCGTTTCTTTCTTTTTACCTGGGTTCTCGACTTCTGCATTTGCAGCTTGTGTATGACTTGAGCACAACAGGCTCAAACCGAATAAAATAGTGGAAAGTATTGTTTTATTTTTCATAGCAAAAAAGGGGTTTTTACATGGTCAATCCTAAATTAGAATTTTTAATTATTTCATTCGCAGCTAAATCACTAGCTCCTCGACCGCCTAAATTATGAATTAATTTTTCATAATCCAACAAAATTCTGTCTCTTTTTTCACTTTTCACTATTTTTTCAAATTCTAAAGCGATTCTTTTTGCATTACAATCATGTTGAATCAATTCTACAACGACCTCTTGATCCATGATTAAATTAACGAGAGAAATGTACTTCAATGTAATAATTCGCTTGGCAATTTCATAAGAAATGGTATTGCCTTTATACAAGACCACCTGAGGTACTTTGAACAGAGCTGTTTCTAAAGTAGCTGTTCCGGACGTGACTAAAGCAGCATAAGCGACATCTAATAAAGCATAGGTATCATTGGTAATAAAAGAGATGTTCTGTCCTTTTAAAAATTGCTCGTAGAACGCAGGTTCTTGGCCAGGAGCACCAGCAATAACAAATTGATATTCTGGATGATTCTGTACTACCGAAAGCATTTCACCTAACAGTCGTGTGATTTCTTGTTTTCGACTCCCTGGTAATAACGCAATAATAGGTCGTTCATCCAACTGGTATTTTTGGCGAAAATCTACCTTTTCACGACTGCGAAATGCTTCAATTTCATCAATTAGAGGATGTCCGACAAAAGTAACAGGATAATGATGTTTCTTTTCGTAAAAATCTTTTTCAAAAGGCAAGATCACATACATATAATCTACATCGCGTTTGATTGCTTTGATTCGATTTTCTTTCCACGCCCAAATTTGAGGGGAAATATAATAATGTGTTGGAATTTGATGTTGTTTGGCCCATTGTGCAATACGCATATTAAATCCAGGGTAATCAATGAAGATTAAAACATCAGGCGCAAAAGCGGCAATGTCTTTTTTACAAAAAGAAATATTTTTGAGGATGGTGCGCAAATTCTGTACGACTTCGACAAACCCCATAAATGCTAAATCTTTATAGTGTTTAACGAGAGTCCCTCCTGCTTTTTGCATTAAATCGCCTCCCCAAAAACGCATTTCTGCATGAGGGTCTTTGGCATAAATCGCTTTCATCAGATTAGCGCCGTGTAAATCACCAGACGCTTCTCCTGCAATAATGTAATATTTCATCTACAACAACTGTGTAATTAGCGTAATAATAATCACTGCAAAGATGCAGCCTCTTGCATAATAGTCTTTTCTTCGATTGATAAAAAAGGTAAAAATCCCCAAATTCAACAAACTTCCGATAGCGACAATTCTTCCTAATAGTCCTGCTTTTCGGATTAAATCGAAATTGATGAATAAATCAAAATTTGTAAACAATCTCAAATAAAGTTCAGCTCCTAATACAGTTAAACCCGAACCGATTAAAAAGCCCAGTAGGATATCTTTAATTCTATTTCCCATCTATACTAATTCCCAATTATTAATTCTGTTAATGGCGTGATGTGCAGTTAAATCAAAATGCACTGGAACAATGGAAATAAATCCATTTCTCAAGGCCCATTCATCGGTATCTTCTCCTTTATCTTGGTTGACAAATTCTCCTTTTAACCAGTAGTATTCTTTTCCATTAGGGCTCATTCGCTTATCGAAATCCTCAATCCATACTGCTTTTGCTTGTCTACATACTTTAATTCCCTTGATTTCATCTGTTTGCAATCTTGGGAAGTTAACATTAAGCACCACTTCTTTGGGGATTCCGTTCTCAAGAGCCTGAGTTGTAATTTTTTTCACAAACGTACGTACTTGATCAAAGTCTGCATTCCAGCTAAAGTCCAACAAGGAAAATCCGATAGCGGGGATTCCGCTCATTCCCGCTTCTAAAGCGGCACTCATTGTACCAGAATAGATTACGTTAATAGACGAATTCGATCCGTGATTAATTCCTGAAACACACAAATCGGGTTTGCGATCGAGGATTTGACCTAATGCAATTTTGACACAGTCCACCGGTGTCCCTGAACACGCATATTCCTGCGTTAATTCTGGATCAATTTGAACCTTTTCTAAAGTCAGGGTATTATTTATGGTAACCGCGTGTCCCATTCCAGATTGAGCACTGTCAGGGGCCACCACAACTACTTCTCCTATTTCTTTCATCACCTCAATCAAAGCACGGATTCCTGGCGCCGTGATACCATCGTCATTAGTAACAAGTATTAATGGTTTTTGCATCATCTCAAATTTTTAATTACTTTCGTAAAAGTAACAATTATTATGTAAAACATTCGGTTATTTCAGACTTTATAAACATTAAAACGCGTCCATTTCAAGACGTATGTTGTGATTTAACAAATAATTATCTGCTTACTTAATAATTACTTTGCTTTTTTAACTACTTTAGTTCAAAACTATTTAATGAATACTATTTGGGCATTTATGAAAAGAAATTATAAGGTTATCATTCTTCTACTCGCTGTTTCAGCCGCACTATGGAGTTTTATACCTAAAAAGGAAACTGAGGATCCAGAAAAAGACCAACTTTTATTAGAGTTAGTCACGTATTTAATGGAGCGTACCCATTATGATCCACCCAAGTTAGATGATAAGTTCTCACAGCAAGTGTACACGGAGTACATCAAGGCACTTGACCCGATGAAACGCTACTTCCTTCAATCTGATTTAGATGAATTTAGCAAATATGAGCTTTTAATTGACGATATGATTCAATTAAAAGAACTTTCTTTTTTCGACCTAACCTATGAGCGTATTACCCAGCGAATGAACGAGGCAAAAACTATCTATAGCGATGTTTTAGCGGAACCTTTTGACTATACACAAGAGGAGTCATTTGATGCAGATTACGATAATATTGGGTTTGCTAAAACACCAGAAGAATTAAAAGATCGTTGGAGAAAACAATTGAAGTTAAATGCTTTATCTACCCTAACGGATAACATTAAAATCCAAGAAGGCAAAGATGTAGTGGAAGAAGAAGAGGAAGAAGTAGATGAATATGGCAATACTGTTGAAAAAACAACTCCTGCTAAAAAGAAAAAAGACGACAAACCAAAAGAAATAAAATCGTTTGAACAATTAGAAAAAGAAGCACGTGAGAGCACCAAGAAGTCATTAGACGAATATTTTGACGCTTTGAATGATTTAGAGCGCAAAGATTGGTTCTCTGTTTACTTAAATTCTATTGTAGAGCGCTTTGACCCGCACTCTTTCTATTTTGCACCGGAAAATAAAGAAAAATTTGATGCTAGCATGAGTGGTAGCATTGAAGGGATTGGTGCTGTATTAAGAAAGAAAACAGAAGGTGTTGAGATCAATGAATTAGTTCCAGGAGGCCCTGCTTGGAGAGGAAAAGAAATTGAAGTTGGAGATATCATTCTAAAAGTAGCACAAAGCAAAGACGAAGAACCTATTGATGTTGTAGGTGTTCGCTTAGACAATGTGGTTAAATTAATCAAAGGTAAAAAAGGAACAACTGTATATTTGACGGTTAAGAAAATCGAAGGAACCATCAAAACGATTGCGATTACTCGTGAAGTAATTGAATTTGAAGAGACTTTTGCCAAATCAAGTATTATTGAAGATGGTTCAAATCGCTACGGAATTATCCAATTGCCAAAATTCTATATCAACTTTGAAAATAAAGACAACCGCAATGCATTTACGGATGTTCAAAAAGAAATTATTGAACTGAAAAAGCAAAATGTAGATGGGATTATCATGGACTTGAGAAACAATGGTGGAGGATCCTTGCAAACAGTGGTAGACATGTTGGGATTATTCTCTAAAGAAGGTCCTGTGGTTCAAGTAAAATCATCTAGAGGGAAACAACAAATTTTAGACGATAAAGGAACACCAATTGTTTGGGATGGACCATTAGTTGTGTTAGTCAACAACTTCTCTGCATCAGCTTCTGAGATTTTTGCTGCTGCTATCCAAGATTACAAACGCGGATTAATCATTGGTAGTAAACATACCTATGGAAAAGGAACGGTTCAGAATTTGGTTGACTTAAATGAACTTTTGAAAAAACAACCTTATGGTGACTTAGGTGCTTTAAAAATCACTTTACAGAAGTTCTACCGCATCAATGGAGGATCTACGCAAAGAGAAGGTGTATTAAGTGATATCGTATTACCAGATCGCTATTCATACATCGACATGGGAGAGCGCGATATGGATAATGCTATGCCATGGGATAAAATTGACCGTGCAAACTATACCCCCTATAACAATGACTTTACTTCTGTAATCAACAAAAGTAAATCGAGAATTGCAGGTCATGATCAATTCAGATTAATTGATGAAAACGCACAGTGGATTAACGAGAGAAAAGATGAGAAATCGTTTACTCTTAATCTAAAAAGCTATGAGAAAAAGCAAAAAGAAGTGGATGAAAAAGTAAAAAAATTCAAAGCAATTTCGAAATACAACAACCATTTGAAATTCTCTTCTTTACCAAGTGAAATAGAGCGTGTAAAAACAGATACCCTTTTAGAGCAGAAAAGAGATAGATGGCATGAGTCTTTGGGTAGTGATGTATATGTTGAAGAGGGAGTAAAAATCCTAAAAGACATTCAACAACTAACAAAAGCACCGAGAAATACAAAAACGTTTTCAGATAAAAAACTATAAGCAACTAGTTTAATGGCTAGAAATAAGAATAGTAACACAAGTATTGCGCTCCGAAAATTCAAAAAAGATTTTCGGGGCGTTTTGTGTTTTTGGGTGATCATCTTTTTTGTTTTAGTCAGTGTATTTGCGTATTTCATCATTCCAGATCAATCGCAACATGCCAATGCAGGCGATTTAGCAATTCGATCCAAGCATCCTGGTTTTAGCACAGAGGTCTTGGTTTTTCCAGCAACCTCAACAACGACTTGGTCAGAATATTGGTTTGGACGAAAAAATCCAAAAGAACAGATACCATTGAGTTCGCATCGCATAGAAAACGATACTTTATTCTATACGCCCTATACAGAACTGAGTGACATAGCACAAGAAAAAACACTGGCATTACGCTCTTTTTCAGCAAAGGAAAAGGCGAATTTAATTCAGCACAAAACCTTTTGGCTCGGAACAGACAATCAGGGAAGAGATTATTATAGTCGTTTAGTCTTGGGGTCTCGGGTGTCCCTTGCGATTGGGTTTATTGCCGTATCCATCTCCTTGCTCATCGGCATTAGCTTAGGAGCTTTGGCTGGTTATTATGGCGGTAAAATCGATGCCTTCATCTTGTGGGTCATCAATATCTTTTGGTCTATCCCGACCTTGTTGTTGGTTATTGCGATTACATTAGCTTTGGGCAAGGGATTTTGGCAGGTATTTATCGCTGTTGGACTGACTATGTGGGTAGAAGTTGCCCGTGTGGTAAGAGGACAAGTAATCAGCGTGAAGCAACAACAGTATATCACTGCGGCTCGTGCCTTGGGTTATTCCGATTACAGCATCATCGTCCGACACATTTTACCTAATTGTATGGCACCTGTGATTGTAATTTCTGCGGCAAACTTCGCATCGGCTATTTTAGTAGAAAGCGGATTGAGCTTCTTGGGTATAGGAACACAAGTACCTACACCGAGTTGGGGGGCCATGATTAAGGAAAACTACAACTATATTTTAGTAGGCAAAGCTTATCTAGCGCTATTGCCAGGTTTGGCGATGTTTGTTATCGTGATGTGTTTTACACAACTCGGAAATGCGATTCGCGATGCATTTGACGTAAGAAAATAAACTTATTTCACGAGAATACTTCGGATATCCGATTTATTGCCGTTGTAGATATTTAAATCTACTTTACCATCAATTCCTCTCACTATCCCCTTTTCCGTAAATTGCCAAAAATGCCATTCTGGCTTTATTTCTTCGACAAAGAAATTGTAATTGGCAATCCATACGATGTGATCAGGAAACCATTTCTTCAAGTGATTCGTGTAGTAGTGTTCTCCTGAGTATAAGATGGGCTGTACGCCATAATGTTGTTCAACCATTTCCATCCATCGCTTTAAACCCAAGACAAGGTTGTCCATGGATTGTTTTTTTGGAAGATCTTCAATATCTAATACTGGTGGAAAATCGCCTTCAGACAACTTTACTGTTGCGATAAAATTTTCGGCTTGTTTGATGGAGTTTTCATCCGGTCTATAGTAGTGGTAAGCCCCGCGTATAAAGTGATTTGCTCGAGCGCCTTTCCAATTGAGATCAAAAGCCTTATCCTTTCCGTCATCCCCCATCGTTGCACGGACAAACACAAATTCCAAGGGTGCACGTTGAGCGACAGAATCTACAGCTTCCCAATCAATAACTCCTTGATAATGGGAAACATCAAACCCAATCATAAGATCTTGATGACGTTGTAAAACTTCTACAGTTCGGAAATCAAAAAAAGATTTCTCATCCGCTTCTTTGCGCTGTGCACTAAAAAAGTATTTGATTCCCTCTTGGAAAGTTATGCCAAACCAAACTCCGGCTCCCAATAATACCACCACAATACACACCCATTTAATACGCGTAAAAGTAGTATCGCTTTTCTTCTTTTTTGGTCGTCGAGGTGATGGCTTTCTTCTAGCGGGTTGTTTTTGATTCACAACTGCTATGGGTGAGTTTTTTCCAGTTCCGTATTTTGTAGAAGCCATAATGATAATAAAAAAACAAAAGTACGTATTTTCCCTGATTGTCCTTCAGTAGAATTAAGCGATAGGGGTTTGATCCACTTTCAATACAGGCACTGGAAGTGAAATATTGTTCAACTTGAATTTCTTATCTATTTCAAAGCGAATATCACTTGAAATACGATCATTATCGAAAGCGTTATCAATAAAATAATAGAGGATAAATCGAATAGATGAATCACCAAATTGATCAATAAACACAATTGGTTTTGGATTTTTCAAAACATCGGGATTATCTTCCACGGCGGATAGCAATACTGCTTTTACAAGTTCCACATCCGTTCCAATATACACCCCAATATCAATTCGCGCGCGAATCACAGGATCTTCATGGGTCCAGTTATACACAATATCATCAATGAGTTTGCGATTGGGAATCACAATATCCCTTAGATTTCGCGTTTCTACGATGGTACATCTCAAGTGAATGGCCTTTACACGCGCCACTTGTCCGTTCACTTCAATCACATCCCCCATATTTAATGTCTTATCAAAGAGGATGTAAATTCCAGCGATGATATCGCGAAAGATATCTTGAAGTGCAAAACCCAATCCGACAAATAAAGCTGCTGAAGTAGTCAAAAACATACTAATGTTCAATCCAATTACATTTAAAATGAAGAAGAACATGATGACATAGATAAAGTAATTGACGAAGTTAAATACACTTCTCAATCGCAAAGCCACATCAGGAGGTGAACTTTTAATAACCGCCTTGCGCAAAAAGGTCAAACCGTATTTCGTAATCAACAAAGTGAAAACAATAAAGAGAATTGTCCCTATTGTAATACTCAGTGATTTACTCGTATAAAGTTCATATTCTAAAAACTTGGAAAGTAGTAATTTTAAATTCAAAATAAGGATCTGATTAAGTTTTATCTATACTATTTGGACTCACAATCATTGAAAAGTCACTTCTTTTGATCCGTCCGATGGATAAATTTAACGCTTTATCAGAACTATTGAAAGTACTACCGTAAAATAAACGCGACTCCATTTATTTTTCACTGGTTTACTTGGTCCATACAAGAGAAGAAAAATAGTTTAAATTACGCTGTAACACATCCGAGTTGGATAAGACTAGAATCGTGTCAATTTGTTGATTCTTAAAAACAATAACTGCCGAATCATCGATTATATTTTTATTGTAGAACAATTTTCGATTATCAACAATAACATTGTCTTTGTTGAGCGTTTTCAATTCAGACAAATTAACGAATCGCTCGTCATTGGAAACAACAAACAAAACATCCTCATTATCGATATGTTGAAGCATAAAGGCATTCAACTCTTTTTGACAGCTGGGGCAACTTCCGTCTTCTAGTACTAAGATTGCTTTGTAGTCTTTTCGTATGTTTAGCGAATCGACGAGTATCGCCTGAATGCGATCATATTTATTTGGCTTTCGTTGTTCACAAGCAGCAAAAAAACCAAAGAACATTAGTATTACATAAAAGCTTTTATTGTATTTTGAAAAGATCATAGCTTAGTGTTTTAGTCTTATAAGTAGGGTTCATTTTACTGTTGGAGTGAATTAACAATCCTTCTTGTATTGGAAATATAGTTTTATAGAAATTATACTTGCGATTGTAAACAAGTTGCTCATCTATCTTACTCAATTGCCTATCATAAGTAATAATAGAAAATGGTCTATTGGTGAATTTTTGTTCCGGATTTTCTTCTACATCAACACGGTGAGCTAAGACAACCAAAAAAGTATCCCGATAAGGATCATAAACAATTTGTTTGGCTGATGCTGCATATTCATAATTGTAATCCGTAAAGTTCATAGCCTTATCTTTCGCATAAAAAGTAAAGTTTTCGATTGATGTATTTGTATAATCAGATTCAATACGAACGGTCTTAACAACTTGTAATGTTTCCCGATCTAAAACATAGATTAAATTTGCCGTTTGATCCATAAAATAGACTTTATCTTCACACAGTAAAGCAGAACTATATCCTGAAAAGTGTTCCTCTTTATTTTTGTTTGCTTGTTCAGTCAAATAAACTGGAGTTAGATTAGAATAACTCACCGTAGCATTCGTATCGAAATTTTCAATTTTACCCAAACAAGGTTTATGCTTTTCTCCTTCAATTTTCAATGCCAAACTGCCATTATTTAAGGGATCCATATACGCTAGATCAAGCAATATGGTTTCTTTATCCATACCGTTGATATCATCCGTAAAATAAGGCCATACCGCAGTATCTCCTTCTTTCTCATAAAATGCTACTTTTGTTTTCACTTCCCCAATAGAATCAAGTCTATAGATAATTCGAGTAGCATAATCCAAAAGGTACATATCATTGCGAGATAATACTTTTACTTGAAATCCCTTAGAATGGGGATCAATAAGATGTTCAAATGAATACGTCTTTAATTCCTTCCCTTTTCTATCATAGAAACGCATCGTTCTCGTCTCTAGATTCGTCGTGTAAAAAAAATCTCCATTGTCTACATATCCAGACCAGTAAGAAGATGAATAAACCTCAAAATCAATTGTTTCACCATAGACATACCTTTCTTTTTCAAGTTTACAACTCATTAAGATAATTACTAAAAAAAATAAAATATTTTTTTTCATTTATGTTCATTTTACAATGAAAGACTGACAAATCAGTCTTTCAAAAATTAAAAAATTTACATTATAATTGGATAAACACCTACGTCAATTCCATCATTTGCTCTATAAAATCTTACATATTTGATATTTGTATTTTTATTATGATCAATTTTAACATTAAAAAAATGATCTATTGTACCTTGTACCAACGTAGGATGAAATGTTTCAAGAGCCACTTTTTCATAAGTTAAAAAAAGTTCAGAAACTTTTTCGGTGTTTTGTTCTATTTTTTGGAGTAAATCTGCTAATCCAATTTTCTCCGAAACTTGGCCAGCCTCTTCACAGGCACTTCCAGTTCCACTACAATCTTCTTTTGTTGAACTATACCATCCCTTAGCTGGTCCTCCTGCCAGTTGAAAGTTTTTATAATCGCTGGTAGATTCATCATTTAATGATGTTTGGTTAACCATATTCGAATTGTTGAATTCTACCTCATGTTCATCAGAACAACTAGTCATCAAAGCAATGCTAGCCATAAAAAATAAAATATTTCTCATAATGTATACATTCAGTATTCAACCACTGTTTCCCGTTTTGTTTTATATGAATTAAAATCACAAAAACAGTACCTAAAAAAAACAAAAACAGCACCTTAATTGAAAAATTAAGCAAAAAACATATTTCAATTTGAATACCACACAAAATACTTTTTAATTGAAAAATTTAGTACAGAAAATACTTATTCACAAAATGCGAATATTGAATATTACACTAATAAAACTAAACACTTTGTTATCAAAGGATTATAAATTAATGAACTATATTTTCAATTTCACCTAATCCTGATAAATATCACCTCTTGCGTACCGTAATTTACTTATTTTTCGCACTTTACAACTAAACCGAATCCACATGAAAGTAAAACCTTTGCATTCCATTCACATTCCTGTGATGGGACTCGCTTATACCATTGATAGTCCTGTGCGCGTGGCGCAATATGGATTGGCTTCCACCCTATCGGTAATGGACGATGAGCTTATTGAGCGCATGAACAAATTCTATTGTGAAAAATTCGAATTGCCTTACCAAGAGATTACGAAGAAGATTGAAGATTTTAGAGCTAAGCGCATTACAGCTTATCTCAACACGCTGGATACCATTGTGAAACGAAAGTTCGACAACCTGAAGAGCGATTTACTTCAAAGTAAAAAAAATGTAGAGGACTATATTGAAATGTTACCTACTGTATCGGATATTCGCAAGCAATTACAAACCTATATTGACGACAAGATTTCCGTAGACAAACTCAAAAACATTCTCGACACCTATTTAACCCCAGGGGATATCGACGTCAACATTATGACCAAGGTGGATCGAGAAAATTTTGACAAAAAAGAATCACTACCTGCTAAATTCAACGATGCACACGCTGCTCTACGCGGATTTAGCAACAGTAATTTACATTCTTCTGTTGTACTATCTGCGGGGATGAATCCCAAATTATTCAGTTACTTTGAAGAATTTGACGCCTTTTATCCAGCACCAGATCAAGTATTACAGAAACGCATCATTCTAAAGGTAAGTGATTACCGTTCTGCTTTGATTCAGGGAAGTTTCCTAGCAAAGAAAGGACTTTGGGTTTCAGAATATCGCATTGAGTCGGGCTTAAACTGTGGAGGCCATGCCTTTGCTACAGATGGGTATTTATTAGGTGTTATCTTAGAAGAATTTAAAGCGAAACGCCAAGAGTTAATTCAAACCACACATGAGTTAATGTGCAAGGCTTTAGCACAGAAAGAGCGCTTTGTGCCAGAATCACCTTTAGACTTAAAAATCACGGCTCAAGGAGGAGTTGGAACAGCTGCTGAACATCAATTTTTACTCGATCATTACCAAGTGGATTCCGTGGGTTGGGGTTCTCCCTTTCTCCTTGTTCCTGAAGCTACTTCGGTGGATGCTGCCACGCGTCAACTCTTGGCCCATGCCAAAGAAGAAGATTTGTATTTGAGTCATATTTCTCCATTGGGTATTCCCTTCAACAACATCAAAGGAACAACCAATGAATTTCACAAAGCGCAACGCATTGCTAAAGACAAAGCAGGAAGCTCTTGTCCGCGCAAGTATTTAGCTTTAGACAAAACACATGATAAAGAGGGTATTTGCACGGCTTCCAGAAAATATCAAACCATAGAACTAGAAAACCTAAAGTCTCAAAAAGAAACTTTATCAGCGGCAGATTACCAGAAAAAATTCAATGCCATTACAGAAAAAGCTTGTTTGTGTATCGGTCTAGCCAATGCCTCATTTCTAGAAAATGACTTGCAAATCAAAGGAGAAGCGCAAGGCGTTGTCATTTGCCCTGGCCCTAATATTGCGTATTTCGACAAAGAAGTGTCATTAAAAAATATGATGCAACATATTTACGGGCGTGCAAACATCATGGATGATGCCAATCGCCCTCATTTCTTTTTGAAAGAATTGCGCATGTATATGGATCACTTTCAACAAGAAAAAAATCAATTACAAGGAGATGTCACGCCAGTAAAATTAAAAAAAATAGAAAAGACCAAAGAGAATCTCCTCGCAGGTATCGCTTACTATGAAAATTTATTCGCCCAGGATCACACGTATTTCACCGCGGATCGAGCTTCTATCTTATCAGAATTAAACAAAAACAAAATAGCGTTGTTACACGCATAGCCCCCCTAATTTATTTTTTTATTGTCATCAGGTTCTCTTTTGTTAGAGAACCTGATTTTTTTTCTACCTAGCTCCTAGTTGTCCTATTCTAGCTTATATTCTTATACTATTGAAATACAAACTTGTAATTACTTACTTATATCACACATTCACAAGGTATTAGATTTTTTTTTCTTAGTTTTAAAAATAAAAATGCAAATCAATCCTACCTTATTCACCTTTTCACTTTACTTGTTGCTTATTCTGGGCATCGGAATTATTGCTTATTTGAGAACGAAGAACTTCTCCGATTACATTCTTGGAGGCCGACGTTTAGGACCATTAGTCACGGCACTATCGGCGGGTGCTTCAGATATGTCTGGGTGGTTGTTAATGGGATTACCGGGTAGTATTTTCTATTTGGGTTTAGCGCAGAGTTGGATTGCGATTGGCTTATTGGTTGGTGCCTATTTAAATTGGCGTTTTGTTGCGGGCCGATTGCGTGTACATACTGAACTGTATCACAATGCCCTAACGCTTCCCGACTTCTTTCTACATCGCTTTGGCCCTACAGGGAAATGGGTCAAAACCATAGCTGCTCTTGCTATTTTAATCTTTTTCACCTTATACTGCGCATCGGGTATGGTTGCTGGTGCACAATTATTCACCGCTATCTTTGATTTGTCGTACCTACAAGCGCTATTATTTAGTGCCTTAGCCACCATCATCTATACCTTTATTGGCGGTTTCTTAGCTGTTAGTTGGAGTGATACCCTTCAAGCCTCTTTAATGTTATTTGCACTCCTCTTTACCCCTATTATGATTATCCTTTCCCTGGGAGGTTGGTCTGAAGTACAAGAACAAATGCAAACGGCTATGTATACCCATCAAATTGCCTATTCCAACCTCATCCACAAGGTGAGTTTCATCACGATTATCAGTGCAGCAGCCTGGGGACTGGGCTATTTTGGTCAACCACATATCTTAGCGCGATTTATGGCCGCAGACAGTGCTAAAACCATGCGCAATGCCCGTCGTATCGGCATGACTTGGATGTTGCTGTGTTTATGCGGTGCAGTCGCTATCGGTTATTTGGGGATTAGTTATTTTCAAGCACATCCTAACCTAGCAGCAGGTGTACAAAAAAATAGAGAGATGATTTTTATTGAATTGATTCACTATTTATTCAATCCCTGGGTAATTGGCGTTCTCCTATCCGCCATACTCGCTGCCGTAATGAGTACGTTAAGCGCACAACTATTAATGGCTTCGAGTACCTTAACCCAAGATTTCTATCATTCTTACCTCAGACGTTCTGCCCATCAGAAAGAATTGGTATGGATGAGTCGCTTAGCAGTTTTACTGATTTCTATTGTTGCCCTTGTCCTTGCCTTGGATGAAAACAACAGCATCTTAGGTCTCGTTTCTCGTGCTTGGGCAGGTTTTGGGGCTGCTTTTGGTCCCCTCATTCTCTTTACTTTATTTTGGAAGAAAACAACAGGAAAAGCTGCGTTAACAGGGATTCTAGTTGGCGGATTGACCGTGATATTTTGGCCCGTCTTTCAAGAACAGGTATTGCATGGCGTTATTTTTGGTTATCGCGAGCCGTTATATGAAATTATTCCTGGTTTTATTTTTAGTTCAATAAGCATTTGGTTATGTTCTCATTTTGGTCACCCAGTAACGCAAAACATACAAGTGACCTTTGATACGGCCAATGCTTTATATCACAAAGAGAAGTAAATCCACATTTATACTATAACAATCCCCTCAACGAATTCAATGACAGCAAGCCAAAGTAAAGCTGAACCAAATAGTATAGCTACTTGCATGAACCATTCTAACCAAGTGGATTCTTCTGCTTCTTTGATAGAAAAATAATTACTTAGTCTACAACTAAAGTAGATATGTCGTTTATATATTTTTAAAGCTATGACATCTGCAATTTTATACAACAATAGATAAAACAACAACAGTAGAGGAGTCAAAGCGCTGAGAATTTCTTTGTGTTCCCAACCAATTTTAATTTGAAAACACGCATAAATTACTCCAATAATAGACAGAATAAAGAGAGCATAAAAGACGTTCTGTTTTCTAAGATAGCTGTGAATTGGTGAGTAGATTAAACTACTCATCATTAGTATAAAAAACACACCGAAAAAAAGAGGTGAAAAATCAAAATAACTATTCATCTATGCTACACAACTTAGTATCTCTAACCTATTACCGTTTATCAAAGCGTAAATTTAATCTTTCGCTACAGCAATCTTCACTTTTTTATTCTTTAATCTAGTATCCTTCAATTTTTGCAATAGGGGTTTAATTTTAGCTGTTTGAACGGCAACAAAGGCTTGGGTATCTTTTACTTCAATCAATCCAATATCCTCCTTTTGAAGCCCACCTGTTTTAATCAAATAGCCAACAATATCGACCTTATTCACTTTGTCTTTTTTACCTGCACTGATGTAAATCGTTTGAAAATCGGTGCGGTTGTCAATCGCGTAATTACCCTTTAACTCTTCAATCGGCATGGCTGGATCGATAAAACTGTACTCTTCCTCATTGGTGACCATGACATAGGCTTTTCCAGAAGCTTTCATTCGTGCTGTACGTCCATTTCGATGGATAAAAGCATCTTCTTTTTCTGGAATTTGGTAGTGAATTACATGACCAATTTCGGGTATATCCAAGCCACGTGCAGCCAAATCCGTTGAGATCAGAATATGACAACTCCTATTTCTAAACTTCATTAGGGCGCGTTCGCGATCTTCTTGCAATAATCCACCGTGAAAAGCACCATTAGCTACGCCTTTGTTTGTCAACGTTTCACTGATACGCGCTACAGCATCTCGGTGATTACAGAAAATTAAAATCGTATCCTTTCCTATTTTTCCAATCAGTTGAATCACAGCTTCTAGTTTTTCTTCTGCAGGACAAACCACCTTGCTGAAAGTCAACTTGGGTTTAACTTCTGCTGTTTGCAAGAATTTGAGATTGGTGGGATTTTCAATTCCCGTAAACGCTGGGATTTTTTTCAACGCTGTCGCTGAAGTTAGCATTCGAAATTCAAGTCGATCAAACGAATTAATGATATAGTCCATATCCTCTTGGAACCCCATCTCCAAGGCCTTGTCAAATTCATCCACAACATAGCTGTGTACCGTTCCTGTATCAAACGAATTTTCTTCAATATGAAAAGCCACCCTTCCAGGTGTTCCCACTAATACGGCAGGCGGAGACGCTAGATTATTCAATTCAGTACGCGTGGAGTGTCCCCCATAACAAGCATTGATTTTAAAAGCCGTTCCCATCTTTTTAAACACGGTTTCAATCTGTAGCGCCAATTCACGTGTTGGCACAAGAATAACGGCTTGCACCCCTCTCACAGCAGGATTCAATCGCTGTACGATAGGCAACAAAAAAGCCAGTGTTTTACCTGATCCTGTAGGAGATAATAAAACAATATTATTTTTTGTTTGTGCGGTTTGAAGGGTTTGAAGTTGCATCTCATTTAAGGATGCAATTTCCATTTTTTTAAGGATAGCTGCTTGATTCATGGTGTAAAGGTAGGGGATTTTGGCTAATGGTTTTTTCGCATGCTTGTTTTTTGTGTTTTACCATGGCGAACCTAATTCCTATAACAAGCGGCAATCCTCCTTATCGAACCTAGCAAACAAGGCATAAATATACAAAGTACAGCTAAATATAAATACTTAAACGCATGGATGACACTCTCCATTTGGAAGATTGGATGTTAAGCTATCACTTGGATAAATACAATTCTTTCAGGAATACAACAACATCTGATTTAGTCCAGTTACTTTTTATAACAGAAAAATTGCGAACAACTCCATTCTTTTCTCCAAATAGAAAATAGTGTTTAATTCCCTCTTCTTTCAAATCAACTTGCCAAACAATATAATTATCACTACCATCTTCCTCTAATACAGCCACTTCCGCATTAAAGGCTTTTTTCATATAACTAGAGTCCCATTCATAAAAGGCTTTGGTAAAATCAAATCCCTTCAACGTTCCTTCTTTATTAAACTCATAGGAAGTACATGGCGCGAATGTAAGAGCAATAGTGACACTGTGATCACTATTGGCAAAAAACTGTTGTTTACTGCTTGCATTATAACTCGTTTGTTCCCATTGCCCCGGTATCTTAACGGTTCCTAAAGGCGATAGCGTGTAAGTTGTTACTTCTTCCTTTTGATCATATACACTCGATTTGATATAAGAAGCTCGATTCGAAGAACAACTTGTTACCACAAAGCAAAGAGAAAATAGCAGTACTACGTAGGTAAGGAAGACTTTTATCATAACAGATTTTATTTCGTATCACAAGGATAAGGAAAATTCTACCATTCAATCTATTTTTATTCATGCTCAAATGTAACCTATAGAAAAAAGGTTCCATATTAGATGAACGCCTTAAAATGAAAAAGCAGTAGAGCGATACTCTACTGCTTTTTTTTCAGTTATAAATCGTTATTCTGGATCAAACCATGTTATTTATTTAGCAAAAATTGTACTGGGTCCTAGTTATCTCATCGGTTTAAAAGTAAAAAACTCACCATTAGCTATCTTTCCACCAGGTCTGAAAATCATTAATTTCTTCAAAGGAGTAATCAAATCCCTCCGTTTTCAAAGTTCCGATTTTTGTAAAAACTTCATCTAGTCTTCTCTCATCGATTATCCGGTCTAGCGCATTTTTTATCGTTGCTTTTTCCATATTGGTAATAACGATTGTATCCACCATATCGAGATATCCGTCATAATCGTGTTTTGAAGCTAATGTCGTGACGTTTTTTACAGTCATTAATAAGCCAAAATATATTTCTCCCGTCTCTAAAACGATATTAATATCGCAATTATCGTCCTCCTTATTTATTAAACTAAAGGGACTGATGAAAATAATTTTATACTCCCTTTTTTTATTCCATTGTTTTTTATCCAATGATAGTATCAAATCTCTTACAAAAATTTCATCTTCTCTTTTTCTTTTAGCAAAGACACTTAAAATAGTATGTACAGAAAAACCTCTCTCCTCAGGAATAAAATTCTTGTAATTTGTTCCTTCATACTCTATTTTAAATTCTTTGAAGAACTTTACTAAAAACGCTAGGACATCATCCCCATCTAATCCTAAATCAGACAGTGAAGTATTAACTGTTAATTTACTTTTATCACAATTAAGTTCTTCACAGATATAATCTAACACTATACAATAATTTCTATTTTCCATTAATTATGTCATTATATGTTGTTTGTGTATTATAAAGTGTCATTCCTACATCATACGCAAGTATTCCCCAACCTATGGGACCCGCCAATCGACCCAAAAACCTACCAAAAACTTTCGTATATCTCCATGTGCCATTTCTCATATGTGTAGGTAATCTTTTAGGCATTTCCCATGGTAATGCTTCTGCACCCAAACTTTTTGCTTAGTCCCCAACTTTTGCATCTGATCTCAAAATTCTGAAGAAACAGCAAACGTCAGGGCATAAAAAAAGCCTCTTCTTTCGAAGAGGCTTTAGTGCGGGTGATAGGACTCGAACCTACACACCTTGCGGCACCAGATCCTAAGTCTGGCGTGTCTACCAATTTCACCACACCCGCAGGTGGCTTAGAACCGCTGTACACTTGTGTACCGTTGTTCTTTTAAGACGTTGCAAATATACAACCTGTTTTTTAATGCGCAAGAAAAAAATAATTTTTTTTTATTCTTATGTTTGTAAGGAATAATATAACTGTATCGATACATACTATGAAAGATTCAAAACAATTTGTTCAAGAAAACAAGCAACGTCTTCTGGATGAGCTAATTGAACTACTAAAAAAACCTTCTATCAGTGCAGATAGTGCGTACTCACAAGACGTAATAAACACGGCAGAAGCAGTAAAAGAAAATTTAATAAAAGCAGGTTGTGACAAGGTAGAATTGTGCGAAACTCCAGGATATCCTATCGTATATGGAGAAAAAATCATCGATCCTGCCCTTCCAACGGTATTGGTTTACGGTCATTATGACGTACAACCGGCAGATCCAATCGAACTTTGGACGTCTCCTCCGTTTGAACCTGTAATTAAAACAACACCCATTCACCCAGAAGGAGCGATCTTCGCTCGTGGAGCATGTGATGACAAAGGACAGATGTTCATGCACGTGAAAGCGGTTGAATATATGATTGCAACGAATACTTTACCCTGTAACGTGAAATTCATGATTGAAGGAGAAGAAGAAGTTGGATCTGTAAGTTTAGGTTGGTTTGTAAAAAGAAACCACGACAAATTGAAAAACGACGTCATTCTTATTTCTGATACAGGAATGATTTCCAACCAACAACCGTCCATCACAACAGGATTAAGAGGATTGAGCTATGTTGAAGTGGAAGTAACGGGACCAAACCGAGATTTACACTCTGGATTATACGGTGGAGCGGTTGCAAACCCAATCAACGTATTGACAAAAATGATTGCTTCTTTACACGATGAAAACAATCACATCACCATTCCGGGATTCTATGACAAAGTAGAGGAATTATCTCGTGCAGAACGCGATGAAATGGCTAAACGTCCCTTCTCTTTAGAGGATTACAAAAAAGCATTAGACATTGATGAAGTGTATGGAGAAGCTGGTTATACAACCAACGAACGCAACTCAATCCGTCCTACGTTAGATGTAAACGGAATTTGGGGTGGTTACACTGGAGAGGGTGCTAAAACGGTAATCGCAAGTAAAGCATTCGCTAAAATCTCAATGCGTTTAGTTCCCAACCAAGATTGGGAAGAAATTACAGAACTATTCAAAAAACACTTCGAGAGCATTGCTCCAGCGGGTGTAAAAGTGGAAGTAAAACCGCACCACGGAGGACAAGGGTATGTAACGCCTATCGACTCTATTGGATACCAAGCTGCAGCAAAAGCATATGAAGATACCTTTGGGGTAACACCGATTCCAGTTCGTTCAGGAGGAAGTATTCCAATTGTGGCTTTATTTGAAGAAGAATTAGGATCTAAATCAATCATGATGGGATTTGGATTGGATTCAGATGCCATCCACTCTCCAAATGAGCACTTTGGTGTTTTCAACTACTTAAAAGGAATTGAAACGATTCCATTGTTCTACAAATACTACATGGAATTAGTAAAATAATTTAGAACTCATCTTGACTCTTTTGATTGAAGTGAAAATCAGAGAAAGTCAAGAGGAGTTCTTATACAAAAAAGCGAGTCCCTTTGGGTTACTCGCTTTTTTTATATTTATTCTTTTCTTCAATCCACAGCCCCATGTACTTTGTGCTTTGAGCGGTGTGGTGCTTAAACACCTCAAGCAAAAAATGAGCCTTTCGATGGGCTTCTAGCTCTTGATCTAACTGCAACATTTTCGCTTTAAGAAGAACCGTATGCGCAGACTTACTGTACTTTTTTTGCACTAAGTCCATTCCCTTTTGTTGTTTTTCCAGCCATATTGTCTTCTCTTGATACAAGGCAACAGCCTTTTCAACAAATAACTCCACTTCATCGGCCTTGTACCCATTCCACTCCTCTTCGGTTGCCATAGCTTCCATTCCGATAGTGGTGGTTACATTGGGAGTTCCCACACGCATTCCATCGACAAACTTTCCTTTTATTCCCGCTCCAAAAGCAATGGGAGCCAACATCACTCTAGCCTTTCCAACAACAGCAAGCGCATCTTCTGCTCTACCGTGTATGAAGAACTTTTCTTTGGGATTATGCAATTGCAAAACCTTTGCTGAAGGATAAGCTCCGTAAATATGTAGATTCACCTGAGGCAGGGTCTTTCGCAATAGTGGCCATATTTCCGTCTTCAAACGCAAAACCGTTTGCCAATTGGGTTCGTGAATAAAATTGCCAATAAATACAAATCCTTCTCTGTCTTCGAAAGATAGCCAATGGGCTTGTTCTTCCGCTGTTATTTCCTCTTCTAAGAAAGGAAGAACGAATAAGAGTTCCTCCGCTATGCGGAAGCGTTGGGTCAAGAGATCAAATTCAGCTTGTGAAATAAGCAAAGTCAAATCACAACGCATCATACTCGCCAATTCTCTTTTTGTTCGATCGCTATACAGATAATCTTCGAGTACGCCTTCGCCTTTTTTTAAGTGTTCCTGACGAGCATAACGCAAAAAGTGGAGATCTTCGGTATCGAGTAGAGTACGCGCTTGAGGGCATTGAGTCGTTACTCGCCATCCAAACTGTTCCTCTATCATAAATCGGTCGTACATCACCCAATCGGGCTGTAAATCCGCTAATACTTGATCCATGCGCTCATCATTGAGGTACACCTCAATTTCATTCAATTGAAAAGCACTCAAATCATCGCTATAAGGTGATTTTTGTGCAGTAGACCCAAAGTAGAGGGTCATGTTCCACGATTGAAAAACCTCCAACAGCTGTAACATGCGCTTTCCTGCAGCAGAGGAACGCGATTCGGGCCATACTTGACCGATAATCAAGATCTTCTTTCCTTCTAATGAATTCTCCATTTGGCAAAAATACAGCTTCTTCCGTACTAAAGAACCTCAATTTTTAATCTCTATTATATTTAGTATTTTTGTGGCAAACGAAAAGGAATTATGTTAGGACTTAAACTTTTAACCGATCCAAGATGGGCTAATATTGCAGAATCCAATCTGGAAGAAATCTTGACTGATCACTGTTGGTGCGAACAAAAGGCAGCAACCAATGCCATTACTTTAATTACGTATAATTCAGAACACGAAGACTTAGTCACGGAGTTAACTGAAATTGCAATTGAAGAAATGCAACATTTCAAAATGGTACACGACATCATCAAAGAAAGAGGCTATACGCTAGGACGTGAACGCAAAGATGATTACGTCAACCAATTGGTAAAATTCTGTAAGAAAGACGGAAGCAGAAATGATGCGTTTATTGATCGTTTGCTCTTTGCGGCTATGATTGAAGCGAGAAGCTGTGAGCGTTTTCGCGTACTTTCTCAAAATATCAAAGACGAAGAATTAGCTAAATTTTACTATGACTTAATGGTTTCTGAAGCGAATCACTATACAACATTCTTAAAATTTGCTCGCAAATACACTGAACGTGTAGATGTAGATCAACGTTGGAAAGAATGGTTGGAATTTGAAGGAAACTTAATCCAGAGTTACGGAACAAAAGAACACATTCACGGATAAAAAAATTGCGAGTACAACTACTCGCATTTTTTATGACTGATCCTTTCGCTATAATTTTTTAATTTTCTGCAATAATTTACGCGCTTTACTCTGATAGGCCGGTGTTTTTTCAGGAAAGCGAACTTCAATCAATTCCCCAATTAACTTCGCCTGTTCGGGAAATTTAGGTGCTAAACGCATAAGGATATGCATTGCATTGGCTTCCGTTGCTACTTTGGTCTCTGAGGTCAACCAAACCAAACACTGGTCGAGAATCGCTTCTTCTAACTTAGCATCTAATAAAGAGGCTCTCTTTTCGACTAAAACAATCGTCATTTTACTCGTTAATCGCTTGACGCTTTCATCTCCAACTTGAGGCAATTGATCAATGAATAATGCGATATAAGAATCTAATAGAAACGGATTCGCTTGGAGTAAATCATCCAAAATAATACTGGCTAATACATTGACTTTAGCAACCGAATCAAACGTAAAATCAACCAAAATTGAAATCACTTCAACTTCATTTGGCAGTTGTTGTATGATTTTTTTTCGACTTGCTAAACTGGTATTCCCAGCAGTTAATAGCGCCTGAATCTCTTTATTCATCGACATAACAGAATAATAATAAACCTTTTACAACTGTAAATGTAAGCTGTTTTTTCAAAAAAAGAATAGCCATTGTATTGTTTTTCTGTTTTTTATTCTATATTTGTAGAACAACATCTACATAAATAGATTAAAATTACTCTATCATCCAAAAAAATAAATTCATGATTAAACTACCCCAAACAGAAGAGCAACTCATGGAGTATATCTGGGATTTACAAAAGGCATTTTCCAAAGATTTATTGGACAAATATCCAGAGCCTAAACCCGCTCAAACAACGTTAGCCACGTTGCTCAAGCGATTGACTGAAAAAGGGTTTATCACCTATGAGACCTTTGGAAATTCAAGAGCTTACACCCCCTTGATCCAAAAAGAGGATTATTTTGAAACGCACCTCAACCATTTGGTAGAGCAACATTTCAATAATTCTGCTTTTTCCTTTGCCTCTTTCTTCACGCAAAAAAGCAAGATGAGCAAGAAAGAATTAGAAGCTTTAAAAAAGATTGTCGAAGACCAACTCAAAGACTAAACTTATGCTGCTATACCTCATCCAAACCACACTCTTATTGCTTTTGACTATTGGGATTTACAAGTTGTTCTTGGAATCTACCAAAATTCATGTCTTCAAGCGATATTACCTTCTTTTTGCCTTAGCTTTTATTTTTCTATTGCCGTTAATCAAAATTTCTTCTACGAGTATATTAACTGCAACCAATATGAAACTACAAGAATTAAACGAAGTGATTATTTCTCCTCAAACACAGACTATTGAAGGGTCATCAAATACAGGGTCGCTGTCTAGTATATTGTGGAGTATTTACGGACTAGGGGTTCTCTTGATGAGTATCCGTTTTATTCGTTCACTACGTCATTTTAATCGCTTAACTCAACAAGGAACCGTAGTATATGACAAAGGACAACGATTTGTTTTACTCAATCAACTTGACAGTGCCTTTACATTTAGACAGACCATTTATTTACCCCTTCACCTTCCAATTGATTGGAACAATAAAATTCTCTTACACGAATACAATCACGTCAAACAGCGACATTCAATAGATATTTTATTGATTGAAGGATTGAAAATAGTCTTTTGGTTTCAACCGCTTTTGTATGCGTACCAACAACAAATTGCCTTAAATCACGAATTTTTGGCAGATGATACACTGAATACATCCAAGCAAGAAACCCAAGCGTATTTACAATTACTATTAACCCAAACCTACCAATACCAAGAACTTCCTTTGAGCAGTTCTTTCAATTTTAATTTAACCAAAAAACGTTTTACTATGCTTACAAGAACCAACAAACCGCTACAAAACACTTTTGCAGTTATAAGCACTTTAACCTTATTTGCCTTTATGGGAATTACGACTGTAGTTGCGCAAGACAAGCCCAAACACCAAAGTGAAACAGCTCCAAAATTAGGACAAACAGAAGACCCGAATGAAGTGCACATCGCCGTGACAGAACCCGCAGATTATCCTGGAGGAATGATGGCTTTTAATCAAGACTTTGTCTCTAATTTTGAAGCACCAAAGTTTGAAGGAGAGTCTCTTCGTGTCATTCTGCAATTTATTGTAGAAAAAGATGGAAGTCTAAATGAGATAAAAGTAGTGAAAGACCCTGGTTTCGGTGTAGGAGAAGCTGCACTAAATGCACTAGCTAAAACCAAAAAATGGATTCCAGCTAAAGACAATGGAAAATTAGTACGCAGCCAGTTTACTTTGCCGATTACTTTACAACTAGACCCCACAGAAAAAGAATCTGAAAAGTCCTAAAGAAGTTGTTAACATTTTTTTACAAAATTTAGAAGAAGAGCATCTAACTGCTCTTCTTTTTTATTACCTTTAGTCCACCTAAAAACTACAGATTGAAAATTCACCTTACTATTTTTTTGTTTCTCATAGCTTTAGGTAGTCTATCCGCTCAAAACTCAACTTCTACTTCACCAAAGGAAGAACAGTTAGTGGATGACGATGAGATTTATTTACTGGTTGATAAGGCTCCAGAATATCCGGGAGGATCATCTGCCTTCAGGAAGGATTTTGAGGCTCTATTCGAACCGCCTCGAATAGAGGCTTCCATACGCAAATTGGTGTTTGTGGTTCGATATGTTGTAGAGAAAGATGGGCAAGTTTCTACTATTGAAATCGTTAGAGATTATGGCTATGATATCGAACAAAGAGTTAAAACAACCTTTGAACAATTGAAAACATGGCAACCTGGATCAAACAAGGGCCACCCGGTACGTGTATTAATGACCTTACCTCTTACCGTTTTCCCAATTATAGAAGAATCTAACTAATTCCCTGCTAAATAGCGGTCTCGTCTAAACTATCTTTTACTTTCTTTGTCAAACTTGCATACACCAACGCATACGAATGATCAATCAATTCTTTGAGTAAGGACCATTGTACGCTTCCTTTTAATTGAACGCTATTCCAATGCTTTTTACTCATGTGATAACCCGGAGTAATCTCACTGTAATCCGCTCGCAATTCTTCTGCCTTTTCAGGATCACATTTTAAATTGACAAAGCAATTTCCCTGCTCCCATTTCGTCAAATTAAGCAAGAGATAAATCTTCCCTCCCACTTTAAACGTAAGTGTTTCTTCATCAAAAGGAAAATCTTCCGTTGTTCCTTTTTTGTTTAAACAATAATCGTAAATCACATGTACATCCATGGCTGTCAATTTTTATGATTCAAAAGTTGCAATTCTTTTGTAGTCAGTGTTTCAAAAACTAAATGATAAGAAAGGTCAATCCACTCCATCACTTGCTGTTGAGTAAAATTTCCCTTTAAATAAATTGTATTCCAATGTTGCTTATTCATGGTATAGCCATGGGTAATATCAACATATCGTTCTCGCAATTCAATAACAAGTTCCGGCGTGCATTTGACAATAATATTGTAATCTCCCTTTTCCCAAAAATGCAGTGCAATCATGGCAAATATTTTACCCCCTATCCTAAAGGTCAATAAATTTTCATCGAAGGGGAATCCACTAGTTGCATACGCCTTATTAGTGCAATATTCATAGAGTTCATCTAATTCCATATTTACTTTACCTTATACAGAATAGGTTTACTTGGTGAAGCATCGTTGACAAAAGAGGCAATCTGTATATTTAATAGGTAAAAATCATCCTTCACCTCTTTGGGCACGTAAATCATTTCGGTTATTGTCGCATCGAAACAAGCGTCATCGTTGACTTGATTTATATCTTTTACATTCCAAAAGGCCTTGTGTGCCAAGAGCTTACCTTCGTCTTTTTCTTTATCTACGCTCGGTAAGTCGATCAACAAATGTTTAATCCCTTGCTCGCGTAAAAAAGCAGCAGCTTCAGCGGCTAAATACGGCGGGTTTGTATGGGAGTATTTGCTGTGTTTCTTTATTGCTTCATTCGGTAAAGTACGAATGACAATAGCTGTTTGCTCTTTCGCTTGCCATAGTTGACTCACCTGCTCTAGGGTAATTACCGCATCACCATTATCTAACTTTTCAGGTTGAATCGTAACGACTTGTGCTAAAAACACAAAGGTCTTCAAGGTATCATTAATGCTGTAAAAGTCACGGGTAATATGCCCTAAACACTCCGTATGTGTACCGTGTCCATGCGGATTAAAGGCGATAGTATTGAAATTGGTAGAGGATTGTCCTTCACTTACCTTGCCTACCCAGTCGCCCATGCGTACAGGTTCAATAGACGGTTTATCTAAATACCATGCAATGGGATTTTCATCTGTATTGGTTAAGGGAATAGAGATATCAATCGGTTGTGAAAAATCAACAGTATAGTTTTGGTCAGAAATAGAGAAGGTTGCTTTCAATGTTTTAGTTCAAATCTAACCAAAATAAATCAGATGCAATACCATCACTTAAAAATTTTCCTTTATCTGTTATGGTCAACACCCCTTCCACTTCTTGCATCAATCCATCCGCAATAAAAGAAGCCGATTCTCGGACTAGATATTCGTGGAATGTCGAACCGAATTCACGTGCAATACGCGCCAAGTCAACTCCCCAAATCGTGCGCAATCCCGTCATTATATATTCATTATAACGATCCGAAAGTGAAAGTTTTTCGATTTCTGACGGTAATTCACCAGCTTCAATTGCTTTGATATACAAGGGGTTATTAGAAATATTCCAACTGCGATAGGTACCGTCAAAACTATGAGCTGAAGGTCCAATGCCCAAATACTTTTTACCCAACCAATAAGCCGAATTATTTTTGGAGTAATACCCTGGTTTAGCAAAATTGGACAGTTCGTAATGGATATACCCATTGGCTCTTAATTTTTCAATCAACAGCATAAAGTGAGCATGAGCCACTTCTTCTTTGGGACTGGGAATCACTCCTTTTTGAATGAGTTTATTCAATGCCGTGCGCTCTTCTACTGTCAAGGCGTAGCAAGAAATATGTGGAATACCCAAATCCAAAATGCGTTGAATATTTTCAAGCCAACGTTCATTAGAGAGGTTGGGAATGCCGTAAATTAAATCGATAGAGATATTGTCAAAATAACGCACAGCTTCTTGTAAGCACGTAATTGCCTCTTGTGCATTGTGCGCGCGATTCATCATTTTTAAATCTTCTTCACCAAAGGACTGAATGCCAATACTCAATCGATTGACCTTGGATTGAGCCAAACGATGAATGGTTGTCGTCGTTAAATCATCTGGATTTGCTTCTAGGGTGATTTCAGGTTGATCAACCACTGTAAAATTTTGATAAACGGTTTCAATCAACGCATTGATTTCTTCAACAGCTAAAATACTAGGTGTCCCTCCTCCAAAATAAATCGTCTCAATAATTTCTCCTTTCAACTCTGCTTTGCGCAAGAGTAATTCACCTTTAAGCGCAACTAACATTTCTTCTTTTTTCTTCAAAGAAGTAGAGAAGTGAAAATCACAATAGTGACACGCTTGCTTGCAAAAGGGAATGTGAATGTAAATACCTGCCATTATTTTTTTACTCGATCTTGATTTTGTTTGACAAAGGCATCCCATCCACTATATGATTTCCCGACTACCGTTTTTCCTGAATTAAAGAAATGACAAACAGCAGCCGCTAATCCATCAGTACTATCGAGATTTTTAGGTAATTCTTTCAATCCTAAAAGTTGTTGTAGCATTTTTGCTACTTGTTCTTTACTGGCATTTCCATTACCCGTAATAGCCATTTTTATCTTTTTAGGCTCGTATTCTGTAATGGGAATCCCACGCGAAAGGCCCGCCGCCATGGCTACTCCCTGTGCGCGTCCTAATTTCAACATCGATTGCACATTTTTCCCAAAGAAAGGGGCTTCAATGGCAATTTCATCGGGGCAATGCGTTTCAATTAATTCAATCGTGCGCTCAAAAATTCGACGCAGTTTCGTATAGTGATCGTCATACTTATTCAATTGCAATTCATTCAACTGAATAAATTCCATTTTCTTATTCACCACGCGTATGAGTCCAAAGCCCATAATCGTCGTACCTGGATCAATCCCTAATATGATTCTATCTATTGTCAAATTCTTAATTTTTGTTATTGCCTCACCTAGACACAAAAAAAAGGATTTACTTTGTGTTGATGAAAATTGTATCCAACAAAACTAAGCAATTCCTTGTACTTCTACTGAAGATAATTGTCGTAAGTAGTGCTTTTTATTATATCTATAACAAACTGTCTAGTGATCAAACGCTGGATACCGCACTCCTTCGAGAGATTGTGGTTGATCCACAACATACTTGGGCATTAGTAGCTTTGCTGTTTTTGACTTTTTCCAATCGATTTGTTGAGATCTTAAAATGGCAGAATTTATCTTCTCTCATTCAGCCTGTCAGTGTGGGTCAGGCGGCTAAACAAGTGCTCAGTGCTTTGACCTTAGGAATTTTCACTCCCAATGGGATTGGGGAATATGCAGGAAAAGCCTTGTATTTTCCTAAAAAGGACACTGGAAGGGTAATTTTCCTCAATATGGTGTGCAATGGTGTACAGGTGATTTATGCCATCATCTTTGGATTAATTGGCCTTACCATCCTCAATTATAGCCACCAATTTATTCCTCCCTATTATCTGTGGATTCTTTATGGTGTTGCTCTAGCAATCATTCTTATTGTCTTTTCTTTGCGTCATTTGAGTATCAAAGGATATTCATTCAATACTGTGATTCAGCTATTGAGAGAGATTCCAAAAAAAACTCATCGCAAAAATTTATTTTTGGCTCTATTGCGCTATGCTTCCTTTACCCACCAATATGTGATTCTCTATTATCTCTTTGGGGTTACAATTCCGTATTTTGAGTTATTGTGTGCGGTATCTGCTATCTATCTTTTGGCTTCTTCCTTACCTAATTTTCAATTTTTGGAATTTGCCGTAAAAGGAAGTATTGCTATGTTTATTTTTTCCGCTCTGGATGTCAATCAATGGATCGTTGCCTTAGTTGCAACTCTAATTTGGCTGTTGAATATTGTACTGCCTATTTCAATTGGCAGTTATTTTGTACTGACTTTTAAATTGAAGAAATAAATGAATTGCTGTCCTTTGGGATTTGATTTTTATATACAGGGCAGATTGCCATTTGTCCCCTACTGTTTGTGCAAGACAAGTGGTAATACAAACTGACTCGTTACGGGAACGCCTCTTTTGGTTGCTGGAGAGAGGTTATCAAACGTTTTACTTTTTACCATTAACAAGCTGTCTACACTTTTGAGTTGTTGTTTTACGCTGTCATTCAGTTGATAGAGCGACAAAGAAACTTGTGCATCTGCTTGAATAGTCACCAATACATTTAAAGTATCTAGGGTAGCAAATGTTCCACGTAGGGTATCCATACGCAGGTTTTCTTCTAAAGCAGCTGTGATATAATCAAAGAAGCACGCTTTTCGAGCTGTCTCATCAAAAATAGTATCGCAACTCGCAACACTGGGATAAGTATCTACTTTCGTCCAATCAATTTTGTTCAGTTCTTCCTCCAACAATTCTTGCTCATTGGGAAGCTGAGCGGACATCCACTGACAAGACGCAAATAGAATGGGGAAAAAGAAAATAATCCAACTCGACTTCATGAAACAATATTGTTGTACTTTAGTTAATCAAAAATACAAAAAAAATAGAGATGGACTATTTCTTATTAATTTTAAGCCTTTTACTACTAATTTTTGGTATAATTGGCAGTGTTCTTCCTGCCTTACCTGGGCTTCCCGTTAGTTGGTTGGGTATATTGTGTTTGTATTTTGTTGATGGAATTGAGATGAGTAGTCTAGCTCTTTGGGGGAGTCTCGGGGTAACAATTGTCGTATCCATTTTGGATTACGTCATTCCAGCTCAAGGAACCAAGCGTTTTGGAGGAAGCAAATACGGCGTTTGGGGAACCAATATCGGATTAATCATCGGTATTCTTGCTCCTATTCCTTTTGGCTTTGTTCTAGGGCCGTTCTTAGGTGCATTGATTGGCGAATTAATCTTTGATAGTCGAGATATCTCTCGTGCTTTAAAAGCGGCAATAGGTTCGTTTATTGGATTCCTTGCTTCTACCTTCTTAAAGATTATCTTTAGCCTTGCCTTTTTAATCTGGGGAATCGTACTAATAATTGGAAAATTCTCTTCGTTTTCGTTACCCTGGTCGTCCAATTAAGGGTTTATTGATAAAGGTAATTCCAATACCTAAGAGAATAATACATCCCCCAATAACCATTTGAATCGAAATAGCCTCGTCTAAGAAGTACCACGCCAATAGAGCGGCAAATAAGGCTTGACTCAACAAACTCAAAGAAACGCGAGTCGCTCTCATATTTTGGGTAGCATAGCTGATAAGCAACCAGGCCAACAGCTGACAAACGACACCTTGTACGACTAAGGTCATCCAACCTGCAGTAGAAAATCCCGTAAAATCAGATCCCATAATGAGATTGAGTATAGCGAGAAAAACAGTTGATACGGTAATACTATACGACATAAAGGGAACTACGCCTACTTCACTCAATACTCTTTTACTCAATAAGATATAAGTGGCATAAAGTAAACCCGATAGTATACTGAATAGAAAAGGAATATCAAAAGATAAATTGACAAATACTTCAATCCCCACTAAGGTAACCATGCCGATTAAGGCCAATACAGTTCCCATCCAAAAATTGAAGGAAGGTTTA
Source organism: Myroides sp. 1354 (assembly GCF_030324495.1). GTDB lineage: Bacteria > Bacteroidota > Bacteroidia > Flavobacteriales > Flavobacteriaceae > Flavobacterium. Next base: position 518,457 of record NZ_JACAGN010000001.1, on the reverse strand, counting down.
ATTTGCAAAAAGAAATAACTTCCTATTCCCACCCAAACAGGAGCTAAATTTCCTAATAAAGTTGCTTGCGTAGCTGTTGAACCTTGAATCGCAATATTCCAAACTCCAATGTCTAATCCAAAACACATGCCGCACAAAATCATCAACATCATGGTTTTGCGGTTGTATAATTTTATCTGCTTTGTAAATAAGGCATAGGGCACAATAAACAACGCGGCAATTGCCATGCGATAGAATGCGGATATCAGTCCTGGCACTAAGGCCATTTTTACTAAAACAGGAAAAATAGAAATACACAGAATTCCGATGAACAGAGCAATCCTAGGTTTATTTGCCATTTGATTTATAAGCTTTTTGATTTGCGCTGCAAAATACGTTAGTTTTTCTTGTCCAAGGTGCTTTTTTATTTTTTTGTATCACCAACTAAAACAAGAAACCCTATCGCAGGGATAGGGCTTCTGTATTGAATTGCTTTTTTATTCTGTTATTGGATTTACGGTTAATTGATCCATGGTAAAATACAAAGCTGTATTTGCATATCCTTGTGCATTTCTATCTGTTGTTTCAAGGAAAAACAACAAGTATTTCACTTCTCCTAAAGAAGACAAATCAACTGTATTCCAATCCTTGCTAACTGTGTGTTCTCCATTTCTGAAATCAACAAAATAGTGTGTTACAGGCGCTGAAGAGGTTAATTTCATATCTGCACCCACTCCATATACCTGAAGAGCAAAGTAATCACCTGTTTTGAATTTAGTAGCATAATCATCTCCTTCTGTAATTCCGTAATAAGACCATGGACTAATTGCCACAGCTGTACTTACGGCTTTATAGCGATTTGTATCATCTAAGGTCACTACAGCACTAAAATTCTCTACCTCAATTTCCACTCCTGGTTGTAAGACACTTGCATCAGGTTTATGATCTGCATATGCTACTAAGAACGGTTTTCCTACACCTTCTACACCTCCTTTAGCCATAGATCCCCATTGGTTGTTTACCCATCCTCCTTCTGCTTCTAGCTGGTTGCTGTTGTCCTTGCTATTAGAGACTGTAAATCCATACCACACCTTCCATTCTGTCATTGCGTTGTGATTGAAAGAGAAAATAGAAGTATTTAACGGCATATCTTCCGTAAAGGTGTTCTTCCAAATTCTTCCTCCTGCAGTTTCTATTCCCTCTGTTAAATCAAAATCAGTTAAATTTAATCTTACCTGGTCAAAATCATCCGATTTCCCAACTTGAATGGAATAAGTATATAGTTCTACCTTATTTCCACGCTCAATTTTCAATGATATCTTATGTTCTCCAGGTGTTTGAAAGGCGTGTTTTAAGACAGCTTCTTTCGAAATCACTGAATTCACTGTATGATCGAACCAAGTAAAAACAGCTCCTTGTGTTTCTACTTGTGGATCAATTACAAGCTCTTGGAAAGTAAGGGTCGTTAGCGTTCCCTTATCAATGGCTACATTGTATACTCCGCTATCGTCACTCGAGCAACTTGTAAAGGTTACTGTCGCTAAACTTAGCCCTAAGACAAATAAGGCACTTAAACGCAAAAAGCTTTTTTTCATAATTATAAAGTAAATGTTAGTATTCTTATTCTAAATGTAAATCAATAGCTCCCGCTACCTCTGTAGATGTTTCGCCTAACCAGCCTGCTTCTTGATTTAATCCGGTGTAAATTTTAATAAAATCAATACCTGGCAAATGCACTGGATTCCCAGCCTGATCAACTGCCCAATCAATATCAATGGTAGCCCCTTCTCTCGTATTGGGATAATTATCCGCATACCCCCAACCAAATGTCTTCAATTGCCAACTATTTTCTGTTTGCCCTACCTGAACAGCGTTGTTTGGTAACAGCGTTCCGCTAAAAGTAATAGAATCTGCTTTGATCCATTGGGGATAGTACTGTTGTTGATGAAACTGGTTTTTAATCTTCCATCCTTCATTGCCCTGATTGTCTTTCCAACGAATATAGTGTTTAACTTCTCCTGGAGTTTCTACTGCACTTTTCGTTGGCCTAAAGTAAGTGATCGCATAGTTTTTAACAACTGCAGGATTACTGTGCTCGCTCCCTGCTAATTCAAACCATTCCTCCTCATCAGGACGTCCATTTTTATTTCTATCATAGGCGACGAGAATAACTCCAGGTTCTGCATTATTGGTAAACGCATTACCCAAGATTCGAACATCTCGTTTACCTGGTCTATTTTCTATGGTATGATCGAAACCAAATACCACATAACCTCCAAATCCACCTAAGGTGATCACTTCATTGTTCATCAACGCTTTTTCTGCTTTTAACCGCATACTTTCTGGTGTATCTCCAGTTTCATATGGGGGTAATTCATTGACGAATTGTCCGAAGGCAGGAGCATACTCCAAAACTTTAGTCACTGTTTTTTTAACCGTTATAGTCTCCTTCTCTCCTGATTCACTATCACTAGAACAACTAATTCCACTGCATAAAGCAAGGCTGAATAGGGCAAATAGTATTAATCTTTTTGTCATTTTGATCGTTTTTTTTTTGATGGTTACAGGCGGATGAATGCCAGATGTGCAGGAATATTCCCTGTGGTTGTTTTCCATTTTAATCGTCCATCAGCTGAATAACAATAGAGGTATCCATTTCCGATATAATCCTGTGCATCTGTGATATAAATTTCTTTGGTTTCTGGATTGACCGCAATTCCATAAGGCATTACCAATTGCTTGGCTGTTCCATCTGTGATGATTGCAGGACGAATCACTTGCTTGGTTGCCGTATCTAAAATCCCAAAAGACACCGCATGGGTATTCGTGTTAGTCTGATAGGCATTGGCGTAATAATACAATTTATCGTCATCAAGTGTCATATTGGATACAGGAATATTCAACTTTTGTTTCACCTCATCCAAAGTGGTATCGATTACATATAGATTGGGGGGAATTTCTTTGTAATTTCCTCTAGAACTGACATAGATATCTCCTCGAGTATCGACTTGCATTCGATGTAGATTGGGTGCTACTTCTATTTTTTTTATTTCAGTAAAATGAGTTAAATCAACCACAGATACAGTTGTATCATAATGAGGTTCTCTATACCCCCCTGAATTGGCTACGTACAGTTTAGTTCCGCTAATCACCATTTCTTCGGGTTGATAACCAACATCTACACGACGGGTTACTTGTAAAGATATCGTATCAATTTCCGCTACAAAACCAATTTCTGCATTGGGTGTAATTTCTATCTTTCCAGAGAAGGAACTCACATAGGCTTTTCCATTGGCAAAAGCCAAATAACGACAATTCGGCAAGTGAATTTGCTTGATGTGTTTTCCTGTTGCTACATCAAAAACTTCAATAAAGTTAGAAGCATTGATAGTCGCATAGGCTTTTGTTCCATAAATTTTTAAATCATTACCTACATCTCCTAATTCACGAGGGAGGGTCGGATTGCGTTCTGAAAAGATATCACGAGTATACAGTCCTGTTTCATAATTAAACCAATCAATGGTTGCGCGATTCATTCCCATATTCCCTTCATTTAGGAGATAAAACCCCTGATAATCTTCCAGTTGTACAGGAATAGAAACGACAGAGCTATCAGAAACAAAAATCAGTTCATCCTTACGGCAACTACTCACCAACAAGCTAAGTAGGACGAGTAAATAAAAACACCTTCTCATCATCTTATAAATCCACACTTAAGGTTAAACGAAAATTTCTTCCTGGCATGGGAAAATTAGTAACTACTTCATAGTATTGATTCGCAAGGTTATTCGCCTCGGCTCTAATTCGCATCACTTTCTTCTGCCACTGTACTTGCTTTTGTATACTTAAATCATGAGTATACCAAGGTTGCAATTCATTGCGCACCGTATTGTTTTTATTGCCATTGTAACGTTTCCCTACATAGATAAAACTGTAGTTCAGTTGCCAATTTCGATAATCTATACCCCCAAGGATAGATCCCGAATGCCATGGCGTATAGGGAATCTGATCTCCATAATACGACGGTTTTCCCGATGGGGTTACACTCAAGTCTTGGGCTATGGTATATTCATAGGTCACCCCCAATTGAGCCCAAATTCCTTTTACGGGCTCCCAATTGGTTTTAATCTGACTTTCGATTCCGTACTGTTCTACTTTTCCTAAATTAGACATCATCCAACGCATCATACTCGAAGTTGGAGAAGCGATTATTTTATCTTTAATCTGCGCATAATAGGTTTCTAACGTAAAATCAATGTCTTTCAACCGTGCATTACTCATTTTATATTGATAAGTAAACCCTAAATTAAACTGTCGGCTGTATTCAGGTTTTAAGTAAGCCGTTCCCAATTGAGTATAATACAAATCGTTAAAAGTAGGTAATCGGTATACGTGTTTATAGAAGGCATGAAGGGTAAAATCACGCATATCCCAAGGGTTGTAACGCAAAAAAACAGAAGGTGTAAAAAAAGTTCGGTTGGGTGCTTGGTAATTGTACTTTACTTTTTCCTCCGTAAACGTCCCCAAGAGATTAGCTTGAACTTTCAACTTTCCTAAATCAAGGCTTGTGGACAAAACCGTATAAAACGTATAGCGTTCTGGAAAGGAAAATAAAGTTTCCTGCCCCAGTCGGGTTGCATTTAATTTATTGTATTGTAGATCGGTAGCCAAAGAGATTTGCCAAGAAGGGGTTATTGCAAATAAATGAGCCGCTGACACATACCATTCCTGCTGATGATAAGTATTGTCAAATTGAGGATTATACGTTACTTCATCCCCTTGAAAATCGACTGTTTTTCTTGATTTATAATGCAATTGATCATAGGCAAACTTTCCTTTAATCATCCATTGATACAAAGGAGAAACTTTGCGTTTCCATTCCCCTTGAATCACGACATTTTTATCGTCTTGTTTTTCGTTATTCTTTTCTGTGGCAATTGTAGTTTCACTTTTCTTAATGATGGCTTCTGGTAAACCACGATGGGATTGATAGAAATAGAGGTGAACCTGCCAAGAGTTTACTTGATCTTGCCCAAACCAACTATTTTCCAATCGAAAGGATTCAATTCCGCTATTCTTTCGATGCCCCAGCGTATCATAGGCTACTGTTCCATCGAGATTAAAGCGCTTTTGTCTGAACTTATAATGTCCATTGGAGTATAAATAAGAGGTGCTTATTGTTGTATTAATATGATCATTAACTTTGAGGGCTACGCGAGCAGCGGGATTGGTCCATTGAATATCCCCCATCTTATATTGAAAATTCGCTTGTATGCGTTGATTTTTAGTAAAATTTGGACGCTTGGTTTGCATGTATACAGTCGAAGCAGCGGCATATTCTTTCGCTGCCTGAAGTGGAGCGCTGCGTTGTCCGTTGTACAATTGAATCGCTTCTATATTATCTAAAGAGTACTTCCCTAAATCAACGATACCATTTTGGGCATTTCCCAACTGAATACCATTGTAAAAAACGCCCACTTGTTGTGTGCCCATATTGCGGACATCCACGGTTTTTATACCGCCCATCCCACCATAATCTTTGATTTTCACACCTGCAAAATAACGCAAAGCATCCGCCACAGTTGCACTGTTCAACCGATTTAACTGTTCTCCTTCAAGAGTTTTAGGTGGAATGAAATCTTTTGTTGTTTCTTTGACAACCAGAATTTCATTTAATGCAGTTAGGGTATCTTGGGTTTGTTGTGCATAACCAAGACTACTTCCGAAGAAAGATAAAACGAATAAAAGTAAATACTGTAACCGCATAAGTATAAATCATCTCGCCTACACAAACGCATGGTACAGTACCCACTGCAATACGAGTAGTGGATAATCTCTTGCGTTTACTGTTTTGGCATCGAAAACGTGAAACAAACCTAAAATGGCAGGTATTCTGACTTACTCTTAGCAAGGTCCTTCCCATTTTACACAGTGGACAACTAAGCTTGCTAAACCGATGAGCTTACAGCAGCGGGCCTGTTGGAGACTTACACTCCATTCCCTTTTGACATCCACTGTTTAAAGTGGAACCATTTTATGAAATGCAAAGATAGGGGAAAAAACAAAAAAGCTCTCCATGAATTTCAGGAAAGCTTTTCATTGGTCTAACTACTAAACCTAGTGCTTGCGCACTTAACAACACAACTAAATTTTACAATCTAATAATTCAGTGATTATTAGAGGGCAAAAAAAGCCTCCCACGAAATGAGAGGCTTCTTTTTTACTGGCGGTCTGGACGGGACTCGAACCCGCGACCCCATGCGTGACAGGCATGTATTCTAACCAACTGAACTACCAAACCAGTATTAACCATAAAATCATTACAGCGACAAAGATAGACTTTTTTTAAAAAATACAAAGAAAATTATTCTTTTCTTCGTCTTTTTCGCTGACTCAAAATTGCTCTTGAGTTTTGCGGTCTGGACGGGACTCGAACCCGCGACCCCATGCGTGACAGGCATGTATTCTAACCAACTGAACTACCAAACCTTGTCTTTATTGCTGTAATGCGGTGCAAATATACGACCATTTTCTACACTTCCAAATCCTACGAGAAAAAAAATTAAACTTTTTTTCATCAAAACCAGAAGCCGTCTGAGTTTCAGCATTATATACACCTAAAAAAAATCAACTTTTTTTTGGACTTTTTTGAATCATTGTGCTTTTGACGCTATAATTCCTTTTGTCTTTCTCTTCAAAACACCTTCTCCCTTCAATTTTTCATTCTTTTTCAAATATGATTCTCCAATTTTCCTGCTCTTTTTCTTCCTTACTCTTCTATTTTTAGCTTTTTTTATTGCCACTAAGCCTCTTTTTTTTAGCTCTCATTACAAAATACAGCAAAAAAAAACAGCAGTAAATTAAAATTCACTGCTGTTTTTTTATCTTTTTAATCGTATCTGTGCTTCTTATAAAGCTTCGTTGATTAAATCTTCGTATGTTTTTTTAGGAGCTACTCCTACTTGACGACCTACAACTTCTCCATTTTTGAATACTAATACTGTAGGGATGTTGCGAATTCCATATTTTGAAGCGAATTCTTGGTTGTTGTCTACGTCAACTTTTCCAACTACTGCTTTTCCTTCGAAATCTGTACTTAATTCAGATACAACTGGAGCTAACATTTTACATGGTCCACACCATACTGCCCAAAAATCTACTAAAACAGGTTTGTCTGATTTTAATACTACTTCTTCAAATGTAGCGTCTGTTATTTCTAATGCCATGGTAATACTTTTTTTACGTTATAAGACAAAACTACTAAAATTATTATACTTACCTCATCCTTTTTAATCAATTTTATCTATTTCGTAATATGCAAAGCTAATTCTAAAAAACACCCCATAGCATCCTTCCTTGTATTTTACATCACTACAACTAAATTATACCGATATTTATACCTATTCTTGCATTTGCATCTATGAAAAATCAATTAAAACAGATTACGGATTATTTTCTACAATACCTTGAATTAAACTTTACCTCCCTAACAAAGGATATGGAATGTGAAGAATATCTTGGTTACAATGGTCAACTGGCTGATTTTACTATTAAGTTTAGAAAAGCTAAGATAACACCCAAAAAAATCGGCCAATTTGTTACGGTATGGCAGAGAAATGCTGTCGGAATCACAGCACCTTATACCTCTACGGATCCCTTTGATTTTTATATTATAATGGCGAACGATCAAGATCAGATTGGTTTTTTTATTTTCCCTCGCTCTATTTTAGCAGCAAAAGGCATCCTAACAACTGCTGAAAAAGAAGGAAAACGGGGGTTTCGCGTTTATCCCGATTGGGACACCCCAACGAATACACAGGCAAGTAAAACCCAACAATGGCAAAGTCAGTACTTTATTGATTGTACTGATCTTACTCCCCAAGCTTTAAAAAAAGCGAGAAAAATAATGCAACCGTACTAAAACACAATAAAAAAGCCTTGGTTTTACAAGTAAACCAAGGCTTTTTCTATTTTCAGGCGCTTGTTCTAATTCAATTTAAACATCACCTGTTGACGTTCTAATTCTTCTAATAGATCTGCACTGATTGTAATTCGACTATTTCGACTAGACATTTCAATGCGATTGACGATTCTAAACTCCTCTCGTTTATCTTCTATTTCAAAAGAATCAATTTCTCCTTCTTCTATATCCTCAATCAAATCACCATCTTCATTCATAGTCATATTCATCCTAGGCGTTGGTTTATTTTCCTCTTCCAACTCCATTTTTTCCACTTCATAAATATCAAAGAAAACTTGTTTATCTCCTATATATTTATCTAAAGTCGTTTTGATATCATTGAGTTTACTTTCACTCAACTCTTTAATATTCATTTGCACAACCAATTGCTTGGCAAAAGCGGGAATTACCTCATGGAGTAATTTCATCTCCATAAATTGCAAACGCGGTTCTCCTCGTTCACCTGTATCCTTTCGAATCCAACCTTCATTGACTTGTACGCGCACAAAGACAAACGTATTAGTCAATAAGAAATGTCTAAATTTCAAGAAATCTTCGTTAAACAAACGGAATTCAAAAGATTCATCGTATCCCTCAATGGTAAAGGCAGCCCAATCTTTTCCTTTTGCAGAAGTTCTAAATTGCACATCACTGATCATTCCACCAAAGCTAACAATACGCCCTGTAAAATTTTCCAAACGCGCTAGTTCTTCCACGCGAACATTACAGAAACTCTTCAATTCAAAGCGGAAGTCATCCAATGGATGTCCTGAAATATAAATTCCCACCACTTCTTTTTCCTTTGCAAGTTTCTCCATGGTACTCCATTCTTCACAAGCCGGTAAAAGGGGCTCTGGAATTTGAACTTCACTACTGTCTCCGAACAGACTTACTTGAGCCGAATTTTCACTTTCCTGTGTTTTAGCACCATATTTAATCGCCTTTTCCAAGAAAGTATTGGGGTCTGTCGGATCTGTATAAAAGTATTGAGCGCGATGCGTATTCTCAAAACAATCAAATCCACCAGCCAAAGCTAAGTTTTCAAATGCTTTTTTATTCGCAGCTCTCAAGTCGATTTTCTTTGCCAAATCAAAGATCGAGCGATAACGTCCATTAGATCTATTATCGACAATGGTCTTCACAGCTCCTTGCCCTACACCTTTTACAGCTCCCATTCCAAATCGAATCGCATACTCGTCGTTTACGGTAAATTTGTAGAATGATTCATTTACATCAGGTCCTAATACATGTAATCCCATGCGTTTACACTCTTCCATAAAGAAAGTTACTTGCTTGATGTCATTCATATTATTCGAGAGTACAGCTGCCATATATTCCGCAGGATAATGCGCTTTTAAATAAGCTGTTTGATAAGCAATCCAAGCGTAGCAAGTGGAGTGTGACTTATTGAAGGCATAAGAAGCAAACGCTTCCCAGTCTTTCCAAATCTTTTCTAACACCACAGGATCATGTCCTTTTTTCGCCGCTTGCTCCACGAATTGAGGCTTCATTTTATCTAGTACATCTTTCTGTTTTTTACCCATAGCCTTACGCAAAACGTCGGCTTCACCTTTGGTAAAGTCAGCTAACTTTTGCGACAAAAGCATAACCTGCTCTTGGTAAACCGTAATACCATAGGTTTCCTTTAAATATTCCTCACAAGCATCCAAATCGTATACAATTGGTTCTTCCCCATTTTTACGACGGATAAAAGACGGAATATACTCTAAAGGTCCAGGACGATACAGGGCATTCATGGCAATTAAATCGGCAAATACCGTTGGTTTTAATTCGCGCATATACTTCTGCATCCCAGCAGATTCGTACTGGAACACACCAATGGTTTCACCACGTTGAAAGAGTTCGTATGTTTTTTCATCATCAATGGGAATCAAATCAGGATCAATTTCAATTCCCGTTCTATACTTAACTAATTTGATGGTATCTTTAATTAGGGTCAACGTTTTCAACCCCAAGAAGTCCATCTTTAACAGCCCTGCACTTTCAGCCACGGAGTTGTCAAATTGAGTGACGTATAAGTCCGAATCTTTAGCTACTGTTACGGGCACGAATTTGGTAATATCATCCGGTGTAATGATTACTCCACAGGCGTGAATACCTGTATTTCGCATAGATCCTTCTAGTATTTTTGCTTGTTGAATTGTCTCAGCAGCCAACGAATCTTCTTTCGCCAAAGCGATTAATTCCTTCACCTTGTCAAATTCTTCACTGCGCAATGCTCCTTTAATTGCATCTTCACTTTCAGATAAAAAGCGAGCTAAATTCCATTTGGAAGGCATCATACCAGGAATCAATTTAGCAATTCGATCCGCCTCAAACAAAGGTAAATCCAATACACGAGCCGTATCGCGAATTGCAGACTTCGTAGCCATTTTACCATAAGTAATAATTTGTGCTACTTGACTAGATCCGTATTTATCAATTACGTAATCCATTACCTTACTTCGTCCTTCATCATCAAAGTCAATATCAATATCGGGCATGGATACACGGTCAGGATTCAAGAAACGCTCAAAAAGCAAATCGTATTCAATGGGATCAAGATTGGTAATTCCCAAGCAATAAGCTACAGCAGAACCAGCTGCAGATCCACGACCTGGTCCAACAGAAACGCCCATTTGACGAGCAGCAGCAATGAAATCTTGTACAATTAAGAAGTATCCAGGGTACCCCGTACGTTCAATGGTTGCTAACTCAAAGTCCAAACGCTCGCGAATATCCTCTGTTACTTCAGGATAACGGCGTTTTGCTCCTTCATAGGTTAAGTATTTTAAATAGTTGTTCTCTCCTCTTTTTCCCGATCCATCCCCTTCTAAATCACGAGCATCTTGAAATTCTTCAGGAATATCGAATTTAGGAAGTAACACATCACGGTGTAAAACAAAAGGCTCAACTTTATCGACAATTTCTTGTATGTTGTAAATTGCTTCAGGAATATCCTCGAACAATTTTTTCATTTCTTCTTCTGACTTGAAGTAGTATTCTTGGTTGGGTAATCCATAGCGATACCCCCTACCTCTACCAATAGGAGTACTTTGTTTTTCTCCATCTTTCACACATAATAAAATATCGTGTGCATTGGCATCTTTTTTATCTAAATAGTAAGCGTTATTCGTCGCTACCATTTTGATGTTGTGTTTGCGCGCGAATTCAATTAACACCTGATTCACGCGATTTTCATCTTCCTGACCATGGCGCATGAGTTCCACATACAAATCATCGCCAAATTGCTCCTTCCACCAAACTAAAGCTTCTTCTGCTTGACGTTCTCCAACGTTTAAAATCTTACCTGGTATCTCTCCAAATAAGTTACCCGTGAGTACGATAACATCCTCTTTGTATTGCTCTACCACGCTTTTATCAATACGGGGCACATAATAGAAACCATCCGTATAGGCAATAGAAGCCATTTTAGCCAAATTATGGTATCCCTTTTTATTTTTAGCCAATAAGACGACCTGATACCCATTGTCTTTTTTGGTTCGATCCAGGTGATTCTCATTGATAAAAAACTCACATCCTACAATAGGAGTCAATAAAGGTAAGGCTGCTTCTCCGTTTTCTAAACGCGTTTTATTTTGAGCTTCAACCCCTTTGTTGTGATTATTCACTGCCATCACAAAGTGAAAGGCTCCCATCATATTCCCGTGATCCGTCATCGCAATCGCTGACAAATTCATTTCTCCTGCTTTTTTAACTAGATTGGGAATACCAATTGTTGACTGTAAAACAGAAAATTGCGTATGTACGTGTAAATGCGCGAATCGCGCATTTTGAAACTGTTGACGTTCCTCTGTAGAAATTGCTTCTGTTGCACTGCCTTGTAATTTTGCTAGACGAGCTCTGATCTCATCCGATGCTTTTTTAAGGTTGATGTGTTTTAATCCAACCGGTTGAAAAGGCTGTGGATTAAAATCGTTATAACGCTGAATATAGCTATCATCACAGTGTAATTCTTCCTTTGAAAACGTTCCGCGTTTAACTAATTCGAGGAAACAACGCGTAGTTGCCTCCACGTCTGCCGTAGCGTTATGTGCTTCTGCGAATGCCTCACCAAATAAATAGGTATGTAGTTCAGTTAAAGTAGGTAATTTATATCGTCCACCACGTCCACCCGGTAATTTTAGCATTTCTGCTGTTACCTCCGTACAAGTATCCAATACAGCCATAGAAGTCAATTGACTATCCACCCCCATACGATAGAATTCACATCCCATAATATTGACGTCAAATCCAATGTTTTGACCGACAATAAAACGAGCTTTGGAGAGTGCAATATTGAATTTGGCTAATGCTTCTTCTAAGTCAATCCCTTGCTCTTCTGCCAATTCAGTTGAAATTCCGTGAATGCGTTCTGCGTCATAAGGAATATTAAACCCTTTGGGTTTGATTAGGTAATCTTGATGTTCCACAAGTCGCCCCATATCGTCGTGTAACTGCCAAGCGATTTGTATACATCGCGGCCAATTATCCGTATCCGTTAAGGGAGCCGACCAACTCTTCGGAAGCCCAGTGGTTTCCGTATCAAAAATTAAATACATACTTGATTTATAGAATATTAACCCAAAAACAGGGAGATTTGTAACAATTTCAAAGGTACAAAAAAAGCTGCTTAGTTACTAAGCAGCTTCTTCCAATATAAATAATTTTACAAATCTCTATTCTCCTTTTCCTAGTGGAATTCTAAAGAACACCCCACCATCAAATGTTTTACGGTCTACATAGCGCTTGATGCGTTTGTTGTTGTCATCCATTTCGTCATCAGGTAAAATACTAGCATTCATATTGATTACAAATGTTCCTGAGATTGTTCCTGGCACTTGTTTATCCGCTGGATCTAAAATGATATACCCTGGACGGCTAACCGGTTGACCTGTAGTCATACTCAAAGCATCTGTTGCATACATGGATGATGTATTCTTATAATCGTCATATACAATATAATCCGCCTTGATATTATCTGTTGCATTAAACTCATATTTTGCACCAAATTCATAATCTGGCAAATATATTCTCAATGTAGTAGAATCTGTTTTAGCTTCGATGTTTAACGTTTTTTCATTTACCACGAATGCTTTAAACGTTTGTGGCTTGTATTCCATATAATGACTATAGGGATTACCATTTATTTTCGTTGAATCAGTAATTGCATCAGCAGTCATGGATGCATACATTCCTGGATCTGAAAATTTAACATCACTTTCACATGCCATGAAGCCCAAAACTAAAGCGAACATTCCTATTATCTTTCTCATATTATACTAATCTATTAGTGATATATATACATCGCAAAAATATATTTTTTATTGTTCAAAAAAAAATTTTTTTAATAAAACTTTAACTTTGAAAAAGAAGTTCTTTTTCTGTTTATTCAAAATTAAAAAACATTGCTCCTTGATGTGCTATTGAGAATTAATTTCTATTGAGAAAAATACAATTTAAATGCATTCAATCGAAAAAAACTGGATAATTATTTTTGTTTTTTTTACAAAAAAAGTCCTTTGCCTCAAATCAAGGGAGTATTGCATTCTCTTTGGAGGAAACCTTTCATACGTCTCTAACCAACTAGATTCGCGACTCGATCTTTTTTTATGGAGCAGTTATAACTCATTTGAAATCAGGCTGATTTGATTTCAAATTTTTCTATTTTATTCCTCGAACAAATTAAAAAAGTTAGTATCTTTGCGCAAATTTTTAACCGAGGTCGGGTACCTCAAACAAAACAAATTATTATGTCTGTAAAAATTAGATTACAAAGACACGGTAAAAAAGGAAAACCTTTTTACTGGGTAGTAGCTGCTGATTCACGCGCTAAAAGAGATGGTAAATACTTAGAGAAAATCGGTACTTACAATCCAAACACTAACCCTGCAACTGTTGAATTAAATGTAGATTCAGCTGTTAAATGGTTATTCAACGGTGCACAACCAACGGATACTGCTAGAACATTACTTTCTTACAAAGGAGCTTTATTGAAACACCACTTACAAGGTGGGGTAAACAAAGGAGCTTTAACTCAAGAGCAAGCTGATGCTAAATTCGCTGCTTGGTTAGAAGAGAAAGCAAACAAAATCAACGCTAAGAAAGATGGTTTAACCTCTTCTAAAGCGGCTGATAAAGCTCAAAAAATCGCTGCTGAAAAAGAAGCAAACGCTAAACGCGCTGCTGCTCAAGTAGCTAAAGTTGCTGCTGAATCTGCACCTGTAGAAACAGAAGAAGCGACAGAAGAAAACAACGAAGAAACTCAAGCGTAATTTCTAAGCGATATGCGTAAAAAAGATTGTTTCTATTTAGGCAAAGTCGCAAAAAAATTTAGCTTCAAGGGGGAACTTTTAGTCTATTTAGACACGGATGAACCTGAGTTATACGAAAATTTGGAATCAGTGTTCGTTGACTTTAACGGACAACTGGTTCCTTTTTTTATTGAAGACGCTTTTTTGCACAAAAATGATTTCTTACGAGTAAAATTTGAAGATTGCAATTCCGAAGAGGAAGCTGATCGTCTAATTGGCTCTGAATTGTATTTGCCTTTGAATTTATTACCTAAATTAGAAGGGAATAAGTTCTACTATCACGAAGTGGAAGGTTTTGAAGTCATTGACACAACACTAGGTTCTATCGGAACTTTAGTAAGAATCAATGATAGTAACTACCAAGTCCTATTCGAAATTGATCACAACGGAACTGAAATTTTAGTACCTATGATTGACCAATTCATCGAACAAGTGGATCGCGAAAACAAAAAATTAATTTTAAATGTACCTGCTGGCTTAGTAGATTTATATTTAGACAATTAATTGATCGTTGATAAAAAAAACGCCAAGAGAATTTGCTCTCTTGGCGTTTTTTTGTTGGTTGTTGGTTGTTGGTTGTTTGTTGTTTGTTGTTTGTTGTTTGTTGTTTGAGTTGATGAGTTGATGAGTTGATGAGTTGATGAGAAAAATCTACAGATCACTCATAACAAAATTTTCTCTACATTTAATATAAAAAACATGAAGATAAGTGCAATCAGTAAACTCACGATCAATCCAGGGGAAGAAATTAAAGCCAAAGAAATCCGAAAAGGGATTTTTGAACTGATCCAACAGGATTATCCTTCCTTTGCCAAAGAGGATTATATCACTTTAGGGGAACTCAACCGATACCGACGTTTGTACCTAACGGAATTAATGTTACAAGAAAAAGGAGAACTTGCCGCCTTAGACAAGGATGTGATGAATGCCATACAAAACAATGCCATTCTATCCGAAAATATTCAAGACGACATCGAAACCAAGCTAACGGTGGGACAAAAGATAGCGGATAAAGTTGCTGCTTTTGGAGGAAGTTGGACGTTTATTATCACATTCTTTACCTTTTTGATTATTTGGATGGCGATTAATATTTGGGTATTTACGGCAAAACCATTTGATCCCTATCCCTTTATTTTACTCAACCTTATTCTATCCTGTTTGGCTGCTATTCAAGCGCCTATCATTATGATGAGTCAAAACAGACAGGAACAAAAAGACAGACAACGAGGAGAACACGACTACAAAATCAACCTCAAAGCGGAATTGGAAATCAAGCTCCTCAGCGAAAAAATAGATCATTTATTGGTCCATCAAAATAAAAAACTACTCGAGATTCAAGAAGTACAAGTCGACTATTTAGAAGATTTAATGAAGGAAATTAAAAAGAATAAATAGACGGTGTATGGTGTATGGTGTTGGGTGTATGGTGTTGGGTGTATGGTGTTGGTTGTGAAGATTTTCGATTAAAGGACGTACAGCTCATAACAAACAACAAACAACAAACAACAAACAACAATCAACAAACAACAATCAACAAACAACAAACAACAATCAACAAAAATGATTCCACTAGAAACCTTAGGCAAACGCATCTGTATTATTGGCAATAGTGGTGCAGGAAAATCTCCCCTTGCACAGCATCTAGCACAACAGCTCGATTTGGCGATTTGTCATTTGGATCAAATAGCCCATATCCCAAACACGGCTTGGCAAATGAAAGATCGCGAACTTATTCGACTCGATCACCAAGCTTTTTTAACTCAACAGAAACAATGGGTTATTGAAGGAAATTACAGCTTTCTCATGCCGGAGCGTTTTGCTCAAGCCACTGCCATCATTTGGTTGGATTTTTCTCGTTGGAATTCTGCTTACCGCTATACAAAGCGCGCCCTGCAAAACAATCCCAATCGAGCTGGAAATCTAGAAGGAGCGACTCAACAATTTAGTTGGAAAATGATTCGTCATATTCTCTTTAAGTTTCCTAAAAGCAAAGAAAAGTACCAAAAACTGGTAGAAACCAGTGGTCTTCCCTATATTCGAATTACATCGTTTCATCAATTGAAGAAGATGTATAAGGAGTGGAACCTCTAATTTATTCCCTACTCCTAGAAGTCACTTTGATTCCTTTCCTCTTTCTAAACCGCATTTTTTGTACTTTTGACATTCGAAATTTTACTTATTCTTATGTTTCAATTCAAACAATTCACCATACAACAAGATCAATGTGCCATGAAAGTGGGAACCGATGGCGTGCTTTTAGGGGCTTGGACTCCCGTTGATCACAATCCCTATAAAATATTAGACATTGGCACAGGTACAGGGTTAATTGCCTTAATGCTCGCTCAACGCACCGATGCGGAACAAATTGACGGTGTTGAAATCGATGCCGATGCGCATGCACAGGCCATTGATAATTTTGAAAATAGTCCATGGGGCGATCGCTTATTCTGTTATCACGCAGGTTTAGAAGATTTTGCCAATGGCATGGATGAAGAATATGACCTAATTGTTTCCAACCCTCCTTTTTACAGTGAGGATTACTATACCCAAGACGAAAAAAGAGATCAAGCGCGCTTCCAAAATTCCCTTCCTTTTGAGTTGTTAATAGAAGCGGTAGAATACTTTTTATCCGAAAAAGGAGTGTTCAGCATCATTGTTCCTGCCAAAGAAGAAGAACGCATTATTTACCTTGCTGCAGAGTTTGACATCTATCCCCTGCAGGTTACACGGGTAAAAGGAACGCCTACTAGTGAGATTAAACGCAGTTTACTTGCCTTTTCAAGAGAACGCATAGAGAAAATTCCTCTAAATGAGCTGACAATTGAAGAAAAAAGACACTGTTACACCCCTGAATTCACCACCCTAGTACAGAATTTTTATCTAAAATTATAGTATTTGCAGTTTTTATAACTGCTATTAAAAATATTTTACAGACATTTGCTCTACAATCAAACTCAAAAAAGGAATCTAATAAAATAGACCTTTTTTAATGTTGATGCATCTAAAAAACAAAACCATGATTTTAAGAGTTAACACCATGATGATGCCCATGCAAATGAACACAATGATGTTCATCTCTCGCTATGGCCGAAAGTCAACCAGTTAACCTCTTTTTGTAATAGGATAAATTAGTTGGAGTCTCATCGGTCTATGCCGGTGGGGCTTTTTTTTATCTCTTTTTCAAAAATCTATAACCTAAATCTAAAAAACATGAGCAATTTTCAATTTTCAACTCAAGCATTACACGCTGGACATCAAGTCAACCAAACCGCAGGCTCTAGAGCGGTTCCCATTTATCAAACGTCATCCTATGTATTTGAAAATGCGGATCACGCCGCAGGTGCGTTCAATCTTAGTATACCAGCCTATATTTATACCCGACTAAACAACCCTACCAACGATATTTTAGAACAGCGTTTAGCTGCGCTGGAAGGAGGCATTGGCGCTGTGGTAACCGCTTCTGGCGCTTCTGCCATTAGTACAACCTTCTTAACCTTACTCAAAGCGGGTGATCATATTATTGCTTCCAATAGTTTGTATGGAGGTACCTATAATTTACTCAATGTTACTTTGCCGCGATTGGGCATTCATACCACCTTTGTAGATCCTAGTGATTTAGCTCATTTCGCTCAAAATATCCAACAAAATACCAAAGCTATTTTTGTGGAGAGCTTGGGAAATCCCAAATTGGATTTGATTGATTTAAAGGGCTTATCTCAACTTGCAAAAAAACACCAGATTCCTTTCATCGTAGATAATACGGTTCCTTCTCCTGCTCTACTTCGACCAATTGAACACGGTGCAGATATTGTCATTCACTCTTTAACCAAATACATTTCAGGAAATGGCACGGCATTAGGGGGCGCCATCATTGATGCGGGTACGTTCGACTGGAGCAGTGGAAAATTTCCTGAATTTACAGAACCTGCTGCAGGTTACCACGGCTTAATCTATCACGAAGCGCTGGGAAAAGCAGCTTTCATTGGCAAAATCCGCTTAGAAGGATTACGCGATTTAGGCGCCGCTTTGAGTCCGTTCAATGCTTTTCAAATTATTCAAGGATTAGAAACCTTAGCTATTCGCCTAAAGAAACACAGTGAAAATGCCTTAGAACTAGCGGAATGGTTAGAAAAACAAGAGGCTGTTGCTTGGGTCAATTACCCCGGATTGCCTTCGAGTCCTTACTACAAGCTAGCGCAAACGTATCTTCCTGATGGACAAAGTGGAGTCATCACCTTTGGTTTAAAAAAGGGATTTGAAGCAGCCAAGACAGTAGCCAATGAAACCCAGCTCTTTTCTTTAGTGGCTAATATTGGGGATACCAAATCACTCATCATTCACCCTGCATCGACCACCCATCAACAATTAACGGTAGACGAACAAAAAGCAACAGGAGTAACCCCTGATTTGGTTCGCCTTTCTGTTGGTATTGAAGCGATAGCCGATTTAAAACAAGACCTTGCACGCGTTTTCAAAACCCTGATTTAATTTATTCACTGGTATTACGATCTTCAAAATGAATCACTTGCACACCATCCAGATTACGGATTACCTTCTACCCGATCAGACCTATCAAACCTTGTATTTAAACTATGAGATTTTTGGTCAACCCTTACACCAAGCGCCTATTGTTTTAGTCAATCACGCCTTGACGGGAAATAGTACTGTTGCAGGAGAGCAAGGCTGGTGGAAAGAACTAATTGGATATGATCAAGTGATTGATTTGAATCGATATACAGTAATAGCGTTTAATATTCCAGGAAATGGATATGCGAACAAAGAAGAGCAATTGTTTTTAAATTATACGGCGTTGACAACGGCGAGTGTAGCGGATATCTTTTGGAAGGGCTTGAATTTTTTACAGGTTTCTCACCTATATGCCATCATCGGGGGAAGTTTGGGAGGGAGTATTGCTTGGGAAATGGCTTTGCAGCGTCCACAGACTATTCAGCACTTAATTCCCATTGCGACTAACCTCCAAGCTTCGGATTGGTTGATTGGACAAGTTGCCGTTCAGGAGGCCATACTCAATCACTCTATTCATCCATTGGAAGATGCACGCAAACACGCCATGCTCCTTTATCGAACTCCGGAGTCCATCAATCAAAAGTTTAGTCAAACGCATACCCGTGATAATACACATACCATTGAACATTGGCTGACCTATCACGGTCAGGCTCTAAAAAAACGCTTTCAGCTAGCGGCCTATCGACTGATGAATCACCTACTCAGAACAATTGGAGGGGAATTAACCGAAGAGTCGTTGAAGCAATTTGCCGCGAATACAACCGCGCAAATTACCGTAATCGCGGTGAATAGTGACTATATGTTTACCCAAAAAGAACAACGGCAAACCTATTGTAAATTATACGCCTATGGCGCAAATATCAACTACAAAGAAATACAATCCATACACGGTCATGATGCCTTCCTCATGGAATATGAACAATTACAAACCGCATTACGACCTATATTTTAAATCAAGACAACCATGAAAATTCTAAAGTTTGGAGGAAAATCACTAGCCTCAGGGCAAGCCTTTGATCAAGTGATTCAAATTATAAAAGACAAAATCGCGCAAGGTCCAATTGCCGTTGTAGTTTCGGCTATAGGTGATACCACAGATACCTTAGAATCGATTTTGGATGTAGCCAAGAATCAAGCGGACTACCTCACGCCATTTTTCGCCTTTCAAGCGAGAACCTATCACAGTGGGATTGATTTAGAAGAAGAGTTTACCCTATTACAAAAATTGTATGAAGGGGTTTCTTTGCTCGAAGATTACAGTTTAAAAATCAAAGATTTGGTCCTAGCACAAGGTGAACTCATTTCGAGCAAAGTATTGACGCATCACTTACTTCAGCAGGGGATTACAGCAGTTGCTGTTGACAGTCGTTTATTTTTTGTGACGGATGCCACATTTGGTCAAGCACAAATACAAGAAGATCTTTCAAAAGCTAAAACATCCATCTATTTTAAGGGAATCCACTCGCATACCCTTGCTGTAGTGACGGGTTTTATTGGATCAACAGAAAAGGGAGAAACAACAACTCTAGGCCGAAATGGCAGTAACTATTCTGCAGCCTTACTCGCCAATTTTCTACAAGCCACTGAATTGCAAAACTACACCCATGTCAATGGTATTTACACAGCCAATCCCGATTGGGTAAAGAATGCGCAGAAAATTGATGAACTTCACTTTGATGATGCCAATGAATTAGCAAATTTTGGTGCTTCCATTTTACATGCAAAGACGATTCTTCCTCTAATTGAAAACAATATTCCCCTTCGCATTTTAAATACATTAAACCCTGAAAACACAGGAACGCTAATTTCTGCAAATCCTACAGCAACAGGGATTAAATCCATTTCCCTTCAATCGGATATTGCATTAATCCAATTGGAAGGGCGCGGTTTATTGGGAATTGTCGGAATTGATGCCCGTATTTTTACGGCTCTAGCTCAAGCAGGGATTAGTGTGGGAATCATTGCGCAAGGTTCTTCAGAACGCGGCTTGGGATTCACTGTAGAACAAAAAAAAGCAGCACTCGCTGTAGAAGTCTTAAAACGAGAATTCCAAGTTGAGTTTCAAACCAAAGATGTCGACAACATCCAAATTTTGCCCGAAGTAGCGATTCTCTCTATTATTGGACAAGATCTGAGTACATTCGATCAACCCTATGCTGCTTTAGTAAAAAATAAAATCACTCCTATTTTATTTCACAGCACCATAACGGGTAAAAATGTGAGTTTGATTGTTCATCAAGAAGAGGCAAAAAAAGCGCTGAATGTTATTCACGGTCAAATTTTTGGAATCAGTAAAAAAATTAACCTCGCTATTTTTGGCCACGGACTCGTGGGAGGTACATTGATTGATCAGATTCTCACTTCCGCAACAGCAATTGCAGCTAAGAAAAATATAGTGCTTCACATTTTTGCCATTGGAAATTCAAAGAAGGTATGGTTAACGGAAACGGGAATCACGGCCAATTGGCGTCAAGAAATTGAACAACATGGAGTTTCTTATACTATAGAAGAGGTGATTGCCTTTGCAAAGGATCATCACTTAGAAAACCTCATCGCCCTAGATAACACGGCTTCTAAGTCATTTATTGAGCACTATATCCCTTTGATTCAAGGAGGTTTTGATTTGATTTCCTCCAACAAGATCGCCAATACAGTTTCTTATTCTTTTTATCAAGCATTGCGAAAAGCTTTAAAAGAAAACCACAAAGAATATTTATACGAAACCAATGTTGGGGCTGGATTACCCTTGATTGACACCATCAAACTCCTGCATTTATCTGGAGAGAATATTACGAAAATCAAAGGAATCTTTTCAGGTAGCTTGAGCTATATCTTTAATCAGTTTTCTGTACAAGACCAACCATTCAGTACTATCGTAGAACAAGCCATTGCCAAAGGATATACAGAACCTGATCCGAGAGATGATTTATCTGGTAAAGATGTGGGGCGCAAATTGCTCATCTTAGCTAGAGAATTAGATTTACAAAATGAATTAGAAGAAATTCAAATTGAGAACTTAGTTCCTGTAGATTTACAAGCCATTGAAACCGCAAATTTCCTCAAGCGTTTAGAAGAATTAAATCCTTATTTTGAACAAATTAAACGAGGATTACAACCCAATACCGTCTTGCGTTATGTTGGAGAATTATCTGGAGATTTACAACAAGACAAAGGTATTTTAGAGACCAAATTAGTGGCTGTTCCGCTACATTCTGCCTTAGGCCAATTGCAAGGATCAGATAGTTTATTTGAAATCTATACCGAAAGTTATGGCGAAAACCCCATCATCATTCAAGGAGCAGGCGCAGGTGCTTCGGTTACGGCCAGAGGGGTTTTTGGGGATATTTTGCGCCTAGCTGATAAATAAAAACGACTATTATTTACTCTTATTTTATAGTTTACCATGGGATGACGGTCGTTCATTCGTCTTTCTTGGTTGTTGTTTATTCTATGAACTCATCTTGCCTTTTTTGATTGAAGTGAAAATTAGGATGAGTTCTATATTTCAAATGAAAATGTCCTTCGATTTGAAGGACATTTTTAATTTATTATTGCATCCATTCTTTTAGTATATCACCAAAATCCTCCGTATATCCTTCTATAACATTCACAAAATTTCCCTCAGAATCAAATAAAACATAATGGGGGGTAGCATGTTGTTTATACTTCGCTATAGCAAGATCCAAACGTCCATTTTTATTCCAAAGCAAAACACCTTTATTCCCCTTTAATGCATAATACTTCTCCATCGTTTCAGGAAAATTATCAACATAGTATGTCACATAATCCATCTTTTCGCTTAGTTCTTCGGCTACTTTGGCTGTTTGAGGTGCTGCTCGCTGACAGTAACCACAATGCATTGTTGAAAAATCTAGCAATACATACTTTCCTTTAAAATAATCACTAAACTCTACGGTTTGTCCTTCTCTTGTCAACGCAGTAAAATTGTAATATTTATCTCCTATTTCCAGTGTTTTATATTCAATTAATGTTTGAAAAAACTGAACTTCTTTTGTATCCTTATACTGTGGCTCAACTAAATCTAACAACGTTTTCATTTGTTCTGTTGTATAACTTTCCGTAGTAAATGGCAGCATAAATCGACCATAAGCAGTATTGACATATTGTTTTAAGAATTCATAATCATTCTCTTCCACTTGCTTAAGAATTTTTTTCACCTTCCCTAAGGGTTCAATATCACTATAATAGACCAATGCAATACTGTCAGAAGAAATTCCCTTTTGCATAAGGTGTTGTACTTCCACTTGCAATTGCTCAATCTCATCATTGAATTTTTTATTAATCAGGTAATTTTGATAACGAACACCATCATATTGAGAACCTAATGCCTCAATATTATGAGGGAAATCAGCTATTGATCCCTCAATAGTAATTGATTCATTTCCTATAAAAAAACTCGTATAATAGGAATCTCCTCCTTGTTCTACATAAAGATAAATTGAGGCTGGTGCCTCTTCCAAATGCATTTCAACAGTAAATACTCCATCTTTTGCTTGAAACTCTATTTCCTCATTACCGTTAGATAGACTTAATCTAGCATCTTCAGTTAATCCTTGTAATTTTCCATGAAAACGCAATTTTTCTTGCGCTAAGGTTAACGTTGAAATACCAAAAGCTAAAAACAAGAGTAGTGTGTTTTTCATCATTTAGTTATATTAAAACTTGGTTAATCTGGCAATTTAACATATTTCAACTAACTATTAACTAAAGGGTAAACGTATTTCAGCTATTTTTTTATTTCCCTATCCCTTCTCTCCCTAAAACTAGTGATTTACTTCAAAATCCTACCTAACCTCCCCTGCCCTATCTTTCTTTTTTATACCTTTAATTTATCTAAGTTGGATACATGAATAGACCCAATCTCCTATAACTTAAATAAAAACGCTATGAAAAAAATATTATGCTACACCCTTATAGGAGTAATCTCCCTATTAACCTTAACTTCTTGTGATAAAAAATACGACAGTGTAGCTGCCGAAAGTGCGGACTACCTTAGCCTTTCAAATGCCAATTCATCTCCTGCTAAAAATCTAGAAGTAGAGCAAGCCGTTGAACGCAAAATCATCAAGGAAGGAACGATTCGCTTTGAAACTGCTAATGCTGCCGAAACGCGCAAGCAGATTACAGCAGCCTTAGCGACCTACAAAGGCTATGTTTCACAAGATCAAGCGGAGACTTATGCGAGTCAATCGACTTATACCCTTACAGTACGTGTACCTGCAGAAAATTTCGAAAAACTTTTGTCAGATATTACCACTGCCGCTAAAAAAGTGGAAAATCAAGACATTAAAGCATTGGATGTTACAGAAGAATTCATTGATGTAGAATCGCGCATCCACACCAAAAAAGAGTTGGAAAATCGCTACAAAGCCTTGTTGAGCAAAGCGAATAAAGTAGAAGAAATCTTAGCTATTGAAAAAGAAATCGAAGCACTTCGCTCCGATATTGAATCCTATGAAGGGCGATTAAACTACTTAAAAAGCAGCGTGGCTTATAGTACGCTTACTGTCGTATTTTATGAAAAACAAACGAGTACATCCACTTTCGGTTCTGAATTTACCACCGCCTTTGCAGAAGGATGGGACAACCTGGTTTCCTTCACCCTTGGACTGTTTTACATTTGGCCCTTTATCCTCATTATTTTGGGTGTATTGTTTGTCGTTAGAAGAAAACTCAAACGCAGAAAACTGCAAAAGAAGGAATAATTCTTCTTTGTAAAGATCAAGAATGAAACACTCATAATCAATACGATATAAAAAAATGAGCCGATTAACTTATCTAATCGGCTCATTTTTTACGTATATTTGAGCCAATTAAATTAATAATCGGCTCATGATCTACAATTGGCAACATCCAAAGCTACAGCTACTCGCGATTTACAAGACCTAGTAGAAAAAAAAATTCTTGTCTCAATAGGAGCAGGACGTTCCGTCCGTTATCAATTAAATGTACCTTAGATAAAAAAACAGCGTTACATCCCTTTACCTACTAAAAAAACGGCAATTTAGCTATACTTTCATCTGCAAAAATTGCACATATGTAAATATTACTTATTTTTGTTGTCACAACTGATAAACTTAAGAATATTATGAAACCAGATTTATTTCAGGCGCCAGATTACTATCTTTTAGATGATTTGCTTACAGAAGAGCACAAATTGATTCGCGATGCAGCGAGAGCATGGGTAAAAAAAGAAGTATCTCCAATTATTGAGGAATATGCTCAAAAAGCAGAATTCCCAAAACAAATCATCAAAGGTTTAGGTGAAATTGGAGGATTTGGTCCTTATATTCCAACAGAATACGGAGGAGCAGGATTAGACCAAATTTCATATGGTTTAATTATGCAAGAAATTGAAAGAGGTGATTCAGGTGTACGTTCAACATCATCTGTTCAATCTTCTTTAGTAATGTATCCGATTTGGAAATACGGTAACGAAGAACAACGCAATAAATACTTACCAAAATTAGCAACTGGAGAAATGATCGGTTGTTTTGGTTTAACTGAGCCTGATCATGGTTCAAACCCTGGGGGAATGATCACCAACTTCAAAGATATGGGCGATCACTACCTATTAAATGGAGCAAAAATGTGGATTTCGAATGCACCATTTGCTGACATTGCAGTAGTTTGGGCGAAAAACGAAGAAGGTAGAATTCACGGATTAATCGTGGAGAGAGGAATGGAAGGTTTCTCTACACCAGAAACGCACAACAAATGGTCATTAAGAGCTTCTGCAACTGGAGAGCTTATTTTTGACAATGTAAAAGTTCCTAAAGAAAATTTATTGCCTAACAAATCAGGATTAGGAGCACCTCTAGGATGTTTAGATTCTGCACGTTACGGAATTGCTTGGGGAGCGATTGGAGCTGCAATGGATTGTTATGATACCGCTTTGCGTTACTCGAAAGAGCGTATCCAATTTGACAAGCCAATTGGAGCAACTCAATTGCAACAAAAGAAATTAGCTGAGATGATTACAGAAATCACCAAAGCACAATTATTAACTTGGCGTTTGGGTGTTTTGAGAAACG
Source organism: Myroides sp. 1354 (assembly GCF_030324495.1). GTDB lineage: Bacteria > Bacteroidota > Bacteroidia > Flavobacteriales > Flavobacteriaceae > Flavobacterium. Next base: position 492,622 of record NZ_JACAGN010000001.1, on the reverse strand, counting down.
AAGGAAGAGCGACTTCAGCTCAGATTTCTATGGCAAAACGCAACAACGTAAATATGGCATTAGAAATTGCACGTGATGCACGTCAAATGTTAGGAGGAATGGGTATCACAGGGGAGTATTCTATTATGCGCCACATGATGAACCTTGAATCAGTTGTAACCTATGAAGGAACACACGATATCCACTTGTTAATTACAGGTATGGATGTAACTGGATTCCCAGCGTTCAAGTAGTCTAGCTTATAACAAAATAGATAAACTTTATATAAAGAGCTTCTCCTTACCGAGAAGCTTTTTTATTTTTGTACAAATCTTTAAGTCATTATGAATATTCAAACCGTTAATCAACTGATTACCCCAGAACGTCAAGCGCTATTAGAGCATCCCTTATACTCAAAAATTACAACCGTTGCCCATTTGCAAAACTTCATGGAAGGTCATGTGTATGCCGTATGGGATTTTATGTCTTTACTAAAAGCACTGCAACAAAAACTAACTTGTACCACTACACCCTGGTTTGCTTCTCCCTATCCACAGACGCGTTACTTAATTAACGAAATCGTTTTGGCAGAAGAATCAGACCTTGCGATGGACGGACAGCGATTGAGTCATTTTGAAATGTATGTAGATGCCATGCAAGATGCCCAAGCGGATGTACAAACTATGGGTACCTTTTTACAATCGCTACAAGAAGGAAAAAGCATTAATCAAGCCATTGATTTGTTGAATGTAGATCGAGATATCAAAGATTTTCTCACCTTTACCTTTGACATCATTGCGCAAGGAAAACCACACGAAATTGCGGCGGCTTTTACTTTTGGTCGGGAAGATTTGATTCCAGCCATGTTCACTGAAATTCTAAAAGGGTTCCAACTTAACTTTCCCGAAACAGACTTATCCAAATTAATTTATTACTTTGAGCGTCACATTGAATTAGATGGGGATGAGCATGGCCCTATGGCGATGCAAATGATTGCGGAATTATGTGGTTCGGATGAACAAAAATGGCAAGACGTTATTCGCGTATCCAAAGAAGCCTTAGTAAAACGCTATGGGTTATGGAATGCGATTGAACGCACCATTGAAGCAAATTAATTAATTTTATATATAAAAACACAACGCTATGAATTCATTAGAAGGAAAAAATGCCATTATCACAGGAGGAGGAAGAGGTTTAGGGAAAGCTACGGCTATTGCTTTTGCTAAAGAAGGAATTAACGTGGCCATTACCGGTCGAAACGAAGAGCGCTTAAAACAAACGGTTGCTGAATTAACGTCTTTAGGTGTAAAGGCAACGTATGCCGTATTTGATGTAGTAGACAAATCAGCAGTAAAAACGGAAATCGCAAAAGTCATTGATTTCTTAGGAGGAATAGATATTCTTGTAAACAATGCGGGAATTTCTGAATTTGGAAAATTTGTGGATATGCCCGCAGATCGTTGGGAAGAAATTTTACTAACGAATGTCATGGGGGTTTACAATGTAACGCGTGAAGTATTGCCTCATTTAATTGCTAAAAATGAAGGGGATATTTTCAATGTAGCTTCTACAGCAGGATTAAATGGAAATCCTACGACTTCGGCTTATTCAGCGTCGAAATTTGCCGTTATCGGACTATCTGAATCCCTAATGAAAGAAGTGCGCAAAAACAATATCCGCGTGTGTACCTTAACACCGAGTACCATTGCCTCAGATATGTCAATTGAATTAGGCTTAACCGATGGCAATCCAGATCACATCTTACAACCCGAAGATTTTGCGGAATTGCTTGTAGCCACTTTAAAATTACCGAGACGAGCGATGTTAAAAACCGCTTCTTTATGGACGACAAATCCCGTATAATACAACAAATCAAGCTACCTCAAATGGGTAGCTTTTTTTTTGTATTTTTTTGCTTCCTGTGAATTAGATTTCACAATATGTTAGTACATTTGCATCAGTTTTTATACGTTATAAATCTATGGTTCGCAAACTTTTACGCTTTATCCTAAAGCTTGTGTTGTGGTTCTTTGCTTTAAGCATCTTTTCAGTTATCTTTTTTCGTTTTGTTCCCATACCTTATACCCCATTGATGTTTATACGGTTGTACGATCAAAAGAAAGAAGACAAGCCTTTTACACTAAAACACGATTGGGTTTCTTTGGACAAAATCAGTCCTAATTTACAAAAAGCAGTTATTGTCAGTGAGGATGGGCACTTTTTAAGTCACAATGGTTTTGATTTCAAAGCAATTGAGAAGGCGATGAAGAATAATGAAAAGGGGAAACGCATCAAAGGAGGAAGTACCATTTCGCAGCAAACGGCGAAAAACGTATTCTTATGGCCAGGGCGAAGTTATATTCGCAAAGGATTTGAGGCTTATTTCACAGCTTTAATCGAGTTATTTTGGTCGAAGGAACGTATTTTAGAGGTGTACCTCAACAGCATCGAAATGGGTGATGGGATTTATGGTGCAGAGGCTGCTGCTCAGCATTGGTACAAAAAAAGTGCAGCTAAACTTACCGTAAGTGAAGCCGCAGGATTGGCAGTAATCTTACCTAGTCCGAGACGATATAATCCAGTCAAATCAGGACCTTATGTGAGCAAGAGAAAACAAACCATTTCTCGCTACATCAATGGCTATGGTCCGTTGGATTTGAGTAAAAAGAAAAAAAATAAAAAATAGTATACTTTTAGTTAAAAATTTTAATTTAACCTAGATTTTTCCTAACTTGTAGTCAAACTTAAAATATTTTTGTTATGAAAAAACTCGTATTATCATTAGCTATTGGAGGTTTACTTTTTGCTACATCTTGTAAGGACAACAAGTCAGAAGCTGTAGAAACAGACACTACACCTGCAACAGAATTAACAGCTGCAAAATCAGAAGCAGAGGTTAAATTTGAAGAAGCCAAACAAGCTTTAGAAGCGGCAGTAAAAAGTGGAGATAAAGCCGCTGAAGAAGCTGCAAGAAAAACACTAGACGAAGCTCAAAAAGCATGGGAAGCTACTAAAAACAAAACAGAAGAAGTAGTAAACAAAGTGGGTGATAAAGCTGAAGAATTAAAAAATGACGCTGCAAAATCATTAGACCAAGCCAAAGACAAAGTCAACGAAATGAAAGATGAAGCGAAAGAAAAAGCGGATAAAGCCAAAGACAATGTAAACGAAGCAGCAAAAGAAGCTCAAAAAGGGTTAGAGAATGCTGCCGATAAGTTGAAAAAATAATCACATAAAGGATCTGGAAACAGATCCTTTTTTTATTTCTAAAAAGAAGAAATCCAAACTCTTTATCTAAAAAAGTAATTTTTATCTTTTATTTATCAGTCTAAATAGGGATTAATCCCTACTTTTTTTGTAATTTGTAAGCAACTAAAAATCAAATACTATGAAAACAAACATTGGTTTAAAAGACGAGGTAAGACAACAAATCACAGATAAACTTGCCAAACTATTAGCAGATGAATTTGTGCTTTATACCAAAACAAGAAATGCACATTACAACGTTGAAGGTATTGACTTTCATTCCATGCACTTATTTTTTCAATCACAATATGAAGCTATTATCGAAGATGTGGATGCCATTGCGGAAAGAATCCGTCATTTAGGACATTACGCCCCTAGTAGCTTAAAAGAATATCTGGCTTTGACACAATTGTCTGAATCGAGAGATAACCAAGGAAACGACAGTGCATCATGGATTAAAGACTTGTGCAAAGATCACGAAGCGATTATCCTATACTTAAGAGAAAACATCGATGTAATTGACGATATGCACGATCAAGGTACAGCCGATTTCTTGACTGGATTATTAGAGAAACACGAAGAAGCAGCTTGGATGCTACGCGCCCATATCAAGTAATCGCTTGGTTCGTATAGATTATAAAGGTTTGTCTTTAAAAGGCAAACCTTTTTTGTTATTTTTACGGCCAACCCAGAACAATACAAAAACAATGAAACGATTGATTATGCTTGGTGCTGCCATCCTATTGCAGTATGCTTGTACGTCCTCTCCCCAAACAGAGACGGAAAAAGCACTTCTATTTCAAAAAAGCTTAAATAAAGAATTCGCCAATAAAGAGACCTCTCCCTTAGTACCTGATGCCTTAAAAAAATTTGTCAGTCTTGATTTCTTTCCTGTAAATGAACGCTTCATTGTAGAAGCCCAATTCACACGAACACCAGGTGAAGTACCATTCGAGATGCCAACTACTACCGAGCGCAAGCCTATTTATGTGAAGTACGGAGAAGCAACGTTTACCTTCAATGGTAAACCGCAGAAATTAGACTTATTTCAAGATGTAAACCTGCGCAATCAAAAAGAATATGAAAAACATTTATTTCTTCCTTTTACTGATTTAACTTCAGGAGTTACTACCTATGGTGGCGGTCGATATATTGATTTAGAAATCCCAGAAGGGGAAACCATTATATTAAATTTCAATTTAGCTTATAACCCTTACTGTGTGTACAATCCTAAATTTTCTTGCCCTATTCCTCCACCACAAAATGATATTGATGCGGAGATTAATGCAGGTATTAAAGATTATAAATACTAAAACAAAAATAGCAAGAAACGGATTGTAGCGCTTGTATCCTCCTCCTACTTTTGGTCTTTTAAAAGATAGAAAGATGAAATTAAAAGGAAAGATTGCCCTTGTTACGGGTGGTACAAGTGGTATAGGCAAAGCAACAGCTCAATTATTTAGTAATGAAGGAGCTCAAGTTATCCTCACAGGTCGAACGAAAGAAACAGTAGAGCGCACAGTCGCTGAAATCGGAAACAACGCCCTTGGAATTGTTTCTGATGCAGGATCTATGGCAGATTTACTCCAATTACAGCATTTGATTAGTCAACAGGTATCTCATTTAGATCTTGTATTCGTTAATGCAGGATTTGGAAAATATGCCCCTTTGGAACACATTGATGAAGCGCATTACAATGAGATGTTTGATGTGTTAGTAAAAGGGACTTTATTCACCGTACAACAGGTACTCCCTCTTGTACGCCCGAATGGTTCTATAGTATTAAACACGTCTATTGTCACTGAAATTGGCATGGCTCATTCTAGTGTTTACTCTGCTGCAAAAGCAGCAGTACAATCCTTTACGAAGACCTTTGCTGCAGAGCTCATCAGTAAAAACATCCGAGTAAATGCCGTTTCACCTGGTCCAATAGAAACCAACTACTTTGACCGTTCGAATCTATCCGAAGAGCAAGTGAAACAGTTTACCACTTCCTTTGCTCCTCAGGTTCCGATTAAGCGCTTTGGACAACCCCAAGAGGTTGCTCAGGCTGTTCTTTTCCTCGCTTCGGATGATTCTTCCTTTATTGTAGGAACGGAAATCAGTGTAGATGGTGGTTTTCCGAAAATAAAAGCAAATTAATTGCATCAACACAAGATAACATTACAACATAAAAAAAGGCTATCTCCTGCAAGAGATAGCCTTTTTACTTATCTAATATGTTTATTTCAACTTCTTAACTCCCATACTGTACAGCGTGAACGCTTGTAAATCAACATGCTCTTGAATTTGTTGAGCGATTGATTTCCCTGCTCCATGTCCAGCATTTGTTTCAATGCGGATTAACATCGGGTTTTTACCGTTGTTTTTCGCTTGTAATTCTGCTGCAAACTTAAAGCTGTGTGCAGGTACAACGCGATCATCGTGATCTCCTGTTGTCACCATCGTTGCAGGATAAGCTTCTGCTTTTACGTTGTGTAATGGAGAATATCCTTTTAAGTATTCAAACATTTCTTTGCTATCCTCAGCAGTTCCGTAGTCATACGCCCATCCAGCTCCTGCTGTAAACGTATGGTAACGCAACATATCTAACACCCCTACTGCAGGTAATGCTACCTTCATTAAGTCAGGTCGTTGTGTCATCGTAGCTCCAACTAATAAACCTCCGTTTGATCCTCCTTTAATTGCTAAGAAGTCAGATGAAGTATATTTATTGTCAATCAAATATTGAGCTGCAGCAATGAAATCATCAAATACATTTTGCTTTTGCATTTTTGTTCCTGCTACGTGCCAAGCTTTTCCATATTCACCACCCCCTCTTAAGTTCGGTACGGCATATACTCCACCATTTTCTAACCAAATGGCATTAGCAATGCTGAAAGAAGGCGTCAAGCTAACATTGAACCCTCCATACGCATATAACATGGTTGGATTTTTACCATTTAATTCAATACCTTTTTTATACGTAATAATCATCGGTACTTTTGTTCCATCTTTAGACGTGTAGAACACTTGTTTTGATTCGTATTGAGCAGTATCGAATTTCACTTTCGGTTGTTCATATACTTTTGAAGCTCCATCTTTTACATCTAAAGCATAGATTGTTCCTGGTGTGATGTAGTTTGTAAATGAATAATACAATGTTGTATCTTCATTTTTACCGCCAAATCCACTTGCTGTTCCAATACCTGGTAATTCAATCGTTCTAATTTCTTTACCAGCGTAATCGTATTGTTTCACCATTGAAACTGCATCTTTTAAATAGCTAGCAAAAATATACCCTCCTCCTTTTGTTGGAGACAATACATTTTCTGTTTCTTTAATGAAATCAGCCCAATTGGCTTGTTGTGGTTTTGTTGCATCTACAGTCACAACGCGTGAATTAGGTGCTTTGAAATCCGTTACGATATACAATTTACCCTCTTTGCTATCTAACACACCATTGCTACTGTCAAAATTGTTTACCATTGTTACGATTGGACTATTTGCTTTCGTCAAATCCTTGATATACAATTCATTTCCATACGTTGAGTTAGCAGCAGTAATCACTAAATATTGATTATCTCCTGTTACATATCCCCCCACATATCTTCTCTTTTGGTCTTTACCAAAGATTAGAGCATCGTCTTTTTGAGCCGTTCCTAACTTATGGTAGTACAATTTGTGTTGATCTGTTTTTGCAGATAATTCACTTCCTTGCGGTTTATCATAGCTTGAATAGTAGAATCCTTCATTTTTAAACCAAGAAACTCCACTAAACTTAACATCTACTAACGTATCGCCAATAACTTCTTTTGTTTCTGTATCAATAACGATTACTTTTCTCCAGTCGCTTCCTCCTTCAGAAATAGCGTAAGCAGCTTTGCTTCCGTCTTCTGAGAAATCAATGCTTCCTAGAGAAGTTGTTCCATCAGTAGAGAATTTATTTGGATCTAAGAATACTTCTTCTTTTCCAGCCTCATCTTTACGATATAAGATAGATTGATTTTGTAATCCATCATTTTTGAAAAAATACGTGTATTTTCCTTCTTTAAATGGAGCGCCAATTTTCTCGTAATTCCATGCTTCTTCCATTTGTTTTTTCAATTGATCTCTAAATGGAATTTGAGCTAAGTAACCTGAAGTTACTTCATTCTGTGCTTTTACCCAAGCTGCAGTTTCTTCGGAACGGTCATCTTCTAACCAACGGTATGGGTCAGCTACTTCAACCTCGAAGTAGGTGTCAACTACATCTCCTTTTTTCGTTTCAGGATATTGAATATCCGCCACCTGTTCCTTTGCTCCTTCATTTTTACATGAAATAATCAAAGTTGCTACAAGAAGTGTCATAAACGATTTTCTCATAATAAATAATTCTGTTTTAAAATTTCTGTGAAAGTAAATATATTAATAATAAATGCAAAAGCAAGGCATTACACCTTGCTTTCTACAAATATAAACCAATTAAGGCAGCTACTTAATGTGCGTGATCGTGATCGTCGTGATCATGGTCGTGGTCATGGTCGTGGTCGTGGTCTCCACCATCTCCTTCTCCACTCGGTACGATTTCAATATTTCGGAATACCATCGTTTGATTTCCTGCTTTATCTAACACCTTAACAGCAAAGTGATACTTCCCTGGGGTTGCATCTGCTGCAATGACAATCTCATGGTGGTGAATCTGATCATTTTTCACCCCTCCCAAATCCCATGTATTATTATAGGCAAACGGTTTGGTTTCTACTACAGCCTTGATTGCATGGGTATGATTATCACCCGAATGACCATGTCCATCAAAATTATTGTGGATGTCTACGTTATAAGATCCCAAGCCTTCATTATCCGAAACAAGCATATCAAAATGAATATCCTTACCCGCTTCTAATTTAGATCCTTCTTTTGGAGCTACTAAATCAACGACTGGTTTTTGTGTATCTGTGTTATCATCACTTGAACATGAAGTGAATGCAAATAAGCTTGCGATTGAAACTACGGCTAAATATTGTATTTTTTTCATTGTTTAAAATTTAAAATGTTATTGTTGTATGTGTTGTGTTGTTCTTACAATGCTTTACACTATAGGAGGTCCTCGATTAAAATAAAAGAGCGTTACTCCTTGTTCAACAATTTTACACGCTGTTAAAACTGTATTGTTATATACAACTAGGGGGACAATTTCAATACAAAAGTCAGGTACTTCAATGGCAGGATGAATCTTGAAGAGGTATTGATCACAGTAGTGTACTTTCCCTCCATCAACCCATTCTAATTCGCGATTTCGCCTTCCAAATTCATGTTCAATGATAACATAGTGTAGTAAATTACTAATTAGTGGAATAAAAAACACAACCACTACAGCGATGTACTTACTAACACTGCTGTTAGTTTGCTTCATTAAAACGGTATTTGAATCATTAATTGAATAGATCGACCTAATTCTGGTATCCCTAGTGGTCGATAAAAGCTCATGTGATTCAATATTTTTGCATCAAAAATATTGGTTGCAGTCAGACTTGCTTTAGCCGCTACTTTTCCCAACTGAACCGTTGAGGAAAGTCCAAACCCATAGCTTTGTGAACTCGGTGTAATTTCTTCTCCTTGAGCGATTCGCTTTTGTTCAGCATACCATTTTCCATTGACAAAGACCTCAGGTTGTTTAAATACCGTCCAATCGTTCAATGTATAACTCAATTGCCCAAAGAAATTAGCAGGTGTTGAAAAAGGCAAAGGATAATTTCCTTTTTTCCCATTATCCAGTTGTTTGTTGTAAATAAACTCAAACACTCCCTCTACGGTCAATCGATCCCAAAGGCGTTGCTCTGCTTTCCACTCAAATCCAGTAATTAAGGCTTTGGATTGCGTATACTCATAGATTTGCCCACTATCGGGAAGAATGGAAAATGTTCCTGTAGGTTTTAAAAAGATATAATTTGTAAAATAATACGCGTATGGACTTAGTGTTGTGCTAAAGGTAGCTGTTTCATAGGTTGCTCTAAAATCAAGGGCAATTCCCTTTTCTGGATCTAAATCTGGATTTCCCTTTTCATGGCGAAATGCTCCGTGGTGCACCCCATTAGATGCCAACTCAATGGCCGTAGGGAAACGAAAATTCGTACCTATTGTTGCAGCGATATTCACGCGTTCTGACCAATCAAATTTAGCGCCAATCATCGCGTTAAAACTACTAAAATCGCGATCTTGTTTCACACTGCGTTGTGCGTAGTTTGTTGCCGTTTGGATCGATTGCCCCTTGCCGATTAAATAATCATAGAGGATTTCATCGTAAAAAGGCTTAACGTGAATACTCGCGTAATCTGCACGTACTCCAGCCTCCCAAGTCAGGCGCTCATTGACAAAATACTCGTACATTCCAAAAGCACCTACCCCAATTTTATTGAACTTCGGCAATAAAAAACCATACCCTCCAATGGTATTATTCTGGTAATTCTGTTGAATTCCAACCGTTAATTTGTGTTCATTGCTGAATATGTGCTCATATTTTACAGCAGCATCAAAGGTATTCAATACGAATTCCAATTCTAAATTCGGATTATTTACGGGTGGTGTTTGATTGGAAAAATGGGAATGAAATAGGCTATTTTCTTGTCTTTTATTGTTTTGAAAGGCTAATAAAACGCTCAATTTTTGATTGGCATTTAACTCCCATGTTGCAGTATTGGTCACTTTGAAGTGATTCACGGATTGATTAGGCAATTCTACATTTCTGTGATTGCCATCATCTTGCACAGCTGCAATATTTGGAATTCCGTGAGCCCCTGGAAAGAAGCCACTTTTATCGTATACATTACTGATACTCAGAATATTTTTAAACTTAGTATCCACATAACCGATCTGCCCATAAAGCGCTAAATTATTTCCAGCTGTATTTTTCATACGACCTCCTTCAATGGGAATAATCGTATTGAGGTAATCAATTTGCTTAATTGGCACGCGATAATCGGCATAATCTTGCCCTGTCACTTTTAATTTATAAAAGAAACGCTCTCCTCTTTGTTTGATTTGAACCGAGGCACCTATCGCATCATTGACAGACTTGCCATAGACAATGGCTTTTCCGTCAAACGAATGTACTTGGGGTACTTTTTCATTGTTGATTTTAATTACGCCTCCAATGGCATCACTTCCATATTCGATAGCGCCAACTCCTTTGATGACTTCTACTTCTTCTGTACTAAAAGCGTCAATTTCCAAACCGTGATCGGCTCCCCATTGCTGTCCTTCTTGTTTCGCTCCGTTTTCAGCTACAGCCACACGATTAAACCCTAAACCACGTATCACGGGTTTAGAAGCTCCGGCACCAATATCCATGGCGTTGACACCCGCTACTGATTCTAGTGTTTTAGCTAAGGATCCAGCGAATTGTTCTACCAATTGTTCATGGGATACTTTATCTACGTGCTGTACGCTGTGCTTCGCTTGACTAGAAACCACAACCTGATCCAACAGGGTGGAATTATCCTTCAGATGTAGATCTAACTCTTGATCAGCTTGTAGATTTACGGTTTGAGTAAGCGTTTCATATCCGAGGTAAGAAACTATCAGTTGATAGGTTCCTTTTTCAAGGGGTTTGGCTTGAAATCTTCCTTTCACATCTGTCATAAAAGCTTGATTTCCAACCGTAATTGTTGCGCCAATTAAGGCTTCTCCATGATAGTCTGATACGCGTCCTTTTAGGGTAAACTCTTGAGCAAGCATACCGATAGAACACAACAGAACCATCCATGTACATAGACTTTTCATTGTATCTATATGTTTAATTAATAAAAAAGCAGTCAGACAAGATATTGTCTAACAAAATCTAATAATTAAACCAATACTGGAGGGGCGCGAAGGGAATAGTAAACGTGAGATAAGGGCGTAAATAACAACGTCACCTCATCTTGTACTTCTTGAATTGTTTGATAAGTAAGCGTTTGCCATGCAATTTGAACAGGCTCTAATCCTGAAGTAGGAATGATATCACAAGCAAAACAGTGATCCATGTGACTGTGATCTTCGGTAAGCTGAATACCTCCTAAATCACTTCGTTCTTCTGTATAATGTGCATGGGTGTGATGCTCTTGTTCATAAGCAACTGCAGTAGAAATATGTTGATAGCTATGTACCAATTGGAATACTGTGGTAAACAAAAAAGCTACCACTAACAATATTCTCGCTATCATTTTTTTTCTACTCATCGAGGACAAATATAATACAGAATATTTAGTTAGCCCTTTTTTTATGTTTTTTTTATTGAGGTCGATAGTAAATCTCCTCTTACTTTCCAAGTGTGTTGGCGTATTTGAACCAAGTAATTCACAGATTGGGTTTCTTTCTGCTTCTTTCATTAAATCTAATGCTTTCCCATTTTATACCTCAACTCAACGAACAATTTGATAAGGATTAGCTGAATTTGAGTTAACACTAAAAAAACAGGGACACCAAGAGAAGTCTCAACAATTTTACCAAAAAAACACCTTTTAGCATTCAAAAGGAATATACTATTCTGTTTGAAAGAGAAAAAATCGTAAATTATTCTCAAAATAAATGAGATATCACCAAGCACAATAGAAAAAACGCTTTTTCAAAAAGAAAGCATTTCAGTTAATCAAACATCTTATTTTTAACAATTAATACTTTTTTATACAACAAAATTATCTTAACATTAAAATAATAAGCCCAAAAGCTTTTTTATCTTTGTGTTTCGTCTAAATTTTAAACGCAATGAACAGTAAATTACTTGGTAGTATCTTAATTATCGCAGGCTCTTGTATTGGAGGAGGAATGCTTGCTATGCCCATAACCTCAGCAGGTGTCGGGTTTTGGGGAACCACTTTATTGCTGTTTATTATTTGGTTCGCCATGTGCTATACTGCTTTACTTATGGTTCGAATTTACGATTACAACGAACCAACGGATGGTTTCAATACCTTAACCAAAAAATATGCTGGTCCTTTCATCAATAAGCTCGCAGGATTTAGTCTGATGTTTTTGATTTATGGACTTACGGCTGCTTATATGTCTGGAGGGGGGACAATTCTCAAAACAAATATCGATTTATTGTTTGACACGCATTTTGATACACGCATCGCCATCTTGTTATTTTCACTTCTATTTGGGGGGATTGTCGTCATTGGGACTCAATGGGTGGATTGGTTAACGCGAGGCTTATTTATTGCCAAGCTCATTTTCTTGGTTTTACTCGTCGTCTTGTTGTTTCCTTTTATTCATCATGCAAATCTATTACATGCCCCTCTATCCATTGGGCTTACGGTAACTGCTATTCCTGCAATTTTTACTTCCTTTGGATTTCACGGTAGTATTCCCAGCATCGTCAATTACCTTGGAGGCAACAAAAAACAGCTGAATCTCGCTTTTATTTTAGGCAGTTTACTTCCCCTCATCATCTATCTCATTTGGCAAATTGTCGTATTGGGAAGTATTGATCAAACGCGATTCATGCAAATTTTAAATGAAAATTCTGAACTAAGAGGATTGATATTGAGCATCCGTGAAATGACACATTCCGCAAATATCGAAACTTTGTTTAGCTTATTCGCTGCTACGGCCTTGGGGACTTCCTTTTTAGGGGTTAGCATTGGTCTCTTTGATTACTACAAAGATGTACTGAAGCCTAAAACAAAGGGAATCATAACAACAAGTATGGCTGGATTATTGACTTTTATTCCACCTCTATTGTTCGCATTATTTTATCCAGAGGGATTCATTCTTGCTCTAGGTTATGCTGCCATTGCCGGAGTAATCTTAGCTTTGTTCATTCCGCAGTACTTGTATCTAAAAGCAATGAACTACCACCAACAAAAAATAAGTCTGTCACAATTAATCTTGATTACCTTAATTTTTATTCTAGCGGCAATCATTATTTATGCGCAGATTAAAATTGCCTTGGCACACTAACAAAACAAAACAATAAAACACGTTAACATCAATCATGAGAAATATAAACACCTTCGTTTTCTTATTGATTTTATTTAGTTGTTTGGGCACTAATGCACAGACGGAACTTGATAAAGCAAAAGATACGCTCGAAAAGAAGAAGTTTTTTGAGCGGATTGTTCACTATTTTGAAGAAGCGAAAAAAGATAAATCTCAAAGTAAATTTGACATTTCTTTTATTGGAGGTCCCAGTTATTCTGTAGACACAAAATTAGGTTTAGGACTTGTTGCTTCGGGTTTGTACCGTCTTGATCAAGAAAACTTGGAGCTTTCTCCTTCTAACGTTTCAATTTATTCCAATATTACCACCAGTGGTTTCTTTTCCATTGGCATTGAAAATAGCACTATTTTCCCTGAAGATAAATTCCGCATCAATTCGGATATGTCCTTTACCTATATGCCGAGTAAATACTATGGTATTGGTTATGACGCAGGAGCTTCTGGTGAGTATTCCAAATACAATGAATATCGTCTATCCCTTAAAGCAGACTTTTTAGCGGAAGTAATCAACAATGGATATGTAGGGTTTACATTTGCGGCACAGAATGTCAAGGGAAGTGATTTTGAAAAGATGGAATTTGAACCTCAAGAGAATCTAACCACAACTCTTGTTGGAGGTGGTTTTATCTTCTCTTATGACACCCGTGATTTTATTCCCAACCCAAGCAAAGGTATTTTTCTACAATACCAACAAACCTTTTATTCAAGAACCTTAGGTAGTAATATTCACTTCAGTCGCATTGAGACAACTGCGCGGTATTTTCAACAACTAGCGCCGAAGACCATTTTAGCCTTTGACGCCAATGGAATCTTCAACAATGGCGATATTCCATGGAATATGATGGCTCAATTAGGTGGTCCTAGACAAATGCGCGGATACCTTTCTGGGCAATACCGCGATAGAAAAGAACTAAACACTCAAGTTGAACTACGTCAAAAAGTTTACAATCGTCATGGATTAGTCGTTTGGGGTGGAGTTGGTACGATTTTCGATAGGTTCAAAGACGTTTCCTGGAAAGAAGCCTTACCAACCTATGGAATAGGCTATCGTTGGGAATTTAAAAACCGAGTGAATATCCGTTTTGACTACGGAATCGCCAAAGGACAAAGTGGCTTCTACTTTAATATAAACGAAGCGTTCTAAGACAATGTTTATGCGTGAAAAAATACAAAGAAAAAGTCTATGGGGTAGACTCAGTACAAATGCAGTGGCACTCTTCTATATTTACCTAGCAGTAAATATGGTGCCCTCTGTTTATTTTGCTTTATTCCAACCGCTCAATCTGTTGGGAAGAGCAACAGTATTCTTATTTCCGTTGAGTTTATATGTTCTTGTATTTTCGCTATTTAAAAATATAGGGCGTACGCAAATCCTGTTATTTCCCGTCTTGTTTATTCACGCCTTTCAAATTGTATTGTTCTATTTGTTTGGAGAGGATGTGATTGCTGTTGATATGTACCTAAATGTTGCAACGACTAATACTTCTGAAATCACAGAACTACTCGGGAGTTTACTCCCTTCAATTGCCTTTGTATGTTTGTTGTACATTCCCACTATTATCTGGGCCATCCTACAGTGGAAGAGAAAAATATACTTACCTAAATTTTTTCGTCATAAGGCATTCAACACTGGTTTAGCACTCTTGATTGGATCCTTACTCCTATCTTTAGGAGCCAAAAACAACAACCGAAACGACTTTGCTTTTACGGTAGATGTATACCCTATTAATGCGTATTACAATTTAAATTTTGCAATAAACAAATGGAAAAAGGTACAAGCTTACCCCGAAACCTCCAAAGATTTCACCTTTCAAAGTACCTTAACTCAAAAAGACGATCAAAGAGAGCTATTCGTCTTGATTGTAGGAGAAACGAGTCGAGCACATAATTGGCAAGTTTACGGATATGACCGTCCGACCAATCCTCTTTTATCTCAACAGCGCAACGTTGTTTTTTATCGCGATGCCTTAACGCAATCCAACACAACACACAAAAGTGTTTCGATGATTCTATCCGATGTTAACGCATCCAATTACGAGGAAATTTATCAAAGAAAGGGAATTGCGCAAGCATTTAAAGAAGCTGGATTCACGACAATTTGTTTGTCCAACCAATCTGAAAACAACTCCTTTATCGAGTACTTTACCAAAGAAGCGGATATTTATCAAACAATTCGCACGACAGATCCCAAAACGCGTTTAACTGTGAATCGACCCGACGAAGATTTAATTCCGATTATGACAAATCTGATTGAAAAAACGAAGGGCAATCTTTTTATTGTGTTACATAGCTATGGCTCTCACTTTAATTACAAAGAGCGATATCCTCTCGCCTATCAGCAGTTCACCCCAGATAATTTAACGGCGGTAAGTCGCTCCCAAAAAGAACAATTGGTCAATACCTACGACAATAGCATTTTGTATACCGATCACTTTTTGGCGTCAACCTTACAAGCCTTACAGCAGATAAAAACACCTACCATGGTCTTATACACCTCAGACCATGGAGAAGATTTGTTCGATGATGATCGCGCTTTGTTTTTGCATTCCTCTCCAACTCCTTCGTACTATCAATTGCACATTCCCTTTTTTATGTGGTTTTCCGATTCGTTTATCGAAGAACATCCACATCAATATGAATTGGCACAGCAACGTCAAGCTGCTCCTATTAGTACCCATGTTATTTTTCATACCTTATTGGATGCGGCGGCAATAGAAACACCTTATTTAAAACGAGCGTTTTCTCTTGTAAATCCCCAGTTCAAAGCTACTCCACGGCTGTATTTGAATGACCATGACTTGGCAGTTCCTTACCAGCAGATGAATTTAAAAGAAGAAGACTTTGAACAAATTAAAAAACTGAATTTAAAAAAATAAAATATGAAGACTTATTTGCGAATGATCCCTATGATGGCTGTCCTTTTGTTATCCACGAGTCTTTGGGCACAAAAGGAGCGTTTTGAATTACTTCCTTTTGGCAACATGAACCAATGGCAAGTGCGAGAGATTAAGGAATCTCTTTTGATTGGGGGAAATATGCGTTACCTCTATTCGATTAACGACACCAAAGATACGTTGAAAGACAATACGCCTTATAAAAACACGCGTTCTCCTTGGGCTACCTCCTCTGTATTGGCTGTTGTTAGTGGAATCACCAAGGGCAGCGTGACGGTTTTTCCAGAAAAAAGAGGAAGTGGTTATGCAGCACGTCTTGAAACCAAGATTGAACGTGTCAAGGTATTAGGAGTGCTCAATATCAATGTTTTGGCTAGTGGTACTATTTTCTTGGGTGAAATGATAGAACCTATTACTGACACCAAAAACCCACAGAGTAAACTCGTAACGGGAATCCCCTTTACCCAAAAACCGAAAGCCTTGCAATTTGATTATAAGGTAACGACTGGGGGTACGTCTAGTCGAGTAAACGGTATGGGAAAAGGAACGGTTTTGAACCAAAAAGACAAGGCTGAGATTCGCATTTTATTGCAAAATAGATGGGAAGACAAAGACGGAAAAGTACATGCAAAACGCGTGGGAACGGCTTGGCTTAACTTATCTTCTACAGAAAAAGAATGGAAAAACAATTTCCAACTAAAAATCAACTATGGAGATATCCGCAATCAAGCAATATACCAAAAGGAAATGGCCCTACGTACGGGTGAATTCACGGATTACACGCGAAACAGCAAAGGAAAAATGACTCCCATAATCGAAGAAGGTTGGGGCAATGCTAGCGACCCTGTTACCCATCTGATTGTACAATTCTCTTCTAGTAATGGCGGTGCCTATATCGGTAACGAAAATAGCCGTTTGTGGATTGACAATGTAGGTTTGGTGTATGAATAAAATGGAGAGAAGAGAGAAGTGAATTTTCTAACTAAAGAATGTATGCTCTTTTAATCGAAAACAACTTTTTGTGTTTTTGCTTTTTTGTGATGTGGTGGATGCATTAACTGTCTACTTCTTTTCATTCAAGAGCAGTTTTACTTATCAGAGCATTTCAACGGTTTACTATTCACCATTCACCGTAAAACTATCTCCCCATTTATAGTGAACTTTCCGTTCTTTTTAGGATGATTTGAAGAAAGAATTTTACATTCGTTCTCTGAAAACATAAAAAAAAGAAAAATGGAACTGAATTTTACTACTTTAAAAGACAACTTTATCAATATTTTAAAAAATCACTATACTGATTTCAACGGAAGAGTAAGACGTAAAGAATACTGGACATTTACCTTAGTGAGTATAATTATCTCCATTGTTTTAGGTATTGTAGATTCCATACTTAATACAATGGGAATTGGGTTTACAGGCTATATTTACAGCTTAGCCGTTTTATTACCTTCCTTAGGGCTTTTAGCGCGTCGTTTACATGACACTGGAAAAAGTGGTTGGTGGATGCTGTTATTATTAACTGGAATCGGTGCTTTAGTTCTGCTTTATTTCGCTTGTATTGAAGGCACAGCAGGATCAAATGAATATGGTGCAGACCCTAAAGCGGGTGAAAGATAGTTCGCCGTTTTATAGGCCTTCTACTTTATAATTGAATTTTTATCGTAATGCAAAAAGGGCAAGAAGCATTTTGGATGCTTCTTGCCCTTTTTTTGTAAGCCGATAACCTTTTAGATTTGCTTTTTTGCCAGTTGTATTTTCGTTAGATTACCGATTAAAGGAAATATAGCCTTAAATCAGAAAATTTCATCCGATAACTGATAACTGATAACCTTTTAGATTTGCTTTTTTGCCAGTTGTTTTTTCGCTAGATTATCGATTAAAGAAAATATAGCCTTAAATCAGAAAATTTCATCCGATAACTGATAACCTTTTAGATTTGCTTTTTTGCCAGTTGTATTTTCGCTAGATTACCGATTAAAGGAAATATAGCCTTAAATCAGAAAATTTTATCCGATAACTGATAACTGATAACCTTTTAGATTTGCTTTTTTGCCAGTTGTTTTTTTGCTAGATTATCGATTAAAGAAAATATAGCCTTAAATCAGAAAATTTCATCCGATAACTGATAACTGATAACTGATAACTGATAACTGATAACTGATAATTGATAACAAAAAAAGACATCGCAAAGGATGTCTTTTAGGTACTAAAATGATCTAATATTATTATTTTCTAATACTGTCATGGCTATGTGTTTCAACACCATCATTCCATTATATAAGGATATCGGTTGCAACAGCAGCACCACTAACAGCTGCAATAGCAAGTTGACTGCGGTGTCCCGCTAATGTACCTGCTACATAAATCCCTTAGGCGACAAGGCGATCTATATTTTTTCCTTCCATGAAGGTTTCTTAGCTGCGCTACCCAAAACTTGTGTACAAGAAACGCCTGAAACGCCTCCTTCAATAATTAAAACAACATAAATCAATCTATGTGACTTATTTTGTTTTCTCGTCAATCAACTTTGAAGTTCTGTAAATCAACAGAATACAAACTGCGCATAATAATGCTACAATACCAATTATAGCAATCAAACTGTCCCCTTGAAATAAGTTATTAAAATCAAGCATTGTGATATTTAATACGATTAAGGCAACAACAAATGCAATAATAATGTAACTGAATATTTTCATTATTTCTAAAAAGATTTTAATTCTATCGTCCGAAAGTACAAAATAAAAATCACCTAGACAGCTCTTTAACATTCCTACTATATAATTTAACAACGCAATAGCCCCCATGTTTACCTTGTTCTAGAGATCCTAAAGCGCACAAAAAGAGCAGTTTTCACTTTCTACCCCTCAGTTTTGAGAACTTTTAACTCCTTTCCTTCTCCCTCCTTGAATAGTCCTATTTTCAAAGCTACTGTTCTCCTACTCCTTTCTTTAGTTCCTCTTATACTGTATATTACCTAAAATTAACGCCCTTCAAAAAGAACTTTTTAACATAAACGAGAATCCTATTAGCGTCAGTCACAAAAAAAGCTCCTTTGCAGGAGCCTTTAGTCTATTTATTCGTTTTTCTCAGTTCTACTCTTCTGTTTTTGGCTTTATTTTCTTCAGAATCATTTGCTACTAAAGGGCGTTCAGCACCAAATCCTTGGGCAGTCAAACGATGCGCGTCAATTTTTTGTTCAATTAAAGCAGTACGTACTGCTTGAGCGCGAGCCTCAGAAAGTTTTTTGTTGTGTGTGGCATCTCCAACATTATCTGTATGTCCTTCAATGGCTATCGTCAATTGGGTATCTTTCTGCAAAGCCACTGTAATTTCTTTTACCACTTCTTCTCCTTCGGCAGTGATTGTCGATTGATCGTGATTGAAGTTGATGTACAAAATTGACTTCCCTGTTTCAACTAAAGATTTCGCAATTTCATCCGCTGTAATTTTGGTCATCGTTTGTTCAAAAGCCTTTGTCTGAAGTACATTCAGCTTCGCTCCTGCGTTGTTAGCCGCATACTGAATGTAAATATCCCCTTGTTCTTTATGGCGAATAACATAAAACGAAATTGGTTCTCCTGCATATCCCATATCCCCTTCATCTCCTTTATGTGGATCTAACTTATTGTATCGATCGTATTCTTCTTGGGTAATACTTCCATTAAAAATTTGAACCGCCCCAATGGCTTTCAAATAATCCTCCATACTGCGTCTAAAGAAACGCTCTGAAAATTGTTCTCCACTTACTGCCGTAAGATTGGCCTTATACAATTTCCCTTCAACTTCCGTCATCACCCCATTAACAGGAAAAAGACAAACGTCAAAATCCCTCAATAAAGGTTTATTTAGTTCTTTAATCCCTTTTGGCAAAGCTAAATAAGGGAAATCTCCAATATCAGCAGTTGTATACGGAATCTTTGACAAATCAAGAGCGACCACTTCCGTTGGTGTTGTGGTAGTTTCAGTAGCGGTTGTCTCTTCTTGTTGTTCTATCCCTGTTGCATCTCCTTCTTTTGGTGTCTGCTTACACGCAATCAACGTCAATCCCGCGGCAAACAATAAAGCTATTTTTTTCATTTGTTTCTAGTCTTTGGTTTATACGTTAAAAGTCGATTTAAATTTTGAAACACGCAATATTTTCCCTTTTAAGAAATCATTTTTTTTTCATGTTTCCCCAAGTACCCCTACATAAACAAAAAGCAAAATCTTCTTGAATCCCCTTTCCCCTTTGGGTTCTATTCTTATTAAGCAGGGAAAATCGATTGAACTATGCTCTATAAATCAAGTAGTTAATTTAGTATCATTATAAAATAGACGTTCAGCAACTGGAAAGCGATCATATCCATGAAAGATTTGTAATTTTGTAGCCTCAAAAAATAAACAAAGATGTTTCAAATCGGTCAAGCCTTAGTATCAGAAGATATATTAGAAAAAGAATTTGTGTGCAACCTAACGGCTTGTAAAGGTCAGTGTTGCATTGATGGAGATGCTGGAGCCCCAGTAGAGAAGGAAGAAACGGCTATTTTAGATGAAATTTACGAAACAGTAAAACCCTATTTACGTCCAGAAGGCATTGCGGCTATTGAGCAACAGGGAACGTATATCATTGGAGAAGATGGCGAATACGAAACGCCTTTAATTCACGGAGGAGAATGTGCCTATGTTATTTACGACAAGGGCATGGCCTTGTGTGGAATTGAAAAAGCCTATTTAGAAGAGAAAATTGATTGGAAAAAACCCATTTCTTGTCACTTATATCCCATTCGAATCAAAGAATATTCTTCTTTTTCCGCAGTAAACTATCACAAATGGCATATTTGCAGTGATGCTTGTGCCTTAGGAAAAGAGTTAGAAGTTCCGGTATATAAATTTTTAAAAGATCCTTTGACGCGTAAATACGGTTCTGAATGGTATGAAGAATTGGAATTAGTTGCCAAAGAATACTATAAAAAATAAACTTATTTCACATATAGGGTCTGTTGTCCGTAGTCGAGAATTGCTTGACCTAATGCAAAGACATCAGACCCTATAATTCCGTGTACATTTTTGGTTTTGTATTCTGTGAGTGCAGTATTCACGTGACTCAAATCCAACAAAACGAAATTGAAGTCTTCTTTTTTCCAACGTCCCATTTGAATATGGTTGTGGTAACTTACTTGAGTAAGCATCCCATTAGCCCCAGCTCCAGAAGCCCTTGTTTCTGAATCCGAAGGAGTTAAATTAAAATGGCCGATACTTTGAAAGTCAATACAGCTGTTTGAAGCCCCTGTATCTAAGATAAAATCTCCCCATACACCATTTACTTTTACACGTACAAAAAGGTGGTTTGTTCGCGCTATTTTAAAGCGAATTTGTTTATAGCGTTCTTTTTTTAACCAATCTTTATAGTTTTCCATCAATTAAGTTTAGTTTTAATACTTTTTATAAGGTACTTTTGTAGTTTGAAAGATACTACTTTGTAGAATATTACCAAAGCATGATTTTTACCGATACTCATACACATCTCTATTCAGATGCATTTGCGGAAGATCGCAAAGAAACAATAAATCGCGCAATAACAAATGGAGTTACGCGTTTTTTTATACCTGCTATCGATTCAAGCTACGCGCAGGCGATGTTTGATTTGGAAGCGGCGTTTCCCAATTGCATTTTTTTGATGATGGGTTTACATCCTACAGATGTTAAGCCTGAAACGTATAAACAAGAATTGGCCTTTGTTGAACAAGAGTTAGCCCGTCGGAAATACTATGCCGTTGGGGAAATTGGGGTGGATTTATATTGGGATAAAACCACATTATCCATCCAGCAAGAAGCTTTTCAGCAGCAAATTCAACTGGCTAAGAAATATCAATTGCCCATCAACATTCACTGTAGAGATGCTTTTGATGAAGTTTTTGAAGTCTTGGAATTAGAAAAAGGCAAAGAGCTTCGCGGTATTTTTCACTGCTTCACAGGAACAGAAGAACAAGCACACCAAGCGATGCGTTACAATCTCAAATTGGGAATTGGCGGTGTAGCAACCTTCAAGAACGGAAAAATTGATCAGTTTTTACATAAAATACCGTTAGAGCATATCGTATTAGAAACTGATTCTCCGTATCTTGCACCAGTGCCTTTTCGAGGCAAAAGAAACGAGAGTGCTTATATTTTAAATATTGCTGAAAGGCTAGCTGAAATATACGAAGTTCCGTTAGAAACAATTGCAAACCAAACAACTGCGAATTCAAAAGCAATATTTGGTATATAATTGTAAAACATAGAAACATAACATTTAAGTTTACATAAATATTAAAAACACTAATGTCTAAGTTTGATTCAATACGCCATTATCACGATCACGAAGTAAACGAGGTTTTACAAAAAATCTCTAAACATCCTATGATCAAAGCGTTAATGGGATTTACTTTTCCAAATAAAACCGAACAGCAATGGATGGAAGATTTGAGTAAAGTGACTTCCATTCAGCAATTTCAAGAAGATTTTGCTTACTACTCTATTCTTAGAATTCTAGAAAAAAGTTCCAATGGACTTTCTACTTCTGGATTTGAGAAATTGGAAAAAGATACGGCTTATTTATATATATCTAATCACCGTGACATTATCATGGATACATCTTTATTGAATGTAACTTTAAAGGATCACGGCTTGACCATGACGGCTTCTGCTATTGGGGACAACTTAGTACAGAAATCGTTTTTACTGGCTTTAGCTAAAGTAAACCGCAACTTCTTAGTGCGTAGAAAACTAACTCCAAGAGAGCTTTTAGAAAGTTCTCGTTTGATGTCAGAATACATTCACCAACTCATTGTGGAAGAAAATCGTTCCGTATGGATTGCCCAGCGTGAAGGTCGTACAAAAGATGGCAATGATTCTACTCATACCGGTGTTTTAAAAATGATTGGTATGGACGCAGGAGAGGAAAATTTGATGGATTACTTCAAACATTTAAAAATTGTTCCTGTTTCTATTTCATACGAATACGATCCTACTGATGCTTTAAAAATGCCACAGCTCTTAGCGATTGCTAATAATGAGACGTACATTAAAGAGAAAAATGAGGATTTCGTCAATTTATACAGTGGTATTATTGGTCAAAAGAAAGGGATTCACATTCACGTTGGGGATGTGATTGACACGGAATTAGATCAGATTAAAGCCATTGCAGATAAACCGAATAAACAATTACAAGCCTTAGCTCAGGTGATTGATCACTCGATTATTACGAATTATCACCTCTGGCCAACGAATTATATTGCTTATGACATTCTAAACAACACGGATAAATTCTCCGATCGCTATAGCGAAAAGGAAAAACAGTTGTTTGAACGTCGTTTAGAACTACGCGTCAACAAACAAGAGCAAAAAGTGGTGGACAACTTCTTAGCGATGTATGCAAATCCTGTAGTGAATAAATTAAAGTTACAAGATGAACAATAAGCCTTCTATTTTACTAATCTATACGGGTGGAACAATCGGTATGGTTAAAGACTTTAAAACGGGTGCTTTGCGCGCGTTTAACTTTAATCAATTGGTGGAGCGCATTCCCGAATTGCATTTGTTGGATTGTGCGATAGAAACTTATTCCTTTGATGTGCCGATTGATTCGTCGGATATGCAACCGGATTTATGGGTTCAGATGGCGAGTATCGTAGAAGACAATTACGATCGCTTTGATGGATTTGTCATTTTACACGGATCGGATACCATGTCGTATTCTGCATCAGCTTTGAGTTTTATGTTAGAGAATGTGCACAAGCCAGTCATCTTGACGGGATCTCAACTGCCAATCGGCGATTTGCGCACGGATGCAAAGGAAAATCTAATTACAGCCATTCAAATTGCGGCATTACAAGAGGATAACACGCCCGTAATCCAAGAAGTTTGCTTGTATTTTGAATATAAATTATACCGCGGTAACCGCACTTCTAAAGTCAGTGCGGAACTATTTAATGCCTTTACCTCTCCCAATGTTCCACATTTGGCAGAATCGGGAGTGAATTTGCGCATCAACCATTCGTTATTGTTACAAAAACCATTATCTTTGCCGCTGACCGTTCACAAAAAGATGTCGCGCAATGTGATGATTTTGCGTTTGTTTCCGGGGATTCAACAACAGGTTTTGGAAGCTATTTTAGCCATTCCAAATTTAGAGGGAATCATCTTAGAGACTTACGGTGCGGGAAATGCTCCAACAGAGCCTTGGTTCTTAGAGACGTTGCGTTGTGCAACTCAAAAAGGACTGAAGATTGTCAATGTGACGCAGTGTTCGAGTGGAAGTGTGATGATGGGGAAATACGAAACGAGTACTGAATTAAAAGAGATTGGCGTTATTTCGGGTAAAGATATTACGACAGAAGCAGCGATTACCAAGTTGATGTTTTTATTAGCTCAACCCCATGTTCAAGATTTTAAATTAGCTTTTGAGACGCCAATTTGCGGCGAGATGGAAGTTTAATATAGAGAGAGGTGGCCGAGTGGTCGAAGGCGCACGCCTGGAAAGTGTGTATACGGCAACGTATCGAGGGTTCGAATCCCTTCCTCTCTGCAAGGAAAACCACCAACGGATGTTGGTGGTTTTTTTATTTGTATAAGCCTCTTATAATCAATACTTAGTATATTTTACCCTTACTTTCTACTATTTGTAGGGATATGTAGTTTTATTGTTTGGAGGTTGCAAGATAGGTTGCATGTTTTTTTCTGAGGTTGCATACTAATTTTTACTTATTTTAGCATTATACAGTTTTTTTAAAAAAATAATTTCAACAAAACATAAAAATAGTATTAACAATAAAGTGAAAAAATGGATAAATTTCAAACAAAGGACGTATTTGGCATTCAAAGAGATATCCCCTTAAACTACATTGAAAGAGAAGCAGATAAAATATTTATTGATTCCTTAGATCGAGGACATCACATTGTCATTTTTGGAAGTTCTAAACAAGGAAAAACTTGTTTGAGAAAAAAGAATCTCAATGATAAAGATTATATCACTGTTCATTGTGATAATAAAATGGATTTATACAATCTTAATATAAATATATTAAAACAAGCTGGATTCACTGTCCAAATCTCAGAAACAAAAACTATAAGTGGTAAAGCAAAAATCAGAGTTGGTTTTGGTTGGAATCTCTTTGGCAAAGCTGATTTTGATAGTGAACTTGAAGGTGAAAAAGGAAATGAAAAGGAATATAAACCATTAGAGCTAGATCCAGAAGATATTAATGACATTATCAAGGCTTTAAATAGTCTAGATTTCAACAAATACATAGTTATAGAAGATTTTCATTATTTGAAAGATGAGACTCAAGTAGATTTTGCTATAGAATTAAAGGCTTTTCATGAAAATTCAAAATTCACATTCATAATAGTTGGGGTGTGGCTTGAAGAAAATAGATTAATTGCATTGAATGGAGACTTATCAGGTAGAGTAAAATCCGTAAATGCAGACGAATGGACAGATCAAAACTTATTAGATTTAATTGCTACTGGAGAAGAATTATTAAACATTACTATTCCTGAAAACGAAAAAATAAAGTTAATAGAAAAAAGCTTAAATAACGTATACATTGTACAAGAAGTTTGTTATGAAATAAGTATAGAAAATGGTATAAAAGAACAATCTGACCAAACAGTTCTTATCAATTGTACTAATCTTGAGAATATTATTTCTAAAGTAATATCACAGCATTCTGGTCGATACAACAATTTGCTAACAAATATTTCTGAAGGTTTTCAATCAACAGAACTTGAAATGCATAAATGGATAATGTACGCAATACTTAAATCAGATATTGAAAAATTAGAAATCGGTCTCAAAAGAAATGAAATAAATATTCTACTACAAGCAGAGCATCCTAAAAAGCAAGATTTAAATCCTGGAAATTTAACTCAAGCCTTGAAATCTATAGCATCATTACAAGTTAAAAAAAACACAATCCCAATTATTATTGACTATGATAGTAGTAATTTAAAATTAAATATTGTAGACAAGGGCTTCTTAATTTGGTTATCTGATCAAGATAAGGATGAATTAATTACAGAAATTGGTCTATAAATATTTTTAAAAAAAACAAACTATGGAAATACATAAATTAAATTTGTTGTTTATTATTTCTAGGAGTAGTTTAAATAAACAAGGCTTAGCTCCTATTACCTGTAGGCTAACCTATAAAGAACAAAGAAAGCAATTTGCTACAGGACTATTCATAAAACCTATACACCGGCAAAACTCTAAACAAAGAGCCCATCCTCCCAATGAGGAAAACAATTTTATCCATACGCAAGTAAGCCTGATACAGATAGCTTTGCTTACTTTTTACAGTAGTAAAATTCAAAATAAAATTTAATTGTTAAATATCTAAAAAAAGAATAATAACGCTATACTTCCTGTTTTCATCATAGTAAATAATTTAAAATAAGTTAATTTTGCATAATATTAAAACATACTTTACAAACAAAATTCTTATTATGAAAAAGCTAGTTTTCTTTTCCTTTTTACTTACCTCTATTTTCCTTCAAAGTTGTAGCGTGATGAAGGTATCGGACAAAAAAGCAAATGGTTATTTTACAGCCACAAAATCCGCTAAAATACTGACTGAACTTCCCTTTGAATTAGATGACAATAAACAGTTATTAGTTGTGCAGAATGAACCTTTTATGAAAGGTATGGCTGAGAAGATAGGTTATTTTGATCAAGTAATAACTTTTGACGAACTAGAGAAAGAAATCATCAAAGCCAATATGCAGGATGAAGTTGGTTCCTTAATTGGAAAAATAGGCATCAATACAGCCTATAGAAAATACAAGAAATTCCTTTTCCTAAAAATTGAACGTGAAGATAAAAACAGAATCCAGTTAAAGTTAATTAATCCTGAAACTTTTGAGGAGATCTTTATTGCCGACACAAAATTTGATTTAGTTTGGGCAGGAGTAAATGACAATAACACCTTTAATCCTTTGTTTAATGCTTTGATTCAATATATCAAATCTAATTCAAACACTTTCCATTAACAGCTCCTTGCTTTAGGCATCCACATAAAATTAAAATAGAGCTCCAAGTATAAAACACTAAAAACTATCCAAAATGGGTAGTTTTTAGTGTTTTATATCTTGTTGCAAACAAAAGGGCTATTCTAGTGAAAAGCGAAGCGGAGGTAATCCCTTTTAAAGATAAACCTCGTAGAAAACTCTGCTTTTCTAAGAGACGTTACAAATAAAAAAACAAGCTCGAATGCAATGAGAGCGTGGTTTTTCTTGTGAAAAAGCCCCTTAATGCAAGCCTGATTAAAACATTATTTTAGCAGTATCGGTGCGTTATTCGTTTCATTGGCATCTAAATCGATTTTAAGACTATCAAACTGTTTCAATACATGCTCTTGATTTAAAGGAACTGATAAATAAAAAATAGAATCTCTTTGCTCTACCGTGTTATAGTGCTTAATCGTAGTCTGACACGAACAGATTACTACGATAGAAAATAGTAAAAAAAACTTCATGATATCCTATATTTTCAACTAAATGCAAGTATACCGTCAAAACAAAAATTCATCAAAACTTGTGTAGCCTTACTTGCTGCAGTAAAACTCCCATCACTTCCATATGTACCATAGATACCACAAGTTCTATCTCCTTTTGTGTAGAAGTAATAACCATCTCTATCTCCACTCCTAGTTGTTATCACGAGGGCAGAATAATAAAAATCACTTGTATTCGAAATCACAGCATACTTTTGAACAACACCATAACCTATATCGCCTGTATCATTATTATACATAATCACCACTTCGAAAAGGTTAGACTCAATAACGAACGGATGCAAGGATTTTATTTTAACATCACGCATCACATCCTTCTTAAATTGTAAATTATAATCTATTACAATCTGTTGATTACTTGATGGTACATTTTTTCCTTTCTCACTTGCATAGGAAAAAAGAAAACCCATCCCCAATAAAATTAAAACTAACTTTCTCATGACTTAAAGAATTAGAATTACTATATCCATTCAGCCACAAAAAACAATCCAAAATGTAAAAAAATTTACATCTTTTATGCAATGACACATCTCTCTTTCTATATTGAAACTGATTACCTAAATAAAGAGCATCTTTTATTTTTTGATGCGTTTGATTAAAATGATTGATTTATTCAGCCAAAATCGAATAAATCGCGGTATCCACGAACTTCCCCCCGTGAAACTCACTTTCTTTAAAATACGCTTCTCTTTCAAAACCGCATTTTTCCAACACGCGTTGTGAGCCTATATTGTCAGGGTAAATCACGGCTTCAATGGAGTGAAATCCCAAAGTAGAAAATCCAAAATCAAGCAAAGCTTTCAAAGCTTCTGGTGCATACCCTTTTCCGTAAAATTCTGGCAAAAGCATATAACCCGTTTCCGTGCGATAATGTTGTAGTTTCATGCGGTAAAATCCGATGGTTCCGATCATTTGTCCCGTTTCTTTTAGGGTAATCGACCAATTGATACACTCTTTATTATCCATGCGTTCTTGAAGGGATAGAATGTAATCTTCCGCCTCACTTACTTCCGTTGCCAAAGGAACTGGAATATACTTCATCACCTCAGCACTAGCACGCATGGCAAATACTTCAGTTGCATCAGTCAACACGGTTTGTCTCAGGAACAAACGTTGCGTTTCCAATTGAGGAAATTCAGGTAAGTGTATTTCTAACATCATGATAAACTCTTGTATAACGCTTAAAAGTAAGGAAAAACTCTGGTTCTCATATAAAAATGAATACTGCAAATTTTTATTTCACCCTCCTTCAATACCAAAATCCTTATCTTTAGCCTATTAAAATTGCTATTTATCCTTTCAAAATTATGATACTACAACTTCATAAAAAAATAGTCCTTTGGGCCTATCTTCTTTTCTTTTCTATGTTTTTAGTGAGCTGTTCAAAATCATACGAAATTGAAAATCAATATGTAACCGCAACAGTACCCTATGCCTATCAGGACCTGACCGATTTTGTTCAGAACGACGTTCTATACTTGGATTCCTATAAACTCAATGGATTAGAGAGTATCTTTGCCATTGACAATATCCAAGACTTACTCATCCAACCCAACAGTCAAACTATTTTAGAAGACACACCGGTTGAAGTGTTAGCCCGTCGATTGCGCAGCATTGAAAGAGAATCACATGAACCCGATTTTCCTTGGAAGAACTTCAAAATTTTAGAGGAACCCAAAGCCACTACATTTAAAGGGCGTCCCGCAGCAGAGGCAACTTTTGACGTGGTTGAATATGTCAATCGCATTGACGATACCATTTCAAAGCGAGTAAAACGCCTGGTTATTTTTGTAGATGATGATTTGTGGAATATTGTATTGGCTCCTTCCGAATCGAAATATTATAAGGATGAAATGGAAATTTTTGAAACGATATTAGAAAGTCTTGAAATAAAAAAATATGATTCAAAAAATTAGTACCCTCTGTTTATTATTTTTATCTGTTATTAGCTTTGGTCAGATTACGGAATTTAAAGCTCCTTCTTATCCAACCATTGAAAAGAAGATTCAGGATCCCTCTTCTGAGTATTACTATCCTCAGCTGATGCAACAATTCAAAACTGGAACAACTCCCCTTACTGCAGAACAATATGAGTATCTGTATTATGGGTATGTATTTCAAACTGCTTATGATCCGCAGTGGATTTTTTCGAAAGAGCAAGAACTTCAAGCCTATTATCAAAAAGATCCAGATACGGAAGATATACCTCGTCTTAAAATCTTACTCCAAGAAGTATTAGATGAATTTCCCTTTGAATTTACAGCCATGATGTTTCTTTCCTATGTTTATCACCTCGATGGAGAAGAAGAACAATCGGCATTACTTTCCAAACACTTTGAGGGATTTGCTGTAGCCATTAGTAGATCCGGTAACGGACTGACTTGTGAAACAGCTATGCATGTCATTTCAGCATCTCACGAACATCATATGCTCCAATTATTCGATTTAGAAACAACGGGACAGACTTTTGATGGCACTTGCGATTTCTTACAATTCGACCCTGAATATTATACTATTCCAGGACTCTATTTCAATGTTAGTACATTGCATAAAAAAGGCTTAGATTTACAATAATTCAACCAAGGCAGGGGCTATTTACCGATTACCTCTAAAAAAAGAAATAACGATGAATAAATTAGAAAAAACAGCCGAACTACTAGATGAAACCTTATTTTGGAATCTTGTAGAAGCTTCCTTACAACATTCAACCGATCAAGATGCACAAGAAGCTTATCTCATTCAAGCCTTAGAACAATTAACGCCTAAGGAAATGATTGGCTTTCGCTTGCGCACGGATCAATTGCTTTATGATACGTACAACAGTACCATGTGGTGTGCGGGTTATTTAATGAATGGCGGTTGCTCAGATGATGGATTTGAATATTTTAGAAATTGGGTAATTTCGAAGGGCAAAGACGTGTATTACCAAACAAAAGAAAACCCAGATAGCTTAATTCATTTAAAAGATCAAGCGGAAGATGAGCTTTTTGACTTTGAAAGTTTTTGGTATGTCGCTTTAGAAGCCTTTGAAAACAAAACAGGTGAAGAGCTCTACGATTATATAGACGAAGATCAAGTGGAATTCAATGAGGGAAATTATCCTTCTTTTGAATTTGATTGGAGTGATGAACAACCCGAAAGCATGCAGAAACTATGTCCTCAACTATTTGAGCATTTTTGGAATTAATTTTCACGATATAAACACTTTAAACATCTAACATACAACACACAAACTATGAAATATTTCCTTTTAGGAGGCTCTTTTTTACTTCTTATGCTATTAACTAGTTGTAGCTTTTGGTCTAATTCTTCTACCTATACAGAAACAACTAAAACTTTTGTTGAAGCATTAAAACAAGATGATTTTGATACTTGCATCTCCAAGATGCAAATCGAAAACAACCAAGGGGAACGCTTAAATACTGATACATTACGTTTACAATTCAAACATTTCAAAGGTTTACTTCAGGAGCATTTTGGAACAGACCCTTATGAATATTCTCTCGTTAAATGGCAAAAGACACTCTCAACGAATCCGGAGGAAAGTACACCTCCCAATACAACAAGAGCCTTTGTTGAATTCAACAATGGAAGTGATCTTGGGGTATTTCAACTACTATTTGACGATTCTTCGAAGAAGATTATTGATATTCGCACCCTTGATGTCAAAGTAAGTAAACCTGATTTACTTTTATTTTGGTTAACTGCTCTTATTCCTTTAGCCGTTTTACTATTTAATATCTACGTTATACGAGAAATTAAGCGCAGTAACTTACAGAAAAAATGGTTAAAATACCTCGCTGTTATTCTTTTGAATGTCCCTTCTTTTACCTATGCTGCTGTTGGAGGAGTAACCTTCCAATTACTACATTTCCAGTTTCTATTGGGGGTTGGTTTTAGTGGTAATGGGATAATAGAATCTGCTTGGACTGTTGGTATTCCACTGGGTGGATTATATTGGATTTGGCAGTTGAAGATGTGGAAATAATTAAATGTTCCGTTTCTAAATTTTAAAATAATGCAAAAACAATTTAGCTCTTTAGCAGAGTGGCAGAAAATACTTGATCAAGCTGAAACTGCAACACGTGACCTACTTTATGAAATTGCAAGTCACCTTGATCACGGCTATGTAATCAATGAAGAAGAACGCATTGAAGTGGATCAACACAAAGCCTTTCATTTCTATCAAAAAGCGGCACAAAAAGGCGATATTGATGCTACAATTCGATTAGCTGATTTCTATAGCGAAGGTTTATACTGTAAAAAAGATATAGCCTTAGCCCTTAACCTATATCAAATAGGCATTGATAATAATTGAGGATATGCCGCATTGAATAAGGCTTTAATTTATCGCGATCTTGAAGATTATACCAAAGCTTTTTCCCTTTATCAAATAGCCCAAACCATAGATAAAGCACCTTCTATCGAAGTTGCCTATTGCCATTATTATGGACTAGGCACATCAATCAACAAAGAAAAAGCCTTTATTATTTTTGAAACGATTGTGAACAACGATTCTGAAAACAATAACACAGGCTATGAAATTGACGATGCCAATTATTATTTAGGTCTCTATTATTTAGAAGGCGTATACATAGAAAAATCAATCGAAAAAGCGAGATTTTACTTTGAAAAAGCAAATCGCAATCAAGACCATCGACCTGCTAACGAACTATTATTATTAATACGAAAAACATGAAACGACAAATCTCCTTCCTATTCTTCTTTATTTCGATTAGCTTGTTTAGTCAAGAAATAAGCCAATTAGGTTTGACAGATGATCCTGTTTTGACGCTAGAAGAAGCCCAATATTTCATACAACACATGAGCGAAGAACAACGACAAGGTATAGATCTAACGAACAAAAAAGTTCTTTTTGTTACGGGTTCTTCTGGAGGAAGATTGATTAGCAAATCGACCTATTTTAAGAACATTGCACTGAACAATGAAACAGATGATAGTCTAAGAGGCAGCTGGATTTTTGAACTAACGGAAAAGGAGAAAATCAATTCTGGCGGTTATGACATTTTTATTACGCATTGGTGCAAAACGATATTAAATAACAATAGAAAAAAACATATAAAAACGGCGGCAAAAACGGAACAAATGTCTCTTTTAGATAAGTAAGCACCACCTAGATTACAATTAAAACTTTGGGGATTAACTGTAGTCACCATTTCCTATACCATAAAACGAAAAGAATAAATTGCTCCTATTTTAGTACCAAAATCTAGTATATTAGTTTCAAAAATATATACAGTAATTTTCATAACTCTTCTATTCCATGCGTGATGTGCTCTTCTACGATCAAACCCGATATCCTAAAATAGCACGACTAGCTATCGCTATACCTTTAATCCTTATTCTTATACTTTGTTATACTTATGCTCAGGAAACAATCTTCATATCTCTACTGGGATTTGTATTTATTATCTTAATCGTAAGTGCCTATTATATGTATAAATCTGGTTTAGTAATTCAACTTTCAGAAGAAGGTGTATCCTATACATTATACTCTTTTTCGAAAAAATCCAACCATATACCCTTATCCGATATCCAACAAATCGCACTCACAGCTTTAGATTACACCTCTAAATTTGGAGGATGGGGATATCGAAAAAATAAAAATGGAGAGGCCTTTATATTTAATGATGGACTTTTTTTACACGTACAAACAGCTCATCAAGTATATTATTTCTCCATCTCTGATGCCCAAAAAAAGGCGTGTCGAAATCTACTTGAACAATACTCGCTACCCTATACAAAAAAAGAATAACATCGATGTTATTCTTTTTTTGTATGTTGAAACAGCCAATTATATAAATCAATATGGCGGTATAAATCTTCTACACTTCCGTGATTTCCCCCTTTGACCACCTGTAGCTCAATGGGTGCCTTCGGTTTACAATTTTGAATAGCCGTCATAATCTTCTTAGATTCTTTGAGTGGTACAATAAAATCTTTATCTCCGTGGATTAACTTAATTGGAAGACTCGTCAGATTACACGCATCTTGGGCTTCTCCTCCTCCGCAAATGGCAATTGCAGCGGCAAGGCGATTGGCATATTTACTGGCGTACTTCATCGTTCCATAGCCCCCTAAACTCATTCCAGTGACATAAATGCGACTCTCATCAATGGCATAGTGTTCAATCATATACTGAACGACCTCATCTACTTTATCGGGATTCCACGGTCCTGAAGGCAATTGAGGAGCAACCAAATAAGCAGGGAGTTTCAATCCCTTTTCAATTCCTCTTAAAGGACCATAACGCTTAACACGCTCAATATTAGTCCCCGATAAACTTCGGCCGTGTAAAAAGATAACCAAGGGATTTTTCTCTTGTACTACACTGGGTTCATTGACCCAAAACGGATAGGTCGTTTGATCCAAAATAGCCTGTGGTTGTGCTGATAACGTAAAGGAAATCAACCCCATAAGTAAAACAAATAAACGCATAGAATTTTTATCTAAATATAGTTGTATTCAAACATAAAATACAGAAAAAACAACAATTATTGTATTTTCTATTTGAACTCATCTTGACTTTTTTGATTGAAGTGAAAATTAGTTATTTTGAGACTGATCAAAGGCATTTTTTAATTGCATAGCAGGGCTACGGAATGAAAAAATGGCAAAAAGCAGGCTCAAAAGAACAATTTTTTAACCAATTAGAGAAAGTCAAGATGAGTTCTTTATGTACATGAACAAAATAATAGATCAATATGCAAGGGTATTAGGATAATCAGCACAACATTCAAGAAAACCGCCATCAATATTATGTTAATAATTACATAAACAATTTAACACAATAGAAATATATTCTATTTTTAAACATCAACCAAAAATATACTTCAATAATAAATGAAAAAATTACTTAAGACCTCATTCATCGCAAGCCTTAGTTTATTTCTATTCAATTGTAGTTCGGATGATAGCACAGCTATTATAGAAGGACCATGCCCTGGACCAGAGCCTATTGAGACGGAAAAAACATACTATCTCAGTGCCATCGAACAAAATTATTATGATGAGGATGAAGAATCCAATGAAAAATATCTACTTCATGTCAATTATAAGTTAGACTATGATGCTGATTTTAAATTAAATAAAATTTTATATACTGATACGGGTTATACTAACAATGAAATAGTTAGAGAGCAATCCTTAGAAATGCATCATACGTTAGATGAAAACGGAAAATTACAATCGTTTACTCTTAAAAATGGCGCTACTATAATAGAAGAATATACGTATACTTATGCCACTAATTTATTACAATCAGCCAATTACAATTTAGTAGCACAAGGAGGTGCTTTTACATCGAAATTTAGCTACAATCAAAAGAAACAAATGATTTCCAATACCGCATCAGCAGCTAATTTACTCATTGACTATTCATACAATACAAACAATCAAATCAATCAATTCAAAGCTAACGGTCAGGTAATTAAATTAACCTATGACGATAAAATATCGCCTTTTTACAATCTTCCTTTTGACTTGACTAGTTTGATAATTAATTTCAACTACATATTTCCTTATACTTATACATTTCCTAATAATATAACTTCTTTTACTACTGGAAACGAAGTGGCGGATGTTGATTTTACCTATAATGAAGTCAATTTACCTACAAAAGCAATCTATTACGATGGAAAGAGAGAAGATAATATAGTCGCCTTTGACGTCACTTATACTTACACGGTCAAAGAAACAGCAGTGCAACCATAAGATACTCCAAGAACCGATTAGTCTACTAATCGGTTTTTTATTGCTCACACCAAGCCTTTAAATCGCTCCAAGCTTTTAATTTTTCTTCAAAAGACATCCGTGCATTGGCACCACTGGGAGAAGGTAAAGTAATGGTTTGCAACCCGTTTATTTTACCAATATACTTTTTAAAGTATTGTTCTGCCTTTTGGCTAGAAAATATCAGCGTGTGAATGCTCGGATAGTCTCGAATCAACTGCTGAATATCATTGGGGGATTCTCCTTGGATAGCGGAATCTAAACTTCCCTCCCGTTCACAGGACTGTAAAACATCCCAAAGCGCTAAATGATTGGATTGAATCAAGGCTATTTTATCTTCATAATTAGCAGATAACGGCTGTTCAAAAACAGCAAAGAGAAGCTTCCAAAATACATTTTGCTTATTGCCGTAATATTCTTGTTGTGCTATCGATTTGACACTGGGCATTGTACCCAAAATTAGAACTTTAGGTTTTGCACTAAGTAAAGGCTTAAAAGATTGTATACGCGTATTCTTCATTCGTGATGCTCTTCTATTACAGGTGAATTTGACGATAGTGCTTGGGGGTTTCTCCCACATACGTCTTAAAGTAACGACAAAACGTAGTGGAATCGGCAAAATGCAACTGCTCGGCTATTTGATAAATAGGGTAATCCGTAGCCGTTAAATAAGTTTTCGCCTTGATGATAACCAATTCCGTAATCACTTTTGATATGGATTTTCCTGTCCGCTGACGAATTAAGGTTGTCAAGTATTTAGGGCTTAATTTCAGTTGATCCGCGTAGAAGTTAACTGATTTCTCCACGAGATAATATTGGTGAAGTAAATTGTAAAACTGAAATACAATGATATCCTTACGCGAACTTGGTTGCATGGCTTGTTCTTCTTGTTGATAGACTCGATTGATATGCGCAATGAAAGAATACAGTAAATAACGCTTAGCATCGGCTTGAAAAATAGAGTTTATCGACTCTTGTTGTCGAAAAAGTCCAATATAATGTTCAAAAAGAGCTTGGTCTTCGAGTTCTAAAACGACCAACGGTTGTTCCACCAAAACATTTAAAAAATTGTAATTGGTTGGCAGAATCATCTCGTCAATGGTGCGAAAACTAAACACCAGGTGTACACACTGAAAATCATCACTTGATTGTTGACTCGACACCAAACTTTGAGGCAGCAACGTCAACAACGTTCC
Organism: Myroides sp. 1354; assembly: GCF_030324495.1. Taxonomy (GTDB): domain Bacteria; phylum Bacteroidota; class Bacteroidia; order Flavobacteriales; family Flavobacteriaceae; genus Flavobacterium. The sequence goes on along the minus strand of NZ_JACAGN010000001.1, from coordinate 456,085 downwards.
CGGAGAAACAAAATAGTTCGTTGCATTAATCGCCACATTTGTTGTTCCTGAAAAACAATAGGATAAAACAATTTGTCCTTCTTGTTGAACAGCAGCGGAATTCCGCAAATAAAAAAGTTCATTAGAAGCTAGTACTTGAATATGTTTCACTTTTTATTCTTCTTTTCATACAAATATAACCTTTTGCATATAATATGAATCGAATCATCGATACTTATTTCAACTGAAAACAAGTACTTTGTACATTATAATTGTATTTATGCAGATCAAACAAATTAATATAAACGACAAAACATACACTTTGCACATTGCTTATCAAGCAAATGAAACATTGAGAAAATCCTTTAACGCTATGACGTTTGATTTTTGGGAATTCACTTTTGAACCCTACTATCTATCAGGCTATTGGGATGACAGTTGTCTTATTTTTTCTTTATTTGAAGAGGAGACTATTGTTGCCCATACCACCTTGAGCTTATTCCATACGCATACTCCTGAAAAACAGCTTTTCCTTGGTCAGCTGGGCACGGTTATGACTGCTCCTACACATACTAAACAAGGGCTTTCACGTTTTTTAATGGAGTATATCTTTGACGCTTATCGCGATCAATTGGATGGATACTTTTTATTTGCCAATGAAACGGTTTTGGATTTTTATCCCAAGTTTGGATTTGTTGCAGTACCAGAATTTCAAGCGTCAAAGAAGTTTCAGAAACAACCGAGTGCGCATGAAATCCGACGATTAAATCTCACTAACGATTCCGATTTACAGTTATTTCAACACTACCTCAAACACGGACAAACAGCTTGTCGTTTTGATACTCGAAGCTATGGTTTAGCTCATTTTTACTGTTATGCCAATGCAGACTTTGGTTTTGCTGATTCGATTTACGTCATTCCCGAATTGGAAACCTTGCTCCTTGCACAACAAGAAGAGGACAATTTATTAATTTACCAGGTCTATTACCTCAACGAGAATCAAGTGGATAAAGCCTTCAACGCATTAGCCACTGAAAGTACAACTCAAATCACATTAGGTTATACGCCAACAACGGGGGATTATGTATTTCATCCGTATCGAGAAGAGGATTTAACGCTTTTCGTCACATCCTCCCTCCTTCCTTATTTCACAGCACAACAAACGATGATTCCATTGTTATCACATACTTAAAAAGGAGAGCTGTAGCTCTCCTTTTATCTTTATGGAATAATTTGTTCCGCTCTTAACTTCTGAAATAAATCAAAAAACGAATCAAGTGTTGTTTGATAGGCTGAAAAGCCTAATTTCCTACTTTTTGACATATCGGTCACAACTTCAAGCGGTCGACCTAAATCTAAATCTGTATGCCAAGGGGAGGCTACTTTAGCTAATGTCGTTACTTTGAGTTTCTGGGTTTGTGCCAATTCCTCCCAAATTTGCTCTTTTCCCTCTAACTGCTGTTCTAGCGGACGAATGCTTCCATGAAATCCTTCTGCTTCTACCCCAAACCAAGACGCTAATTCAAACCACAGTTGATTCCATCGAAAAACATCTCCATTGACCACATTGAATGCTTGATTAGCAGCTAGTTCTTCCTGTGCGGCCCACACCAACTGCTTGGCCAACATCTTGGCATCCGTAACATCGGATATTCCCTTCCATTGTGCTTCCGAACCGGGCCAAATCATGGGCTTTCCTTCCGCCTTACACAAACTTGCATAGACAGCCAATGTAGTTCCTATGTTCATTAGGTTGGTTCCTTTTGCACTTCCAACAATTGTATGCGGTCGGTGAATACTCCAAGTAAAGCCATCTCTAGCTGCTGCTGCATACACCTCATCTTCTTGTGCATAATAAAAATTGGGAAGATTCAAACGTGGATGTTCTTCTTTCACTGGAGTTATCGGTAGTGTTCCACTTTTTGCATAAGCGTCAAAGGGACCCAAATAATGTTTCAATCCAGTAACTAAAGCTACGTGTTTGACACTTTTTTTGGGCGATAAAAGGGTTAATACATCGCGCACAAAACCGCGGTTCAACTCAATATTCTCCTCTTCTGAAGTTCCGCGCATCCAAGAAGTAAAAAATACATGGGTCGGTGTCAAATCTGCTAATGCCAATTGCAATTGAGAAAAATCGGAAAGATTTGCTTTTATTGGAATTATCCCTGCTATCCCAACATGAGGATTGCGCGATAATCCATACGTCTCCCATCCTTGATTCACTAATTCCTCAGCCAAATTGCTTCCCGCAATTCCACTGACGCCAATTATTAAGGCTTTGTTTTTCATCTGTTCAGTATTTATAAGAACAAAGTTAACCTGACCTTCTTTGTTATCCTTTGACCTAAAATAAGAACGAACCTTGATCTAAATCAAGGAGATTATTTTTTTTTATGCTTAATGCGACTGAATGTCTCAGGAGTTAATCCCAAAAAAGAAGCAAGTAAGCTTTGAGGAATTCGCTTTACCAATTCAGGATAGGTTTCCATTAAATGCAGGTATTTTTCCTCTGCAGAATACGTTTGTGCATAAACCAGTCGTTGATCTTTGGTTGCCAAACTCTTCTCATATACCAGGCGAAAATAGCGTTCCATTACGGGAACTTCATCTAACATTTGGTCATAATTAACACGAGATAAAAGCAAAAGTTCACAATCCTCTATCGCTTCAATGGCTAAGGTAGCAGGTGTTTGAAACAAAAAGCTCTGAAAATCGGCAATCCACCATCCTTCCCAACCAAAGAGGTTGATGTTTTCATTGCCCCTTTCATCCAAACTATACGATTTTAAAAGTCCTTGACTAATAAAGGTAAAATCCTTACATACCTCTTCTTCTTGCAATAAAAACTGGCGTTTTCGCAACTTTTTAAAACGGAAAAAGGACGCTATCTGTTCTCTTTCTGTTGACGTTAACTGAACTTTTTGTTCAATGTGTTTAAATAAGTTTTCGTAATGCATGATACACACAAAGATACAAATCCTTTAGGCGAAATGTGATCTTTTTCGACCTTCCTTTATAAATCCTCTCACACTTTTTACTAATCTTATCTCTTTTCTCCTACCTTTGTATAACACACGTAAAACAAAATAACATGCATAACTTAGACGACATAGATTTAAAGCTACTCAACTTATTATCAGAAAATTCCAATGTTACAACCAAGGAACTAGCTCAACAGGTTAATCTATCATCGACTCCAGTTTTTGAACGTGTAAAGCGATTGGAACAAGAAGGATTTATCAAAAAATACATCGCATTAATTGATGCAGAAAAACTCAATCGCGGTTTTGTTGTTTTCTGTAATGTCAAGCTCAAACAACATGAGCGTGTAATTAACAATAAGTTTATTGAAGATATACTCAATATTGAGGAAGTCGTGGAATGTTATAATATTTCAGGTGAATATGATTTTTTATTGAAAGTCTACGCCAATGATATGCGCCATTATCAAGACTTTGTTTTCAATAAATTGGCTATGGTAGACAGTATTGGAAGTACCCATAGTTCTTTTGTGATGCGCGAAATTAAAAATGACCACAACATCAAAATTAGTTTACTTTAACTCGGTAGAAAAATGAATCCGATTTTCCTAAACTGCCTACTTATTGTTGATGGAGAACGCGGAAAATTTTTAAATAAATGAACATGCCTTGTCCTTTGTTCAAGTATGAATGTTGAAATAAAAAATAGGCTTTTTACAAATTCGCTTAACTTTCAGCACATTAATTCTTAGTTTTGTAAGAAAAGAAAGTCTATGAAAAAAGTTATCTATTTATCGTTATTACTCGCTTTTATGGCAAGCTGTAATACCAAGGACAAATCTTCAGAGGCCTTGCAATTTGAGCAAAAAGAATTTGTTCAATCTTCAGACAACTGCCTTGAAGAAGAATGTACAACTATTAAACTGAGTCTTCCCGTAATGACCAATGAAGATCATGACGTTGCAGCAAAGATAAACCAACATCTTGTATCAGAAATCGATAATATCGTTGCGGTCGATGATGTAACGGCTAGGAGCACATCATTAGAAGAGCTTAGCAAAAATTATATTGCCAATTACAAGGCTTTTGTCGCTAAATATCCAGATGAAACCCTTCCGTGGAAGGCAGAAGTAGAGGGAGATATTACCTTTTACAATGCGGATTTGCTTTCTATAGCCCTTGAATACTATACTTTTGCGGGTGGAGCATACGGATTCAAAAGTGAAGTCGCTCTCAATTTCAATCCTAAAACAGGTGACTTGTACAAAGTAGAGGATTTAATTAGCAATTGGGAAGAATTGCAAAAACTCATGGCTTTGCAATTAAAAGATAAGATGGACATTTGGACGGAAAACAATCAGTTGAAATATCCAGAAAGCATTTTCTTTTATGAAGATAGTGTAGGATTTATTTACAATGCGGTGGATGACGACGCACATTACAACGGCCCAACTAAAATTGATTTTCCAAAAGAACGCGTTCTTCCTTTTTTAAAGATAGATTTAACCCCTGCAACAGCAGAAAAATAAAGCATTGACCCTTAACGCTCGACACTGTGAGTATTTATAAGAAAATTTTTCAACAAACAGCCATCTATGGTTTAGCTGCTGTTTTTCCTAAAGTAATTGGTTTCTTTTTAGTTCCGTTTCACACGGATTTGATGAAAAATGACGCTTACGGAGAGTATAGCGTGATCTTTTCCATTATGATGTTGCTGAATGTCATTTTATCTTTCGGAATGGAAACTGCTTTCTTTCGATTTTATAATGCTCGCGACAACAAGCACGAAGTCATCAACAACAGCATGTTGTTTTTAACTGGAACAACCCTTGTATTTGGTGTTCTTGGTTTTGCTTTTGTTGATTTTTGGTCTAATCTGCTTCACATTCCAACTAACATCCTCTACTATGTATTGTGGATTTTAATTTTGGATGCTTTGGTCATTGTGCCTTTTGCGAAACTAAGAGCCGATCAACGCCCGATGTATTACAGTGCAATCCGTATTGGCAATGTTTGTATCTATTCCGTGTTGAATGTATTCTTTTTATATTTCTTACCCTTATTAGCAACGAATAACCCTACTTCTACTTTTGCCTCGATCTACGTAGAAAACTTTCAAGTAGAATATATTTTCATTGCTAATTTAGTAGCTAGTGCAGCGACCTTTTTGGTTTTTACCAAAAACTATCTCCAGCTAAATTTCAAGTTCAACAAAGAACTATTACAACAGATGTTGCGTTACAGTTTTCCAGTGATGGTGGCGGGATTAGCCTTTGCCATTAACGAAAGCTTTGACAAGATTTTACTCCAGCGCTTATTGCCTGCAGACATTGCTTCTGCTGAAGTTGGGAAATATGCGGCTTGTTATAAACTAGGTCTTTTTATGGTCTTGTTTAGACAAGCGTATACCTTGGGGATTGAACCCTTTTTCTTTAATTACGCCAAAAACGACGATGCCCCAACCAAATATGCCACCGTAACCAAATACTTCATCTTAATGGGAAGTTTGATTATGTTGGGGGTAGTGGTATTTGCTGACATTCTAAAAGTTTTATTCATCCGAAATGAAAGTTATTGGGATGCGATGATTGTGGTGCCGCTTATCATTTTAGCGAATTTATGCATGGGGATTTACACTAATCTATCTGTTTGGTATAAACTACGCGACAAAACGAGTATGGGTGCTTATATCTCTATTTTTGGAGCGGTATTAACCCTAATTTTCAACTATGCGTTAATTCCTATTTGGGGATACATGGGATCCGCAATAGCAACACTACTCGCTTATGCTTCGATGATGTTGGTATCTTACGTATTAGGGCAAAAATACTATCCTATTCCGTATGACAAAAAAGCCATTGGTATATACTTAGGATTATCTATTCTCTTGTCCTATATCTATTTTTATCACTTCAGAGAAAACTATCTTGTTGGTTTTGCGGCGCTTCTCCTATTTGGAATCGTTGTTTACAGTCAAGAAAAAAACACATTCAAACGAATGCTTAGAAAATAAAAAAAGCCACGCAATGCGTGGCTTTTTCTATTAATAAGCGTCTTCTATCTTTTTATCTTTATCGTATCGCAAAGTATAAGTCAGACGAAGTTTTTTAACCTCATTTGGTTTCAAATCAATCAACCAAGTTACAAGACCTCGCTCTTTATTCACGGCTCCATTAGATACCTCATTTAATTCTATTTCGAGCGTATCTTCAATACTCAAAGGAAATTGATCCTCAACTTGTAGCGCTATAGCATCATTCTTACCGTTTTTAACCGTAATCTCAAAAGAAAAAGTTTGTTCTTTCTTCGAAGATGTGGTCTTAGCTCCAGCTTTATCAGATACTTGTACACGATCAACCGTTATACCAGGATCCTTACCAATACTTAATCGTAGCTTTTCTTCCGTATTCTCTGTAGATAAATACGTCTGTCCGACATTCATCCCATCGTAAATCACATTGGCTTGTCCAGGCAATAAATTGTGCTTCGTATAATCCGAAATTTCGGTAACTAAATAGGCATTATAATCGAGCTTCGGAGCCGTAAAATATTTATAATCTCCTTGTAAAGCAAAGGTATTCAAATCTACACTGTGACGTTTGCCATTACTTAAAATTGAATAAGGAATCGAAATATCAAAAGTCACGTTTAGTTGACTCTGTGTAATACTTGTATATTCTGCTAGGGTCTGTCTATCTTCATAAGAAACCTCTCTTACATCGTTTACATACATTGGATTTACTGTTACACCTGATGCTCTTCCCTCTACCATTCTACTAACGTCAGGCACCCCATCTACGCGTAAATCTTTTTCCGATATTCTACTAACAGCTCCTGCAGATTTGCGGTTAGATACTGATTGATATCCTGTATTAATCACGATTTCTGGTTCTGGTTCTTTATACTGTACAAACCAAGGTGACCATTTTCTCAATTGATTCGATTGATTGATTTTTCCAGAAGTTAAACTCAACTTAACATTGCGCCAATCAATCCCAGAGGTCTGAACCACTTGGGCTTTATACATCATTTTAATTGGGCTTCCTACTTTATCAATACGCAAGTCATATGCAGGTGTCCATTGTGCTTTATTGGTCAAATAATTTACTTTAAAAGGAATGCTCCCCTCTTTAGCACTCATCACTTGTACAATCAATTTTCCTTGACTTATACGTTCTGAACGATCTCCTCCTACCGTCAATTTTGATTTTAAATCATTCCATTTTGCTTCAATAATAGCTTTTTCTTTTTTCTTTAAGTAGATGCCATTTTGTAATTCTTGACGCTTCTTTCCATAGTATGCAATCCATTTTTCCTTTTCTTTAAAATCATTCTGGGTGGACTGATAGGAACTATTATTATCCATATAGCTAATGGTATTCGAATCCGCATTAATCGAATTGGTAATTTTTTCCAACTGAAATTCTACCGCAGCAATACTATCACGCAAGGGTTTCATCAAAGGTGAGTTGTTCACATTGTCATATTCTTCAATATACGCATTAGAAAACTGCACCGACATCACGGTTACTTCATTGATTGAACCTACTTTAATCGTATTCTCCATCAACTGATCCGAAACATTGGTAATTACCACTTCAGATAATCCTTTAGGTAATGCAATGGTTGCATTTTGAGTTAATTCTGCCCCATCGTAATATACGCGAGCACTTTCTAAATTCGCTTTGGTATAAACGGGTTTTTGCGCCCATACGCCGACAGCACTCAAGGCCATCATTACTACTATTGCTTTTTTCATGCTACTTTTTTTTCAATTTTTATCCAAAGAGATGTTCGACAACATCCTCTATCTTCGTTACTAAAATAACCTTTATTCCCGTTCCTGTGTAGGAAATTTTGTTGTATTTGGATACGAGAATCTCAGAAAAGCCTAATTTCTCCGCTTCTTGAATGCGTTGATCCACGCGATTAATGGGTCTAATTTCCCCTGAAAGGCCTACTTCACCAGCAAAAGTCACCCCTTTTTGAATGGAGATATCTTGATCGGAAGATAAAATTGCCGCTACAACTCCTAAGTCAATGGCAGGATCATCCACGGTAATTCCTCCCGTAATATTTAAAAAGACGTCTTTCTGCCCTAAACGGAATCCTGCTCTTTTCTCTAATACCGCCAAAAGCATATTCAAGCGCTTCAAATTATATCCTGTTGCACTGCGTTGAGGGGTTCCATAGACTGCAGTGCTCACCAGCGATTGCACTTCCACCATCAGCGGACGCATTCCCTCTAAAGTTGCAGCAATAGCGGTTCCTGATAATTCTTCATCTTTATGAGAAATCAATATTTCTGATGGATTAGAAACTTCGCGCAAGCCACTACCTTGCATTTCGTAAATGCCCAATTCTGCGGTAGATCCGAAGCGGTTTTTATTCGCGCGTAAAATACGGTATACGTGATTGCGATCGCCTTCAAATTGTAAAACCGTATCCACCATATGCTCCAACATTTTCGGGCCAGCTATGCTTCCATCCTTAGTGATGTGCCCGATAATTAATACAGGTGTTCCCGTTTCTTTGGCAAATTTCGTCAACTCTGCCGTACATTCTTTAATCTGTGAAACAGTACCAGCGGATGATTCGATATAGTCGGTATGGAGGGTTTGAATAGAGTCAATAATCAATACATCAGGCTGAATTTCTTCAATCTGACGAAAAATATTTTGGGTATTAGTTTCCGTTAGGATATAACAATTTTCATTGTTGGGATTGATGCGCTCTGCACGCATTTTGATTTGCTTCTGACTTTCCTCTCCAGAAACATATAACACTTTAAAGGGCAATCGCAAAGAAATTTGTAGTAATAGCGTACTTTTTCCAATACCAGGTTCACCTCCAAGAAGCACCATGGATCCAGGGACTAATCCTCCCCCTAGCACGCGGTTCAACTCTCCATCCAACGTATTCATTCGGATTTCTTCCGCACTGTCGATTTCTCTTACTTTCAATGGCTTCGCCACGCGTTTAGTTGTTGATGCATTTGCACTAACTGCTTTCCACGCGGTTTTTTCCTCTTTCTGAATCACTTCTTCTACCAAGGTATTCCACTCCTTACACGTCGGACATTGCCCCATCCATTTTGGAGTTTGTGATCCACAACTTTGACAGAAAAAAGCCGTTTTTACTTTTGCCATGCTTGCCTATACTTTTAGTTCTAAACTTCAAATTTACAACTAAAAGCTTAGATATAGACGTCCTGTTTTTAGGTATATACTTGTTTTAGTTAAACTGATAAGTCTAGGATACACTGCTCTCTAATGGACCATATTTCCTTAAGGCTATAAGGAATTTCTGGAGTTTCCACTAACCAATTCTCAATAAACAATTGGTGTTTACCAACTTTAACTTCTGCTATTTCATCAGGTTGAATTTCACACTCCTCCAATAAATCATCTTGAAAATCAGCTGCTGATGAATTTACCCTCGTAAAATCTAAGCGTTCCCCCTTATAACCTAAATACATATGAGCTTCAGGAATATAAGACAAATTATATTGCGTTAATGTTGAAGCAATTAAAGGAGTATTTAGGCTATTCATTTTAAATATTCCCATAATTAATTGAAGTCCGTCAAAATTTTGTTCAATAGCCAACTGTTTGAGCACAGCATGCTTCGTACTACAAGTGCCTTTACCATCATCAAATAAAGAAAGCAAGTCTTCTTTATTTGCATTTCTACCATAAGGAAGATGCTGAATAAAAGCTGCTGCTTCAAAAAATGTAAAAATAGCTCTTGCTAAAAACGCTTGTGAAATAGCACCTTGAGGTTGTATTTCAAAATCAATAACTTCTTTCATATTCTTTATACTTACTGATGATTTTTAATCCAACCTTGAAATTGTTCCACATAGGTTTTTCCAACAGGAATAATGTGCTCACCAATAAATAATCGATTGCGTTCTATGGTGTCAATTTGATCCAAGCGAACCGCATAGGATTTATGCACCCGCATAAAATCCGCAGTTGGCAATTTCTTCTCCAGTTCAGCAAAGGTGTCGAGGATAATAAGGCGTTCGTTCTTTAAATGCAAACACAGATAATCTTTTAATCCTTCGATAAACTGCAATTCTTTCAAGAATATCTTAATCAACTTCCCATCTGTTTTGACAAATAAAAAGTCTGATTCTCCGCTTTCTTTTTGATTCAAAATCACTGGAGGTTGAGATTGGAAATGTGCATTTGCTTTTTGAACACTCTTGTAAAAACGATCAAAGGATATGGGTTTTAACAAATAATCTACTACTTGGTATTCATACCCCTTAATCGCATATTCACTATAAGCAGAAGTAATAATATACTTGGTTCGATCTCCTAGAATATCCATGATTTGTAAACCTGTCAGCTGGGGCATTTGAATATCGATAAACAGCAAATCAATCGATTCTACGGTCAAGATTTGCAGTGCCTCGATAGCAGAAGTTGAGGCTCCCACCAATTCCAATTGGGGAATATTCTTGGTGTATTCCGTCAAAAGGGAGATAGCCAGAGGTTCATCATCTAAAATAAAACAGCGGATGGGATTCATAATTCAATCGTTAGTTTACAAAAATACGTAGATTCTGTTTGTTCAATAACAATCTGATGGCGGTTGGGAAAATACAAAGCCAAACGCTTCTGTATATTCTCAACTCCAATTCCTTTTTGTTGATCTTTTTGATACGTATTTACGGCATTAGTCGATTCAAAGATCAACGTAGTTCCTCGTTGCACAATAGAAAGTACATAAGGTTGATTCACATCCGTTACTTTACCGTGTTTAAAGGCATTTTCAACAAAAGGCAACAACAATAGTGGTGGAATCTGCGTCAAAGGTTGTTCTACATCCTTGTTGAAAACGATGTATTTACTTCCTTGAATGCGCATACACTCCAACTCAATATAGCTTTCAATATAGGCAATTTCGGCTGATAAGTCCACGGTTTGTTCTTGGCTATCATAGGTAACATAACGCATCAGTTGACTCAACTTCTCAATAGCCGGTAGGGCTAAATCCGATTTTTGATAGACTAAATAATAGATGTTATTCATCGTATTAAAAATGAAATGCGGGTTGACTTGCGACTTTAAAAAGTTAATTTCCGCTTCTGTCTTTAAGGCGACAGCCTCTGTTTTTTCTTTTTGTGATTGGACAAATTGAACAATAAACCAAATGGTAATCGAGGGAATTATACTCAGACTAGCAAAATACAAATTGTCAAAAATATAGAAAGACAAAGGCAGCAAAGGATTGTAATTCGTAAATCCATATAATTCATTTAGCAAGTACTCCTCTACAAAATAGCGCAGCCCAATAAAAACAGCAAAAATCAAAAGGACTCCAAAGAGAATTCGACCGAATCTTTTTGATCCAATAAACTTGGGGATGATGTAAAAGTAATTGAGGTAAAACACAACGATACTTAACCCCGAAAACACAAAGGTATAAAATCGAAACACCTTCTTTTCTGCTGCTTCTCCCCAAAACGTCAATTCATATTGCAAATTGTCGTAATTAAAATACATCGAACTGCGGATAATGAAGACCACCCAAAAAAGGAGATGAATAATTATAACTTGCTTCTTTGTCATGATAATAGAATAAATCTCCCCTAAAGGTAGGGGTAAAAGCGATAGCTCAAATTAAAATTCGACCAACGCATTAAAAACATCGACCAACAGTTGGTCGGAAAAACAAAGCCGTTGGTCTAAAATAAAAATAGAACCGCTAGTTCTTCACCATCTTTGTTTCAAACAAAACCAACATGAAATACACCCTATTATTTTTCTTTTTTTCGCTCTTTGCTTCAGCTCAAACCGCGCAATTAACAGGAGCAATTTACGAAGGAGATCAACCGACTGAATTTGCAGAACTACGCTTCGTTCAAACGACAACCCATCAGGATTACACTGCTTATACGCAAGATCAAGGTATGTTTACCCTAAAACTTCCCTTGGGTCATTATCATTTATCTGTTTATCAATTCAACCAAGAAGTATATCAAACAACGTTAGATGTACAACAAGACACACCGTTGGGCAAAATTTTAATTCCCTCAAGTCAACTATTAGATGAAGTTCAAATTGTTGCGGAGCAAAAAGTCATTGAACGCAAAATAGACCGTCTTGTTTTTAACCTTGACCGAACAGTAGTCGGTACAGGTGGAACCGTTTTGGAAGCACTGAAAGCCACACCTAGTGTTCGCGTTTCTCCATCCGGTATTCAAATAGTAGGTAAAAGTCAAGTATTAGTACTTATCGATGATCGTCCCACCTATTTATCTGGAGATGAGTTGATGCGTTACTTAGAAAGTATGAGCAGCTCAGATGTTAAAAGCATTGAAGTGATCACAACTCCCCCTGCTAAATACGAAGCAGAAGGAAATAGTGGGATTTTAAATATTGTGACGAAAAAGAATACTCCAGACGCTTGGAATGCTGTTGTAGGAACTACCTATCAGCGAAGTAAACGCAATACCATGCGCTATAATGGAGGATGGAATTGGAATCAAAACGGATGGAACTTTAAAGCTAATGCTAATTTTGGCGATGCTCGTTTTTCGCGTCAATGGAAAAACGACTTACACTATGCAGATGAAGTTTGGAAAAGTCGCAGTACAACCGAAGGAAGAAATGACTATTACAACCTCAATGCTGCTCTATCCTATCAACTAACCAACAATTGGGAGATGGGCATCAAACTTGCAAAGAACAACTACAATTTTAGAGGACCAACAGCAGGCAAAACGACTCGTTTTGTAGACAAGCAATTGCATTCATTCATCACAGAAGATTCTCGAGAACAATCAAAATCAGACCGCCTCATTCTATCGTATTTCAATGAAATCAAATGGGATACTTTAGGTAAAAAATTGAGTTTAGATCTGGACTATATCAACAGCGATCAGCCGAATTTTCGCGATTTTACTTCTGCAACCTTAAATTCACAAGGATTGCCACTAGCGGACCATTTCCTTCAAGGAGGGAATGACAATCAAAACGACATTGAGAATTATGTAGGTAAACTTGATTTTGAGCTTCCTTTCAAAGGGATTAACCTCAATATGGGAGCAAAAATATCCGCTTCTCATACGAAAAACCAGCTATCCATCTACAATCATTTTACACAAGAAACTCAACAAAATCAATTTGATTACAAAGAAAATAATCAAGCTTTTTATCTCTCTGCCAACAAAACCTGGATGGAGCGATTAACCGCTCAAGTCGGGTTGAGATTAGAAGCAACTCAAACGAGGGGCTATGCTTCTGCTTTGGATCAAACCAACCGAAATAAAGAAGTAAAACTCTTTCCAACCGTATATATCAACTATGTAGCGAATGAAGTACACAGTATTGGGTTCAACTATTCCACGCGCATCAATCGACCTAATTTTGAAAGCTTAAATCCTACACGATCCACCTACAATGAGTACAGTTATCACGAAGGAAATCCCTTTTTAAAACCTGCGTATACCACCAATTTTGAATTGATTTATACCTACAAGAAGTTAGAGTCGAAAATCTTTTACAGCCATTTGAAAGATGGTATTTCTCAAGTTTCTCAAATTGATGCAGAAACGAAGCATTACAACTATATTTGGATGAATTATATCACCATGGATATGATAGGGATAACAGAGAGCTTATATACTAAATTAACTCCTTGGTGGACGAGTTCAAATGAATTTACCTTGACTTATTCTTCTGCCACTCCCGTTTTAGCCAATGAAACTCGTGTTAAAGGGGTCGCTGCTTATTTCTCAACGGCAAATGACTTTACCTTAAACGGTCTTCAGACCTTATTCTTGGGCGTGAATTACGAACACAGTTTCCCTGGTGTATCTGAAAATTTTCACGCTAAAACCTATGCTGATTTAAGCTTGGCATTAAAATATCTTTTAGCCAACAAAAAAGTAGAATTATCCGTACAGGCGAGTAATGTATTAAACAGCACTTATTCGACGTACAAAAAGACAACAGATGCCAAACAGGAATTCAATAACAATTGGGACAATCGCGCCCTTCGTTTTTCGGTGAGTTATAAATTTGGAAACAGCAGTTTAAAGACAAAACAGCGTGCTAGTGCGAATCAAGAAGAGCTCAATCGCATGTAAATTACCTTCTTCTCGTATGATAGATAGGCAATAAAAAGAAAGACAAGGCACCTAAAACAACGACAATAGCCGTTTGTGTGGTCCAGAGAATCCAGCCAAAGGCGGTTCCTGCAACAGTGGAAATATGGTATAACACCAACAATTCAGCTAGTAGTAGAGGAAAAGCTCCAAAACCGCCATTGGTAAAGGATACCGCAAAACTTCCTGCTACAAAGGCCGACATAATCATGGGAAAAGTCAATCCACTTGTTTCTGCTAAAGCTAATGTCCCGAAGTAAAATGTAGCAATATAGCCCAACCAGATAATCAAAGTAAAAAACAAAAACTCCAACTTTGTTGGCATTTTAACAATGCTATTCACCCCTTCTACCAATCCCTTGAGTTTGCGTTTCACAAAGGCGATGGGTTTCCAACTAACATAGACGAATACCAAAATTACAGCAACAAAACTTACAAGAGCCAAAAGGCCAAACCAAGCCAGTTGTTCCACAGGAACGTATTGCAATAAAAAATCTTTGAGTACATCATATTGCAAGACCAAAGCAGTAAAAACGCAAAGTAATAGACAAATCAAATCAACAACGCGTTCCGAAACAATACTTCCAAAACTCTTATCGAAGGGAATTTGCTGATATTTTTGCAACACTAAAGCACGAGAGACTTCACCAGATCGCGGTACCGTAAGATTCATGAGATAACCGATGTTAATTGCCATGAAATTCGTTGCCGTAGAAGCGGGATAGCCCATATAGTTTAAGGCGTATTTCCAACGATATGCACGCGCCCAAAGGCTGATAACAGAGAAGACGGAAGCGATGATGATATAGCTGTAATCAGCTCCTTTAAAATGCATCACCATCTCTTCCATCTGCTCTTGTGTGAACTGAGCGAAAGCGTAATAAACTAAAAAAACTCCCAACGCAAGTGGGAGTAGGATTGATATTAATTTATTAACGGTTTTCTTCAATATGCTGAACTAGGTTAAGCTATTGTTTTCTTCATTCGGAAAAACAATAGAAGGTCTAAATGATTTAGCTTCCTCAAAATCCATTATTCCATACGAAATAATAATAACGATATCCCCTTTGTGCACTTTGCGTGCAGCTGGACCATTTAAGGTAATTTCCCCACTATTACGAGGACCTGGAATCGCATATGTTTCAAAGCGTTCTCCATTGTTAATATTTACAATAGAAACTTTTTCACCTTCAATCATATTGGCTGCTTCCAATAGCGCTTCGTCTATGGTGATACTTCCAATATAATGCAAATCGGCACCTGTTACGGTTACACGATGAATTTTTGATTTTACTACTTCAACTTGCATGTCGCGATAGTTTAGTTAAAAGATAAATTGTCAATTAATCGAACCCCTTCAATATGCGCCACAAGAAAACCTCTGTATTTGTGTCCCGCTTGTTTAGCTGTAGCCACCTTTAGCGTTTCCTCGTCGGCAATTGTAAAGTATTCGAGGTCAAAGGTAGAATTATTTTTAAATTGAGACTCAACAAATTGATTAACTTTTTCAATCGATTCCGTTTTAAACAATTCCTGTGCTTGTTTCAACACTTGATACAAGAAGGTTGACTGTTGCAAGCCTTGGCTTGAAATTCGCTCATTTCTCGAGCTCATTGCTAATCCATCAGCTGCTCTAAAAATCGGAACCCCGACAATTGTAACGGCTAAATGTTCTTTTTCGACCAATTTTCGAATAATTTGAAGTTGTTGAAAATCCTTTTCTCCAAAATAGGCTTTAGTGGGTTGAACCAATTCAAAAAGCTTTTTGACAATTGTTCCTACACCATCAAAATGTCCTGGACGTTGCGCCCCCTCCATTTCGAATTCCAGTCCGTCGTAATCGAACTGTTTAGCGACCGTTTCTCCGGCGTAAATTTCGTCTACAGAAGGTGAAAAAACGACAATTTGATCTGATAATGAGCGGATAATATCCAAATCTCGCTCTAGTGTACGAGGATATTTAGCCAAATCTTCTGCATTATTGAACTGCGTAGGATTGACAAAAATACTCACGACCGTACAGCCATTTTCTTGTAGGGATTGCTCCATTAAAGAAAGGTGTCCACGGTGTATAGCCCCCATTGTAGGCACTAAACCAATGGATTGGTTGTCCTTGTGAAAAGTCTCTAAATAAGCTTGTAATTCGACTTTTGTATGAAAAAGAAACATCTGCTTCGCGTTTTAAATAATGGCAAAATTAGTTAATTCGAGAAATAACTCCATAAAATTTCGTAAATTTGCACAGTTTTATTTATTTCAACAGAAACTATTTTTGAAGATGAAAGATAAGAGGATATTGTACGTATCATCTGAAGTGGTACCTTATTTAGCAGAAAATGAAGTTTCATTAATGTCTTATGATGCGCCTAAAATGATTAATGAACAGGGAGGGCAGATAAGAATTTTTATGCCGAAATACGGTAGCATCAATGAAAGAAGACATCAATTACATGAAGTAATCCGCCTATCGGGGATGAACTTGGTCGTGAATGATATGGATATGCCTTTGATTATCAAAGTGGCTTCTATCCCCAAAGAGCGTATTCAAGTATACTTCATTGATAATGATGAATACTTTAAAAGAAAATCAACATTTTCAGATGAAGATGGCGTTCTTTACCCAGACAATGACGAAAGAGCTATTTTCTTTACCAAAGGGGTAATTGAAACCATTAAGAAATTAAATTGGGTTCCAGATATTATTCACGTACAAGGTTGGATGGCCTCGCTATTGCCAACTTATTTGAAAAATTACTATAAGGATGAAGCTATTTTTGCAGACACAAAAATAGTTACATCTATCTTTGACGAAGGCTTTGAAGGTACTTTAAGTACATCTATGCATACAAAAGTTGCTTTTGACAACTTACCAAAAGAGGATGTTGCTGATTTTGAAAAAGCAACCTATCAAAATATAATGGTTAATGCAGTTAAGAATTCTGACGGAGTGATTCTAGCATCTGAGAACATCCCATCAGATTTAACAAAATATATAGAATCTTCTAATAAACCTTTCTTACCTTACGCTACTAAAGAAGCATTTGCAGAGGCTTATACTACTTTTTATAACCAATTTTTATAATACTAACGCATATATCGAATTAGTAGATGAATTATAAAAACATCGTAAAGACATTCGTAATCCTAGCAGCTATGGCTAGCTTACAATCATGTGACAAAGATTTCAGTGAAGTTGGAGGAGATATCATTGGAGATAACAATTTAAATATTGACACCTATCAAGTTCAAAACATAACTGCTTATACGCAACCTTATGGAGCATTAAGCACTAAAAATTTACCTAATGTCCCTTTTGGATCCATTGACAATGGTGAATTTGGCAGAACCAACAGCAGTTTTGTAACTCAGGTACTGTCTGCATCGACTTCTTTTGATTTAATGAAAAGCAATGCTGTCATTGACTCTGTTTATGTTTATATTCCCTACTATTCTCAATATGACAAAGTAGAAGATGAAGTTACCTATTACAAATTACAAAACGTAACAGGAGACGGAAGTTTTAAGCTAGAGGTGTATGAAAATGGGTATTATCTCAACAATGTGAACCCTGGAACAGGAAAAGACATCTCGTATTTTTCGGATTCAGCCGCACAATTTGAGCAATACAAAAAAGAGACTCTTCTCAATGACTCAAATGATATTAAGCAAAATAGCGACTTCTCTTTTACAAAGAAGAATATCATTATTTACAAAAGAGATGACAAAGGGAATATTATTTACGACGAAAAAACAAATAAACCTACTGAACAAGAAAGACTAGCTCCTGGAGTATGGTTAGACTTAAACAAGGACTATTTCAAAAAATTCGTTACAAACAAAGATTTATTTAAAGATCAATCTCAATTCAAAAACTTCTTCCGAGGTTTATATTTCAAAGCCACAGGAAATGGTTCAACAGGTACGTTGGGCTTATTGAATATTGCGCAAGGTAAAATGGTGATTAAGTACCACCAAGAGATTGAAGAAACCAATAGTGAAGGTGAAAAAATAAAGAAAACACAACGCGTAAGTCTTACACTACCCTTTACAAAAGATGCAATAGCTGACAGCGGAAGTTCTTTTGACTCCCACATCAATGTGAGTTTAACTACAACCGAAGGCAATTCACGCAATCAACAAGGAGACAAAGTAAATGGCGACCCTTTGTTATACATTAAAGGAAGCGAAGGAAACGTCGCTGTAATTGACTTATTTAGTGCAAATAACTTTGAAGAGCTACAAGCACTAAAAGACAAAGAATACTTGATTAACGATGCAATTCTTACGGTTCATGTAGATCAAACTAGCATGAACAAAAATCAAATTCCACAGCGTTTGTATCTATATAATTACGACAATGGAACTCCTGTATCAGACTTCTTAAACGACAACTCTGCTAATGCTGATTATACGAAATTAGTATATGGCGGAATTCACCAAGAAGCCAATGAAGAAAATAACATCAAAGGAAACTTCTACAAATTTAGAATCACGGAATATATTCGTGCTTTACTAAGAAACAAAGAACTTAAAAGTCCGAAATTGGCTATTGCAGCAACTTTTAACTACAATGATGTTCTATTAAACACCGTAACAAAAGGAATAAACAGCAAACTAAAAACAGAAATACCAAACACACCTGAAAACGTAACTTACGTGCCGACTTTATCGGCAATGTACCCAATGGGTACTGTAGTTTACGGAACGAATACTAGCTCAGACAAAAAAATGACACTGCAAATATTTTATACTAAAACTAAAAACTAATTATTTATGTGTGGAATCGTTGGATACATAGGTCATAGAGATGCATATCCGGTAATCATCAAAGGATTAACTAGACTAGAATATCGTGGATATGATAGTGCTGGGTTAGCGGTTTTTGATGGAGAAACGATTAATCTTTGCAAAACAAAAGGGAAAGTTGCTGATTTAGAAGAGAAAGCTACTGATGCAATAAAAAAAGGAACAATAGGGATTGGACATACACGTTGGGCTACACATGGTGTACCAAATGATGTTAACTCACATCCTCATTTTTCAAATTCAGGTGAATTAGTCATTATCCACAATGGAATCATTGAAAATTACGATTCATTAAAACAAGAGTTAATTAAACGCGGGTATACTTTTCAATCAGAGACAGATACGGAAGTATTAATTAACTTGATCGAAGACGTTCAAAAAACACAAAAGGTAAAATTAGGAAAAGCCGTTCAAATTGCCCTTAACCAAGTAGTTGGAGCTTATGCGATTGCCGTTATGGACATCAAAAAACCCAATGAAATAGTAGCTGCACGTTTAGGTAGTCCTTTAGCAATCGGAATTGGTGAAAATGAGTATTTTATTACCTCTGATGCTTCCCCTTTTATAGAATACACCAATAATGCCATTTATTTAGAAGATGAAGAAATGGCAATTATTCGCTTACACAAGCCTTTAAATATCCGAAAAATCAAAGACGATTCTTTGGTTAATCACTATGCTCAAGAATTACAATTAAACTTAGAGCAAATTGAGAAAAATGGATACGATCACTTTATGTTGAAAGAGATTTACGAACAACCAGACGTAATACGCGATACATTTAGAGGGCGCTTACTTGCAGATCAAGGCTTGGTTAAAATGGCAGGTATTGAAGACAACCTTGATAAATTCCTCAACGCGAAACGCATTGTTATCGTTGCTTGTGGAACATCTTGGCATGCTGCTTTAGTAGCAGAATACATTATTGAGGAATTTGCAAGAATTCCAGTTGAAGTAGAATACGCTTCTGAGTTTAGATACAGAAACCCAATCATCAACAATGATGACGTGATTATTGCTATTTCACAATCTGGAGAAACAGCAGACACTTTAGCAGCAATTAAATTAGCTAAAACAAAAGGTGCTTTTGTATTTGGTGTTTGTAACGTAGTAGGATCTTCTATTTCTAGAGAAACACATGCTGGCGCTTACACCCATGCAGGTCCTGAAATCGGAGTTGCTTCTACAAAAGCTTTTACCACGCAAATTACAGTACTTACATTAATTGCCCTGCGTTTGGCTAAATCCAAAGGTTCTTTATCTAATTCAGAGTATTTAAAATACTTACACGAATTGGAATTAATCCCAGAACGCGTAAAAGAAGCCTTAGTGCAAAACGAAGAAGTATTAAAGATTGCAGAAGTATACAAAGACGCTACAAACTGTTTATACTTAGGACGAGGATACAACTATCCCGTTGCTTTAGAAGGTGCTTTAAAACTAAAAGAAATATCGTACATCCACGCGGAAGGTTATCCAGCTGCGGAGATGAAACACGGTCCGATTGCATTAATCGACGAACACATGCCTGTTATTGTCATTGCACCCGATCAAATGCACTACGACAAAGTAGTAAGTAACATCCAAGAGATCAAAGCGCGAAGCGGAAAAATCATTGCTGTTGTTACAAAAGGAGACAAACAAGTAAGAGAATTAGCGGATCACGTGATTGAAGTGCCTGGCATTTCTGAGGCGTTAACTCCAATTTTAACTACAATTCCCTTGCAATTATTGTCTTATCACATAGCAGTTTTAAGAGATTGCAACGTAGACCAACCTCGTAATTTAGCGAAGTCGGTAACGGTTGAATAACAATAAAATGCGAACCCATTTCGGGCTCGCATTTTTTTATATATAAATAAATTTTTAATCATTTTCATATTAAGAGAAAAAAACTATCTTTGCACTCTGAAAAAGTAGTTTTTTTCACTAAACGTAAATAGCTGTTAAATAAATACATAAGCAATGTCTAAAGTTACAGGAAAAGTTGCGCAAGTTATCGGACCAGTAGTTGACGTAGTCTTCAACACTGAGAACGCCGAACTTCCAAAAATTTATGATTCATTAGAAATCACTAAACCAGATGGTTCTAAATTAGTACTTGAAGTACAATCACACATTGGAGAAGATACAGTTCGTACAATTTCAATGGACTCAACAGACGGATTAAGTAGAGGTTACGCTGTAGCGGCTACAGGATCTCCTATCCAAGTTCCAATCGGAAAAGAGGTATTTGGTAGATTGTTTAATGTTGTTGGAGACGCTATTGATGGTCTTGGAAACTTACCAAAAGAAGGAGCAAGCGGATTGCCAATCCACAGACCTGCACCAAAATTCGAAGACTTATCTACATCTACAGAAGTATTATTCACTGGAATTAAAGTAATCGACTTAATTGAGCCTTATGCAAAAGGAGGTAAAATTGGATTATTCGGTGGTGCTGGAGTAGGTAAAACAGTATTAATTCAAGAGTTAATTAACAATATCGCAAAAGGTCACGGTGGTCTTTCTGTATTCGCAGGAGTTGGAGAGCGTACACGTGAAGGAAATGACTTATTGCGCGAGATGTTAGAGTCAGGTATTATCAAATACGGAGATGACTTTATGCACTCTATGGAAAATGGAGGTTGGGACTTATCAAAAGTTGACAGAAGCGGAATGTTAGATTCAAAAGCTACATTCGTATTCGGACAGATGAATGAGCCACCAGGAGCACGTGCACGTGTTGCTTTATCAGGATTAACAATTGCTGAGTTCTTCCGTGACGGTGCTGGAGACGACCAAGGAAAAGACGTACTTTTCTTCGTTGACAACATCTTCCGTTTTACACAAGCTGGATCTGAGGTATCTGCCTTATTAGGACGTATGCCATCAGCAGTAGGATACCAACCGACATTAGCAACAGAAATGGGTGCGATGCAAGAGCGTATTACTTCAACTACAAAAGGATCAATTACTTCAGTACAGGCGGTTTACGTTCCTGCGGATGACTTAACTGACCCGGCGCCAGCTACAACTTTCGCCCACTTAGATGCTACTACAGTATTGTCTCGTAAAATTGCTGAGTTAGGTATTTACCCTGCAGTAGACCCATTAGATTCTACTTCTCGTATCTTAACACCAGAAATTTTAGGTAAAGAACACTATGCTTGTGCACAACGCGTAAAAGAAATCTTACAGAAATACAAAGAATTGCAAGATATTATCGCAATCTTAGGTATGGAAGAGTTATCTGAAGAAGATAAATTAGCCGTACACAGAGCACGTCGTGTTCAACGTTTCTTATCTCAACCTTTCCACGTTGCTGAGCAATTTACAGGTATCCCAGGAGTTCTTGTAGATATTAAAGATACAATCAAAGGTTTCAATATGATTATTGATGGTGAATTAGACCATTTACCAGAAGCAGCTTTCAACTTAAAAGGTTCAATCGAAGAAGCGATTGCAGCTGGAGAGAAAATGCTTGCTGAAGTTTAATAATCACTTAAAACAGAACTATTATGAGATTAGAAATTGTATCACCTGAAGCTACCTTATTTGCTGGAGAAGTTACTTCTGTATCGGTTCCAGGTATTAATGGTGAGTTTCAAATGTTAAACAATCACGCGGCTATTGTTTCTTTATTGACAAAAGGTAATGTGAAGTTTACAGGAAGTAACATTTCTATTAAAGAGCCATTTAATTCAAAGTTCGTTAAAGTTAGCAACGATACTTACCACCTACCTATCAATATGGGGACCGTTGAATTAAGTGATAACAAGATTATTATCTTAGCTAATTAATTAGCTAACAACCGATAAAAAAAGCCCGATTCCTTCGAATCGGGCTTTTTATTTTACTGTAATTATACTAAATTATCTTCTATTGATTTGACTTACTCTTACGATTGGATTTCCTTGTCTCCCTTGAGCAGAGACAGCACTTCCACGAGCGCCACTTTGATCAATATAAGCTGTATTTCCATCGAAATTTAATACAAAAGGCTTACCTCCTAAACTGGGTACAATCGCAAAATAGTCCCCTTCAAAAATCTCACCACTCATTCTAGCGTTAAACACAAATGTTATACCTTGAGTTGCTTGATCAAGCAACGTGTTATTTCTCATAACTCTCACTTGTTTAGGTATAGTATTTCCTACACCAGGTCTTTGATAAGAAAAATCTCCCGTACTAGGATTCACCAACGTAGCCGGTGTATGAAAAACCACTCGCGCAGTCACTCCATCAGCCTCGCGTGCTTCCAAATGCCAAACCGCCACATACTGATTCTCTACACTTTCTATTCCCAAGAAAAACAAAGTACTATTCGTTACATTATAGGTCGATTCTTTATACAAAAAGCTATTTTCTACACCTAACGCTCGTTTTCTAATCTTCACGGTTACATTGTTACTCTCACCTCCTTCTAGATTCGCTTTTAAGACGTAAGTTCCTTCCGTTCCTATATTCATTTGAAAACTTCCATCAACAGAAGTAACTGTTGTAGCAACCCCATCTTTGTACAAAACAGCATCAGAAACAGCTTCTCCATCCACATCCTTAACATTCAATTTGAAATTTTCATTTACATACAACTCCTCAGCATTAGATTCTAAAGTTAATACCAATTTTTTAACTGATTTTGCCTTTACATTAACCGTTATTTCAGCACTTGCATTATACCCCTCTTTTTTTGCTTTAATCTTATAGGTTCCAACCGCAGTTGGCGTCCATGCATAGCCAATAACAGTGCCATCAGACAAAGAAATCTCAGCGTTTTCTACTAAACCACCTTCTTCGTCTTTCACTTCAAAACGGATTTCCTCCTCGACTTCTATGTCAGTAAACCCACCTATTACGGCAATAGTTAATGTTTCTTTTTCTATCACTACATCGTCTTCTACCACTTTAATCACAACAACATTACTATCTAAAAATCCATTCTTCTTGGCCACAACATTAAATGTTCCTGCTTTCTCAAAAACATAAGGATTTCCAATTTCCTTTCCATCCATGTAAAAAGCCACACCTGAAACCTCTACCTTTTTCTCACCTTCATTGGTCGTCACAGTAAACATCACACTTGTTCCTTCAGGAATTCCTTTACCATCCGCATTTGAAACAAGCGACAATGCTTTTTCTTCCTCCTCTTTTTTATCATCACTGCTACTACATGCGACATTCATCGTCACTAGCGTAGTCAGAAACAAGAATAGTAATAATTTTTTCATAAATATTTGTTTAAATTTTGTTATAAATTTATTCAACTAAATTAACAACTATTTCGAAATCACAAAATAATTTCAAATAAAAGTTTAATAAACAAATAATTATTGCTAAACCGCTTCGCTAAAATCAAATAAAAACAATCAAAAACGAATGAATCGAAAGGACAATAGTCCCAAAATTTGTGCTTAGAGTATATATTGGAAGATAGAGGGGAAATTATTGACAATAAAAAAAGCCTTACAAGAAATCTTGTAAGGCTTTTTTGCTCCCCCTCTTGGGCTCGAACCAAGGACCCTCTGATTAACAGTCAGATGCTCTAACCAACTGAGCTAAGGAGGAAGGTATTTTATACCTACCTAAAGGTTACACGTTTAAAGCTTTAGCTTTGCTCCCCCTCTTGGGCTCGAACCAAGGACCCTCTGATTAACAGTCAGATGCTCTAACCAACTGAGCTAAGGAGGAAGGTGTGTTACCTTTATTGCGATGCAAATATAGTGTGTTTTCTGCTTTTTGCAAATATTTTCTGCAAAAAAACTTACTTTTTTCAGCTCTCTCCCTTAAGTGTAGGCAATCCTAACCGATAACGAGTTGCTATCAAACGAATTACAAAAACGGAAGCGGCGGTAGAAATTTGGACAATAACAGCATCTAATCCGATTGCTTGGAGCATATAATAAATAAACACCCCAAAAATACAAGCCAGGGCATACCATTCTTGTCTAAAAATCGCCGGAATTTCATTGATTAAGATATCGCGTATCATACCACCAACAACTCCTGTAATCGTTGCCATGATAACTACCACCCAAAACGGATACCCCAAGGCTAGGGTCTTCTCCGCCCCAACCACAACAAATAACCCCAATCCAATACTGTCAAACCACAGAAACGTATTGTTTAAGCGAATCAGTTTCTGAGGAAAAATAATCACTAACATCAAGGCAACAATCGTACACCATACATACACACTGGTCAACATCCAAAACGGAGTCACGCCAAGCAGTAAATCGCGCAACGTTCCACCCCCCGTAGCTGTAACAAATCCCACGACAAATGCCCCAAACCAATCTACGCTTTTAGCCGATGCCAAGCGAATACCTGAAATTGCAAACGCAATCGTTCCAAAGAACTCAATAACATCGACAAATTTAATTGTCAACCAAAACTTTACAAAGGTGTCCATCAACTCATTCATAGACTCAACCGTATTTCACGCTATTTATTTAATTACTACCGTCTTCTTATTAACAAAGGCAAGCAAACCTTCTTCAGACATTTCCCTGCCAATTCCAGAAAATTTATTTCCTCCAAAAGGCACACGAGGATCAGAAATAACCATTTCATTTATAAAGACAGCTCCATCCTCAAAGAGATGCACGCATTTTTTTAATTCTTCAATATTCTTGCCGAAAATAGACACTCCTAGACCAAAGTGAGAATCATTACTCAAGGCAATGGCTTCTTCTAGGGTATTAAAACCAACCACAACGGCTAGAGGTCCGAAGGTTTCTTGTGTAAATACAGGCATTTGATCTGTTACATCCGTCACTACAGTGGGTTCAAACCAATTCTTATCGCGTTTTCCACCACAAACAACCCGAGCACCCAACGCTACAGAGTCATTTAAAAGGGTTTCTAGCTCAATTGCGAGATCTTCTCTTGCCATGAGACCAATTCCCGTAGAAAGATTCATTACGTCTCCTTGTTTCAGCTTTTGCGCTTCCTCCGCTAAACGCGTTGTAAATTCCTCACGCAAAGATTCATGTACCAAAAAACGCTTAGCCGCAATACAACTCTGTCCTGTATTTTGAAAACGAGCATTCACCGCAAGTGGTATAATCTCTTCCATATCGACTTCTTCTGTTACGATAAACGCATTGCTCCCACCTAGTTCTAACACTACGGGTTTGATCAAACTTCCTGCCTTCTGAGCTACTGCGCTTCCTGCTGGTTCACTTCCCGTCAAGGAGACTCCTTTCACTGCAGCATGTTCAATTACCTCTTCGACTTCTTTACCAGGTAGGGTTAAATTAAAATAGACTTGCTCAAAACCTTCTACTAAAAAGCAAGATTCTAATGCTTTGGCCGAAAAAGGAACATTACTCGCGTGTTTCAATACAACTGTATTACCTGCTAATAAAGTGGGAATGGCAAAGCGAAACACTTGCCAAAAAGGGTAATTCCACGGCATCACTCCTAAGATAACTCCCATCGGATCATGCACAATATAGGTTTCTGACCAACGGGTTTGGATGTGACGTCCTTGTAAAATCGCTTGTCCCTCTTCGATATAATAATCAACCAAGGTGGCACATTTTTCAACTTCCGCTATCGCTTGACTCAAAGGTTTGAACATATCCTGAGTAATCACAGCTCCATAACGCTCTTTGTTGAGCAACAATTTTTCTTTTACTTTTTTGAGGTATACAATGCGATCCTCAACGGCTACTTTGCTCCATCTTTCATAAGCACTTTGTGCCTGTTCTATTTTATTTTCTACTTCTTTTTTCATAGTAATACAACTTTTATCTTCTAAATTTACAACATCATCTACACTAATCTCAATTATCACATAAAAAAAGACAAGATTCTTTTTTATCCCCCCTTATTCTCTTGTTCTTAGAAAAAAAATCTAGATTTAGCTTTGTATTAGAAAAGTCATCCATTCAATATAACGTTTATCTTTGTGGAATCAAATAATACGATTATGAATAAAAATGTAAAATTACTGACCCTTGGGCTCCTCCTTTTTGCTTTAAGTTTGATTCTAAGAGCCACCCAAATTATTAGCTATACAATCAGTACAATCGTCATTTTACTTGGATTTGCCTTTATAGTTGTTTCCTTATATCATTTGGTCTTTACAAAATTGCGCAAGAAATAGGTTGATTGTCGTTTGTTACATGGTGATAGTCGGTGGTTAAATCAGGTTATTGGAAAAAACCAAACACAAAAAAACAGCAATAAGCTTCTGCTTATCACTGTTTCTTTATTTATACCTAAACTACTTTTCAACAAGTAGTTCACTTGTTATTTCTTTAAAACCTTGCTTAAGTTTTCAAGCATCACTGTTGTCATAGCGCTAAGATCGTATTTGTGTTTCCAGTTCCAATCTTGTTGTGCACTACTGTCGTCAATACTTGCCGGCCAGCTGTCTGCAATCGCTTGGCGGAAATCGGGTTCATATGCAATCGTAAAATCAGGGATGTGTTTTGTAATTTCTGCTGCAATTTCCTCTGGAGTAAACGAAATTCCACCTAAATTATAAGACGAGCGAATTTTAATTGATTCTTTCGGGGCTTGCATAATTCCAACCGTTGCATCCAAAGCATCGTCCATATACATCATCGGCAATCCCGTTTTTTCAGATAGGAAGCAATTATAGTGTTTATCCTCAATTGCCTTATAGAAAATATCAACGGCATAATCCGTTGTTCCACCTCCTGGAGGCGTTGTCCAAGAAATTAAACCTGGATAACGGATACTGCGTACATCTACCCCATATTTATTGAAGTAATATTCGCACCAACGCTCCCCTGTTTGTTTCGAAATTCCGTAAACTGTACTGGGTTCCATCACAGTATATTGAGGTGTATTCTCTCTTGGTGTTGTAGGACCAAATACCGCAATTGAAGAGGGCCAAAATATCTTTTTAATTTTTCCTTCTTTCGCTAAGTTTAACACGTGAAATAAAGAGTTCATATTTAATTCCCAAGCAAAAGCTGGGTTTTTCTCTGCTGTAGCGGAAAGCAAGGCAGCCATTAAGTACACTTCTTCTACTTGATGCTTCTCAATCACCTGAGCTACGGCATCAAACTCCATCGCATTGACGATTTCAAAAGGTCCTGAGCTCATCAAAGCCTCATTTCCTTCTCGAATATCTGAAGCGATAACATTCTCATTTCCATAGATACCACGCAACTTTAACGTAAGTTCAGAGCCAATTTGTCCACAAGCTCCAATAATTAATATTTTGGTTCCCATTTAATTTGTATTTAGTTGCACAAATATAGCCGTTGCTAGACAATAAATCAATGCAAAAAAGGACAATTCTATCAAAGAACAAATAAATTATTGGGATGTTCTCCCTCCAATCAATTGAAATTCGCTATGGTTTATCGCAAAGCAAGTCAAATAAATTCAATAACATTCGTAAATTTGAGGTTTGAAATTCAAGGATATGAAAAACATTTGGACGATTATACTGTTGGTACTTAGTTTGAACCTTACTTCTTGCAAGAAAGAAGTCGATCAAAGTGCACTAGAACAAACCAAACTACAACAGTACAACGATAGTGTATTTACACATTTAATGAAAGAATGGAAATTCAAGATTCCAAAAGCCTCCAAAGAGTTGACTCCCATTCTCGAAGAATGGAAAGCATGGACAACGCTAACCAATGAGTTAAAACTACGTCCTGTTTCTACGATTGGAGCCTTCCAAAAAAAGGCAGTTACCCTCAGTGAGCTTGCGGAAAATCTCCCTTATCAGGGATATCCAACAGCCTTAGATACGCCAGATATTAAAATTAGATATTCAACCCTATTAAATGCCATCCAAAATTTGGATATGTACATCAATTTAAACCCGGTTAATATAGAAAAAGTAGATGAGTGGCTGGATAATATTCAGCTCAGCTTAGATGATATTGTGCGTATGATGGACGAAAATCTAGTTCGTCAAAACTATGTAAAAGAAGAAGGAGAAGATGTGATGTTGCAAGAGATGGAAGAATTTAGAAATGATATGCGAAGAGCAAATCCCGAAGAAGAATTACAATAACCTATGGAAGTAAAGCAATATTTTAATGAGGCTGTACAGACCCAACAACTGGCACACGATTTATTAAATAATCGACAACCTCTTCTTTTCAAAGGACTTATTGGATCGGCTCTCTCTTTTCAATTAGAAAGCTTGTTCCGTCAAACAGAACTTCCTTTTCTCTTAATTTTTAACGACAAGGAAGAGGCGGCGTATTACCTCAATGATTTAGAACACTTTATCAACAAACAAGACGTACTCTTCTATCCTGGATCCTATCGTCGTCCGTATCAAATTGAAGAGACAGACAATGCAAACGTCCTGTTGCGTGCCGAAGTATTGAACCGCATTAGTTCCCGAAAAAAACCAGCGATTATTGTTTCATATGCTGAAGCTATCTTCGAAAAAGTAGTAACCAAAAAGGTGTTAGAAAAGAATACCTTAAAAGTGCACGTAGGTGATCAATTGTCTATTGATTTCGTCAATGAAACACTGTTTGAATACAATTTTAAACGCGTAGATTTTGTTGCTGAACCTGGCGAATTTTCTGTACGTGGTGGAATTATTGACGTGTTTTCATTTTCCAATGACAACCCGTATCGCATCGAATTTTTTGGGGATGAAATTGACAGTATTCGAACCTTTGATGTAGAAACGCAGTTATCTGTTGACAAGCAAAAGAAAATCACGATTATTCCCAATGTGGAAAATAAATTTACGGCGGAAACAAGGGAAAGTTTCTTGGAATATATTCCAGAAAAAACCGTTGTTTTTGCTCAAAATACGGCTTTTATTATCGATCAGTTGAATCATAATTTTGAAAAAGCCCTCACCATTTTTGAAAAATTAAACAAGGAGCTTAAATATTCAAATCCCAACGAGATGTTTCTCAATGGAGATGTATTCTTACGTCAAGTAGAATTATTCAACTACCTTGAACTTACCGATAGCAAACACATTACACCTCAAAAACAGTATGTGTTTCACACAAAACCACAGCCGTCCTTCAACAAACAATTTGATTTATTGGTACGCAATCTGAACGATAATTCCGATAATGGGTATACCAATTATTTATTTTGTGCGAATGAGAATCAAGCGCGTCGATTCAAAGATATTTTTGACGCCATGCGGGATGAAAATCAGAAGCAAGTGGTTCAACAATACAAAACCATTGTTACCCCGATTTATCAAGGTTTTATTGATGAAGAGAAGCAAATTGCCTGTTATACCGATCATCAAATTTTTGAGCGATACCATAAGTTTACCCTCAAAAATGGGTATACGAAGAAACAAACCATTACACTAAAAGAAATCAATTCGCTCACTGTTGGGGATTATGTGACGCATATTGACCACGGAATTGGAAAATTTGGTGGTTTACAAAAAATACAAGTAGAAGGTAAAACGCAAGAAGCAATTAAGCTCGTTTATGCAGACAATGATATTGTCTATGTGAGTATCCACTCTTTACACAAAATTGCCAAATACAATGGCAAAGATGGCGCGGTTCCTAAAATTCACAAACTAGGATCTTCTGCTTGGAAAAATTTAAAAACGAAAACAAAAGCGCGTGTTAAGCATATTGCGTTCAACCTGATTCAACTCTATGCCAAAAGACGAACGCAAAAGGGATTTGCTTGTGCTCCAGATAGTTATTTACAACATGAACTCGAGAGTTCATTTATATACGAAGACACACCCGACCAGTTAAAAGCAACCCAAGAGGTAAAAGCCGATATGGAACTCGATCGTCCAATGGATCGTTTAGTCTGTGGAGATGTAGGATTCGGAAAGACGGAAGTTGCTATTCGCGCGGCTTTCAAAATGGTAGACAACGGTAAAC
This sequence comes from Myroides sp. 1354, assembly GCF_030324495.1. GTDB lineage: Bacteria > Bacteroidota > Bacteroidia > Flavobacteriales > Flavobacteriaceae > Flavobacterium. The sequence continues at coordinate 425,378 of NZ_JACAGN010000001.1, read as the reverse complement.
AGGTTGCTATTCTAGTACCGACCACCATCTTAGCTTTTCAACATTTTAAAACCTTCTCAGAGCGTTTAAAAGATATGCCTGTTCGCGTGAGTTACATCAACCGCTTTAGAACAGCCAAACAAAAAAGCGATATTTTACGCGATTTGGAGGCAGGAAAAATAGACATCCTTATTGGAACCCACCAATTAGTGAACAAAAATGTAGTTTTTAAAGATTTAGGTTTACTTATCATTGATGAGGAACAAAAATTTGGTGTAGCTGTCAAAGACAAGTTGAAAACGATTTCTGAAAATGTAGATACACTCACCTTAACAGCAACGCCAATTCCGAGAACACTTCAATTCTCTTTGATGGCAGCACGAGATTTATCCGTAATTACCACTCCACCACCGAATCGATACCCGATTGAAACCAATGTAGTAGGATTCAATGAAGAAATTATACGCGATGCGGTTGCTTATGAATTGGAACGCGGTGGACAAGTGTATTTCATCAACAATCGCATTGAGAATATACGCGAAGTTGCGGGTATGATTCAGCGCTTGGTTCCCGATGCAAAAGTGGGTGTTGGTCACGGACAAATGGATGGAAAAAAACTCGAGGAGTTGATGCTTGCCTTTATGGATGGAGAATTTGATGTTTTAGTAGCAACTACCATTATCGAAAGTGGTTTAGATGTTCCCAATGCCAATACGATTTTAATCAACAACGCCAACAACTTTGGTTTATCAGATTTACATCAGATGCGCGGTCGCGTTGGACGTAGTAATAAAAAAGCATTTTGTTATTTCATTTGTCCTCCTTATTCTGTGATGACCGAAGAAGCGCGCAAACGCATCCAAGCCTTAGAGCAATTTAGTGACTTAGGTAGTGGATTTAACATTGCGATGAAAGACTTAGAAATTCGCGGTGCTGGTGATATTTTAGGGGGTGAACAAAGTGGTTTCATCAATGAAATTGGATTTGAAACCTACCAGAAAATCATGCAAGAGGCCATCGAAGAATTAAAAGAAAATGAATTTAAGGATCTTTATTTAGAGGAGAAAAAAGAAGAAAATAAAGTATTTGTCCGCGATTGTCAAATTGATACGGATTTTGAAATCCTATTCCCTGACGAGTATGTCAACAATATTTCAGAACGTTTAAACTTGTACAATGAATTGAGTACAATTACGACGGAATCAGTATTAAAAGAATATGAACAGCGCTTAATTGACCGTTTTGGACCGCTTCCAAGACAGGCCATTGCCCTTTTAGACAGCTTGCGCATCAAATGGCATGCTAGTAACCTGGGTATTGAGAAAGTGATTCTAAAGCAAGGAAAAATGATTTGCTACTTTATAGGTGATCAGAAGTCAGGTTTTTATACCTCTCCAAAATTCAGACAAGTCTTAACTTTTATTCAACAAAGTTCACACTTGTGTAAGATGCGAGAAAAAGAAACGAAAAACGGATTGCGTTTGATGTTGTCTTTTGAACAAGTCAAATCAATTAAAAAAGCCTTGGAATATTTGGCTGGAATAGATAAAATGTAGAATGGAAAGAGGAGAGAGGAGAGAGGAAAGGAGTTAATTTTCTTGTTTACAAAAAAGAACACTATACAAAAAACTGTATAAGTATAAAATTCTGCTTGGGTTAAAACTGAGCAGAATTTTTTTATCTTTTATTTCTATAGTTATGGAAACAAAAGACCTCTATCTCCTTTCCTCTTTCTTCTCTCTAGTACAAACACACCTATCCCTTATTTTTTACTTAGAATAGCGTATTTAAGCGTCACTCCACAAGTAAAGATAAATTCTCCTCGTTGTACATCAAAATCTTGCATATATCCACCACCTGCGTGTATATTAAATAGCAATCGTTTGGTGACACGTTCTTCATGTCCTACATGCAATTCTGTTAGTAATATCTTATTAAAACTTTCATCCGTTACTTTTCCAAAAGAATATTTGGCTTGTGTACCGAGATAAAATTTTCGTTCTTCTTCGTTGACAAAGTGCCATTTTAAATTGGCTTTTGCGAAAGGAATAAAACCATACTCTAAAAGATATCCACTTTTCTCTTCTAACTGATACCCAGGACCCAATCCTAAGAATGCCTCTACATGAGTATCATAGGTTAGTCTGTATTTATATGAAGCTTCTATTCCCTGTCCACCAAGATTGACATAAACCGTATGGTTCTCTTGCGAAAACGAAGGAGAAATAACAATGAAAAAGAAAAATGCGATGAATAGATTTCGCAATATCAATGAAGAATAATTTATCATAAATTAAAAAAATTGCAGCGAAAATAGTGTAAAAATAGGAAAGAAGTGAGGAGGAGAGAGGAAAGAAGTGAATTTTCCTTTTTAGAAAAAATAATCTTTTAATAATTTCCTCTTTATCTCACTGAGCTAGTATTTATTTCGAAACTTCTTTCTTCACTCCAATATCAAACACAAAGGGCTTGCAAATGCAAGCCCTTTGTGTTTGATATCTTCACTGCTCTCCTCTTTCCCCTCTCCTCTTTCCAATAAAAAAGCCAACTAAAAAGTTGGCTTTTTTTATTAATATCCGAATAAATCTTCTAAAGTTAACTCTTTGATGGTACCGAATTTTTTAACGGCTTCCCAATCTAAGTTTTCTTTCTTACCTAAAAGACCTACGTTAAACGTTTTTCCTTTTACATGTTGATTAAAGAAATTTACTAAATCAGTCATTTGCATGTCTTGCGTTTGCTTGTAAATATCTTTGTTGATGTCATAATTGATTCCTCTTTCTTGTAAGCTCAACCAGTAATAGAAAATTTGCGCTTTTGTATAACGTTGGGTTGCGATGTTTTTCAAAGCTGAATTTTTCGCATTTTCAAACTGATTTTGTGCTTGAGGCATATCATTCATTAAGTCCATCATCGCATCAACAGCTTGTGGTAATTTGTTTGCCTGTGTACCTACATACGCCATTACGTAGTTGTACTTGTCTAATTTTCCAGCATTCGCATAGTAAGCATAAGCAGAATACGCTAATGATTTGGATTCTCTAATCTCTTGGAAAACAACAGAAGCCATTCCACCACCAAAATAGCTATTGAATACACTTGAAGTTGCCAATAGATCTTTGTTGAATTGAGATTCTCTACCGCGGTATGAAATTTCTGCTTGTACCATGTCATAAGGTGCGAAATAAACCGTACCGTCTGTCATTGGTTCTGCATATACTTTCTTCACTGGTGTTACTTTTCCTTTCCCTAAGTTGTGATTCGCTACAATTGCTTTTTTCACTGTTGCCAAATCATTTCCGTAATAGAATACTTCTTGGTTATAGTCAAAGAATTTGTGTAATAAACCTACTAATTCTGTTGGTTTGATTGCTTTTAAATCTCCTTCACTCAAGATATCTTTGAATCTGCTCAATTGATTTCCTGAAACAATATAGCTATTCAACGCACGTTGGATACCACCTTTACTAGATTTTGCATCAAAACGAGATTTCAAGATCTGGTCTACCAAATTATCGTACGACTCTTGATCAGCTTTTGCATCTGTTACTAAATGCTCTAATAATTTAATTCCCGCTGGGATATTTTCTTTTAATCCTGAGATTGTGATATACGATTTATCCGTACCCGTATTCAGGGAATAATCTACTCCTAATTTATAGAATTCCTTGCGGATATCTGCAGGTGAGTATGTATTGGTTCCGATATAATCTAAATACTCTAAAGCTAAGCTTAGTTTTTTATCGTGATCCGATCCTACTGGTGTGATATACGTAACCGTTGCTAAATCATTTGTTACATTGTCAATGCTATATAACGTTGTTTTGATTTTGCCAATTTTTTCTCTTTTCAACGCCTTATTGAAATCAACAAATTCAGGTTGAATATCTTTAACCGCCACTTGATTCAACGCTTTATAAAACTCCGATTCACTATCTCTATTTAAATCAATAGGTGTAATTCCAGGGTTTTCAACGCGAACTAAATCTTTGTTTTCTCCTTGACGTTTGTATACAATAGCATAGTTGTCTTTGTAGTTTTCGTTAGCGAAACGCATAATATCTGCTTTGGTAATTTTCTCCATGCGATCGATTTCACTCACTGCTTCTTCCCAACTTCTACCTTGAATAAACGCTTGATACATCTCAGAAGCCATTGCGTCGTTATCTTCTAGCGCTTTCATTGAATTCTTTCTCAATTCATTGATTACTGCTTGTAACAACCACTCGTCAAATTCTCCTTTTTTGATTTTTTCGATTTGCTCTAACATGATGTCTCTCACCTCTTCTAAGGTTTGTCCTTCATTTGGCATCCCTGTTAATTGGTGAACCGAATAATCTTTCATGATCATCGGTGAACTACCTGCGTACAATGCTTTTTGTTTCTGGTTGATATCTAAGTCAATCAAACCTGCTTGACCATTGCTCAACAACATGTCAATCATCGTTACATACAAAGCATCTTGTGTTTTTGCTCCACCTAAACGGAAGCCCATCTCTACGCGTTCTGCCTGTGGGCTAAATACTTCCGCTGACTTAATACCTTGGATTGGTTGTTCTACCGCTACATATTCTTTGGGTTGAACTCCTTTTTTCATGGTACCAAAATACTTGTTTACCATTTGAATCGTCTCGTCAAATTGGATATCTCCAACTAAAACAACTGCAATATTATTCGGTACATAGTATTGATCGAAGTAGTTGTGAATCGCTACCATTGATGGATTCTTCAAGTGTTCTGAAGTACCAATTGTCGTTTGTGTTCCATAGTGTGTTGTAGGAAACAACAACGCCATCATTTTTTCATGTGATGCCCAGAAATCGTTATCCTGACCGCGGTTAAACTCCTCGTATACTGCTTCTAATTCTGTGTGGAATAAACGCAATACTAGCTGAGAAAAACGCTCTTGTTCAATGATTAAGAATTTTTCTAATTCATTAGAAGGAATTACGTTTTTATATACCGTCTCATCAAACCAGGTATGTGCATTCGTTCCCGTTGCACCAATAGAAGCTACTGATTTATCATACTCATTAGCCACTGCATATTGAGAGGCTTCCTTAGAGATTTCGTCAATCTTTTTATAGATTGCTTTTTTCTTTTCTGGATTCGTCTCATTTTTATGTTGTTCATACAAGTCAGAGATTTTCTTAATCAACGCTTGTTCCACTTCCCAGTTTACTGTTCCCAATTTAGAAGTTCCCTTGAACAACATATGTTCTAAGTAATGTGCTAAACCGGTATTGTCTTCTGGGTCATTATTAGAACCTGTACGCACAGGAATATACGTTTGAATTCTCGGTTCATCGTGATTTTGTGCTAAATAAACCTTTAATCCGTTATTCAACGTATAAATTCTAGCTTTTGCAGGGTCATTTTCTACATATTCATATGTAAATCCGTTGGCGTCTGTTTTTGTAAGTGTTTTATATTGAGCATGCAATACACTGCTCATTGAAAATATAAAACCAAACAATAAATATCTTTTTTTCATAAATAGTTATTTGTAGGTTCAAAGCTAAACATAATTCTCATTTTGTCCCACAAAAATTACATTAGCTAAAAAAAGAAAACGTCTCTAGTTATTAACTAAAGACGTTTTCTTTTTTTATTCCTCGATTGCTTCTCGAATTGGCGTTCCAATATTTCCATTCGGGAACTCAATTTTCAAGATTTGTGCAATTGTCGGTGCGATATCTGTCATATGCGTTTGACGAGTCGTTTTTCCTGGTTTTACTCCCCATCCCAAGAATACAGCAGGAATATGAGCATCATACGAATTCCAACTTCCATGTGTCGTTCCTTTTCCATCTTTCGATCCACTAAACCACTGTGGCTCCAAAATAATTTGAATCGATCCACTGCGTTTGTAGTTGTATCCATTAATGATGCGTTCTCTTAGTATTTGGGGTACTGATGATTCTGCCGCTTCATTCATGTCCACGACAAAAGCCACTCCATCCACTTTCTTCAACCATTTGATTGCTGCTGCAATTACCTCCTCTTCCTCTACATCATTTTTTTCAATCACCTCATAATTCAAATGTACTTGGTAATTAGCTAAGCTTTTGATTAAATCTGCCACACCAAATTTGCTGGCCAATTGCTCATTTAATTCTTTGCGAATAACCTTTGTATCAAAGTAACCTGAATTTCCTTTTTGATCGGCGAAAAATTTAGGATTATGAGCTGCACCGTGATCCGCACTTAAAAATAACGTATAATTTCCTTTCCCAACTGTTTGATCTAAATAGGTCAAGAAATCAGCAATGTCACGATCTAAACGCAAATACGTATCTTCTATTTCGATAGAATTAATCGCAAATTGATGTCCGATATAATCTGTTGATGATAAACTTACGGCTAAGAAATCTGTTACATTCAAAGGATTATTTCCTAATTGTTCACTTTCAATGGCGCGTTTGGCAAAATCCAATGTCAACGTATTCCCTTGAGGTGTACTCTTAATTAATTCGTATCCATTTTCTTTCTTTAGCTTCACTAAATCACGTGGAAAGATTGGTTTCTTTTCTCCCTTAAACGTTTCTTCATATGCATTATCATCTGTCGTACTTAATTTATACGTATCAATGGGATATAATGTGTTCCAACCTTGTTTATAATAAGCATCTACAAGTTTCTCTTTATTGAATCCCTTTACCCATTTCGGTAAATCCGTCATATAATAAGTACTGCTAATCCAATCTCCTGTTTTTCCATCTAACCAATAAGCAGCATTGGCAAAATGTCCTGCAGGAAGAATACCTCCTCTATCTTTAATCGCAATTCCAATAACTTTCGATTGGAAATTTGTTGCCAATTTCAATTGATCGGTAATCGTAGAAACCAATAAGTTCTTTGGGGATTGTTGTCCTACTTTTCCTTCACCACCAACGGCTTGCACACTATCATCTTGCGTACAATACATATTTTGTCCTGTTGCTTGGATAATAAAGTCATTTCCCGCAATACCGTGTATAGCTGGCACACTACCAGTATAAATCGTACTATGTCCAATAGCGGTATACGTTGGCACATAATCAATTAAAGTATTTTCACTAGAGAATCCTTCGTTTAATAAACGTTTAAATCCATGATCACTATATCGGTCATAATAACGATATAAATAATCCCAGCGCATTTGATCAACTACAAGACCCACCACTAATTTTGGTTTTTCTAATTTTTCACTTGCTAGAACCGCAAATGAAAACAAGCAGCACATGGCTGTAATTACCGTTGACTTAATATTCATTTTTTCTTTATTTGGGTGTTAATTAAGTATTTAATAAGGTTTAACAAAGCTATTAAAGACATTCTACATAGAAAACATCTCCCATCATAAAGTTTGTTAGCATATTCAACTACCTAAAAATTTCATTTTGACAAATAAAGGCTATTTGCCCTAATTTCATATTATCTCAGTATTAAATATCAATAATAAGCCCGATAAATTAAAAATTTTATTCTTTACCCTCTTTATCATTCCGTTCTTGCCTTTCTTTGAGAATTCCTATCTTTGTAACTTCTAAACCCATCAATTTCATTCCTTTTATCATGGATATTGAACAAATTCTATCAGCTATTTATCCTCTACCAGAGCCCTCATTGACTGCTCTAAAGAGTTTATGCAGTGAATTACACCTGCCCAAAGGACAAATTTTACTTGAAGCCGATCGCATTGAGCACAATATTTACTTCATCAAGCAAGGGGTAGTTCGCGCCTTTTCATCTCATGAAGAGGGAGAAATTACTTTTTGGTTTGGGGAGGAAGGCAGTACAATTTTATCCATGAACAACTATGTAGAAAGTAGAAAAAGTTATGAAAGCATTGAACTTCTCGTTGATTGTGAACTCTATCAAGTCAATTTTCATGAACTCAGTGCCTATTATCTCACGGATATTCACATTGCTAACTTTGGACGAAAATTGGCTGAAAAAGAATTAATGCGCGTAGAGAAACGCATTATCTCTCGAGATTTGCTCTCTGCCACAGAACGTTATAAAGATTTAATCACGAACTATCCTACGATTATTCAACGTGTTCCCTTAAAACACATTGCCTCCTATTTAGGGATTACTCAAGTGAGCTTGAGTCGCATTCGCAAGGATGTTTAGCTAAAATTAGCCTAATCTTGGTTCTTGAGCTTAAATCTTTACTTACCTTTAGGCTCCTATAACAACACAACATGAATAAAATTAAAGTTGTCGCATTTGATGCTGACGATACACTTTGGATTAATGAACCTTTCTTCAGAGAAGCAGAACAACAATTCTGCATTTTGATGGAAGACTATCTTACCCACCAAAGCATTTCTCAGATTCTCTTTAAAACACAAGTAGATAATTTACCTCTCTATGGTTACGGAATCAAAGGGTTTACCCTTTCCATGATTGAATCTGCAGAAATTATTTCAAAAGGTACTTTAAATCCGAGAATTATTGATAAGATTGTCAAAATAGGAAAAGAATTATTGACAAAGCCCGTTGAATTGATAGACGATGTAGAAGTTATTCTCCAAGAATTACAAGCAAAATATCGCTTAGTTGTTGCAACGAAAGGAGATTTAAAAGATCAGCATCGCAAATTACACAAATCGGGATTAGGTCCTTACTTTCACCATATTGAAGTGATGACGGATAAGGAGAAAATCGATTACGAGAAATTACTCAAGCGCTTGGATGTACAGCCGGAGGAATTTATTATGATTGGCAATTCACTGCGCTCAGATGTATTACCCGTTTTGGAATTAGGAGGTTATGCAGTGCATGTACCTTTTCACACCACATGGCTACATGAGCACATTGATCATGCCGTTGTACATGATAACTTCAAATCAATCAAGAAATTGTCGGAGATTAAGGGGATTTTGTGAGGTGGTGAGATGGTGAGGTGTTTGTCGTGGGTTGTTTTGTTCCAAGAGACACTATTTCTCACAACACACAACATACGACACACAACACACAACACACAAAAAAAAGGAAACCTTTCGGTTTCCTTTTTCTCTTTCATAAGCAATTTATTCTCCCCTAAAAACGGTATCCTACATAAACACCAAAATTCTGATTGTAGATTTTCAGGTCATTGGCTCCTTGATTTTCTTCTACCCCAAACGTGTTAGAATTATCAAAAATGGAGGCAAATCCTCGAGTATATTGTGCGCCTAGGATTAAACCAAATTTAAATTGGTATTCAATTCCTGCCGTGATTCCGTAATCCATCTTTTGCAAATATTTGCTATCTTCTTGATCGTCTTCAGTAGAACCAAAAATTCCGTGATCTTTATAGGTTTTTCCATCTTCATCTACAGATGTAATCGAAGAGTATAACAACATATTGATATAAGGCCCTGCGTAAATTTGCAACCCTCCTACTTTAAAGGTTGGACTGATTGGATTCAGACGCAAACTGTGCATTTCTAACGTCGCATTAAACGTATGATCGTCTAATTCTCGTTTGAAATCTGCTCCATAATTTTGATAGTACAATTCGTGTTTTAATCCAAAATAACTTCCTATACTGTTATCTACACTGACTCCTGCAAAAAAGTTATTGCGTTTATCTACTTTGCCATCCAACGCCAAATCACGTACATCATCTCCTTTTAAGGTGGATTGCAACCAACCTGCTTTTACACTAAACGAAGTTCTTCCTTTTAGATCTTCATTGAAGTCCTGCGCTTTCATTGAAAACCCAGTTAATACTAATAAACTGAATATAATGTGTTTCATCCTGTCCTTCTTAAAAATCAATATCCCAAATTCCAACTGCTTTTTCTAGCTCTACTAACGATTCTGCATAACCAAACAAGGTCTCTGCATAGGCTTGTTGGGTTTCGTTATAGGTGCGCTGTGCATCTAACACTTCTAATAAACTACTTGCCCCTCGTTGATAGCTGTATTTAATTCCTTCAAATACTTGCTTTGCTTCGTCCAACATTCCATTTTCAAAACGTTGAATTTGCTTCTGTTTCGTCAAGTAATTTCGATAGGCTTGTGTAATTTCCTTTTCGAGTTCTAACTCTATCCTATCATATTCCAACTCCGCCTGGCGCTCTTCATATAAGGCTGTTTTTAATCCAGCATCGCGTCGATTTGAGAATTTCAAAGGGACTGAAATCCCCGCTTTTACAACTGTATTTCCCGGTGTTGGTGCAACAGCATTTTTAACAAAAGAATTGTTTTCCACGCCGAGATTTAATCCCAAATCGATCACGCGTTCAGCTCTTGCCAATGCCACTTGACGCCCTGCAACCACTTTGTTTTGTTGAGCCACCAAATAATCGGCTCGATTGTTCTGTGCGGTTACAATTAAATCTTCCAACGCAAACAAGCGAACGAACTGACTAAAATCTCCAACGGGAAGATAAACAGAGTCTACTCTTTGAGCACTAATAATATTGCGAATTTCCATTAAGCTATTTTCCCAAGTATCATCGGCATCTTGCAAATCATTCAACATGGATTTTGCTTCGAGTTTACTCTGAATAGCATCTACTTTGCTAATTTGCCCCAAAGAATAGCGAATACTATCCGATTGAGCCACCTGTAACATGGATGTATAAGAATCTTTTTGAATATCATATAACATCTTGTTTTGCATAGCTTCCAAGAAAGCTACTGTAGATTCTGCACGAAGCGTATGGAAAAACTCTTGCAATTCTAATTCAGCCAACACTTTTTGATCATGGGCTAAATTTTTTCTTGCTTTTCGTTTTCCTCCTAATTCCAAATCCCAAGACAATTCAGCCTCAAATCCATACCCCATTTGCATGCGTTTTTGCTGATTATCTGCCCAACCAAAACTCAATTCTGGATCTGGAAATGCCTTAGCTGCTTGTACTTCTGCTTCTGCTATATTGATATTGTATTTTTCTGCGGCATAGCTCAAGTTGTTTGCTATCATTTTAGATAGAAACTCCTTATAGGTAAGGTCGCTTTTTGTTGTGGATTGCTCTGTATGCCCATTTTGAGCATACATTGCACCTCCACAAAACATAGCGAGAGCACTTATACTTATATATTTTTTAAACCTATTCATCTCAATGCTAATTTTCTTCTGTTTCTTCTACTTTCACAAAATCACTGTCTTTTCCCCATTTGCGTTCTACTAGATAATACAAAGCAGGTAATACGAAAAGGGTTAAAATTGTAGCAAATAACAATCCATAGACAATTACAGTTGCTAATGGACGTTGAACGTCTGAACCGATTCCCGTTGCCATCGATGCTGGGAATAATCCCAAGATCGCTACAGTTGCTGTCATCAATACGGGTCTAAAACGCTGTTCTGCACCTAATAATACAGCCTCTAATAAAGCATAGCCTTTTTTGCGTAAATCATTGATGTGAGAAATCATAATCACCCCATTCTGAATCGCAACACCAAACAAGGCGATAAATCCAACTGCAGAAGATACGTTTAACGACATGCCTCTTACATTAAGTGCTAGCATTCCTCCAAATAATGCCAAGGGAACAACGACCATTAACAAACCTGCTTGTCTGAATTGACCAAATGCTCCATACAATAAAACAAACATCAAACACAACGTAAGTGGAACAATAATCGCCAAACGGTTATACGCACGGTGTTGGTTTTCAAATTGTCCTCCCCACTCAATGTGAAACTTATTGTGATCATAAGTAATATTTTCTTCAATCTTTTGTTGAGCTTCTTTTAATAGAGAACCTAAATCTCGATTACGCACGTTTAATTTGACTGTTAAATGACGTCTATTCATCTCACGTGTAATTGTACTTTCTCCTGTACTGGTTTTCACATCTGCCACTTGTGAAAGTGGAATTTTAGCACCTGTACTTGAAGTCAACATCAGGTTGGCAATTTTCTCCGGTGTATTTCTACTTTCTTCTGTATAACGAGCACTGATATCATACACTTTATTGCCAATAAAAATTTGAGAAATTGCCTTTCCTCCAATCGCTACTTCAATTAATTCAGCTACATCAGCTACATTCAATCCATATTGCGCAATCTTATCACGATTCGCGTGAATCTGTAATTGTGGTAGCGGTGGTTCTTGATCAATTGCCAAGTCTACTGCCCCATCTACTGTTTTTAATGTACCTAAAACTTCATTGGCAATACGTCTAGTTTCATGAAAATCTTCTCCATATACTTTCACTACCAATTCACTGTGCGCTCCAGAAATTTTATCCATTACCCCATCAATCATCGGCTGAGCAAATCCAACCGTAAATCCAGGTAAAGATTCATATTCCGCAGCTAATTCTTCAATTAGATCATTTTTTGTTTTTCCTCTTGGCCATTCTTTATAGGGTTTAATACCGATCGAACATTCAAAGTGAGAAGGTGTAAATGGATCCGTCCCATCGTCATTTCTTCCTGCTTGCACCATCACATAAGTCACCTCATCATATTTCATCGTTCGCGCACGCAACGTATCGCTCATTTCCTTCGATTTCTCAAGCGAAATCCCCGGAGGTAAAGTCACCTGTAACCAAATAGACCCTTCATCCAATGGAGGTAAAAAGTCTTTCCCCACTTTTACCGTCAATCCAATGGTAATAGCCAAAACAATAACAATAGGCAAGAAAACTTGTTTGGGCTTTTTCATTATCTTCTCGATTCGATTATGATACAATCCTGTTAGTTTCTCTAACCATTTATTGTGGTATATTTTTCTCGGTTTTTTATACACCGCATAAGCCAATCCTGGAATCAAAAACAAGGCAACTAATAAAGCTCCTAACAAGGCAAATCCAACGGTAAAAGCCATCGGTGTAAACAATTTCTTTTCTACACGTTCAAAAGCAAAAAGAGGTAAATAAGCCGTGATAATAATAATCGTAGCAAAGAATACAGGTTTTGCCACTTCTTTGGTACGTTGAGCAATGGATTTTTCCTTTAGTTCTTCCTTCGGATTATCCTCTCGCTTCTTGAGGATGGATTCCATCATTACAATAGCTCCGTCAACTATAATACCAAAGTCAATCGCCCCTAAGGATAATAAATTAGCAGGAATATCGGTAAAATGCATTAAGATAAATGCAAATAACAAGGATACAGGAATCGTAATGGCTACTAATAAAGCCCCTCTCCAACTTCCTAAGAAAACGATCAATACGATGATAACTAAACTAATACCTTCTATCAGTGTTGTTGATACAGTATGTAAGGTCGTATCTACTAAATCCGTACGATCTAAGAACGTATGAATCTTAACGCCCTCAGGCAATAATTCATTATTTAATTCATCTACATATTGGTGGATTTTCTCTAATACTACAGATGGATTTTCTCCTTTTAAGAGCAAGACAATTCCTTCTATACTGTCGGAGTAATTTCGGTCTTTATCAGAATAGCCCAAAACTCCTTTTCGCTCGACATTTCCGTATTTTAAACGCCCTAAGTCTTTCAAGAAGATTGGAATTCCATTATCTGCTTTTACGACAATCTTTCCTAGATCTTCTAAATCTTTGACTAATCCAATACCGCGAACAACATATCCTAAATCCCCACGGGTTAATACACTTCCACCAGAATTCACGTTGTTTTCTTCAATGGTTTCTGTTACATCACTTAGGGATAAATCGTATTGTTCTAATTTATGAGGGTCTAATTCAATTTGAAATTGCGTAGTAACTCCCCCAAAATTCGTTACTTCTGCTACACCTGAAACCTGATTTAATTTCGGGATGATTACAAAGTTTTGAATATCGGTTAACTCGCGTAAACTGTAACCATCACCTTCAATGATATAGCGATATACTTCTCCAATAGGAGAGGTTAACGGGTCTAATTCAGGCACTGCTTCATAAGGTAGCTCTACTGCATTTAGACGTTCTTGAATACGCTGACGAGCGAAGTAATCATCGACCCCATCTTCAAAAACAAGGGTAATCATTGACAGTCCGAATGTACTATTACTGCGCATCACATGCATACCTGGCATACCGTTTAAAGCACGCTCAATCGGAATAGTAATTTGCAATTCAATTTCCTCTGCTGCTAAACCTGGTACTTGTGTAACTACCTGCGAGGTTGTATCGGCAATATCGGGATAAGCTTCAATAGAAAGTTGTTTCCATGAATAGTAACCGAAGATGCACAGTAAGCCAAACAAAGCAGCAACAAGCCATCTTTTGTGTATAGCTGTGTCTATTATTGATTTTTTCATTTTTTTGCTGTTTTATTGGATTACTACAGTTGAGGTAAATAAATCCCTCCTTCACTTACTACTTTATCTCCTTTTGCTAAGCCAGATAAAATAACGGTCTGATTGCCTGATACCCCACCAATCGTCACATTCTTGCGGATATATTCATTAGGAGCTACTTCAATAAAGACAAATGAATCGTCTTCGCCTTGTAATACAGCGCGTGAAGGCACTAAGATTACTTTTTCAGGCTGATCGATGAATCTTACATTCACATACATTCCTGGTTTTAAAATGCGTTTGTTGTTATCCACTTCAATTAAAACATCAATGCTTCTCGTCTCTTCATCGACAATTTCATTGACATGATAAATCGTTCCCATGAGTGGTTCTCCAGGATAAGCCGCCAATTCAATTTGTACTTTATTTAATTTAGTTAAGTGTTGAATGTCTTTTTCTTTCACTTTCCCTACAATCCAAATTTTGTTCAACGAAGCAATTTTCACTACTGGATCTGCATCATCGTTAATGTATTGTCCTAAAACGATATTGTTTTCCAATACTTCTCCATCAATAGGTGATCGCACAATCAAAGGCTGTCCTAAAACAAGGGACGTAGGTTGAACATTGTAAATCTTTATGGCTGCTGTTGCGTTGTCAAAAGATGCTTTTGCAATAGAATTTTCTGTTTCTGCTTCTTCATATTCTTGGCGAACTCCAACTCCATTCGCTAACAAATCAGCTTGTCGTTTCAAATTCAAAGACGCTTGTTTATATTCTTGTTTGGAATCGAAATAGTCCTTTTGTGCTTCGAAATAATCAGGAGAAGAAACCTCAAACAAAGGTTGATTCACTCCGACTTTCTGACCTAATTTGACAAATGATTTGACAATTCTTCCAGAGAAAGGTGAAGCAATCTCCGCATAATGGTTGGGTATCGCTTTTACTAAACCCGCAGTGACTAAATCAAAGGTAAAATCTTCTTCTGCTACTTCTGTGACTTTAATTCTTCCTTTGAGGTTTGAGTTTTCCGTTAAAGAAATGACTTGATTATTCACTTGATATTGTGCGACATCACTGGTTTGTTCCTTTTTATCAGAGCAAAAACTCAATAAGATACTCAAGCCTAACACCCCTGCTATTTGTACTTTTTTTGCCATTATGATTGTTTTTAATTTTTACTTTATAATATTCTCTTAATTTACGAAATTTTATACTATATTTTTTATTATAAATATAAAACATTACGTTTATTTAACAATAAAAATAATTATCCACTACCCATAGGGAGTTAAATCACATCGAAAACGCCATTTTTTCATTCTTTTTATTTTAGTAAGGTGTATCTATCAGCTGGAATTAGGTCAGATTAAAGATGTATGCCGCTAGCCCAAAATAGAGTAACAATCCGATAATATTGACAATTGTTCGAATTGCAGGACTAGCTACTACCGCAGGATCAGCGCCCATTTTCTTAACTAACAGTGGTAAAGCCGCTCCAATTACGGTAGACAAAGTAACTTGTAAAAACAAAGCCATGGCAATCACAGCACCAATAGTCCATAAAGTAAACGCCTCTGGAGATTCGGTTTCCCAACTTAGCCATACGACCTTAGCAAAGGCAAGCAACCCCAAGCACAAGGCCAACATCAAGGCTATTCTTGCTTCTTTCCACAACACTTTCATCCATGATTTTACAGTAATTTGTCCCAGTGCCATCGCCCGTACTACAACAGTTGCAGATTGACTTCCTGCATTTCCTCCTGCATCGGCTACCATGGGCATATACAGTGCTAAGATGACCATTTGAGCTAAGGCTCCTTCGAAATTGTGAATAATTAATCCCGAAATCAATCCCACAATTGCTAAAGTCACCAACCAAAATACTCGTTTTTTAAAGTGGTCAAAAATAGACGTTTGCTCATAATCTGCATCTTCACTACTTCCCATCACGCCCATGAACTTTTGCATATCTTCCGTATGTTCTGCTTGGATAATATCCAAGGCATCATCATGTGTCACAATACCAACCAGTTGTTTTTTAGGATTGAGAATCGGCAAAGCGACCAATTCGTATTTATCTATTTTGGCTGCTACTTTTTCATTTTCTTCATCTACATAGCCAAAAACAAAATCCCGATGTAGTTCTTCTTCTACCAACTGATGAGGTTCAGCAATAATTAAATCTTTTAAGGTAATAAATCCCAATAAGGTTTGATCTTCATTCACCACATAGACATAATAGATCGTCTTTTTAGACGGTGCATCTTGTCTTACTTTGTAAATAGCTTCAAAGCAAGTCATGTCTTTCGATACGGTTGCAAAATCAGTACTCATAATTCCCCCTGCAGTATCTTCAGGATACGAACTCAAAGCCAATACGTTTTCACGCACTTGTTTGGTCAAAAAGGGAAGTAAATCAATTTGTTCTTGTTGCGTTAAGATTTGAAATAAATCCGCGCGATCTTCTGAAGGCATCTGTTCAAATAATCGAGCGAATCGCTTCATACTCAACTGCTGAAAAACGGATAATTGTTTCACTAAGGGAAAAGCGGCAAAAATCTCTGCTTGGTGTTCCAATGGAAATTCGCGTAAAATGACAAATAAGTCTTTTGTGTCCATCAAAGACAATGCTTCACTCACATCGATAATCGGCATTTTCTTTAATACAGGAAGCATTTTGATCATCTGATCTAGCCCTTGAAAATCTGTTGCAATTTTGCGTAAGCTGCTGTGTTCATACTTCATTGTTCTCATGACTTTCCGTTTTTAAAGATTAATAGGTCGTTAACTCCCATGAAACTTCAGATACACCAAATTCTAAAGATACTTTTTGCGTAATCTGTTCTAAGATATCGTCTTTGCGTCCGATGCAGTACACCTCAAATTTGAGATAGGAAAAAGCAGGGTTTCCATTATCCGAACTTTTAAGTGAACGCATTTGCAATTCTTTCTGTGCTTTGAGGTGCTTGAGCACCATTACGCGAATATCATTTTCCACTTGCTCTTTGCATCCCACAATGATTTCATAATGTACCTCCGAAGAGTCGCTTTCTGTTTCGAATGACATTTTATTCATTAGATTTCCAATAGGACGCAACAATAAATGAGCTCCAACAATTAGAATTGTCATGGCAATTGCCTCTTGCCATAGTCCTACTCCACACATGGAGCCAACGGAAGCTGAGCACCAAATCGTTGCTGCTGTATTCAAACCGCGGATGCTGAATCCATCCTTCATAATTACACCGGCTCCTAGAAAACCAATTCCACTTACAACATAAGAAGCCACACGCCCAACAGCAGTTCCTCCAATTTGATACGACATTAATACAAATCCCGCTGCTCCAATACAAACCAAGGTATTGGTTCTCAATCCTGCACTTTTTTGTCTTACTTGACGCTCAGCACCAATCAACGCTCCTAATATAAAAGCAAGTAATAATCTTAAAATAAATACTGTAATTGCCATAACTTCATTTTTTTGCTCCTACTTCATGCATACAAACTCCGTTATAAACAAGCAGCAGGACAGTTAACATTCTTTTGTACGAAAGGATTCTGTGTCCATCATTTATTTTTTTTGATGGGACAAAAGTAGAAGTTATGAGGCTTGAGGGCTATTAGAAAGCCTTTAGAAAAAAATTAGAATTCTATTAGAAAAGAAAAAGCGCCTACTCTATAGTACGCGCTTTGCTATTTAAAGTTGAATCGTAAACGTGGTTCCTTCTCCTACTTGAGATTCCACGTTCAACTTCCCTCTGTGTAGGTTGATAATCTTGTTGGTTAATGGAAGACCAATGCCATTACCTTCTTTGTAATTTTGATTTTTACCTCGATAAAAAGGTACAAAAATAAACTCCAAATCTTCAGGTGCAATTCCAATTCCCTTATCAATGACTTGGATAATCAAGTGATAATCTTCATACATCACTTGAATTGTACAAGCCTTCTGTTCCGAAAACTTACAGGCATTTTCTAGCAAATTAACCAAAGCTACTTCTAAAAGATAAGGGTTGGCATTAACAGTCATCATCTCTTCACTAGTTATTGACTCATCAATAACAAAATTAAATTTATAAGAAGCATCCATCTTTTGCAATTTCTGACAAGCGTCTAAAATTACCTCATCCACGCGAATGGACTTGAATACAATTTCCGTTGGGTCATAACTAGCTTTTGCGAAATCCAACAAGCTATTGGACAAACGCACGATCTTCTGTGAATCGCTTAATGCGTTTTGAATCGTTTGAATATAGTACCCTTGATTTTGCTCCTTACTCAGCGCTAATTCAAGTTCTGCAATAATAGCGGCCAAAGGCGTTCTCAATTCATGAGAAATATTAGAAACAAATTGTTTTTGAGAATCAAAAGAATTTTCTAAGCGATTCAACATTTCGTTAAAAGTATTAGCCAAAGCGCCTAATTCATCTTTATTTTTTTCTGTACTAATACGCAAATCTAGATTCATTGCCGTAATTTGATTGACCTCATCATTCATTTTCTTAATGGGTAACAACACCTTATCGGCAAAAAACAATCCGACAAAATAAATGACCAAAAGCGAAATAACTACGAGTACGACAATCGTAACAAATAGGTTTTGCAATTTGGTATATCCATATTCATCATAAGCTGTGGCTGTAACAATATACTCTTGATTGTTAAAAGAATACCTCATCCCAATAACTTGCCAATCCTCTTGTGTATAGTGTAGGCTTCCCTTTTCAATGATACTTCCTATCATTTCTTTGGTCTCTTTCACTCGATCAATTTCCTCTGCATCGTGATACAACAAGTGAAAATCATAATCGTAAACGGCTACCTCCACTTCGTTGATAATTTCGCTATTGTTGAGGTAAATCTTGTGTAAGGTTGTCGGTTTTACTTGAGCTTCTAAAAAGAGTTTAGCCTTTGTGATGGCTTCTTTTTCTAGTTCTTCATAAAATTCAACTTCTCTGCTCTTGGAGGAAGACCAATAAATTACACTGGCGAACACCAATAATATAGAGGCCACCAATAAGGTAAACAACAGGGTAAGTCGCGTTTTAATTCTCATGGCTTTTCAGGATAAATCCCATACCCGATTTGGTATGAATTAATTTATTATTGACATCAAGTTCAATCTTCTTTCTCAGATAATTGATATAGACATCAATAAAATTCGTTCCCGTATCAAAATGCGTATCCCATACTTTTTCAGAAATTTCTGCTCGTGACAACACGCGTTCGGGATTTTCCATCATATACTGCATCAAGTTAAATTCTTTAGGAGTCAAGTGAATTTCTTGACCTGCGCGTTTGAATTTTTTCTGATGAAGGTCAATTTCTAGATCGGCGTATTTTAAAATGGGATTACTTGTTTCTGTAGCATTTTCAAATCGCTTCAATAGTGCGCGAATGCGTACATAAAGTTCTCTTAATTCAAAAGGTTTAACTAAATAATCATCGGCTCCAGCGTCAAATCCCTCCACTTTATCATCCGTTGTCCCCAAGGCGGTCAACATAATAATGGGGGTATTAGGCAAGGTTTGTTTGAGTTCTTTACACAAATCGATACCATTAATTTTAGGAAGGATGACATCGGTAATAATCAACTGATACTTTTTTTGTAAGGCGAGCTTCTTTCCCATATAGCCATCATAAGCAACATCTACAGTAAAATTCTGATCTTGCAAACTGCGTTGAAGTAGTTCTGCAACGCGAGTATCATCTTCTATTACTAATATTTGAGTCAAAAGATTATCCATTTTAATTAATCTTGAGCAAGATAAGTCTTTTTGTAAAAAAAGAGATTATTTATGCGATAAACAACCTCTTTTTCTTTTTAATCCTTTCTTCATCAACTAGAATAGCAGTTCTGAAACCACTATTTCCGTGATGTATCTCTTGTTGCTCTCTTTGTCTTCATACGAGCGATTTACAAGTTTTCCTTCAATAGCAACCTCTTTGCCTTTTAACACATATTTCTCGGCAATATCTGCTAATTTACCCCAGGCAACTACATTGTGCCATTGTACATTTTCAATTTTTTCTCCTTTGTCATTGTAGTAAAACTCATTAACTGCAATGGAAAAAGTAGCTCGTTTTTTGTCCGATCCAAAGACAATAATCTCTGCATTCTGTCCGGCTCGTCCAATCAATTGAACACGGTTTCGTAGTGAACTCATAGTATGTGCTTTTTAATAAATTATCTATTAGTTTTTTTAGCAAAAAACACACCAAACACGACGGGTTATCCCCATTTACCTTTTAAAATATTTACTTATTACAAGTATTATTTGTAATTTGCAATAAAAAATTCATGGATACTACAATTAACAAGATTGAACTTCGCAATCTCCAACTCGATGACTACTTGGAGCTTAAAAATTCAATGCTTGAATCCTATACGGGTATGGAAGACCCCTATTGGAACAAAAGTGAAATAGAGAACCTACTGAGTATTTTCCCCGAAGGACAGTTGGTCGTTTTGGTGGATGATATTGTTGTAGGATCCGCGCTTTCTATTATCATTGATGAGAAGAAAGCCATGTCAACCCATAATTACGATCAGATTACGGGTCATTCTTCCTTTAGCACACACAATCCCAAAGGGAATGTTCTATACGGAATAGACGTTTTCATACACCCAAAATACAGAGGTTTACGCTTAGGTCGTCGTCTATATGATGCACGTAAGGAACTATGTGAACAACTGAACTTGAAATCCATTGTATTTGCGGGGAGAATTCCTAAATACGCTAAATATGCTCATGAACTGACTCCAAAGCAATACTTAGAGAAAGTGAGGGCCAAAGAAATTAACGACCCTGTGATGTCCTTCCAAATGTCGAATGATTTCCACATGGTTCGCTTGATGCGCAATTATTTGGATGGAGATAAAGAATCAAAAGATTACGCTGTATTATTGGAGTGGAACAACATCTATTACGAAAAAGATGTACAGCTCATCAACACCAAAAAGAGTGTGGTTCGCTTGGGACTCATCCAATGGCAAATGCGTCCATTTAATGACTTAGAAGAATTTTTTGACCAAGCAGAGTTTTTCATCAATGCGGTTTCTGATTATGAAAGTGACTTTGCCATGTTTCCCGAGTTGTTTACAGCTCCTTTAATGGCGGCGTACAACCACTTGTCAGAGGCGGATTCAATTCGAGAATTGGCCCGTTATACAACACCTATTCGCAAGCGATTCCAAGAGTTTGCTATTTCATATAACATCAATATTATATCCGGTAGTATGCCCTATATGATAGATGGTACCTTATACAATGTTGGTTTCCTTTGCAAACGAGACGGTACCTATGAAATGTATTCGAAGATTCACATTACCCCGAATGAGGTTCACTATTGGGGAATGCAAGGAGGTTCTGCTATCCAAACCTTTGATACGGATTGTGGAAAAATTGGAATTATCGTTTGTTATGATGTAGAATTCCCAGAGCTTCCGCGCTTACTTGCAGAAGAAGGAATGGAAATTCTCTTTGTTCCTTTCCTTACCGATACTCAGAATGGATATACCCGCGTTCGCAATTGTGCTGCCGCTCGTGCCATTGAAAATGAGTGCTATGTAGCGATTGCTGGCTGTGTGGGTAACTTACCAAAAGTAAATAACATGGATATTCAGTTTGCCCAAGCGGCTGTATTTACTCCTTCAGATTTTGCTTTTCCAACCAATGGAGTCAAAGCTGAAGCAACACCCAATACGGAAATGACCTTAATCGTTGACGTCAACCTTGATCTATTAAAAGAATTACACGAACACGGAAGTGTGCGCATTATGAAAGATAGACGTTTAGATTTATACAATCTACAGAAAAAGAACTAACTTCATTTTTATATCGATAAAAGCCTGGGTCTGACTCAGGCTTTTTTACGTTGTAATTTGCGTCAAAAATTAGCATATTTCGGATTTTATACCTGATGAAATAGGTTGATATTTGTTAACTGTTAATACAGCTGTATAAAATCTAACTCATGACTTTATGGAAGAATCAGTAAACTATACCCGTATAGCGGAAGCGATTGAGTATATTCAGACCCACTTTAAGCGACAACCTCGTTTAGAGGAAGTAGCAAATGCCTTGCATTTAAGTCCAGCACATTTTCAACGTTTATTTACAGAATGGGCAGGTACAAGTCCGAAGAAATTCTTGCAATTTACAAGTTTGGAATATGCAAAATGGCTTTTAAAAGAACAACAAGCCACCTTGTTTGACACAACCTATGAAACGGGTTTATCTAGCACCAGTCGATTGCATGATTTGTTTATTACCTTAGAGGGAATGACTCCTGCAGAATATCAAAATGGAGGACAACAACTCCATATCAATTACAGTTTTGCTTCCAGCTTTTTTGGTCCATTATTGATTGCTTCCACAGCGAAAGGCATTTGCCATCTTGTATTCATTACAGATGAAGATATAGCCCTACAACAACTCCAATCCAAATTTCCTCAAGCAACCTTTCAAGCGCAAACAGATCCATTGCAAATGCAGGCTTTGCAAATTTTTCAAAGCAGACAACCCGATTTGAGTCAGATTAAATTGCATTTAAAGGGAACAGAATTTCAACTTAAAGTTTGGCAGAGCCTATTGGCGATTCCCATGGGAGAATTAACTACCTATGGAGCAATTGCTCAAGCAATAGACAATCCCAAAGCATCAAGGGCAGTAGGGACAGCCATTGGAAGTAACCCCATTGCCTTTTTAATCCCTTGTCATCGCGTGATTCAATCTTCTGGGGTCTTTGGTAATTATATGTGGGGAGCTACGCGTAAAACGGCGATTATTGGATGGGAAGGTGCTCGAATATATGGTGCAAGTGAAACCGATAAACAAGATACCAATGGATTTATTTAACTCTTCCCCCGAGTTGCTACGCAACTACCTACCCTATCAGGGAACGGTTCATTTCCATGGTTATGTATTAACATCAGAGGAAGCGGCCTTTTACTTCGACCATCTACTACACCATATTGCATGGAAAAATGACGAGGCGATCATCTTTGGCAAAAAGGTAATTACCAAACGTAAAGTGGCTTGGTATGGCTCACAACCCTTTCAATATACGTATTCCAAAGTAACCAAATTGGCCCTACCCTGGACACCAGAGTTATTGGAGTTAAAAAAATGCATTGAAAAGGCAACGGGAGAAACCTACAATTCTTGTTTGCTCAATCTTTATCACGACGGCAGTGAAGGAATGGCTTGGCACAGTGATGGCGAAAAAGATTTAAAGAAAAATGGAGCAATTGCCTCTTTGAGTTTAGGAGCCACACGCAAATTTTTATTTAAACACAAAGATACGGGTGAGAAAGTAACATTTACCTTAGAAAGCGGTCAGCTTTTGGTTATGAAAGACGAAACTCAAACCTTTTGGTTCCATCGTTTACCTCCAACCAAAGTAGTTCAGCATCCTAGAATAAACTTGACGTTTCGCACCATAGAAGAATAAAAAAAACAGCTCCCAAACACAGAGAGCTGTCTTAAACTAAAAACATAATAACTATCCTAGTATCTGTATGGATAAAATACTAGCATGTATAAACAACTGAATTATTACCTTATAATAAAGATGTAGGGCAAACAAAGGCTGTTTTATCTAAGGCAGTTATGGGCGCAATGGCTTGAAAGCCCCCGACAACATCCACTACTTTCAGAAATCCTTGTGCACGTAGCATAGAGGCAGCAATCATACTGCGATATCCCCCTGCACAATATACAACCTGTGTTTTTTCTTTATCAAGCGTATCTATTTTTTCTTCTAAGGTATTCAATGATATGAATACCGAATCCACTAAATGCTCTGCTTTGTATTCGTTTTCTTTTCTCACATCTAAGAGTACGGGATTCTCACTTTTAACGTAGCTATCCAATTGATGTGCTTCCAAGCGTGGAATGGTATACAACGGTCTATTTGCTGATGTCCACGTCTCTATTCCTCCTTCCAAGAATCCCACGGTATGATCATATCCCACACGAGACAAGCGAATCATGCTTTCTTCTTCTTTTCCTGGTTCTGTAATTAATACAAGTGGTTGTTGAATATCCTTAATCAACTCGCCTACCCATACCGCAAAAGGTCCATTCAACCCAATATTGATGCTTTTGGGAATATAGCCTTCAGCGAACGCTTGAGGCGCGCGCGTATCGAGTAGAAAAACCTCTCCAGTAGCAAGCATTTCATCAAACATAGCTAAGGTCAATGGCTTATAGGCGCGATCCAATACGTCATCTAATTGTTCATACCCACCAATATTCAGCAAAACATTTTTCGGAAAATATTGAGGAGGTGTTGCTAACCCTGTTAATAACTCTTCCACAAATTCATCTTCCGACATATCAGCACGGAGTGCATAATTGGTTTTTTTCTGATTGCCCAACGTATCTGTTGTTTCCTTACTCATATTTTTACCACAAGCACTTCCTGCTCCGTGATTTGGATATACAATCAAATGATCGGGCAAGGGCATAATTTTATGACGCAAAGACTGATATAAATGTCGGGCTAATTTTTCTTGTGTTAGTTCGGATTTGACTAATTGCACCAAATCAGGTCGTCCTACATCGCCGATAAATAACGTATCGCCTGTAATAATTGCGTGAGGCTCTCCTTCCTCATCAAAAATTAGGTAGGTACTACTTTCCATCGTATGCCCTGGAGTGTGTAACACTTGTATTTTTACTCCACCTACGTGGAAGATTTGATTGTCTGTTGCAATAATTGCTTCGTAATTAGGAGATGCTGTAGGACCAAATACGATTTTAGCGCCCGTTTTCTGCATCAAATCCAAATGTCCACTAACAAAGTCAGCGTGAAAATGCGTTTCAAAAACATACGTTATGGAGGCATTGTCTTGTATGGCTCGATCGATATAGGGTTGTACATCGCGTAGCGGGTCAAAAATAGCTGCTTCTCCTTGGCTAGAGAGATAGTAAGCAGCATGTGCTATACATCCTGTATAAATTTGTTCGATTTTCATGATTTGTGATTTAATAAAGTAAAAGTAATTCATCCTCAAGGGTTTAAAAATGACAATTATCATGAATCTTTCATTCATTTTAGATTTATTTTAAGATTAACTTGTCTTTTTCCACACTTAGAATCCATTAATTTTTTGTAAATTGGGAAAAACTAACAATTATGAGAAATTACAAAATAGCCTCGCTTAAAAAGCTACAAGAGGAGGGCAAAGACATCCATCGTTTGCCTTTTTCAATTCGTATTCTATTGGAGAACGTGTTGCGAAATCACGACGGATTTGCTATTACAGATGAGCACATCGATACGTTAGTCAATTGGCAACCTCAACCTACAGACAAAGACATTCCTTTTAAACCAGCACGTGTATTGATGCAGGATTTCACAGGGGTTCCTGGTGTTGTAGATTTAGCCTCTTTGCGTGCAGAATATGTGCGTCAAGGAAAGAATGGAGAAAAAATCACTCCTGCTATTCCCGTTGATTTGGTGATTGACCACTCGGTGCAAGTGGATTATTTTGGAACCGATTACGCTTATAAAGAAAATGTAACCAAAGAGTATGAACGCAACGCAGAGCGTTATGAATTACTCAAATGGGCCCAACAAGAATTAAAAGGGTTTACCGTTGTTCCTCCTGGAATGGGTATCTGTCATCAAGTAAACTTAGAATATCTCGCAAAAGGAGTCATTAACAGGGATGGATGGTTATTCCCAGACACTTTAGTCGGCACGGATTCTCATACGCCAATGGTCAATGGAATTGGTGTCATTGCTTGGGGTGTTGGAGGAATTGAAGCTGAAGCCGCCATGTTAGGTCAGCCGATTTACTTTACCTGTCCTGAAGTTGTTGGACTCAAATTGACTGGAAAAATACCAGAAGGAGCTACAGCTACGGATATGGTATTATCCATTACAAAAATCCTGCGTAAACAAGGGGTTGTAGGTAAATTTGTTGAGGTTTTTGGCGATGGATTAGACCATTTATCCGTTACAGATCGCGCGACGATTTCCAATATGTCACCTGAATTCGGTTGTACGGTTACCTACTTCCCAATCGACAATCAAACGTTGCACTATATGCGTCAAACCAATCGCGAGGAAGATCACGTTCAATTGGTTGAAGAATATTGCAAAGAGAATCTTTTATGGCGTACAGGTAAAGAAAACATCACCTATTCTGCTGTGGTAGAATTGGATTTAAATACTTTAGAACCTACCGTTTCAGGACCAAAACGCCCACAAGATAAAATCTTAGTTAGAGATTTAGATAAAACCTTTTCTTCTTTATTAGAAGAAGAATACAACCGCGCCTATGTAGCAGTAAAAGACAGACGTGAATCGGCTTGGTTATCAGAAGGGGGTTCTGGAACAGAGTTTGTCTATAAACAAGCCGAATCTCATACGAGTCAACCGACTGAAGTAGTCAAAGAAAATATGCGCGCCGTTCGCATCAAACAAAAAAACAAAGAATATGTATTGAGTGACGGTAGCATTGTACTTGCTGCCATTACCAGTTGTACCAATACCTCCAATCCCGAAGTTATGATTGGAGCTGGACTTGTTGCAAGAAAAGCGATTCAACGTGGATTGCGCACAAAATCATGGGTTAAAACGAGTTTAGCGCCAGGTTCTAAGGTAGTGACTCATTACTTAGACCGTTCAGGACTATCGGAAGATTTAGAAGCTCTGCGTTTTCACACTGTCGGTTATGGTTGTACTTCTTGTATAGGAAACAGTGGGCCTTTACCTGCTCCTATCGCTGAAGCCGTTACACAAGGTGATTTAGTCGTTGCTTCTGTATTATCGGGAAATAGAAACTTCGAGGCTAGGGTTCATCCTCAAGTAAAGATGAACTTCTTAATGTCTCCAATGCTTGTTGTGGCATATGCATTAGTAGGACGTGTTGACATTAACTTAATGACGGATCCTTTGGATTATGATCCCAATGGAGAACCTGTGTATTTAAGAGATATTTGGCCTACCCATGAAGAGATTAGAGCCGTGATCAACGACTCTTTAAAAAGAGAAGATTTTAAAGAAGTTTACGATCAGATTTTTGAAGGAGAAGAAAACTGGAAAAACCTTCAAGTACCAACTGGGGCAAGTTTCCAATGGAATCCAGCCTCAACCTATATTCGCCATGCACCTTTCTTTGAACATCTTCCAAAAGAACCTAAACCCTTAGCGGATATTAATGCCGCCAGAGTTTTACTTTATTTGGGTGATTCTGTAACGACAGATCATATTTCGCCTGCAGGTTCTTTCAATGAAGAATCAGCAGCAGGGAAATACCTATTATCCCAAGGTGTTAAACCGGAAGACTTTAACTCATACGGGTCTAGACGTGGAAATCACGAAGTGATGATGAGAGGAACTTTTGCCAATGTGCGTATTAAAAATAAAGTAGCACAACGTGAAGGAGGATATAGTACGTACTTCCCTACGAATGAATCATTGACGGTCTATGACACAGCAATGAAGTACAAAGAAACGGATACACCGCTTATTGTATTAGCCGGAAAAGAATACGGAAGTGGTTCTTCTCGAGATTGGGCAGCTAAAGGTGCTTACTTATTAGGTATTAAAGCTGTTATCGCAGAAAGCTTTGAACGTATCCACCGCAGTAACTTAATCGGAATGGGGATTGCTCCATTGCAATTCTTACCCAACCAATCGGCGGAAAGTTTAGGATTAACAGGAAGAGAAACCTATACGATCACAGGATTAGCCGAAAATCTAACTCCTCATAAAGTAGTAGAAGTACTAGCAACCAATGAATCTAATCAAACGATTAAATTCCAAGCGCTTGCGCGATTCGACTCACTTATTGAAATCGAATACTATAAAAATGACGGAATTCTTCAATATGTATTGAGAGAGTTCTTGAAACAATAAGCAAAAAGAGGCTGTTCTTATTGAACAGCCTCTTTTTTATACAAATCCTAATTTAATTGCTTCTTGCACAAGAGTGGCCGAATCAGGTACACCAAACGAAGCTTTCATTTTGGCAATGCGCTTTTTAATCGTTGGTGCTGACAGAGGCACATAATGTTCCAAATCAATCAATTTATGTCCTTTGGCTAGTAACAATAATATAGCGCGATTGTAATCGTCATACATCACTTCTTTGCAAATCATAGCTTCTAGACATTTTTTGACCAATGGACTTTGGTAGTTTTCTCCAGAGAAAATCACGCGAACCAAATCAATTAAAACTTGAGGAGTGATTTCATTTTTCCCAATGATACTCGTTGGTCGAATATTCTTTACGATATCGTAAATGGTTAAGACTTCTGTATGTCCCGTGATAGTAATTGTTTTACAAGTAGGCATTTCTTTTTTGATGTAGCGAACAATATCGCCTCCATCCTCCCATGTAGATTCATCACCTTTAGGTAAAGAAAAATCAACTAAGGCGAGATCAAAAGGGGCTTTGTCAACGATGGCTTGATCTATTTTCTGTTTTGCCTCTGTACAGTCAAATGCTTTCTCCAAAACAAAAGTTTGTACAAATTCACTATCGCTCATCAAAGCCATGCGATATCCCTCTAAAATTAAAGGATGATCATCTACTAACAAAATTTTCTTCATACAACAAACTTTACTATCTTAAAATTACGTTTCCTTCAACCAGCTATACGCTCTACTTCTTTCCTCAAAAAATTAGACGTTAAATAGCCAGAGTAACTAGGTTTCAAATTTCCTTCTTGTAGTTGCTAATGTAGTAAAAAACGGCACTCCTTTACCATTCAGAGGTTGTATTTGGTCATTTTTATCCCAAAAGTATCATGATGAACAAGAGGTTATTTAACTCCAAAGCACAAAAAAGCCAATTAGCGAGCTAATTGGCTTACAACTGAAGTTGCTTTATTTCTTTTATACTAATCCGTTTGCTACTAAATACTCTGCTATTTGGATGGTATTTGTTGCAGCTCCTTTTCTCAGATTATCCGACACAATCCACATATTAAGTGTATTTGGCTGCGTTTCATCGCGACGAATACGCCCAACAAAAACCTCATCTTTTCCTTGTGCATATAAAGGCATTGGATAAGTATTTGTATCTGTATTATCCTGAACGACAATTCCTGGTGTTTCGTGTAAAATACGACGTACATCTTCAATAGCGAAATCCTGTTCAAAAGCTATATTTACCGCTTCACTGTGCCCGCCAACAACGGGAATACGCACAGCTGTTGCCGTTACTAAAACAGTGTCATCTTCTAAGATTTTTTTAGTCTCATTGACTAATTTCATCTCTTCTTTGGTGTAACCATTGTTTTCAAAAACATCACAATGTGGTAATGCATTGCGGTGAATTGGATAAGGATAAGCCATTTCTCCCGTTTCTCCCGCATATTCATTTTCCAATTGTTTTACTGCTTTTACCCCTGTCCCTGTAATGGACTGATACGTAGAAACGACTACGCGTTTTACGTTGTATTTTTTATTTAATGGAGCCAAGGCCATCACCAACTGAATGGTGGAACAATTCGGATTTGCAATAATTTTATCCTCTTTTGTCAAGCTAGATGCGTTGATTTCAGGTACCACTAATTTTTTTGTTGGGTCCATTCTCCAAGCGGATGAATTGTCAATAACCGTTGTACCCACAGCTGCAAATTTTGGGGCCCATTCCAATGAAATAGATCCTCCTGCAGAGAACAATGCAATTTCCGGTTTCATCTTTACAGCTTCGGCCATTGATTGTACTACAAATTTCTTTCCTTTGAACTCTATCTCACTTCCTACTGACTTCTCTGAAGCCACAGGTATCAATTCTGTTACTGGAAAATTGCGTTCTGCTAACACTTTTAGCATAATCTCTCCTACCATTCCGGTAGCGCCTACTACTGCTACTTTCATTTTAAATAATAAAATTATCGTTACTATATTTTGTTTTACACTAATTGCATATCCTTAATTTGCAATTGATTGCTTATCTCTCCTTTCCATTCATTTTCTTCAATCGAATAAACTAAATCGAAAAAAGCACGGTTTTGAATATCGTCTAAATACTTTCCAAAGGAGAAGCCTATAGCACTAAACCCTTTATCTAGATGTCCGCGTTGTCTGACATACATTTTCAAGTGTTCTTGATTGGCTCCTAATCCTCTTGCATAGCCCGTATCATAGACATTTTTCGTTAAGAACACAGGGCTCATATTATCGGGTCCAAAAGGTTCAAACTGCTTTAAAACTCGACAGAACTTGGGCGTTATGGCATCAAAGTTCAATAGGGCGTCAATTTCTACTTCGGGTATTAAATCGCGTTCTTGAATTGTATTGGATACGACCTCTTCAAATTTCGCTTTAAAGTTGAGGTAATTTTCTTTTCTACACGTCATTCCTGCGGCATACATATGTCCGCCAAATTGAATCAACTCATCCGAACAAGCTTCTAAAGCAGCATATAAGTCGAAATTCTTAACCGAACGAGCAGAAGCCGCTAATACGTCTCCACTTGCGGTAAACACAACTGTTGGGCGGTAATACGTTTCGATTAAACGAGACGCGACAATACCGATAACACCCTTGTGCCAAGATTGATGATAAACAACCGTTGCTTTGTTGTTAATCTCTCGGTTTTCTACGATTTGGTCCTTGGCCTCTTCTGTTATATTTTGATCTAATACTTTTCTTTCTTCATTAAAAGCAATAATCATTTGAGCCGTTTCTTCCGCTTCTTTCATAGAGAAACGCGTCAATAAATCAACTGCATAATTGCCGTGTTGTATTCTTCCTGCTGCATTAATTTTTGGAGCAACTTTAAATACAATATCGCTGACGGTATAGCTACTTTGTTTATACACATTCAGCAATGCTTTTATTCCTGGTCTTGGATTGCTATTTAAAACTTCCAAACCAAAATAAGCTAAAATTCTATTTTCACCCGTTATCGGTACAATATCTGCGCCAATAGCCGTAACAACCAAATCAAGGTAAGGCATTAAATCCTCAATCGTCTGATTGCGATTTGCAGCTAAGGCTTGTACTAACTTAAATCCCACACCACATCCACAGAGTTCATCATAAGGATAGTTACAATCCTTGCGTTTAGGATCTAATACTGCTACTGCATCTGGAATTTGATCCCCTGGTAAATGATGATCGCCAATCACAAAATCCACGCCTTTTTTCTTGGCGTATTCTACATGATCTATGGATTTAATTCCACAATCCAGTGCGATTATTAATTTGATATCATTGTCTGCTGCATAATCGATTCCCTGATAAGAGACTCCATAACCTTCTTTATAACGATCTGGAATATATCGATCTACCTGTGGATAATACGATTGAAGGTAGGAATATACCAGAGCGACTGCCGTGGTTCCATCTACATCATAATCGCCAAAAACTAGAATATTTTCTTTTTTTTCAATGGCCTCTTCTATTCTTCTGACCGCCTTATCCATATCTTTCATCAAATACGGATCATGCAGTTCATCTAAAGAAGGGCGAAAAAAACTCTTGGCTTGTTCATAGGTTGTAATCCCACGATCAACGAGCAGTTGAGCTAAAATGGGATCAATTCCTAGAACCTGAACGAGATGATTAACACTTTTTTTATCTTTTACTTCTTTTAAAGTCCACCGCATTATTGTTGTTTATGGTAATGAATATTCGTTTCAACCTTCGCAAACTGCGTAAACATATGCATTACACCACAATATTTTTCTACAGATAAGTCCACCGCTTTCTTTAATTTAGCTTCATCTAGGTTATTTCCATAAAAGTGATAATCTACAATCACGGTATGGTAAACCGCTGGATCCTCCTCTGTTAATAATCCTTCTGTTTCGATTTTAAAATCGGCAACATCTAATCTCATTTTTTTGATTAAAGAAGCAACGTCCAATCCTGAGCATCCTGCCAAGGCAGATAACATCAATGCTTTGGGTCTAAACCCTTTATTATCTCCTCCATTTTCTGGTCCGGCATCAATGCGCATGGTTTCTCCACTTGGATTCGTTGATTCAAATTGCATATTCTCTAACCAAGTAGTTGTAACTTTATGTGACATATCCTTTATCTTTTATCCAAAATGTATTACTAATTCACGGTCTTATTGTTTTTTACCAGCAACAATAACTACAATTTCTCCTTTAGGAGGTTTTTCTTCGAAGTGTTTTAATACTTCTACCACCGTTCCTCTCACTGTTTCTTCGTGTAATTTCGACAACTCTCGAGAAACTGAAATGATGCGATCTTCGCCAAAATAGGTTTGAAATTCCCCTATGGTCTTGATCAATTTATGCGGTGAAACATAGATAATCATGGTTCTCGCTTCTTCTGCTAATTGTAGATATCGCGTTTGTCGTCCTTTTTTATCGGGTAAAAAACCCTCAAATACGAACTTATCATTCGGCAATCCACTGTTGACCAAAGCAGGTACAAAAGCGGTTGCTCCAGGTAAACACTCTACTTCAATTTGATTTTCGATACAGGCTCTTGTCAATAAAAATCCTGGATCAGATATGGCAGGTGTTCCTGCATCTGAAATCAACGCAAAGGTTTCTCCTGTTTGCATGCGCTTCACTAAACCTTCTACTGTTTTGTGTTCATTGTGCATGTGGTGACTCATCATCGGTGTATTCACCTCAAAATGCTTTAACAGTTTCCCACTGTTTCTCGTATCTTCTGCTAAAATATAATCCACCTCTTTCAATACCTTAATGGCACGGAAAGTCATATCTTCTAAGTTGCCAATCGGTGTTGGTACAACGTATAATTTTCCCATAATCTTATTCGAAACGCTTTTCAATTAACGCCATAAAGCGCTCAGCATATTCTTCTTTTCCTTCCCAATTATTGTATTCTGGCTTAACCAAGTGCTCTACAAAGCTTCTCGCTTCATCGTAAGTACTTACTGTATTCAACTGAGATAAAACGCGGTTGAAATCTTCTGAACTATTGGCAAACAAATGTTTTTCAAATGCAATGCGATCATTTAATCCCACCATAATCGTACCGCGATAGATATCATTAATTGTTTTCTTTACAATTCGAGGCTCTCTTACTGATACTTGATCCAAATTGAACAACATATTTTGCTGATTTTCATTTTTTTCTTCTTTGTCCTCCTCCTTTTCTTCTTCTTGAGTTGCTTGCTCTTCTTTTTGTTGAGCAAAAAAACTTGCTGTCGATTGGTTTTCTTCTTCTGATTCTTTTTGTTCCACTACTCGTTCAAACATACTATCATCTACGAGAATCGTATCTTCCTTTGACAAATCTTCTACTCGTATAAACTCAATCTCTCCAAAATCAAATCCCTCAAACGGATTGACCTCTCTTTGATCTCCAGTTAATGAGGCTACTTCCTCCTCTTCTATCTTTTCCTCCTGCATTTCGGCAGCTACTTCACCAGTTGCTTCGGCTTCTATTGTTTCAGCAACAACTTGATCTGCCAACTCCTCTTCTTCTAAGGTTTCAGTCCTATCTTCTTCCGTCCATTCTTCCTCTTCCTCTTCTAACTCTTCCTCTTCTAACTCTTCCTCTTCTAACTCTTCCTCTTCTAACTCTTCCTCTTCTAACTCTTCCTCCTTTTGCTCATCCACTTCTTCTTCTTCTACCTCTTCCACTTCTTCTTCTTCTACAAGGGCAATTAACTCTTCCTCCTCTTCTTGTTCGAATTCAATTGCTGTTTCCTCTTCTTCTGTTTCTTTTTCTGACTCGGTTACGCTTTCTTCATGCCTCATCTCTTCTGTTTCCTCTTCAACCAAAGCAGTTGAATCAAAATCAATAACCGTTTCTTTTTCTGCTTCTACGACAATTGGATAATCATCACCGACTAAATCAACGGGGATTTGAGAGCGTGTATCTTCTTCTGGAACAGGAACAAATACCGTTTCGGGTTCAACTGTTTCTGCTTGAGCTACAGCGCTTAATTTTGTTACTAACTGATCTTCAGTTATGTCGTTTACAAGTCCTAATGCTAGGTTATCTTGATAAAATTTTAAAATTTGAAGCTTCTCATACAGTTCTTTGGCTTCAACATATAACTTATCCACATCCGTATCCTTCATCTGTAACACGCGATGAACGATGCTCAACAACTCTCCCTCTAAGACTTTCTTCATAACTTTTAATTTCATTAGTAAATTATACAAGCTTTTTTTGATAAATTTGTCCTTCACAAAGTAACAAAAAAACTACTGGTTTCGACCTGAAAATTACAAAATGTTTCTAGAAATTCCTGTTAATCATAAAGAACAGTTTGGTTGGATCGAAGTAATCTGTGGATCAATGTTTTCTGGAAAAACAGAAGAACTGATTCGCCGATTAAAGAGAGCCCAATTTGCCAAGCAAAAAGTTGAGATTTTTAAACCTGCGGTAGATACGCGATATCACGATGAATATGTCGTATCTCATGATTCGAATGAGATTCGTTCGACCCCTGTACCCACGGCAGATAGCATTCGACTTTTAGCTAGCGGTTGTGATGTAGTCGGCATTGATGAGGCGCAATTTTTTGACGCGGAGATTGTCAATGTTTGCAATGAATTAGCCAATTCGGGCATTCGCGTTATTGTTGCAGGTTTAGATATGGATTTTAAAGGAAATCCTTTTGGACCAATGCCTGCCTTAATGGCCACTGCTGAATATGTAACCAAAGTACACGCTGTTTGTACACGCACTGGTAATTTAGCTCACTATAGTTATAGAAAGGCAGCGAGTGAGGATATTGTGATGCTTGGTGAAACAGAAGAATATGAACCTTTAAGTAGAGC
The DNA here is from genome assembly GCF_030324495.1 of Myroides sp. 1354. Lineage (GTDB taxonomy): Bacteria > Bacteroidota > Bacteroidia > Flavobacteriales > Flavobacteriaceae > Flavobacterium. Next base: position 390,538 of record NZ_JACAGN010000001.1, on the reverse strand, counting down.
TGCGTACTACAACGCCATGCGCGAAGCAGAAAAGCTCAAAAAAGAAAAACCCAAACCCTGATTATATAGATTAAACACTTTATGAAAAAAATATACCAAATTTATCTGGACTCTTATCGAGGTTTATCCTCAGCTTCTTGGATGCTAGCCATCGTAATGTTAATCAATAGAGCCGGATCGATGGTATTTCCTTTCTTAGGTGTTTATATGAGCAAGGAACTCCACTTTGAGGATGAACAAACGGGATATGTATTAGCCTGTTATGGAATTGGATCGATGATTGGTTCTACCATAGGGGGTTGGATTACGGATAAAATCGGAAATTACAAATTACAGTATTTAAGTTTACTGGGAAGTATTCCCATGTTTATTTTATTGCCTCATTTCACTTCCGTCATTAGTTTAGCTATTATGATTCTCGTTCAAAGTACAATTAGCGAGATGTTTCGTCCTGCAAACTCCGTTGCGATTACCAAATATGCTAAACCTGAAAATATTACACGTGCGTTTTCTCTAAACCGCATGGCGGTTAACTTAGGTTTCTCTATTGGTCCGGCTATGGGTGGAATGCTAGCGGCTATTTCTTATGCTTTATTATTCTACATCAATGCAGGGGCGGCTTTCTTTGCGGCAATTGTATTTATTTACTTTTTTAAAGGACGAAAAGAAAATCCAAAACCAACAACATCAGTAGAGGAAGACGCGGATATTACTGTGGGTACCTCTGGCACAAAACGCCAATCGCCTTATAAAGATGGTTTATTCTTGTTTTACAGCTTTTTCTGTACGTTGTATTCCATCGCTTTTTTACAGCTTTTCAGCACTTTACCTATTTTCTATGAGAAAGTAGGTGGATTAAATGAATTGGAAATTGGAATTGTCTTAGGCTATAGTGGACTGTTGATTTTCTTAACGGAGATGTTATTGGTCCACATGGCAGAACGTCATCTCACTACACAAAAAACCATTTTTTACGGTGCTTTGGTTGCTCCTTTTGCCTTTTTAATTTTCCTTTTGGATTACAGCATTGTATCCATTTTCTTATCGATTACCCTGTTAAGTGTATCGGAAATGTTGATCTTTCCTTATACCTCAACAGTAACTGCTATGCGTGCTGACGATAGCAGCAAGGGCTCGTATATGGGAGTAAACGGATTGACCTTTGCTGTAGGATTTATTATTTCTCCCATTTTGGGTACAAAACTCGTTTCTTACTTTGGTTATGATGTATTGTGGATTGTTATGGGATCTATCTTTTTGGTTTCTGCTTTTGGACTAAATTATACGGTTGGCAAAATGGTTCAGCCTAAACCTTAAGTAAAGGAGTTACTTTTCTTCCTTTTCAATAACAAAAGTAAAATCTTCTTAGTTATTGATTACAAATAGGATAGCAAAAAGGGGATAAAAAATAAATGTTAAAATTTAAAACTCTAGACAAAATCGAGCTTTTACGCCTTGCATTGTTTATATTTTGTTCTATATTTGCACTCGCATTAACAAAATAATGCAGTCCAATATATGGCGAGGTAGCTCAGTTGGTTAGAGCGCAGGATTCATAACCCTGAGGTCACGGGTTCAACTCCCGTCTTCGCTACAAGGTAAAAAGACTTAATCGAAAGATTAGGTCTTTTTTATTTACAGTGGTGTTCCTATTTTTTATCCTCCTATCTCTTTACGGATCCTTTATCCCCATTCAACAATTTATAAAACAAAGATTTAGAATACATCTGATTGATTTCTTGTGCTCTCCTTTCCTCTTGATCGGTAGAAAGAGCTAATGATTGTAACACAATATCTATACCTAAAAATGTAATATATTCTACTTCGTACTCGTAATTCTTCTCTTTTATTTTTTTGATTTGAACATTCTCAAAACTTTTTTTGTAATAGTCGCTCAATACCTCAATCTCATACCTCGATTTTAGTATATCAAAAACAAAATGAACAACTTCTGAATTATCAGCAAATCCATTCTCAAGGAGATTTGGAAGTAATACTTCAATGGCTTTATCGGGTTGATTTAACCCTATATAACATTTAGCATATAATAGGCTAATGTATATATCATCTTCTGCATAGGCATTACCACAAAAATGTTGGTAAGGGAATTCTTTTGTTAATTCTAAGTAAGTCAACGCTTTTTGAAACGCATTATCTTTCAACGCAAGAACCACTAATTCTTTAACTGCCCTATTCTTGTAATTACCATAAGAGACATTCTTGACTCCTTTCTTTCTTTTTCCTTTATCGTTTGGATTGGTTGCTATAATGCGTTGAAAGGTTTCTTTTGCCTTGTCATATTCTTGTAAAGTCAATTGGGCGTAACCTACATTGTATAAAGCTTCGATTGCCAAAGATGAATTAGGATATTCCTCCAACAGTGTATCATACAAATCAATAGCCTTTACTAACATTTTTTTTCTTACCTCAACTGCAAGTTCCTTCGTAGACTCCATAACGCTATCAGAATATAGATAATAATCCAACACGAGTTCATCTTCTACAAAACTTTGAAACAAAACTGCTTGCTGAAATAAAACATCATCTTGATCTATTTTTTTCTTTTGTCCAAATAAAGAACACCCAAACAAAAGCCATAAAGACAAACTAAAAACCACCTCTTTCTTCCTCATGCAATTTCTTTTAATTTTCTCCTCTACTCTTTCACAAATTCAAAATCAATGGCCATTTCTTTATTGGAAACTATAGCTTTGAGGGTGTCACTTTCTATTTTGTACGCGATATGCGTTGGAAAATCATGACTTTCATTTACACAAACAAAAGAGTTCTCTTTTAATTCTGTCATTTTAAATTCAACTGTATCAGCATCCTCTGATGTTTTTACAACCAAGTTCCAATGCCCATCGGTTTGAACCAATCGCATGTATTCTTTACTCAACGTATCCCCTTGAGCAAGTGTATACCCAATTCCATCGTATTGAGAAGGACTTGTTTTATTCCAAGACTCAAAAGTTAATCTCCCTTCTTTGTCATTGGTTCTTTTCCAATTGCCCAACAACCAATCTAAGTTTGCGGTTTGCTCTACTGTTGTTTGAGCTTGTGAGGCATTAACCTCTTGTTGCGCTTGTTTTTTACTGTCCTTACACGAAATCATTGCAAACATCGTTAGGAAAAATAAGATGTATTTTTTCATTGGTTTGATTTTATTTTTTTGATGATAAGTTAAAGATAATCAATTCTCTGAAGTCATGAAAAACCATCCTATTTTTATTTTTCCTTCCTAAACTTTATTTAAAAAGACAAGTGAATTGACCAAAACTAAATATATTTGTTTGCTACATGATGAAGTACAATCGACATATTGCCCAATTTTTGTGTCTCTTGTTTGTGTTGTTAGGTGCGGAAAAAATTAATTTTTTCACCCCACAAGACTGCGAGGACAAGCTCACATTTTGTCCGATTGCCAATATGTATGTATATCAATTAGGAACTGCTTCATCCGACGATGCTACAAAGGCACCTAAAAGCAAAAACTGCAAAGCAACCAACATCAGCTGTGAAACGTTTTTTATCGCACAGGAATTGGAACGTCCTTCAACAAAGGAGCGGTCTTTTTTTGCTGACAAGCAGTATTTTTACCAACCCGTCATCCATTCGAATCCATATATAACAATAGTAGATCCTCCTCCTAATGTTTAATTATACCATATACGAAGCGCTCCTTATAGGAGCGCTTCGTTTTTTTATTCTTTATTAAGCACAAAGGGCCGCTCTTATTGAACGGCCCTTTATGGGAATTAAATAATGTGTTTATCGTAGTACTTCGTTTACATTTTTACAATAATAAACTCACTTCTTCTGTTTTCTTGATGTTGTTCTTGTGAACACGGAACACCATTCTTACATGCATTGATTAATTGGCTTTCACCATAACCTCTTCCTGTTAAACGACCTGGATCGATTCCTTGCTCAATCATCCATTGTATTGTTGATTTGGCTCTACGGTCTGATAACTTCATATTATAAGCGTCATTTCCACGGCTATCTGTATGTGAACGAACATCTATCTTGATAGTTGGATACATCTTCAATACCTCAACTACTTTTGCCAATTCAGCGGCTGCATCAGGGCGGATGTTTGCTTTATCAAAATCAAAATAAATAGGTTGTAATTTCAATTTCTTAAATAAATCATCGTCGGCTGTAATGGTTTCTTGAATTGGTTCCAATCCGATTTCTACTTGTTCCACTGCGTTTAACTCATAGCCCATCGTTTGAGCGATTTCTCTCGTTTGGAATCCAAGGGCTTCTGCTTTTAGACGGTACTTTTTACCACAATCTAAGTCGGTCAATCTGAACTTTCCTTGATCATCTGCGTGAATACTATCTAAGATGGTATACGTTGCATCGTATAAGGTAATTTTAGCACCTACCAAAGATTCTCTTGTAGAAGCATTGAATACCCAACCATCAATACTTTGTTTACAGCTAATCTCTTTCTTCTCTTGTACAAAGTAAATATCATCTCCTCCTGTTCCTCCTGTTCGATTGGAACTGACAAAACCTTTTTTAGTTTTGGGATCGAAATAGTATCCAAAGTCATCTGCAGGGCTATTCATCGGTTCTCCAATATTGGTCACCGTACCAAAAGAGCCATCTACATTTATTTTTGCCATGAAGATATCCAATCCCCCTAATCCTGGTCTGCCATCTGTTGAAAAGTACAGCATAAAATCACTGGAAATAAACGGAAACGTTTCGCGCCCTTCTGTATTGATTTGCTTGCCTACATTCTCTACTTTTCCAAAGCTTCCATCCTCTTGTATGGCTACGCGGAATAAATCACTTTGTCCGATTGACCCACTGCGATCTGAAACAAAATACATCCATTTATCATCTGGTGTTAACGCAGGGTGTGCGTTATTCGCTTTGGGATCATTAATTGATAATGCAACTGGTTTGCTCCAAGTTCCATCTTCTTGTAAAGTCGATTGAAACAATTGCAATAAGGCATTTTTAAATCGATTCTGTTGAATTTCATCTTTTGTAGCCGTGGCATTTTGGGTAAAATACATTGTTTTTCCGTCTTTGGTAAATACCGCCGTTGACTGATTGATGTCTTTTCCATCTCCATTAAAAAACAAATGTGGTTCTTCAAATGTTCCGTCATTTTTTATTTTAGAAGCATATAAACTAGTATAAGCCTCATTGGTCCATTTGTGCACCTTATTTCCCGACACTTCCTTGGATGCTCTCGCAGAAGTATAAATCAATTGATCTCTAAAAATAGCCGCGCCATAGTCTGAATACTCACTGTTTAATTCCAAAGCTTCTACCTCGTAGCGATTGGAACGCTTCTCAATATCCGATCGATAATTATTTTTGTTTGCCTCAAATAATTGAGCGCGAGAATCACTTTGTTCTAAAGCGGTAAACTTAGACATATAAGCGTCTGCTTCGTCATACTGTTGGGTCGCACGCAGTGTTTGTGCATAGCGATAATAGTATTCTGATTCGACAGATTCCTGATGCTCATTGGCGAATTGAAACAGTTCTTGATACCACTTATTCGCTTCTGTTAGCTTTCCATTAAAATAGTAAGCATCTCCTAGTTTTTGCAGCGTATTTACGCTTTTAAAACCCTTTTCAACTGCTTTTTCATAAATTTCAATGGCATTGATATACTCGTACTTCTCAAATTTTTGATCTGCTTTATTTTCTCGCCTTTCTTGTGCCCATCCTATTGATGTTGTCAACGCGATTGAAGATAAAACTAGTAATTTAACTAATCTCTTTTGCATAATTTATCATCTTTAGGTTAGAAGAAACGCGGAGATGTTTTTCTCGTGTATCGATTAAAAATATCAGCACGTAAGAAAAACTCATGTGATCCTTTGTTGTAATGTCTTAACTTGGATGTATCCGCATCATAAGAATACCCTACGAATAAACTTTCATTGATTTGGAATCCAACCAATCCACTAACAGCAGCATCCCAACGATAGGCAACACCAGCAGTTAGTTTCTCAAAGAACAAGAAATTCGCTGTTAAGTCAAGCTGTACAGGAGCTCCTTGTACGGCCTTCATTAAGAAAGCTGGTTTAAATTTCACATCGCGATTGATATCAAATACATACCCTCCCATAAAATACAACTGCATGCGTTGTTTCATTGTTGTTACTTCGTTGTCGTCATAACGGTGTGTTTCTAAAAAGCTAGGCACGGACAGTCCTAAATAGGATCGATCTGAATAAAGGTATACCCCTGCACCAATATTAGGTGTAAACTTATTGGAGATATTCTCTTGGATATTGATATCCGACGGATCAAAAGGATGTCCTTTTGCGTAATCGACATTCAAGATATCCGCAGAAGCTTTCAATCCAAAGGCCAATTGATAGTGGTAGTTTAGTTTTATTTTATAAGAGAAATCAATGGCGATGTTGTTTTCATCCATGATTCCGATTTTCTCATTGACAAAAGAGAATCCCAATCCTACATTGGAATCGCTGATTGGAGTTGTCACAGCGAAACTTGCAGTTTTAGGAGCTCCATCTAATCCTACCCATTGTGTTCTATAGTTTCCAAATACACTTAATACTTCTCTTGTTCCTGCATAAGCAGGGTTATAGACTTGCGTATTATACATATATTGTGCAAACTGTGGTTCTTGTTGTGCAAAACCATGTTGAGCAGCACTTATCAATACTAAGGCTGTTCCAACTTTTTTGAGTTTGTTTAAAAAATTCATCCTTACTATTAATTCGTTTCTAAATGTAAATACCCTGCTTTCTTAATCGTACTGGATACGCCGTCTTTCACTACTTCATAAACAAGCACGTAATAATAGGTTCCCGAAGGCAGCTTTTCGCTTCCGTTTAAAGTCATTTTTCCTTTCGAATGACCATCAAACACATTTCCATTTGAATCGTAATTTTTCGTTTCAAAAACTTTAGCTCCCCATCTGTTGTAGATTTGAACGCTATTGTTTGGAAATTTTTGAATGTTATCAATAAAGAAATAATCATTTACCCCATCTCCATCAGCAGTAACAATATTGTAGATTACAACATCTCCTTCTAATAACCAATCGGTTTTTACTGTGGCTAATGTGAAGTACCCCACCCCTTTTACGGTTGTTGGTGTAGTAATTCGATTGGAGCTCATATCAACAATTCCTCCTTCATCCACCCATATTTTCTTGTCTTCGTCCCAACGGACAATATGCAAATCCTTTTCTGGGTTTTCTAGAACAAGGGGAGAAGTGGTACGATTGTCCCAGCTCAATTCAAGGATGATGTTCTTTTCATCTTTGGTCGCTTTCTCGCTTTTACTCGCTTTATCTACATACCAATATTCGTCTGTATTCAACGTTTTAATTACACCGGATATATTTGACTTATCAGCAAAAAAGGCATTGTCTTTATATTTATACATTCCTGCATAAACAGTTTCCTTTTCTGGTGCCGTAATATGAGCAGGGCGATAATACCCTTGATTTCCTATGGGAAAAGTAAAAGCATCATTCCCTACCTTATCAACCGTTCCATCCACATGACTTTGATCGGTAGAATTGGTCGCCTTAGCACCTTTTAAAAAGGAAAAAGCACCATTTTTTTCTTCAAAAGTTACAATTCCATCTAAAAAATCAACCTCTCCTTTAGCCGAAATTCCATTGTTGAGATAAAATGCACTTTCAACTGTTGAATTATTAAATTCAAGGTTATTGAAACGAATCCATTCACTTCCACCAATGGTCTGTTGTTTATTTGCAGTAAAAATGGTTTTACCTGAATTTTTCAGCTTTCCTTCCTCTCTAAAGTCAAATATTCCGTCATTGGTCAAATTTTGGTAAACATACAACGTCCCGTTGTTGAATACCATGGCATCTTTCTTGTTTTCCATGGAGAATAACGTTGCCATCTCTGTATTGGGCATAATGTACAAACCTCCATAATTAACGGTTTGTCCAAACGCTAAACCTCCTGTCAAAGCCAAAGTGCCAAGCAAGATTTTGTGGTTTATCCTCATCTTCCCCTATTCTTTAACAACGAATACAATATTCATCACAGAGTATGGACTACCTGCACCAATAACTTTATAAGTCATTTTACCGTCTGCTGCAATTACAATATCCGAAAATACGGTATTGTCATAATCGGTTACATAATAATATAAATCTGTCGCCTCAGGAAAATGTGGAATAACAGCAGGCGCACCTAAACTACTTGCCGTATTACCTGTTAGGGTGAATTGATTCACGTATTCTTGGTACAAATCTTTATTCTTATCTCCAGGAACAGAAGTATCAAAAACAATAGAAGGCATATAGAAAAATTTCACTGCTTTATTATCTGAAGTCACCATTTGTTGCCATTTCGTTCCGTCATTATAGTAAAACCCCGGCACAACGTCATTTTGTCTTTTTGTATTGTAAACCGTCATCCCTGCAACATGTGCATTCAGCGGTGCAGCATCCGTTGTTTCCACCAACTCTAATCTCGGCAACAACAATCCTTTATCTGATGCTTCAACCTCAAGCATTGCGTTAGCGTTAATTGATGGTGTACCACCTACTTTAGTTTGAGCAAATGCAACGGTGCTCAATACTGAAAATACGAATCCTAAATATATCTTTTTCATCTTATTGTTTTGTTTAAGTTTAAAATGATGGGGTTTATTTACGACAATAAAATCCCCATCATTTTGCTATTGATTAATTTAAATTAGGGTTGAACCGCTTCATTTGAAGTATATTCAACTACGACTTCATAACTACCTACTGGTAACATCGTATATTGGTTCCCCACACCAATATTAAATTTAATTTCTGTTCCACCTACAACGACAACATCTGTAGTATTAGACGTAACTACCTGTCCTGCTGTATTAAGAAGTTTGATTGCTAATACTTGTCTGATTTGTTTATCACCAACTAAGTTTAGTGCCACAGGAGTTGCAACTGCAGAATACAATGAAATCGTTGTTGCACCTTTACCTAAATACACTTTATATCCGTTATAAACATTTCCTGTAAATACAGTATCTCCTTCGTTCGTGATATGATCACCTAAAGTCTGCTTCACAATATCTTTGTACTTGTTAATCAAGTTGACTAAGAAAGAAGCAGGCAATTCAATTTCTTTGTTCTCTTTTGTACCATTTGTATGAGTAATCACTTGATAGAATACAGATGGTGTATCGATATCATTATCGTGATCTCCAAAATACACGTTACCTCCTTGGTTTAGTACATTCGTGATTGCATTCTTAATCTCTTCATTGTTGTTGATTGAGTTTAAGATATCTTCCGTCATATTGATGTAATCTTTTTGATCTCCCTCCGCATTATACTCATAAAAGATTTCACCTTTTTTCACATTGCCTGCTACTGGTGCTGTACGCACGTCTCCAAAAGCAGGTAATGTACCATCCGCTAGAACCTCAGTACGTTTAATTTGCGTTTTCGTTTCTGCTCCAGCAACTAAATCTCTTAGGTTAATCGTTTCATATGAGTTGGTTGCTTCGTCCCAATATTGGAATACCCAAATCTTTTGACCCGCATTTGCTGGATCGTCAATTTGTGTATAAATCACATTGCCATTAGAGAATTGAGAAATGTACTGTAAATACGCTTCAACTGTTGTAAACGTTTTATCTCCCTCAGTCGTTGTGATGGTGATATTCGTTGGTGATTCTAAGATCTCTTGGATATTGTTGATTACACCACCTACTACATCTACGTGAATCGCACCCGCTGGAACGCTTGTCCAATTTGCTGGATTTGTCTCTCCTCCTGCTTTGATATACGCTTCAGATAAATAGTATTGTTTGTTGTTGTAGCTAACAATCGTTGTATTCGTTTCAGCAGCTTCTACTAAACCTTGGATGTCAATGGTTTTATACGTATTGGTTGCTTCGTCCCAATATTGGAATACCCAAATCTTCTGACCTGCATTCGCTGGATCGTCAATTTCTCTATAAATTACATTGCCATTAGAGAATTGCGTAACATATTGTAAATATTCTTCTACTGTTGTAAACGTTTTATCCCCTTCTACTGTAGTAATGGTGATATTCGTTGGCGATTCTAAGATCTCTTGGATATTGTTGATTACACCACCTACTACATCTACGTGAATCGCACCCGCTGGAACGCTTGTCCAATTTGCTGGATTTGTCTCTCCTCCTGCTTTGATATACGCTTCAGATAAGTAGTATTGTTTGTTGTTGTAGCTAACAATCGTTGTATTGGTTTCAGCAGCCTCTACTAAACCTTGGATGTCAATGGTTTTGTACGTATTGGTTGCTTCATCCCAATATTGGAATACCCAAATCTTCTGACCTGCATTCGCTGGATCGTCAATTTCTCTATAGATTACGTTGCCATTTGAATACTGTGAAATGTACTGTAAGTACGCTTCAACCGTTGTAAACGTTTTATCTCCCTCAGCCGTTGTGATGGTGATATTCGTTGGTGATTCTAAGATCTCTTGGATATTGTTGATTACACCACCTACTACATCTACGTGAATCGCACCCGCTGGAACGCTTGTCCAATTTGCTGGATTTGTCTCTCCTCCTGCTTTGATATACGCTTCAGATAAGTAGTATTGTTTGTTGTTGTAGCTAACAATCGTTGTATTGGTTTCAGCAGCCTCTACTAAACCTTGGATGTCAATGGTTTTGTACGTATTGGTTGCTTCATCCCAATATTGGAATACCCAAATCTTCTGACCTGCATTCGCTGGATCGTCAATTTCTCTATAAATTACATTGCCATTAGAGAATTGCGTAACATATTGTAAATATTCTTCTACTGTTGTAAACGTTTTATCCCCTTCTACTGTAGTAATGGTGATATTCGTTGGCGATTCTAAGATCTCTTGGATATTGTTGATTACACCACCTACTACATCTACGTGAATCGCACCCGCTGGAACGCTTGTCCAATTTGCTGGATTTGTCTCTCCTCCTGCTTTGATATACGCTTCAGATAAATAGTATTGTTTGTTGTTGTAGCTAACAATCGTTGTATTCGTTTCAGCAGCTTCTACTAAACCTTGGATGTCAATGGTTTTATACGTATTGGTTGCTTCGTCCCAATATTGGAATACCCAAATCTTCTGACCTGCATTCGCTGGATCGTCAATTTCTCTATAAATTACATTGCCATTAGAGAATTGCGTAACATATTGTAAATATTCTTCTACTGTTGTAAACGTTTTATCCCCTTCTACTGTAGTAATGGTGATATTCGTTGGCGATTCTAAGATCTCCTGAATATTATTTACCACAATATCCTTCACTTTAATTGGCATTGCTCCAGGTGCATTATTTGGGATATTTGCAATTGTATTTGCTGAATCCGCTGCTAACCAGTCAATAATCGTTTGCTCTGAAAAGTAAATCATTCCAATTACTTTACCCTCTGCATTCAATACCTCTTTCATGAATGTTTTCGTTTCAAAACCATTCACCAAATCCTCAAAATTGATTTGTTGCGTTGTGTACGTTTGCGTTGTGGCATCGTAAGTTACTGTATAAAAATTTCCGTTTTTATACACTACCGTTGTATGCGTTTCTGGTGTTGTCGCATCATTTGATGGATTTGAAGGCAAGATGTAGTTGATTACCGCTTGTATATTCTTCACATCTGCTTCAAGATTGGTAATATTATCACCTAAATTTTCAATGACTTGATCTAACTCTGCTTTTCCAATGATTCTATTCCATTTGGAATCTACCCAATAGTAGAATCCTGTTGGAATAGTAGCATTGCTAATATTATATACTAACAAACTCTCTGTTTGTACGCCTTCGATAGGATTAAATACATCTATTGCTTTTAAAGCAACGCGAGGAATTAAAATACCTTTATCTGTAGCTGTAACATCTAATTGTGTTGATGTAATAGGGGTTGGAGTTCCTATACCAACCTGAGCATTTGCAAAATACGATGCTCCTAATACTGCCGCTAATAGTGTGATTTTTTTCATAGTATTATATTTATTAATTCTCTAGTATATCTTATTTAATTTTTTGTGTAACGTTCAAGTTTGATTTGACTGAACAGTTTTTCAATATTATACGGATAGGTAATCTTCTACCTATAACACAGCCATTTCTATACGTTTGTACATAAACAACACTGTATTTTGGACCAAAACCAGCACCTTCTGGCAATTCATCCTGATATTCCGGTAAATGATAAGGTAATTTGAAGTTATTTAACCCTTCTGTTGGTACAGGTGTGCCACCTGTTTCTTCGGTATAAACTTCATATGTAGAACAATTATCCTCCGCATTAATCGTCAGAATACCTCCTTGACATACATCTAAATATTCCTCTTCAATATCAATTCCAACGTCAATACGCGGAGCCACTGTTACTTCAAATATTTTAGTAAAGTTTCCAAGTACTCCTACAACGCTTCCATAAGAAATTTTAACGCGGTCGAAAGGTTGATCGATTTCTTTGATAATCATTTTGTATTTATTGCTGTATCCCAATCCAAGTAGTTTTAGATCTAGAATTTGAACACCATCTGTTCCATCAATTTCTTCTCCTACTTTTTGGTCTCCTAAATAACGTTGGATTGTATATCCTTTAATTAATTCCAAACTCAAAATAGGATTTCCAGGAACCTCAGTTATAATATGCAATTTATCTCCAGGCATGACTTGTTGTTTGAAGACTACGGTTAAACTCGCTGCATTCAATACAGCAACTCCTCTCGCTATTGTAGCATAGGTATTCAGATTTCCGTCCACTGCATTCCATGGATTAGAAACAGACGCTGTTGCACTTGCTACTCCTAAACCTAAATCTTGTACTCCGTGTAATACATCTAATACTGCTGGATGTACATTATCTGAAACAGGTTCACAATATGCTGGTGAAAATGCACTAACATTTTTCGTATAGTATACGTGATATACTTTAGCCAATTGAGCAACACTCAATAAAGATCCTTGAGAAATACGAACCCCTTTATACTGCTTAGGCCCATTTTTATCCGAAGGAACGAAAGTAAATTCAACCACATTATCCGCTGCCAATAAATCTAATAAACCACCTTGAACGGACTTTAACGTTCCAATGGTATTGCCATCAGCATCTAATCCTACAACTGAAATACCCCCAGCTAACATCAATCCACTGTATTGTTTTCCTAGCTTAATCGTTACAGGAGTACCTGCAGCAACTTCTTCTTCGAAGTAAACGTTTTGCCATACGGTACCAATACCTAAAAGTCCAATACCCGTTGTTAACGTAGAATAGGTTGTTGGATCGCCATCGATGGTATTATCTGTACCACTAACACCTCCTGTAATGATTGACCCCCAGCTTGATGAACCTGTTGCATACACTCTTTCTATCGTTGGTGGACATAAGCTATCATCATAAACGGTAATCATTACATTTTCATAGGATTCGCATCCATTAGCCGAAGTTGCCACTACAGTTAAGGTATAAACCCCAGGTGTCGTAAATTCTATTGATGTACCAGCAAATTCTACAGCATTATGATTATACCATTTTATAGTTCCATTTCCTCCCACAACAGTAGCTGTTGGCAAGGTTACCGTTACTGCATTTTGATCTCTTGGAATGGTTACATTAATACGTTGACTCGATGAAAATTCAATAACTGGTGCAGGACTTTGAGTCACGACAAAAGGATCTGATTCAACTGAAACTTCAGCTCCTTTAGTATAAATAACCGTATAACTACCTGGATAATTAGTTGTTAGTGTTTTTTCCTTTCCGTAATTTGGATTCGTCGACCCGGCCATTGTCGCATCAATCGCCTCTCCATCAACATACCATTGGTATGCATCTGCCTCAGCAGGACCTTTATTCGAATCTAAAGTAAACTCTGTATCTGGACATACCGCATTCGCTTGATCTGAAGTGATAATCGCCTTAGGTAATGCCGTACTGTGCACTACTCCGATGATCGTTCCAGGGTTCTTTGTTAAATCTGGTGTTATCGGATTGGTATTATCCACTGGTGGGTAAGAAGGATATGAAATAATGCTTCCCGCTTCTTTGGTAAAAGCGGTATTCTTGATTTGCAATATTCCCTCTAATGTAGGATTCACATCCACGGTGAAAACAAATCTTTGCTCATTCCCTGGTGTCATCGTACCGGAGAAATCGTAGAGTACCGATTGACCATCCTCAGACAATCTTCCTTGCAACACAGAATAGAAGGAAGTACCAATAGGTAATCTATCTGAAACTGTAAAGTTATTAATCGTCGTTGCACCAACATTTTTCACGTGAATCGTATATTCGATTTTCTCACCTCCTGATACAGTATTAGTAGAAGCAGAACCATTTACTTTGTATGATTTCCACGATACTAAGTTTTGATTCGATCCAAATGGGCTACAAAGTCTTTCAACTTTATAAATTTCAAGAGCTGAAAGCACGCCAACATTAGCCAAACTTTTTAATCCAATGCTAATGCGATCATATTGACCATTGGGTTTAAATGGAATATCAACTAGAGATGCCGAACTTAATAAACCTGCAATCTCAGTTCCTTCTATTAGACCATTATTCCAATCCAATTGATCTACAAACGTATCTCCTTTGTAGGCTTTAATTTCTAATTTTTCCAACAAAGGAACAGTAATAGCGCCTGTACCCGTTTTCAATCGGATATTGGCAACATCATCCACTTCGGAAAGCGAGTTAAAGTAAAACCATTGTTTTACACTTCCTCCAACATTAATAGTTCCCAAACTCATTTGTGAACCATGTGTAGAATTATCATCAATCGCTCGTTCTGGATAAGTCACTCCTCCATTGCTTAAATCCGTTACATCCAAACTAATTCCCTCATATTCGTAAGAAGTCACAAAAGGAGCAACACAAGCTTCTGTTGAAGTTTCATAACACATGCCATATACATTCATTGTATTCGGCGCAGCGGTTGCCCCAATAATTGATTTAGAAACATCAGTAATGCGTACGGATTTATACGCTTGTGTTGGTGTAATAGCTAAATAAGTACGTCCTAATTTATCCATTACGACTCTTATTTTTCCATCACTATAAGAAGAAGTTAAGGCTTGACTTCCTTTCTCTAGAATCGGATTCCCGCTGGCGTCTTTTACTGTCACTTTAAAATAGTGATTCCCCAATAAAAGACCATCTAACAATCCTGTAACCAAATTCCCTAAACTTCCTCCTACTAATTGTTTCAGCAAAGATCCTTCAAAATCAATGCGAACATAAGAAGTCGTATGAGCAGGTACTGTAGCGGTGTATCCCAATTCAACAAAACCTTCCTCCTCACCTATTCCCAATAAAATACCTGATCCTGATTGCAAGGTTGCATAAGAATCGAAGTTATCATCAAATAGGTTATTGAGATCATTGGCATTACTTGCGCTCAATAATTGAGTTGCACAAACTGGTGCAGTAAAAGGAGAAACCGTACTTGTTTCAGGACAAGTTGCTCCGACGCGTTTCACGTCATATAAACGAATGGTTGGTGTTGCTAAATTTACCCCTACAACGGATTGCACTTGAACTTCAACGCGGTCAAACGGCAAAGTTGTTGCATATGTAAAAGTTTGAATCCCTCCTGATTTGAATAAATTCAACAAATTGAGGTTGTTAATCAGCCCTTGTTGAAGGGTGAAGGATTCTCTTTGTGTATTACCTAAAAAGGTTACTATTTTATATCCACCTAATAATTCTAAAGATAATAAACTCGGCGAATTTGCTTGTAAACGCACTTTTAGTTGATCTCCAGATTGAGAAGGTTTATTGAAATAAATCAATTGACGTACCGTTGCTCCTACAGCTAGTAATCCATTGTTAATTTCAGCGTATTCAGAGGAGTTACCACTAATCGCATAATACGGATTTTTCACTCCTGCTTGGCTAAAATTAGTTATACTAGCCGATATACCTGTCTGGGTAAAAGAAGTAAATTGCGGGGCAAAACACGGATCTGTTCCGATTTCACGACACATATTATACACCTTCAAGGTACGAATAGCATCGGCAGCAAGAACACCACTTATGCTATTGGTAATCTTAATACTTTTATAAGGTTGATCTGGAGTAACGGCAAGATAATATCGACCGATTTTATCTTGTACGATTGTCATTTTTCCATCTGTAGTGCGGAAACCTACATTACTATTGCCCTTTAAGATTGGTGTCGAGCTTGTATTATTATATACCTCTACATCAAAATGGTGACTTCCTAATAACAATCCTGCTGCGTCTTCAAGTAACGTACCTAGAGTACCTCCCACAAGTTTACTTATCACCTCCTCTTCCATATCAATGCGGATATAGGAAGTTGTATTGGCTGAAACTTCTTGTGGATAAGCCAAGTGGATCATCCCTGAAGTTGCTTCTCCAACTATAATTTGGCTTGCTTTCGCATATAAAGTAGCATAGGTTTCATTGTTGTTATCTACGGCATCCGTTGCAAAATCAACATTGCTAAATTCTTTTAAAGTAGTTGCACAACTAGCCGTTTCAAATGGCACTTGTGTAGGTGTTGGAACCGTAAAATTTGGATTGATACAAACGGTATTGTCATAGCGTTGTACATCATAAATATCTAATCCTCCAGTTGCTAATCCAACATTTACCCCCGTGTTCAAACGAATCTCTACTTTATCAAAAGCTTTACCAGGCGCAAAAGTCAAGTTTGCAACGGGATTATTCTGCAATAATTGTAGAATATTTATTCCATTTAACAAACCTCCTCTTAATCCTCGAACATAAACCACTTTATTTCCTTCATAGGCTCTAATTTCTAGACCAGATAGAAGAGACAAATCTAAAATTCCAGAGCCCCTTCCCAATTTAATATTGAAAGTTGCATTTTCTTTTGATTTATTTGTGAAATAAAAATATTGAGAGACATAACTCCCTACATTTACATTTAGGATATTGCCCGCCTTCAAAACAGAAGAAGAATTTTCGTCTGTATCAATGGATTTACCGTATTGACCTGTACCGACTGTATCAAACAAACCGCCAAGTAAATTCACATTTAATCCTACTGCTTCAACACCTGTAACTAGAGGTCTCCCACAAGAAGCATCTCCAGTGTAATAAAAAGCTTCATACACTTTCATCTCTAATCCAGCACCTAATTGAATACCCAAAGCAGGAGTTGCACTTCTTAAACGAATCGTAATTGAATTATACGATTCTATCGAAGATACAGCTACATACATTCCTCCATCTTTACTCTCTACAAGATTGACTTTTACGTTGTTAGAATCAATTTTATTCCCATTTAAAGAGGCTTCAACAATAATCATATTGCTTTCAAAAAGTCCAGTCAGACCACCTACTAAACCAATCAAATTAACTTGTAATCCAGTATTAATAGGTTTATCTATCTTTACGAAAGATGTTGTATTTGCAGTAAGATTAGTTGGAAACTTCATGTTTATCCATGATTCCCCAGTAGATCCAATTCCTACAAGTGTTGCACTTTTGGACGTTAGTTTGGAATATGTATTCGAATTTCCATCAACTACAGCCGGTCCATTCTCTACACTAGCAATAGTGCTTGTCGTCTTATCCCTATACTCTAAAGTACCTATTATAAACTGCCCAGCTTCTCGAAGACCGTTAGTTTGTTCAGTTGCCGAAACCTTCGTTTGTCCATATCCTTGGACCAATGGTACTAGAAGTACCAGAAAAATTAACACCCTCGTCCAGAGGGAGAAAGTAATTTTCTCTTCCATGTGTTGTCTATTAAACATATTATTATCTGATTTTAATGTGTAAGGTGTATATGTATAGCACAACAACAATATGCATGATACGCATATGTGTCATAAATAGAAGATCTACTAAAAAAATATAAAGGATGGGTTCCAATACAACGGTGTATTGGAACAAGAAAATATACGGAAATGCTACACTGTACGTGTACAGCGTAAGCATTCCATTTGCTACAAATACATTTAAATTCACTTAGCCCAAGTCAACTTAAATCTATCCTTTTTTTATTTGTTTTTTTTTCGATCGATCCTGCGTAGTTTTCAAGCATCCCACTTAAAATATCTACAGAAATACAATTTCTTTTCTTCTTATAGCTCTTTTTCTTTTTTCTGCTTTTTTTTCTGGATTTTCACTTTTTTCACTCAGCCCAAGCAAATTATTAGAAAACCACTGAAATGTTCTTTATTCTTATAAATACTTATTTTTTTTACTCCTTTCTTTAGCTTTTCCTCTATTTTAGAAGTAAAAGGTATAAATATATCTTCATGATTTTATGCGTTATTGTATAAAATCAACACAAAAATAAATAATTATATGCAAATAATAAACTATTTATAGAATATTATTCACAATACATCAACTTAAAAAAATAACATATTCTCATCTAATTCTGGAAATAAAAATGAGATTACCTCTAAATAAAGTTAATATTGAAATAAAAAAATGGATAAAAAGTTAATTAACAACCATTAAATGATTTTACGTTAATTATTTTAAGGAGAGTCAAAAAATCGCACTTTTTGAAGTAGTGCTAAAAAGACATTACCAAGAATAGAATACGTCTTTTTTCCCTGTTTACAGACATAAATTACAGGAATAAAATGGCGCGCAATATAGTGTATTTTTAACTTTTAAAAAACTCCCTCAGCACTTATTTATACAAGCAATTGACTTTTTTTTAAAAAGCAGACATCTAACCAAAAAAACACAGATTTTATCCCCATTTATGCAAAAAAGTTTTGCCGTTCTTTTTTCCTAAAAATCAAATGTTAAATAAGTTAAATTTAATCTTAAATTGCAAGTTCTCATTATGTGAATTTTTTCTTAATCGGTTCTCTGTTTTTTCTGCTTATTCAAACCCAACAAACATTTTACTGCTTTCTCAAGATTTCATACATTTGACAAAAGACTATTCGTATGGAACCAAATGCCTATATAAAAACAGCAATAACAAATCAAATTGCAACAATTACCTTTTATAGTGCTGCCAGTAATTCTTTTCCAAGTTCTTTGTTGGAAGAATTAACTACAGCCATTACCCAATTAAACACAAAACCAGAGGTAACAACAATAATTTTACAAAGTGAAGGAACAGGTGCTTTTTGTGCCGGAGCTTCTTTTGATGAATTACTGGCCGTTCAAGACAAAGCCACAGGAAAAAAATTCTTCTCGGGTTTTGCCAATGTAATCAATGCCATGCGCAAAAGTTCGAAAATCTTCATCGGACGTATTCACGGAAAAACTGTAGGTGGAGGTGTTGGATTAGCGGCTTCTTGTGATTACTGCTTTGCTACTGAAAAAGCAGCAATCAAATTATCGGAATTAGCTATTGGAATTGGCCCATTTGTCATAGAACCAGCCGTATCACGAAAAATAGGAAAAACTGCATTTACTTCCATGTCCTTAGCTGCGCATGAATGGAAAACAGCATCATGGGCACAGCAACACGGATTATACGATGAAGTATATGAGTCTGTCGAGCGATTGGACTTAGAACTAAACACCTTTGCCAAACGAGTAAGTACCTACAATCCAGAAGCGTTGATAGAAATGAAGCAAATCTTTTGGGAAGGAACGTCAAATTGGGATGAATTATTAACAGACCGAGCTGAAATCTCAGGACGTTTAGTTCTTTCAGACTTTACTATTCAAGCCTTGAATGCTTTTAAAAATAAATAATTACACCGGTAAAATAAACACGATTTCTCTTGAAATCGTGTTTTTCTTTTAGCTATCTTTAAAAGAAAAATGCAAGTGAAACGATTCCTGTCCATCTGTCGCATCTACCTCTTTCTAATATTTTGTATGCTTCTCGCACAACCACTCTCTGCACAAGATGAAGCTAGCCCTTTTAAACATGTAAGTGTTGCTACGGGAATCACAACCTTAGGTTTCAATCTGGAAGTTGCCACCCCCTTATCTGCTCATTTTTTCATCAAAGGAGGGTTTAATACGTATAGTTACAGCACCCTAACACATCGCTTCAATTTAGATGATCCCTATGGTGCTTTACAAAAAGCCTTCGGACAACATGTCGCCTATGAGATGAAAGCTAAGATGAACAATGTACACGGAAGTCTCGTCTTGGACTATTACCCTTTTAAAGGGGGAATTCTCTATATTAGTGGAGGATTTTATTTCGGAAAAACAAAGCTCACCTCCAATGGAATAATTGTCAATCGCGACGGAACTCCTGCACAACTTCAACCGCCATATGATTGGCCAGAACTTGAGTTTAATGGTCAAAAGATAGACATTACCAACGGTCGTTTGGATGCGACATTAACCCTGGGCAATACCCTTAAACCCTATATCGGTTTAGGTCTAGGTCGAGCAATACCCAAGAGGCGTTTCGGACTCAAATTTGAACTCGGTCTATTATACGCCGGGGAATATTCACTGAAGCAAAACGACGTTGAAGTTAGCAATACCCTAAACAGAGCCAACAACTTTGAAGAAGTAGATACCTATATCAATTGGTTCAAATATTACCCAATGGTTAAGTTCCAACTTCAGTATCGCTTATTCTAAAAACCGCGTACAAACCAAAACCGCGTTAAAGAAGGGACAAGTCTACTAGATTTTTTACTACCTTTGTCAAAATTTTTGGTTATGTCTAAAATTAGAATTACAAAACAATTTACGTTCGAAACAGGTCATGCATTATATGGATATGACGGTAAGTGTCGCAATGTACACGGACACAGCTATAAACTAGCTGTTACAGTAATTGGTACACCCATTACCGATTCATCACATGTAAAATTTGGGATGGTAATTGATTTCAGTGATCTAAAAAAAATAGTAAAAGAAGAGATTGTAGATCTTTTTGATCACGCTACTGTCTTTAATAAAAATACACCCCACGTTGAATTAGCACAAGAATTGAAAGACCGTGGACATCACGTGATTTTAGTGGACTATCAACCGACGAGTGAAAATATGGTGATTGATTTTGCAACTAAAATCAAAAGTCGTTTACCTGAAAACCTTGCTTTGTATTCACTGCGCTTACAAGAGACTGATTCGTCTTATGCAGAATGGTACCAATCTGATAATCTATAGACCCTAGTGAATTTTACAATTGATACAACAAAAGGAGTGTACTTTGCTTCTGATCAACATTTTGGAGCGCCAACACGCGAAAAAAGTTTACCACGAGAGCAGCTTTTTTTAGCATGGCTAAACGAGAAAGAAGAAGACATGGGAGCTTTATTCATCTTAGGAGATCTTTTCGACTTCTGGTTTGAATACAAAACTGTTGTGCCCAAAGGTTTTGTTCGCATACTCGGAAAACTGGCTCAACTGAAAGACAAAGGAATACCCATTTTCTTTTTTGTTGGCAATCACGATTTATGGATGAATGACTACTTTCAAACGGAATTAGGCATCCCTGTTTTTCATAAACCACAAGTGTTCACCATCAATGGAAAGCAATTTTTCATTGGCCATGGCGATGGTTTAGGCCCTGGAGATTTAGGTTATAAACGCATGAAAAAAGTATTTACCAACAAATTTTCCAAGTGGTTATTCAATTGGCTACACCCTGATATTGGCATGCGTTTAGGACAGTACCTATCGGTAAAAAACAAATTAATCTCCGGAGACGAAGATGTGCGTTTTCTAGGAGAGGAAAACGAATGGTTAGTCCTCTACGCCAAGCGAAAATTAGAACAACAACATTATGACTATTTTGTTTTTGGACATCGTCATCTACCCATGGTGATTGATTTAAATCAGCAGTCAAAATACATCAATCTCGGAGATTGGATCAATTATTTTACTTATGGTCATTTTGATGGGGAATTCCATCTAGAAAAATATAAAAAGCCTCAATCTTGAGGCTTTTTTTATCGGATTATCGGTTATGGGTTATCAGTTATGGGTTATCGGGTAATTTCCTGATTTAAGGGTACATATATTCTTTAATCGATAATCTGGCGAAAAAGCAACTTGCGAAAAAACGAAAAAGCAAATCTAAAGGTTATCAGTTATACGGGCGTTGTCGGTTATAATTGGCAAATTACCATTTGCCACTACAGGCTTTCACTCCTCTTTCCTCTCTCCTCTTTCCTCTCTCCTCTCTCCTTAAAAAGGTTTATCCAAAATCCAAGGGCTATGTGAAAAGTAATTCCACGGAACACTAGCTAAATCGACTTTCTCATCAATATAGCGACTGTATTCACGTCCATTGATAGATACCCAACTATCCGCGTATACTGCCACATCCATACCTTTAGTAGCATATTCTTTCTTGATATATTGAGCCATTTGCCAAATCATATCTGACACATTCAGTCTAGCCTCTTGTTTATCACTTAAAACACCTTCTGTATTATAGAAGCTGCGTTGTCCCGTCTTTTTATCTTCAACGATAAACGTAGTATATCCTCCTCTAGAACGCAGCATCATGCGCCAGCTTAAACGATGAGCTTCATCTGTCCACAAGATATCACCTTCAACAAGATGTTGTCTTAAAGGCAAAGCAAATTGCAAAAACATAAATACAGTTAAGAATCCCAAAACAGGTTTACTCAATTGAGGAGTTGCAAAATTTTCCTTTCGTTCAACCGCAGGTTTCTTCTTCAAGAAAACGCGTCGAATCTGATCAGAAGGATAAAAGAAGATTGCGAATGTCAAAGCAAAATACGGGAAGATTCCGATGTGCAACGTTGCGGAATTGAAAAGGTGAAAAACAAAAGAAGCGATTAACGCTAAAGTTCGCGTGCGTTTCCACAACAGCGCAGGAACAATCAATCCATCGAATATAATCCCTAAATAAGCAATGATGAGATAAAACTCTTTTTGTGTAAAAAGCGTTTTAAAAAAATCCGGAATATTGGCAGATTGATACATGAGTTCCGTAAATGTTCCATCCAACCAATCTGGATAAAATTTAGCAATCGTTCCATAAAAATACAAGACGCTCACTTGAAAGATAAAAATCCAATTAAAATAAAGGGGCATGGATAATTCTTCTTTGACGCGATTGGCTTTTACATCTAAAGATTTATAAGAAGCTGCAGGTAAAAAACACATATAAACACAAATAATCATCAAGAGATAATAGTGGTTGTTATACGATGTTTTTTGCAAAAAATAAGCACCTGCCCAAAGTAGTGTCAACAAAGGCATCGACCATTTATAGCGATAACCCAACATCACCGCCAAAGAAACCAATCCCATTACAAAGAAATACACATACATCTGTGGCCCGACAAGAACTTGCAAAAAGTCCATATAAATATGGGAAAAAGTAAACTTTACGTCTACGAGATTTAATCTTACCCATCCTGTGGCAATAGCGCCAAAGGACTCACAGGCGAATAAAAATCCGAAAAATATTCGAAATATAATTAAAGGTGCATTATCTACGGGTTGCAGGGCTTTTTTCCACATGGCGATTAAAATAAGCTCTCGTCGCTTGTTCGTCCATCTTTAATTGATCCACAAGCTCCTCAAGCGAGTTAAATTTTAGTTCATCTCTAATGCGATCCAAGATACGAACTTTTAACGTTTTATTATATAAATCACCGGACCAATCTAGAAAATTTACTTCTATTGTATGGGGATGATTAACAAATGTCGGATTCACCCCAATACTCATCATTCCTTTAACTAGCACCCCCTCTATTTCAGATTCTACGACGTAAATTCCATTTTGGGGTATCATTTTATAAGATTCCGAAATTTCAAAATTTGCTGTTGGAAAACCCAACGTACGCCCCAATTTTTTACCGTGAATTACTTGTCCTGAAAAGTGATAATCATGCCCTAAAAATTCATTCGCTAAGGCTATATTTCCAGCCTCCAAAGCGGTTCTAATTTTAGTAGAACTAATGGACACATGGTCAATTTCTTGTGCGGATATTTCTTCTACTTCAAATCCATAAAATGCACCAAAACGCTTCAAGTCGTGAATATCAGCCGTTCTGTTTTTTCCAAAACGGTGATCATAACCAATGATAATTTTGGAAATATTAAAGGTCTCAACTAAGACTTGCTTGACAAATTCTTCCGCGGTTAGATTGGCAAAATCCAAATCGAACTTTTGCACAACAAGGTTATCCAATCCTAAATTAGCCAATAATTCTTGTTTCTCTTCCAGTGTATTTAGCAAACGGATTCCGTGATCTTGCTTCAATACCATACGAGGATGTGGAAAGAAGGTCAACACCAAACTCTCAGCATCTAACTCTTTGGCAGCATCCACTAACTTTTTTATAATCATCTGATGTCCAATATGAACACCATCAAAAGTTCCTAGGGTTGCAACAACTTTTTTATCTGTCTTAAATTCGCCAATGGAAGAAAATATTTTCACGATGATAACTTTAGTCTTTTAAGGGGATTTTACTTAGTTTTGCCCCGTTTTCTAAATAAAAAATTCAAGCAGTAAAAATACTTCATTTTTTACAAATCACATGAATTATTAAACAATAATACGCCTAATCTAAAGTAATTAACATGCCTCGCTTATTTAAAACCACCTTGGTTTTCCTTTTGTGGATAACACCTCTTATGCTCTTTTCTCAAGTAAAAATCATGACTTGGAATTTAAAAAATGTAGGAAGTAGTAAATCAGAGGAAAACATCAGTTATATTGCCAAAATTATAAAGCAAGCTGACGTAGTTGCCATTCAGGAGGTAGTCAC
This sequence comes from Myroides sp. 1354, assembly GCF_030324495.1. Lineage (GTDB taxonomy): Bacteria > Bacteroidota > Bacteroidia > Flavobacteriales > Flavobacteriaceae > Flavobacterium. The sequence continues at coordinate 365,917 of NZ_JACAGN010000001.1, read as the reverse complement.
AAACCCAAGTGGTGCGCAAACAATTTTAGCTCTGCATGAAGAACTCAACCGAAAAAGTGGAAGTAAATGGGAATACGCTCTCAGCGATCCAACCCTTAGTTCCCCCTATCGTTCGGAGCGTTATGCATACTTATGGAAATCAAAGCATTTAAAACTGAAAACAAAGGCCTTTTTAGAGCCAACGTATCAAGAAGAAATTGAACGAGAGCCTTATATGGCCACTTTTCAATACAAAGACTTTCAATTCACCTTGGTTAGTTTACATGCTTTACCCAAGAAACATCAACCGGAAAAAGAAATCAAATATTTGAAATTCTTTCCTACACAGTATGAAAATAAAAACCTTATTTTTCTCGGAGATTTCAATACACCTGAATCAAATTCAGTTTTCAATCCCTTGAAAAAACAAGGCTATACGCCCGCTTTTACCAATCAAAAAACCTCATTGCGACAAAAGTGTATCAATGGAGATTGCTTGGCTAGTGAATATGACAATGTATTCTTACAACAAACGTTATTTAAAGTCAAATCAGCGAAAGCTATTTTGTTCTTTGAAGATTTTGAGTCCATCAAAGAAGCAAATAAGATATCCGATCACATTCCTCTACTCATCGAGATAGAATAAAAAAAGGATTTCAGCAATTGAAATCCTTTTCTAAACAATTAAAATATAATAAAAACATCTATTACTTATCGTCTGTTCATGTAAATCATGACATAGTATAGCAAAGTACCCAAAGAGGAAAGTGCGGCTACCACATAGGTTCTTGCCGCCCATTTTAAGGCATCTTTAGATCCTACTAATTCTTGTGGCGTCACAATATTCTTTGCTTCCAACCATTTTAATGCTCGATTACTCGCATCGTATTCAACGGGTAGTGTTACAAAAGAAAAGATGGTAGTCAACGCGAAAAGCACAATTCCCAATAACAATAACTGTGGAAATGTTTTCAACATCAACACCCCTCCAATTAAAACAAATGGCATAAAACGAGAGGAGATTTCCAATACAGGAACCATTTTTGAACGCATGGTCAACCAAGAATACGCTTGTGCATGTTGTACAGCGTGTCCAACCTCATGGGCAGCTACTGCTGCTGCTGCTGCATTACGCTGATTATACACGGCTTCACTTAAGTTTACCGTTTTATCTACTGGATTATAATGATCCGTTAATCTACCTGGTGTTGAAATCACGCGTACATCGCGGATACCGTGGTCAAAAAGCATCTTCTGTGCAATTTCAGCACCACTCATCCCATTTTGTAAATGAACCTCTGAATACTTCTTAAATTTTACTTGCAAACGATTACCCACATACCAACTGGCACCCATCATGGCAATCATAAAAATCCATATCATCATAGATATAACAATTAATGTTCACAAAAGATATAGCAAATGACGCGCCAAATCAAAAACACCGTCATTTTGTCATAAAAAAAGGGAGAAATTGAATAATTTCTCCCTTTTTGTCTGATAAATAACTTTTTATTACTTCAGTTTTTTCTTTACTTCTACTTCTTGGAATGCCTCAATTGTATCGTATTCTTTGATATCGTTGTAGTTCTTGATTTGGATACCACAATCATACCCTTTCGATACTTCTTTGACGTCATCTTTGAAACGTTTAAGCGCAGTAAGTTCACCTGTATAGATAACAACCCCCTCGCGGATTAAGCGGATTCTAGAATTACGGAAGATTTTTCCATCAATAACCATACATCCTGCAATCGTACCCACTTTTGAAATTTTGAATAACTCTCTAATTTCAGCTGTACCCGTAACTTCCTCTTTCAACTCTGGAGATAACATACCTTCCATTGCATCTTTCAAGTCGTCAATTGCGTCATAGATAATTGAGTAGTTTCTGATATCGATTTCCTCTTTATCTGCTAGTACTTTGGCAGAAGCCATCGGACGTACGTTGAATCCGATAATAATTGCATCTGATGCAGAAGCTAACAATACGTCAGATTCTGTGATTGCACCCACTCCTTTGTGGATGATATTGATTTGAATTTCTTCTGTTGATAATTTCGAGAATGAATCCGAAAGTGCTTCAACAGATCCATCCACGTCTCCTTTTAAGATGATGTTCAATTCCTTGAAATCTCCTAAAGCGATACGACGTCCAATCTCTGCAAGTGTAATATGTCTTTGTGCACGAACCGATTGCTCACGTAACAATTGCGTACGTTTAGCAGCGATTTGTTTTGCTTCTTTTTCTTCTTCAAATACGTTGAATTTATCTCCAGCTCCAGGTGCACCATCTAATCCCAATACAGAAATTGGTCTTGAAGGTCCTGCCTCTTTTACTGAATTTCCACGCTCATCGTGCATTGCACGCACTTTACCATGGTTACATCCTGCTAAGAGGTAATCCCCTACTTTCAACGTACCTGCTTGTACTAATACTGTTGATACATATCCACGTCCTTTATCTAAGTATGCCTCAACCACAGTACCCGATGCTGCTTTGTCAGGGTTTGCTTTTAACTCTAACATTTCTGCCTCGAGTAAAACTTTCTCTAACAATTCTTTCATTCCGATACCTTGTTTGGCAGAAATATCTTGTGATTGGTAAGTACCTCCCCATTCTTCAACCAATAAATTCATCGAAGCTAATTTCTCTTTAATCTTCTCTGGGTTCGCCGTTGGCTTATCCACTTTATTGATTGCAAAAATAATAGGTACACCTGCAGCTTGTGCGTGACTGATTGCCTCTTTTGTCTGTGGCATGATGTCATCATCCGCTGCAATTACGATAATTACGATATCCGTTACCTGAGCTCCACGTGCACGCATCGCTGTAAACGCCTCGTGACCTGGTGTATCTAAGAAGGTAATTTGCTGACCATTCTCTAAGGTTACTCCATATGCTCCGATGTGTTGTGTAATCCCTCCAGACTCTCCTGCAATTACGTTGGCTTTACGCACGTAATCCAATAAAGAGGTCTTACCGTGATCCACGTGTCCCATTACAGTCACGATTGGTGCACGAGGTTTTAAATCTTCTGGTCTATCTGGTGCTTCTTCAATTGCTTCTTCTAAGTCAGCAGTTGTAAAGTCAACTTCATAGCCAAATTCATCCGCAACAATAGTCAATGTCTCCGCATCTAAACGTTGGTTCATGGTAACCATGATTCCCAATGACATACACGTTCCGATTACTTTTGTAATTGGCACATCCATCATAGTAGCAATTTCACCAACTGTAACAAATTCCGTTACTTTCAGAACTTTGTTTCCAGCTTCTAAAGCTCTTTGTTCCTCATCTGATTTCTTACGGTGAACATCGCGTTTATCTCTACGATATTTCGCAGCCTTAGATTTATTTCCTTTTCCTTGTAAACGCTCAAGCGTTTCTTTGATTTGGTTTTTAACTTCTTCGTCTGTTGGCTCTGCTTTTACAACAGGAGCATTTCTGCGATTGTTGTTGTTCTTATTGAACTTGCCATTGTTACCACCTGGTTTATTCGCGTTATTTCCTCCTGGACGGTTATTGTTGTTCCCTCCTGGTCTGTTCGCGTTTCCACCTGGTTTATTAGCAGTTCCACCTGCGTTATTTTGGTTAGCACCAGCGCCTTCCGCATTGGCAGGTTTTGCAATACGTTTTCTTTTATTTCGCCCAGCTGCATTGCCTTTTTTGTCGTCTTTCTTCTCTTCCTTCTTCTTTTTAGGCTTGTCAAACTGTGACAAATCGATCGTTTGCCCTGTAAAAGTAGTCCCTGAAAGTTTTTGATAATTCGTTTTGATAATTTCATCACCTAACTTCGCATCAACTTTATCGTCTTCAACTACTTTAGTTTCTTCGTTTGCTATTTTAGCAGACTCCTTATGTTGCTTTTCTTCCACAGGTTTGTCTTTTACTTTTGATTCTTTATTCGCTACTTTCTTCGCTTCAACTTTTTTTGTCGTATTTTTTGCTGAATCAGTTTTTGAATCGACATCAACCTTAGCAACAGGAGTAGCTTCCACTTTCTCCTCTACTTTTTCTTGTGCAACGCTTTCTTTCGCAACTGGTTCTTCACTCTTTACAGGCTCAGCTTTCTTTTCTTCTTTCTCAACCACTTTTTCAGATACAGCTGAAGAAGATTCTAAAGTTTTTTTAGGTTCTAGATCAATTTGACCCACAGTTTTAATAGCAACTTGCTCCTCTGCTTTGGCTCTAATGATCTCTTGTTCTTTCTTGATACGAGCTTGTTCTTCTTGTTTTCTCTTTTCTTCTAATTCGCGTTCACGCTCAACTTTAAGCGCTTCCTTTTCTTTTCTCTTCTCTTCACTCACTTCAATAGAAGCTTCCTTTTTCCCTCTATCAGCAGAAAACTGTTTGTTCAGAACGTTAAATTCTTCTTGGGAAATCTTTGCATTTGGTGTTGCATCGATTTCATACCCTTTGCCTTTCAAAAAGTCCACGGCTCTATCTAGAGAAATATTTAATTCCCTTAAAACTTTATTTATTCTTATTGCTCTTTCTTCAGACATATTATCTTTTTAGTGTATTATTTGTGTTGTGTTGTTAATAGAAGTGTTGGATTAATCCTCAAACTCCTCCTTCAGAATACGAAGAACCTCTTGAATCGTTTCTTCTTCTAAATCTGTGCGTTTGATTAATTCCTCAACACTTAAATTCAACACGCTTTTTGCTGTATCTAATCCAATCTTAGCAAACTCTTCAATTACCCACATGTCGATTTCATCGCTGAATTCTCTTAATTCAACATCGTCATCTTCTGGGTTTAATTCGCGCATCACATCGATATCAAATCCAGTTAACATCCCTGCTAACTTGATGTTTTGCCCTCCTTTACCAATTGCTCTAGAAACTTCTTCCGTATCTAAATATACGTTCGCTTTTTTGGTTTCTTCATCAAATACAACCTTATTTACTTTTGCAGGTGCTAATGCACGTTTAATAAACAAGTCTGTATTGGTTGTATAATGAATAACGTCTATGTTTTCGTTTCCAAGTTCTCTAACGATTCCGTGGATACGTGACCCTTTCATTCCAACACAAGCTCCTACAGGATCAATTCGATCATCTGATCCTTCAACTGCAATCTTTGCTTTTTCACCTGGAATTCGAACTACCTTCTTCACGTAGATTTTATCTTCGCCAATTTCAGGAATTTCTTGTTCTAACAAACGCTCTAGGAATCGGTTCGATGTTCTAGACATGATAATTTGAGGTTTTGCTCCTTTCAATTCAACAGCCTCAATAATTCCTTTTACTGTATCTCCTTTTCTGAAAAAGTCAGAAGGAATTTGTTTTTCTTTTGGCAAAACAATCTCATTTCCTTCATCATCCATCAAAATTACAACTTTTGGACGAATATGATGTACTTCTGCTGCGTAAATCTCTCCGATTACCTCTTTAAATTGCTTATATAGCGTAGCATTGTCATGCTCCGTAACTTTTGAATTCAAATATTGACGTAAAGCTAATACTGCTCTTCTTCCAATATCTTCTAACTTCACTTCTTCCGAAACTTCTTCTCCTACTTCAAAATCCGATTCAATCTTTCTAGCTTCACTTAATGAAATCTCATATTTATCATCCTCAACCTCACCATCGTTTACAACGATTCTACTTCTAAAAACCTGGAAATCTCCTTTATCAGGGTTAATAATGATATCGAAGTTATCGTCATCACCATATTTCTTTTTCAATGCATTTCTGAATACATCTTCTAAGATGGCCATTAACGTAACTCTATCAATGTATTTTAACTCTTGAAATTCTGAGAACGATTCTACTAAACCACTATTCTCCATCTGATATTTTTTTAAAATGAAATTATTATACTAGCTTCTTTTATATTTTCGAATGGTATAACAGCTTCTTTTTCAACTGTAACCTTTCCTTTTCCAACAGCTTTTGCTTCACGCGCTTTCCACTGTAATACGATCGATGCTTCTCCGACTTCCGCTATTGTCGCCTCGTACTTCTCTTGGCTCAAAGTGACTAACTTCACTTTTCTTCCAATATTCTTCTTATACTGACGCAACAATTTCAACGGTGATGTCGCACCCGCAGAGGCAACTTCTAGAGCAAAATCGTGTTCTTCTCTATCTAAATTGTGCTCTATGGCTCTACTTACATCAATACAGTCTTGCAAATTTACCCCGTTATCTCCATCTAAGGTCACCATGATCTTATTGTCTGGAGAAATTGTCATTTCAATCAAAAACAACTCTTGCTTCTCAGCTAAAGCTGCATCCAACAACTCTTGTACTTTGTTTTTAAATGTCATATGCTATAAAAAGAGGGGACATTATGTCCCCTCATTATTTAACTTCTTTAATAAATAACGGTGCAAATATACTATTTTTTTTGTACTAATAAAAACTTTTGTGTATTGATAATTATATGCTTAAATTTAGAACACTGAAAAAACATGTTAAACACTTAATCCACTTTTACACTTAATTATGAAAAAAATATTAATACCAACCGATTTTTCACAACAGGCACATAGCGCAATCAAAGCAGGTGTAAATTTTGCAAAAAAACACAATGCAGAAATCATCTTATTACACATTCTTGACTTACCTCAAGAAACAAGTGATGGCATTAGCAAGGGAACACCGGCTCCTGAAGTAATGTTCTTCAAAAATGCTGCTGAACAAAAATTACAGCAAATCGCTTTAGATTCTTTATTTGATGGATTAACAGTTTCAACTAGTTTAATCTTAGACCGCACTTCGCAAGGTGTGACTAAATCTGCGATTCACAACGAAGTGGACCTAATTGTAATGGGGTCTCACGGAGCAAGTGGAATGAAGGAATATTTCGTAGGATCAAATACCCAAAAAGTGGTACGCACATCACCTGTTCCTGTTTTTGTAGTAAAAGGCGATTTTGAAGATAGCTGCATCAAAGACATTGTCTTCGCTTCGGATTTCACGAGTGAAATGAAAGATTCTTTCAAAAGCACCTTAGCGCTAAACAAAATAATTGGCGCTGATTTACATCTATTAATGGTCAATACACCTAATAGCTTTAAACCAACACATGTTGCTGAAGAAACACTAGAAACTTTCTTGGAAGACATCACAGATAAAGAATTCGATCTAAGCATTTACAATGACATCAACGTAGAAAAAGGGATTTTAAATTACTGTCAAAAAATAGACGCCGATTTAATTGCAATTGCCACACATGGACGTACCGGTTTAGCACATTTCTTTAACGGAAGTATTAGTGAAGATTTAGTTAACCACTCTCCTATCTCGGTCTTGACATTTAAAATTGACTAATTTTTGATTGGAAAGAAGAAAGAAGAGAGAAGAAAAGAAATTCTTATTAAAAGATTATTTTTTAAAAAAAGAAAAAATCACCCTTTTCCCCTCTCTTCTCACTTCTATCTAAAAAAAAAAATGCCCAAAGGCATTTTTTATTTTAATATTTCAATATGACTTTCCGAAACAGTTTTAATTGGAATGTAGTTCTTTTTTCCCTCCACCAACAAACACAAGTAAATATTATCAATGGATATTACATACCCTTTCAACCCATCAATTGAGATATACTGACCAATTTCCAAATTCTTTCTTGCATAAAACGAATACAACAACTTCGTCACTACATCTTTTGCCCCTAATCCCAGAGACAAAGCAACAGTCAATAGAATTGCACCAATAATAATGGAGATATTACTCGTAATAATAGAGGTATCGATTCCCATTTGATTCAATGTTGTAATCACAACAAAAATCAAAATCAAATAGAACAGAATATTTCCAATCATGCGCGCTCCAACAAAATCAACAGCTTTCAGCACTTCAACGATTACTTTCTTAATCCACGAAGCAAAGTAAAGTCCACCAATAAAAATCAATAGCGCCACGAATAACTTAGGCACAAACATCATCAGATTACCTATTTCACGTGAAACAATTTCCAATCCAAAGAGCTCTGCACCAATGAGCACCATAAGGAACACAAGGAACACCTTGACAAAAAAGAGCAAAACAGCATCTACTTTTACTCTAATTTTAACTTTACTCAAAAATTCATTATCGTCCAATCCTTCCTGAATTTTATCTAAGCGAATGAGCTTAAACATCTTTTTAAGGATATAGGAAAAAAGCTTCAGCATGAGCCAACAAAGCAGCACATAGCCCGCGATGAGCAGAAAACCAAAAACACCTTTAATTAGCGAATTCATCACATCGTTAATCATCTCACTTGGATATTCAAAACTATATAACTTCTCCATCATGATCTTCTTTTTTAATTCTTTCTATTATTTTCTTTTCTTTCTCTTTATCAACGTCTCCTATAAATGACTCTACAACTTTAGGTACTTGTACCGTATAGAGTTCAGACACATCTAAGGAAAGTTTAATAAAATTCAAATTGTCAATCACCCGATCTTTCAGATAGTCCGGCAATTTCTCGTCTTGCAGTATTTTCTTAAAAGGATTCTCCATTATGACAACGAATTATATAATTCTACAATTTTCTTTTTAGCCCTGTGTAATCGCATTTTTACTGCACTTTCTCCTAATTCAAGTAATAGTGCTATTTCTTTTATTGATTTATCATCCTGATACTTCATCAATAAAACGATTTTATCTTCTGGGTCAATTAAGCTTAGCGCCTCTTGAAGTTTTTCAACTGTTAGTGAAAAAATCTCTTCATCTGTCACTTCCTCGTCCACAGTAGAAACATACAATGCCTCTTCCTGCAATTCCACATTATCTCTATGCCGTTTTAAAATAGACTTCGAATAATTAACGCAATGATTATACGTAAACGAATAAAGCCAAGTTGAAAATTTTGATTCTCCTCGAAATGACTTTAAATTAAGGTATAATTTCACGAAAACATCTTGCGTCAAATCTTCTGCAGCATCGCGGGATTCGGCGAATCCCAAACATTTCTGATACACTTTCTGACCATACCGATCATAAAGTATACCGAACAAACTTGTATTTCCATTGTGAATGATGAATTGTACTAATTCCTCATCTGACATCGAAACAAAGTTTTGACTTTGCACATCCATTTTCATATTACTGTTTTACAATTCAAATGTAATAGTTCAGAACAAATACATCGAATTTTTAACATAAAGTTCTTAATTACTCCTAATCTGCAGTAATTTCTCCACATACTTCCCAATGACGTCAAACTCTAAATTAACCGCTTGCCCAACCTCATAATACTTGAAAAGAGTATGTTCTTTAGTATAGGGAATAATAGCAACACTGAAGCTATTGACCCCTGAATCAACCACCGTTAAACTCGTCCCATCAATCGTTATTGATCCTTTAGGGATTGTCGTGTGTTTTACTTTTGAATCATATTCAAAACCATAATATGTACTTCCCTCTGCATCTACAATAGACACGCATTGCCCAACCGCATCTACATGCCCTTGTACAATATGTCCGTCCAAACGTGCATTGACTAACATTCCTCGTTCTAAATTAATCTCTTGTCCGATTTTCCACTGCCCCAAAGTAGTAACATCAATGGTTTCTTTAATTGCCGTTACAGTAAAGGTTTCGTTTTCAATCGCCACCACTGTCAAACATATTCCATTGTGCAAAACACTCTGATCAATCTTCAACTCATTCACGAATGAACACGACACAGTTAGGTGTATATTTTCTTTTTCTCGTGCAATATTTTTAACAATTGCAATTTCTTCAACAATTCCTGTAAACATTACTCCATTTATTTTATTAAATTTGTTTTCAAAATTACTAATAATTTATACGAAACTATGAGCCATAAAGAAGAAAATGTTAGGGTAGGTATATCAATAGGCGATTTAAACGGTATTGGACCCGAAATTATCCTTAAATGTTTCGAAGACAACAGAATGCTCGAGCTTTGTACGCCCGTTATATTCGGTAGTTCAAAGCCCTTATCTTATATCAAAAAGAACATCAATAGCAATGTGAATTTCCAAGGCATTGATAGTTTGGATCAAATCATCACAGGAAAACTCAACGTGTTAAACTTGTGGAAAGAGAACATTAATATCAACTATGGTGAAAACGATCCTATCATAGGAAGTTATGCCATTAAATCATTTGTAGCTGCGACAGAAGCACTAAAAAACAATGAAATTGATATTTTAGTAACCGCTCCGATCAATAAATACAATACACAATCGGAAGAATTTCAACACCCTGGACACACCAATTACCTCAATGAACAACTAGAGGGAAATGCCTTGATGCTTTTGGTTAGCGACGATTTAAAAGTGGGATTATTAACAGACCACCTTCCCTTAAAAGACGTTGCACAAGCCATAACACCCCAACGCATTGAAGAAAAAGTTAAGACGATTCGCGAAGCATTAATGAATGATTTCAATATCTTCAATCCGCGTATTGCCATTTTAGGTTTAAATCCACATGCAGGAGACGAAGGCGTTATTGGAACAGAAGAGCAAGAAATCATCAAACCAACGATAACAAAACTAGCAGAAGAAGGTATACTCGTATCCGGTCCATTTCCAGCTGATGGCTTTTTTGGATCACAACTTTACAACAGCTTTGACGCCGTCATTGCGTGTTATCACGATCAGGGCTTAGCTCCATTCAAAGCATTATCCTTCAGTAAAGGTGTCAACTACACCGCGGGTCTAAATAAAATTAGAACTTCACCTGATCACGGAACAGCTTATGATATAGCAGGTAAAAACTTAGCTGACCCCACTTCTTTTCGCGAGGCCTTGTACTTAGCTCTTGATATTTTTAGAAACAGAAACAGAAACATTGAAGCCAAGAGCAACCCACTAATACCTCAAGAAAAAGAAAATAGCACAAAAAAATTTGATAATTAGCTTGTAATAATAATAATTTTTTATCTTTGCACGCTCAAATCATGTATTTGATGAATACCGAAAAAACATATTCGATATCCTTCATAGGATTGAAAAATGGAGAACATACTTTTGAATATCAGATAGATAGTGATTTTTTTAAAAATTACAATTATGACGATTTCAACAGTATACAAGCAAATATTAGCGTTCTTTTAAATAAAAAAGCTACCCATTTAGAGGTAAACTTTAAGGCAAAAGGAGTTGTCAATGTTCCTTGTGACGTTACAAATGAAGATTTTGATCTTCCTATTGAGAATGAATTCAACCTCATTGTCAAATTTGGAGAAGAATTTAACGATGATCACGATGAAATATTAGTCATTCCAATGAATGAATACGAGATAAATTTATCTCAGTATATATACGAATTAATTGTATTGTCCATTCCTGTCAAACGAGTAAGCCCTGAAGCAGCAGAAAACGAAGATTTCGATGAAGAAGACTTCGATTTTTTATTTGAGGACGAAGAAGAAGACAATGAAATGGAAGATTCGCAAGAAGACGATACGGAAAGCGATTCAGACAACGAAGATATAGACCCCAGATGGGAGAAATTAAAAAAACTATTAACGGATAAATAATATAGTAAAATGGCACATCCTAAGAGAAAGACCTCGAAAACAAGAAGAGATAAAAGAAGAACGCACTACAAAGCTGTAGCTCCAACTATCGCTACTTGTCCTGTTACTGGTGAAGCTCACTTATTCCACAGAGCTTACTGGCACGAAGGAAAACTTTACTACAGAGGACAAGTTGTAATAGACAAAACAACAGCAGTAGAAGCATAAGCTTTTCAAAACACAATAAACTCTCACAATGTGTGAGAGTTTTTTTTTGCCGAAATTTACTGAGAGAGCGAGTTTTAAGACTTAAAAAGGCTCTAGTTCGTTTTTTTTTCGTAATTTTCGCTTCTTTTTGGAATGTTTTTATAAAGTAAAGCAACACCATATGACAAAAATACATGCAGCCATTACTGCTGTTGGTTGTTATTTGCCTGAGACAAAGTTAACCAACGCGGATTTAGAAAAAATGGTTGAAACTAACGACGAGTGGATAACCTCTCGAACAGGAATTAAAGAACGTCGCATTCTTAAAGAACCTGGACAAGGCGCTTCGTATATGGCTATTAAAGCTGCGGAGAACTTAATACAAAAATCAGGAGTAGATCCAAAAGAGATAGACTTAGTTCTATTATCAACTGCTACCCCAGATATGCCTGTAGCCATCACAGGAGTTTATGTAGCCTCTCAAATTGGCGCTACCAATGCTTTTGCTTTTGACTTACAAGCCGCTTGTTCGAGCTTCTTATATGGAATGTCTGTTGCTTCTGCTTATATCGAATCTGGTAAGTACAAAAAAGTACTGCTAATCGGAGCAGATAAAATGTCTTCTATTATTGACTACACCGATCGTGCAACCTGCATCATTTTTGGAGATGCTGCTGGAGCCGTTTTATTTGAACCCAATACAGATGGTTACGGCGTTATAGATGAATATCTACGAAGCGACGGAATCGGAAGAGAATACTTAAAAATTGACGCTGGTGGGTCTATTCTACCTGCAAGCGCCGAAACAGTTGCCAACAGACAACACTATGTTTTCCAAGATGGAAAAACTGTTTTCAAATATGCCGTATCTAACATGGCTGATGTGAGTGAAAAAATCATGCAACGCAACAATTTAACACATACAGATGTAAATTGGTTGGCTGCACATCAAGCAAACAAACGCATTATCGATGCTACTGCTCACCGCATGGGAGTAGATGATTCTAAAGTTCTAATGAACATCGAGCGATACGGAAATACAACCTCTGCTACTTTACCCTTATTATTATGCGATTACGAAAGCCAATTGAAGAAAGGTGATAATATTATCTTTGCTACCTTTGGTGGAGGATTCACGTGGGGATCTATATATTTAAAGTGGGCTTACAATAGTTAATTAATTTAGGAAAAACAACTAACCAATACAGTAGTATGGACATTAAAGAAATTCAAAACCTAATCAAATTCGTAGCGAAATCAGGAGCTACAGAAGTAAAATTAGAAATGGATGATTTTAAAATCACCATCAAAACGACAGAAACAGGAAGCACTGAAACAACGTATATCCAACAAGTTCCAGTAGCACAATCAATGCCACAAGCGCCAGTAGCACAATCTGCTGCAGCACCTGTTGCAACGGAAGCTCCAGCGGCGGCGGCTCCTGCAGGAGACGATGCAAAATACATCACTGTAAAATCTCCAATCATCGGAACATTCTACAGAAAACCAGCACCAGACAAAGCTCCTTTCGCAGAAGTAGGAACAGTAATCAAACCTGGAGATGTAGTTTGTGTTATTGAGGCAATGAAGTTATTCAACGAAATTGAATCTGAAGTATCAGGTAAAATCGTAAAAATCTTAGTTGACGATTCGTCACCTGTTGAGTTTGATCAACCTTTATTCTTAGTTGACCCATCTTAAGAAATTAAACAACCCTTCTTTGCTTGCGAAGAAGAAAAGTACAATTAGAATTTAAAATTTCAGAAGATGTTTAAAAAAATATTAGTAGCTAATAGAGGTGAAATTGCTTTACGCATCATTAGAACGTGTAAAGAAATGGGAATTAAAACTGTAGCGGTATATTCCACTGCAGATGCAGACAGTCTTCACGTACGCTTCGCTGACGAGGCTGTGTGTATTGGACCTGCTCCCTCAAACCTATCGTATTTAAAAATTTCCAACATTATCGCTGCAGCTGAAATCACAAATGCGGATGCGATTCACCCTGGATATGGTTTCTTAGCTGAAAATGCGAAGTTTTCTAAAATCTGTCAGGAGCACGGTGTTAAATTTATCGGTGCTTCTCCTGAGATGATTGAAAAAATGGGAGACAAAGCGACAGCGAAAGAAACAATGAAGTTAGCTGGAGTACCAACAGTTCCAGGTTCTGATGGGTTATTAGAGTCATTAGAACACGCCAAAAAAACAGCCAAAGAAATTGGTTACCCTGTCATGATGAAAGCAACTGCTGGAGGTGGTGGTAAAGGGATGCGTGAAATCTTCAAAGAAGAAGAAATCGAAAGAGCTTGGGAAAGTGCACGTCAAGAGGCAGCTGCTGCTTTTGGAAACGACGGTATGTACATGGAGAAACTAATTGTTGATCCACGTCACATCGAAATCCAAGTAGTAGGAGATTCTTATGGAAAAGCATGTCACTTATCTGAAAGAGACTGTTCCATCCAAAGACGTCACCAAAAACTTACGGAAGAAACACCTTCTCCATTCATGACTGATGAATTGAGAGACAGAATGGGATTAGCGGCTGTAAAAGCAGCTGAATTCATCAAATACGAAGGAGCGGGAACGATTGAGTTCTTAGTGGACAAAGATCGCAACTTCTACTTCATGGAAATGAATACGCGTATCCAAGTAGAACACCCAATCACAGAACAAGTAATTGATTACGATTTAATTCGCGAACAAATCTTAGTGGCTGCTGGTGTGCCAATCTCGGGTAAAAACTATACCCCTAAATTACACTCTATCGAGTGTCGTATCAACGCTGAAGATCCATTCAACGACTTCAGACCTTCTCCAGGAAGAATTACTACGTTGCATGCGCCAGGAGGACATGGAGTTCGTTTAGATACTCACGTGTATTCTGGATACTCTATTCCGCCAAACTACGATTCAATGATTGCCAAGTTGATCACAACTGCTCAAACAAGAGAAGAAGCAATCAACAAAATGAAACGTGCGTTAGATGAGTTTGTAATCGAAGGTATCAAAACAACGATTCCTTTCCACAGACAATTGATGGATGATCCAAACTACAGAGCAGGTAATTATACCACTGCTTTCATGGAATCATTCCACATGAAACCATTAGAAGAAGAATAATTGAATCATATCAAATAAAGGGAACTGTTCAGTTCCCTTTATTTTTTTTGCCAAAATTCATCCTTTTATAACATCGAAAAGCCGATGAATCATCAAAAAAAAGCAAAGCACAATAATTTTTTGTAAAAAATTTAAATTCAACCCCATTAGACACTAAAAAAACTATATATTTGGTGTTCTAATATTTTTATTTTTTTAAAATGCACACAGGCGTAATTAAATTCTTCAACGAAGACAAAGGATTTGGTTTCATTACTAATGAAGCTACTAAACAAGACATCTTTGTTCACATCACTGGTTTAAAAACAAAGAATGTAGAACAAGGTAACCGCGTTTCTTACGAAGAGGAACAAGGAAAAAAAGGGCTTATTGCCACTAATGTACAAGTGATAGAAGATTAAGAAAATATATATAATTTTCCGTTACAGTAAAGCTATCTAACTCGCGTTAGGTAGCTTTTTTTTATTCTATCAACCACTATTTATAATTAATCTAAATACATATTGAGGTTTATTAAAGAATTAGGACAAGACCAAGAGTTCCAAAGCTTTGTAAAGCCAATCTAGGGCTCTATATTTGTATGTTGTATCTAATATAAAACTTGTACTTATGCAATCAAGTCAACTCGATTTTATACCAATTTTAATGCAAATCGCACTAGCTGCGGGATTTGTATCCATGACAATATGGGTTTCAGGGAAACTAGGACCTAGAAAAAAATCAAAAATCAAAGACAGTACTTGGGAATGTGGAATCGAATCGCTAGGAAACGCGCGTATTCCTTTTAACGTAAAGTATTTCTTAGTTGCGATTCTCTTTGTTTTATTTGATGTAGAAGTAGTATTCCTTTATCCTTGGGCGATGAACTTTCAAGAATTGGGATGGGACGGATTAGCTAAAATGGGAATTTTCTTATTCTTGTTATTAGTAGGACTATTATATGAATTTAAAAAGAAGGGTCTCGAATGGGATTAAAATACTAGGAAGATGAGCGATAAAAAATATAAAACAGTAGAGGCTCCTGAAGGTTATGTGGGAGAAGGCTTTTTTGCTACAAAATTGAGTGAAGTTGTTGGTTTGGCTCGTTCAAACTCGATGTGGCCCTTGCCTTTCGCAACGTCTTGTTGTGGAATTGAGTTTATGGCTACCATGGCAGCAACGTATGATATTGCGCGTTTTGGATCAGAGCGTATGAGTTTCTCTCCAAGACAAGCAGACATGTTGATGGTGATGGGTACAATTTCGAAGAAAATGGCTCCGATTTTACGCCAAGTATACGAACAAATGGCTGAACCTAAATGGGTAATCGCTGTGGGTGCTTGTGCTTCTTCTGGAGGTATTTTTGATACTTATTCAGTATTACAAGGAATTGACAAAGTAATTCCAGTAGACGTTTACGTTCCTGGATGTCCTCCAAGACCCGAGCAGATTCTGGATGGCGTGATGAGATTGCATGAGATCGTTAAAGCAGAATCAGTTTATAGACGTGGTACAAAAGAATATGACGAATTATTAAAATCGTATAATATAGAAAGTAAATAGTTATGGCATTAGATAATCAAACCATTCAAACGGCTTTAATCGACCAATTTGGTTTGTCGGTTAAAGAATTTCACGAACAACACCAAATGCTTGTTTTTGAAGTTGCACCTGATGCACTTCACGTAGTTGTTCAGTTTTTGAAAGAAAATGACCAAATGAATTTCAACTTTCTAACGGATGTTTGTGGGGTACACTACCCTGATTCTGAAGAAGACCGCCAATTTGCAGTAGTATACCATATGCACAATTGGATGGACAACGTGAGAATCCGCTTCAAAGCGTATTTAAACGGTAAAAATCCAGTAGTTGATTCTGTTGTTGACTTATTTAAATCAGCCAACTGGCAGGAAAGAGAAACCTACGATTTCTACGGAATTAAATTCAAAAATCATCCTCAATTGAAACGTATTTTAAACATGGATGAAATGGAATCTTTCCCGCTGCGCAAAGAATTTCCAATGGAAGATGAAGGAAGAACAGATAAAGACGATCGATTCTTTGGTAGAACGATTCACAATTGTTAATAACTGATTAAGAGTCAAGAGTATGTCAGATTTATTATTACCACCGGAACAACGATACGCCAAGCTGATCGAGGAAAAGTTTAACGAAGATGGTACCGAGTTACAAATCTTAAACTTAGGTCCTACGCACCCAGCGACGCATGGTATCTTTCAAAATATTATCTTATTAGATGGTGAAAAGGTTTTAGATGGAGAAGGAACTGTGGGATACATCCACCGCGCCTTTGAAAAGATTGCCGAAAACCGTCCTTTCTACCAAATCAACGTATTAACGGATCGCTTGAACTATTGTTCTTCTCCTATTAACAATACGGCTTGGTGGATGACTGTAGAAAAAGCTTTGGGTATTGAAATTCCTAAACGCGTACAATATATGCGCGTGATTATCATGGAATTAGCTCGTATTGCAGACCACATTATTTGTAGTTCTGTTATGGGGGTGGATACAGGAGCTTTAACAGGATTCTTATACGTATTTCAATACAGAGAAAAAATATACGAAATCTACGAAGAAATCTCAGGTGCGCGTTTAACGACAAACATGGGGCGTATTGGTGGTTTCGAAAGAGAATGGAGTCCAGCAGTATTCCAAAAAATTGAAGAGTTTTTAGCTGAATTCCCTGCTATCTGGAGCGAATTTGAAGGTTTATTGACAAGAAATAGAATTTTCATGGATCGTACCGTAGGTGTAGGTGGAATTTCTGCTGAAGAGGCGATTAACTTCGGATTTACAGGTCCAAACTTACGCGCGGCTGGTGTAGACTACGACGTTCGTGTTGCTACGCCTTATTGTTCGTATGAAGATTTCGATTTCGAAATTCCTGTGGGAACAGCTGGTGATTGTTACGACCGTTTCTGCGTGCGCAATGCAGAAGTTTGGGAAAGTATGAAAATCATTCGTCAAGCATTAGATAAAATGCCAGAAGGCCCTTACCACGCAGATGTACCTGAATACTATCTTCCTCCAAAAGAAGATGTATACACGAATATGGAAGCTTTAATTTATCACTTCAAAATTGTAATGGGTGAAGTTCCTGTTCCTGTAACTGAATTATACCACTGTGTAGAAGGTGGTAATGGTGAGCTAGGATTTTACTTGATTACAGATGGAAGTAGAACTCCTTATAGATTGCACTTCAGAAGACCTTGTTTTATCATTTACCAAGCGTACAATGACATCGTAAAAGGAGGTATGTTATCAGATGCGATTATTACCTTATCAAGTTTAAACATCATTGCAGGAGAATTAGACGCTTAAATCATGGAAACGAAGAAATACAAACAAAATATAAATATCACGCCTGAGCTTCAACAACGCATTGACGAATTGTTGAGCCACTACCCTGCTGATAAGAAAAAATCAGCACTTTTACCTGTTTTACACGCCGCACAAGATGCACACGACAACTGGTTAAGCGTAGAATTAATGGATAAAGTGGCGGAGATATTAGGCATTACATCTATCGAAGTATACGAGGTAGTAACATTTTACACGATGTACAACCAAAAACCAATGGGTACGTATATGTTCGAATTCTGTTTAACTTCATGCTGTGGCATCCGTGGAGCAGACGATATGATGGAATATGCTTGTGAAAAATTAGGTATTAAACCAGGAGAAACAACACCTGATGGGTTATTTTCAGTGGTAGGTGTTCAGTGTTTAGGCGCTTGTGGATATGCACCCATGATGCAGTTGGGCGACTTCTACAAAGAGCATTTAACACGCGAAAAAATCGACCAAATCATTGAGGATTGTAAAGCAGGAAAAGTAATTCTTCACGACAAATAGTAATATGGCGACAAAAATATTATTAGACAAAATCAATATCCCTGGGATAAAATCATATGAGGTATACCGTGAAAATGGCGGTTATGCATCAGTGGAAAAGGCATTGAAAACAATGGCTCCAGATGATATTACAGAACAGGTAAAAGCATCAGGACTACGAGGTCGTGGAGGTGCAGGTTTCCCTGTGGGTTTAAAATGGAGTTTCATCGACAAAAAATCGGGCAAACCAAGACATTTAGTATGTAATGCCGATGAGTCTGAACCAGGAACATTCAAAGATAGATACTTAATGGAATACATCCCTCACTTATTGATTGAGGGAATGATTACGGCTAGTTATGCTTTAGGTGCAAACTTGTCGTATATCTACATCCGTGGAGAATATATGTGGGTATTCAAAACCCTAGAAAGAGCCATCAAAGAAGCGTATGCTGCGGGATGGTTAGGAAAGAATATCTTAGGAACGGATTACTCGTTAGATTTACACGTGCACTGTGGTGCGGGAGCATATATCTGTGGTGAGGAAACAGCATTGATTGAATCTTTAGAAGGAAAAAGAGGAAACCCTCGTATCAAACCACCTTTCCCAGCGGTAAGTGGTTTATGGGGAAATCCAACCGTAGTAAACAACGTCGAATCGATTGCTAATATTCCGTGGATTGTAAATAATTCAGGAGATGAATATGCTAAAATCGGTTTAGGTCGCTCAACTGGAACCAAGTTAATATCAGCTTCTGGACATATTAGAAAACCAGGCGTTTACGAAATCGAATTGGGAATTACCGTAGAGGAATTTATCAATTCTGATGAATACTGTGGTGGTATGATGGACGACAGACCCATCAAGGCTTTAATTCCTGGAGGATCATCTGTGCCAATCTTACCTGCACATTTAATTTACAAAACAGCCAATGGTGAAGATCGTTTAATGACTTACGAATCGTTATCTGACGGAGGTTTTGAAACAGGATCGATGTTGGGTTCTGGAGGTTTCATCGTATACAACGATACCGCTTGTATCGTAAGAAACACGTGGAACTTCGCTCGTTTCTATGCACATGAAAGCTGTGGACAATGTTCACCTTGTCGAGAAGGAACGGGATGGATGGAGAAAGTATTACACCGCATTGAAACTGGACATGGAACTATGGATGATATTGATTTGTTGTGGAACATTCAAAGCAATATTGAAGGTAATACAATTTGTCCTTTAGGAGATGCCGCTGCTTGGCCAGTTGCCGCTGCTATTAGACATTTTAGAGACGAGTTTGAATATCACGTTTTATTCCCTGAGAAAGTAAAAGACAGAAATCACTATGTCAACGAACCTTTTTCGAGCGTAAAACACCTGATTAATAAATAATTCACGCTAATTTTTTAGCTAAAAAGCACAATTTATGAAAGTTACTATAGACGGACATGAAATAGAAGTAGAACCAGGAACATCCATTCTACAAGCAGCAAGAATGATTGGTGGGGAATCTGTTCCTCCAGCGATGTGCTATTACTCAAAACTAGAGGGAACAGGAGGAAAATGTAGAGCTTGTTTAGTAGAAGTTTCTAAAGGAAGCGAAGCAGATCCACGTCCGATGCCTAAATTAATGGCTTCTTGTAAAACAGGAGTTATGGATGGTATGGAAGTAAAAAGCATCTCTTCACCACGAGTTTTAGAAGCGAGAAAATCAGTAACGGAATTTCTTCTTATTAATCACCCTTTAGATTGTCCTGTTTGCGATCAAGCTGGGGAATGTGATTTGCAAAACTTAGCCTTCCAACACGGAAAAGAACAAAAGAGATACCAGGAAGAAAAGAGAACCTTCGAGCCTGAAAATATAGGAGATAATATTCAATTACACATGAATCGTTGTATTCTGTGCTACCGTTGTGTAAAAACAGCTGAGCAATTAACAGACGAGCGCGTACATGGAGTATGTGGTCGTGGGGAACACGCTCAAATCTCAACTTATATTTCTGCGGCAATTGAGAATGAATTCTCTGGAAACATGATTGACGTATGTCCAGTAGGAGCATTAACCGATAAAACCTTCCGTTTTAAATCGCGTGTTTGGTTCAATAAGCCTTATAATGCACACCGCAACTGTCCGACTTGTTCTGGTAAAACGACCGTATGGATGTTTGGAGACGAAATTCAACGTGTAACGGCTCGCAAAGACGAATTCCACGAAGTAGAAGAATTCATTTGTAACTCTTGTCGCTTTGACCACAAAGAAACAAGTGATTGGGTGATTGAAGGGCCGCGTAAATTCGAGAAATTCTCTGTAATCAACCAAAACAACTACACGAAAAAATTAGATCATGTAGTGATAAAAACAGAAAAACACATTTTAGAAGGACGCGAGCAAGATCACAAAAAGATCAGTATGAAAGCGATTCCTTTTACAAACGATGAATCTAAAGAATAAAACGGTAGAACATGGATAAAGCTATTATTATAGATAAAGCAATTATTATTGTAGTTGTATTCGCAATTACAATGCTTATGGCGATGTATGCTACGTTAGCAGAACGAAAAATTGCGGCGTGGATACAAGATCGTTTAGGTCCAAACCGTGCAGGTAAAGGAGGTATGCTTCAGCCTTTAGCCGATGGTTTAAAACTATTCGCTAAAGAAGAGTATGAACCCACAACACCTAACCGATTCTTATTCAAATTTGGTCCTTTCTTAGCGATGACCTTAGCACTTATGACAAGTGCAGTATTGCCTTGGGGAGATAAATTTGTGTTGTTTGGAAGAGAAATTATCTTACAAGCTGCAGATATTAACGTGGGGTTATTGTATATCCTAGCGGTATTATCTGTTGGGGTTTATGGAATTATGATTGGAGCTTGGGCTTCGAATAACAAATACTCTTTAATGAGTGGTATTCGCGCTGCTTCACAAATGATTTCTTACGAAATTGCAATGGGTCTTTCCCTTATCTCTTTGTTGTTGTTAACACAAAGTATGAGCATGAGAGAAATCGCTTTGCAACAAAGTGGAATGAACTGGAATGTATTTTATCAACCCATCGGGTTTTTAATTTTCTTGATTTGTTCTTTCGCTGAAACCAATAGAGCACCTTTCGACTTAGCAGAATGTGAGCAAGAGTTAATTGGTGGATTCCACACCGAATATTCTTCGATGAAAATGGGATTCTATTTGTTCGCTGAATACTCGAACTTATTTATTTCTTCAGCGATTATTTCGGTTTTATACTTTGGAGCGTTCAACTATCCAGGTATGGCTTGGGCTGTTGAAAATTGGGGAGTAAATATTGCTAACGTATTGGGTATTTTCGCCCTATTCATCAAAATCTTTTTCTTCATCTTTGTTTATATGTGGGTACGTTGGACCTTACCGCGTTTCCGTTATGACCAATTGATGAACTTAGGATGGAAAACCTTAATCCCATTGGCATTATTGAACTTAATCGTTACAGCAGTTGTAATCTTACTATTAAACTAATTAAACATGTCATCAACTAATACATATTCTTTATCAGGAAGAAAAAAGATGGTTTCGAACAAGAAACTAACTTGGAGTGAGCGCATCTATTTAGTTGCGATTTTCAAAGGAATGATGGTTACCTTAAAACACATGTTTAAGAAAAAGGTGACAATTTCTTATCCGGAGCAAACTCGTCCATTTAGCCCTGTTTACCGCGGTAGACATACCTTAATGCGCGACGACGAAGGAAGAGAGCGCTGTACCGCTTGTGGTTTATGTGCTTTATCTTGTCCTGCAGAGGCGATCACCATGAAAGCGGCTGAACGCAAACCAGAAGAGAAACATTTATACCGCGAGGAAAAGTATGCTGAAATCTACGAAATCAATATGCTGCGTTGTATCTTCTGTGGTTTATGTGAGGAATCTTGCCCTAAACAAGCAATTTACCTAACTAAATCAGGAGAAATTACCAAAGCAGACATCACTCGTGAAAACTTTATCTACGGAAAAGATAAATTGGTTATGCCTTTAGAGGCAGCTATTGCTAATACGAACAAACAGAATCAAGCGTAATTATGATAGAAATTTTATTTTACATCCTTTCGACCATTACACTCGGAAGTGCAGCGTTAACGTTGTTGAGTAAAAACCCTATTCACAGCGCTTTGTGGTTGGTTGTCAGTTTCTTCTCAATAGCAGGTCATTATATCCTATTAAACTCCCAGTTTTTAGGAATGATCCACATTATGGTTTACTCTGGAGCAATTATGATTTTAATGTTATTTACTATCATGTTAATGAACTTAAATATCAGCCACGAAGTATCCAAACCTTTAGTGTCTAAAGTGGTAGCAACCATTGCCTTCTGTTTAGTAGGGCTATTGTTGTTATCGATCACTTTAAGAGGAAATCAAGCGTATGAACTACAATATGCTAACCACGGACAAGACTTCCAGTCAGTTCACGTGTTAGGAAAAGTATTATTGAATGAATACGTTGTTCCATTTGAAATGGTTGCAGTATTATTATTACTAGCGATGATTGGAGCCGTATTGATTTCTAAAAAAGATAAATCTGAAAAAGCAGTATAAGTATGGAAAATGTAATTGAAATCATCGGTATTGATAAATACATCTACTTATCAATTTTATTATTCTGCATCGGAGTATTTGGAATATTATATAGACGAAACGCAATTGTCATGTTTATGTGTATTGAGATTATGTTGAACTCAGCGAATATGTTATTAGTCGCTTTTTCAACCTATCACCAAGATGCACAAGGACAAGTTTTTGTTTTCTTTACCATGGCCGTTGCCGCAGCAGAAGTTGCTGTTGGATTAGCGATTCTAGTATCGATCTACAGAAATATCGGCGCAATTGATATTGATAAATTAAAGAACTTAAAAGGATAATTCCTTATGGATACAAACGTAATTTTACTTTTATTATTAGTCCCATTACTTGGGTCTTTGGTCAATGTTTTCTTCGGAAAAAAATTAGGTAATGGTTCAGGAATTATTGCAACGGTAGCCGTTTTAATTTCTTTTATCATCTCATTACTTGCTTTTATTCAAGTAAACAATTCCAAACAACCAATTGAAATTGAACTATTCGAATGGATGGCTTTAGCTAACTTCAACGTTACTTTTGGCTTTTTACTCGATCAACTTTCACTCTTGTGGTTGTTATTCGTAACAGGTATCGGAACGCTGATTCACTGGTACTCGACGAACTATATGAAAAATGACGAAAACTACGCTAAGTTTTTCGCTTATTTGAATCTATTCATCTTCTTTATGATTGTATTAGTTACAGGAAGTAACTTGTTAATTACTTTCATCGGATGGGAAGGTGTAGGATTGTGTTCGTATTTATTAATCGGATTTTGGCATAAAAACCAGTCGTATAACGACGCCGCTAAAAAAGCTTTCATCATGAACCGAATTGGGGATTTAGGCTTTTTAGTTGGGGTATTTATCTTGGCTTTCTTATTCCAATCACTCGATTATATGACGATTAAAGAAGCATTGATGAATGGTACAAACCACCAAATCAACATGTGGATCGGATGGGCAGCCTTAGCTTTATTCATTGGAGCTGTAGGAAAAAGTGCACAGATTCCATTGTATACGTGGTTACCTGATGCGATGGCAGGACCAACACCTGTTTCTGCGTTAATTCACGCAGCGACCATGGTAACTGCAGGTATCTTCTTAATCACAAGATTAAACTTTGTTTTTGACTTAGCTCCACATATCCAAAACATCATTGCCATTGTTGGTGCATGTACATCATTATTTGCTGCAACAATTGGATTGGTGCAAACGGATATCAAAAAAGTATTGGCCTATTCAACCGTATCTCAATTGGGATTAATGTTTATGGCTGTAGGTTTCGGTGCTTATGAAATCGCTGTTTTCCACGTAGTAACACACGCTTTCTTCAAAGCTTGTTTATTCTTAGGATCAGGATCAGTAATCCACGCCATGGGTGGAGAACAAGACATGCGTAATATGGGTGGTTTAAAGAAATTTATGCCTGCTACTTATGCAACTTTCCTTTTAGCTACTATCGCTATTTCAGGGTTCCCTCCTTTCTCAGGATTCTTTTCAAAAGACGAAATCTTATTAACAGCTTTCAGTCACAATCCAGTATTATACGTAATCGGATCTATCGCGTCTATCCTAACGGCTTTCTATATGTTTAGATTGTTGTACTTGACGTTCTTCAAGAATTTCAGAGGAACACAAGAACAAAAGAATCACGTACACGAAAGTCCAGCAGCTATCACTGTACCTTTGTGGATCTTGGGTATTTTATCTGTTGTAGGTGGAGTTATTAGCTTGCCTGGAAATAGCTGGTTAAATAGCTACTTAGAACCAATCATCGTCAACAGTGCAAATGCACATCCACACGTTTTAGGAACAACAGAATACATCTTAATGGCGGTTGCTGTTATTGGAGCGTGTATTGGTTTATTTATTGCGTATAGCAAATACATTAAAAAAGGAGAACTTCCTCCTGCAGATGAACAAATGACAGGATTCCACAAGGTTTTATACAACAAATACTACATTGACGAAATTTATACGAAAGTGATTGTAAAACCAATCTATACCCTTTCTGTATTCTTTAGAGATGTTGTAGAAGTAATCTTGTCTGAAACCATTTATGGATTAGGAAAAATAGCAGATGGATTATCCTTACAAGGGAAAAAAGCGCAAAACGGAAATATCGGCTTGTACTTATTTGCCTTTGTATTCGGAATCTGTTTGATGTTGTATTATTTATTCATTGCAAGATAATTTAGAGAGATGAACGTAACTATATTATTATTAACGTTATTAGTTGGAGCATTTGCTACGTTTTTAGCAAATAAAACACTTGCCCCTAAAATTGCTTTGCTATTCGGGTTAGTCGCATTTGTAGAAACAATTGCCATCATTTGCCAACACAATTCAGGAGTAAATGCCGGTTTTACCACGCAATGGATCATGAATCCCAACATTCACATTGCCTTAAAAGCGGATGGATTAGCTTTAGCCCTTGTTTTATTAACAACGATGCTAACACCCCTAATCATTTTGTCCTCTTTTGGAAATCACATTGAAAAATCAAATCTATTCTACGGTCTAGTAATGTTCATGGCATTTGCTATGACAGGAACATTCTTAGCTGCAGACGGTTTCTTATACTATATTTTCTGGGAATTATCCTTAATTCCAATCTACTTCATTGCTTTACTATGGGGGAATGATACCTTCGAAGCACGTAAAAAAGCGATTTTCAAATTCTTTATTTACACCTTCGCAGGATCTTTATTCATGTTGGTTGGGTTTATTTACCTCTACCAAAAAGCAGGTAGCTTCTTATTAGCAGATTTATACAACGTAAGCTTAACAAGTCAAGAGCAATACTGGATTTTCCTTGCGTTCTTCTTAGCTTATGCAATCAAAATTCCTATTTTCCCTTTCCATACGTGGCAGGCATCAACCTATGAAAAAGCACCAACAGTTGGAACCATGCTTTTATCTGGGATTATGTTGAAAATGGGATTGTACTCTATCATCCGTTGGCAATTGCCAATCACTTCATCAGCGGCAAAAGACTTAATGCCTACGATTTTAGTGTTGTGTATCATCGGAGTAGTATACGGATCAATTGTTGCGTTAAAACAAGTGAACATCAAGCGTTTCTTCGCTTATTCATCTTTAGCACACGTTGGTTTAATTGCTGCTGGAGCTTATACGTTAACTTTAGATGGTTTATTAGGAGCCGTATATCAAATGTTAGCTCACGGTTTTGTCATTGTAGGTTTATTCTACGTAGCTGAAATTATGTACAATCGATTCGAAACAAGAACAATCAGTGAAATGGGAGGAATTCGCCAACAAGCACCTCAATTCGCTTCGCTATTCATGATCTTGCTATTTGCTTCAATTGGATTACCTGGAACATTCAGTTTCATCGGTGAATTCAGCTTGCTATTCGGTCTATCGCAAATCAATATCTGGTACGCGATCATCGGAGGAACAAGTATTATTTTCGGTGCCTTCTATATGTTGCGCATGTTCCAAAGATCAATGTTAGGTGAAACGAATGCCAAAGTATTTACAGACGTAACCTTAAACGAAAAAATTGTATTAGGTGTATTAGTCATCACGGTTATTTTCCTTGGTGTTTACCCTAAACCAATTACCGATTTAATTACGCCAAGTTTGGTTGAAATCGTATCCTATATTAAATAACAATTGAGATTCAGCTTATTCTGAAACCATCATTCCAAAATATAAAAGATGAATACATTAATAGCAGTTGGAGTATTAGCGGTTATCGTTCTACTAGCAGAGATCATTAATTTGAGAAAATTAATCATCCCGCTAACGATTGTAGGACTACTGGGAATTCTGGGTTACACGCTTTGCAATATTGACGTAGTGGAAGCTCATTACAACAATATGATCGTGACTACTAAATTTTCTAGTGCCTTTTCTTCTTTATTTATTGCATTGACAATCTTGTTAGTTGCCTTGAGTAAAGATTTTTATCAAACGCAATTTTCTAAAATATCAGACTATATTTCCTTGAAATTATTCTTACTTATGGGGGCTATCTCCATGGTAAGCTTCGGAAATATGGCGATGTTTTTCGTGGGATTAGAAATCCTTTCTATTACCCTATACATTCTTTGTGGATCTGATCGTACGAATATTAAGAGTAACGAATCAGCCATGAAATATTTCTTGCTGGGATCTTTCGCTTCTGGTGTAGTTCTTTTCGGAATTGCCTTAGTATACGGAGCAACAGGATCTTTTGACTTGGCTCAAATTGCCAAGTTAACAACAACAAATGCAATGCCGATTTGGTATGCCTTGGGTGTAACCATGGTAATCATCGGTATGTTGTTCAAAATCGCAGCTGTACCTTTCCACTTCTGGGCACCAGATGTATACCAAGGAGCGCCAAACTTAACAACGGCTATGATGAGTACGTTGGTAAAAGTAACGGCAGTAGCTACGTTGTATAAAGTATCGATTAACTTATTACACCAAATGCCTTCACACTATACAACCGCTATCGTTGTGATTGCAATCTTAACCATGACGGTTGGTAATATCATGGCGTTGCGCCAAGATAATATGAAGCGTCTATTGGCTTATTCGGGTATTTCACATGCTGGTTTTATGATGATGGCGTTAACTGCTTTAGGTAGTGCAACTCCAAACTTATTCTACTACGCAACTTCGTATGCCTTTGCTGGTATTGCTGCTTTTACCGTATTAACGATTGTAACCAAAGGAAAAGATAACGAACACCTAGATAACTTCAAAGGATTAGGCAAATCTAACCCCCTTTTAGCCGTTATCTTATCCGTTGCCTTATTGTCTATGGGAGGTATTCCAATCTTCGCTGGTTTCTTCGGAAAATTCTTCTTATTCACAGAAGCAGTGAAAAACGGATTCATCACTTTAGTGATATTCGGGGTAATCAACTCTTTCATCAGTATTTACTACTACTTAAAAATCATCATCTTGATGTTTGCTAAGCAAGAGGAAGAAACACAAACACCAGCTATTCAAGTGCCAATGGCCTATACAATTGTCGGTTTAATCGCTGTTGCTGCCGTTGTAGTATTCGGTTTATGTCCTTCACTTGTTTTAGGACTCTTCAACTAAGAACAAATAAATAACAATTCAATAAATTACGAAAGACCAAGTATTCTTCTGAATGCTTGGTTTTTTTTTTTTTGGTTATTAGTTAGCGAAATTTGTGCTTTGTGAGGTTTGCTCTTTGTGAGGTTTGCTCTTTGTGAGGTTTGCTCTTTGTGAAGTTTGTGCTTTGTGAAGTTTGTGCTTTGTGAGGTTTGCTCTTTGTGAGGTTTGCTCTTTGTGAAGTTTGCTCTTTGTGCGGTTTATCTCACCTACTTTATATTTATTTTGGTGTTCGATGAATCTTCACTACGTTTCGATTTTCGCTACGCTACGATTTGCCCTTTGTGATGAACATCCCTCATCAACTCCCCCCCTCACCCTCTCACCCTCTCAACTTCATAAACAATTCAAACAACAATCAAAAATCTCATTCAAAAAACAAATAAAACACAGATTTTCAACCACTTATATTCATTCTTATAATAAAAATATGTTATTTTAGTGCCTCTAACATTAACTTTTTAACTTACTATTTTCATGTTATTCGTTGGTACACTTGTGATATTTAATACAATCACCCGTCCATTTAAGTACAATAACCAAACGATTAGAGAACATGAAGGACTTAATTCACATATTATGAGTACAAAACCCCTACACCGCATTCTTTCGGAAAATGATTTACACAATCTATCCCTATTACAACAATTATATAACCACAATCCAAATTTTGCTTCTTATGCCAAAAGCATTACCGCTCTTTTTTACTATTATATGCACCATTGCACACAACAAAATGACGATTTTTCACTCAATACCGATGACGTACATGGTGTGCTTGAATTGGTCAATACTCTTCAAAACTTAAAACAACCTACAAACTAAAATTTTTCATGATTCATTGCCTTACAACGTAAAAAGCAGCAATAAACCCAAGTCTATTGCTGCTTTTTTATTTTTTTGAAATATATTTAATCACATTCGATTGTATGACCCCTTTGTACGGAACATAATTGTTCTTCTGAAGCATGTCTATAGTATTATAATCAACATTAGAATTTATCCAACCTTCATCCATAACGTAAGACATACTAAACAAATAACTATCTTTCTTAGCCGTGTCAACAACATATTCTTTTGAATCCGAATACTTGGAATTTCCCCCTTTTTTTAAAACAAAAAGATAAGAGAAAAACATACTTCTTCCTTTTTCCAATAAGATAAGTGAATTAGGTGAATCTATTTTAGACATTGCATTTAATACTTCATCATCACAACTAGATCTATTCGTTATAACAACTGTATATCTTTCACCAATCGTCTCTTCTTGAAAATGTTCACCCATCCTTCTTCCTTTAAAAAAAGCATGATAGGATAAGAAGTTCTTTTCTTGATTCTCAACAATTGTATCTAATGCAAGCCAAATATTTTGATTTGAATGGTTCACTAATTTCACTTGTAATAGCGTGCTATCGCGAACCTCCATTTGTTGAATTTCAAAATACACATCAGCCTTTTTACTCTGGGCCATCCCGAGTGCAAAAACAAATAAAAAAAATAGGGTTAGAATCTTCTGCATCAATTTCTATTTAATGTCTAAACTACACCTATTACTTAAAAAAAAGAAATTAAACCTTAAAATCTCGTTCAAAATTCAAATAACCCGCTAAAAAACAACAACTTACACACTCATAAATAGGCTAAAAAAGTTACCTTTAGTATTCCTAAAGCAATAACATTAAACTTCTAAAATATTTCTCCGTAGGGCAAGGTGGCACATTTGGAAACGACTGCAATGCTGTTATTGGCATAGGACACCTAAACCTTACGGTTTTTACACCATTCTTAAACAATAACAGTATGAGCACAAAACCTCAACCCTGCATGCTATCCAAAAACGATAGCCACAACTTAGCGCTATTGCAAGAGCTGTATGACGTCAACCCTAATTTTGCCTCTTATGCGCAAAGTATCAATGCCCTCTTTTACTACTACGTTCAACATTGTACAGAAAACGCGGATGAATTCTTTCTGAACTCCTCAGAAGTACATCAGGTATTAGAAATTGTTCATACGCTACAAAAGCTAAAGAAACCTAAAAACTAATTTTCCCCATGGCACATTACCTTACAACGTAAAAAGCAGCAATAAACCCAAGTCTATTGCTGCTTTTTTATCATCTTTCATTTGAGAATCTCAACGTTCTGTTTTCATTTGCTCCCAATACTTCATGGTTGATTCATAACACTCAAGGCTTCTCAACGTATTGTGTCGCTGTTTTTCTCGAAACAAGGTTCGCAATGAATCAATATATTGGTCTAAGTCTTTGCTTTCATAAAAATCAAAAGCTCGCCTAAACGTCATATGTGCTTTTAAATTTTTATCGTCCAAAGGCATATAGGGTCCATATTCCTTCTTTAACCATTTATCTCTTATCCGGTTGTAGTTTTCATCTATATACGAAGGATGATCCTCAGAATAAAAATCAACCATTAAACAGACATCATAAATCAATTCCATACTTGATATATCTAATAAGGAATCATACGGAATCTTAAACTGTTCTTTCTCTTTCTTTAATGCTCTTTCGTATAAATCCATAAAAGCATATTGCCGATGGATTGCCAACAAACCTTCTATTTTTTGATTAATGAGCTCTTGTTCTCTTTTTACAGTTGTTGAACAACTGATGAGAAACAGGCATCCGAAAATAAAAATTACTTTTTTCATATCAAACATCAGTTACAAACGGGTTCAAACCATTTTTTCTTTTCTGCAACAGCGATTAAGTGATTTACTGTTAATGGTTTTAATACCACATCATCATAAGGCAGTCTTTTGTAAATCAATTTATAAATACTCCACATTCCTATAAAGTCATACCAACGATAATCAATAAACAAAAAATACTCGTCAATAACAAAACTACTTAAATCTACACCGAATTTTTCTGCATATTCTTCCATAATCCATATAGCATCCTCACTTACTATTGAAAACAATTTTGGATCAGCTATATTAGAATTCAAGTCTTTGAACTTTTTCCCTATATAATCATAAAGAAAATCGCATACTTCCTTTGTTAGATCATCTCTCATCATTTATCACTATAATAAAAATATCCGTTACCATCAAAGCCATACTACAGACCTACTTTACATTAATGATTTTATCAACTATAGCAAGTAATTCTCTTTTATGGATTTCATTGTTAGGTTCATAACCCACTTCCAATTTATTCACTAAAATGTTTTCCAGATAACTTATCAGATTTTCTTTATTATCTATATTTTTAATTATTCCAGGAATATAGGTCTGATACTCATCTTCTGCAATCTGATGATCCCCAATCGCTAATGGATCCCACTCTGATAAAATTTGATTAATTGCACTTTGTTTTTTCATAAAACACTTTTTTGAAGGTTATCAAAGTTCGTCTATCGATTGCTTCATATCCTTTTCTACCAAACTCTCTTTTCAAAGCTACAAGTATAAAATCAGCTAAGCAACAAATACAATATTGTTTATCAGAAGTATAGACTCTAAAAATCAGCAAACCATACTACACTTAATTTCACAAGTCATTGAACAACTTAAAACTAAAAGATTAACAAAACAAATCCAAACCTAAAATCTCGTTCAAAAATCAAATAACAAACTAAAAAACAACAAGTTACAAACCAATAAATAGGCTAAAAAAGTTACCTTTAGTATTCCTAAATATTAACTCTATGACATTTGAACAAGATTCTACCCATGTGGTAGGGTGACGGAATTGGAAACAACCGTAACGCTGTTAATAGCGTAGGACACCTACTCCATATGGGTTTTAATATTCCTATTTATTAACAGTATGAGCACAAAACCTCAACCCTGCATGCTATCCAAAAACGATAGCCACAACTTAGCACTACTGCAAGAGTTGTATGACCTCAACCCCAATTTTGCCTCTTATGCACAAAGCATCAACGCACTCTTTTACTACTACGTTCAACATTGTACAGAACATGCAGATGAATTCTTTTTGGATTCCTCCGAAGTACATCAGGTATTAGAAATTGTCCATACGCTACAAAAACTAAAGAAACCTAAAAACTAATTTTCCCCATGGCACATTACCTTACAACGTAAAAAGCAGCAATAAACCCAAGTCTATTGCTGCTTTTTTATTTTTTTATGAGGCTAACCTCAAGCTATATATTCCCTACGAACATCCACAGTTTCCGCTCCCACAAGAGCCACCTCCTTTTTTGTTGTTCTTTTTACCCAAGCTCTTTTTGATAAAGTAACCAATGGCAAAAAGTAACA
The DNA here is from genome assembly GCF_030324495.1 of Myroides sp. 1354. Lineage (GTDB taxonomy): Bacteria > Bacteroidota > Bacteroidia > Flavobacteriales > Flavobacteriaceae > Flavobacterium. The sequence continues at coordinate 333,409 of NZ_JACAGN010000001.1, read as the reverse complement.
AGGCGTAAACGATAATTTCTTGATAATCCATAGCGCTTTACTTTAAGAGTTGATAGGCTATTAACGCTGCCACATAAGCAAAAACCGTCATAAATACCAATTGGTAAATGGTCCATTTCCACGATTTTGTTTCTCTTCGTACAATCGCTACTGTAGCGGTACACTGCATGGCGAAAGCATAGAAGAACATCAGAGAGACTCCACTAGCTAAGGTAAATACCTTTTCTCCCGTATCGGGCCAAACCTCAGCGGCCATTTTTTGTTTGATACGTCCATCTTCGTCATTTTCATCTCCTGATCCTACATTGTAAATCGTTCCCAGAACCCCCACAAAAATCTCACGTCCTACAAAAGAAGACAATACGGCGATTCCCACTTTCCAATCATAACCCAACGGCTTGATTACAGGTTCAATGGATTTACCTAATATTCCGATATACGAATTTTCTAAGCGGTAACTTGCTACATATTCACTCATCTCTTCTTCAGATACCTCTTGTCCTTGGTGAATTTGTGCCATGTGCTCTTCTGCATTTTCAAACTTATCTCCAGGACCATGTGCCCCTAAAAACCAAATGATAATCGATAAGACGAAGATGATCTTTCCGGCTCCTACAACGAAAGCTTTGGTCTTTTCGTACATATTCGCCACAACATTTTTGATAATTGGCGTGCGGTAATTTGGCATTTCAATTACAAAATACGATTTGCGTTCGCTCTTGATGTATTTACTCAAGGCCCAAGACGACACTAAAGCCGCTAAGAATCCGATGAAGTAAAACAACGTCAAGGTCAATCCTTGCAAGCTTAAGAAACCAAATAAACGCGTTTCTGGAATAACTAAGGCAATGATAATAATATACACTGGAATACGAGCAGAACAAGTCGTAAACGGCGTAACTAAGATCGTAATCAATCGCTCTTTGGGATTCTCAATATTACGTGCAGACATAATCGCTGGAATTGCACACGCATTACCTGAGATTAAGGGCACTACTGATTTTCCACTCAATCCAAAGGGACGCATTAATTTGTCCATCAGGAAAACCACGCGACTCATATAACCTGTTTCTTCCAATATGGAAATAAACATAAATAGAATGGCAATCTGCGGAATAAACGGCATCACCCCTCCAATACCGGGTACAATACCATCGGCAATCAAATCCGTCAGTTTACCTGGTTCCATTACTTCGTGTACCCAAGATCCCAAATTAGAGAATTGCTCATCAATCCAATCCATTGGGATACTCGACCATTCGAAAATCGCTTGGAACACCAACATCATGATTCCGAAGAAAATCAAATATCCATACACTTTATGTGTTAAGATACGATCTACTTTGGTGCGGAATCCAGTTGCTTTAGAGGTATCTCTCGTATACGTTTCTTTCAGTGTATCATTGATAAACTGATAGCGCTTGATGGTTTTTTTATGTTGTAATTTTTTAATCTCGCTGTCAGACAGATGAATCCCTTTGGCTTCAATGTCTTTCTTTCCAATATTGCCAATGCTAATATCTTGCGAATAAATCATCCACAACTTAAAAACAGAAAGATTAGAAAACGTCAAGGCTAATTTTCCAAAGAACTCCGGATCCACATCCGTTGCATTTAAACAAGGTTCAATGGAGTAATTTTTATAATCTACTACCGCTTGTTTTAATTCTTGAATGCCCAATTTTTTCTTGGCACTCATCAAAACAATCTTGGTATTTAGTTTCTTTTCTAAGGCAGCGACTTGAATGCTAATTCCTTTTTCATCCAGATGATCCGCCATATTAATAGCTAAAACCGTCGGGAAGCCCAATTCTTTTACTTGGGTGAACAGCAATAAATTTCGCTTTAAGTTTTCGATTTCGGCTACAACAACAGCCACATCTGGATAGTCTTCATTGGTAGAATCAAACAACAAATCCAAAACAATGCGTTCATCTTCTGAACTGGCATTGATACTATAAGTACCAGGTAAATCGATGATTGTAGCGGTTACCTCATCATTTAACTTTGTTGTACCTGATTTTTTATCTACGGTAATACCAGGATAGTTACCGATTTTGTGATTTAAACCCGTTAAGGCATTGAAAACAGAGGTTTTACCTACGTTAGGATTACCTATTAGGGCAACTTTAATATCTTTTTTCATCAATTGGTTCTGCTAATCTTACTTCAAATGGCCTTCTAGGCTCACTACAATTTCTCTTGCCAATTCCTTGCGAATCGATAGATGTGTATCATTGATACAGAAATAAATAGGATCTCCTAATGGAGCTACTTCCAACAGCTCAACAGCATTGCCTGGTAAACATCCCATTTCTAATAATTTTAAAGGAACTTTATGCATGTCAAAATCAGCAATCACGCCCTTTTCATTTCTTTTCAATAAGTCTAATGTTGTATTCACCTTATTTAGATTTAATTCACATTGCAAAAGTAAGGAATAAAAAAAGAATTCGAACACTATTTTGGGATTAATTAGTCCAAATACTACTAAATCAACACCTTGGATTTACTTATTTTTCAAGGCTTTTTGGGCAGACAACAAAAAAGCCAGGCAAAAAATCGACCTGGCTTTTTTTATAAATATCGTTTACTTTTTACTTGGATTTTTTCTCGTGTTCGTACAACCATTGGATGTCTTCCCACAACTCTTCCATATTTTTATTTTCTGGATCCTTCGTATTCAAATTCGTACCGTCATAAAACCCTCGAATTCTTCCTTCGCTATCCACCAAAATAAAGTTTTCTGTGTGTACCATATCGTACATTTCGTCTGGTGATCCTGTCTTTACTGCTAAATAAGAATTCCTTGCCATAAAGTAGATATCGCGTTTATCTCCCGTTACTAAATTCCAAACCGCGTCATCTACTCCTCTTTTTAAGGCATATTCCTTTAAAACAGGTACACTATCTATATCAGGCGTTACCGTATGTGACAACAATTTCACTCCAGGTACAGCTTTAATCTTTTCTTGCAACCACTCCATATTATCTCCCATAATCGGGCAAATCGTAGGACAGGTAGTAAAGAAGAAATCCGCTACATATATATGTCCTTCATAATCTTTGTTGGTAATGGTATCTCCATTTTGATTGATGAATGTAAAAGGTGCAATGCGGTGTTTTTGTTTATTTGCCTCGTGTTGAATTAAACTATCCACCATTTCGGGGTTCACCATGGAAGGAGTATACACGGGCAGACTCTTTCTGTATTTCAATGCATTGTAAAACAAAACGAGAATTCCACAACTCATCAAAAAGAAAAATAGAAAGAAATATCTATAGCGTTTAAAAAATTGAAACATGATTTTGGAGTTTCCTACAAACTTACAAATTCCAACCTATAAATACGTTAAAGGGAGCTTAAAACCATCACATTCAAAATGCAACTATTCCTTCACTCATTATTTATTAAAAGCAGTAAATCAAGAGAAAAAAGAAGATTTATTCCCAAAAATTCAATTTATAGACTCAAATAGAAATTACTCGAAAGATATTTTCTATTTTTGTTTAAACTAGAATTAAAGTAAAAACTGAAATAAAAATGAAAAAAAGAGTATTATTAACCTCTGGTCTAGCTCTAGCTTCATTAGTTGCCTGTAAAGATGGCAAAAAAACTGAAGAAGTTGCTGATCAAGAAAATCACGGAATTAACTTAGAGTACATGGACCTAAGTGTAAATCCTGGTGATGACTTTTTCCGTTTTGTAAACGGTACGTGGTATGATAACACAGAAATTCCGAACGACAGAACGCGTTGGGGAAGTTTTGATGAGTTGAGACAAAACACAGATAAAGACGCTTTAGCTATTTTAAAAGAAGCTGCTGAGGCTCATAATCTAGATGCTAAGTCGGATCAAGCGAAAGCGGTTGCTTTGTTTGAATCATACTTAGACAATGCTACGCGTAACAGTGTAGGTGTGACTCCATTAAAACCATACTTGGATCAAATCAACGCGATTCAAAATCCAGCTGACGTTACTAAATTGATTAACGATTTAGCAGATGAAGGTGGTTTAGGTTTTTACTCTTCGTATGTATATGCGGACATGAAAAACTCAAATGAAAATACCATTTATTTGGGAACTGGTTCTTTGGGATTACCTGATCGCGATTACTATGTATTGCAAGATGCAGACATGAAAGAAAAACGCGAGCAATACGTAGCACACGTAGCACGTATGTTAGAGATGGCTGGTGAATCAAAAGAAGAAGCAACAGCAGATTCAAAACGCGTATTGGCTATCGAAACAAAAATGGCTGAACCTCGTTTAACAAGAGTAGAGCGTCGTGATAGCCGTTTAACTTACAACCCAATGACGATTGCTGAGTTACAAAAAATTGCTCCAGTAGTAGATTGGAATGCATATTTTGCTGCTACAGGATTGAAAAACATCGACAAAGTTGTTGTGGATCAACCAAAATACATGAAAGCATTAAACGACATTTTATCCGCTAAAAACATCGGTGATGTAAAAGCCTATTTAAAATGGACGTTAGTAAACGGTTATGCTAGTACTTTATCTACAGAGATGGAAACAGCAAACTGGGAGTTCTATTCTAAAACATTAGAAGGAGCGAAAGAACAAAGACCAGCTGAAGAAAGAGCACTTGCTGTAGTAAACAATACTATTGGAGAAGCTTTAGGTCAATTATACGTGGCGAAAAAATTCCCTGCTGAAGCAAAAGCAAAAGCACAAGCGATGATCAAAAACGTATTAACAGCATTCGGTGAGCGCATCAAAAACTTACCTTGGATGGCGGAAGAAACTAAAAAAGGAGCTTTAGAAAAATTAGCGACTACTACCGTTAAAATTGGTTACCCTGACAAATGGGAAGATTATTCTAAAATGGATATCAAATCTCCTGCAAATAAAGGAAACTACTTCGAAAACATGAGAAATGCTTCGAAATGGGAAGTAGCGAAAAACAGAGAGGACTACGGTAAACCAGTAGATAAATCTCGTTGGGGAATGTCTCCGCAAACAGTAAATGCGTATTTCAATCCATTATACAACGAAATCGTATTCCCTGCGGCTATCTTACAACCTCCATTCTACGATTATAAAGCAGATGAGGCGATCAACTACGGAGGTATCGGTGCGGTTATCGGACACGAAATTTCTCATAGTTTTGACGATTCTGGAGCTCGTTATGACAAAAATGGTAACTTAAACAACTGGTGGACAGATGCTGACTTAGAGCGTTTCACTACTTTAGGTGATAAATTAGCGTCTCAATACAGTGCTTTAGAGCCACTTCCAGGTGTTTTTGTAGATGGTAAATTTACATTAGGTGAAAACATTGGAGATTTAGGTGGTGTTAACGCGGCTTACGACGGATTGAAAATCTACTTAAAAGAGAACGGTGATCCAGGATTAATCGACGGATATACACCAGAACAGCGTTTCTTTATCTCTTGGGGTACAATCTGGAGAACAAAAGCACGTGATGAGGCTGTTAAGAATCAAGTAAAAACAGATCCACACGCACCAGGTTATTATAGAGCCTTTGTTCCTTTGCAAAATGTTGATGCTTTCTACGAAGCATTTGATATTAAAGAAACAAATAAGCTTTACATCAAACCAGAAGATCGAGTGAAAATTTGGTAATATAAAAAAGGGGAATTTCGAAAAGAAATTCCCCTTTTTTTTGGAGAGAAGTGAAGGGAAAAGGGAAAGGAGGGGAATTTCTCAGATTAAAGATTAGTATCATTAAAAAGTATTTCACCTTTCTGTCTGTATGTTGACGAGAAAAGCGAAACGATTTTTACACTACCGTATAATTGGAGCGCGAAATGCGACCTCTCCTACGTCGAGGTGACATACTAAGTGGAATATTGTGTGGTAATACTATGCAGAGATACAATACCATGCAATAAACGAAAATGGGATACAAATGATACACTCACTTCTATCCCATTTATTTCAAAGGTTTATATTCGTTCTAGTACTCGATAAATCTCTTTCCTCTTTCCTCTTTCTCATCCCTCAACCACTCTCAAAACCATCGGATCTGTTCTCAACAACCATTGATAATAATCCTTTTGATCTTTCAGTTGATTCAAGTATTCTGCAATAAGAAAATGCAGGACTAGTTCTTTGTGGCGATCCAGCTTAAAGAACAATTTATTGTTCTCTAAATGACGTTTAAAAGAACTGTATTCACTTTTATCCGCTTGCAGGAATGCGATGAGTTCTTCAGTTGTCATACCTTGGTACTTCTGACGTGCTTTATCAATCTCTTGGAAGACATAATAACTCACCATTCCCGACTTCATCATCATCACGATGGCTTCTTCTCCGTGTTTTCTTGCAATAGGTACGAATACATCTGGTACAATTCCGCCACCACCATAAACGATACGACCTTTTAAGGTTTTAAACTGTAAACTATCTGCTACTTTTATACTATCTGCAGCATACAGTTCCCCATGTTCATAACGCGAACGGAAATCGTTGTTATAATCTTCTATTCCGTTTTTATAATTCTTCTGAATTGAACGTCCAGAGGGCGTATAATAGCGAGCTGTAGTCAAGCGGATGGCGGAGCCATCACCCAACATTAACTCGCGTTGCACCAATCCCTTTCCAAAAGTGCGTCTTCCAACGATTGTTCCTCTGTCGTTATCTTGAATGGCTCCCGCTATAATCTCACTCGCCGAGGCGCTATTTTCATTCACTAGCACATAGAGTGGTTTGGTTGTAAACAACTGGGTACTCTTTGCTTTGGTTACTTTTTCTTGTCCTCCACGATTAATCGTTTTGACTATCGTTTGATCGGTCTGCAATAAATCATTCAAAATTTTGCTCGATTGATCCATATATCCTCCACTATTATCGCGTAAATCAATAATAAGTCCCTGGATGCCCTCTTCAATTAATTGGAGTAAACCCGCTTGAAACTCTTCGTATGTAGTTCCAGAAAATCGATTGATTTTGATATAGCCATATTGATTGTCCAATTTTATCGCGATATCCACGCTTTTCAATGGAATAGGCTCGCGTTTGACTACGATATTTTTTCGCTGATTGGTTGTTTTACGATACACCTCAAGCGTAACGGTAGTTCCCACATCTCCTCTCAATATCGAAGATATCGTATCCGAAGATATTTCCTTGCCGTATAAGACCTGTTGATTGGCTTTGAGAATGCGATCACCTGCCAAAATACCTGCTTGAACAGAAGGCCCTCCTTCTAATGGTTTAATTACTGCCAACGAGTCTTGATATAAATAATACTGCACTCCAATACCGACAAAACTTCCTTGCATCGATTCTGTTACTTCCTTCATCAATTCTTTGCCAATGTAAACCGAATGAGGGTCTAATTGTTCCAAGATGGTAGAAACCGTGCGATCTACAATAGAATCAGTATCTACTTGATCAACATATTCCTGCTCAATAAAATCGAGTAGACGATTGAGTTTTAATTTGTTGTGATTGGTGAAAAAATTACCTTGAGAACGCTGAGAAGCAGACACTAAAAAGCCCCCTAACAAAACGCCAAGGGAAATAGAAATTGCAACGATAAAAGGCCAAAAAAACTTTTTCATAGCAACTACATTAATCGAGATCTTCAATGTGCACCACCTCTACTCCGGCTTTGTCGAGGAATTCAATTCCCGCCATATCTTTATATCCTTCTACGTACACCACGCGCTTAATTCCCGCTTGATGGATTAATTTACTACAATCGCGACAAGGAGACATGGTAATATACAAGGTTGCATCTTGACAACTTTGGGTTGAACTAGCTACTTTGAGAATAGCATTTGCTTCTGCGTGTAAAACATACCAATGGGTTTGCTCGTGTTCATCCTCACAGCAGTTATCAAACCCTGTTGGAGTTCCGTTATATCCATCGGATATAATCATTCGGTCTTTGACAATGATAGCGCCGACTTTTTTTCGCTTACAGTACGATAACTGCCCCCATTCACGCGCAATACGCAAATACGCCTTATCGTACTTAGTTACTTTAGGATTTGACATAAACCTCTATTTTATAACTCTTAATATACGACAAAAATACACATAAGTTTCACTTGACTCTCTATACTCTTTTGAAATAATGTGATAATCCTACTCGAATTCCTTTTTCTATACAAATCAAACCTATTTAATCACTTTATTTGACTGTTTTATACTCCTATTTTTTTTATGCAATACACGCATTATTTTAAAGATTTTTTGTACATTACTTCTAATTAACACCTTAAACCAATTAACAACAAAAAAGAACTCAATATGGCTTATTTAGATTTATATGACAGTGGCTTTAAAGAGCGAAACAAGGGGCATTTTGCTTCTATTGTTCGCGTTGCCTTAGCGGATGGAGATATCAGTGAAGAAGAGCTTAAATTCTTGAATGAATTAGCGGACAAGTTGGATATCTCAACAGAGGATTATGACAAAATCATGGCCAATCCAGAAAAATACCCTGTTAACCCTCCCTATTTAGAAATTAACAGAATTGAACGTTTATATGATTTGGCTCGCATGGTGTATGTTAATCATATTCTAGGTCCTAGACAAAAAGATATCTTGCGCAAATTTACTGCTGCACTAGGATTTACAGGTGATATCGACCTGATTGTGAACAAGTCTTTATCGCTCTTAGTACTAGAAGTTGATATCGATACTTTTATTGAAGAAATTCAAAAATTAAAGCATTAAAAAAAGGGGTTTTACACAGTAAAACCCCTTTTTGTTATTTTCAATATCTTTTTATTGGTGCAAAGCCATAAATTCCTCTACTTTTTCTACCATGTTTTTACTTCCACAGAAGAATGGAACACGTTGATGTAACTCCGTAGGTTCGATTTCCATAATTCGCATATAACCATCCGACGCTTTCCCTCCTGCTTGTTCCATGATGAAAGCAATAGGATTACATTCATACAACAATCTCAATTTTCCTTTCGGCGCTTTGGTGCTTGTTGGATAAATATAAATTCCTCCTTTTAAAATATTACGGTGAATATCCGAAACTAAGCTTCCGATATAACGAGCAGAATATGGACGATCTCCTTGCTCTTCTTGGCAGTATTTCAAATAATCTTTTACTCCTTGTGGAAATTGAATATAGTTACCTTCGTTAACAGAATAAATACTTCCGTCTTCTTTAATCTTCATATTCGGATGAGACAAATAGAACGTCCCAATCGCTGGATTTAATGTGAATCCATTTACGCCTGCTCCTGTTGTATAAACCAACATCGTTGACGATCCGTACACAATATAACCTGCTGCGACTTGGTTTTCTCCTTTTTGTAAGAAATCTTCTAACTGAACGGGTGTTCCCTCAGGTGTCACACGACGGTAGATAGAGAAGATGGTTCCCACTGAAACGTTCACATCAATATTTGATGATCCATCTAATGGATCAATTAAAACCACATATTTGCTATCGTTATCTCCTTTTTTACCGTGAATGGTAATAAAATCATCTTCCTCTTCCGAAGCAATTCCACATACAATTTCGCGATTAACTAAGGTATTAATGAAAATTTCATTCGCGTAAACATCTAGTTTTTGTTGTTGCTCTCCTTGCACGTTCTCCGTACCAAAAGCTCCTACAATATCAACTAATCCTGCTTGGTTTACTTGGTGGCTAACTACCTTTGCAGCAAGTCGTAAAGAGTTAATTAAACGAGAAAGCTCTCCCGATGAGAATTTAAAATCCTCTTGTTTATCAATAATAAACTCCCCTAGTGTTTGGTGTCTTTTTGTTGTCATGGAAAAATGATTCTTTAGTTGTGTATTTTGCTGTGCAAATATCGTTAATTTTGTCATTCAAACGAAGTTATTAACCATAAATCCAACAAAAGACATGAATGTTAGAACAGCTACTCCAGCTGATATGCCAGCTGTACTACAATTAATTCAAGAATTAGCTACCTTTGAAAAGGAACCCGATGCGGTTGTCCTAACGTCAGAGGATTTAATTCGAGATGGTTTTGGAGACCGTCCTCTTTTTCGCGTATTAATTGCAGAGCATCAAGATGAAATCATTGGTATGGCTCTATTTTACTATCGCTATTCTACTTGGAAGGGAAAGACCATACATTTAGAAGACCTCATCGTCACAGAACAAGCGAGGGGGACAGGAGCGGGAATGGCTTTATATAAAAAGGTAATTCAAATAGCCAAAGACGAACAAGTAAGACGCGTAGAATGGGTTGTTTTAAATTGGAATCAACCGGCTATTGACTTTTATCAAAAGTCCGGCGCTCATGTTTTGGAAGATTGGTATACGGTACAAATGGATGAACAAGGTATTCAAGCCTTTATCAATAATTAGGGAGAGATGAAAATATATAAATTTGGTGGTGCTTCGGTAAAAGATGCCGACAACGTAAAGAATGTAGGACGTGTTTTGCGCACCGTAGGCTATTCTGATAGTTTGCTGATTGCCTCTGCGATGGGCAAGACAACTAATGCCCTTGAAGTAGTGGTTCACAATTATTTTCAGAATCGATTTGACTTGGCTGAATCTGTACAAGTAGTCAAAGACTATCACCTAGCCATCTTACGCGATTTATTCACCGATGCAACGCATCCTGTTTATCAAGCTGTGAGTGCATTATTTGAATCTCTAACGTCATTTTTACTCAACAATAAATCGCCCAACTACAATTTTGTTTACGACCAAATTGTCAGTTATGGTGAACTGTTATCTACTACCATCTTACACCATTACCTTCAGTTGGAAGGAATAGAAAATACGTGGATTGACGCGCGAAATTTAATTAAAACCGATACCACCTATCGCGATGCAAATGTGCAATGGGATATCACAGAAGAAGCCATTGTACAAGCAATAGATAAAAAAGAACTGTATATCACCCAAGGGTTTATAGGTTCCGACTATAACGGTTTTTCTACAACTTTAGGAAGAGAGGGATCTGATTATTCGGCGGCCATTTTCGCTTATGCCCTAAATGCTGAAAGTGTAACCATTTGGAAGGATGTACCAGGGGTGCTTAATGCTGATCCTCGCTATTTTGAGGATACGACACTATTGGAACAAATCTCTTATCAAGAAGCAATCGAATTGGCGTTTTATGGAGCTTCCGTTATTCATCCAAAGACATTACAACCCTTACGTCAAAAGGAAATTCCTTTGTATGTGAAGTCTTTTGTGAATCCAACCTTAGCAGGAACTTCTGTTTCTAGAGGTGCTGATTTAAAACCCGCAATCCCTTGTTTCATCGTCAAGAAAAATCAGTTGTTGATTTCTCTTTCGTCTAAGGATTTCTCTTTCATAATGGAACAAAATATCAGTGATATCTTCCAATTGTTTTGCGAATACAACATCAAAGTCAACGTTATTCAAAACTCAGCCATCAGTTTTTCGGTTTGTGTAGAAGATAAATTCAATCACTTTGAAGAATTGCGTCAAAAACTAAACAATCAATACCGCGTGAGCTATAATGAAAATGTGTCGCTCTACACCATTCGTCATTTTGACGAAACCTCAGCAAATCGCGTTTTACAAGATAAAACCTTGTTGTTGAAACAAGTCAACAGAGAAACCATGCAAATGGTAACCAAAGAATAAACAAATAGCTTCAAGTGATTGAAGCTATTTTTGTTTACAACATCCCCCCTCTTCTCTCCTTTTCCTCTGATGTTAAATATTATGATAAATACACTACTTTTGACGAAATGGAGTTTATACTTAAATGAATCTACAGCGGTTTTTATTTCTTTTCCTTTTTTGGTGTTCTTGTGTGCATGCACAAGAAGGGAATGCGCTGTACAAACAACAGCTTTGGGAAGAAGCACAAACCACATTTCAACTTCCTTCCACTCCATTGAACAACAGTTATTTTGAGATTCGAGATGCACAGCAAGTCGTAGTTCCATCATCAGTTTATCGCGTTGATTTTGAAACCAATACCATTACATTACAGCAAACAACTTTTGCCTTTCCGTTAACTCTTTACTATTTAGAGCTTCCTTCTTTTCTAACGACTCCGATTAGTTATTATGATACCTCGCGTATTGTTCCTAATGAAGCAGGCAGTTTTACCTATCAACACCAAGCAAACAATCGACCTGTTTTTGTGCCGTTTGAAGGGTTGAATACTATGGGAAGTTTATCGAGAGGATTGACTATGGGAACCAATCAAAGTGCGGTTACCTCCTCTAATTTAGATTTGCAAATCACGGGAAACTTATCTGATCGAGTTAAGATTCGCGCATCCATTCAAGATAATAATTTACCCTTACAATATGGCGGTTATTCACAGAAAATCAATGAATTTGATCAAATTTTTATTGAGTTATTTTCTGATGATTGGTCAATTCGCGCTGGAGATATCTACTTAGAAAATCGAGAGAGACGCTTTTTGAACTTCAACAAAAAAGTTCAAGGGCTATCTACGCGTTTCACTTTTGGAGAAGAAGACAACCAAACTACAGTAGAAGCTGCGGCAGCACTAGCCCGAGGTCAATATACACGCAGTACATTCAACGGTCAAGAAGGCAATCAAGGACCTTATAAATTAAAAGGAAGCAATGGAGAACTGTATATCCTGATTGTTTCTGGCTCTGAAAAAGTATACGTCAATGGTTTATTGCTCAAACGAGGAGAAGAAAATGATTATGTCATCGACTACAATTCGGGTGAATTGCGTTTTACCACGCGTTATCCCATCACATCGGATATGCGAATTGCCGTGGAGTATCAATATACCGATCGCAATTATACGCGTTTTGTGGGTTATGGCAACATCCAACACCAAGCCAAGACGTGGCAATTGGGATTGAGTGTATTTACAGAAACAGATTTAAAAAATCAAAACCTCCAACAAAACCTCACAGAAGAGCAAATTGAAATCCTAAAACAGGCAGGGAATGATCCTTCCCGTATGATAGCTCCTTCTGCTTATCGAGATACCTATTCCGAAAACAAGGTATTATATACCCGAGAACAAACTCCTGAGGGGCAATTTTATTTTGTCTTTTCCACTGACCCTGAAGCAGAACTCTATCACGTTACCTTCACTGCTGTAGGAAATAACCAAGGGGATTACGTCTTAAAGAGTACGCAATCTATTGGGCGTATTTATGAATATCGCACACCAATAAACGGTATTCCTCAGGGGAATTATTCACCTGTAGTGAAACTCATTGCTCCCATACAGAATACTATTGCCACAGTAAATGCTGCTTATCATCCTTCAGAACAAACGGAGATTGATGTAGAACTAGCCTTTAGTAATCACGATGCTAATCTCTTCTCTTCTCTGGATCAAGAAGAAAACAAAGGTTGGGCAACTGCGCTAAAAGGGAAACAACGCCTATGGACACACAACCAAGCCCAATTAAATGCAATTACAGATATTCAGTTCATCCACAAAAATTTCCATGCCTTAGAGAATCTATTCTCTATTGAATTTGATCGCGATTGGAATTTACAATTGGCAGAAGGCAATCAAAGTTTGGTTAAGGGAGGATTGGAGTTTCTCATTCCGGGCAAAGCATCGGCTACATATTTATTCGAACAGCTCAATTTTGGAACGGATTACAAAGGAAATCGACAAAATTTAGCCGGAAAATGGCAAGCAGCCCCTTGGTTGATCCAAACGCAAAACAGCCTGATGCAAGCCGATGGATTAATGACTAAAACAACCTTCATCCAAAGTCACTCTCAAGCCAAATACTATTGGAGCACTAATTATGTAGGAACAAAGCTCAATTTTGAACAAAACAAAGAAACCAATCAAGAAACGCAAATATTAAACCCTTTGAGTCATCGTTATTCTTCCCTTGATTTATTTGTGGGAAGAGGAGATTCTCTAGGACAAAACATCGAATTAGGATATCAGTTCCGACTCAATGACAGTTTACAAAACAATCAACTACAGCGTTTTTCAAAAGCCCATACCTTTTACCTCAAATCTCAATTAATTAAATCGGAGACAAGGGATTTGAATATCTATGCAAACTATCGTTCTGTCCGTCATGAAGATTCGAATAAACCTACTGAAAACACAATTAACAGTGTATTGACTTATCGCGATCAGTTTTTCAAGGGCTTTATGCAAGCGCATACCCTATATGAAATCAGTGCAGGAACGATTGCTCAACAGGAATTCACCTACCTAGAGGTGGAGCCTGGCCGTGGACAATATATGTGGATTGATTACAACAACAATGGCATTCAGGAATTGGAAGAATTTGAACTCGCACCTTATCCCGATTTAGGAAAATACGTGCGTTTATACTTGCCCAGTCAGGTATTTCTACCAACGAATCAAAACAAATTGACCCAGACTTTAACCTTAAATCCAGCGGCAATCTGGCAAAATGAAACAGGATTCAAGCGAGTATTAGCCTTTTTCTATAATCAAACTTCATATAGCATTGACCGCAAAGATTTGAAAAAAGGCAATCAAATCAAACTGCATCCTTTTACCTCAGATGAAGAACAAATGGTCGGTTTACTAGAAAATTTCAGCAATTATTTGTATTACAATCGCGGAAAGAAACGCCATAGCGTCACCTATATGTATACGCAATCGAAGAGTAAAAACTTACTGTCTTTTGGTTCGACAGAAAACACGATTAACACACATCAATTGGGGTATAACCACCTCATTCGAAAAACCTGGTTAATAGATCTTTTGGGTAAAACCACCCAACAAGAAACCAAGTCACCTTCTTATGCGAGTAAGAATTATGAACTCCAGATTCAAGGTTTTGAGACAAAAATTTCCTATTTATTTTCCTCTCAAGCCCAAGTGGATCTCTTCTACAATTTTCAAGAAAAGAAAAACCAAACTGCTGATTTTGAAACCTTAGCACAGCATCGCCTTGGCGTATCATTTGCCGTCAATCAACTAAAATTATTCACGATGAATGGGGAATTCTCCTTTTTTCAAAATACCTTTACGGGAAATGCCTTTTCACCGATTGGTTATCAAATGTTAGAAGGGCTACAACCTGGAAAAAATATGACCTGGCGCTTGATGTTTCAGAAAAATCTAACGAATTACTTGGATTTGAGTTTGAACTATCAAGGCAGAAGCAATGAATCAACCGCAACCATTCACACGGGAAGCGTGCAATTGAGAGCGTTTTTTTAAGTGAGGGGGTGAGATGAGAGGGTGTGGTTTGCTTTTTCGTTTTTTCGCAAGTTGTTTTTTCGCCAGATTATCGATTAAAGAGTATATGTATTCTTAAATTTGCTTTTTTGCAAGTTGTTTTTTTGCAAGATTATCGATTAAAAAATATATGCATCCTTAAATCAAGAAATTACCCGATAACTGATAACCTTTAGATTTGCTTTTTCGCTTTTTTGCAAGTTGCTTTTTTGCAAGATTATCGATTAAAAAATATATGTATCCTTAAATCAAAAAATCACCCGATAACTGATAACCTTTAGATTTGCTTTTTTGCAAGTTGCTTTTTTGCAAGATTATCGATTAAAAAATATATGTACCCTTAAATCAGAAAATTACCCGATAACCCATAACCCATAACCCATAACCGATAACCAATTATGTATAGCGATAAATACTCCCTTTGTTTTCAGCCAGATGCTCCCCTGATTGAGCAAGTCAAAGTGATGAAGCTACAATTGGGAGAAGTCATCGGTTGGTATAACAGTAAAAATTCCCTAGCACATTTAACGATTGCTCAATTTCAAGCGAGTGAAAAGGATATTGAGCGCATGCATCAACAGATACAGCGTTGTTGTTCAGGCTTTATTCCTGTTGAGACGCATTTATCTTCTTTCGGTACTTACCCCAATGGCACTTTTTTCTTGGAAGTGGATTCCATTGCCAAACCCCAGTTAAAAGCCTATGCGCAAAAATTATTTCAGACCTTACAACTAAAGAATGCCTATAAATGCACCGATCCTCATTTGTCCATTGGACGCAAACTAGATGAAATTAAAATACAACAAGCGCATGCTTTATTTGAGCAACCCCACCTTTCCTTTTGTTGTGATTTAATTGTGCTTCGTCGACTCAATATGGAACGCAGACAATTTGATATTATCAGTTACTATCCCTTTCTATCCCAGCCTATAGAGGAAGAAATACAGCTTAGTTTATTCTAAAGGACTATCCTTTATCTTTTTCTTTTTGCCAAATGGCAAGTTCTCTTTTTTATTTTTTCCTTATTTTTGAGTTTACACAAAACTTAAATTATGGAAAACAGCAACAATAATACGCTAACGTGGGATGATTTTATGAAAGTAGAAATGCGCGTTGGTACGATTATTCAAGCCGAAGAATTCAAAGAAGTTCGCAATCCTGCTTATAAATTAGTCGTTGATTTTGGGGAAGAAATTGGTTTGAGAAAAACATCTGCTCAAATTACAAAATTGTATACACCCGAAGAATTAATCGGCAAACAAGTGATTGCGGTGGTCAACTTCCCTCCGAAGCAAATTGCCAATATCATGAGTGAATGTTTGGTTATGGGGGCTGTAGAAGGAAAAGAAGTTACCCTAATGAGTTTAGACAAACCAGTGAAAAACGGATTGAGAATAGGATAAAAAAAAGGTTTCGCATGCGAAACCTTTTTTTTATTGATGTAGTAAAGCATATAGGGCAAATGTTCCCAACCAATGGCTTCCCATATAATCATCATTCGTAATATTGCCAAAGGAAGATTCAAAATGATGTTTCCCTATCGCTTTAAGATGTGTTAATTCTGGTAATTTCTTCGCTAAATCACTCAAACAAGCCGCTCGACTGAAATTCAATCCATCGAGATGAACCAGATGTCCATCCGTGCGATCAGAGACCTTTCCTACTTCCAATTGAAAATCCGTTTGGAATATGTCAGGTAAAAAAGCCGTTAACCAGATTTTAAATGCCGTTTGATCTAGAATTTTGCTCATTAATCGAGCTTCTTCCAAACAAGGCGATAAGAAATCGTGTCCACTTGGTTCAAAAGCTAAATTACAATTGACATCTTTTGCATAGAGGCGATTAGCGGTTTCGACAATTATTTTTTCAAAGGCCGTTTTCTTCATTAAACGTGCATATTCCAACGATAAAGACAAGCCATAAGCAGTATTGTCATGTGTTCCTGTTCGAATCGGATAATTCAACTTCGGCAGATAAGTTTCATAGCGTTCTATCAATATGTTCGCTAAAGGTTCTAAAAGTGCAGCCCAACGTTGAGCATCTTTATCTTCCCATGTTGCCAATGCACCGTGTAATTGAAATAACCAAGCCCATCCATACGTGCGCTCAAATGTTTTATTGTTAGAATCATTAAAAAAGGCTACTTCCACTTGTACATTTTCCGCCGTAATCAACGCATTCAATCGTTGGCGAATCTGATGGGTTTCATTGAGTTCAGGAAAGCGTTTCATCAATTCAATAATCGACCAATATCCATGTACAACTGAATGCCAATCAAAGCAACCATAAAAAATGGGACGCAATTGTTGAGGTGTTTTTAAATCGGCATCCGATCCCAACACTTGTCCTAATTTATTTGGATATTCTTGTTCAATACAATGCAAAGGCAAGGCGATAATCTTCTCCGCTTCCTTGATCGTCAAGGACAAAGGTGTAACCTCCTCTACCTGAGTCACGCTTTGCCCCTCTCCTTTTTTCTCCTTGGGTGTACATCCCAATAACAATAATCCGGTTAAGGCAACTAGGCTAATTTTTCTCATGAATTTACTTTTATGCCCTAATGTAGGAATTATTTAAAAATAAAGACTTTAAAAAATTGAATTTCCCAATCCTATAGCGTTGGACTTACACTATTAACAAACTGATATTCTATTTCTTACAAAAAACAAATGGGAATAAAATTAATACATGGTAGCCTCTTACTTTTTTGTACATTTGAAATAAAAAATGCAAAAATTCATCGTATCATTTGTAGGCTTATTTTTAGTGGCTCTCACCCTAAGTTCTTGTGATAATAAATCGCTAAATTCCTCTAAAGCCCTTAGTGCAATCGAATCGTACATGGAAACGCAACCCATATACGAGAGCACAACCTTCACGGTTGGAGAAACAAAATTGAGAAAGAAAAAAGACGCAGAACTCATTGAGCGCTATCAACAACTAGCAGATGAGGGATATTTAAATCTCGCTGATTTCACAGCAAAAAAACGCTTTCTATCTAAAGACAGTATCTGGCAAGGGACTATTAAGCTAACAGAGAAATCTCACCCTTATGTATTAGAACAAAAAGGCAATAAAATAAGAATTAAAACCATTGAATACTTGGTAGACAAAGATAATGGCTTTCAATTGGATGCTAAAGGCAAAAAGTCAGCCACGGCAACAGTCATGTTAAAGAAAAATCCAACGCCTTTTCATTTTTTAAAAGAGGATAAATCCCCTCATACGGAATTTATTACTAAAAAGTTTAAAATGAAATATGCCGAAGAAACAGGTTGGAGAATTACAAATTAAAAACATGGGGAAAACTATTTTCATTTTAGTCTTAATACAAGGTCTCATGGCCGTATTAATGGCGTTTATGATTTCCAAAATGTCTTTTATGGGACGTATGGGAATTACGTTTTTATACCGAGAATACCTCGTTTTAAAATCCCCTTGGAAAACAGCTGCCCTTATTTTTGTAGTTCAGCTTTTTCTCATTGTGATTTTGGCCTTTTTCAAGTATTTCACACCCGCTAAGATTGCCAATGCTATGGCTATTTTTACTATTCTTGTTGGACTTGGAGCAGCTTATTTCACCTACTTGGATTTTACAACCACCTCACACAAATATATGAAGAGCAATTTTCATATTGGAGTTTATCTTTTTTGGGTTTCTTGGATATTTTCAGCAATTTTCTTTCTATTTTTAAAGAAAAAGAAAGTGGCTTTGACTAATTTAGAACCCACAATAACGAATTCAGTGACAGAATAACTTTTAAATTCAAAAAATCCCATGAAATCACTCCCTATACTTCTCTTGTTGGTCTTCGGTTTCAGTTTAACCAATTGCACCGATAAGAGCAAAGACAATCCGGAACCACAGCGCATCAAATTAGAGCAACCTACTTCAAAAACAGAGGGGCAACCCGTTCAAATTCCCATGCATGGAACCAAAGAGAACAGTTCTTCAGGGATAACCTCTTTCAAGTTAAAAGAGGAAATGAAAGAGGCTGCAACGGAAAAAAACAGCATTCAAGAATAAGGTTTAACATCCTACTATTTTTTAGTTGATAAAAAAATGTTAAGTTTACTTAACAAACCAATAGGCTAATCATGAAAAACTATTTATTTGCGTTATCAACGCTATTACTTTTGGGCTTAACTGCTTGTAAAGATACTGGAAAAGAGCCATCGAACGTAACGATTGATGGAGCTACAACAGAACAAGCTGCTGCGCCAGTTGACGGACAAGCAACACCTGTTCAGAGTACACCAACAAACGAAAACACTGCTGTGGCAGGTAATATCAACCCTGCACATGGACAACCAGGACACCGTTGTGATATTCCTGTAGGAGCACCATTAGACACACCTCCAGGGGGTGGTAATGCAATGCAAGTAACTCCACAACCTGCAGCTGCTAATCAAGGACAACCATTCTTAGTTAATGATGACGCTAAAAACCGCATCATGCAAGAACAAGGACAACCTGCAACAGCAAATAGTGGTAAAATCAACCCACCACACGGGCAACCAGGACACCGTTGTGATATTCAAGTAGGACAACCTCTACCATAACGTAGTTATTTTATTATTTAATATCCGTATAAAAAGGCGAAATCGAATTGATTTCGCCTTTTTTATGACCTAATTTGTTCTAAAAGAGGGCAAAAACACAGTAAAATAATCCATTCAACTTCCAGCAATATTGCTTATTTTTGCATTCTTATTAATTTCATATAGAATATAGTTTATGATACAAGATCCGAAGAGATATACGCTAACTGCGGCATTGCCTTATACCAATGGGCCAATCCATATTGGACACCTAGCAGGTGTTTATGTTCCAGCTGATATTTATGCTCGATTCTTGCGAATGCAAGGCAAAGATGTTGCCTTCATCTGTGGAAGCGACGAACACGGGGTGGCTATTTCTATGAAAGCGAAAAAAGAAGGTATTACCCCTCAACAGGTAATCGATAAATACAATGGCATTATCAAACAATCTTTTGAAGATTTTGGTATTTCTTTTGACAATTATTCTCGTACTTCTTCCTCTATTCACCATCAAACAGCTTCTGAATTTTTCAAGAAATTGTATAATGAAGGGAAATTTATTGAAGAAGTAACGGAGCAATTATACGATGAGCAAGCCCAACAATTCTTGGCGGACCGTTTTGTAACGGGAACCTGTCCGAAATGTGCGAATGAAGAAGCCTATGGAGACCAATGTGAAAAATGTGGTACCTCTTTAAATGCAACGGACTTAATCAATCCTAAATCAACCCTCACAGGAAGCAAGCCGATTTTAAAATCAACGAAACACTGGTTTTTACCCCTCGATCAATACGACGGATTTTTGCGTGAATGGATTCTAGAAGGGCACAAAAACGATTGGAAACCCAACGTATATGGACAAGTAAAATCATGGTTAGATGACGGTTTAAAACCACGTGCGGTAACGCGTGATTTGGATTGGGGTATTCCTGTTCCAGTGGAAGGAGCAGACGGAAAAGTATTATATGTGTGGTTTGATGCACCTATTGGCTATATTTCCTCTACGAAAGAATGGGCACAACGCGTAGGGAAAGACTGGGAACCTTATTGGAAATCAGACGACACAAAATTGGTTCACTTCATCGGAAAAGACAATATTGTGTTCCACTGTGTGATTTTCCCTGCTATGTTAAAAGCAGAAGGAAGTTATATCCTACCTGATAATGTACCTGCTAATGAGTTCTTGAACTTAGAAGGAAACAAATTATCTACGTCTAAAAACTGGGCAGTTTGGTTGCACGAGTACTTGGAGGATTTTCCAGGAAAACAAGATGTATTGCGTTATGCCTTAACAGCAAATGCACCAGAAACAAAAGACAATGACTTTACATGGAAGGATTTCCAAGCGAGAAATAACAACGAATTAGTGGCTATTTTTGGAAACTTCATCAACCGTGTTGTCGTTTTAACGAATAAATATTACAACGGAGTAATTCCGCAACCCCATGCATTTTCTGATGTAGATATTGCTACGTTACAAGAATTAAGAGCGTATCCAGCAGTAATTGAGAGTTCAATCGATCGTTACCGCTTCAGAGAAGCTTTAGGTGAAGTGATGAATGTAGCGCGTTTAGGAAATAAATACTTAGCAGATGAGGAGCCTTGGAAGCTAATTAAAGAAGATGCGGATCGCGTACAAACACAAATGTATGTGGCTTTGCAAATTGCTGCAGCCTTAAGTACATTAGCAGAGCCTTTCTTGCCGTTTACAGCGACAAAATTAAAAGCAATCTTGCGCTTAGAAACGCCAATCGCTTGGTCTGCTGTTGAAGTAGATCAACCGTTAATCAAAGCAGGACACCAAATTGGCGAGGCTGAGTTATTATTTGCTAAGATTGAAGATGAAGAGATTCAAAAACAATTGGATCGCTTAGAAGCGTCTAAACAAGCAAATAAAGCAGCGAATGCAGTAGTTGAACCTCAAAAAGAAACCGCTACTTATGACGATTTCGCTAAATTGGATTTACGTGTAGGAACGATTATCGAAGCGGAAAAAATGCCAAAAGCAAACAAGCTTTTAGTGTTAAAAGTAGATACGGGATTAGATGTAAGAACGATTGTATCGGGAATTGCAGAACACTTCAAACCTGAAGAAATCATTGGACAACGCGTAACGGTTCTAGCTAACTTAGCACCAAGAGCGCTACGCGGAGTAGAAAGTCAAGGGATGATCTTAATGACAGAAGACGCCAACGGTAAATTGGTTTTCGTCAACCCAGATGAAGAGGGTGTAAAAAACGGAGCAACGATTAATTAATCGAATCGCTATAGAAACAAAAGGGTGTCCAGTGGACACCCTTTTGTTGTTTATTCTTGTTCTATTCTTTGTATTTCTTGTTTGATATAATACGCCCAATCTTCCTGCTTTGGGTCAACAATAACAGTCTTAAAATTATACTTTTCGCCCTCTATTCCCACACCTTTGGAATCATCAATATGTACATCAAAATCAAAACCTCTAGGGTATTTTGAAGCATAAACCTTAAGTGCCTTTAATCGAACGCTATTCTCTTTTTGATTGACAATGCGGTTGACCTGTATTCCATAACAACGCAACGTCCATCGAATGCGACGCTGTGTTCGATAGGAGGTAGTATAGATGTGAATTTCATGTCCTTGTCGTTGCAAATCCTGAATCAAAGTTCTCGTTCCTTTGCGAATAGGTTCAAAACCAAACAATTTTGCCACCCAATTTCTTTTCTCGGTTTCAAACTCTTTTCCATTGGGAATTAACGTACTATCTAAATCGAAGCTGATATTCATTTACAGTTAGTTTATTCCAACAAAATTATTTTTTACGAGGATTTTAAAATTGAAATAATCTTTTTGGGCTTAAGCATTCGTTTAGACCAAAAAACAATGGCTCCATCATAGCCTCCTGTTTGTTCATTTTGATTTTCATCAAATACATACAGCCTACATGAAACGGAGCGATTGAGTTCAAAATACCTAGATCTCACATCTTGAAAAAAACGAGCTTTATCTGTTTTTGACACTGAACAAATAAATGCTATTTTTTTACCTTTCAAATCCAAAGACTGTCCTTCTTGCTTAAAATAATCCGCTAAGAAAAGACCTTCCTCTTCGCTTAAAATAGGCAAACCATCTTGTCCCAAAGTATCCAATTTTTCACACCAATGTTCGGGTATATCTTTCCAATCTACACGGAATTGCTGAGCAAGACAGCTATAACCAACCAATGCAAAAAATAAAATTAAATAATTTTTCATCTAACACTATATTAAAATGATAACTCAAATATAAAAAGAAATACCAAACAATAGCAGTATTTCTAGGCGGTAAACCCTTGCTCTTCCTCCCAATTATACCTAGATAAAACCTATATTTGCGTAAAATTGAATTCATCTTATGAAATTTATTTCAACCCTATTCCTACTTTGTTTTGTAGGTGCTATACAAGCTCAAGTGAAAGAGGTAAAAATACCAACGAATTTGGATAATATTACCCAAGCCTATCACTATAACACCAAACAAAAGAATTTCTTTTTCTTGAAATCTTATAAGAAACTACAAGGGGTTCAAATGTCAGATAGCCTGACGGTAAAACAATCCTTGTTTACACTTATCCCCGATTACCCTAATAGCACCATTGTAGCCTTTACAGTGGCTGAAGAGAATAAAGCCACGATGTACATCGTGACAGACAAAAACATTCAATCAAAAACTTTTGATTTTGAACAAAAGACAACAACAACAGCCACTCCTTTTACCTGGGATCCGAAAGAAGAGGATTCATTTTTACATTTTTCGCATGGGGACAAGTTTTATGCGCTTCATTCTAGAATCAGAAATAGTCAAATCCGTTTCTTGCAATTGGATGCAGACTTAAAAACACAAAAAGATACCATGATAAACTTTACAGGGCATAATTTTTATTTAGGTCCTCACAGTCAGGTATCTCTTAATCACGCTTTACAAGATTCAGTGCCGATGACCTATATAGAAATGAATCAACCCACGGATTTACTAAAAGCGGCAGCACAAAGAAAGTACTATATTCACAAGGATGTTCTTTATATCACCTTGGATACATCAAACCAAAGTACAGAAGTTTTGAGCATTGACTTAACGACACAAGAATCTACCTACGCTAGTTATCCACAACCCTTTAACAAACCACATTTAAACCATCCTGGTTCTAATTCTATGCTTTTCAGTAATAGGCTTGTACAAGCCTATTTTGACAAACAATTCATCACAATTGTACTGCGAGATCAACAGGGGGAACCGATAAAAACGTACCAAATGACAAAGGATCATGCTGATTTTATAACAGGTGAAATGGTAGCGATTAGCAATGTCAGAGGTTTATATAAAGACAAGTATGCTCCAATAGAGAAACGAAGTGATTTTTTACTCCGAGCTAAAAATGCAAGTTTATATGGAGTCATTGCCTATCCTATTGGAGACCATATTGTTCTAAAATTTGGATCGGGAAATCGAACAAAACCATTCGCTCGTAACTTTTTCTTTGATGCTTTTATCAATGGATCCAGAACAAATATGTTTAACCCCTATTTTAAATCAGTTGTTTCCCTTGCATCTACAGCCTTAGATCAGCAATTAAATCCTGATTTTTCTTTTACAATACCCACCGAAGATAAACTGAGAACATTAAGAACAAAACGAGGATTTCGAATAACGAGTAACAAGTATAAGCTTGTACTGAAAATTAACGATCAACACTACTACGGTAAACAAGAATCGAGAAGCAAAACATTTGATTTAGTACCGTTTTAAACTAAAACCCCGCTTGCATGAAATTGATGCAAGCGGGGTTTTGTTTTAAATGTGGTTGATATAAACATCTATTTAAAATAGATGATTTTATTTATACAACTATTCTAATGGATAAGCATTGTGTCTATCTGTTTCTAAATGAAAATTTTTCTCTTTCCAATCTAAATTATAATATTTTTTAAGATATTTTGCTGCAAAATTATTAGCGCGTATTTCTGTCCAAGTTTCTCTATCTCCTTTCATACTTGGAATCCCAATACTAACTAAATAGGACAACCCATGTTTACTACTATCAAAAGTATGTCCATATTCGTGCAGTAACAATGGGTTCGTTAGGATATACTCATTAAATGGCCCTTGTACTTTATCAGTTATATTAACACTAATAAAATTTCCTAATGAAATTCCCCAATTTTTATTTGCATACTCTTTAATTGCAAATGTAGCACCTCCAAAATATTCCACGCGATCAACCTCATAATTCATATTTTTAAGTTGTAAATATGCATGTCCTGCTGTCGTCTGAGGTAATTCAAACGTAAAACGACTAATCCCTTGCCATGTTTGCTTAAAAAAACTTCGATTGCTATCGAGATAATAACTCCCTTCTCCAATTCGTATCGCATTTTTAAAACTGCTCCAATCTCCTGTTCCTAATCCAGTAAAAGCTCCAACAATAACTCCTACTCCTGCGAAACCTCCTTCCATCATCATTACATTGGGGCCTGCTATTGTTCCAGCAATATATCCCGATCCAAAAGCTTTTACTCCATCCCATAAATTCTTAATTTCACCATTTTTTGACTGTCTTATCAGATTTCTCAACCCAAATACTAATCCAAAAATCTCGCCACTTTCATCTACATAGGTTAACGGATTATTCAGTACATACCCATAACGATTAAAGTTTTGTGTATTTGAAAGGTCTTGAATAAAGTTGTCTGGTGCTAAGAAACGTCTTAGCATAGGGTCATACAAACGTCCATTCATCTGTATTAAAGCCACCTTTTCTAAGTGTTCATGTCCAGTATAACCTCTATCCATAAACGTTAATTGACTTAAATCATTATTTTGTCCATCTTTAACAAAAACTAAATTACCCCAAGCATCGAAATGTCTTTTTTCTACAATCGTTCCTACATTATTTGTAATTGCCAAGATACTACCCAAATAATCACGGTGTAAATAGTAGTATTCAGGTGTATTTTCTCCCTTCGCTATGACCGTAGCTGAATAAGCATCCCCATCTAAGTAAAAAACAAAATCCACCTTATTTGTTGTCTTATTGTAATTCACTTCAATATTCCCATCAGTTGAGTAATAACGTTTGAGAGAACTTTGTTCTTTACTGGTTGCTAAATTGCCATAATGCATCACACTACGCTTATTATCTGGATTATAATCAAAATAAATATTTTCTTTCTCTGATTCTTTAATCCAAACCGGTTTCTTAAATGCATTATACGCGATTTGCTGTTCTGGGCGCAATTGATAATGCGGTTGTGCAATTGTATTTAGCTCTATCGACTCCAATTGATAAGATGTCTCACTTGGATAGCCGTAAGTTCCAATATTATTGCTTTCAATACGTCCCTTACCATCATACTCTTGCGTTTCTTGTACCCCTACTTTATTGGTAAATGAAGTTAATCGATCTAAATTATCATAGGTAAAAATTTCTCCTCGATTAAATAACCCATTCGTTCTACTTAATAGATTACTAGTCGCCGCATTAAATTGATTTGCCAATGTAAACAGTTCTGCTGTTCCTTTCTTTACTTTATTGGTTTGTAAATACCCATACGAATCATAAACATTTGTTACTTCTAACCCATTCCCTAAGTTTGATTTAGTCAATTGTCCATACGCATTAACTTGCACTTTGGAGGTTAATACCTGATTGGTCAAAGCGTCAACAGTCTGCCAATGATAGCCATTTTTGTACTGGTGTTTAATCTTTTTCTCAACAGTTTTACCATGTGTTTGTACACCAAAAGTTTCTTCTAATGCCCTTCCAAAGTCATCAAAAGCTACTGCTTTAGAAAATCGAGCAAGGGGAGTAATTTCTGTTGTCTTAATCAGACGATGATAAGTATCATACTCATAATTGTACGTATAGTTTGTTCCACTTACATCAGCAACAAAAGAAGTCAATTGTTTACTTTCATTATCGTACGTATAATTTATGTCAGTATTTGTATGATCACCCGTAATTTTTTTGTGCATTAACTTTCCAAAGTTATCCAAAGTAAATACTGTAGTTCCTTTCGGAGATACTTCTTTTATTGACTCTCCATACGCATTATAAGCATAGGTATAAACTCCTGCAGCAGGATCCATTAATTTTATTTTTCTTCCCCATCCATCTTGTTCTTGAGACACAACAACCCCTTCATAATTTGCAGATTTCAAATTACCATTGGAGAAATAAGTGTATTTAATCTCTCCTCCTTCGTCTTTTTGAGTAATGGTCTGACCCAGCGAATTTACTTTTGTTTCTTTTGTCATGACACCATCATTCTCCTTAATAGTAGCTAAAGTATACGTTTTAGTAATCTCCTTTCCTTTACTTGTCTTTACCTTAATCACACGACCTTTTTTATCATATACCGTTTCATTCCATAAAGAGGGTGTATTTCCAAAATATCCTTCACTTTCTTTTACAACACGATTATAAGCATCGTATTCGTAGGAACGACTCACTGTTTGCCCTTGCAAGTCTTTAGTTGCAGTCTGTATTTTATTTCCTTTTGCATTGAAAGTATTTCGATTCCAACTTCCTTCGTCATTCGTTGTGATCACCTCAAATCCTCGATCTGTTTTTACATATTGTGTTTGCGTAACTTTCCCTAGATAATCTGTAACACTCAAAGGCTCTCCCCAATTATTATAAGTATATTTAGTTATGTGTCCAAAAGCATTCTTTTTCTCCCTTAAAAGTCCTCTAGTTCCATTATAACTATAGGTTGTTTTTAATCCTTCAACATCCGTTCCCTCAGTTAAAAAACGCCCATAATACCCATATTTATAGGTTTGTTTTCGCTCTGGTAAATTACCCGCCTTGAGGCTCTTTTCCACAATATTTCCATATTGATCGTACGTATTCTTTTCTGTTCGCGTTTCAGTTGTATTATTACCTTTTTTAAGCACTTCTACTACTCGTCCTTTTTCATCGTACGTATAACTATCTTCTGTAGTAAAACTACTTTCTCCTGCTGCTGTTTCTATCTTCTTTGACTTCAGCAATCGACTCATAAAATAGCTCGGATTTGTAGCTCCATAGGCGTATGTATTTTCAATTATTTCCGTTTTATTTAAAGTAAAACTAGGTTGCCCAACCATTACTAATCCATACATTTCTTTATATTGGATCTGCTGTTTAATCACATCATTATATTGATTATATGTGTTAATGGTTTCTTTTTCAAAGTAATTCCTACCTAACATAGCAGAAAACCCACCATAATTTTTCTCTGTTAGTTTAGTGAGTCTAGGTTTGAATACCTTATTAGACAAAAATTCTGTTTGATATTCATAATTAACTGTACTTTCAAAAGATTGTAATCGAGCAATAGGGCTCGATGGAGGAATAAAAGAATCCCACTGATTACCAGCAGCAACAGTTTCTTTTTTCAACAAACCTCTATTGATGACATCAAACTCTTTGATATTTTTAAACATATTTTCGGGTTTATCATACCAATTTGTACTTACTAAACCTTTAAATCCTAGAAAACCAATCCCTTGTAAGTTAAAAATAGGAGAGGCATAAGAAAACGACTTAAACAAACTATGCACTCCATCAGTCACCTTAATTTTCGAAACTACAGATATATTAGATAAAAAATTAGGTTCGTATAAAGGATAAGTCTCCTTTCTAGTTTCATATTTTTGGAAATGACTAAAGTCTAGATTCTCTTGTGGAATACCATATTGTCCATATGCTATAGAAGTCGTTTGCCCATCCATTTTAATTTCTTTCAACAAACTATCTTTGTTATTGTCATGTGAAAACTGAAACTCTATAGTTCCTCCACTAATAAAAAATCCAAGTCGATAATTATTTTTAACAAATGCAAATTTCTTATCTGGCGTTAAATTATAAGGAATAGGGAAAAATGTTTCATTTCCAGTTGTAGAGAACCAATCATAAGTAGAATGAGGAGCCCAATAAGAATTAGTTTGTGAAGGAGAAAGTTGAAACTCTCCAGCTCCTAAATTTCTTAAGACACTTATTCCTACAATTGTCCCACCATAACCTGAGTTTGCAGTTTTACTTACTTTAACATTACTTGATACTTGAATAATATCTGTTTTGCCATCGTTATTTACGTCATCACAAATAATTGTTTTAAAGTTACGAAGATCACTACTTAATGGAGTTGATGTATGATCAGACGAGCTGCCTTTTGGATCGTAATAAAGGGAACTTATTTGTTTTTTAACCAAACTACTTCCCGTGCTAAAGAAAATATCTGTCGAAGAAGGGCTTACTATCAATAAGTCTAATTTACCATCTCCATTAAAATCCCCAACATGAGCTTGACTATCTTTATTAATTGTCCCTTCCGTATGCGTATAAATTAATTCTATTCTATTTTGATTTAAATTTAAGCTATACAACAATATTTTCTCAGGTTTAACCACAACCACATCAGCTCTTCCATCTCCTGTAAAATCATGAGCAAATGTTGCAATAGCATCCTTATTATCAACATATCCCAAATTAATCATAGGTGATGTATCATTTCTATCCATATTCAAAAAATAAGCATCTTGTTCTGAATAAATCGTATAACTTCTTACTTTTTGATCATAATAATCACAAATATCTACATAACCTTCCTTATATTTTTCAATACCCAAGATATCCATTTTACCATTTCCTCTAAAATCCGCAGCAAAATAATCCTTATCTGCTTCTTGAAAATCACCACCACAAATAAAAGGCACATCGCTTTCAATATGAGTATCTAATCCTGGAAATGTAAATATTTTAGAATAATCTTCTACAATAACATTATTCACAATTTTATTCACTGTGAATACTCTACTCCCTAAAATAGTAACCCAACTATCATAAGGCTGCATTTCATTATTCTGATTGATATTTGCAAATCTCAAAAGTGTATCAAATTCTCCTGATTGACTTACTTGCTTATAGATTCCTGTCTTTTGATCGGCATAAGAAGTATTAAAAACCCAATATTCCGCTTTCTTCTTATTATACAAGATATAATCTAAGTCCCCATCTCCATCAAAATCTCCTGTAAGAATTGCATGCGTTTTTAATGTGGCATCTCCTGATAAATTGCTATTTGTAACTAACTGATTTCTAGTTGTGTGAAAAATTTGTTCAACAGTATTATTATATTTAAATTCTAAAGGAGTCAGAGTTTTAGCATCTATTCCATTGTACTCTTTAATCTTGGCCAACTGTTCATATCCTAAAGCATTCGTTTTGTAATCTAATGCATAAGACCTGAATACTTTCCCTCCACTTCTACTTTCAACTTTACTCAAATATTGCTCATTAGAGAACTTTTGTCCGCCAATATAAAACTCCTCTTTGCTACTAGATTTTGGGTTATAATAAAATTTCACTTCATTCTCATACAATTGAAAAAAAGGGAGTTGATTATTTAAAGATTGAGTTCTTGGTAACGAAATTCCAGGGTCAACAACAAGAGCGTCTAATGTTGAAACATATTTTATAGAAGAAATAAAAAGTATTCCTCCATTTTCCTCATATGTATAAGCTAAATTAACGCCTGAAGAATTACTCCAACGGTCAATAGCGAAAGCTAATTTCGAACGCGAATTATTAGAATTTCCGTATGTTGCACTACTTCCATCTGGGTATTGTACTTTAAAGTACTTTGGTCCATAATTCGCTCCATAAGGAGAAACTCCGTGAGAGGTAATTTTGATGTTCGAATAATTTTCTGTTTGATACTCTGCACCATCCCCACCATAGGTTCCTGATTTCAAAAGTAATCGTTGACCATCTAATGCAAATCGATCCGAAGAGGAGAAATCAACAGCACTAACTTTTCCATCGTGAAACACAGTAGAAGGCACTCTAGTTATAGTAGAAATACCCGAAATTGACCATCCTAATCCAACATTACCATTTGTTGACTTACTATTGTAAACTAAACTGACCTTAGGCTCTACTCCATTAACTCCTTTTGGCACTTGAATAGGAACAGAGTAAATTGCTGCTCCTACTAAGTTAACCTCAAGGTTTCCTTCTGTTTTTCCGATAGGCGTTTCATTGGAAGGAATTGGGTCTTGATCTCCTGGCCAAACCACAATTTGCCCATAAGACACGATGGTAGTCCATAAACTACACAGTAATAAAAAGTTTTTATATCTCATCGTTTATCGTTTAATTATGGTAATATTTTCTTTCGTTCCATCCTGATAGAAGACTACCATAAAATAAGATCCCTTAGGCAATTGATCAAATCTTACTTGGGTCTGGTTCTCAAAAGAAAGATTTCCAATTTGTTGTAGCACCTGATGATTAGCCGTGTACAAGCTGATGGTAGCTACTGTTTTATACCCTCTATCCCATTCCACATAAAGCACATCTTGTACCGGATTGGGATAGTATTTCAATTTAGAATCCTCATAGCCAATCCCTTGGGGTTCTGCTTGAGTTTCCTCGTTTTCAGCCCTTGACAATACAGTTGATGTCATGTCAATTTCAATGCCTCTATAAATCTGGTTTCCAGCCGTATCGTACTCAAACACAACCTTACGTGGTACTTGTTGAGCCATAGTTGCAAAAGGAAACAAAGCTATTAGTAATACCAATCTCTTCATTATGTAAAAAATTAAGTTAATTATTAGGCGAAATTAACTTAATTTATTCCTTTTCAAAACACCATCATATACTTTTAAACATAAATACAAAAAAAACAAGGATAATTTAATATTAAAAAAACAATATGTTAATAATACAAGGATAAAAAAGAGAATTAAACAGAAATACTACAGTAAAAAATATAAAATACGTTTCTAATTAATCGAAATACCTTAATCTTCTAAATTAATTACGATATAAACAAAAAAGTCTAGTTAAAAAACCAGACTTTTAGCATATATACAAAATTAATTCTTTCTATTTCCCTTGACTAACGGCTTCCAGCACTGTCAAATCATCAACATCCAATTGAATGATTGTTGCGCGAATCAAACTCTGCAATTGTTTGGCATTCGTTGCACTGACAATAGGTGCCGTAATAGTTGGTTGATGCAGCAACCAAGCGATGGCCACTTCAGCATTCGTCGCACTGTGTTTACGCCCAATTTGAGTGAGTCCATCTAAAATACGCAATCCTCTATCGTTTAAGTAATGTTCCACCATCATTTTACGGGCACTGCCTTCCAAATCAGCCGTTGATCTATACTTTCCAGATAAAAAACCACTGGCCAAAGCAAAATAAGGCATTACAGCAAGGTTTGTATCTACTACGATGTGTTTATACTCCGATTCATACTTTTCTCTGTCGTAGAGGTTGTAAAGCGGCTGTAAGGCGATGTACTTCGTCCATCCTTTCACTTCTGCTAGTTGATTGCTTTCAATCAGGCGTTCTGCACTTAAATTCGAAGCCCCTAAGGAACGAACCTTACCCGCTTGAATCAGCTCTTGATAGGTTCCCATGATTTCTTCAACTCCCACATTCAAATCATCGTGATGGGAATAATACAAATCGACATAGTCCGTACGCAAGCGCTTCAGAGAAGCATCAATTCCATCGGTGATTTGTTGTCGGGTCAAGCCGCGTTCAACCCCTTGCATGCCTCCACCTACTTTCGTAGCCAACACCACATCTTGTCTCTTCTTGCTTTCAGCAAACCACTTTCCGAGAATGCGCTCCGATTCACCGCCTGCATTTCCAGCCACCCAATGGGAATAACTATTAGCCGTATCGATAAAATTGATTCCCTGTTCGTGTAATTCATCCAGCATACGCAACGATGCTTTTTCATCTAGGGTCCATCCCAATACATTTCCACCGAAGCAAATTTCGGAAATCCCTATATCTTCCGTTAACTTTTTTATTTTCATTCTTTCTTGTGCTTTTACTGGTTATACTTTTTTTCATTCGAATAAACAACTTACGAAAAAACGAGGCCACTACCAACAAAAAAAGGATGGCTATTACTAACCATCCTTTTGTATCTTTTTTGATTTTAATTTCTTAGAAATTATATCTCAATGTAACGTTCCACGTTCTTCCTGTTCCAAACCAAACTTGGTTAGACGTATCTATACCTTTCCAAGTTGAAGTTGCACGATATTTGTTATAATCCTCAACTTTTTCAAAATCACCTTCTGTTTTAGCGTGTTTAGAAGTATTAGATTCTGTAATATAGATTTTATCAAATACGTTATTTACGTTTGCTCTTACTACAACAGAGTTTTGTTTTTCTTTTCCAACTTTCATTGTAAAAGTCATCCCTAAGTCGAATAAGTTAAAGCTTGGTAATTTTAAAGCACCTTTATTATCTTTTTCAGCCATTGACATAATGTCAATTTTAGAATATAATTTATCAACATAACGATACGTAGCATCAAATTTCAATCCTTGAACCACTTCATAATCAATACCTAAACTTGCCATCATCTGAGCAGAATCACCTACTTTAGAATCTTTTAAGTACAAATCTTTCACAATTGGTTTACCTGTATTTGGATCAATAACCGCCTCGTTTGTATCACGATCTAGAATTGTAGCATTCTTTACATCTTTTGTATAATTCCAATCTCCATAAGAAAATGCCCCATTAATAGTCATTTTATCCAATGGACGTACATTGAAATCAACTTCAACTCCTTGGTGTAATTGTGCTAGTCCATTTAACTGTACATTCGCACTTTGTCTTGTCGTTTTTCCATTTGCATCCACAAACTCTACTGAAACACTTCTTCTTTCAATACGATCTTCCCAAGATGTTCTATACAAATTCACATTCGCATTGAAAATTGCAGAACGATATCCATATCCTAATTCAACTCCAAAAATTTTCTCGTTCATCAAATCTGGATTCAACTGATTGGTGTTGTTGATATATACCCCATTAAAGAACGGTTGTTTTGAGTAATATCCGATGTTACCAAATACATTGTGATTCTCATCAATGTTATAGTTCACACCCCCTTTAACATTTCCTCCTAAGATACTTTTCCAAGATGTTTTTGCTTGTTGCTTCCATTCTGGTAAATCTCTTCCAGAATTATCAACTGTACGTCCATCTTTAATAAAATTATCTACACGTTGGAAATCTTGGTTCGAGATTGCTCCTTGAATAAAGGCAGTAAAGTTGTCTTTTGAGTATTCTAATTGAGTAAATGCTCCATACCAACGTACATTTCCATCATTATTATACTTCGCAATACCTTTATCATTCTTAGACGCCCATGGGTTATAACTTACTTTAGATCCGTAGCTATCAGTAATGATATATCCATTTTTATCGTAATTTAAATCTAATGTCTCTTTGTAACCAGTTGCACCTAAGAAATCAGATACATTTTGAAAATGGAATCCTTTATATGTACGTGCATCAACACCGAAATCTAAAGTAAAATTCTCATTTAGCTTTTTATTCAAATTAATGATTGTTCCGTACCAGTTATGAGAATTCACAGAATTTAATTTTGTGATTCCTGTATTAGCATCATTATATGTATTAGCTTTAACTGGTCCTCCAAAAGGATTACTTCTTCCACTATTATATTCAACAATGTCATCCATTCTCAACTGACCGTTAGCATCTAACTGCGTATCTGCATACAAACTAGTATCTTTTCCAGTTTTAGGATCTTTTGGACCAACAATTTTACCTGTTAATCCTCCACCTCCTCCACGACCCCAAGAACCGTAAACTACAGCACTTAATTTAGTCGTTTCGTTGATTAACCAATCATAGTTTAATGACATCACTGGTTTGTGATAATAATTCTCTCTTGCATTATACACTTGTCCATTTAAATATCCCCAATCTTTGTTATAACGGATATTTGGATCTCCACCTTCACCTTGATCTAAAAACTCTTGTAAAGTTACATAACTATAACGTTGAGAGTGCGTTTGAGGAGCACCTGTAAAAGTAAATTGAACATTGTGTTTCGCATCTTTCGTTTGGTATCCTAACCCTACAAAGTAATTACTTGCGCTAAAGTCTGTACCTCTTACGTAACCATCACCAAAACTATGGCTTAACAATACTGAAGCAGACAGTCCATTATCCAAAATACCAGTACTATATGACGCTGTTCCTTTAAAGAAATTATCATTTCCAACACCAGCAGAAAGAGATCCGCCTTCTTTAGCATCAGCAGTACGAGTTAAAATGTTGATTGTTCCTCCAATAGAAGAAATTGCAAGTTTAGAAGAACCTAAACCGCGTTGTACTTGCATAGCAGATGTAACATCAGATAAACCTGCCCAGTTTGACCAATATACAGAAGAGTTTTCCATATCGTTGATTGGCATACCGTTTACCATTACTGCAATGTTTTTTTGGTCAAATCCACGAATATTGATACGAGAATCACCAAATCCTCCTCCACCTTTTGTAGTATAAACGGAAGGGGTTGTGTTTAAAACTTCAGGGAATTCTTGAGACCCTAATTTTTCTTGAATTACAGCGGCTTTAATTGTAGAAACAGCAACTGGTGTTTTACGGTCTTTTGCAACGTCTGCTACTCCCATGATCACGATGTCAGCTAACATGTTTTCATCTGGGTTTAACACGATGTTACCTAAAGTTGCCACTTTGTTTGCATCAACTTTATAAGCAACCGTTTTTGATTGATAACCAATAAAAGAGATAACTACTTCTCCTTTATCGTTATTTACGTTTAAAGTAAACGCTCCATTCGCATCTGTCGACACTCCATTTTGCGTTCCCTTCACCAATACAGTAGCACCCGGTAAGCTCATAGAAAGCTCTCCATCAATTACTGTACCCTTTACTTTGTTTTGTGAAAATGCAGATGTTGACGTAATAACCATTACGATAAACAACATCCAGTTCTTCAAGTTTCTCATTTTGTAAGTGTAAGTGATAAATTAATTTCACGGCAAATGTACAAAAAGAAACTCCTATAATGTTATCTAATTATTAAATTTTATGTATCTCCCAATTTATTGAATTCTAAAGACTTCTATTCCTTAAGTAGTAATTCAGCAAAAAGGCTGTAGAACTGTCGTGTTTCAATACATTATTCGAAATAATTTCCCCTTGAATATTTTTTGCTAAAACCTTGCCATATTCAACACCAAATTGGTCAAAGCTGTAAATATTCCATATCACACCTTGTACAAAAGTCTTGTGTTCGTATAAAGCAACTAGGGCACCTAGTGATTCTGGAGTCAATTTGTCAATTAATAGCGTATTAGACGGTTTATTGCCTGCAAATTCTCTAAAGTTCTGAATCAAAGGATCTTCATCTTCTTGTTCACGTGTAGCCTCTTTGCCGTTCAACAACGCCTCTGTCTGTCCAAAAAAGTTCGACATCAAAATCGTGTGATTGGTATCTTCTTGTGCAAAAGGATTGACAAAGCCAATAAAATCAACAGGCACAACTTTCGTCCCTTGGTGAAACAATTGAAAAAAGGCATGTTGAGCGGATACCCCAACCTCTCCCCAAATCAAGGTTCCTGTTTCGTATGTCAATTGATTTCCAAGACGATTCTTGTCTTTTCCATTACTCTCCATAATCATCTGTTGTAAATGAGCAGGAAATTTTTCTAAAAATTGACTATAAGGCACAACAGCTTCCGTTTGATATCCATAAAAATTATTGTACCAGACACTCAACAAAGCACAAATGACTGGAATATTATTTTCAAAAGGAGCATTTCTAAAATGTTGGTCCATTTTATGCGCACCTTTCAATAATTGCTCAAAATTGGGGTAACCAATAGCCAAAGCAATGGACAATCCCACTGAACTCCACAGGGAGAATCGCCCTCCTATATAATCCCACATCGGAAAAATTGCTGCACGATCAATCCCGTAAGCGACAGCACGTTCTACTTCAGCCGTAACACCTATTAAATGTTGACTAAGGTTCTCCTGCCCTATGCTTGCAGTAAGCCATTGTACAACTTTATCCGCATTGAGTACCGTTTCTTGCGTTGTAAAAGTCTTAGAAACAATTAAGACTAAGGTAGTCGCTGGATTTAATTTATTCAGTACCGCATACAAATAATCATCATCAATATTCGAAATAAAATGAGTGTTTAAGTGATTTCGATAATTTTCTAATCCATGTACCACCATTTTAGGGCCTAAATCCGATCCTCCAATACCAATATTAACAACATCCGTAAAAGGCTGACCAGAGCTAGAAAGATAACGTCCCTCTACTACTTCTGTTACAAAATGCTCAATATGAGCTCTTGTTTCTTGAATCTCTTCTAGAATATTCACTCCATCAACCTTAATCGGTGATGCTTGCGTAAAATCACGTAAAGCCGTATGCAATACGGCTCTATTTTCGGTTTTATTTATCTTATCTCCAGTAAATAAGGCTTCAATGGCTTGTTTCAATTGCACTTCCTCACCCAATTGAAGCAAATAAGACAAGGTTTCCTTTGTAATTTTATTCTTAGAATAATCGAATAGAAACTCCTCAAATTGAATATTAAATGAGCTTCCTCTACTAGCATCCTCTTTAAAGAGATCTTGCATTTGGATGAACTTCATTTGCTCAAAGTGCTCACGTAGTTTCGTCCATGCAGCAGTACTAGTAGGATTAATAGATTGTAACATTTTACTTGAAACAGAGATTATTTATTAAATTTTTCTTTAATCACAGCATCTAACTCTGCTTTTAAAGGTTGGATATGTTCTTTATAAGCAGGGATACTCTTTTTATCCATGGGTTCAGAATTTGGTAAAACCTGCCCCAATGGATCTACTTGCACACCATTTTTCCAGAATCGATAACACACATGAGGTCCTGTCGCTAACCCTGTACTTCCCACCAATCCTATCGATTGTCCTTGTTCTACATACTGTCCTTTCTTTACTAAGATTTTAGACATATGTAAGTATTGGGTAGAATAGGTACCGTTGTGTTTTACCTTGACATAATTTCCATTTCCTGCAGTGTATCCTGTGCGTTCAACTACTCCAGAAGCAGTGGTCATAATCGGCGTTCCTGTAGGTGCTGCATAATCCGTGCCATTATGTGATTTCCACGTTTTTTGTACAGGATGAAATCGACTTTTAGTATATCTTGAAGTAATTCTAAAAAATTTCAAAGGAGCCTTTAAGAACATACTTTTCATAGGACGTCCTTCTTCATCGTAATAATCCTTGCCTTTAGCCCCTGGTCTTTGGTATGGAAAAGAATACAAATCTTTCCCTCTATAATTAAAATAAGCAGCCTCCACTTTTGAAATTCCCACATAAACCGTATCGTTTATGTATTTTTCTTCAATCGTCACCGCAAAGCGATCTTCTGGTTGTAATTTAAAAAAGTCAATGGACCAAGCGAAAATTTGCGACATACGCGTAGCTAAAGACTGATCTACTCCCTCTTTGCTCAAACTCATCGATAAAGAACCATCAATGGTCGACGCCACAGTTCTCCTTCTAATTGTCACAGGATATGTCTTAGTATAAGCCGTAATCGTATCTCGAAGATCAATTACTTGGTATCCCGATATATTAGGGTGATAAACAAAAGCCGCCAATTGATCGGGTTTGTTTTTATACTTAATCAATGTATAAGGTTGTCCTGCTCGAATCCCTCGAACGTTAATCGTATCTTTTACCTTGGTAACAATATTGTGTACGTCTGAAGCATTGAGATTAAAATCACCAAAAATCTTGCCTAGGTTATCTCCAGACCGAATCGTATCTTCTGTTACGACATAATCCTTCAAATTGAACCCGTACAATTCAGCGACAATTTCCTCTACTGTTTCATCTTCCGTATCCGTACTCACTTCCATTTCCCCTTCTTTTTTACAAGAAGAAAAAAGAAGTAAGCCTGCTAACAACATAAAAATTTTATACTTCAAAACTTCCTTTTTTCTATTTTTAAACCAATCCTTTACCCCAATTTGCTAATTCCTCTTCTGACCATAAGGCAGGGAAAAATATTCTCTTCTGATACTCTGGCAACATATATTTTTTCCAATCACTTCCTCCTGTTGCTTCTTTGGTAACCCCTGTACTTTCTAAATATTTTAGTGCCGTTTTATAGTGTCCAATCACCCATGTAACATTGACCGTATAATCATAGTGTTTCATCGCTTGAATCAATTCTGGACGCTCTTGTGCTTCTTTAGGAAGTTCAACAAATTTCTGCCATAAATTTGTTTTTTCATAATCTTTCATTGCTTTAACAAAAGTTTGACGGTATTTTTTTTCAAACTCCCCGAGCAAGTAAGACTTTTCACCTGTTTGGTAATTCTTCCCAGCTGCTTGCCAGTACATAAACTCTAACGCTTCCTCTTCCGAAATATTTTCCGATAAGTCGCGAATAAATCGTTTATCAATTAAATTTCTCCAATCTGTTGAAGCAAATTCGATTAAACGATACTGTGCACTTTGGAATCCACTAGCAGGAGCTAATGTATTGCGGAACTTATTGTACTGATCCACGTCCATACCATCACCCATAATGCTAAAAGAATTAGTCAACATATCAAAATATCGGCTAATTCTCATCAATTTATCGGTAAATACATCTACTTCAACAGGAGTAGGAACAGCAAGTTGTTCCATTTCCCATAAAATCATTTTAAACAATAATTCATTGACTTGGTGGTACATAATAAACACCATTTCGTCAGGATATAAGGTACGTTGAATTTGCAGCCCTAATAGCGCATCCGTTTGAATATAATCCCAATACGTCAGTGGTTTGCCATATAACAACCCTTCTAAATGCACATTGGGATTCTGTCCCATTTGGGTAAATTTTTCTTCTAAATTCTTTATATGTTGAGCGGTAATATCGTTCATTACTTTTCTGTCTTTAATGTTGAAACTAATCCTTTGTACTCTTCTAAATCGGCTTTTAATGAACCTACAGCTAATTCAGCTTTAATACGCAAAGGCACTTTATTGGCATCAGCAGATACCCAAACCGTTAAACTCTCTTTTTCTTTGAATACACGGCCTGCCATTACATACGGCCTGAAAGACAAAGCTTTCACTTTCCCGAATTTTGTTTTTATCACGGAAGTTCCCAGGTACAACAATTTAAAACGAAACACTTCTCCATCGAAAAACATATCGATTTCAACGGCTTCATTCTTCTTTAAACTATCTAATTTAGGGTGATTTCTCAAATAATAAAAAGCCGATACGATATCCTGTACATCTGTGACAATAGGATATGTATTTTCTTTCTTTTTCTCGTAATCTTTAACGAGAACATTTTTCTTGGAATAATCAAAAAAACCTTCTTGATCTTTGGTATAGCCTCCTTCGTCGATTTTTCGAATAAATCGATGGGGTATCACGGCATCTTTTTCAAAATAACTTTGATAATCGTCATACACTTTGAAGAAAGTCTTGGAAAGTCCAGTAGTATAACCAATACCTTTGGCATGGTACATGGTCTCCCCTTTGTATTGCACTTCCGATAATTTCAATTCTGCAATACCTGCATTTAAAAAAAGATAGGACACCCTGAATTTCAAGTATTCTCCTGCTTTAAATGCTTGAGGCTTAGTCTGTGCAAAAGCGGTTATCGCACACAGTAGAAAGGTATAAAAAACAAATAATACTTTTTTCATAGTTGGCTAATTTTATTCAAAAATAACAAACAAAAAAACCCAGTCAAATAATTGACTGAGTTTTTATGCTATTAACCAACCAAAAAACTATAAATTATGAAAAATTTATTACACTCAAATAAAGCTTATGACATCTTTATTTTTGCGAGTGCAAATGTACAGTTTTTTATTGATTATTTATATATCTCCTATCTTTTAACCCCACTTTAACTATAACATACTCAAAATGAATGTTTTTAAGATATTCTTAACTCAGATTATAACGTTCCTCTCAACTCTTGCTCACGCTCGATTGATTCGAAAAGCGCCTTGAAGTTACCTGCACCGAATCCTCTTGCCCCCATTCTTTGAATAATTTCAAAGAATAAAGTTGGACGATCCTCTACTGGTTTAGTAAAGATTTGCAATAAATATCCTTCTTCGTCAGCGTCAACTAAGATACTCAATTTTTGCAATTCTTTGATATCTTCTTTCATCATATCCATGTGAACACCTAAACGACCCGGAATTGCGTCATAATACGCTTGCGGTGGAGCAGATAAAAACTCAACCCCTCTTGCTCTCATTTGAGAAACTGTTTTGATGATATCATCTGTTGCAACAGCAATATGCTGAACACCAGGACCATTATAAAAATCCAAATATTCTTCTACTTGAGATCTTTTTGCTCCTTCTGCTGGTTCGTTAATAGGGAATTTAATACGTCCATTACCATTTGACATTACTTTACTCATTAATGCAGAGTATTCTGTATTAATTTGTTTGTCGTCAAAAGACAAGAAGTTTACAAATCCCATCACATCTTCGTACCATTTTACCCACGTATTCATTTCATTCCATCCCACGTTTCCTACCATGTGATCCACGTATTTTAATCCAACTGGTTCTGGATTATAGTCGCTTTCCCATTTTACGAAACCAGGTAAGAATACTCCTGTATAGTTTTTTCTCTCTACAAACATGTGAACAGTTTCTCCATACGTATAGATACCCGCACGAACGGTTTCACCAAATTCGTCTTTTTCTACAACGGGTTCCATGTATGATTTAGCTCCACGGCTTGTTGTTTCTTCGTATGCTTTACGTGCATCTTCTACCCAAAGTGCAACTACTTTAATTCCATCTCCGTGTTTTACGATATGGTCATTTAAATCAGACTCTGCTGTTAAAGGTGTAGTTAATACGATGCGGATTTTATCTTGTACTAAAACATAAGATGCTCTGTCTTTCACTCCTGTTTCTAATCCAGCATAAGCTAATGATTGGAAACCAAAAGCAGTTTTGTAAAAGTGGGCTGCTTGTTTAGCATTACCAACGATAAATTCAACGTAATCTGTTCCTAATAGAGGTAAGAAATCTTGTGCTCCCTCAAATATTTTTTCTAAGCCAAATTCAACTGACTTTACTTCTTTACTCATAATATAGTTTTTGTTGTTGTTTATTCTTTTTATTCTGTTATTCTTCTAACCAAGATTGGTAGTATTTTTCATCTGCAATTTTCATGGCTTCTTCTGTCACCATTAAAGGCTTGAATGTATCGACCATTACTGCTAATTCTTCTGTCACCGTTTTACCGATTGAACGCTCTGCAGCTCCTGGATGTGGTCCGTGTGGAATACCTGCAGGGTGCAACGAGATATGACCTGGTGCGATATCATTACGACTCATAAAATCTCCATCTACATAGTACAACACCTCATCACTGTCAATATTACTGTGGTTGTATGGTGCAGGAATTGCATCTGGGTGGTAGTCGTACAGTCGCGGTACGAAAGAACAAACGACGAAACCAGCAGTTTCAAACGTTTGGTGTACGGGAGGTGGTTGGTGAATACGTCCTGTAATCGGTTCAAAATCGTGAATAGAAAAAGCATACGGATAATTATATCCATCATAACCCACTACGTCAAATGGATGTGTTGCATATACCATTTCGAAGATTTCATCTTGTTTTCTCAACTTGATTAAGAAATCTCCCTTTTCATCGTAAGTTTCTAAATTTTCTGGACGACGGATATCCCTTTCACAGAAAGGAGAGTGCTCCATTAATTGTCCAAACCAGTTTCTATAACGCTTAGGCGTATAGAATGGATGTTTAGATTCTACAATAAACAGTCGGTTATCCTCCGTATCGAAGTCCATTTTATAAATCATTCCTCTTGGAACAACTAAGTAATCGCCGTATTTAAAGGTTAAGTTTCCTAAAAACGTACGCAGCGTTCCAGATCCCTTGTGAATAAAAATCAATTCATCAGAATCGGTATTTTTGTAGAAATAATCCTCCATTGATTTCTTAGGAGCCGCTAATACAATGGTACAGTCACTATTGGTCAAAACTGCTTTTCGGCTTTCTAGATAATCATTTTCGGGTTCTACTTGGAATCCTCTTAGTCGGTAAGATTGAATGTTATTTGCTTTCGCAATTTTAGGTGCAACCGAATACTGTTTGCGTATTTCTTTCACCTGTGTAGGTCGGTGTACATGGTACATATTTGTTGACATTCCGTCAAAACCAACTGTACCAAACAATTGTTCATAATATAAGTCACCGTTCTCCTTGCGGAAAATCGTATGACGTTTAGGGGGAATACTCCCTAAGCGATGATATAAAGGCATAATTACTTATCGTTTTAAGGTTGGAAAAAAAAAGATATAAGTAAAAGTTTCTCATTCAGGATTTCTCTTGATCAGAAACTTAATATAAGCCAATAAACCGTCCCATTGTATTTTCATAATATCACAAATATCGAAATAAAAATGATATATCCAACTTGATAACCAAATTTTATTTGCGTATTGCTAAAACACAAGGTGTTAAGTCCGCTGAATTCTTAACTAAAACCAAAAGCCAACAGAGAAATACG
Organism: Myroides sp. 1354; assembly: GCF_030324495.1. Classification (GTDB taxonomy): domain Bacteria; phylum Bacteroidota; class Bacteroidia; order Flavobacteriales; family Flavobacteriaceae; genus Flavobacterium. Next base: position 290,340 of record NZ_JACAGN010000001.1, on the reverse strand, counting down.
TGTAGCTCCCTCCCGTTTCTGGTGAATAACTGTATTTCACCTCAATAGGTCCAATCATGGTTTGCATTCCGTATCCAATGGCGTACCCCGTATAATTGGATTTAAACAACCACTCAGAACCAGAAAAAATATCTTCTCCTACATTGGCAAAGTTGGCAGAAAAATTGATGTGGTGTTTTTTAAAGATCTCATAATCCAAATTCAAAGACCCTGTGATATAGGAATTACCGGCTATACTCAATAAATCATAGCCATAGAAAGGAATGATATTATCGCGATCAGCAAATCCATATCCTCCTAAGAAATACATGAATCCCATAGAAGGAGTATTACCAATCGTAGCTCCCATACGCGAGCGCAAATCGACAAACAACTTATCCGCCAAACGGGTTGCGTATCCTACATTTCCCGTAATCATAGAGAAATTTTGAAAATTGTTCAAATAATCCGAAGAATAAAAATAGTTTTTATATTCTCCTTTAAACATAAATCCTTTTCGCGGAAAGTACTTATTATCATAGGTATCAAAAGTAAAATTAGCAAATCCTCCCAAATAGGTACTGCGGTCAAAATTGCTTTCTTTTACATTCAGTGTATTACTTTTAATATCAAAATAGCGGTGTTCCAATCCTACCGCCAAGAGAAATTTCTGTTGATAAAAGGTTTGAAATACTAAGCGATTCTCCACATCTTTATAATCGACATTAAATTTAGCAGGCAAACTATTGAGATCAATATCAGAGGGTAAGTCAAAATGGTCGTTTTTCAACAACATCTTAAAGCGCAAATCGTGACTAAATTGATTGTATTTTGAATTAATTCCCACACTCCAATAGAAACCATTATCGACGAAGTAATTGAAGTTATATCGCACATTATCTCCCACCGCAACATCTAAAGAGGCAATATCACTCTTCATCAATAGGTTTTTTTGGGTTACATTCACTAAAGCTGCAGATTTATACAATCCATCATAGTGAACCCCAAGTTTCAAATAGCGTTTCGTTGGATTTTCAACTAGATCTAATACTAGTTCATCTCCATCCCCATTTGCATCAAAGCGATAGGATATACTGCTAAAGTTATCTGTACCATTCAACTGATCGATTCCCTTTTCAAGATCATTAAACGAAACCCAACTATCGGGTTTAAACCCTAACTTCCCGTGTACATAGCGTCTTGTATATCTCGTCAATCCCTTGATATCAATCGAATTAACATGAATTTTATCTGTGTATTTGGGTACAAATTGTTTTTGTAAAACATCTTTTTTACCGCCAATTTTTTTGATTGCATCCAATTGTGTTTCAGCAGCTTCAACTCCTCGTTGAATAATTGCCTTTCCTTCTTCAAAGGAAACAACCGTATAACCTGAAATATCGGGTTTGATGTAAATATCTGTCTCGCCGATCTTATTCTTCATTTGATTAATGGTCGAATAATTGGAAATTTGAAGCAAAACATCTGCTGCACCGTTAATATCATCAATTCCTTTTAATCCGTCTTGCACATCTACACCTATAACAATATCCGCTCCTAAAGCTTTTAATTCTTCTATGGGATAGTTGTTTACAATTCCGCCATCAATCAGGTGTTTATCGTCAATTAAAACGGGGGCAAACAAGGAAGGAAAAGCTCCACTTGCTAAGATAGCCTGCGGTAGATAGCCTGAGTCAATGAGAACGGGTTTTCCAGTCTCAATATTGGTTGCAATACAAAGGAAAGGTATATTGAGATCATTAAAATCGCGTACATGTCGAACATGAGCCAGCAATCGATTCATCAAGTTATAATTGTACATCCCTCGAGAAAAGGCTTTGGGCAGTCCAATCTTAAATTTATCAAAAGGCAAGGTTAAGGCGTAAATTTCATCGTTTTTTTTCTCATAAAACGATTTAGAAATGCGGGGAATATAATCTCTTATTAGCGCAGTAGCATCAATACTACTAAAGATAGAATCCAATTCCGAAGCAGTGTATCCTGAGGCATATAACCCACCTACAATGGCTCCCATACTAGTACCCGTAATATAATCTACTTGTACCCCTTGTTCTTCTAGAACCTTTAGTACGCCAATATGCGCGAGTCCTTTTGCACCACCACCACTCAGCACCACCCCTACTTTCGGTCGGTCTTCTTCTTGGGCAAAACTAGTACCTGCCGCTAATACTATTGCTAATAATGCTATAATTCTGCGCATAGTCTTCCTTTTTTATTCCACTAATTTACTTTAAATGTTCCAATAAAACCTTAGTTTTTGCTTTTCCAATGACACTTTCTATTTCTGTTATAGGTGCTTCTTGGATTCGCTTTACAGATTTAAAGTGATTCATCAACTTCGTTTTTGTCTTTTCACCGATACCAGGAACTTCATCCAATCGACTTGTAATGGCGTTTTTACTGCGTTGATTGCGGTGAAAAGCCAATCCAAAACGGTGTGCTTCATCGCGTAAGTGAATAATCACTTTCATCGTTTCTGAGCGTTTATCTAAATAAAGCGGATAACTATCACCAGGATAAAAAATTTCCTCTAGACGCTCTGCCAAACTGATAATGGGAATTTTACCTCTCAATCCCAGATTTTCTAAACTCTTCAATGCAACTCCTAGTTGACCTTTCCCCCCGTCAATGACAATAAGATCCGGTAGGGCTTCATTTTCTTCCAACAATCGCTTATATCGTCGGAACACGATTTCTTCCATAGAAGCAAAGTCATTGGGCCCCTCTACGGTTTTAACATTAAAATGGCGGTAGTCTTTTTTACTGGGCTTCCCATCTTTAAAAACAACACAAGCAGCCACCGGATTCGTTCCTTGAATATTAGAGTTATCAAAACATTCGATATGACGAGGTTCTTTTGGCAAGCGCAAATCCTTCATCATTTGCTGCATGATGCGTTTTACATGTCGATCTGGATCAACAATTTTGATTTGCTTCAATTGATCCATGCGATAAAATTTGGCATTGCGTTCTGATAAATCCAATAGTCCTTTTTTATCCCCCATTTTGGGTACGGTCACCTTAATCTGTTCTCCTAAGTCTACTTCAAAAGGAACGAGAATTTCTTTAGTCAACAACTCAAATCTACTGCGAATCTCAATAATCGCCAATTCTAGCAGCTCCTCATCCGTCTCCTCTAATTTCTTTTTTAATTCTAAATTATGCGAGCGGATAATCGCTCCGTAGGAAACTTGTAGAAAATTAACATAGGCATTTGTTTCATCTGAAATAATGGTAAATACATCTACATTTCCAATTTTCGGGTTGACAATGGTTGATTTCGCTTGGTAATTTTCAAGTAACTCTATTTTTTCTTTGATTTGCTGCGCTTCTTCGAAACGCATTTCCGTCGCCAAATCTAGCATATAGCTCTTGAATCCCTTCAAACTTTCTTTGAAATTTCCTTTTAAAATATCGCGTATTTCGGTAATTTTCTTGTCGTATTGTATCGTTGTTTCATAAGCCTCACAAGGTCCTCCACAATTGCCAATGTGATATTCAAGGCAGACCTTAAATTTCTCACTTCGAATATTTTGCAAAGACAAATCATAACTACAAGTGCGAATTGCATAAAGCTCCTTGATCAGCTCCATCAACGTATGTACCGTTTTGATACTCGTATACGGACCATAGTATTCCGAACCGTCTTTCACCATGCGTCTAGTAGCAAAAACTCTCGGAAAAGATTCTTTTTTGATGCAAATCCACGGATAAGACTTATCGTCTTTCAACAATACATTATAACGCGGTTGTAATTGCTTAATTAAATTGTTTTCCAACAGCAAGGCATCCGTTTCTGTAGGCACAACAATATGTTTAATCTGTACAATTTTTTTGACTAATACATTAGTCTTTGCATTGTCGTGGATTTTATTAAAATAAGAACTCACCCTTTTTTTTAGGTTCTTAGCCTTACCTACATATAAAATCTTTCCATCCTTATCAAAATACTGATACACACCAGGTTGATCTGGCAAAGTTTGTATTTGTAAAGCTAACTCTTCTTTTACTTGCATCTACTCCCGAATTAAGTTACAAAAATAAAGTTTAAAATTAGTACAACAAAAGATGCTCCCCTAAAAGGTATATTTATCAACTGAAACTATCTCATTTCGTTCGCAAAGGATAAAATGTAAAGAATAAAAAAGGGTGTTCGATTTGAACACCCTTTTTTCCATTTAAATTAATCAATTATAATGGATATAACTCCTCTATTATTTACCCGTCTAAAACGATAAAGCTTACTATTTTCGCCTTATTTGTTGAATACTGGTCATCGCATTAAACGTTAAGGTTTTGCCTTAAACAACTTAACACAGATCCCCAAGACCAGAACCATACAAACAATGGCAACCCAAAACCAGGCAGGTGGAAACACCCAAAAGTTCATTCCTGCCCATAGTAGCAATAACACTGCAAATATTTTAAACCGATAGGTAATTATAAGTTCCATTACTATTTTTACTTTCTAAGGATATTAGTTTTTATTTCTCTCTCATGTACCCTCTTCTTTGTGTATTTTCTTTTTCATTGTGTTTTTTTGTTTCTCACCAGCATTCCGGACTGCCAGCTCTATAGAAACAACACTTATTGATTTCTTTAATTTACTTTTTCAACTTTACTAGCTTGTTCAGACAAGACAGATAAAACCACAGCCTTTGCTATGCTCGTTTCATATCCTTTTACAAAAGCAATTGGTTTCTTTTTATTCCATTCCCAATCATCATCTGGTCCCCATGTTCTACTTAAGAAATCCAACAATAATCTATCTCTATTAGACACATTCGAATCTTTCATTGGATCAGTGGCCCATGGGCCTCGAACTACTAACATTTGAGTCAAATAATAATTTGTAGCTGCATTATAATTTAATCCTTGTAATACAACTGCTTCGGTATCATTTAAAATACTTTCCACTTCTGAAGCTGTAGGTGTTACATAATTTTTCAAATTCATTTTTTGAAAATCCGCATTAGCCATCGCAACGTTTTCTACATAAGTAATCATTTCTTCAGTAGTCTTATAAACAGATGTTGTACATGCACTATCAATAGTATCAATCATATCCATCCAATTGGCTTGATTTACAACATTTACCGTTCTCAATTCTCGTGTAGATTCTTGAGTCCCTTCTTCTGTACTACATGATGCAAAGAATAATCCCAATGCTGCACAGATATAAATCTTTTTCATAGTTTTGCGGTTTTAAATTAAATGTTACCTTTTTTCAATCCACATTTTATTTGTGACTTCGAAAGCAAACTTAGTTCGCTCCACACAAAAGCACAAGTTTTTTGCCTATCAAGAAAGGATGGATTGTAAAATTTGATTGATTAATTTGCAAACAACACTGATTGTAAACGAGTTAACCCTTCAATTTTCAATAGATGGAAAATTTGTAATTAGGACGGAAAATTTGTAAAAAATACTGAATATCAATATTTTATAAAACATAAAAAAAACTTACCTTTAAAGAAAAAGCCTCTAAACCCTTACAAAATGTTTCGAAAAAAAATTTGGACTTTCTTATTTCTAGCCCTATTTGGGGTTATTGTTTATGGATCTCCTACGCAAAACAATACGGATTATAAAAATTGGTCCATGCAAGAGTTGCTTTTTAGCATCAATAACGACCTACTAAATCCTACCGATAAAGCAATTTGTATTGAATATTATCTTCAAAAAGCCAAAGAAGAAAATATTCCAGGAGATATTATTAATGCATATCGCAAAAAAGTATTCTTAGTTGAAGACTTTACTCTTCAAAGTAAATATGCTGATAGCTTACTCCAATTCACTCTACAGATTAACGACATGCAAGCCATTGGATCAGCCTATAATACCATGAGCTATATAGAGTATGTACACAAAAACTATAAAAAAGCATTGGAATATGGGTTACAAGCGGAGGATTATTTGAAAAAAACAGATGATGAGTACACGCTGAACAAAGTAAAATATGCGATTGGTTCTATTTACTATCATTTAGAAGATTTCGACAAATCTGCTCAAGTAACCAAAGAATCTATGTTGTATTATCAAAGTCAATTAAATGATAGCAGTAATGCTTACAACAATTTAAGAGGCTACATCAGCAATATTTATGCGTTGAGCAAAACGAGTTTCCGTCAACAAAAAAACGATACCATTAAACTCTTACTTCAAGAAGGTTATCAAGCCGCAAAGAAACTCAAATCAAAAGATAGAACACTTGAAACGGCTTACTTTGATCTCATTCATGGGATGTATGATCATCGATTACAACAATATACCTCGTCTGACTCTCTTTTATCAAAGGCCTTACCTCCTATCCAAAGCAATGGGGATTATGCCAACGAACATTTAGTCTACCTTTATTTAGGTAAAAATGCCTGGGATAGAGGGCAAAAAGAAAAAGCGCTTTCTTATTTTCAAAAAATAGAAACACTTTACAAAGAATCTAATTTTGCTAATACTGAATTAAGTGAAGCTTTCAACTATTTAATTACCTATTACCAAGAGAAAAAAGACTTAGAAAAAGAGTTGTACTATACCAAACTATTAATGGAATTGTCTTCTGAATTGCACAAAAACAACAGCAAGCTCAGTTCATTTCTACATACCCATCTAGATACAAAAAAATTAGAGGCATCCAAACAAAAACTAGAGTATGAGCTTTCCAGAAGTCAATCTCAAATTAAGGGATTGTATGCCTTAGTTACCATTCTTATTTTCATTGTATTTATGGGATTGGTTTACTATCAAAAAACACAACAAAAGTTGCAACAGCAATACAAGCATTTGATTCAAGAGTCGCCTAAACACCCAATACAACTTTCACAGCGTTTGCAACAGGAATCAGTAGCTTCATCAGTCTCTGTTGAATTCACAGAATCTCAACAGCCTTTGAATACAACACAAGTACTCATAAGAAAGTTAGAGGATTTTGAACAGAAAAAAGGGTATTTACAAAAAATCACACAGGATGAATTGGCGCGTCAATTTGGGACAAACCGCAATACCTTATCTAAATTCTTTAATGAGGAGAAAAACATCAATTTCTCTGATTACCTCAAGCACCTACGTATTCAACATGCGGTACGTGAACTAACGTATAATCCTAAGCTTCACTTATTAAACTTAACAGGTTTAGCAGATGAATTTGGTTTTGGTAGTTCAAAGAGTTTTTCTAATGCATTTAAAGAAATAGCAAAAATATCCGTCACGGACTTTATTAAAATGCGTCAACAAGATGAAGATTTCAAAGATATGGATCAATCCAAATCATCTATTTGATATTCCATTGAAACAACAACCTAAAAAAATGCCCCAAAAGTCTAGCTTTTGGGGCATTTTATATCGTAATGCTTTTAAAAAGTATAAATCTTTGTTGGTGTGACACAATAATCCAACGCCATATCAAAGGGCGAGACATCTTCTATTAGAGGTTCCGCCTCAAAAAAACTAAGTCCTACTTTAATTACGTCTGGTCTACATTTTTGTAAAAAACGATCATAGAATCCTTTGCCATACCCCACGCGATTGCCTTTTTCATCAAAGGCCAATAAAGGTACAAACACAACATCCAATTGATTTTCTTGAATCTGAATTCCCTCTTGTGGTTCTGGAATCCCGTAGCTATTTATGCGCAATACCGTATTATCCGTCAGTAAAAAGTGCTGCATATCACCCGTTTTAAAATCAGAGTTCGACAGTATGATATTCTTATCCTTACCCGCTAATACCTGCAGTAAATACTCTGTATCAATTTCCTTTTTCTTGACAATAGACAAAAAGAGATGATAATTTACTTTATCCCAAATGGGTAAACGCAAACATTGATTGGCAATAGCCAAGCTTTTCTCATCGACTTCGTCCTCTGTTAGAGTTGCTCTTAGTTGGCTGTATTTTTGACGTATATTTGTTTTATTCATTGGTTATATTTTTTGACAGATGAAAGATAGCATCTCCTTGATAGACAATAGGCGAATCATTCACATTAATGACATAACCACTATTGGGAGCTTTGATCATCATATTCTCTCTTCCGTAAGGGTCTGAGATATAAGCCAACGCTTCTCCTTTTCTCACAAAAGTACCCACGGCTACTTGGTCGTGCATCAATCCGGATTGTTTTGCTCTGACCCAAACGGATTGACTGATAATAACCATTTTGTCATTTCTATTTTCTGTCTCGAATTCTTCGCGTAACATATCAAAATGGCGCAAGAAACGCTTCGTCCCTTCAACCCCCATTTTAGAGACTTCCGCATTAATATCCAAAGACTTTCCTCCTTCAAATAGCAGCATTTTAACCCCGCGTTTCGCACAAGCATTTCGAAAAGAACCTGAAATCTGATTGGAATACAATAAAAAAGGAGGGTGAAAAATTTCTGCTAACGGTTGTAATACTTCTTTATCATCCATAGCAATGCGCACTTGAGGGGCATTGAATCTACTTTGTCCTCCTGCATGGAAATCAATCACAAAATCAACATGTGGAATAATATGCGTTAAGATATGATAGGCAAAACGTCCTGCTAAAGAGCCTGTCTTACTCCCTGGGAATACGCGATTTAAATCTCTCCCATCGGGAAATTCACGGGTTTTATTAATGAATCCAAAAATATTAATCACGGGAATACAAATAATCGTACCTCTTTTCGGTCGATTTAACCCTTGATGTACTATTTGGCGAACAATATCAACCCCATTAAGCTCATCTCCGTGTAGACCCGCAGAAAAGAGTATCGTTGGCCCTTCTTCTAATGCACGAGAAATAATAACGGGAATCTTTAATTTAGTAGCTGTATGTAATCGTGCAATTTCTAAATGCAGTGTCTTACTTTCTCCAGGCAAAATAACTTCCTCTAGTATCTTCATAGCTTACTCCTTTTTCGAGGAGTGAAGATAGTGAAATTTGTGAGTTGCTTTTTTGTGAGTTGCTTTTTTGTGGGGTGTTTTTTCGTTAACTATCTCTCTATACCTTTACCTTTGTATAAAAAAATAAATTAACCTGAGACTCAACGAAAAAACAACTAGCGAAAAAACAAAAAAACCTATCGTTTAATTTTTAAAAATTCGCTTGTTCCAAACAATCAAGATACCTACTCCTACTGAAATAGCAGTATCCGCAAAGTTGAAAATAGCATTAAAAAACGTAAAGTATTTACCGCCCCAAATAGGCAGCCATTCAGGTAATGTTCCTTTCCAAATTGGGAAATACAACATATCCACTACTTTTCCGTGGAATAAAGTGCCATAAGGTTTATCTGTAAACAAGGTCGCTAACTGATGTGTGCTATCGTCAAAAATAACACCGTAGAAGATTGAATCAATAATATTCCCTATTGCACCTGCTAAAATCAAAGCAATAGCGACAATAAGGTAATTGGAAAGTTTTTTCTTTATGGAGTCATGCAACCACCAACCAATACCAAAAACAGCAATAATGCGGAATAAAGTTAGCGCTAATTTACCATAGTCACCAGGAAGAGCAACTCCCCATGCCATACCTTCATTTTCTATAAAATGAATTCGAAACCAATCAAAAACAAAAATTTCTTCATCTAATAAAAAATTCGTTTTGATGTAAATTTTTGACCATTGGTCTATAATTAAAATTATAGCCGCTAACAAATAGGCTTTCTTTAATGACATTCTCTTCTGTTTTAGAAGCAAATGTAAACGATTTTAAGAGATAAAAAAAGCGCTCCTTTATGAAAAAGAGCGCTTCATTTTGATTTAACGTTGCATATTTTTAGCTTCTATGCTCATTGTAGCATGCGGAACTAATTTTAATCGTTCTTTATCGATTAATTTTCCTGTCACTTTACACAAGCCATAGGTTTTATTTTCAATGCGTATCAAAGCATTTTTTAAATCTCGAATGAACTTTTCTTGACGAATAGCCAATTGAGAATTCGCTTCTTTAGACATCGTTTCACTGCCTTCCTCAAATGCTTTAAACGTAGGAGAAGTATCATCCGTTCCATTGTTTAAATCATTCATATATGCACTTTTGATTAATTCCAAATCAGCTTGTGCTTTTTCAATTTTCGCTTGAATCAACTCTTTGAATTCTGCCAACTCTGCGTCAGAATAACGTACTAATTCGCCAGTCTCTTTCATAATTTTAATTTTATTTTAAAATTAATACTCGCGTTTTCAGCTCATCAAACTCTACATCTACTCCGTTTTCTAACGTTTCTACAAATTCCAATGTATGAGTTAATGTTTCAGATTTAATGTAATCTTCATTAGCCAAAACAGCTTCTCTTATTTCTACTACATCTTGCAATGTAACTTTTACTTTATCTGTAACTTCGAATCCACAATCTTTGCGAATATTTTGAATGCGATTGACTAACTCTCTAGCAATTCCCTCTTTGCGCAATTGTTCTGTAATCGTAATATCAAGCGCAACCGTAATTCCTCCCTCATTAGCCACTAACCATCCTTCAATATCTTGAGAGGTTACCTCTACATCCGAAAGTGTTAATATAATACTTTTTTCTGTTAATTTTAAAACTATTTCACCGTTTTTCTCAATCTCAGCAATCTCCTCTTGCGTGAAGTTTTGTATTTCCTTAGCAATCAAGCCCATATCCTTACCGAAGCGCGGTCCTAATGTTTTAAAATTAGGTTTAATCTGTTTCACTAAGATACCTGAAGCATCGTCTAATAGCTCAATTTCTTTTACATTAACCTCCGCTTTGATTAAATCTTCAACGGCCTGAATCTCTAAACGTTGATTTTCATCCAAAATTGGAATCATGATACGCTGTAACGGTTGACGTACTTTTATCATTTCCTTCTTGCGCAATGATAATACCAAAGAAGAAATAATCTGTGCTTTGTGCATTCTACTTTCCAAACCTGCATCAACGAATGAAGCATCAAATTTTGGGAAATCAGCCAAATGTACAGATTCAAAATTTTCTGAATTCGTTATTGATGTTAAGTCTCTGTAAAGTCTATCCATAAAGAATGGAGCGATAGGAGCACCTAACTTTGCTATTGTAATCAAACAAGTATACAACGTTTGGTACGCTGCAATTTTATCTTGTGCATATTCCCCTTTCCAGAATCTTCTACGACATAAACGCACATACCAATTACTCAAGTTTTCTGTTACAAACTCTGTAATTGCTCTTGCTGCACGTGTAGGCTCATATTCGGCATAGAACTCATCTACTTTCTGTACTAAGGTATTTAATTCAGATAAAATCCAACGATCAATCTCTGGTCTTTCTTGAATAGGAACCTCTGCTTCTGCATATTTAAATCCATCGATATTCGCATACAAAGCAAAGAAGTTATACGTATTATATAATGTTCCAAAGAATTTTCTTCTCACTTCTGTAATCCCTTCCAAGTCAAACTTCAAGTTATCCCAAGGGTTTGCGTTGGAAATCATATACCAACGTGTAGCATCAGGTCCATGTTCAGCTAAGGTTTCAAATGGGTCAATCGTATTACCTAAACTCTTAGACATTTTCAGTCCATTCTTATCTAATACCAATCCATTTGACACTACATTCTTATACGCTTTTGTATCAAAAACTAACGTTGCAATTGCATGTAGTGTATAGAACCATCCACGCGTTTGATCTACCCCTTCCGCAATAAAGTCAGCAGGATAAGCTCCATTTTGGTCTACTAACTCTTTATTTTCGAATGGATAATGCCATTGTGCATAAGGCATCGCTCCAGAATCAAACCATACATCAATAAGATCTGATTCGCGATACATCGGTTTACCCGTTGGAGAAACTAAAACAATTCCATCCACTACATTTTTGTGTAAGTCGATTTTCTCGTAATTCTCTTCTGACATATCTCCAACTACAAATCCTTCGTACGGATTTACTTTTTGGAAGCCTGCTTGTTGAGATTTAGCGATTTCAGTCATCATTTGTTCTACTGAACCTATGATTAGTTCTTCTGTTTTATCTTCTGTTCTCCAGATTGGCAATGGAATACCCCAATAACGCGAACGAGATAAGTTCCAATCATTGGCATTTTTCAACCAGTTCCCGAAACGTCCTTCTCCTGTTGCTTTTGGTTTCCAATTTATCGTTTCATTCAATTCGAACATACGATCTTTTACCTCTGTAATCTTGATAAACCAAGAGTCTAATGGATAGTATAATACGGGTTTATTTGTTCTCCAACAATGTGGGTAACTGTGTACGTATTTTTCTACTTTGAATGCTTTATTTTCTTCTTTTAATTTAATTGCAATTTCAACATCAACAGAGCGTTCTGGTGCAGTTCCCTCATCATAGTACTCATTCTTCACGTACTTTCCACCGAATTCTTCACCCATTTCCTTAACAAATCGACCTTGTAAGTCAACTAAAGGCACTGGATTTCCTTCACTGTCCAAAATCAACATAGCAGGAACCTCTGGTGTTGCTTCTTTAGCAACCTTAGCATCATCTGCTCCAAAAGTAGGGGCAGTATGAACGATACCTGTACCATCTTCTGTTGTAACGAAATCTCCAGCAATTACTCTAAATGCATTTTCTGGATTTTGATACGGTAAAGTATATGGCAATAATTGTTCGTATTTAATTCCCACCAAATCAGCTCCTTTAAAATCCTTAACGATTAAATAAGGAATCTTTTTATCTCCTTCTTGATAGGCTTGTAATTCCTCTTCGGTTTCTACTACTGCATATTTTCCAGCAAACTGTTTTCCAACTAAAGGTTTAGCCAACACCACTTGGATTGCTTCCCCTGTATATTGGTTGAATGATTTAACTAAAACATAGTCAATTTTCGGTCCAACTGTCAACGCTGTATTAGATGGCAACGTCCAAGGAGTAGTGGTCCATGCCAAGAAATGGATGGTTCCAAGACCTTGTAAAAAGTCAGGAAGCGTTGCTTCAATCGCTTTAAATTGTGCTACAATCGTAGTGTCCGTTATATCTTTGTATGCCCCTGGCTGGTTAATCTCGTGTGAAGATAAACCTGTACCAGCTTTAGGTGAATAAGGCTGAATCGTATATCCTTTGTACAATAAATTCTTATCGTAAATCTGTTTTAACAACCACCATACCGATTCCATGTATTTCGGCTTATAGGTTACATAAGGGTCATTCATGTCCACCCAGTATCCCATTTGTTGCGTCAATTCATTCCACAAGTCTGTATAGCGCATAACGGTGCGCTTACAAGCTTGGTTATATTCTTCGATGGTAATTTTTACCCCGATATCTTCTTTCGTAATCCCTAATTCTTTCTCTGTCCCTAATTCAACAGGCAATCCATGCGTATCCCAACCAGCTTTACGCTTGACTTGGAATCCCTTTTGTGTTTTATATCGACAAAAAATATCTTTAATCGTACGAGCCATTACGTGGTGAATTCCAGGTTTCCCATTAGCTGAAGGTGGTCCTTCAAAAAATACAAAAGGCTTGTTATCCTCTCTCGTACTAATACTTTTTTCGAATATGGATTGTTCTTTCCAAAACTCTAGCATCTCTGATGCTACCCCTGACATGTCAAGATTCTTATATTCTGTAAATTTAGTGCTCATCGTTATTATTCTACTATTTTTTAATCAATTGGGCGAATTTACGCATTTTCATTTAATTACATACCAAATAATTGCTACTAAAAAGAGCAAAAATTAACTGGTTTTTGTTTTTTTTGAGATTGGATGGTTGTTTTTTTGGCGAGACGGAGAGATGGTGGGATGATGAGGCGATGAGCAAACCTCACAACGAGCAAACCTCACAACGAACAAACCTCACAACGAACAAACCTCACAACGAGCAAACCTCACAACGAGCAAACCTCACAACGAGCAAACCTCACAACGAGCAAACCTCACGCAAATACCTCTTTCAAAATCTCCAATGACTTTGGTTTTTTAAAGGCTGTAAAATGCACTTCATAATATTTCATCAATAGGGCTAAAAGTGTTTTTCGATCACGAGAAGAGAATACTTTTTGATCGGATTCGAACCCTAATTCTAACAAGCGTTTAAACAAAAAAGTTTCCTCTGCATCAAAACAATGAGCCACGTGAATATCTGTAAACACACCTTCATACCAATCAAAATAATGACAGTCCGCTTCGGATACATCGGGATAGAACCCAAGATATTTCGTCAATTCAACTAGAAGTAACAAATGAAAATTAGCCGTTTCATCATGTGTATCTAACCAAAGTAAAGCTGTTTCAATAAAAGAGTAAAACTGTTCATCGCGCTCTTGCTCACTGACAATCATACTGAGCATTTCGCTAACGAAGAGTGCAATGCTATTTTTAGAGAAATCATAGTAAATGCTGTGATAAACCTGATCTACTCTGATTTCCTTGAAATATTCCATTCCTCCTTTGTTCTTGAACGTAAACGAAATATCCAACAGCATCAACGGTTGGAAATACGCAATCTTCTGCGCACTTTTCCCTTTAGCAAAAGCGTTGCGCACAAAAAAAGTCTGAATGCCCACTTCCTTGGTTAAGCATTTCACTATTAAACTTTTATCTTGATATTTTATAGCCTGTAATACAATGGCTTTTGTTTGTATAACCATTAACGAATAATCATCAATTTCTTAACCTTAGTATTGGCATGATCTGCCGAAGATACCATAATCAAATACACACCTGAAGCAACTCGCTTCCCGTTAAACGCATGAGTATCCCACACGACTGTTCCTCCATTGGAAGTTGTTTCAAAAACTAAATTTCCTTCAATGTCTGTAATTTTCACCACAGATCGATCCATCAAGCCTACAATGCGAACTTCACCTAAATATTCTGGTCGAACGGGATTCGGATAAGCATAAAAAGAGCTATTAGTCTCTTGTCCTTCAGAAGTATCCGCCATAAAGGAAACCACGCCCAAATCTGTAGCAAAGAATACCTCTCCCGATACGGGATCCACGGCAATATCATTTATCGTATTACTCGGTAAAGGCGAATTGTCTTTCGTAAAATGAAATACAATTTCCTTTCCTGTAGAAGAAACTAAGAATACCCCTGCATCAGCAATTGCCACCCATTTTTGATTGGCTCCATCTACCTCTATCTTAGTAATATACTGTTGATAGAATAGTTCTTCTGCGATTCCGTTTTCTTCAATTACAATATTGATCGGTTTTAAACTTGTGGTTTGCAAAAACTGATTGACGTTTTGAATCACGCGCAGTCCTTTGTCCGTTCCAATCCACAATTGATTGTTTTTATCTAAGGCTAAAGCACTTACATTATCTGAAGGAAGATTTCCTAAATCTACATTTAATCTAGCCATTCGATTATTCTTAGTTTCATTAAAGGCAGTCAATCCATCTTGTAAAGACGGAATCCATTTGGTTTCATTTTTATCGATAACTAAACGCCCGTAGTTTCCTCGTTTATAGTCAAACATCCCATATGTAGAATAATACGACTGCCATTTTTGATTGGCATCCATCACCTTTAGTGCACTCGACACAAAATTATTTGTTACCCATAGTTTCCCTTGTTTATCAAACACAACGCCATTCACGCGGACCGTTGCATATCCTGGAGGGAAGGCAGGATCGTTTGGATCGATTTCCATATTTTCTAATCCTGTAGCTCCCGTATTTTCGTGGTTAAACACCTCCACTTCACTCTCTTGAATGTTGTTGTTTTTCCATTTAATCTGCAGCAGTCCGGAATGATAAGACCCAACATAAAGCTCTTTATTATTTTTAGGATTCAATGTTGCGTACGTTAAGGCACGTGCATCCTTCAACCTCCCAAAAGGAAGAAGTTGCCATCCGTTTTTCTTATTAAAGTAACTCAATCCTTTAGCTGCTAAGGTAGGCACATAGGGATTATAAGTATTTTTGTCATATCCACCGCTAATAAACCAAGTGCCTTCCCGTGTAGTCAAAAGAGAAAACACGCGATTTGACTCTGGTCCGTCAGGAGATAAGGATTCTCTACTTCCTGTTTTTTTCATTTGAAAAAGACCTTGGGAACTGCTAGCATAATAATACGTATCATTCACCTCAACAGCATCAACAATATTGCTATGCTGTAGGGTTTCTACCAATTGATTTCCCCCTTGCAAGGTCAAAACTTTTGTAGAGGTTATCACCATTAATTGCCCCTGTTCATTTGCATTGAATTTAACGACTGGTTCAGAAGCTTTAACTACATCCACCACCTGATTCGGCTGAACTAACTGATAAACGGTAGCATCTTCTTTTGTACTCAAAAAAATCTTATCAGCCACAGCATAACCTCGTTGCCAATTCACTCCTACTTCCCAACTATTCCATTGTCTAAAATCCACTTTATTGGGATTTTCCAATTCAATTTGCTTAATTCCTTCTGCAGTAATGGCTAACAAATCGAGATTAGTTGCAACTAAGTCCCTTACGATACTATTCTTGCCATTTGCACCGATATAATAACTATCTCCAAACGTATTATCATTCAAATTAAAGGCGCTAATTCCATAATTTGTTGCGATATACACTTGTCCTTTCACCTCTAAAAAAGCATTAATTCTACGCTCAAAAACTTGGAGCGAAGGCTTATTCTTAATATCGGATATAGTGCGTATGCGATCATTTTTCAGATCAAAAACCAGCAAACTTCCGTCTTCATTTCCCACCAATAGTTTTTGATGCACCTCACTAAAATGCAAAGCTGTAATCTGATTGGTTTTTAATCCACTAATTGAATTATACACTTCAATCCTATTCTGATTCACAGAAAAGCGCAACAAGGCAGATGGGGTTGCCCCAAAAACGACATCACGCCCTTTAGCAAGAGCGACTACTTCGGTATAAGAGAAATAACTATTCCACTTGTGATTCTCCTGAGCGCTTAGACTCGTAACCAGTAAAAGCAACAAATAAACGAAAGGTTTGATTTTCATACAGACGATTTACAACCAAACAAATATACTATTATCAAAAGAAATATTTGCCACTCCTTTTATTTTTGGCTCCTTCGTTAATCAAACTTAATCCTTTGATTTCGAACGACTCTCTTATTCTTTTCGTTTGACCTTAAAAAATTAAGAACCAAAAGCTTGAGCTAAACAAAAATACACTACCTTCCGTCTTAGAAAAACATTAACAAAAAGCCAGTAATTCTGGCAAGAAAGTTGTAAATACGTCAATAATTAATAAAATATACTTATGAAACACCGTGTTTCTATCTATTTATTAGGACTTAGCTTACTGTGTAGTAGTTGTATCAAAGAAGAGGAATTAGATACCAATGCAGACATATTAGAAGCCTATATACCAAGCGAATACCTCAAAATGGATCCAATTATCACCAATACTTCTGTTGAATTTAGGGTCAAATCCAATGTGGATTTAGAGCGTCAATCGCCCTTTTTTATTATTTCACAAAATGCAACAATGGATCCTCCAAATGGGGTGACGCGAAATTTTACCACCGCACAAGAAGTCACCATCACGGCCCAAGATAAACGTTGGCAAAAGAAATACTTGGTTAGTTTTACCAGTGATGAATTGAGCACCTATTACGATTTCAACAATGCTGAATTAACCGATCGAGATCGTTACTATCGCTTTTATGAAATTGGCTCTAATGGAGAAAAAATTTACGATTGGGACAGTGGTAATCAAGGCTATGCTACGATTGCGGGTTCTACGCCTGCAGAAGCCTATCCAACCACAGTGGCACCAGGCCGCAAAGGAGGATTATCCGTTAAGATGCAAACGGTATACACCTCGAGTTTCGCAGCAGCAACGGGAAATCCCATTGCCGCAGGAAACTTGTTTCTCGGTCAATTTAAACTCAACCCCTTTAATACGCTAAAATCTACTCGTTTTGGACTTCCTTATGCTGGGGCATTACCACAAACCCTAAGAGGAGTCTACAAATACACTGCTGGAAATGTTGTAACGGACGAAAACTATAAGGAAGTACCTGGTGCTAAAGACTCGTTTGACGTTTATGCCATCATTTTTGAACTACAGAAAAAAGACAATTACTTAACTGGAGATCACAACTTTTCCGATCCTCGCAATGTTGCTATTGCGCGTATTCAAGAAAAAGATCGCAAGGAAACAACTACCTGGAGTACGTTTTCAATTCCGTTTGAGTTAATTCCGGGAAAAACTTACGATCCAAACAAAGATTATATGCTTGCCATTGTCATGACCTCTAGTATTGATGGAGCAGCATTTAAAGGAGCTGTTGGAAGTACACTTTTAGTTGATGAAATAGAATTAGTTTATGAAAAAGAATAAAATCACCGCTTTATTTTTGCTATTAGTAGGTTTATTCATTTTACCCTATAACGCAGAAGCACAATCTATAGATACTCTAACTACGAAGCATAGAAACACTTCGGATTTTACGGATTTTTTCACCAAGAACACGGACTATCAAGCCCGTGCGCAATTTAGCATTGGCGGAAGTACTCCCTTGGGAATACCGGCACAGATTAGAGAGATCAACAGTTACAATCCTACCTTGCAATTGGGACTAGAAGTCAACGCAACCAAATGGTTGTCCGATGATCAAATTTGGGGAGTGCGAACTGGATTGCGGTTTGAAGGGCGCGGCATGAAAACAGATGCCCGTGTAAAAAACTATTACACCCAAATTGACGGTGAAGAAGGCAAACAGACCAAAGGTTATTTTACAGGCAATGTAAAAACCAAAATGAAGAACTCCTATATCACCTTCCCTGTACTTGCTGTCTATAACGTCAACGAAAAATGGAACGTTTACGGTGGTTTCTATTTATCAGGCTTAATCGATGGAGACTTTACGGGCTATGTATACGAAGGTGTATTACGCGAAGGCAATCCCATAGGTACACCAATTGAATTTGAAGAAGACGCCAAAGGTGAATATGATTTCTCCTCAGATTTAAATCGCTTTCAATGGGGAGCTGAAGTGGGCTTTGAGTATAAAGTCAATAGCCAGTTGCGTTTATTTTCAGACCTAAATTGGGGGCTCAATGGTTTATTTAAAAAAGACTTCGAAGCCATTACGTTCAACATGTATAGCATTTACTTAAACTTTGGTTTTGGGTATCAATTTTAAAGAACGACCTCATCCACTTTACCCTATAGACTATAGTCCATCGACTATAGTTTTTTTGTATCCAGGCTCAACTACTTTTTATCAAAAAAACACTCTTTTATCTTAATACAAGTAAAATAATTCAACATTTTTATTCACTTTAAGCATTCCAAATCACAATCTAGCCGACTGAAATGCAAAAAACGCGTATTCTCAACATTATAACGTAAATTTGTAAATTCAAGGTGATGTAATTATTATGATTACATGACATAAACAGTAATAAACACCAATTTCAATGATGAGAAATACATACTTCTTTCTTTTAACCCTTTTGATGGGGTTATTTTTTTCATCTTGTATCAAAGATGAAGCGTTAAATACAGAGGCGGATATTGTAACGGCTAAAATTCCAGAGAACCTTATAAAACTACCTGTAGAAATTGAAAATGATTTCGTTACATTCTATGTAAACGGGTATGCAGATATTACACAACTGGCTCCTGAATTCACATTGACCGAAGGCGCTACAATAAATCCTGCCAGTGGGACAATTCGAGATTTCACAAATCCACAATTTTACACCGTAACTTCACAGAATGGTGCCTACTCCAAAACATATAAAATTAGTGTTTATACGGCTGAAATATCTAGTACATTTTCATTCGAAAATACCCGTATATTTTCAAATGGTGGGTTTTATGAATGGATAGAAGTTGATGGTGATAAGGAAGCTAAAATATGGGATAGCGGTAATTCTGGATTTTATCTCAGTTTCTTGACGGATCCACAAAACAGACCAGACAAAGATCACATGATTACAACCATTGAACCTCAAGGAAAAATAGGTCAAGGAGTTCGATTAGAGACACAAAAAACAGGAAAAATGGGACAAGCTTTTGCTGCTATAGCTGCAGGAAACCTTTTTACTGGAAAATTTGAGACTAATATTACAAAACCAGAAGAATCACCTCGATTCGGAACCAATTGGGAGAAAGCACCAACCAAATTAACGGGATATTTCAAATACAAAAAAGGAGAAAAATTCGAAATACACAGTAAAGACGGACAAAGTAATCTAACGGAAGATACCTTTGACATTTATGCTATCTACTTTAAAAAAGATTCTCCTAATGATTATCTAAAGGCAACACATGATTTTAGATTCATTGACAATCCACAAGATGATCCGCGTATTCTCTCTTATGCAAGAATCAAACCGGAAGATCGCATCGAAACAGAGCAATGGACCTATTTCGAATTGCCTTTTATCACTATTGCAGGTAGAGCATATAATCCTGATGATGAATATATGTTAGCTATCGTTCTAACCTCTAGTCTTGAAGGAGATAAATACAATGGAGCAATTGGAAGTCGACTCTCAATAGATGAAATTGAAGTGTTAACCGATCAAGAGATAAACAACTAATGAAAGAAACTAATGAATTTTAAATATATCATTTCTGGGTATTTGTTCTTTGTACTAGGAACAACCCTATACGCACAAGAGGCACAAGAGAAACCATCCTCTACATTTCAAGCTTTTTTTACACAAAACATGGATTACCAAGTAAAAGCTCAATTTAGTATTGGAGGGTCAGCTCCCCTAGGATTACCCCGCGAGATTCGCAGCGTAAAAAGTTACAACCCAGGTTTACAAACTGGTTTTGAAGCTAATGCAACAAAATGGGTGAACCAACAATGGGGAGTTCGACTAGGAGTTCGATTTGAAGAGAAAGGGATGAAAACAGATGCACGTGTAAAAAATTACTTAATAGAAGTCAATTCTGCTAAAGGCCCAAGTAGAGGTTACTTCACAGGAGATGTTCACACCAATGTAAGCAATACGTATTTAACCTTTCCTATTTCAGCCGTGTATAACTTATCTGAAAATTGGAACTTATATGGCGGAATCTTTTTATCTGGTTTAATTGATCGTAATTTTACAGGAAATGTTTCAAACGGTTACTTACGCGAGAACGCTCCAACAGGTTTAAAAGTTGAATTTAATGATGATGCTTCAGCTGATTTTGACTATTCTGATGATCTAAATCGTTTTCAATGGGGCTTTCAAGCAGGTGGAGAATGGAATTTAAATAGTCATTTTAGGCTTTTTAGTGATGTAAGCTATGGCGCAAATCGATTGTTTAAAAAAGACTTCGAAGATATTTCCTTTTCCATGCACAACATATACCTCAACTTAGGTTTTGGTTATCAATTCTAAAAACAAAAAAACTCGATCTAAATGATCGAGTTTTTTTATTTTACTAGAAGTAAATTACTTCAATATTATTTTAGTGATTTCTCTTTTTCCGTCAATTTCCTTTTCATTAACAGATAATCCTAAGATTTCCGCAATCATCGGATAAATGTGTACATTCTCAAAGGATTGTATCTTATTGTTTTCGCGGATATTTGGACCAACAGCCATAAATAAAGCATGCATTTCTTTTACTTTTGCTGGATCAAAACCATGACTTCCCGCCAACGGTCTGTTGGTGAAATAATAAGGTGCTTTTGCAGTAAGAACAATATCCCCTACTCGATTATGGCGATCATCTTTCGTTCCAAAATGATATTCTTGAGGTAACGCATCTTTTACATGCACCTCCATCAATTGAGGGTCAATCGATTTCACAATTTTTTCATACCAGGTTTTTATCTTTTTTGGATCTTTGATAAACAAACTAACATAAGTTCCATTAGACGCTACTGCCATCTCTTTTTCATCTACTTCAAAAGGCAACTTTAATAGCGTTTTTTGATCTAATTCCAACATCCCATGATCAGACACAATGATCAAATTAATTGGCAATCCAGAATCTTGTACTATCGTATACAATTTTTCCATAGCCTCATCCACATACTGTACTGCTTTGGCTGTTTCTTCAGCATCTGGGCCAAACTGATGCCCTGCGTGATCCACCTCTGGCATATAGAACGTAATAAAATGCGGTCTTTTTTCTGCAGGTAGTTTCAACCACTCTTTCACTTGAACCAAGCGATCATCAATACTCGTTTTTTCGGAATATTTATAGTAATAAGTCGGTAATACCTTTTGAATTGGCGCCTCAGATCCAGGCCAATAATAACATGCGCTCAACATCCCTTGTTGCTCTGCCAATACCCATAGTGGTGTTCCTCCATACCATTTTGCATCAGTCACAGCTTTAGCATTACCCAAAGAGTAGCGATCCCCTGTTGATCGATCATACATCGTATTTCCTACCAAACCGTGATGCCCGGGATACATTCCCGTTACAATAGAATAATGATTGGGAAAAGTAACGGAAGGATACGACGGAATTAACGACTCCGCTTTCGTTCCTAAATCTGCAAATTTGGCTAAAAACTGTGCGTTGTGTTTCTCAATATAATCATAGCGAAAACCATCCAAAGAAACTAAAATAACATAAGGACTCTCTTCTTTTTGAGCGTCATTTTTTCTTTCTTCTATCACCAATTGCTTTTCTATTTCTTGTGCTTGTAAGGAAAAACTTCCTCCTACAAGAAACAAAGTCATCATGGACCATGCGAATTTTTTCATGTCTACTGAAATTTATATTTTCAAATATCACTAGATAAATTCACTCCCCCAAAGGAATTGATTACTTTTAGCATTTAATTAAAAGATAAGTCAAATGAAAACGATAGGAATACTCGGTTGTGGTTGGTTGGGTTTACATCTCAACCAATACCTTCAAGAGAAACAATACAGCATCAAAGGATCTACAACAAGTGAGGCTAAGCTACCCGAATTACGAGCAGTAAACATTGACCCTTATCTTGTAAATTTACAGGACTTAGATGAAGGGCAAATGCATTCTTTCCTTACTGATTTAGACTTGTTGGTCGTTACTATTCCTCCGATACGAGGAGAAGAGAGCGATTTATATGCTCAAAGTTTTAAGCGATTAGTTCCCTATCTTCAGCAACATGATATACAACATGTCATCATGATGAGCTCTGTTTCGGTTTATGCTCCTAACGAACAAGAGGTAACAGAACAAAGTATGGCCTATAGCCATGATCCGACCAGCAGACAGATATTAGCCGCGGAGCAGGTATTACTTCAAGCCGATGGAATTAAGAGCTGTATTATGCGTTTGGGCGGATTATTCGGTCCTGATCGCAAGCCCGTACGTTATATTGTCAATCGCGGTATCCTAGACAACCCCGATTTGCCCGTTAATATGATTCACATTCACGACATCGTCCAATTTACAGCAGCTATAATTGCACAAGGATTTAAAGCGAATGAGGTGTTCAATTTGGTCTCCCCTCATTACAAGAGCCGATTCGATTATTATACCAAAGAAGCAGAAGAAATGGGTTTAACCCTACCTCCATTGGGAGAGAACGATTGGAAAACACATCGCAAGATTACAGGACATAAAATTGTACAACAAACGGGTCTCAACTACCAAACACTATAAAAAAAGGAGGTTAAAAAACCTCCTTTTCTATTTAATCTAGTATCATTTCTGGAATATCTCCTTCAATAATTAGCTCTACTTCTGTTGCTTTGATGATATCTTCAACCGAAACCCCTGGCGCTCTTTCTATTAGTTTAATCCCTTTAGAAGTAACCTCTAAAACAGCCAATTCCGTTACAATCTTTTTCACACATCCTACACCCGTTAACGGCAACGAACATTGTTTCAATATTTTTGATTCACCTGCTTTATTCACGTGCATCATTGCGACGATGATATTTTCTGCTGAAGCAACTAAATCCATTGCTCCACCCATTCCTTTTACCATTTTACCTGGAATTTTCCAGTTTGCGATATCTCCATTTTCAGAAACTTCCATTGCTCCTAAAATAGTTAAATCCACATGTTTTCCTCTGATCATTCCAAAACTCGTTGACGAATCAAAGAAAGATGCCCCTGGTAAAGTGGTTATCGTTTGTTTTCCTGCGTTAATTAAGTCCGCATCTTCTTCACCTTCAAAAGGGAATGGTCCCATTCCTAAAACGCCATTTTCACTTTGAAAATCGACATTCATTCCTTCTGGTACATAATTAGCCACAAGTGTTGGGATTCCAATACCTAGGTTTACAAAAAATCCATCTTGTAATTCTTTTGCAATTCGCTTTGCAATACCTACTTTATCTAACATAATTTCTCTTTAAACGGTTGGTTACTTTCTTTGACGAACAGTGCGTTGTTCAATTCTCTTTTCATATTTTTCTCCTTGAAAAATACGCTTTACAAAAATACCAGGTACGTGAATTTCGTTGGGATCTAACGTTCCGATTGGCACTAATTCTTCTACCTCAGCAACCGTAATTTTTCCAGCACCAGCCATACACTCATTAAAATTTCTCGCTGTTCCCTTAAAGATTAAGTTCCCTGCTTCATCGCCTTTCCACGCTTTTACAATAGCAAAATCTGCATCGAATGCTTCTTCTAAGATATGAGGTTTTCCATTGAAAACACGTACTTCTTTTCCTTCAGCTACTTCAGTTCCATACCCAGCTGGAGTGAAGAAAGCGGGAATTCCCATCTTAGCAGCTCTACATTTTTCTGCTAAAGTTCCTTGTGGAGTTAACTCTACATTGAGTTCTCCAGATAACATTTGACGTTCAAACTCTGCATTTTCACCTACATAAGACGAGATCATCTTGTCAATTTGGTGTTTTTGCAACAACAAACCTAGACCAAAATCATCTACACCTGCATTATTAGAAATACACGTTAAGCCTTTTGTATTCTTGCGAACAAGCTCTGCGATTGAGTTTTCAGGTATTCCACACAATCCAAAACCACCAAGCATTATCGTCATATTATCTTGAACATCAGCTAATGCTTCCTGAACATTAGCTACTTTTTTGTTTATCATAATCTTTGGTTTAATTAACTGCTCTAAAGTATAAAAAAAACGCCTTTAAAAAAAGGCGTTTTCAATATTAGAAGTCAAATTCATTTGTGTCTAGTCCTTCATCTTCCGTTATCGTATCTTGTACAATCTTCGTACAATCCACTCGGATGGATAATCCCTCAGGAACTTCGAAGGCAGATTTAGAAACATGTAGTGTTTTATCTGCATAACATTTATTCATAAACAAGCCCCAAACAGGTAGAGCCATCGTTGCTCCTTGTCCATATAACATAGCTTTAAAGTGAGCTGCACGATCATCATTACCCACCCAAACACCTGTGGCGAGGTTTGGAACCATTCCAATAAACCAACCGTCACTATTATTCTGTGTTGTTCCTGTTTTACCAGCAATTGGGTTTGTAAATTTATATGGGTGACCGGTTACGCGTTTGTATCCTGGTCCTTGCCAAGTTGTTCTCAAACGCACCCCAGAACCACTTTCAGTTACACCTTCAAGTAATTTTATTACGGTATACGCAACGTCCTTACTCAATACATCTTTTGTTTCTGGTACTGCATTGAATAAAATCACTCCGTTTTTATCTTCAATTCGAGTCACAAACACTGGTTTTACGTAAATTCCTTGGTTAGCAAACGTACTATAAGCCGCCACCATATCGCTTACTGTAATATCCACTGCACCAAGTGCAATCGCTGGACTCTGTGGTATATCAGCAGATACCCCTAAATCTCTAGTCATATTCACAACTGCTTTAGGTCCTACTTTATCCATCAATTTAGCCGTTACGGTATTCACTGATCCTGCTAAAGCTTGTTTCAGCGTCATGATTCCCTTATAACTTCTATTCGAGTTTTGAGGAGACCAATCTTGACTAATTCCATATCTACCTTTAGGCATCGTAAAAGGTGAATCAATAATCGAATCACAAGGAGAATAATGCAATTGTTCAATAGCCGTTGCATATACAAAGGGTTTAAATACTGAACCTACTTGTCTTGCCCCTTGTCCAACGTGATCATATTGGAAATGCTTATAGTTAATTCCACCTACCCAAGCCTTAATATGACCTGTTTGTGGTTCCATAGACATCAATCCTGTTTGTAAGAAATGTTTGTAATAGAGAATAGAGTCTCTCGGTGTCATCACCGTATCAATCTCTCCTTTCCAAGAAAAGATGCGCATTTCCGTTTTTACTTTGAAAGAATTCAAGATTTCCTCATCCGATTTTCCTTGTTCTTTCATCTGGCGCCAACGTTCAGACGTTTTCATTGCACGATTGATAATCGCCTCTGTTTCTTTATCTGTAATATTGTAGAACGGTGCATTTTTATTGTTTTTTTGCGAAATGAAGAACTCTTCTTGTAAATTACTGATGTGTTCTTGCACCGCCTCTTCTGCATATTTTTGCATACGTGAATCTATAGAAACATAGATTTTCAATCCATCTCTATAAATATCGTAAGTTGTTCCGTCTTTTTTCGGATTTTCTTTCACCCAACGACGCATATAATCGCGTAAATATTCTCTAAAATACGTAGCGATTCCCTCTCTGTGACTTTCAGGTGTAAAGTGTAAAGACAAAGGAAGTTCTTGCATGCGAAGACTTTCTTCTTTGGTGATGAATTCGTTCTTTGCCATTTGATGCAAGACAACATTACGTCTTTTTTGCACTAATTCAGGTCTGCGCACAGGGTTGAAATAAGCTGGATTTTGAAGCATCCCCACCAACATCGCCGCTTCATCAATGGTTAAATCTTTCGGTTCTTTTCCTAAATACACTTTAGCTGCTGAGCGAATCCCAACCGCATTATTGACAAAATCCGCTTTGTTTAAATACATCGTCAGGATTTCCTCTTTGGTATATTGACGTTCTAATTTAACAGCAATCACCCATTCTTTTGCTTTTTGCGCAATACGCTTAGCTAAGTTTCGAGAGCCTTCTCCGTGAAACAACAATTTAGCCAACTGTTGCGTAATTGTACTCGCTCCCCCGCTACTTCCCACTGAAGTTACGGCGCGTAAAGTTCCTCTAGCATCAATTCCAGAGTGTCCGTAAAAACGCTCATCCTCCGTTGCAATTAAGGCCTGTACCAGATGAGGAGGTAAGTCCTCATACTTTACTGGAACGCGATTTTCTAAATAGAATTTTCCAATGGTCTTTCCATCCGAAGAGATAATTTCGGTTGCCACATTGCTTGATGGATTTTCCAACTCATCAAACGTTGGCATTGCTCCAAAAACGCCCCAAGAAGCACAAAGGAAAAATAATACAATCGCCACACCTAATCCCAAAAAGGCCATCCAAAAAGTAGAAACATACTTTTTGAAATCTGTGGCATTTTTATTCGTTTGTTTTTTGTTTTTCATACAACTTTAAAAAACTTATTCTGCTTTTTCGATTCTAAATCCAACTTCGCTTACGCCTTGTAAGGCTGGGACACCTTCCACATCGCCAAGTGCTCTAACGGCTTGCTCTAGTGTTAATTTATATTTTCCTGTCTCGTCAAATGTATAGTTTTGTTTCAACCATAATTTACTCTCTTTCACATCTGAAAATCCACTTCCTAGGAGTGCCCCATTGGGGTCTGCCATTTGAAATTGAATGGTATCAATAACAATTGCCGCACTGGGTTTGTAGATTTTAAAAACCACAAACATATTACTGTACGGATAATCGTTATTCACTCGCACGTTCATAAACAAATTATGAGGGGTCAACGTATCTTGCACATCCCAAACAAAGGTTTTTACATCATTTTTTTCCCAGGTCCCCTTTGTAGGTTGGTACTCATCAAAAACGACTTTGTTATCGTGTTTACAGCTTATAAACAAGCATAACAAAAGACTCAATGCTAAATAAAGACTATTTATTTTCACCGTCTTGCTTATTTGTTGGGTTTGTATTTGGGTTTGTCGGTCGAGGTTTTCTTTGCTTTGGTTTATTGGATTTCGGCTTTTGATTCTTGCCTTTATTTTCTTCAGTTCCTTGTTCATTCCCTGATTTAGGCTCTCTATTTTCTATTTTTTTATCCGATCTCCCTGCTGGTTTACCTTCTGATTTTTCATTTCGATCTCTTGGTTTGCGTTCTGGTCTACCCTCTGCCTTTCCTTCCGATCTTTCTTTTCGATCTTCTGGTTTGCGCTGTGGTCTGCCTTCTGCTTTTACCTCTGATCTTTCTTTTCGATCTTCTGATTTTCGATTTTCCTCCTTACCTACTGGTCTATCCTTGCCATCTGCATTTCTAGTCGGTTTGGTTCTAGGTTTGCGTTTTCTATCATCTCTTGCATTGGAAGCTTCTTTCTCCTCTCCGCCTTTTGACGATGCATTACCCTCTCGATCTCCAGGTTTACCTTTCGATTTCGTATTCTTTTTTCTGCGTTTTGGTTGATCAAAACGCGTGACACTATCTTGCTCTATCGCATTTTGGAACTGATCTTTATCTGAAGGAACTTCCTCGCTATAACTTTCAAGCTCGTTTCCTTTTTCATTCTGTGCGTTTAATTCCAAAATCTCCTTTACCTGCTCCGTCGTCAATACGTACCAATTGGCAGAGTTATTTGCATAAGCAAACCACATTTGCCCTTTGAAAATATCTATTTTCTGACAAAAAGCAATTCCTTTTACAGTCATTAACTTCGTATCTGAATCAGGCATATCTTTTAATGCCTCTAAATACGTATCTAATTCAAAATTTAAACAACATTTCAGTTTACCACATTGCCCTGCTAACTTTTGTGGATTTAGCGACAATTGTTGGTAACGTGCTGCTGCTGTATTTACACTGCGGAAATCCGTTAACCAAGTCGAACAACACAGCTCTCTTCCACAAGATCCAACACCTCCTAAACGAGCTGCCTCTTGTCGGAAACCAACCTGTTTCATTTCAATTCGAATACTAAATTCTCTTGCGAATTCTTTAATTAACTGTCTAAAATCAACACGCTCACTAGCGGTGTAATAAAAGGTAGCTTTTGATCCATCTCCCTGAAACTCAACATCTGAAATTTTCATTTCTAAATTTAAGTTGATGGCAATTTCTCTTGCTCTCATTCGAACAGGTTCCTCTTTTTCGCGAACTTCCTGCCAAATATCAATATCTTTTTGGGTTGCTTTACGGTAGATTTTTAAGATTTCTCCCTCTGGATCTGCTTTTTTCTTTTTCATCTGAACCTTAACCAGTTCACCTACAAGAGAAACAATACCGACATCGTGTCCTGGAGATGTTTCTGTTGCAACGATATCTCCCATTGCTACAGTCATTCCACTAGGATAACGATAAAAATCTTTTCTTCCGTTCTTAAATCGAACCTCAACTATATCAAAGATGCTGTCTGAATTTGGATAAACCATATTTGACAACCAATCAAAAACTGCTAATTTATTACAGCTATCTGTTCCGCATGTTCCGTTACTCTGACACCCTCTGGGTACGCCATTACTATCTGTCTTCGTTGAACAATTTGTACAAGCCATTTATATCTTTATGTATTTATATATTAATCCTCCGCAAAAGGAAGGAATTATTTTCTCACTTTTCGTTGTAAAGATACTATTTTTTTATAGGCCGATTCAAGATTTTTTTACGACAAACAATTCTCTCTTTCTGAGTAAAAAAAAGAAATAAGTTGCAGATCGTTATTTTATTAGCTAAAAAAAACAGTTAATACCAACTGCTACTCGCATTGCATTACAATCATTCAACTGTAGATGGGCGATTGTTCCCTGTATATTGAACAATTATTTCTACTTTTGATGCTCAAATACACAATTCAACATGGAGGAACAGATTATAGGAATCATGGGGGCCATACCCCAAGAAGTAGATGGCATTATCGCGATTTTAGAAGAGAAAACTGCAATTACGATTGGCAATCGCACCTATTATCAAGGGCGATTGGGCAAGCAGAACGTCGTGGTTGTTTATTCTCGCATTGGCAAAGTTGCTGCTTCTGCTACAGCATCGGCCTTACTGTTGCGTTTCAACGTAAGCGAAATTATCTTTATTGGCGTTGCTGGAGGAATTGCTCCTCATATTGAAGTGGGTGATGTAGTGGTTGCACGGGATTTAATCCAATATGATATGGATGTATCTCCATTGCGCCCAAAATACGAAATCCCCTTACTCCAAAAGACGTATTTCGAAACCAATACGACACGTTCAACTCAAGTCATTCAACAAATTGAGCGTTTCCTTTCTCCTGAAGTACTTTGTGCGAAAATTTCCGCTGATGAATTGGATAAATTTGCGATTAAGCAACCTAAAGTATATTTTGGAACGATTGCCAGCGGCGATCAATTTTTCTCTACGGATCAGCAAAAGGAAAATTTACAACAGGCCCTTCCCCAAGTACTATGTGTTGAGATGGAAGGAGCTGCTGTGGCCCAAATCTGTTATGAATACAATATCCCTTGTAGCGTCATTCGCACCATTTCAGACAAAGCCAATCAAGAAGCTAGTTTTAGTTTTGAATCCTTTGTACAACAAATATCCCAAGTATACGGACAAGAAATTATGGAACAATTGTTTCAATAAAAAAAGAGAGGTAGCAGCAGTTACCTCTTTTTTTGCTCATCGTTTGCGCAACAAGCAGATGTAAACCGGAAAATGGTCACTAAAACCAGGTTCACTAGTACTATTTCTCAACGGATACCCTTTGTACTGTCCCGTAGATTGAATCATAAACGGCTTTTGAAAAATACGGGTTTTCCAATAGGTCCACCCATTGTATTTATCTAATAAAAACGCTTGGGTCATGACAATTTGATCAAAAATATCCCAAGCATCTCGATACGCTAATGTGCCATAGCCTTGTTTTCCCATTTTTTCCATCGGATTAAACAATCCTTGAGCCCCTACCTTTTCTTTTGCTCCTTGTGTTTGAAGCACTTTTTTCATACTGGAATTAAAGGGTCCGTCATTCATATCGCCCATGGTGATAATCTTCGCTTGCGGATTGATGCGTTGAAGCGAATCGATGATCTTTCGATTCAATGCCGCCGCCGCTTCTCGATTTGGACGACTTACTTTTTCTCCTCCTACTCGCGAAGGCCAATGATTGACAATAAGGTGTATTTCCTCTCCGTCCAATAAACCAGAGACCAACAATTGATCTCGAGTAAAAATCCGCTTCTTCTCTTTTCTCGGTAGTTGATCGTAAATATACAAGGGATGGACGGACGTATGAAGTACTACAAAATGCTGTTGATCATATAGCAAAGCAACATCAATACCGCGTTTATCAGGAGAATCAAAATGCACAATCCCGTAACGAACCAACTGTAAATCTGGCAATTGAACTAAATCCTCCAATACTTTTCTATTTTCCACTTCCGCTACGCCAATTAGAGTAACTGGAAGATTAGGATTTTCATCTCTACCAATTTGTGCAATGACGCGAGCGAGGTTCTTAATCTTCTTTTCATACTTGTCTTTGGTCCAGGCCCGCGCACCAGTAGGCGTCCAATCTTCATCGTAAATTTTAGGATTGCGTATGGTATCAAAAAGATTCTCAAAATTGTAAAAAGCAATCGTTCGAATCTGATACTCCGCTACCTGTGCAAAACTAATTCCAATCGAAAAATAGGCAACAAAAATTACTATTTTCAAACATATACTCTTAATTACATTCATTTTTATATCATTTATTTATTATTATTGATTAAAATTAAATAATAATTCAATAAAAACTTAACTTTATAAGAAATAAATCAATTTCAACCCCATTTTTTAATCCATACTCCCTATGAGAAAACAATTCCTCCTTTTATTTCTAGCCCATTGCTCGACATTTGCTCAGGCTCAATATCGAGTAGAACTCAAGGGAAAAATAGTTGACACTCGATTCCATCGTCCCCTCCAAGAAGCCTTGGTTCGAATTAGAGAAACTGCTAGCTATACCTTAACGGATGCCGCAGGTCTTTTCACTTTATCCACTCAAATCCAAGGTAATTGTACCCTTGAAATTTCATATCCTTCTAGTATTACACAACAGTTTACCTTGTCTCTATATCCTGACCAACTGTTAGATTTAGGGACCTTAACTTTAGAAAAAGAGGATACTACTTTGGTAGCGCAATCTGAATTTATCCATTTAACAGAAGATGAACTCGAAGACGATACTGGAGTTCAAGGAACTGCCCTTGTACTACAAGCAACCAAAGATCCCTTTCAACAAGCTGTTGCTTATGCTTGGAGTTCGAGTTTTTATCGCATGCGTGGGCTTGATAATGCCTATGGAACAATCTTGCTCAATGGTCTAGTGATGAACAAAATACAAAACGGACGTCCTCAATGGAGCAATTGGGGCGGGTTAAATGACGCCATGCGCAATCAGGTATATTTTACTGGTTCAACACCGAATGCCTTCACTTTTGGTGGTCTAGCAGGAACACAAGCCATCACAACAAGACCCTCCTTAATGCGCAAAGGAAAGCGCCTCGGTATTTCAGCATCCAATACAAGTTATCAATGGCGTCCCTTTGGTAGTTATGCTTCTGGATTGAACAAAAACAATTGGGCTTATGCCATTTCGGGCTCTTATCGCGCTGCTAAGCAAGCCTATTGGACAGGGACGAATTACGATGCCCTTTCCTTTTTAATTGGGGTAGAAAAAAAACTCAACGATCAACATAGTTTGAGTATTTCTGCTATCTACGCCAAAAACAAACGCACTAAAAATTCAGCTAACACACAAGAACAAACCGCACTCAAGGGGATTCAATACAACGCTTATTGGGGATGGCAACAAGGAGAAAAACGCAACGCCCGATACAAAGCCGTAGAAGAACCCCTAGTCATGCTCACACACTATTGGAATAAAAATGAATCGAATACGTTAACAACCACAGTGGGATATCAATGGGGACATACCGCCGACAGTAGGCTCGACTATCAAGACAACCTCAATCCCGACCCTACCTACTACAGAAACCTCCCCAGTTATTATCTCAGTCAAATAGTTCCAATTTATTGGAGCTTAACTCCAGAGGCGTTTGATGCCCTACCCCAAGATGCTTTCAAGGAAAGCACACAAGCTTCCTTACATCAAGCATCCCTTGCTAGAACTGCTTTTCAGTCTAACGGTCAGTTGGATTGGACTTCCATCTATAAAACGAATCAAAGTTTTGGCGGGCAAAGTAAAATTATTCTCTATGAAGATCGACAAGAGAATCAAACCCTATCCGCCAGTACTAGTTTACACAGTGTACTGACGAATCACCTAACACTTAATGCGGGCATCCACTACCGACAAGGGCAAACTACAAACTTCAAAAAAGCGATTGACCTATTAGGGGGTTCATTTTACAAGGACATTGACACCTTTCAAGACGAAGAATTTCGCGACAGTGATTTGCGAAATCCAAATCGCGAAATCCGAGTTGGAGATGCCTATGGATACAACTATCGAAATCAAGCAATTGAAGCCGAAGCATTTACCTTATTCACCTTTCACTACAATCACTGGCATTTTTACTTGGCTGAATCACTAAAATACACCACCTATCAACGAGAAGGGCAATACCAAAACCCCGTATTTGCCACTACTTCTTTCGGAAAAAGCGAGCTTGCTATATTCAATAGTATGGGAATGAAAGGGGGTTTTACCTATTACCTTTCAGGCAAACACATTTTGAGTGGTCATTTCGCTTTTTACAATCAAGCACCCACCCTCCAAAATACCTTTGCTAATCTAAGAGTCAACAACAACCTCATCCAAAACTTAAAACAAGAGAATCTCTTTCATTTTGATGTGAATTACAACCTTAGGAATCCAAAATTTCAAATGAAAATAACCAGTTATTTGACCCAAATAAAAAACAGCACTCAGCTAAACTTTTATTATACAGAAGGATTAGGTCTTGACGATTCCAAGGGGAATTTAATTTCGGAAGTACTCACGAATCTGGACAAGCGTCACATCGGGATAGAGCTAGGCATTGCATATCAAATTAGTCCGACCCTAAAAGTAAGCAGTGCTGCTGGTCTTAACCAATCTTTCTACCTGAGCAATCCCAATCTTCATGTATACGCTAATCATTTATCGCGTCCTCTAGACTATGGCCAAGCTCAATTGGCGCACTATCGCTTAGCCAATGGCCCTCAGACAGCCTTATATCTTGGATTGGAATACAGAGATCCTTCTTTTTGGTTTGTCAATCTCAACCTTAGTTACCTAGCAGATGCATTTGTACAAGTCGCCCCTCTCAAACGAACACAGCACTTTGTGATGGATCCAGACAAGATGGGGCAACCCTATGAAGACCTTACGGCCAAGGAATTAAAACAAGTACTTCAACAGGAAAAACTACCCACCTTTACCTTAGTAGCTCTTCAAGGCGGTAAATCTTGGCGTTTGCTCAATCGCTCCATCCTTGGCTTCTTTGCTTCTATTCAAAATGTATTCAACACCGTCTATCGAACAGGTGGATTTGAACAAGCAAGAAATGCAACTTATGCACAAGAAATTGCCCGTTCCCAAGGAGGTCACCCCCTTTTTGGCAATAAATATTGGTACGGCTATGGCCGAAACTTTTTTATCCAACTCTACTACAACTTTTAATTCTCAACCCATGCAAACCACACAAAAAACGATATACTTCATCTGCTTACTAACTTTTTTCTTTTCGAGTTGTGCCAAAAACGACAATTTTTCGGCTCCTTATCTCGATTGTACTAATCCGAATACAGAACCCAATACCACTATTGAAAGTCTTCATAGGCTAGCCAACGACTCCATTCGCCTTTATCCGGGAAATGAAAAAGATATGATGTCAGGTATTGTTGTGTCCAGTGATCAAGGAGGAAATTTTTACAACAAGCTACATCTTGTCGATGAAACCACACAACAAGCCGCAGTTATTCAAATCGAGATGGGTGCCTCATTTACCGTATTTCCACCAGGTACAAAGATTCTCTTAACTCTAGGAGAATTATACTGTACCAATGCCTATGGCAAACTAACAATTGGCGGTGGTATTTACACTTCTTCTTCAGGGAATAAATACGTTGGGAGCATCTCCAAAAGTGCTATTAATATTCATATCCAAAAATATTGTGAACCCGTAAACCTTGAGCCTTATAATACTCTTCTATCCTTGGAGGAATTAAAAGCAAATCCTGAAAAATATGTCAATCGATT
Organism: Myroides sp. 1354; assembly: GCF_030324495.1. Classification (GTDB taxonomy): domain Bacteria; phylum Bacteroidota; class Bacteroidia; order Flavobacteriales; family Flavobacteriaceae; genus Flavobacterium. Next base: position 255,361 of record NZ_JACAGN010000001.1, on the reverse strand, counting down.
GATTACTATAGAAAACGTTCAATTTGATCGCTCCTTAGTTGGTAAAAAACTATATGATGCAAAGTCTGTAGATCCTCAAGGTTATACGCTGCGAAAGGTAGTAAATCAACAAGGAAATAGTATATACATCCGAACAGGTAAATTAAGCAAGGATTTCGCAAATTATGTGATAACGGAAAAAGGTGGCTCCTTAACAGGGATTGTTGATCTATATGGCAAGCAACTTCAATTTTATCCTCGAGTATCCACCGATATTAGCTTTAATCAACCTGCTTTTGGCTCTGAAACTTCAACACCAGAAGAGACGGATGAAACAGAAGAGCAAGAAGAGATTCTCGTTGAACCTGGAAAATCGTTAGCCTTTGCAGGTGCAGACTTCGAAAACTGGGAAGACTTTCTCTCTATCTTGAAACGTCCTGGATTAAAATTTGCCACGCAAGCTCCAACAGATGGGTGGAATAATTCAACGGGATTAGCCTTTCGAGGTTCCCCTACAAAAACAGATAACGCCTTTACACTGACTAATATTCAAGTTCCACCAGGTGCTACAGCTCTTTCCTTTTTACTCAAGGGAACTGCCAACGCCAAATCCTTATCCATTAATCTGTATCAAACCGATGGTTTTTATGTTGCCTATAATCTCGAACACCTAAGCACAAGCAAAATAATTGTGCCTACTACTCACACCAACCAACAGGGCAATGTCAATAAATACAAAGGCATTATCGACACCCAAGGACAATGGATTAAAGTCATTTTAGACTTAGAAGATATTCCGTACAATACAACAGGGGAAGGAGATTTTTTGACCTTTCGATTTAGTGGTAAAACGGCAACAATTCCCAGTGATTACGATTTGATTCTCGATGAAATTCGATTTGAAGAAGGAGAATAATTAGTCAAACATATCCGTATAAAACAAAAGAGCGGCTTAAAGCCGCTCTACTATTTATTGTTGTTTTATCAGATAAATATACACTGGAAAGTGGTCACTATATCCCGGTTCACTGTTGCTATTTCTCAACGGATATCCTTTGTATTGTCCCGTTTCTTGTACCATAAAAGGTTTTTTAAATATTCTTGCTTTCCAATACTTCCAAGAATCATACCCCTCGGTTAGATAAGCTTCTGTCAGTATCATTTGATCAAAAATATCCCAGGCATCGCGATAGGCCAATGTTCCCAAACCATCCTTAGACATCTTCTCCATGGGATTAAATAGTCCTTGAGGTTGCACTTTTTTTCGATCTCCCTCCGCTTTCAGTACTTTCTTGATACTTTTATTATAAGGTCCATCATTCATATCCCCCATCGTAATAATTTTTGCTTTGGGATTAATGGTTTGCAGCGAATCGATAATTTTCATATTTAAAGCTGCGGCAGCTTCACGATTTGGACTACTTGCTTTTTCACCACCTACTCTTGAAGGCCAGTGGTTGACAATAAAATGCACCTCTTCTCCATCCAATAATCCCGTAACCAAGAGTTGATCACGCGTATAAATGCGTTTATTGTCTTTGAGTTGATCATAAATATATAGCGGATGAGCAGATGTATTGGTTGGGATAAAATGTTTTTTACTATACAACAATCCAACGTCAATGCCTCGTCGATCTGGGGAATCATAGTGCACAATGTCATAATCGCCAGGAATCATGGAAGGAGCCTTTACCAAGTCCTCCAACACTCCTCGGTTTTCCACTTCTGCTACCCCAATAATCGTTGGCATTTGTGGATTTTCATCTGTCCCAATTTGAGACATCACTCGAGTTAGGTTGTTGATTTTCTTTTCGTATTTCTTTTTGGTCCAGGCTTGGGCACCATCTGGTGTCCATTCTTCATCGTAAATCTTTGGATCTCGAATGGTATCGAACAAATTCTCTACATTATAAAATGCAATGGTGTGAATTTGAAATTTTTTCTCTTGCGCTTGACTATTCGCAAAACAAGCACAAATCAGTATTAAAGCCAATTTTCTTACCATATTCCTACTAAGTTAACCTAATTTGTTAAAAATACTCTCTACAAAAATAGTTATTTTTAGCTTAAAAACTTAACTTTACTAGGAAAAGTACACGACTTTTTCAACGTAGCAGTTTAATATTAAATCGCACTTATGAGGAAACTTTTATTTGTTTTGCTTGGTGTAGTATCGACGTTTACGTATGCACAAAGCAATCACGAAATTAAAGGGAAGGTACTCGACGCCAAATCTCAAACCCCTATCAATGCTGTAGTGGCACGAGTAGTTGGCTCCAATCTTTCCACTTTAACCAATGGTGAAGGAATCTTTGTTCTGGAAAACAATCAAATGGGCAATCAAATTGTTGTGATATCCTATCCTGGATTTATCAGCCGACAATTTCCCATTGAAGCGCAAGCGAATCAAACCATTGATTTGGGCGACATTTTCATAGAAGAAGATTTAGTGACACAAGCTCAAATAGGCTTTATCACACTGAATGAAAATGATTTGAGTGATGACAACTCCAGTTCGGATACATCCTCAGGATTATTACAAGCCACTAAGGATCCGTTCCAACAAGTTGCAGCATTCAACTGGGGGCAGGCTTTCTTTAGAGTACGGGGACTAGACAACGAATACGGAAAGACCTTGATTAACGGAATTGAGATGAATCGCGTCTTAGATGGTCGTCCACAATTCAGCAACTGGGGCGGACTCAACGACGTGATGCGCAATCAAGAGTTTTCATCGGGTTCTACACCATCTGCTTATACCTTTGGTAGTATTTTGGGAACACAGGCCATTTCTACGCGAGCCTCCCATATTCGAAAAGGTTCGCGGGCAACCTTTACAGGAACTAATACCAATTACAATTGGCGACCAACTTTTACTCATTCTTCTGGTTTAAATAAAAAAGGATGGGCCTATGTATTCTCTGGGTCTTATCGAGGAGCCAAAGAAGGCTACTGGGAGGGAAGTAATTATCACGCCCCTTCTTTCTTTGCCGCAGTTGAAAAGAAATTCAACGAAAACCACAGTTTGAATTTTTCCGCCATTTATGCTAAAAATAAAAGAGCGAAGAATTCGCCATTAACCCAAGAACAAGCTGATATTAAAGGCAAAAAATACAATTCCTATTGGGGTTGGCAAGAGGGAGACAAGAGAAATTCACGCTACAAAGATGTAGAACAACCTATTTTCATGCTCTCTCATTATTGGACCATCAATGAAAAGAGTAGCTTAACGACAACGGCCTCTTATCAATTCGGACATATTGCCGATAGTCGTTTTGGTTATCAAAACAACCTGAATCCAGACCCAACTTATTACCAACATTTACCGAGTTTTCATACCTCGAAAATTGATCCTCGCTATTGGAGTATGTCACAAGACGAATTCAATGCCTTAGATGATCATGACCCTTTCAAACAAAATACGATTGCAGACCTAAGACAAGCCGAACAAAGTAGAGCGGCCTTTCGTCGAGATGGTCAAGTAGATTGGAACTATATCTACGGGATCAATAGTGATTCTATCAATAAAGGGAGAAGTCAAATTATTCTATATGAAGATAGACAACAGGAAAATATCCTGTCTTTCAACTCTAACTTCCGCACGAAGATTAACGCCAATACAACCCTTGACGTTGGAGTAAATTATCGCAAACTTCACTCCAACAACTACCAAAAACTAACCGATTTGTTAGGGGGAGAATATTTCAAAGACATTGATACCTACCAGGATTCTGGTCTTCAAGACAAAGACATCAATCATCCAAACCGTCTAGTAAAAAAAGGAGATAAATTTGGCTATAACTACAAACTTTCTGCTGATGTAATTAACGTATTTACTCAAGTTGTTTTTGATTATGATTATTTTGATTTCTACTTGGCTCAAAACATTGGTTATACTTCATATCAAAGAGAAGGGATGTATAAAAATCCTGTGTATATGAATGATTCCTATGGAAAAAGTGAGAACAAGAGTTTCAATAATTTTGGATTTAAAGGAGGGGCAACCTTTCATATAACAGGAAAACACGCCTTAGACTTTAATATTGCTTACATCAATCAGGCGCCTTCCATCAGAAATACCTTTGCCAACATACGCGTCAATAATTTCTTTGTACCTAATTTGAGCAACGAAGATATTTTTAGCGTAGATGGTAGCTATATTTTGCGAACACCTCTACTTAAAGCAAGAGTGACAGGATATTTGACAGAGACCAAAAACGGCACAAAAATCAACTATTACTTTGGAGATGGTTTAGGATTAACGGATGAGGATGGCAGCTTGTACAACAGAGGAAATTCTTTTGTATCAGAAATTATCACAGGGATAAACAAAAGACAGTTAGGTGTAGAAATTGGAGCGGAATACCAAATCACCCAAACGCTAAAAGCGACAGCCGCAGCAGCTTTAGGACAGGCATTTTACACCAATAATCCAAATGTTTATCTATCCTCAGATAACCTAGCTCGTATGTTTGATTACGGACAAACCTCACTCAAAAAATACAAGCTTTCCAATGGTCCTCAAACCGCCTTATCCTTAGGCTTAGAGTATAGAGACCCTAAATTCTGGTTTGTTGGTGCGAACATCAACTATTTAGCGGATGCCTATACAGAAGTATCTGCTATTCGAAGAACGCAAAATTTCGTTTTAGATCCGAATAATTCAGGGCAACCCTTTGAAGGATTGACAGAAGATAAACTACGCGATGTGTTAAAACAAGAAAAGTTAAACGATTTTACTATCGTCAATATTACAGGAGGTAAATCGTGGCGTATGCCGGATCGATCGATCATCGGATTTTTCGCCTCAATCAACAACGTTTTTGACAAAGAATACAAAACAGGAGGATTTGAACAAGCAAGAAATGCGAACTACGCACAAGAAGTTGCTAGAAATAGCGGGCCGTACAACTTATTTGGCAACAAATATTTCTATGGTTATGGGCGTAACTTCTCCGTTAATGTTTACTACAACTTCTAATTCTTTTTACTATGAGAACAATATTTAAATCCATATTTTTTATAGCACTTACTACTTTTTTCGTAGCTAGTTGTGCAAAGAATGACGACTTTTCAGTGCCTTCATTGAATTGTAACGAACCCCAAGTGACCATAACCAAAACAACCGATGACCTCTATCTTACTGCCCCAACACAAGTGGGTCCTTATAATGGAGATGCCAAAGACATCCTCAAAGGGGTAGTTGTTTCTAGTGATAAAGGAGGTAATTTCTACAACAAAATCCATATTGTTGATGAAACGACACAGAAGCCCATCATCGTCAATCTTGCAGATAGAGCTGCCTATGTGACCTATCCTCCAGGAACGATTGTTTATGTAAAACTAGGCGGACTTTATATCCACAATAACGAAGGCATGGTTAATTTAGGCGGTGGTATACAAAATGGAAAATACACATCAACGATTTCAAAAGACGTGATTCCTCAATACGTTGGAAAGTACTGCAAACAAGCAGACATCACAAAATACAACAATACGGTAACCTTAGCGGAACTAATAAAAAACAAAAAAGAATACAAAGGAAAATTAATCACTGTAACGAATGTACAGTTCGCTCGTGGACTCGTTGGAAAAAAACTGTATGACGAAAAAGATGTTGATGCACAGTATCAAACCTTGAGACAAGTGGTTGATGAGAACAACAATTCTTTTTACATCAGAACGAGCCAATATGCTACGGATTTTGTTTCCTATGAAATTCCAGCCAACAGTGGGTCGATTACGGGTATATTTGACATCTTCAACGATATGATTCAATTTTATCCTCGTGTAGTAGAAGACTTTAATCTAAAAGGTGATCCATTTGCTCAAGAAGAAGTTAAACCAGGTAAATTCTTAGCTTTTCCAGGTGCAGATTTCGAAAAATGGGAGGATTTCTTAGGCGTGATTTTCAACAATCAGTTGAGTGATCCAATGGCGACTAAGGCAGAAGGTCAAGGATGGGAGAATTCAACTGGTTTAGCTATTAAAGGGTCAAGAGAACAAAATGGTTACCTCTTCTCTGTAGAAAAAGTAAAAATGCCAAAAGATGCGACTAAGCTATCGTTCTTATTGAAGGGAACCTCAGAAAGATCTTTATCGATCAACATTCACAGAGCTAATGGTATCAATTACAAAGCCTATAACTTAGATGCCGTATCTGGCAGTAAAGTTGTTCAGGCCAATGAAACGCCAATGGAGAACAATCCTGAAAATACGACCAATAGTTACAACGGAAAGATTGATACACAAGGAAAATGGGTAAAAATCACTTTAGATTTAAGCGCATTCAACGGAGAATATCACACCGATGGCACCAGAACCTTCATCAGTTTCAAAAATGGAAACAGGGCCAATTACGATTTAGTTATTGATGAGATTCGCTTTGAGGATGGGACACCAGTAGAAGACGATGGTGGACCAGTTGATCCGGAACCAGAGCCAGAACCAGCTCCTGCAGATATCGTGGCCAATTTCAACAATTGGGAGGAGTTTACCAGTAAACTAAGCACACATGGTTTAAAACCCTATGCTACGCATGCGCCTGGACAGGGAAGAAACGGAAAGGATGCAATGAAACTTTCCGGAACAACAACAGCCAATGATTTTGTCTTTACTATCAATGGGAAAGACGCACCAGCAGGAAAGACAAAACTAGTGATCTGGATTAAGGGTACGTCGGACAAAAAATCACTTTCCTTCAACGTCAACAAGCCCGCCGGAGGATATGATCCATTCAATGCAGGAACCGTAACGAATACGAATTTAGATCTTGTTAAATTCACCACCAATCAATACAATGGAACCATTGATACGGGCGGTGAATGGGTGAAATTGACACTCGACTTAAGTGATACAGCCTATAACAGCACAGGCAGTGGAGATGTCTTCTCTTTAAAAACCGGAAGCGCATCTACTTATGAATTACTAATTGACAGTATTTATTTTCAATAAATAAACTACACAACAAATAAAGCTCGGCTAGTCCGAGCTTTTTTCATTTCATCCCTCTCTGCTCTATCTTCTCTCCTCTATCCCATTCTAAAACCCTTCTAAGCCATTTAAAAACAAAAGACAAGACAAACTAACACAAACAAAAAAAGGCGCTTAAAAAGCGCCTTTTTATAAAAGTATAATTTGTTTCGATTAGTTGTTTAATGCTTCTGCACCACCAACAATCTCTAAAATTTCGTTTGTAATCGCAGCCTGACGAGCTTTGTTGTAACTTAACTTCAACTCATTTCTCAATTCTTGTGCGTTATCTGTTGCTTTGTGCATCGCAGTCATACGAGCTCCGTGCTCTGAAGCTACAGAATCAGCAATTGCTTTGAACAATTGTGTTTTTAACGACAGTGGAATTAAAGTTTCGATGATCTCTTCTTTCGAAGGCTCATAGATATAATCAGATGCTGCTGCAGTTGCTTCAGTCTCTATTGGCAATAATGGCAAAAATTGCTCTGTAACTACGATTTGAGTAGCTGCATTTTTAAACTGGTTATATACAATTTGAATAGAATCGTATTTCTCATTCACAAATGCTTCCATTACGTGCTCAGCAATAACTGCTGTGTGATCAAAATCAAAATGATCGTATAATGAACTTTGGTTATCAACAACGTGGAATGATTTTTTAAGGATATCATTTCCTTTTTTTCCAATTGTCAATAAATCAATGTTTGCTCCTTTGAACGTTGTATTCGCTAATACATTAATTTGTTTAATAATGTTGGCATTGAAACCACCACACAAACCTCTGTTTGAAGTTACCGTAATGAACAATACATTTTTTACCTCTCTAACTTGCGAATATACACCTGAATTCTCTCCTTCTAAAGTAGAACTAACATTTTGAATAATCTCAGTTAGCTTCTCTGAATAAGGACGCATAGCTGTAATCGTATCCGTAGCTTTTTTCAATTTTGCTGCAGATACCATTTTCATCGCAGATGTAATCTGCATTGTAGATCCAATAGAAGAAATCCTATTGCGTATTTCTTTAAGATTTGCCATTTGAAAACGTATATAATTCAGAAAGAGAATAAGCTTTTAGGCAAGCTTAAACTCTTTCAAAAAATTCTTAATATTTTGAAGCTAATTCTTTAGCTACTTTCTCTAAAACACTAGTTTGTTCGTCACCGAATTTACCAGCTTTTAATTGATCTAAAACATCTCTGTGACGTGAGTTAAGAGCTTCTAAGAAATCTTTCTCAAACTCTTTTACTTTGTTTACAGGAACATTTCTCAATAAGTTTTTAGATCCAGCATAGATAATAGCTACTTGATCTTCTACTGTATAAGGATCGTTAACTGCTTGTTTCAAGATTTCAACGTTGCGTTGACCTTTTGAAATAACGTTCATTGTAGCTGCATCTAAGTCAGAACCAAATTTCGCGAATGCTTCTAATTCACGGAATTGCGCTTGATCTAATTTCAATGTACCTGCTACTTTTTTCATTGATTTAATTTGAGCAGAACCTCCAACACGAGATACAGAAATACCTACGTTAATTGCAGGACGTACCCCTGAGTTGAACAAGTCAGACTCTAAGAAAATCTGTCCATCTGTAATCGAAATTACGTTTGTTGGAATATAAGCAGAAACGTCACCCGCTTGTGTCTCGATAATAGGTAAAGCTGTTAATGATCCACCACCTTTAACGAAAGGTTTGATTGACTCAGGTAAATCATTCATGTTTTTAGCGATTTCATCATCACCAATAACACGAGCTGCTCTTTCTAATAATCTTGAGTGAAGGTAGAAAACGTCTCCAGGGTAAGCCTCACGTCCCGGTGGTCTTCTTAAGATCAAAGACATCTCACGGTAAGCAACAGCTTGTTTCGATAAATCATCATAAATAATCAAAGCTGGACGACCTGTATCACGGAAGTACTCTCCGATCGCAGCACCTGCCATAGCAGAGTAAACTTGCATTGGAGCAGGATCTGATGCGTTAGCCGCAACGATGATTGTATAATCCATTGCACCTTTTTCTTCTAATGTTTTAGCGATAGCTGCAACAGTTGAAGCTTTTTGTCCAATAGCAACATAGATACAGTAAACTGGTTGACCTGCATCATAGAATTCTTTTTGGTTTAGAATTGTATCGATACAAACCGTAGTTTTTCCAGTTTGACGGTCACCAATAACTAACTCACGTTGACCACGTCCTACAGGGATCATCGCGTCAATCGCTTTAATTCCTGTTTGTAATGGTTCCGTTACTGGTTGACGGTAGATAACACCTGGTGCTTTACGCTCCAATGGCATTTCATATAAATCACCTTCGATAGGACCTTTACCATCAATGGGTTGTCCTAACGTATTTACTACACGTCCTACCATTTTCTCTCCTACGCGTAGAGAAGCGATACGACCTGTTCTTTTCACTGTAGCACCTTCGCTTACACCAACAGAAGAACCTAACAATACAATACCTACGTTATCTTCTTCTAAGTTTTGTACCATTGCCTCTAAACCGTTGTCAAATACAACTAGCTCTCCGTACTCAGCATTTGTCAACCCGTAAACACGAGCAACTCCATCTCCTACTTCTAGTACTGTACCTACTTCTTCTAAAGAAGCCTCAGAGCTAAATCCAGATAATTGTTTCTTTAAAATCGCTGAAATTTCAGCTGGTTTAATGTCCGCCATTTTTATCTATGTTTATACACGAAAATTCGTGCGGTGATTTTTTTTACTTAATTAATTCTCTTTTTAATACTTGTAATTGATTTGCTAAAGAAGCATTGTATTGGATATCTCCAATTTTCAAGATAAATCCTCCTAAGATTGACTCATCTACAATATTTGTAATTACAGCTTCTTTTCCAGGTGCTAAAGCTTTTACTTTTTCAAGTACTTTAGCCTCTATACTAGCATCAATAGGCATTGCTGTAGTAACAGTTACTTTCTCAATACCCTTATACAAATCGTATTGTTTTTGAAACTCTAAAGCGATTGCCTCTAAGATTCCGAATCTACTATTTGCTTTTAATACGTTGAATAATTCTTTTGTCCCTTCTTGAGTAGTTGCAAACACTTCCAATAAAGCGTTTAATTTCAACTGATCTTTAACGATAGGATTCACAAGAAAAGTATTCAACTCCTTGCTTTGAGCGATTGATTGAGAAATAAGGATCATATCCCCATTGATAGCATCAACATTTCCTTTTTCCAAAGAAACCTCAAGCATTGCTTTTGCATAACGTGCCGCAGCTCTTGTGCTTACCATAGTGATATTAGTTTAATTTTACGTCATCTAACATTTTCTCAACCAATTTAGCTTGAGCTTCTTTGTTAGATAATTGATCTTTCAATAATTTTTCAGCGATTTCAATTGAAATAGATGAAACTTGCGTTTTTAAGTCAAGAATAGCCGCAGCTTTCTCGCTTTCAATTGTAGCTTTTGCTTGAGCGATTAATTTTTCACCCTGAGCTTCTGCTTCTGTTTTAGCATCAGCAATCAATTTTTCTTTGATCTCACGAGCTTCTTTTAGTAAAGTATCGCGCTCCGCACGAGCTTCAGCTAATAACTTTTCGTTATCTGCTTTTAAATTAGCCATTTCTCTTTTAGCGTTTTCTGCAGCTGCCAATGCATCAGTAATACCCTCTTCACGAGCTTCTAAAGCATTTACAATTGGTTTCCACGCGAATTTTCCTAAGAGAACAACAATTACTATCATAATAATTAGTTGCCAGAAAAATAGTCCAAAACTGAAATCGTTAATTAACTTATCCATTATCTAAAATTATACTTTTTAATACCTGTTTTGTTTAATTAAAATAAGAAGTTTACCTGTAACCAACCGTTACAGATAAACTCTTTGTACTGACTTGGATTAATTACCTAAGATTAAAGCACCGAATGCTAAACCTTCCAATAAAGCTCCAATGATGATCATTGCAGTTTGGATTTTTCCAGCAGCTTCTGGTTGACGAGCAATAGCGTCCATTGCAGAAGAACCAATTTTACCTAAACCGTAACCAGCTCCGATTACGATTAAACCTGCACCAATGATAGTTGGAATTGTCATAGTATTGAATTTAATATTAATTAAACAAATTTATTTATACTCTAATTTTTATTTTCTCTTTTATTAATGTGCTTCTTCGTGATCATGTTCTGCTACAGCCATTCCAATAAATAATGACGACAACATCGTAAAGATAAACGCTTGTAAGAACGCAACTAAAATTTCCAATACAACTAAGAACGTTGACAAGAAGAATCCGATTCCGATTGCACCACCTGCTCCTAATGCTTCTTTCATTACGAAAATAATTGCAATTAATCCAAATACTACCGAGTGACCTGCTGTAATGTTAGCAAACAAACGCACCATTAAAGAGAATGGCTTAATGATTGCTCCTAAAATCTCAATTGGCATCAACATAATTTTCATTGGAACAGGCACACCTGGCATCCACAACATATGTTTCCAATAGTCTTTGTTTGCAGAAAAATGAACAATTACAAAAGTAAAAATGGCCAAACAAGCTGTTACTGAAATACTACCTGTAACGTTAAATCCTAGTGGAGTTAATCCCAAGATATTCAAAATGAAAATCAAGAAGAATACAGATAACAAATACGGCATAAACTTTTTGTATTTTGCTTTTCCGATATTTGGCACAGCCATCTCATCGCGAACGTAAAGTACTAAAGGCTCTAAACCTCTAGCAATACCTTTCGGCAAATTGTTGGGTCCGTTTTTGTATGTTTTTGCTAATCCTAAGAAAAGGATAAACATTAAAATTGTAGTGAAGATTAAAGAAGCTACGTTCTTTGTAATAGAGAAATCAAGTGGTTTCTCATTGGTAGGGTGGTGTGCTTCATCGTACTCTATTGTACCTTCCGCATCTGTTTTATATATCTTACTGTGATATAACTTGTAGAATTGTCCGTCTTTCTCAACTACTTTTTTTCCGTAGTCAAATTCCGAAGACATGAAGATTTTAAGACCGTTGTCGATTAAGATAACAGGCAACGGAAAACCGTAGTTTTCACCTGTTTCTTCATCCGAAAAGAAAACAAATGAATAATCATCTGCTAAGTGATGCTTAATATGAGCTTGAACTTTCTCAGCTTGAGTCATTTCAGCAGGGTTTTCTATCTTCTCCCCTTCAACGTGCTCCAGGGTTCTTTCAATAGATTGCTCAGCTTCTTGAATTGAGTTTTCAAGCTTTTGAGTAGTAGTTTGCGCGTACGAAAATACCGACGAGGCTGTAAATAAAACAGCTGCTAATAAATTCAGTGATTTCTTGAGAGTCACCATATCTTAACTTCTTGAATATTTTGGTTCCTAAAATTTTGTGCAAAAGTACAATAATTCTTGTATTATCATACCTTTATATCAAACTTTTTTTACTTAGTTTCTTCCGACGTAGTATTCTTATTTAAAATACTATAGGCTACAAATGCGTCCCCGCCAAGGAAAACCAATACAATTGCTAAAAAATTATATTTAAATCCTTCATCTGCCATTTCGTGATTTAATCCATCTTTTGCGAATAAATAACTCGCAATTAATCGCACGGTAATAAATCCTAAAAAGACAAATCCCAAATTATTAGGCAGGCTATTTTTGATTCCGAACATAGCAAAAAAGATGATAATGGAGAAGATAAATTCAAATCCGTAAAACTTTTCTAAACTATATCCGAGTTCGATTAGGGAATTTCCAGCATCGGTAAAAGCCACAACGGCATAATGTAGGGCAAATACCACGACTAATCCAATAAAAAGTTTCAATCCAATTTGTAGGGTTTCCTTGTCCATTTTTTTATTTATTTAACTGATTGACTTGTTTAATTACTTGGTACAAAGCTAAACCTACTCCCAATAAAGTACAAATTTTATTTGCAATTGCGTGTTCAAATCCATACTTATCGTCTAACCAAAGGCCTAATCGGTGTGATAAATAAATAATAATCCCCATCTGGATGGGGATATTTATTAAAGCCAACCACTTATTGGGTGATTTCTTTTGCGTCATTAAGATAATTGTTCATTGCCGACCATTTGGCATTTTACGTCAATCTTTGCTCCGGGTTCAACCGCTAGGCGTCCCACTTTAATGTCACCTTTGATACGAGCAGCAGATTTTACAGTAAGTAAATCATTCACTACAATATTACCTATTATTTCTCCTTCGATCTCACTGTTTTCACAACTGATATTCCCTACAATTCTCGCTATAGGCCCCAACACTAATCGTCCTTTAACAACAACATTCCCCTCAATAACCCCGTCAATTCGAATATCTGCTATCGCTTCAATATCTCCTTTAATCGTTGTTCCTTCAACAATACGATTTGTCTGTCCCAACAAATCTAATCCTGTTCCTTTTGCTTTCTTTTTCGATTTATCAAACATGGTCAACACAATTTAATTAGGGCTCCACACTTCCTGGAGCTTTGTATTCCTGTATATTCTTTTTAATTTGAATCACGCTATAATCCTCTTGCATCACAGGGATATAAGCAGGATCGTCGCCCAAACGGCCAATCATTCGCGTAGCCTCTGCTTTGGATTTAAATCCATGTAAGACATAGAATTTTGTAGTCGTTGTATAATAATCTTCTGTAAACTTCAATCCCGTACCTGCCTCAACACCAGCTAAACGCTGCATATTGGATTTAATCGCTGCAAAATCAGCTATTTTCTCTTTTGGAACTGCTACAATTATTTTCCAATTGTTTGAATCCGCTGTAGCAAACTGTTTGTTTTCTAAAGCAGGAATTACTTGTTCTAACAATTGAGCGGCCTCTCGTCCTTCAGCAGTTGAACTATACGTCAAAGCTAAATAATTCAACGCTTCTTTGTATTTCTTCACCCCCTCTGTTCTGGCAATAATCATCGCATTCAACAACTCAAATTTACTCACGTACGTATCATCGATATTTTCCAAGGCATTTTTCATCAATGCTTTGGCCTCTTCATAGTTCTCGGCTTTGAAGACTTGATAGATGGATGCATACACTTGCTCTGGAGCTAAATCACCATCACTGCCCATACTGAGATTTTGCATCAATTTAGCATATCTAGATTCAGGATAAGTAGCAATAATCTGCGCTTTCATTTGCGCTGCTTTAGCAGGATCAACCTCCTGATACAGTTTATACAACTTGTACATTGTTGGCAAAATCAAACGCTCCTTAGGATCAAACGTCAACAATCGTTCCAATCGATCGATACCCTCCTCAATTTTACCAAATCGTTCACTGTAAATGGCTCCTAATTCAAAATACGCTAAATCCCTATCTTCTTTGAGTTTGGCAATTTGCGTGCTATCTGATGGTATTTTGCCTACATACGTATCCAACTGATAACGCGGATCAACAAAATCGTCCTGTTGTTTTTCTTTTTTCTTTTGATTTTCAGCTAAAGCTTGTTCTTCTTCCTCTTCGTTCATCGTATTTGCAGCCGATTGTACTGCACTCCATCTCCAATTATCACTTAAGGTACGATTACCCCAACGGCGTTTAAAGTCTTGACGCCCTCGTGTTAATGCCTGATTCGAATAAAAATAGAAAGTCGTCTTTCCTCCCATACTTCCGAAATTAGTATCTCCAAAAGATTTTTCTATGGCTTCTCCGAAATTCGCCACATTGAAGAAATCTGCTCCTGAATTATTTTTAGTTCCTAAATTCGCTTGCATTTTTCTAAAATCTTCTTTGCGCAACTGATCGATAAAAGTTTGAAAATAAGCATTTCGCTCTTCTGTTGACAGGGCGACTAAGTTCAAAATACTGTCATTTTTATGGGCAACCACCTCTAAATCGACAACTTCTCGAAGTGATTCTCTTCGTTTGCTAATGCGGAAAGTTTCTTTCGCTTTGGGAGGTAACAACGCTAAAGCACTGTCGTAATATTGTCCTGCAACTGCATAACCCGCTGAATTAAAATAAATATCGGCAATACTCAAAAAATTTCTTGCTTTGAGTTGCTTGTCTTGTTTTCCTTCTTTGGCTGCCGTTTTTAAGTATTCAAGTGCTTTTTCCTGTTGATCAATATCGCGATAAAAAAGTCCAACCTGACGGTTTAACACATCGAGATAAGGTCGATTATCACGATCCTTCAACAAAGTTCTGTATTGTTTTAAAAAGGCTACAGAATCCGTTTTCTTTGCATCTGATAGTTCAAATATTTCAGCATAAGCATGTACTGTATATGTTCTTGGTGCCTTGCGATTCATCGCTATGATATTTTCGAAATAGCGTGTAGCGTCCTCTTTTTTGTCTAAGCGACCGTTTAATTGCCCAAGAATATAATTGTATCTCGCTTTTTCTTCTTGATTAGAAACCAAACCTACTGCGGATTTCAACGCTGTACTTGCGCTGTCTAGTTGTTCGAGATTGATATAGCCTTGTGCGAGCATCGCATAGGCATCCGATTCTACTTGCTTATTCAAACGTCCTTTGCGTTCGCGCAGTAATTCTTTTAAATTTTTGATCGCTAAGTCATCATAACGCAAGCGCAGATTCGTTTTCTCACGCCATACTTTTGCCTCGCCTATCAAATCACTATCTGGGTATTTGTATAAGATATAATTAAAAGCCTCTAGAGCTGGAACAAAACGCCCATCGTAATAACGCGATTTACCCAACAACAAATAGGCATTGGCCATCTGGCTATTGCGTTCTCTTCCTTTGATGTACATGGAGTGTTTTTGAATGGCTTTGACTGCCTTGTTCTCAGAACGTGTAAACCCTTGTCCATCCGTACTTTCAGGATTGCCTAAATCCGTTCCTGCAACAGATAAATTATCTAGAATAGTTCCTTGTTTCGATTCTAAAGACACCCCTTTCTCAAATTCGCGTTCAGGATCTACTTCAATCTGAATGCGTTCAATAGGTAAGATTTCCCAATAATCATCAAAATACCCCTCCTTCAAAGCGTCCAATGCTTCAGTATATGATTCGTTTCCGTGAAATAGGATATTGTACTTTGTCGTCAAAGCATGATATCCTCGATTCAACATCTTATCCTTCTTTACAGAACACGCTATAAAAGATACAATTAGCAGGATGAGTCCTCCTATCCGAATGACAAACTTTGTTTTCAATATCTGGGTTAAACTTTATATAACAACTCTTTTTTGGTGCTAATATTATACACAAGACAGTAAAAATACATCACTTTTTAATACTTTATGCAAATATTGTTAAAAATTACCCGTCTCTCTTTTCTGCTTCAGGAGTTTTCTCCTCCAATTAAAAAACAAAGACAAGAGACCTCTTACTTTTATCTGTGTACTATCTTCTAAAATTAGAAAATAAATCTACGCAAATTACAAAAGAAACAGGGATTATAAATAAATGTTCCTCCTAAATTTACGCAACAAAACACAAAAAAGCAGTGCCCGTTTGACGAACACTGCTACTGCATATAGTGGGACTATTTTTAATTTGCCGTACTAAAAAATCCTTCTAACTCTTGGTATGTTATTTTCTCTGTTAATACATCTTGAACCAACCTGCCTTTTTCAAGAGCGATAATGCGATCCGACACTTCATACGTATGTTGTAAATCGTGACTCGAAATAATAATGGTCATGGTTCTTGTTGCGCGTTTTTTCTTTACCAACTCTTTTAATCGAATTTGGGTAGAAGGGTCTAGATTCGCAAAAGGTTCATCTAGAATAACCAGTTCTGGATTGCCAATAAAAGCTCCTACAATACCGATTTTCTTTTGATTTCCCTTAGAGAAATCGCGAATGTATTTCTTTTGATTGAGTACTTCATCATTAAAAAACGCTTGATGCTCTAAGATAAATTCTTCTACATCTGCTTTAGACCATCCGCGTAAACTCCCTAAAAAGATGAAATATTCTTCTGCAGTTAAGTAACCAATTAAAAAAGTTTCATCTAAAAAAGCAGCCGTATAATTTTTCCATTGCTCTGAAGTGGCAACCAATTGTCCTTTAGAATAAATACTTCCTCCACTAGGTTGAATAAGGTCTAATAACAAACTGAAAAGGGTCGTTTTACCCGCTCCATTATTCCCTACTAAACCAATGCTCTCTCCTTGTCCAATAGTCAAGGTATCTAATTGTAGAACCGTAGTTCCGTTGTATGTTTTACTTAAATTATCTACTTGTATCATAATGTTCACTATTTTTTATAAGCGGCTAAAGCGGCGTATTTTTCACGGGTATAAATTTTTTCAATAAATTGGAAGACATATTGATGCAGGAATATTCCAGCTAATCCAATTAAAATTAGCAAGACAAATCCTCCCCAAAAAGGATAAATCAAGGATCCCACAAAATAGAACAGGATGGGCAATAAAACCTTAGGCAAACTAATCAGCATCACGCGAAGATTAAATGCGTTTTTATCTCCAAACACATTTTTTGCTGCTGTCAGATCCATTGGTGTTTTGAGATAAGCACCTCCCCAAAGCACAAAATATCCATTAATTCCAATATTAAAAATTCCCATGGCAATAATTAAATAAAACAATTGAATATCCACGAAAATATAGAAAAAGCACAACAGTGTAGAAACAAAGGTTCCCAGCGCAATAATCAACCACTTTGACATGAGATAATCGCGGTACAATACATTTTGCGTCATTAATAGAGGGTAATAAGACGAATCCCAACTGGGTACATACTGTCCAAAAAGCATTAAAAACCCACCTGTTGAGAAGAAAGCTAGAAAGACAGAAAATGCCACGGGCATGGCTTCCTTTCCGGATGTATTAAACATAAAAACACCATAAAAAAGAAACAACACACTCATGAGAACCGTTACTCTTGCTCTTTTATTTCTAATGATTAAACGAATATCGTTGCGCAAGAAACTAGCATATCGTCCAAAGCGATCCAGCCAACTCATTTCTAAAACAATTCCTTCTTTAATGTGTACTTTTTCAAGATTATCTAAATATAAACGCTTCACAAAGAAACGATACGTACTCCAAATCAACAATCCCAATACGAGTCCATAAGCAAATATGCTCAGTGGATATTGATAGGCTATTAAATAAAAATATTGTGTATACAGCGTAGGATCGACAATATCGTAATACTGTAAACCGAAACAAAGCACTACAAATCCTATCACACTATAAAAAACAGGGGTATAAGCATTCATTAAAATAGTCACGCAATGCATCATAAACACAATACTGTACACGCCCAATGTCCAAGTCAGGACTGCAAGTACAGGTTCTCCATAAGAGATTGCAACAATAGCAAAGGGAATAAAGAAAAACAATTGAACGATGTTAAAAGCACTCAAAAATGTTTTCCCCACGTAAAAGGTCACAATTTTTGATCGAGGAATATTGAGTATTAAATACGGTTTAATACTTGCCACAGGTCCTTTCTGAAAGAAAAAGCGAAAACTAAGTTCAAATGCAAAATAATAAATCAGATAACGACTGACAATTTCAATCGGGCTTGTATTCGTAAAATACTCTTGAATACCTTGGTATGTTGCAATTCCAGCGAGGAGCATCATACATGCAAAGTAAATAA
The DNA here is from genome assembly GCF_030324495.1 of Myroides sp. 1354. Taxonomy (GTDB): domain Bacteria; phylum Bacteroidota; class Bacteroidia; order Flavobacteriales; family Flavobacteriaceae; genus Flavobacterium. The sequence goes on along the minus strand of NZ_JACAGN010000001.1, from coordinate 236,893 downwards.
TGGCGAGCCATTTAAACACGAGAACCACAATATCCATATTGCTCTTATTTCCCCTTGCTAAACGCTTCCGCTCTAAGATGAAGAACCAGTTGTACATATACCTGTATTTTTTAGTTGTTACATCATTAGTATAGGTACGTTGCGAAACGTTACACCATTTTTTAAAACTTTCTTTTACAAAAAAACCTTTCACCCTATTGAGTGAAAGGTTCTTTATCAAATCAAAAACCAAAAAACTATCATTATCAACGATTATAATACAAATTTCAGGCCAAACTTTAGGTTGAAAAACAAAAAGTAGAATCGTAGAAATAATTTTATCTTTGCTCAAATTTTATTCGCATGAAAAAAGATATAGAGATACCTCAGGTAACAGAAGTAGAAATTGCAGTGATTAAAGAGTATAACGAAGATTTTTTACAAGATGCTTGGTACGCATATTTATTTAATAATTCAAAAGAGCCTATCGAAGCCATCTTAATTGTATCCAAAGCAGAAGGAGAGTTAAATGGAGAGAAGAAAATTTCTAGTATTTTCAGACATGCATTCCCTAGTTTAGCTGCAGGAGCATCACAAAAAGTAGAACTCTTAGATGAGGCTATTTTTGATTTAGACAATACCTTTATGTTGACTTATTTTCAGGGTAGTAAGTTGTACGATAAAAATTTCGTATTTCCTGCCAAGAGTATTGCAGATGAATCTTTACAAGAGCTTACCTACGCAGATAAAAAAGGAATTACAGCTATAAAATAAGTGTAAACCAAGGAATTACCCCTCTTATTTATACTAATTCCGAATGTTAGTTTTCCTATCTTAGTTCATCAACTAAAACGGTAAAGAGATATGAAACTAAAAAACACTTGTATTGTATTGGGCTTTTTGAGCTTGATGATTAGCTTGCTTTCGTTTAAAAACACAACGACAGTAACCGAAAGTACGGTAGAGCCGACAGAATGGAAAAACCTAACGGTACTTCCAAAAGATATTTCTAAAGAAGATTTAAAGAGTCTCATGAAAGGATACAATGCTGCCTTAGGTGTAAAATGTAGCTATTGTCATGCCGCAGCCGAAGGAGGAGATGGTTTAGATTTTGCCTCAGATGCTAAGAAAGAAAAGGAATTTGCACGACATATGATCGTCATGACACGTAAAATCAATGCTGAAAACTTCAATTGGAACAATGATCCCAATCCGGAGAATATCAATGCGGTAACTTGCAATATGTGTCACAAAGGAAAAGCTAGTCCAAAGAAATAACAATAAAAAAAAGCGACCTGAATTCAGGTCGCTTTTTTTGTGCTCGAATTAGATTTCTTCCTTTTTCTTTGGAGGGAAAAGCAAGGAAAGCACTACCGATAAGGTCAATACACTAGCAATAACAGCCAAAGAAACCAAGGATTCAATATGTACAAAAGGAGAGATAATCATCTTCACTCCGATGAAGGATAAGATAATTGCCAAACCATATTTTAATTTCGAGAATTTATCCATGAAATTAGCTAATAGGAAATACAGCGAACGCAAACCTAAAATAGCGAATATATTCGAAGTATAGAGGATAAATGGATCATCTGGAGCAATAGCAAAAATGGCAGGAATACTATCTACGGCAAAGACTAAATCGGTAAATTCAATAACCATCAACGCTACGAAAAGCGGAGTTACCATTTTTACTCCATTTTTGACCGTAAAAAATTTATCTCCGTCGTATTCATTACTCACTTTAAAGAATTTGTGTACCATACGCACCGCAAAGTTCTTTGTTAAGTCTTGTTCTTCACTGTGATCTTCTTTTGCGAACCACGATTTGATTCCCGATACCAGTAAAAATACACCAAAGATGGTCAAGACAACATTGATTTCCACAACATGACCAAACAATTCAAACGCTGGTAAATAAGTGTGATTAATTAATTCAACTCCTGCGAAAATGAAAATGGCTCTAAACACCAATGCTCCAATAATTCCCCAGAACAATACACGGTGATGAAGTTCTTTGGGCACTTTAAAAAAGGTAAAGACCAAAATAAACACAAAGAGATTGTCAATGGACAAGGCTTTTTCGATCCAATAAGCAGATTGAAAACGCGCAAAATTTTCAAAGTCCATATAGTAATAAATGACACCACTGAACACCATGGCTAAACCAATCCATACTACGGTCCAGATTAAAGCTTCTTTGGTTGAAACGACATGGCTATTTCGATTGAAAACACCTAAATCCAACAAAAGCATAACTAATACTACAATTCCAAAAACAGCCAAAAGGCCAGGGTGATTAATTAAATGATCCATTTTTATTTATTTTTTTAACAGGACAAAACTACTTACTATATTTTCCTCCAAGACAAAACCGCTTAATAGATTCTATGTCAACAATTTACAACTATTTTTCGAAAGGCTTCAAAAACAAAAAAAGCAATACAAACAACTGTTTATCAGTCATTTACATTGCTTTATAATCTCAAAAAACCAACAACGGTCTTTTTTATACTTTTTTTAATCTAATTTTTCTGTCAACTTTCTAAATGTCTTCTTCGGATCCTTTCCATTGTACAAAATATCATACACCGCATTAATAATCGGCGTTTTAGCTCCGTATTTTGCATTGAGTTCATATGCGCTTTTAGTCGCGTAATAACCTTCTGCAATCATATTCATCTCCATTTGAGCTGATTTTACGGTATATCCTTTGCCAATCATATTTCCAAACATGCGGTTGCGGGAAAAAAGAGAATACCCCGTAACTAATAAATCACCTAAATAAGCGGAATTATTGATGTTGCGTTTCATATGGTGCACCTTTTTGATGAATTTCTTCATCTCGCGTATCGCATTACTCATCAATAGGGCTTGAAAGTTATCTCCATACCCCAATCCATGAGCCATTCCGCAGGCAATCGCATAGATATTCTTCAACACAGCGGCATATTCGGTTCCGATAATATCGTCTGTGAGTTTTACTTTGATATAGTGGCTGCTAATGCAACTTTCAATTACTTTGGCATTTTCTTCATTGCGACAAGCTATCGTAAGATAAGACAAGCGTTCTAAAGCGACCTCTTCTGCATGACAAGGTCCTGTAATAACTGCAATATTATCATATGAAACACCATAGGTTTGGTGAAAATGCTCCCCTACAATTAAACTTGTTTCAGGAATAATTCCCTTAATAGCCGAAATGACCACTTTATTTTCTAAACTAACGTATAGTTGTTCCATTTCTTCACTTAAAAAAGCAGAAGGAATGGCGAAAATCACGTAATCCGCGTAAGAAACCGCCTTATTAATATCATTAGTCAGCAACAACTGATTGATGTCAAATTCAACAGAACTCAAATAATTAGGGTTATGATAGTTTACCTTAATTTCTTCTATCGCATTTTCATTTCTCATATACCACGCAATCTGCTGTAGATTTTCACTCAGCATTTTTACGATAGCCGTTGCCCAACTTCCCCCTCCAATTACTGCAAACTTTGGATAATCACTCATAATTTTAGCTTATAACTTGTCAAAAGTAACTAAAAAACTTAATGCAAACAATTGAAAAACTGTAAAACAATACGCCCTAGTTCCAAGACATTTACTTCATTCACTTGTATTCTATGCAAAAATATAGCTTGTAATACTATATTCTAGCAATTCTTTTATAACCTTATACCTTGACGGTATAATAAAGAAAAAAGAGCTGTTGAACAGCCCTTTTTTCCTTTTTTATTTTTTGTAAAAAAGATTGTGATCTATGTATTTCCACACCTCTTTATCTACTAAAGGTTGTACGTTTTTTCCTTCTTTAATAGCATCGCGAATAAAGGTAGCGGATATTTCCATTACTGGTGCATTTTCCACTCGTATGACCTGAGGGTGATGCATCAAAGGACTTTCTTCTGCCCTACTTCGATCCAAACGCGGATAAACATATAGTTTATATTGCTCAAGCAATACCTCGTAATTTTTCCATTTCGGTAAAGAATCTAAGTTGTCCTCTCCCATGATTAAGGCAAACTCGTGTTTGGGAAAGCGCTCGTGCAAATAGGCCATAGTATTGACCGTATAATTGGGTTGAGGCAGATTAAATTCAATATCTGAAGGGCGAATGTAATCGTAATCTGCTGTAGCGAGATTAACCAAGTGTAAACGGTGAAAGTCTTCGAGTAATCCCTTTTTTTTCTTTAGGGGATTATGGGGTGTCACCACCATCCAAACCTCATCTAAATCTGTATATTGAACCAGGTGATTCGCAATCACGATATGTCCTATATGTACGGGATTAAAGGTTCCGAAATACAATCCAATTTTCATTTGCTTTTATTTTACAAAATTGCGTACCAATTGATAAGCCTCTTCTTTAGCTGTATCCAAGTCGTAGTTCTTAATAATCGTATCAAATTGAGGTGCCGTTGCTAATTCTACTGAAGCTTTAGCAATGCGCATATTAATTTTATCCTCACTTTCTGTTGAACGCTTTTTCAAGCGAATTTTCAACTCATCAATACTCGGTGGTTTCACAAAAACAGCAAGGGTTTCATCAGGAAACTTGCGTTTGATACGCAATCCTCCTGCAACATCAATATCAAAGATAACATTCTTTCCTAACGCCCAAATGCGCTCAACCTCCGCCTTTAATGTTCCATAAAAATTATCGCGATACACTTCTTCCCACTCTAAAAAATCATCATTTTTAATGTGTTTTTTAAAGTCTTCCAAAGAAATGAAGTAATAATCTTTTCCGTTTTCCTCTCCTGTTCTAGCCTCACGTGAAGTACATGAAATAGAAAAATCAAGATTTAAATCTCCTTGTTCTAATAAATGGCGTACGATTGTCGTCTTTCCAGAGCCTGAAGGGGCAGAAAAAACGATTAATTTTCCCTTACTCATATTGTGTTTGTGTTGTCTTTATAATACGTTTAATACCTGTTCTTTAATTTTTTCCAATTCGTCTTTCATCTTTACGACAATCTTCTGCATTTCTGCGTGATTTGACTTGGATCCCATGGTATTAATTTCCCTTCCCATCTCTTGTGCAATGAACCCTAATTTTCTTCCATTTGCTTCTGTACCTCCTAACGTTTCTAAGAAGTATTCTAAGTGTTTCGATAAACGCACTTTTTCTTCCGTGATATCTAATTTCTCTAAATAATAAATCACTTCTTGCTCAAATCTATTTTCGTCAATCGTCAACTGCAACTCAGTTAAATTTGCGCGCAAGCGTTCTTTTACGCTTACAATGCGATCTTTATCTAAAAGAGAGACTTGATCCATATACGAAAAGATATTTGCGATACGAGCCCTAAAATCATTTTCTAATGACTTTCCTTCACTAACGCGAAAAGCTTTCATATTTTGAATTGCTTCTTGGATGACCACTTCAATCTCTTTCCATTCTGCTTCGTCAAAATCATTGCGCTCTACTTTCAATGCGTCGGGCATGCGAACAGCCATCTTCATCAACTCCGTTGCATCAGCATTGGGTATAATCGCCTTCATTTGCTCAATGTATGCCAAGACAATAGGTGCGTTTATTTTACTCGATGTTTCCTCTGCCGTAATTTCACAAAACAAAGAAAAATCAACCTTTCCACGTTCTAACTCTAAGGCAATTTGATTGCGCAAAGCCAACTCTTTTTCTCTATAACTCAAAGGCAAACGCACATTTAAATCTAGATTCTTACTGTTAAGCGACTTCACTTCAATTGTGATTTTTTTTGTGGGTAATTGTAAACATGCTTTACCAAACCCCGTCATTGAATGTATCATATTCTTATAGATAATGACTGCAAAGGTAACAAAAACTCAAATATATAGCAGAGAAGTAGTTGGGAAGTTGTGATTTTGTTTTTTGGAACAACTTAACGCTGAAAAGTCTAAGCAGAAAATCAACAAAACAATCGTGATATAAGGTTTGTTTGGAGTAAGTATTGGGATGGTTTGGGTTTCTTTCAACTATCCTTGAAGTTTCCTTGGAGTTTCCTTCGACAAAAAGGTCTATTTTTCCAATCCTCTCATACTATAGTCCAAGGATTGTCGAAGTAAACGACAACTTCCCATTTTCAAACCTATTACAACCCTATTAACAATGGAGTAAAAACAAATCGGCACAAAAAAAGGAAGCCTAAGCTTCCTTTTTAAAACCAACGTTGTACTTAACTGTAACTTTTTTAAAACAAACCAATCTTTAACTACGTTAAGTATTCACCAACTTTCCTACTATTATGAAATAAAAATGTTCTTTTTCAATAGCAATTTTTCCCAACTTAATAATGAACTATACCGGCTCTTCTTTCTGATTGACCCCCTTAATAAACAATTAAAAATCCAAACCAGTATAGCGTAACTTTTCCTCTTATTAAAGAGCTGGAAAACCTCTTAGCAATTCTTTTCTTTTTCATTAGTAAGACAACTTATTTCTCATTTAGTCACATTATTTTTAAAAAAAAATACAACAAAAAACACAAGACTCTAAATAACAACACATTACAAACAAAAAAAATCGAAGTAAAACTTCGATTTTTTTTTATTTTGTTGCTTTTTCAAGCGCTTCTTCGACCACTTTTTTGCTATTTCCAACAAAAACGGCCTCGTCAATTACAATGACAGGACGATTTAAAAAGGTATACTGTTCTAAAATCAAATTTTTATAATCCTCTTCTATTAGATTTTGATCTTTTAATCCTCTTGCTTTATACAGTTGGGCCCTTTTATTAAAAAGCTTTTCATAACTGCCTACTGTTGTATATAGTTCCTGCAATTGATCAGCTGTAACAGGCTCTTTTTTGATATCTTGTAACTCAAATGTTTCAAGATTTGGGATTTGCCCTAAAATTCTCTTACACGTATCACAAGAACTCAAATAGTATATTTTTCTCATCTTTTATACTTCTTTGACGTTAATAATATGCACGGGACATACTTTTTCGGCTTGCTCACAAGCTTCTAAAATAGTATAGTCCGGGGATTTCAACGTATGAAATCCCTTGTTATTTGTAGCGCGAAGCAATACTGTTTTACCGTCTTTTTTCGACATTTGAAAGTGCTGAGGCGCTACTTCTACACAGTAATTGCAACCAATACATTTATCGCGTTGTAAGGTAATTACAATCATTCCGTCGTTACAATTTTGTACATTTTATCTGACAAACGCACACGGAAAGGCAGCTTAAGCGTACAATCGTCTCCTTTAGTAGCTTTTTCTGCAGGTTGCTCATTAACAAACAAATCCTCAATCGTTAATTCTTGAGCTCCAGTACTTGGTCCTGTAATTAAGATGCGATCTCCAACTTTGATGTCATACGCTTCGATTTTGAACTCTCCAATAGAAGCTTTCTGAAAGTAATGAGCCGCTTTTCCGACATATACTTTCTTTTGCGTTGCATTGCTACCTGGATTATCACTCCATTCTCCTAATTTTTGTCCTAAATAGTATCCACTCCAGAAACCTCGATTATACACTGTTTCTAAAGCAATCATCCAATCTGCTACTTTTTCTTTATTATAGGTGCCTTCCGCAATGGCATCAATAGCCTCTCTATACGTTTTAATCACAGTAGCCACATATTCAGGGGCTCTTCCTCTCCCTTCAATTTTCAATACTTTTGCTCCTGCGTCAATCACTTGATCTAGAAAGTCAATCGTACATAAATCTTTTGGAGACATCATATATTCGTTGTCAATCTCAATTTCAAATCCACTTTCCTGATCAATGACCGTATATTTTTTGCGGCAATTTTGTTTACATGCTCCGCGATTGGCAGAAGAGTTATGCGAATGCAAACTCAAATAACACTTTCCAGAAACCGCCATACACAAGGCTCCATGTCCAAAAATCTCAATCTCCACCAAATTTCCTGAAGGTCCTTTCACCTGTTCTCTTTCGATGGCTTCGGTGATTTTCTTCACTTGGCGCAAACTCAGTTCACGTGATAACACAATTGTATCAGCAAATAAGCTATAAAACTTAACAGTTTCAATATTGGTCACGTTCAATTGCGTCGAAATATGCACTTCCAAACCAATAGCTCTAGCTGATGCAATTACTGCTTGATCTGATGCAATAACAGCGGTCAAATCCGCTTCTTTTGCTTTGTTGAGCAAGGTTTTTACCACAGACAAATCATGATCGTAAATAATCGTGTTTAATGTCAAATAGGTACGTACATTTTTTTCTTTACAACGTCTGGCTATTTCGGGTAAATCATCCACTGAAAAATTCACCGTTGAACGCGCTCTCATATTCAATTGATCGACTCCAAAGTACACTGAATCTGCTCCGTTGTCAATTGCAGCTTGCAACGACTCGAAGTTTCCAGCGGGAGCCATCAATTCAACTCTTCCTGAAACTGTCATAGCTTTTATATTTAATCTAGAATTTTAAAGATTTGATCGTTCTTACGCACGCGGAAATTCACCTCCATCGTCATACGGTCTCCTGCTTGCGCAACAGTAACTTCTTGTCCATTCACCAACATTTTTTCTAAAGTCAAACGTTCATCTCCCGTTGTTGGCCCAATGATTGCAATCTTATCACCCAATTTCACCGCTTTATCTAACAAGAATTGTCCTACACTTGCTTTGGTAAAATAGTGTTGTACAGTTCCTACCAATTGTTTGCGTTCTACCTGCTTTTTTCTGATTTGAGTAACCGTGCTCACTTTTACAGGCTGAATATCTGTCGCTCCGTCAACATTTTTCTTGAATTTAAGCGATTCTGAACGTCCTTTTTTGAAAATTAAATTTCCTTTTTGAACGCCTTTTCTCAAATTCTTTTGTTCCTCAACAGGCAATTGAATAATATCCAAACATTCATTCGAACAACATCCGTGCATTTGTTCTGCACATTCATCACATTGAATAAACAACAAATGACAAGCTTCATTGGCACAGTTCACATGGACATCACAAGGTTTTCCACATTGGTGACAATTGGCAATTACGTCATCTGTAATTCGCTCACCCAAACGATGATCAAATACAAAGTTTTTTCCGATGAATTTACTTTCTAATCCTTCGTCTTTTACTTGACGGGTATACTCAATGATTCCACCTTCTAGTTGGTATACATTTTTAAATCCGTGGTGTTTGAAATAAGCAGAAGCTTTTTCACAGCGAATTCCACCTGTACAATACATCAACAAGTTTTTATCTTCTTTGATTTCTTCCAGTTGATCTTTAATGATTGGCAATGATTCGCGGAATGTATCAACATCAGGTGTAATTGCACCAACGAAATGGCCGACTTCACTTTCATAGTGATTGCGAAAATCCACTACAACAGTGTTGGGATCTTCCAGTAGCTGATTAAACTCTTTTGCTCGTAAGTGGATTCCTTTATTGGTTACATCAAACGTATCGTCGTTTAATCCATCCGCAACGATTTTATTTCTAACTTTTACTGTTAGTTTTAAAAAGGATAAATCGTCTTGTTCTACCGCAACATTTAGGCGGATTCCTTGCATGAAATCATACGCTTCTAACGTCTGACGGAAGGCTTCGAATTTCGAAGCGGGTACAGACATTTGTGCGTTGATACCCTCATGAGCTACATACGTACGACCTAAGGCGTCTAATGCATTCCATGCTAAGAATAAATCATCTCTAAATTGTTGTGGGTTTTCGATTTTGGCATACGCATAGAAAGACAAAGTCAAGCGGTTTTCTCCCGCTTGTTCAATAAGTTCTGCTCTTTCTTCTGCGCTTAATGTGTTATACAGTTGCATGCTATATAAATTTAAGTGTAGAATAAATAAAAAAACGAAGATGAAATTCTAAATGGAAGAATTTCAAAGTGCAAAGATACGCTTTTGATTTAAAAAACAAATACTAAAATACAAAAGGCTGATGTATAACACTACACATCAGCCTTTTATAAAATTATACCTTTTTATTCTAAACGCTTAAGCGGTAAGTCTTCAATGGGGTTAATAATTAAAGGGAAACGCTCTACTTTTACTGCGCTGCTATCTAGACCGAACGCTTTCTCTTCTGACAAAGAGATCTTTTTCAAGAAGTCATAGAGATCCAAGATAATCTTCTCCTTCATCGGCAGGTCGTTATCGTAGGACAATTCTTTTTCAATCAATACATACTCAAAATCGCCGATGGCATCAATTTTATGTAAAGATTCATAACGCGTAGTAATGTCGATCTCTCCTTGAAGCATAAGCTCAGTCACGACTTGTTTCATCAGCACATTGATGCGTTGCTCGTTGCGGAATCCCAAGTAGAAATCAATGCGCAAAATATTCTGATGGGTCCCATATTTTACAACCTTATATTCTAATTTGTACGGTTCATCCACTACATTCACATGCACGAACCAATAATTATCTGCTCGTTTAGGTCGGCGATTAATGATGGAGAACATAGCTTTGTATTCTATTTTTGACGGGTTATAAGCATTCGTGAGATACACTAAATTGGTTACGTATTTCGGCATGCTTTGATCTTGACTTAAATCCGTCAAGATATCTTGATAATCAACAATATTGACAAGATCAGTATAATTGCGTCTGATTTTTTTTCCTAAATAATTCACGGTCATAACCGCAGCGAGTACCCCAGCAATAATCACCGTCACATATCCTCCATGGGAGAATTTCTGCACATTGGAGATAAAGAAGGAAACTTCAATGGACAAGTAAATGATTTCCACTAGGATGATAATGATTAATGGCACTCGTTTTAACACCATAAAATACCCCAATAAAATGGTAGTCATAATCATACAAAGTGTAATCGCCAAACCATAGGCAGCCTCCATATTTCCAGATTCTTTAAAGTGTAATACGACGAAAACACATCCTATAAAAAGCAAGAAGTTAATGGATGGAATATAGAGTTGACCGCGGATATTTGTTGGGAATTTCACGCGTACTTTAGGCCATAAATTGAGTCGAATTGCTTCGTTAATTAGGGTGAATGACCCACTAATTAACGCCTGAGAAGCAATAACAGCAGCAAGCGTTGCAATTCCGATTCCGAAAGGCAAAAACCAATCTGGCATAACGAGGTAAAACGGGTTTGCAGGTTGATCCGAATTCGGAGTCAAGTCCATCAACGTTATACCCGCATGTTCAATTAACAAAGCCCCTTGTCCAAAATAACTCAAGACCAACATGGTCTTGACAAACATCCAACTAATGCGGATATTCTTTATTCCACAATGTCCTAAATCACTATATAATGCTTCAGCCCCCGTGGTACACAAGAAGACAAATCCCAAGACCAAATAACCTTCCGAGTGGATGGTCAACAAGTGAAAAGCATAGTATGGATTTAATGCTCTTAACACACTGAGATTGTCAATTAAATGACTAAATCCTAAAATTCCGAGCATCAAAAACCAAATCATCATCATGGGTCCAAAAAAACGACCAATCGTTTTGGTCCCAAACTGTTGAATAAAGAAAATTCCGACTAAGATTCCTATCACAATGGGGATCGTTGCCAATTCCGGTTGATAAATTTTCAATCCTTCAACGGCAGAAGAAATAGAGATTGGCGGGGTGATGATTCCATCTGCCAGTAAGGCACTACCACCGATGATCGCCGGAACAATTAACCAAGGCTTTTTGAGTTTTTTCACAAGTGTAAAGAGTGAAAAAATTCCCCCTTCCCCATTATTATCCGCTTTAAGCGTCAAAAAAACATACTTTATCGTGGTTTGCAACGTTAAGGTCCAAAACACACAAGAAATTGCACCCAAGACGACTTCTTCTTGAATAATAGCTTTACCCATAATGGCCTTCATCACATAGAGTGGAGAAGTTCCTATGTCGCCATAGATAATTCCTAAAGTTACTAAAAGCGTGCCCAGTGATACGCGATCGAGATGCGTCGATTTTGATTGTGACATCACAAAATAAGATTTTAAATAATTGAATCCCGTGAACTTGACGTATAAATTTTCCACAAAGGTATAAACTAAGCCTTAACAAAAACCAAATTGAATATGAAATTTACAATCAAAGCCAACTTTGACAAATAATTTCTAAATTATACCCCTACATTTTTATTTATTTTTTACACAGGATACTGAATTACTAAAAAAATAACAGCGTCCCACTTCCCTTTTGCGATAGATTGAAGCTAAAACTAAAGCGTAGAATACACAAAAAAGGTTGAATTCTCAAGGAATATCAACTTTTGTCAACATACTGACGAAAAAAATAGAGCAACTATTCACTTTATTCTTGCTACAATTTGTAGCATAATTACATTTCAATCAAAATCTCTAATATTTTTATCTTATTTTTACATCAGTTAAGAATCAATATTTCAAAAAAATGAGTGCAGATAAAGAAGCTAAATTAAAAGCCTTACAGCTTACGTTAGATAAATTAGACAAAACCTACGGAAAAGGAACTGTAATGAAATTAGGAGATACAGCTGTGGAAGAAGTTGAAGTAATCTCTTCAGGTTCATTAGGTGTAGACTTAGCTTTAGGTGTAAATGGATATCCAAAAGGAAGGATTATTGAAATATATGGACCAGAGTCGTCTGGTAAGACAACATTAACGCTACACGCTATTGCAGAAGCACAGAAAGCAGGTGGTATTGCTGCATTTATTGATGCGGAGCATGCTTTTGACCGTTTTTATGCACAAAAATTAGGTGTAGATATTGACAATCTTATTATTTCTCAACCTGATAATGGGGAACAAGCCTTAGAAATCGCAGAGAATTTAATTCGTTCTGGAGCCATTGATATTGTAGTTATTGACTCGGTTGCAGCTTTAACTCCAAAAGGAGAAATTGAAGGAGATATGGGAGATTCCAAAATGGGATTACACGCTCGTTTAATGTCACAAGCTTTGCGTAAATTAACATCGACAATTAGCAAAACGAATTGTACGGTATTTTTCATTAACCAGTTGAGAGATAAAATTGGGGTTATGTTTGGTAGCCCTGAGACTACTACGGGAGGTAACGCATTGAAATTCTATGCTTCTGTTCGTATTGATATCCGTCGTTCAACACAAATTAAAGATGGAGAAAATGTTATTGGTAACCGTACTAAGGTTAAAATTGTAAAGAACAAGGTTGCTCCTCCTTTCCGTACTGCTGAATTTGACATCATGTATGGTGAAGGAGTTTCTAAAGTTGGTGAAGTATTAGACCTAGCTGTGGACTATGAAATCGTAAAGAAAAGTGGTTCTTGGTTCAGTTATGGAGACACTAAATTAGGACAAGGTAGAGATGCTGTAAAATCTTTGATTAAAGACAATCCAGAATTAATGGAAGAGTTAGAACAAAAAATCAAAGAAGAAATCAAAAATAGAGAAGCTTAATCTAAGTTTTCAATTCATTAAAAATAGCCTCAAAATCAATTGATTTTGAGGCTATTTTAGTATATTTTCAAAATGAGATAAGACGAAAGAAACATTCCTCCTACTAAAAGAAAGAAACTAATCCAATCGACCACTACATTTCTATTCTTTTGAGTAAACGAACGATAACTGATAAAACACAAACAGAGGCCAACATACACACTGAGGAAATAATGACTATACACAATTAAATACGATGCCCACAAGTAATCTGCAAATACAATAAACAATATCCAAACCAAGAATATAGGCAAATTGAATAGTGCACTTTTAAAGGCAATCCGCAAAAGGAAAAATTTATTGTTCATAATCTAGAGCTAACAATCTCACTTAGCATTTACAAAAAAAATACCAAACTTCTCTAAATTCAATAAAAAGTACCTTATCGTCTTGTCAACCTAGTAATAGCGTTTTCTTTTTTCTTCCCACTGTGCTACAACCTCATAGATCGTTTGATACGCTTGATCTTTCACTACTTTTTTGTGCTCCTGGCTAATTCCTTTCGTTTCAATTGGAGGCAGAATAACTACAGGCACCCGACCAGGTTTACCAATGCCCCATTGAAAAGGAAAATAATATTTGAGATAGCCCATTGCGATAGGCACCAGAGGAATCTGGTGATCAATAGCTAAGCGAAAAGCCCCATCCTTAAAATGATCTAGGACAATATGAGTATCATCTGGAACCCCTCCTTCAGGAAAAATACAGATACTCAACCCCTTATTTAGTTTTGCCTGGGCACTTTGAAACACTTGATACCTGCTTTTAGAATCTTTTCGATCAACTAAAATACACGTCTTTTTATAGAAAAATCCGAAGATAGGCAACTTGGCTAATTCCTTTTTACCAACAAAAACGAAAGGATTGTCTTTAATCAATAACAACATCATCATAATATCCATCATAGAGGTATGGTTGGCAATAAACATATAGCTTTTTCCCTTTTCTAAAGCATAAGATGCTTCAATCTGATAAGACATTCCCATACCGTAAAAAGTCAATCTAGCCCATAGACGAGCTACTTTATAAAAAGCAGGATACGTGTGATCCGACCAGATGGTTACAAGAAGTAAGGGAGACAACAAAAGGATGACGATAAGCATCCATAGGTAAAACCAACAGCGCCATAAAACACTAAAAAACGTGCGGATGTATTTCATTCAACAATGCATTTTAAAATTGCTTGCAACCTATCAAAAGTAAAAAATAAAGAAATGTTAAACCAAGGAAAAAGAAAAAAAGAAAAACAATCCCGACAAATGCTCTATCTTTGCTATTATTATAAATACAAACACGCAATGGCTAAAATTCTAACAGGAGTTCAAAGTACAGGAACTCCACACTTAGGGAATCTCTTAGGCGCAATTCTACCTGCAGTAGAAATGGCAAACAACAAAGAGAATGAGTCTTTTATTTTTATTGCGAATTTACATTCAGCAACACAGATAAAAGATGCAAAAACATTACAGGAAAATACCTATAGTGTTGCGGCTACATGGCTTGCTTGTGGTTTAGATGTTAATCATGTAACTTTTTACCGCCAGTCTGACGTGCCGCAAACGACAGAGCTTACTTGGTACTTAAGTTGCTTCTTTCCTTTTCAACGATTAACCTTAGCCCATTCTTTTAAAGATAAAGCAGAGGTTCTTGCAGACGTTAATACCGGATTATTTACCTATCCAATGTTAATGGCTGCCGATATTTTATTGTATGATGCTAATTTTGTTCCTGTAGGAAAAGATCAATTGCAACATTTAGAAATTACACGTGATGTTGCTGCGCGATTCAACCACCAAATGGGAGAAACTTTCGTTTTGCCAGAGGCAAAAATCTCTGAAGATGTGATGATTGTACCAGGTCTTGATGGAAACAAAATGAGTAAATCGAGAAATAATATCATCAATATTTTTGAGAACGATAAAACGTTGAGAAAACAAGTGATGAGTATTGAAACAGACAGTACTCCATTAGAGGAACCTAAGAATCCTGATACTTGTAATGTATTTACCATCTACAAGTTATTAGCGACACCAGCGGAAATTGCACAGATGCGAGCAAAATACGAAGGTGGAAATTACGGTTATGGACATGCCAAACAAGAATTATTCGAACTGATTGTTGAAAAATTCAAAGATATACGTACCAAATACGACTACTACATCAATAATTTAGAAGAAGTAGATCGACTATTACTGACTGGTGCATCAAAAGCCTCTGTAGTAGCAACAGGAACGCTAAACCGCGTTCGCGAAAAATTGGGCTACGCTACAAGATAAAAGACAAGGGCATTCTAAAGAATGCCCTTTCTTATTTATATCCTTACACCAATTCGAAGTACTTACCAGGCAAAGGTCGAACGAGTCCTTGCAATTCCAATTGAAGTAAAATAGTACTCACCTTGTAAATAGGAAGACTACAATTCAATGCAATAAGGTCAATTACATCTCTCTGCGTCTGACACAAATAGTCGTAAATGATTTGTTCATCTGCATTGAGATTGACAAATAACAAGGGCTGAATCGCTTTGGTTTTCTCCTTGTTTTTGTTCCAATTCAAACACTCAATTAACTCTAGAGGATCACTGAGTAGTTGGGCGCGCTGGGTGCGAATTAATTCATTACACCCTTGACTCATGGGATCGTCAATTCTTCCAGGTACAGCAAATACATCGCGATTGTAATCGTTTGCAAAGGTAATCGAGCTCATAGAGCCTCCTTTTATCGCACTTTCCACAACAAGAGTAGCTTGACTACTCCCAGCAACTAAGCGATTGCGCTGAATAAAATTTTCTCTTTCAATTCTACTCTGCACCGCAAATTCGGTCAACAGTCCCCCTTTTTTAAGCATTTTTTTAGCAATTGCCCCATGCTTTGCAGGGTAAATTTGATTCAATCCATGTCCTAAAACACCATACGTTTCCAAACCAAAAGCAAGTGCTTGTTTGTGTACACAAATATCAATACCGTAAGCCAATCCGCTGATTATAATTGGGTTATATCCTTGAACAGCCTCCATGAATTTCGCACAGAAATCCAAGCCTCTGGTTGAAGGATTTCGCGTACCAACGATACTCACAACATTGCGAGACGACCAATTCTCTGTCAAATTACCTTTTGCAAATAACAAAAGCGGACTATCTTCACATTGCCGCAAATAGTAGGGATAAGCTTTGGCTTGATAAAATAGAGGCGTAATCTTTTCTTGCTCTATTAGCTTTACTTCTTTTTCTGCCCAAGAAAATCCTTTTTTAGCTTGTATTTGAAGAGCCAAAGATGCGGCAACACGTTTGGACACTAATTCGTGATAGGAGGCGTCAAAAACGCCTTTAGCTGTCCCAAAATTTTCAATCAGTCGCTTTCCTATAATAGGTCCTACTCCATTTACTTTGGTCAAGGCTAAAGTGAAAAACAAATCTTCTTCTTTCATTAGAATATGTTAATTAATTAAATTTTATTACCTTAGTACAGCTAACATCAAAAACCTAACCATTCAGTACCAATCAATTAACGAGTAACTGTTGGTCTATAAAAATGTTAATAAAAAAACGGTTCCAATTATTTGCTAAACCATTGGTTTAGACTACTTTTGTATTATGAAGATGACTCAATACATATCAGCCTTATTATATCGTTATCCATGCGTTATTGTTCCTGGATTTGGTGCTTTTATCACTGAAATCCAATCGTCTTTTTACGATGTGGAAAAGCAAATGTTTTTCCCTCCTCAAAAGCGTATTTCTTTCAATAGAAATATTGTGAACAACGATGGACTATTAGCAAATCACATTGCAACGCAAGAACAACTTTCGTATGAGGAAGCTGTGACGCGTATTCAAGCAATGGTTGCTGATTGGAATAATACGTTGACTTCATTTGATTCTTTAAACTTAGAATCCATCGGAATCTTCAGCTATAATGAAGAAAAAAGCTTGCAATTTGATCCTATTCAAAATCAAAATTACTTGGCTACTTCTTTTGGGTTATCTGCGGTAGGCGTTCAAGCTCTTTCAAGAGCAGAAAAAGAAACTACACCTGTTATCGCTATAGAATCGGTTACTGGAAAAACAAGACGTACAGCTACGTTCTTTAAATATGCATCTGTTTTAGTACTTACTTTAGGCATTGGAAGTGTTTTAGTGCAAAATGGCTATACGGCTTATGTAAATGACCAAACCTTATCGATTGAAAACAACGTTCAATCCCAAGTTCAAAATAAGCTTCAACAAGCAACCTTTATTATTGAACCTTCAATGGAGGCCATTGCATTGCCCGTAAAAGACGAAAGTGTAGTAGTAGCAACACCTTATCATTTAGTGGCTGCAGCTTTCCGCAGTGAAGAAAATGCAGCTGTAGAGGTTGAAATCTTAAAAAAGAAAGGGTTTAACAACGCTTCTTTCTTAGGTCGCACGAAATATGGTATGTATCCTGTGGTATACGGAAGTTTCTCCACCCAGGAAGAAGCAAAAGAGACTTTAAAGGAAATTCACCGTACGACAAATAAAGAAGCTTGGATTTTTATTAAATAATACGTTAAATATACCAACCGAACGCGAAACGTTCGGTTTTTTTTTGCTTTGTCTTTATCTTTGCTAAAAATATATTTTTATGACGGCAAAATTAGTATCTGAATCTGCGACTATCATCAGTGATTTAGTTCTTCCAGGAGAGACCAATCCATTGAACAATATGTTTGGGGGTGAGCTATTGGCGCGTATGGACCGAGCGGCTGGGATTGCTGCTAGAAGACATTCAAGAAGAATATGTGTAACGGCATCTGTCAACCACGTAGCGTTTAATAAACCAATTCCCTTAGGCAGTGTTGTAACCATAGAAGCTAAGATTTCTAGAGCCTTCACTTCGTCTATGGAAATCTATTTGGACGTGTGGATTGAAGATCGTGAGTCTGGAAATAAAACCAAAGCAAATGAGGCTATTTATACTTTTGTAGCTGTAGACGATATGGGAAATCCTGTCCCTGTACCGGAATTAATTCCCGAAACAGAATTAGAACACCAACGTTTTGAAGCGGCTTTGAGAAGAAAACAATTGAGCTTAGTATTGGCAGGGAAAATGAAACCTAGCGATGCTACAGAATTAAAGGCTCTTTTTAATTAATAAAACAAACGATGAAAAAAATTTTATTGGCTTTAGCAATGACCTTTTGCTTGCTGCAAACCACGGCAATTTTCGCTTGGGGAACAACAGGACACCGCGTCATTGCAGAGATAGCAGAAAGAAACTTAAACAACAAAGCGAAAAAAGAACTCAAGAAAATCATTGGCAATCAACAGTTGGCATATTGGGCAAATTGGCCTGATTTTATCAAATCGGACCCTACTTGGAAATTTGCTGATAGTTGGCATTATGTCAATATGCCTGGTGATTTAAGTCGCCTTGCTTTTGATCAAGAATTAAGCAATTCTACCGATGAAAATCTTTACAAAAGAGCGCTATTATTGATTGATGAATTAAAAAGTAACACCCTTACTTTAGAGGAAAAACAACAGAAATTGTATTTCTTGATTCACATCATCGGCGATGCTCATCAACCACTACACATTGGAAGATCAGAGGATTTAGGTGGAAACAGAGTGAAAATTGAATGGTTTAGAAAACCGACAAATTTACATAGTTTATGGGATTCTGCCCTGGTTGATTTCGACAAATACAGCTATACAGAATATGCTACTGTTTTAGATATTCACGATAAAACATACAACCAAAATTTGGTTCAAGGAAGTTTAGCTGATTGGATTTACGATTCTTATTCTATTGCGAATACACTTTACAACAGCGTGGAAGAAAACGAAAATTTAAGCTATCGCTACCACTTTGATTTCAAAGATACTGTAGAAGAACAATTGTTGAAAGGAGGTCTTCGTTTAGCGAAACTATTAAACGAGATTTACAAATAAAAAAAAGAGCAAGGTGACTTGCTCTTTTTTTATGCTATTTAATTATCTACTACTTCTTGAATAAGAGGAAGATGATCCACTGCTACTACTTCTAGAACTAGAACTAGAGCTTGACGAACTGCGCGAATAGCTTGGACTACTACTTCCTGAGCTATAGCTTGACGAGCTACGTGAATAACTTGGGCTACTGCTTCCTGAATTGTAACTAGACGAACTACGTGAATAACTTGGACTACTGCTGCTTGAGTTAGATCTAGACGAACTTGAGCTAGATGAACTGCGGGAATAGTTTGGATTACTACTGCTGGAATTGGAATTCGATGAACTTGAAGAATTACTTCTCGAATAGTTTGAACTAGTATTTGCATTCGAACTAGATGAATTAGAACGAGAATAGTTGGAATTTGAGTTTGAGTTTGAATTCGCACTACTGTTGCTATATCCACTACGAGAATAATTTGAACTACTTCCATCTCCTGAACCATTTACTGCTTCTCCTCTTTTATAGGAATTATCTGAGCTTGATGCGGATGAACTTCTCGAATAGTTATTGTCTACGCGATTAATATCACGGGTATAACCACTTGTTGCAGATGAATTGTTGCTTCTTGAATACGAATTGTTACTAGCCTCTGCGTAAGCACTTCTGGAGTTAGCTAACTCACGACTGTTTGAATATCCATTATTTCTTTCATAGAATGATCGATTGGGATTTGATCGCTCGTAATAATCGCGTCTCACATCGTTATACATCGTTCTTGTGCTTCTACTGTAATAGTTGTTGGTATACACATATCGGTTGTTGTAGTTGATGTGGTTGTGCACGTGTACGATATACGTTGGTGTGGGATATGGCGAATAGTAAGAGTAGTACGAAGGATAATATCCCCAATACCACGAAGAGTAATAAGGACGATACGACACTCCCCAGAATAAACTAAATACAGGAGGTGTTGCAACGTATACTGGTTCATAAATATAATTTGGACCATACAAATAGCTGTTTCCGACAATTTGCATGGAAACTTGATTGCGGCGCTTATTTTTCTCGATTTCTATCGTAGCAATATCTTGATACATATCGCGTCCTAAAACGGCTTGAATAACGATTAAATGGGCATTTCCTTCTACTACTTCAATCACGCGGAGATAGTCTACATAACCATCGTTGTTTAAATCGAGGTTATTGATACGCAGACTAGGGTCATTCAGGCGGTATTCAAAGTCTGCTAGATCTTTTGAATCCCCAAAAATAGAAGCAACTGCCTGTAAATCCAAGTTATCACTAATGTCATAACTCTGGGCAGTTACCACTGTATTTTGCGCTTGCGCTTGTGTGACAAACACAAACAACAAGACCATTATATTGTAATATAAAAACTTCATCTTTTTCTACTGTTTAAGTTAAACACTTGTTCTATTTCAAATAATGTGCCAACAAATTATAACTAAGGTACAAAAAAAGCCCTTACCGATATGGTAAGGACTTCTTAAAATATACTAAACTTAAATCTTTCAATTATTTCAAGATAACAAACTCACTGCGTCTGTTGATGGCGTGCTCTTCTTCTGTACAGTTTGCTTTACAATCAATCTTCGGCATACTTGGTCCATAACCTTGAGATTCTAAACGATACGCCTCAATGCCTTTGGACAATACGTATTGTACCGTTGTTTTTGCGCGATTCTCCGATAACTTCTGGTTGTAGGTTGCACTTCCGCGGTTATCCGTATGTGAACCAACTTTGATGCGCATCTGTGGGTTGCGCTTCATCACTTTCACCAACTTATCCAACTCCAAGGCCCCTTGTTGCGTGATGTTGAAGCGGTCAAATTCAAAGTAAATATCTCCTAAGATAATCTCGTCTTTCGTTACGATTACTTCGATTGGTCTTAAACCAACATTAACTAATTGACGACCGCCTTTGCGGTTCAAAGGAACTTCTATTGACTTGCCTTCAAAGTCATCCATGTCAACTTGTAAGTGGTAAAATTTCCCACAATCCACAACGTATTCCACAATTCCGCGGTGATCCGTAAACTTCGTCTCGACCAAGTTCTTGCGATCGTCGTAAATATCTACACGTGCGCCTGTCAAGATCTTGCCGGTGTCTTTGTGTGTTACCGTCACGTACATCTCGGTATTACAAACCGGTTTCGCTTTGTAAATATCATCGCGTCCGATGCGGTTCGTAGAGAAAAATCCAATGTCTTTCCCAGGATAAAATGAAAAAGCAAAATCGTCTTTAGCCGTATTAATCGGAGATCCTAAATTCTTAGGCTCTGCTTGGGGAATAGCCAAGTCGACCACATAAACATCCAATCCTCCAAAGCCCTTGCGGGAATCTGAAGCGAAATACAACTTCCCTTCCTCTGAGATAAATGGAAATGATTCTCTCCCTTCGGTATTGATTTGACTTCCCATATTCACTGGAGTACCGTAGTTACCTTCTTCATCGATGTCTACTTTCCAGATATCCGTGCTTCCCATTGTACCTGGCATATCAGATGAAAAGTACAACACACGACCATCTTTGCTAACACTTGGGTTACTCACCGAGTAATCGCTGCCGTTAAAAGGTACAGGTTCAAAATCCGTCCATTTCCCTTTTTTCTTCGTTGCACGGAAGACACTTACCTTACCTAACTTTACGAGCTTCGCTTTGTTCTTCGTGTATTTCCCTGCGCGGAAACTCTCCGTAGCAAAGTACATCGTCTGACCATCACCTGTAACAGTCGCTGGTCCATCGTGATACTTCGAGTTCAACTCCGATACGGGTTCTACATCATACAAAGGATCCTCTGCATTTTTGTATTTCGCCTGAAACATATCCAAGTAACCTTGGTTGTCCCATCCGTATTTGTTCTTTGATTTATTCCCTTTACGCGTAGAGGCAAAATAAAGCGTATCTCCTACTGTTAAAAACGCTCCAAAGTCATTCCCTTGACGGTCATTGATCCCTGACTCTTCAAAAGTAAACAACTCCTCTTGAGCGCGTAAGCGAGGAATATAATCCGGCTCGCGCATAAAAGAAATGGCGCGTTGATCCTCCGGATTCAGCTCCGCAAATTTGCGCATCGCTGCATTGGAAGACTCATAACGTCCACTCGCCTTTAACATCTGAGCATAGCGATAGTACAACTCAGAATCTAAACTCGGATCTTTCTCCAATGCTTTCCCATAGTACTTCGCTGCTTCTACCGTATTAAAGATATTGTAATAACAATCTGCTAATTGTAAATAAATATAATTATCTGTCTTAGCTCCGCGGATTAACTTCTGATACACTTTAGCCGCATCGACAAATTCGTAGCGGTTGTAGTGTTCATTGGCAATCTCTAAAGGGGTTTTTACTGGCTCTTGAGCAAACATACTCTGAGTCGCCAAAAAACCACTTAATAACAGCGCTAAATAAACCTTTCTTATTTTCATTCTTTGCTTTTTATTCGATTAGAAATAACGTGAGGAACTAGAAACTTTCTTAGACAAGAAAATGTCGTATAATACCATAAACTCGTGAGAACCTTTGGCTACTTTGTTGATGTCCGAAGTGATGTAATCATAAGCATATCCAACGCGTAGTTGGGGTGTAACGCGGTAGTTGATCATACCACCTACTGCATCTTCTAAACGGTAGCTAACTCCTGCCTCAATCTTGTTCAAATACATCACGTTCACATTCAAATCAAAAGAAACTGGTGAATTCATCGCGTATTTAATCATCGTAGAAGGTTTTAATTTCCAGTCCTGATCTAAATCAAATACATATCCTCCATTCAAGTACATGTGAATCTCGCGTTGACCAAAGTTCTTCCCATCGTAGTTCAAATAGTATTCTTTGATTAGGTTTGGTACTCCTAAACCGATAAAATACTTATCTGTATAGTAGTAGGCTCCAATACCCGCATTGAATAACGTCGATTTGCTGTCCTCGCCAAAAGCAGGGTCATTCGGATCGATCGTATAACCATTTCCAACTTCTGAAAATAAATCAGCACTATGGAACGTTGCGCCTGCTTTTATCCCCAAAGCCAATTTGTGTGCTCCTCCCAACTCTAAAGTATAAGAAAAATCTCCATAGATGTTATTCTCTGTAACCGGTCCGATGCGGTCATTGATAAAAGACAACCCAACACCCACTTTTTTACCAACTCGACTGTTGATGAAAAAAGTTCCTGTTTCTGGTGCTCCATCAAATCCCGCCCATTGTTTGCGGTACAAAGCTCCCATAGACACCGCATCTTTAGATCCTGCATAAGCGGGATTCACAACACTCATGTTGTACATATACTGGGTGTATTGAGGGTTCTGTTGGGCTTGAACGTCAAGGCCGCTAAGTAAACTCAGTACTCCTAATGTTAAATATATTCTTTTCATATACGGTTTAATTTTATAAATAGTAGTAAAACAACTGTGCGTGAAAGATCACACACAGTTGTTTGTTTGTATTAATAATTAATTTGTACCCAACCTGTAATTGTTTTCTGCACCGTTTCAATCACGTAGAAATACGTTCCTGATGGTAGTTTATTACCAGATTTATCTTGACCAGCCCATTCTACAGTATATCCTAACCCATGAGCATAAACTTCTCCTCCATTACGATTAAATACTTTGAAACTCTTCACTTTATAATTTGAAAGATCGAAATAATCGTTTTTACCATCGCCATTTGGTGAAATACCTCTTGTGATTAAACAATCAATCTCGTCTGATTTTAAGCTTATTGTTTGCTCTTCATAACATCCATCAATTGTCTCAATAACAACGCTGTAATCTCCTTGTTCACTTACCACAATTTCTTGCGTATCGGCAGTAAATCCAGCAGGACCAGTCCAAGTAAACTTCGCTTGATCGTTCTTAATATTACCAAGCACATCAATAACTCTCAAGTAGTATTTACCATCATAGCAATCTCCATCTAATGCAATTTCGAAACGATCAAAGATAGTAATTGTCACTTTATGACTTACAGGCTCTCCACACATATTACTTGGCACTCCATAGAAATACTCTACTTCATATACTCCTGCAATACTTGCCGCTACATTAATAGCACCTGTTTCTCTATTCAGCGATAGTCCTCCTTTAGGTTCTTTACTAGGATCTTTTGGATTTGTATGACTAATCGTCTTATAAGTAAAGTAACCTCCTAAAGTAAATTCAGCACCTGGTGTAATTGGCAATTCCTCAATATTATTAATACAGATTGGTCCATCATATGAGAACTCTGCATTAAAGTAAGCTGTTGGTTTAATGCTCAATGCAATTTCAAAATATCCCCTACATTCTTCATTTTTCTCGCGATAAACTTCAACGAATATAGATTCATTTCCAGCAGATTGATATAAATCATCCATTTCAAAAGCATTGGTTTTTGCATTAAAATCTGCCAACGTATGGTAATATTTATGCTTAATCGTTTGTGCTTCTGAATGACTAGCAATAGCTTCTTCTACTATTGATTTCACCTCAAACATGGCATAACCTACATTTTCGATATCACATAGTTCAATCTTTTTCGGCAATGTAAGTCGAATTGGATCATAAATTGTGATTACTACTTCATCTTCAGGATTTTCTTCACAAAGATCTTTTTCAACACGTACACGGTAAGTACCAGACTCTGTAACTACTAATTTATTGGTATTAAATAAAGCGGGATCAAGCATTTCTCCATCTTTAAACCAAGTATAAGTCATATCTTCTGTTGATCCAGCTGCAGAAATTTTAGCTTTAATTTCATACGAACTTCCTGAACATAAATATTGATCTTCTCCTAAATCTACTTCACATAAGAATTTACAATCTGTCGTACCTGCATCAGGATCACCAACATTTCGTTGTGCTAATTTAATAAATCCAGGTCTTCTTCCGAAGTTAGTAATTAGAACAGCATAAATTTGACCTCTACGAGCACCATTAATAGTCATGGTTTCAATATTTCTACCATCATAACTACAATCAACAATATTTCCAACAGGATAATTACTTGTAGTCGATGTATTATTAGGACAATTGACACCTGCAGGACATGGTCCTAAAACTGATTCTGCACAAGCTTCATCTAAATTATCAAACGGTCCAAAAGCTACAAAGTCAACATCTAATACATCTCCATTTGCTTCTCCATTCGCATCAAAAGAAGTACTTTGTATAATATCAAATACCAAATCTCCATCAGTATCTATTTTCAAGAAATACCAAACAGGATATGGAACTGAACCTAAACACGCAATTCTAAGCCCGTCTCCTAAAGGAAATTCTACAGGAGTATTATCTCTATTGTTATTCGGGAAGATAATACCTCCAGGTCCTGCACAAAATGGATTTGAATCTAAAATACTAGTACTATTTGTACGTACTACAATTTTTCTCCACATACTAAATTTACCATCTTCACAAACATTGCGTACATAAAAATAATATGTTTCATTTACTGTTAATCCATTAGCTGTATATTCAGGTTGAGTAACTCTCAAAATATTCGCAGGATCAGGGTTTGCTAAATCCGTTGTTTCAAGTGCAATTTCCCACTCTGTCATTCCTTGTTGAGAATCCCATCCGAAATTGATGTGTTCACTTGCCGCACATGCTGTTAATCCAGTAACTGGCGGGCATGTTTCTACTTGCAGGTTAATATTATCAACCGCAGCAGCAGGGTCAGTACCACCACTACCATCATTTCTCCATTCAAAAACAAGGCGCAATGTTGAACCGGCAAAAGCTCGTAAATCAACTGCTTCAGTAACATTTGAAAAAGTCTCTTGTCTGTTGTAATTTTCACCGATTTGAATACGGTTTACTCCAGCAGTTATTTGTTGTCCTACTGTAGGATTGAAAGTATTAGATACAACCCATACTCTCAAGTAATCAAAGGTAGATTCTCCACTTGCACGCCAATCAAAGCTAAGACTTCCTGCACTAACTCCAGCAGGTACAATAACATCTCTATAAGCGTGCGTAACAGTAACTATTCCATTATTATAACTATTTGTTACTCCATTATCTTTTGACACATAAAGCGAATGAGTTCCGCCATTATTTACAGCAGTTCCAACCACCCATTTATTAATAGAGTTACTAATTAACGTCCAATTATTATCCCCTTCGAAATCTTCTTCATATGGCATTTCTGCAGGAATTTGACCTGTCATTGCAGGTAAATGTACCCAGAAACTTTTATCTGTTGCACTACAAACCGTTCTAACCCAAATATAATATTGTGTATTTGGATTTAAACCAGTAATTGTATACGGATTATCTGTTGTAACTACAGATCCAGTAACTGTTTCACCTGGAGTTGTTGCTGTAGTTGCATAATACACTTCATACTGTGTTTGTCCCGCCACAGGAGTCCATGCCAATGTAATGGAAGTTCCTGTTGCAGTAGTTGTTCTAACATCTGTTGGAGGATAACACGTCACCGCTCTTACTTCAACATTATCAATAGCTGCTGGTGGTTGAGTACCTACACTGCTATCTTGACGCCATTCAAATACCAAACGCATAGTTTCTCCAGCGAATACTCCTGCATTTTGAATCATTTGTGTTCTTCTAAACGTATCATTTGCATTATATTCAGCACCTAATTTGATTCGATTTGCTACGGCTGTGATTTGAGTCCCAGCAGTTGGTACAAACGTAGTAGGAACCAACCAAACTCTAAAATAATCATTCGTCGTTCCTTCACCAACACAACGCCAATCAAAAGCAATGCTAATATCTGTTGTTCCCGCAGGAATTGTAAGATCACGATACGCATGCGCTACAGTTGACACACTAACATCATATGTATTTGTTGTTCCATTATCTTTTGAAATATACAAAGATTTTGCTCCACCATTTTGTGCAGCAGTTCCTACCACCCACTTATTAATTGAGTTACTTCCTTTATTCCAATTATCTTGTCCTTCAAAACCGTCATTATACGGTAAAGTACCTGGAACTTGCCCTGTAAAAATTGGCAATTGCACCCAGAAACTCTTATCTGTAGGACTACAAACGGTTCTCACCCAAACATAATATTGTGTATTCGGTGCTAAACCTATGATTGTGTAGGGATTGTCAGTTGTAATGACAGATCCTGTAACTGTTGCCCCAGGATTCACAGCTGTTGTTGTATAATATACCTCATACTGTGTTTGTCCAGTTGCCGCTGTCCATGCTACTGTAGCCGTAGTTGATGTAATTGCATTCAACTGCAAAGCAGTTGGAGCAGAACAAGTAATAACAGAAACTTCTAAATTATCAATAGCCCCTGGAGGTTGAGTACCACCACTCGTATCTTGTCTCCATTCAAATACCAAACGCATGTTTTGACCAGCAAAAGCAGTAGCATTTACCACTAATTGCTCTCTCAGAAATTGTGTATTTGCATTATATTCTGATCGGCCCAATCGAATTCTATCTGCTGCTGCTGTGATTTGAACTCCTGTTGTCGGCTCGAAAGAAGCGGGAACGGCCCATACTCTAAAGTAATCCCATGTTCCACCTTCTCCAACACAACGCCAATCAAAGTTAACCGCAATTTCTGTTGTCCCAGTAGGTATAACTAAATCGCGATATGCATGAGCAACACCAGTACCATTAACATTATAGGTATAATTCGCACCACCATCTTCAGAAATATATAAGGCTTTCGTTCCGCCATTATTCACAGCCGTTCCAATAACCCATTTATTAACAATGTTACTTTTCTTATCCCAGTTATCAGCTCCTTCAAAATCATCCATATAAGGTAGAGTGGCTGCTATTTGATTGGTTCGAATTGGCAATTGAACCCAAAAACTTTGATCTGTATCAGAACAATGTGAACGCATCCATACATAATAAGTTGTCAAAGGAGTAACCCCTTCAAATCGATGTGAAGTCCCAGTAACAGAGACTAACGTAGCATCTGCCGCAGGTGCTTCTGCCGTTGTTCCAAGATATAAATCATAGTTTGTTACCCCGGCTGCAGCCGTCCAACTCACGGTAAAAGCATTACCCTCATTCGCTGTAATAGTTATAGCTGTTGGAATTTTACACGTAATTTCAGGACCAAACGTCAACTTTAAATTAGGACGATTTGTTGTTGCTGAAAGATTAATTGTAGGTGCAGTATTATCCGCACCGGCCTCAAAATGCATATTTGTAGCTGCAGATGATTTAATAACTAAACCATTGATTCCATCACCATTACCGTTACCGCCAAAATTTGTTTCAACTAATACTAATAGATTTTTATTACCTCCTGTATAGTTAAAAGAATTATGCAAATCTATGGTGTTGAATCCAACACTGGTAGGCGTAAACCTTCCCTCATAAACAACTGCTGCTCCTTGAATAAAAGAACTCCAATTTCCAGCAACTAACGCTGTGGACTCTACTTCTTTTAGGTAGATTTTAACAGGTCTTTCTCCTTTAATAGCACCAATATCCCATGCAAGTTTATTGATAAAACCTACTTGGTTAATCTCAGCAGATGTATAAAGTGCTGCAGAACGTGAATAGCCATGATAGCTGCTCAATGGCTGCCTCATAGTAGCCGTACCTGTGCCGACTTCTACCTCTTGCCCATACGTGAAAAATACGCTCAGCAAGAAGCAGAAAAGCACTGCAATTTTGTTCATACGTTTTAAGTTTTAAGTTAGTTAACGTCAAATATAGAATTTTTTTATACAAAGATTAACAAAACAAGATTTTCCAGACTCCTCAAACCCTTACCAATAAAGGATTTTTATTAGCAATCAAGCGTATTAATAAATAAAACGAGACACAATATTCTTTTTTTTAAGTTAAAAAACTATCATCATAAAACATAAGCCCTAAAATAATTAAAATATAGTTTTTTTCACAAATTCAAACAAGTTCTCAGAATTTCAATCATTTAACATTTTTCCCTACTCTCTTATTCAAATAAAAAAAGCCCCTACCATGTAAAATGGTAAGGACTTCTTAAAATATACTAACTTAATACTTAAAACTTCTATTATTTCAAGATAACAAACTCACTGCGTCTGTTGATGGCGTGCTCTTCTTCTGTACAGTTTGCTTTACAATCAATCTTCGGCATACTTGGTCCATAACCTTGAGATTCTAAACGATACGCCTCAATGCCTTTGGACAATACGTATTGTACCGTTGTTTTTGCGCGATTCTCCGATAACTTCTGGTTGTAGGTTGCACTTCCGCGGTTATCCGTATGTGAACCAACTTTGATGCGCATCTGTGGGTTGCGCTTCATCACTTTCACCAACTTATCCAACTCCAAGGCCCCTTGTTGCGTGATGTTGAAGCGGTCAAATTCAAAGTAAATATCTCCTAAGATAATCTCGTCTTTCGTTACGATTACTTCGATTGGTCTTAAACCAACATTAACTAATTGACGACCGCCTTTGCGGTTCAAAGGAACTTCTATTGACTTGCCTTCAAAGTCATCCATGTCAACTTGTAAGTGGTAAAATTTCCCACAATCCACAACGTATTCCACAATTCCGCGGTGATCCGTAAACTTCGTCTCGACCAAGTTCTTGCGATCGTCGTAAATATCTACACGTGCGCCTGTCAAGATCTTGCCGGTGTCTTTGTGTGTTACCGTCACGTACATCTCGGTATTACAAACCGGTTTCGCTTTGTAAATATCATCGCGTCCGATGCGGTTCGTAGAGAAAAATCCAATGTCTTTCCCAGGATAAAATGAAAAAGCAAAATCGTCTTTAGCCGTATTAATCGGAGATCCTAAATTCTTAGGCTCTGCTTGGGGAATAGCCAAGTCGACCACATAAACATCCAATCCTCCAAAGCCCTTGCGGGAATCTGAAGCGAAATACAACTTCCCTTCCTCTGAGATAAATGGAAATGATTCTCTCCCTTCGGTATTGATTTGACTTCCCATATTCACTGGAGTACCGTAGTTACCTTCTTCATCGATGTCTACTTTCCAGATATCCGTGCTTCCCATTGTACCTGGCATATCAGATGAAAAGTACAACACACGACCATCTTTGCTAACACTTGGGTTACTCACCGAGTAATCGCTGCCGTTAAAAGGTACAGGTTCAAAATCCGTCCATTTCCCTTTTTTCTTCGTTGCACGGAAGACACTTACCTTACCTAACTTTACGAGCTTCGCTTTGTTCTTCGTGTATTTCCCTGCGCGGAAACTCTCCGTAGCAAAGTACATCGTCTGACCATCACCTGTAACAGTCGCTGGTCCATCGTGATACTTCGAGTTCAACTCCGATACGGGTTCTACATCATACAAAGGATCCTCTGCATTTTTGTATTTCGCCTGAAACATATCCAAGTAACCTTGGTTGTCCCATCCGTATTTGTTCTTTGATTTATTCCCTTTACGCGTAGAGGCAAAATAAAGCGTATCTCCTACTGTTAAAAACGCTCCAAAGTCATTCCCTTGACGGTCATTGATCCCTGACTCTTCAAAAGTAAACAACTCCTCTTGAGCGCGTAAGCGAGGAATATAATCCGGCTCGCGCATAAAAGAAATGGCGCGTTGATCCTCCGGATTCAGCTCCGCAAATTTGCGCATCGCTGCATTGGAAGACTCATAACGTCCACTCGCCTTTAACATCTGAGCATAGCGATAGTACAACTCAGAATCTAAACTCGGATCTTTCTCCAATGCTTTCCCATAGTACTTCGCTGCTTCTACCGTATTAAAGATATTGTAATAACAATCTGCTAATTGTAAATAAATATAATTATCTGTCTTAGCTCCGCGGATTAACTTCTGATACACTTTAGCCGCATCGACAAATTCGTAGCGGTTGTAGTGTTCATTGGCAATCTCTAAAGGGGTTTTTACTGGCTCTTGAGCAAACATACTCTGAGTCGCCAAAAAACCACTTAATAACAGCGCTAAATAAACCTTTCTTATTTTCATTCTTTGCTTTTTATTCGATTAGAAATAACGTGAGGAACTAGAAACTTTCTTAGACAAGAAAATGTCGTATAATACCATAAACTCGTGAGAACCTTTGGCTACTTTGTTGATGTCCGAAGTGATGTAATCATAAGCATATCCAACGCGTAGTTGGGGTGTAACGCGGTAGTTGATCATACCACCTACTGCATCTTCTAAACGGTAGCTAACTCCTGCCTCAATCTTGTTCAAATACATCACGTTCACATTCAAATCAAAAGAAACTGGTGAATTCATCGCGTATTTAATCATCGTAGAAGGTTTTAATTTCCAGTCCTGATCTAAATCAAATACATATCCTCCATTCAAGTACATGTGAATCTCGCGTTGACCAAAGTTCTTCCCATCGTAGTTCAAATAGTATTCTTTGATTAGGTTTGGTACTCCTAAACCGATAAAATACTTATCTGTATAGTAGTAGGCTCCAATACCCGCATTGAATAACGTCGATTTGCTGTCCTCGCCAAAAGCAGGGTCATTCGGATCGATCGTATAACCATTTCCAACTTCTGAAAATAAATCAGCACTATGGAACGTTGCGCCTGCTTTTATCCCCAAAGCCAATTTGTGTGCTCCTCCCAACTCTAAAGTATAAGAAAAATCTCCATAGATGTTATTCTCTGTAACCGGTCCGATGCGGTCATTGATAAAAGACAACCCAACACCCACTTTTTTACCAACTCGACTGTTGATGAAAAAAGTTCCTGTTTCTGGTGCTCCATCAAATCCCGCCCATTGTTTGCGGTACAAAGCTCCCATAGACACCGCATCTTTAGATCCTGCATAAGCGGGATTCACAACACTCATGTTGTACATATACTGGGTGTATTGAGGGTTCTGTTGGGCTTGAACGTCAAGGCCGCTAAGTAAACTCAGTACTCCTAATGCTAAATATATTCTTTTCATATACGATTATTTTTTTAGAAACAACTGTGTGTAAAATCACACAGTTGTTTGTTTGTATTAATAATTAAGTTGTACCCAACCTGTGCGTTGTGCTCCATTAGAAATGATGATGTAATAATACGTTCCTGATGGTAATTTATTACCCGATTTATCTTGACCAGCCCATTCTTTTTGATACATACCTTTCGAGTAAACCTCCACACCATTACGGTTAAAAATTTGAATCTTCGAAACTCCATAACCACTCAAATCAAAGGAATCATTGACACCATCTCCATTTGGTGAAATTCCCTTCGGAATTGGACACTCATCAAATTCAACGGTAAAACTACTTTGATCCACACAAACAGCTCCTTTTTTACCTTCATTAGTTGCAAAAATATAAATCGTCTGTGGTTCATAGATTGGCATTCCCGCTGGTAACTCTTCTCCTTCTCCATTTGGCAAAGTATAGTATTTATTATACTTAGACAATTCTGGTAATTGATAAATCTCACAGGTCAATACCATATCTGCTATTTGGTCCGCAACGGGCTGTTCAACAATTTCTAAAACGAATTGCGATTGTCCATAACATCCATTTCCTTCTCCCTCTTCAATCTCTTCTCCCTCTTCTGTTAGCCCTTTCGATTCTTTATAAATATAAATATCGTGAACCCCAAGCTCGCTGAATATACTACCTCCTTCATATTTTGTTCCTTCTCCATAAGGCTTAGTATAATAAGCTTCTCCTTTCTCTAATTTAGGCAGTAAATAGGAACCACATACCGTTTGATCTTTTAAAATAGTTACTTCTAATGGCTCGTTTACTCCCAATTTAAATGATTGATATTCTATACATCCTGTAAGTTTATTCTTCAATTTAATAAAGATTGGTTTACTAGCTCCCTTGTATTTAATAATCTCCTTTAAAACATTCTTATCAGCATCTCTATCTTCTTCTGTTTCAAAAAAGGTTAAATCATATCTCGACGGATCAAGATTTCCAAAAATTTCAGCATACGTATCTTTCAAATCAAAGATATTTTCTTCCCCTGGTTTTCTGGTACAATCTTTTAAATCGGCTACTTTACCTATTTCAAAATCTTCTTTTAAGAAAATAAACTCTTTCGTCATCACCGTTTCTTCCTCTCCACAAATTTGATAGATGGCTTTAGCCGTATATTTTACTGTTTCACTAACTTCAACATCAATTGTAGTCTCTGTAGAGAAAAACTCATCGTTTTTCTCCCATAAGAATTCAGCTGTCGAAGCTCCATCAGGAGTAAAGCGCCAAGCTTCATTTTGAGCAGACCAACGACCTGTATTGCGTCCTGGAGGCGTAATTCCTTTCGTCGCATCTGCATTTTGAAGTCCAATAATAGCATTTCCTTGCCATCTATCACAAGCTGCACTTCTATTTTTTACATAAACTTCAATAATATTTGACCCTTCATACATCACGATTTGAGAAGTTTGCGTACTACCTTCAATATCATTTGGATCATAACCACAACCAAACATTCCCAATTGATACACATTAAATACTAGTGTTCTACAAGGGGATTTACCCATAATTTGGTAATTGATTGAGCGACTTGCAGGAGAACGAAGTGGCGTACTTGGATCTGTATCTTGAAATACCCCCATAATAGAATTTAGAGTAGGTCCACGATTTCCACCTGGATTACTTGGAACAGGAGAAACTGGTTCATATGCAGCAAAAGATCCAGGAGCATAAACTCCCCCTGGCACCACACCTTGAATACTAAAACTAATCGTTCCATTCGTATTAATCAATATCTTTCTATATTGATTGCCATAAAAACAAAATTCAAATCCCAAATCAATCACATTTGACCATATATCATCGGCATTAATTTGAATCGCATCTCCTCCTTTGAAAGGGAAAGGTGGTTTATATTCAATAGGTTCTACTTTATATTCATTTGTTTTCTTAATGTCATAGTAAGAAGCCTCTAATTTAAAATTAAACGATCCCTTCTCACAAATGATATACTCCCCTTTTTCATTGGGCTCAAGTCCTTCAAGCCCCTCAAACTCAATCTCTGCTTTTACTTTCGTGCAGCCTGGAGGTGGAATAAAAGAGACAACACCTGGTCCAGTCCATTTTTTGTCATTTCCATTCCCCGTACAAAGTGGTCGAACATAGAACTTATAGAAACGCTCAGCTGGATTTGTCGGATCTGGATCGACGAAAAGATAACTCGTTTGATTGACAATAATTCCTCCTGGTGTTGTATTATTTGGAACTATAGGGTTCTCTAATTCAAAAATAATAACTTCCCATTGTGTTTCAGTACCAAACGCGTCCCAAGTTAACAAGGCACTTTGCGGTGATGCATCCTCTACCGCTTCTGCTTGAAGATTTCTCACCTTTGGACAATTGCCTTTTTCAATTTTTATATTGTCGATAGCAGCTGGTGGTTGTTCCCCTCCAGTTGCATCTTGTCTCCATTCAAAAACCAAGCGCATCACCCTTCCTTGAAAGGCAATTAAATCAAGATCCTGAATCAAGAAAGTAGTAAAGTTGGCTTGTAAATTAAACATCCCTCCTACTTGAATACGATCTGTTGCTGCCGTAATTTGCTGTCCTTCTATTGGCATAAAAGAACCTGGAACTAACCACACTTTAAAATAATCGCGTCTCGTTGTTGCACCTTCTCCTACACAACGCCAATCAAAACTTATATTGGTTTCAGCTGTGCCCATTGGCACCGCAATATCGCGATAAGCATGTACTACCGTAGCCTCAGTAATATCATATGTATTAGTTGCTCCTCCGTTATTCGTAATATAAAGCGAACTAGCACCTCCATTATTTACCGCTGTACCAACTACCCATTCATTTAAAACTTTAGTGACTGGCTCAATAAAATCCCATTCCATTGCGCCTTCAAAATCTTCAACATAAGGCATCTCTGCTGGAATTTGCCCCGAATTAAACTTCAATGGCACCCAGAAACTTCTATTATTATCCCCACAAACCGTTCTAATCCAAACAAAATAATTTGTTCTAGCAGTTAATCCTGTTATTGTATACGGATTTTGAGTCGTAATAATCGATCCTGTAACCGTTTCTCCTGGAGGAGTATCCTGAGTTGAATAGTAAATTTCAAATTTATTCTGTCTTGGAACGCGAGTCCAAGCTACTTGTACCGAAGTCCCACGTGTCTCAACCACTCTAAAGTTTGTTGGTGCAATACAATTCTTGGCTGTGACTTTTAGATTATCAATCGCCACAGGTGGTTGATTACCATTGGCGTTATCTTGTCTCCATTCAAAAACCAAGCGCATATTTTGACCCGCATAAGCTGTCGCATCAAAAATGATATCTTCCGTTTTAAACGTGTCTCTTCCATTAAACTGTGCGTTGCCTAATCGAATTCTATTTGTACCGACAGCAATTTGCGTTCCTATAGACGGTATGTAATTTTGAGGTACTACCCATACTCTAAAATAATCTGAAATGGTCCCTTCTCCTACACAACGCCAATCAAAATTCACTTTTACCTCTTGTGTACCTGTCGGGATTCTAAAATCCTTATAAACATGAGAAACCTGAGCTCCAGTAACGTTATAGGTATTTGTTTCTCCGTAATTCTCACTAATATACAACGCCTTCGATCCACCGTTGTTCACGGCTGATCCAACGAACCATTTATTTTTTGAATCATTCTTTTTATATTCAAAATTTGTCGTCCCTTCAAAATCTTCGCTATACGGTAAATCTTCGAGTACCATATCAGTAGCCAATATTTTTGGTCCTTCCCAAATCCCTGCGTTTGTAGCTGTACAATTTGTACGTACCCACACTAAATACTGTGTTCCAGGGTTTAGACCTGTAAACGTATGTGTTGTGTTGGTTGTTCTAATCGCTGTGCGAATCGTACCTGTATCTGGAAGAATACCATTTGTAGTAACCCCAGGCTCTCCAGGTATTCCTGGTTTTTCTTGTATAAACAAATCATAGGATTCTGCATTGGTTGCAGCCCAGGCAATCTTTCCTCCTGTAGATGTAATATCAGATACCTGAATCGTATTCAGATCAACTTTCTTACAGAAATAAGGTTTAATCGCTATATTATCAATAGCTGGAGGTGGATCTTCTCCGCCGCTTGAATCTTGTTTCCATTCAAAAACAAGACGCATTTTTTGTCCTGCAAATGGAGCAACATGAACGGATGCATTTTCTCTTAAGAAAACAGCATTATCATAATATTGACCTCTGCCAATCTGCACTCTTGTGGCATTGGGTGTAATCTGCGCTCTAACTGTTGGCGTAAAACTCGCAGGAACGAGCCATACTCTAAGATAATCTTTTAACCCACTTTGTCCTAAACAACGCCAATCAAAACTAACTTTTAAATCTTCAGCTCCTTCTGGAATTTGAATATTCATAAATGCATGTGAAACTTGTACACCTACATTATTATATGTATTTGTATTTCCTCCATCTTTACTAATGTATAGAGACTTTGTTCCTCCATTGTTTACTGCACTTCCGATGTACCATTTATTATTGGTATCGTTGGTGTAATAAAAATGTTCCTCCCCTTCAAAATCCTCTGCAGCTGGCAGTACAACAAGATCTTCAGGAGTCGTAAATTCTAAACCTTCACTGTACAATGAGTTTTGATTATTCGCACAAGTTGCGCGAACATATAAGACATAGTCCGTAAGCTGAGTCAATCCTCTAACTACAAATGGACTTGTGCTCATATCTGTGATTGTTCCAGATGCTACTAAACCTGTATTTCCCGAACCAGGTAATCCTTGTGTTCTAATTTCATAAGAAAACGAAGTTGTTGTTGTTTGAGAAGTAATCGTAAAACTTATACTTCTCGCTTTTACAGTATCTTTTACAGCATGGATGCCGTAACAACTAATTTCAGGACCAAAAGTCACCTTGATATTTGGTCTACTCGAAACAAAAGATAAATTCCCTGGCGTATTGATATTATCTACTCCAAGAGTTAAATGTTGCTTCACACTTGTCGACGCCTTAATTTTTAATCCTTCCGCATCATCAATTCCTGCACGGCCTGCATTCGTTTCTACTAAAACCAATACGTTTTTAGTTCTGTCTGCATAATTAAAACTTCGATCCAAATTAATGGTACGATAACCGATTGTATTTTTGGGACTAAAAGTTCCATTATAAACTAAAGTTGCTCCAGTAGTCAATGTCGACCAATTAGCAGCGACTAAAGTATCCGCTTCTACTAATTTTAAATATATCTTCACAGGTCTACTATCACCCATCTTCCCGATATCCCATGCTAGCTTATTAATAAAACCGGTTTGATTAATCTCAGCAGCCGTATATAAGGCTGCAGAGCGCTGAAAACCGAAATAGCTAGACAGAGGATGCTCTTGAGCAATCGTACCTGTGCCAATCGTTACTTCTTGCCCGTAAGTGAAATATACACTCAACAAGAAGAAGAAAAGCACTGTAATTCTTTTCATGTGTATTCGTTTTAGGTTAGTTACTGTCAAATATATAATTTTTTTTATATTAATATTAACAAAACATAAATTAATACAAATCATATTATTATCTTTTTTTAAATAAAAAATACCCAATATCTCAACTCATTATAATTATAATCTAATTTTCGTTACCAACAGAAAGACAAAAACCAAATAAAACCCTCTATTTTATTAACACTATACGCTTTTTTGATTGATCAATGCTCTATAAAAAAAAACGCTCTATCTCCTTTTTTTAAAAGCTTCCTCCCCACTTTCATCGACAAACTATTGCTTGACAAAAGCATCAACCCATATTTTTTTACTAATTTTGTCTACATAGACAATAGTTATATGATTGAAAGAGAAGAAATAAATTTTGAAAGATCTGTTATTGTAGGTATTATCAATAGAGATCAAGATGAAGCGAAGTTAAATGAGTACTTGGATGAATTAGAGTTTTTAACTATTACAGCAGGTGGAGAAGTACACAAGCGTTTTAGTCAAAAATTAGATCAACCCAATGCAAAAACCTTCTTGGGAACGGGGAAAATGGAGGAGATTAAATCTTATATTGTCGAACACGATATTCACACGGTAATATTTGATGATGAACTTTCACCAGGTCAGCAAAAGAACATTACTCGAATGCTCGACTGCAAAGTCTTGGATCGAACGAACTTAATTTTAGACATTTTCGCTCAGCGCGCACAAACTTCATACGCGAGAACGCAGGTAGAACTCGCTCAGTTTCAATACTTACTTCCTCGTCTATCAGGTATGTGGACACACTTAGAAAGACAACGTGGAGGTATTGGGATGCGTGGTCCTGGAGAGACAGAAATAGAAACTGATAGACGTATCGTTCGCGATAGAATTACCTTGTTGCGTGAAAAATTAAAGGTCATTGACAAGCAAATGGCTTCTCAACGCAGCAACCGTGGTGCTATGGTTCGCGTGGCCCTTGTTGGATATACCAACGTGGGAAAATCAACCTTAATGAATGCCATCGGAAAAAGCGAAGTTTTCGTTGAAAATAAATTATTTGCCACTTTAGATACTACCGTTCGAAAAATTGTCATTGGCAATTTGCCTTTCCTTCTTTCCGATACGGTTGGGTTTATTCGCAAGCTTCCAACCCAATTGGTTGAGTCGTTTAAAAGTACACTAGATGAGGTTAGAGAAGCGGATTTACTCTTGCATGTAGTAGATATCTCCCACCATGATTTTGAAGATCACATTGCCTCTGTCAATGATATTCTCAAAGACATCAAAAGTGATGATAAGCCAACCATCATGGTATTTAACAAGATTGATGCCTACCATCCAGAAGTGATTGCTGAAGATGATTTAATGACAGAACGCACCTCGCGTCACTATTCAATTGAAGAATGGAAAAAAACATGGATGAATAAAGTAGGAGCAGAAAACGCTATTTTCATCTCGGCAACGAACAAGGAAAACTTTGAGGAATTTAGAAAAAAAGTGTACGAGACCGTTCGTCAAATTCACATCACTCGATTCCCTTACAACAATTTCTTGTATCCAGATTTCGACCATTTAATTGAAAATGAAGAAGATAAAATTTAACTTTTATTTTAGAACACAGCTAAGATAAAATTTACTACTTTTATTCTTCCGTTAATCAAACGCCATTTCGTTATGCTTATATCAATCTTAACTAATACTAATTTCTCTTCAAATTTGAATTGCATCTGCACTTCGAAGGGGAATTACTATGGATTGAGAATAGGCTAATATTTATATTATTTATTCAACGTTTCAAGGCTCCTCATTCGAGGGGCCTTTTTTTATTCTATAACTTTATAACTGGTACTATTATGCGTAAAAAAGAAATTTTACAGACCGAGAAATCAATTGCCTTAATTAAACAAAGCTTTGCTGCAAAACTAAGCGAAGCACTAAATTTGTATCCTATTTCATCTCCTATGCTCGTTGCTGAGGGGACCGGAATTAATGATGACTTAAATGGCGTTGAAAAAGCAGTTTCTTTTCCTGTAAAATTCTTATCCTCTAATGCCGTAATTGTACACTCTTTAGCCAAATGGAAGCGAATTCGCTTGCAAGAGCTAGAATTACCGCTTTATGAGGGAATTCTCACCGATATGCGTGCCATACGTGCCGATGAAGCGTATAGCCCCATTCACTCCATTTATGTTGATCAGTGGGATTGGGAATTGAGAATAGCACCACACAACCGTTGTTTAAGCTATTTGAAAGCCGTTGTGCGCCAGATCTACCAAGCACTAAGGGAAACGGAAGCGATTGTTTGGCAAGAGCTTCAGATTGCCCCCATACTTCCCGAAGCAATTTCCTTTATTCAGGCAGAACAACTCTTGCAGCTCTACCCGACCTTAAGTCCGAAAGAAAGAGAACAAGCCATCGTCAAAGCGCATAAAGCCGTTTTTATTATTGGCGTCGGTCATCCATTATCCGATGGACAACCTCATGATAGTCGCGCCTCAGATTACGATGATTGGAGTACGGCTACAGAAGATGAATATAAAGGGCTTAACGGCGATTTACTCGTTTGGCATCCGGTATTGGAACAAGCAGTTGAGTTGAGTTCCATGGGAATACGCGTAGACAAAACGACCCTACAACATCAGTTGGAACTGACAAACACCACAAGTCGAACAAATTTACTCTACCATCAATTGGTGTTACAGGATCAAGTGCCTTTAAGTATTGGCGGAGGAATCGGTCAATCGCGCTTGTGTATGTTTCTCTTGCGAAAAAAGCACATAGGAGAAGTACAGGTTAGTTTATGGCCGACAACAGTTAGAGAACAAGCGATACAGCAAAACCTCGATTTATTGTAATGAAAAAAGCGGTCTCTCATCAAGCCCGCTTTTTTTGTTTATTTAGTCTTTCAATATCTTTATTTCTTCGCCTTGATTTGTTTTTAAAATATACATCCCTTTTTTCAAATCAGATAGGTCCATTTTAATCTCTTCTTGTTTCACTTTTACTTCAACTTGCTTCACAACCCTTTGACCTAAATCGTAAATTGTAAACTGCGTAGCATTCGTATTTCGAATGGAAATAGTACCGCTTACGGGGTTCGGATATGCAACAAAATTTTCCTCTGGACTAAGGTTATTTAAATCAATTTCATCTAAGCAGATGTTAAAAGGATCTGTAGGATCTCTAGGATCATACCCTCCATCTTTCCAGCTATGAGTTGAGATACAACACCAAGTACTCCATTCTGTACAAGATGCTTTTACTCTAATTCGCATGCATTTAGCTCCAAGAACCGCAATTATTGGAGCTGCATTATGTGATAGATAAGGTTCATTAACTTGAATGCTATAGATCTGTCCAGTGACTAAAGATGGAAAATAGGCACCTAAACAACAGTATCCATCATAAACGTATTCAACAGTATATGGACCTCCTGCATCGTCCCATCTCACAAAGCCAGATCCACCTGGAGTCATTCCCCAATATGGATCATGCGCAATAGCAAGAGTTAACGGCCCTGGATCAGTAACGCTAATATCTGCTCCTTCGTTAGTAGACTCAGCTTCTAAAAGGTAGGTATAACCAATGGTATTAGTAAACACAGCTTCTACTTTCACCTCATATCTTCCACGAGGAAGTAAATTAGGAAATGCTATCGAATAACTAAATGTCCCACCACTAAAATGATTTAATGTAATATTTGAAGGATTAATAAAAACGGGATTTCCATTACTATCTAGTATCTTTATATTTGAACTCGTGTAGGTAGTACCAAGAGGAGCATTATAAGTTCCTGTAATCGTCACTTTTTCTGGGTTGCAAACATTATCATTTGGATTTAAATCTATAAATCCAAATTGAGATTCATTGCAAGGATCCCCCATTCGGATATTATCTAAGTACACAACTCCTACATCTCCACCCCATCCGCAATCTGCAATCACAAACTGAACTTTGATATCTTTTCTGTTTACGTATTCTTCAGGAATTACAATGGTTTGACAATAAAAATCTTCCGTATAAAAAAGATGATTGTTGACTTTGGTCAAAATCAAATCGTTTAATGAAGCTTTGGCACAAAAAGGAACGGAAGATATAATATTATTATTGACGTCCAATAAACGGACAGTAAAGAAAGGCTGTACATCATCTTGTGTAATATGTGGAGAGTTTAAAACCGCCAAATAATCAAAGCTGAGGTATTTGGACGTCGGTCTAAAGGTTTGGGTATAGGAGGTAATGTCTTGTCCTCCTCCTTGATTATTTAAACGAAGGGAATATTTGCCCCCATTCGGTCCAACACAAGGATAAGCAATACCATAACTGCTCAGAATAGGCTCATTAATTGCAGTCATAATAGACGCTTTTGCTGCGGCGTTATTCAAAAGACTAGGTGGAGTAAAAACACTGCCAAAAGTAGCGCCGATATTGCATTCAACAACATTAAATGCAATGTTATTTTGATTTCGATATACCGCAGAGTTCAGCGGAATAGAGGTAAAACCTTGTTCAAAATCGTTAATCATCTGCGCATAACTTCCACTGGAGCAGAGCAACAAAAATAAAAGTAACAATATTTTTCTCATAATTAGTTATTTTTAGTTAAAAACTCAAGTGAATTTATGTAAAAAAACTCAAAAAACAAATACTTGTATTTTTTATAATTTTAAACTTTACATTTTTTTCATAAAATTAATAAAAAATCAATTTGATAGAAACGAATGGCAATATGCCTACTCTAGGTGAAAAATGCGAGATAGAGGCTTTAGA
Organism: Myroides sp. 1354; assembly: GCF_030324495.1. Classification (GTDB taxonomy): domain Bacteria; phylum Bacteroidota; class Bacteroidia; order Flavobacteriales; family Flavobacteriaceae; genus Flavobacterium. Next base: position 194,588 of record NZ_JACAGN010000001.1, on the reverse strand, counting down.
TTTTATCCCTTTATGTTTGATAAAAAAACATTTTGAAACTAAAAAAGGGCTATCTCGAAGAGACAGCCCTTTTTCTATTCTTGTAAAATCTACAATTAAAACGTATAGTTTACTCCTAAACCAACCATTTCGCGTAATTGGAATCCTTGGTATGCTTTATCATCGTAAATTGCTTGGAAAGTCACATTTGTAGATAAATACTTGTTTACTTTCAAAACAACATTCAATTGATAATCTAATACCACGTTTTCTGGTTTTTCTAAATAGTTAGAATACAGGTTTAAGATATTCTCAATAGAAACATTTTCCATTGGATTAAATTTGTAGTATCCATTAACTGCCATCCCCAGTTGGTACTCCATTGTTTTACCTTTTTCTACCCCAAAAGCATCTCCAAATTCAGTAAAATGCTTGTGAACCATGATAAAACGAGAGGTTGCTGGCGCAATGTTTACTTTTAGGTTGTCATCGTGTTTCCACAATAAACCAGGTCCTATTTGCAAATAAGCAGGTGACATAAAGTGCGTATTCTTATTCCCGTCTTTATCCCAACCAGAATCCATCTGTGTCTTAAAGTTCATGAATAATGAATAGTACCATTTTTCTGTCATTTGCTTACCAAGTAAAGAGGTGATTTCCAAACGGTCATCCGTTTTCTTTTCTTTTTCCCCTTTCAACTTTGTTAGACCATAACTAACTTGAAATTTGTTGTCCCAAGTCCAGCCTTCTTTTTTGTAGTTCAAATCGTAATTCAAGTTTACATTTCCAGCAAGGTTATTGTCCCCACCTGCTTGCCAATTTGAAAAACTAGATTGATTTGCAATAAGTGCAAAATTCCCTTTTGAAGTCCAATTTTTTTGCACTTCAGTACCTTCAGCTTCCTGAGCTTGTGCGGAATACAACATAAACACAGCAGCAATGCTAAGCAAAAATTTTTTCATAATTCTGTTATTTTAACACGAAAATAACAATAATGCACGGAAAACACAAAAAAAAATCACTTTTTTGCTAAACGTTTGTAAACAGGAACAGCTGAACAAGCTTCACCAAACATTACCGAACGCGCGGTATTCATCATCAATTGAGTCGCTAAAACATAGGCCTCCTCTGGGATAGCCTTCTTCGAGCAACCTTTGATAATCACAGGTAAATCCTGGTACTCACTGTAATCTATAGCAAATAATAGCTCTTGGTAAATTGACTTTTCCAAATGGTTTTTATCACCCAGAAATACGCGTTTTGCCACAGGTTGTAAATAACTCGTTAAAAGCATATAGGCCCAACCCGGTAAAATTGCATCAGTAGAGCAATACAATCCGACATAAGCGTCTTGATAACTGCTCCAATCAATTTCTTTTAAAGCCGCTCTAAAGTCTTTTTCACGCAAGACAAAGCCTTCGTATAGCCATTGTGCAATGTCTACTTCCATCCTTGGGTTTGTTGGATACATATCCTCCAAATCAAAGATTTTCAACGCGCTATTGGCTACTTTATTTACAATTTCTCCTTCCATATTACAGTAGTCCCAACTCTAATTGTGCTTCTTCACTCATTAAATCCTTAGACCAAGCAGGTTCAAATGTTAGTTCAATTTCAACGTTATTAACGTTATCAATCGATTTTACCTTCTCCTCTACCTCCATAGGCAATGTTTCTGCCACAGGACAGTTTGGTGACGTAAGGGTCATCAATATTTTAACATCATGGGTTTCATTGACAAATACGTCGTAAATCAACCCTAATTCATAAATATCTACCGGAATTTCTGGATCGTAAATTGTTTTTAATATTCTTACGATATTCTCTCCTAATTGTTGTACGTCTATTTCTTCCATACTAAAACTCTTTCTTTGAATTAAAATTATTGGGCTTGAAAAGCCAAAGCATACATGCGAATTTGTTTAATCATTGAAACTAAACCATTAGCACGTGTTGGTGATAAATGTTCTTTCAAACCAATTTCATCGATAAAAGACAAATCTGCTTCTACGATATCTGCTGGTTTTTGATTAGAAAAAACACGAATTAAAATGGCAATGATTCCCTTTGTTAAAATAGCATCGCTATTCGCAGTAAATACAACTTTTCCGTCTTTATTTTCAGCGTGTAGCCACACTTGAGATTGGCAACCTTTAATCAAGTTTTCTTCAACTTGATACTTGGCATCAATGATTGGAAGTGTTTTTCCTAGTTCGATGATGTATTCATAACGTTGCATCCAATCTTCAAACATGGAGAATTCATCCATGATTTCTTCTTGTGCTTCTCTTATAGTCATATTCTCGTAATTTCTATGTTGAATTAGGAAAGCATTTGTTGCGCTTTGCGCACCGCCTCCACTAAAATGTCAATTTCTTCTTTGGTATTGTAAAAACTAAAGGATGCTCTAATTGTACCAGGAATTCCAAAGAAATCCATAATAGGCTGTGTACAGTGATGTCCTGTACGAACAGCAACCCCCAATTTATCGACAATTACACCAATGTCATACGGATGTAATCCTTCAATATTAAAGGAAATCACGGATGTTTTATTCGCTGCTGTTCCCACAATACGCAAACCTTCAATTTCCAATAAGCGCTTTGTGCCATACATCAAAAGTTCGTGTTCATAGGCTTGGATATTGTCAAATCCCAATTGATTTAAATAATCCAACGCATAACCTAAAACAATTCCCCCAGCGATATTTGGCGTACCTGCCTCAAATTTATGAGGTAAGCAAGCATAGGTGGTCTTTTCAAAGGTCACGGTCTTAATCATCTCACCCCCTCCTTGATATGGAGGAAGTTTATTCAACCAAGCCTCTTTTCCATATAATACTCCTGTACCCGTAGGTCCACATACTTTATGTCCTGAAAATACGTAAAAATCACAGTCTAAATCCTGTACATCTGGTTTAATATGGGGTGTAGCTTGTGCACCATCAATCAACACCGCTGCACCAACTGCATGCGCCTTAGCGATGATGTCTTTAATTGGATTAATCGTTCCAAGGGCATTAGAAATATGAGAGACTGCCACTACTTTTGTATTTGTAGACAACAAAGCCTCGTAAGCCTCCATGATCAACTCGCCTTTTTGGTTCATGGGAATTACTTTTAACGTAGCTCCTGAACGTTCACAGGCAAATTGCCAAGGCACAATATTCGAGTGGTGTTCTAAAGCGGAAATCACCACTTCATCTCCAGGTTGCAACAAAGCACCAAAACCACTGGCCACTAAATTGATTCCAAACGTAGTTCCCGGGGTAAAGATGATCTCTTTATCTTCTTTTGCATTGAGGTGCTTCTGTACTTTTTTTCTTGATTCTTCATATGCATCTGTTGCCAATTGACTCAACGTATGAACACCTCGATGAATATTTGCATTAATTGTATCGTAATATGTTTTGATCGCTTCTTCTACCACTTTGGGTTTTTGAGCTGTAGCAGCATTATCAAAATATACTAAGGGTTTTCCGTTTACCTGTTGCTTCAGGATCGGAAAATCTTCTCTAACTGCTTTTATATCTAACATAATCTGTCTTTTTTAGTCAAAATTATAGACAAAGATAGTGAATCCCATTGGTTTGCAGAAAACAATCTATTCGCAATACATTGCGTTATTTTTTAAAAATTAGCTGTTTAATTTGCTAAAACACCTTATACCTTTTACTTCTAAAAGGTGAAATATAAAAACTCTACGACTAAATGTCTTAAATACAAGACCTAAAGATTTTAGATTTAACTTTATTTTGACTTTTCGATGGGATGAGATGAAAACTTCATACGATGGATCAAACGAAAAAAGGGCAGTTTCAATTAAAACTACCCTTTTATCTATGAACTCATCTTGACTATCTCTTCAAGCAAAAAAGTCAAGATGAGTTCTATTTAATAAAAATTACTTTTTATCTCCTTTTTTAATTTTGTCTTCTACGCGTTTCACGCGTTTTTCACTATCGGGGTGACTTGAAGACATCTTAGCTCCTAAAGATTTATCTGCGCCATACTCTTTTTCCATATCTGCAAATTTCTGAAACCCATCAGCTAAAGCTTGTGGATTCTTTCCATTTGCAACCAAAAACTTATAGGAATAATCATCTGAATCCGTCTCTTGTTTACGCGAAAAAGAAGCGCTCATAAATTTTTCAGCCATTCCTCCTAAATTGGAATTCATCAAATCTGCGGCAGTTCCTTTTGTAGAACCAACAAACTTAACAGCACCTTCAGCGATTAAAATTTGCTTATATGCATTTAATGTATGTTCTAACTTCACATGCCCAATTTCATGTCCTATAATGGCTAATAACTCGTCATCTGACATAATATCCATCAACGAAGAAAATACGCGAATACTCCCATCCGCACAAGCGAATGCGTTGATATCAGTTACATAATACACTTTGTAATTTAAATTTAATCCATCATAGTTTTTATAAGGACCAAAAATGCGTTCTAAACGCTCAGCATACTCGCGCATGTCTTTTTGCTTAGAATCAAGCGAACACACTTGATTGTTCTCATCCATCCACTTAACGGCTTCTTGTGCCGATTGTTTAATCTCAGCATCTGATACCGTAAATGCAGAAGCAACCGTTGTTAAAGCATCGATTTTTTTTCCACTCAATTTACCCAATTGAGCTTGAGCTGTTGTTATCCCCAAACAAACGACAGCTGCAGTAAATACAAATTTTTTCATAGTTATTCTTTTAATGAAGCAAAGATAACCCAAATAAAAGATTAGCTATTCCACCATACAAGAATAAACCACCTAAAAAAGCGACCGCTGTTCTTGTTCATTTTTTATTTTAACTCTTCGATTTTAAACCCTTTAACGACTAATTTCTTAGAATTGAACTCATCTATATTTCCATACGACTCTATTATTTAAAATTAATCTTAATATATTTTGTATGAGTTTAAAAAATCCTATTTTTGCCTCTATTCAGATTTAATTAAAATAAGAATCCGGTATGAAAAGATCTGCCCTTTTAGTCCTACTCGCATTATCCGTTGTTGCGTGTAAGAACAGCAAAGAAGAGAAAGCTGTTGAGACAACGAACACAGAAGTAGCAACTTCAAACGAGCGTATTGTATCCCTAAGTGGAGCCATTACAGAAACTTTAGTTGATTTAGGTCAAAGAAAAAATATCGTGGGAATCGATATTACCAGTACCTATCCAACAGACATGAATACGACAGCGACACAATTAGAGCACGTAAATAAAATCAATATTGAGGCTTTAATGGCGTTGAAACCCACACTTGTTTACATCGCGAAAAAAGATTTAAACGACAATTTGAAAAAACAATTGGAAGACGCTAAGATTAAATTAGTAGTCATCGACCAAGATTTTTCAATTGAAGGGACAAAAACCTTAATTAAAGACATAGCTGCTTCGTTAAACCTAACAGACTATGATGGGTTATTGGCTAAAATTGACCAAGACACAGCACAGCTAAAAACGTTGGAGAACAAGCCTAAAGTACTATTCATCTATGCAAGAGGAGCAGCGAACTTATTTGTAGCTGGAGACAAAACGCCAATGCAAAATATCATTGAATTAGCAGGAGGACAAAATGCAGTAACTGGATTCGACGATTTCAAACCGCTTACTCCAGAAGCTTTATTAAACAGCAATCCTGATTACATCTTGATGTTCGACACAGGATTACAAAGCATGGGTGGTGTTGATGGCGTTTTAAAAATTGAAGGTTTAGATCGTACAAATGCAGGAAAAAACAAAAAAATCATCGCAATGGATGGTTTACTTTTAACAGGTTTCACTCCTAGAGTTGGAGCTGCAGTTACACAATTGAATCAACAGTTATCAGAATAAGGGAAACAACATGCAAAAAAAGCTCTCTTTTTATATAGGCACCTTGAGTATTGTAGTATTGGGTATGGCAGCTGTGTCTATTTTTTTAGGAGTTTACAACTTTGAAGATAGTAGTCTAAATACCATAATCCATTTGCTTTTTCATCCTGAGAAGGTAAATGCCAGCGATCAATATGTCATAACTCATGTGCGATTACCACGTATTCTTATGGCTATACTAGCAGGTGGTGGTTTGGCATTATCGGGTACAGCGTTACAAGGGATGTTCAAAAATCCCTTGGCATCGCCAGATTTAATAGGAATTACCTCTGGATCTGTGCTCTTTGCTTCCATTACTATCGTTTTAGGCGCCTTTATCAAGCCGTTTATCCCCGAATTTCTTCACTATTCGCTTTTGAGTATTATGAGCTTTATTGGGGCTATTCTAACGATGAGTTTTGTTTATAAAATGTCCACTGTAAACGGCAAAACCAATATTAGCATCCTCCTGCTCTCAGGGGTTGCCATCACAGCATTATCAGGTTCTATTACAGGATTGCTAACTTTTGTTTCCAACGATGAAGAGTTAAGAAACTTAACCTTCTGGACATTGGGAAGTTTAGCTGGTGCTACGTGGACGAAAATAGCCATTTTAGCCGTTGTTATCGGAGTATCATTAATTTATTTACTTAACTTAGGCAAAGCATTAAATGCCATGATGTTAGGAGAGAGAGATGCCAACCATTTGGGTATAACTGTAGAGCGAATCAAGAAGAGAATTATTTTGTTTTCCGCTTTAATGGTGGGAACCATTGTTGCTTTTACAGGAACCATCGGTTTTGTCGGCTTAGTAGTACCGTATATTTTGCGTTTAATCTTTAAGTCCAATTACTATTTTATTCTTCCTCTGTCCTTTCTCGCAGGCGGTATTTTACTGTTACTTGCGGATGGGGTTAGTCGAACTTTAGTTCCTCCTACAGAAGTTCCCATCGGAATCTTAACTGCTATTATGGGAGCTCCGGTTTTCATTGCTATTTTACTTAAATTCAAAAAATCACTGTAATTATGATTGAAGCACTTCAAGTTAGTTTTAAAGCCAAAGATACCTTTCTGATCAACAACATCGATTTTAGTTGTCAGAATGGCGAATTTATTGCGGTATTGGGACCTAATGGTGCAGGTAAATCAACCTTTTTGAGTTTGCTTGCGGATGAATTACATCAACCAGGTAATCGCATTTTACTCAAGGAATGTGAATATCCAAAGTGGTGCAAGAAGACATTGCCAAAACACAAAGCAAAATTCTCTCAATCATTTAATACAGATATTCCCCTTCAAGTGGAGGATGTTGTCATGATGGGGCGTTATCCTTATTTTGAACATACCCCTTCTGAAGAAGATAAAAAAGCCATCCAACACAGCATGGAGTGCATTGATGTATGTCCGCTTCAACACCGGGAGTACAATCACTTGTCAGGTGGAGAAAAACAACGTGTACACTTAGCGCGTGTTTTATCACAACTCAACAACTCCATCGAAAACAAATTGTTATTTTTGGATGAACCTTTAAACAATTTAGATGTTTTACATCAACATAAAATTCTTGATTTAATCAAAGAATTTACCAAACAAGGCAATACAGCCATTGTTGTGATTCACGATTTGAATATTGCTGCTCAATATGCGGATCGCATTCTTTTACTCAACAAAGGAGAAAAAGTATTATACGATACACCTGAAAAAGTTTTGACCCAAGAGACCATTTCTCAAGTTTACAAATTTCCGTGTATCGTAACGAAAAACCCAGTTAATAACGCTCCTTTAATCATCTTTGGAGTATAAAAACATTAAAAATGAATACTGAAATATTAGCTTTAAAAGAACGTTGGTCTAAATTAAAAGAAGAAAATCCACGTTTGCGTATACGAAATGCCGCTGCTGAATTGAATGCAAGTGAAATGGAATTACTAGCCACTACTTTAGGTGAAACAGCTACTTTGTTAAAACCTGAGATGGTTGCCATTTTAAGTGAAATTGAATCTTTGGGAAAAGTTATGGCCCTAACGCGCAATGACGAATGTGTACACGAAAGAAAAGGCGTGTACAGCAATCCTGATTTTTCAAACCCTCACGCTGGTTTGTTCGTAAACCCTGATATTGATTTACGCATCTTTTTATCGCATTGGAAGTACGTTTTTGCCGTTGTAGAAGAAACGGGAAATATTGTGCGAAAAAGCTTACAATTCTTTGGAAAAGACGGAGAGGCCATCCACAAAATCTATTTAACCTCAGTGAGCAATGCCGAAGCCTTCGACGCCTTAGTTAGCAAATACAAAGCTGATGTTCAGGAGTTTAACGAAAAAACAGAGCCTTATATTCAAAATCTTGATGAGCGTTTAGACGAAGAAGTTGACGTTGAAGCATTTAGACAAGAATGGGAAAGCTTAAAAGATACACACAATTTCTTCAGTTTACTAAAGAAATACAATGTAACGAGAACACAAGCTTTGCGTTTAGCACCAAACGAATTTTATGCCAAACAAATTTCCAAAGAGGCTATTATTACTTTACTGGAACAAGCTTCTGCTGAAAAAACGCCAATTATGGTATTTGTAGGAAATAGAGGAAATATCCAAATCCACACTGGAGAGGTAAACAAAACGATGTGGCACCAAAACTGGTACAACGTATTAGATCCAGATTTCAATATGCATCTAGACATGGATAAAGTCGCTCAAACTTGGATTGTCCGTAAACCAACGGAAGATGGTATTGTTACCGCAGTTGAAGTTTTCAATGAAATGGGAGAAATTATCGTTCAGTTCTTTGGAAAGAGAAAACCTGGGATTCCTGAATTAGAAACTTGGAGAACCATTGTTGCTCAATTAAACTAAATCAAAACATACCCATACTCTTGTGCATCTATTCAAACAGAATGGATGCACTTTTTGTTTTCAACGCCCGTTATTTTTTCTCCTCCACCGTTAAAAAAACTTGATTCCTATAACCTTTTTTTTCACATAAATAAGCATTTTTTTTTCAAACATCGGCTAAATTAGCGCAAAGTCAAGGTAGAATCAGGGGTATAAAAGTTATTAACAATATTTGATAACTTAATCTAAAATAAAGTTGACATCATAGCTTCTAAATAGTAACTTAGCACTGTTCACTTTTGATTTACCTCTTCTTTGTAAGAGTATAAACCCAAGAGAGTTAAGCAAAAACCCTGTGATATTTTCAACCAATACATCCAGTGTTTCCTGCCTTTGAAAAACCTACGTCTGTTATTAATTTAAAAATATATTGCTATGTCTATTTTTGATAAAAGAGTTAACTATAAACCATTTGAATACCCAGGTATCTATCAATTTACGGAAGCTATCAACAAATCTTTTTGGGTGCATAGTGAAGTAGATTTCACCGCAGATACGCAAGATTTCCATTCTCACTTAACCAAAGAAGAGCAAATGGCAATCAAACACAGCTTGTTGGCTATTGCACAAATTGAAGTAGCAGTAAAAACATTCTGGGGTAATATTTACGGCCATTTTCCAAAGCCAGAATTCAACGGTTTAGGTGCTACTTTTGCAGAATGTGAATTTAGACACTCAGAAGCTTATTCTCGCCTATTGGACGTGTTAGGTTACAATGACGAATTTGAAGCCTTATTAACTATTCCAGTAATCAAAGAACGCGTTGAATATTTATCTTCTGTTTTAGAGAATTCAAATAACAGTACCGATCGCAAGAAATATGTAGTATCGCTTATATTATTTGCATTGCTTATTGAGAATGTATCTTTATTCAGTCAATTTGCCATCATCCTATCTTTTACAAGATTCAAAGGATTAATGAAAAACGTAAGTAATATTATTGCCTGGACTTCTGTAGATGAGCAAATTCATGCGAATGCGGGAATTTATATCATCAATATCATCCGCGACGAATACCCAGATTTCTTTGATGATGAATTAATCAACCACGTAAATGACGTAGTTAAAACATCGATTGATATTGAAGCGAAAATCTTAGATTGGATTTTTGAAACTGGTGCTATCGAGACAGTAAACAAACATGACTTACTAAACTTTATGAAATTCAGAGTAGACGAGAGTATGTTGAAAATTGGATTGAAAAAAGTATACAATATCACACAAGAACAGTATAAACCCATGGCATGGTTTGAGGAAGAAGTTTTCGCTAACAGTTTAGATGATTTCTTTGCCAAAAGACCCGTAGATTATACCAAGCACGACAAGAGTATAACCGCTGAAGATTTATTCTAATAACCCCTTATAATTGCACAAAATACTATGAACAATTTCGCATTACCACTAGAAGTAAAAGAGAATGATAACCTACAAGAAAAACTGTGGTGGAAAAACTCAGAGAGTGAGCAGATTCTAAACAGAGGTTATTTGTTGAAAGGAGAAACGGTTGAAGGAGCTATTGACCGTATTACAACGGCAGCTGCAAAGCGCTTGTTTAAGCCTGAATTGAAAGAATCGTTTCAAGAGATGATTGAACGTGGATGGATGAGTTTAAGTTCGCCGATTTGGGCAAATATGGGAACAGAACGCGGATTGCCTATTTCTTGTTTCAATGTCAATATTCCAGATAGCATCGAAGGAATTACACACAAATTAGGGGAAGTTATTATGCAAACTAAAATCGGTGGAGGTACTTCGGGATATTTCGGAGGCTTACGCGAAAGAGGAAGTGCAGTTACAGATAATGGTAAAAGTAGTGGTGCAGTAAGCTTTATGAAGCTTTTTGACACGGCTATGGATACGATTTCACAAGGGGGCGTAAGACGCGGTGCATTTGCGGCTTATTTGGATATTGATCACCCAGATTGTGATGAATTCTTAAACATTAAGAATATCGGAAATCCAATTCAAAACTTATTCTATGGAGTAAGTATTCCTGATTATTGGATGAAAGAAATGATTGACGGAGATAAAGAAAAAAGACAATTATGGGCAAAAGTACTGGAAAGCAGACAGCAAAAAGGAATGCCTTACTTGTTCTTCTCTGACAACGTAAACAGCAATAAACCACAAGTATACAAAGACTTAAATATGCGTATCAACGCAAGTAATCTTTGTTCAGAAATTATGTTACCTTCTTCTGATGATGAATCTTTCATCTGTTGTTTATCTTCTATGAACTTAGAGTTATACGATGAGTGGAAAGATACAGAAGCAGTAAAACTAGCTATCTTCTTCTTAGATGCAGTATTACAAGAATTCATCGAAAAAACAGAAGGAAATTACTATTTAGCATCTGCAAATCGCTTTGCTAAAAGACACAGAGCCTTAGGTTTAGGTGTTTTAGGATGGCATTCTTACTTACAAAAGAACATGATTCCTTTTGAAGGATTAGAAGCTAAAATGTTGACGAACAAAATTTTTGAGGATATCAGTGCAAAAGCAGATAAAGCTTCTCAAGAATTAGCTCGTATTTACGGAGAACCAGAAATTTTAAAAGGATATGGCAGAAGAAATACAACAACGATGGCGATTGCGCCTACAACGTCGTCTTCTGCTATTTTAGGACAAACATCTCCTGGTATTGAGCCTTTCAGCAGTAACTATTACAAAGCAGGTTTATCGAAAGGAAACTTCATGCGTAAAAACAAATACCTAACGACTTTATTAGAGTCTAAAGGAATGGACAATGAAGAGACTTGGAGAAACATCATGCTTTCTGGCGGAAGTGTTCAACAATTAGAAGGCCTAACAGAAGAGGAAAAAGCAGTATTCAAGACGTTTAAAGAAATCAGCCAGTTGGAAATTATTCAACAAGCGGCAATTAGACAAAAATACGTTGATCAAGCACAGAGTTTGAACTTGAATATTCCATCTTCATTGCCAATTAAAGACGTAAACCGCCTAATGATTGAAGCATGGGAATTAGGAGTAAAAACTTTATACTACCAAAGAAGTCAAAGTGTTTCTAAAGAAATGGTGACTAATTTAGTAAACTGTAGCAGTTGCGAATCTTAATCAACAACGATAAAAAAAGCCTCAAAGAGAAATATTTTTTTGAGGCTTTTTTCATTTTTCTTGTCAATTAGGTTATGTACCCCTTGCTTCAACCTCATCAAAGCGATTTTAAAGGCTGTTTTAGGCTGTTTTTTTGTTGTGTCGCCTCAATTACAATTAGCCACTACTATGTGTCTTAAAACAAGTCTTGACCGTGTTTTTGTCTATATTCACCTTAGTGCAGTACAACGAAATGAACTAGCTCTCCCAATTAATTGAAAAAACCTCAACCTTTTAAATACGTTGAATTTCTTTGAAAAACCAAAGACGATAGAACAACTTCTACTTCCCAATCTACTCCTTTGCACATTGGATATGCAACAAATCGTCCTGCACGAAAATCGTTGATACAAATGCTACATCTTCTCTGTTGTTTTGCCAATTTTTAACGGTTGTTTTGTGAAAAGGTAAACCGATGAGTTCAAAGGTGATAATATTGTAATCCTTCCCTCAAACGCCCCATTTTTCCACTTGAATTGCTGGAGCTGTTTCTTCATGTAACACCAGTGTTATTCTATCTTGTGACAAGGCAATAGACCCTACAAAAAACGAAGTAATCCAGTAGGGTAAAGCCTTTTTAGAAAGGTACTATTGTCTACGATATCGAGTATATTCATACTTTTGCTATTACAACAACTTCAATTACATACTCGAGTATATCTAACCCAAGTAGTTTGGTCAAATCTTCGTTAATCAGCAGTAAATCAACTTGGTGATTGTACGTCATTTTTGCTATCTCATTGCTATCAAATAACAGCTTTAATCCAAAATATTCTTCTTTAAAGCGCAGAAAAAAAATCACAACTTCTCCCTCGCTAAAAATATGTCTATTCTCTAAGAAATACGCCTTTGCTTTTACATATGATTCTTCTTTATCCAAGTACACATGTGTTGTCGAATCATAATAACTGTATTCTTTTCGCTCAACAGATGACTCTATGCTTCTACTCTGATTATATTTCCAGTACACCGCAAGTTCTTCTCCATGAAGAACCTTTATGATTCCACTATTTGCATAGATCTCTTTAAGCTGTTGCTTATACAAATTGATCTTTTTTTCCTCAAAGCTTGAATTCATCGTTATCAATAATTATGTTTTTTTATATTACTTATCCCTTTCATATTTTCGGGTATATGTCCATCATGTTGATTGTATTTACCAGGTGATAATGGAGATCCCTTTTTATCATCTGCTGTGTGTAAATGAGGTCCTCTACCAAATTTATCCTCAGCATGCATAACAATAAATTTCCCAGAATGGTCTCCTGTAAAAGCCCATACTGTTCTATTTTCATATTGCTTATCAAAAACATAAACAGGCTTTGGATTATTAACTACTTTTGGTATTCTCAATTGTTGTTTGGCTCTTCTAAAGGCTTCTTTAAAAGTCATCTGATCCGTTAGATCCAACCCAAACACATCCAGCCATCTCGTAGGATCGGCCACATACCCATACAACGTAGGGTTGTTACCTGCTAAACCAATGGGATCTTGAGAAATATAGTTTCCAATTTCCGGATCGTAATAACGGAATCGATTATAGGCTAAGCCTGTTTCCCTATCGTAGTGCTGTCCTTGATAAAGGTAGTTACAAAATCCTTCTTCACCAACCGTCATTCGCGCATTTCCACAACTATCCAACTCGCGTTCCCACACTTTATCTCCGCTCGCACTATAGGCTCGAATGGGAGTTCCCAAATGATCACTCACCAAACTATAGCACTTCTCCCCTTTTATCTTCGCCATTGGAACAAAGCTATTTTCTTCAAATACCCAAGTAATAATATCCTCAGCGGTTGTCTCGCGGGCATCCCAAGTTTTGTACTCATGCAATACAACATCGCCTTGCCAAACATAATGCGTAGTGGTACTCTTATATCGCTTACTCACCCGTCTACCCAAAGCATCGTACTGAAACTCTACTGCATATCCGTCTGGTCGCAATACTTGACGCAGCATACCAGCACCATTCCATTGATATTGCCACTTTTTACCTGTGCACTTTTCTTCTTTCTCAATCAAATATCCTTCTTTGTCGTATTGATATCGGGCTACTTTCGTTTCTTCTAAACGATTTTTGTTGTACCTTCTATCCTTGCAATTCAACTGACTATATAAGTTTCCACTGGCGTCTACTCCTCTTTCCTCTACGTCATTTTCTCCGTAGTGAATCTTTTGCAAAGAACCGCTTGTGTTGCGTTGAAACAACCTGTGTTTATGCCCAATCTCAGTAAATTGACTCAATAAACCTCCTACATCCCAAACATAATCTCTATAAAATTGAGGAATGCTTACACCAGATACCTCTTGTTTGTTGACACGCTGCGTTCTCAACCTTCCAATTGCATCATATTCCCATATTTGTTGCATTCCCCCAGCATAGGTTCGCAAACACTCCATACCGAAAGAATCATACGCATGCATCACCTTCCAATCGTTATATTGACTCGCTATGACTTGTCCGTTAGCATCAAACTCATACTCAAAATTAGCCCCTAAACTGCTGTGTACACTCAAATGACGTCCATAAGCATCATATGTGCTTTGCACTTTTTGACCATTAAAACATTCCTCCACAAGCTGGCCAAGTAGATTATATTTCATTTCAAGTGTTCCACTGCTATTCACTGCTTGTTGCAACAGCCCCGCTTCGTAAGTATACGATTCATGCGTTTCATCGCTGTAGTTCACTTGAATCACTTGTCCCATTTCATCATGCACATAGTTGGTCCAGCGCTGATTAGGGCGGTGAATCGCCGTAATCCAACCTACTTCGTTGCGTTTATACTTCTTTACGAGTCCATCGAATCCCCTCTCCTGCACAATATTTCCTACCACATCTAACTCAAATTCAAACTGTTGTCCTTCTTCATTCGTAATAGTTCTCAACCGTTCATTTGAATCATACTGCAATCGAATTACTTTTCCATCCTCCCTTCGACTCACCAATTTATGTACCCCCTTATAGTTGAAGTAAATGCAACGGTGATGATCTTCATATTGAATTACATTATCTAAGGCATCATACTTCAAGTGGATGGTATTACCATCAAAATCATGAACCCATAAAGTGCGTCCTAATCGATCTAATATTCTACGCTGTTCGGCCCCATAAGCATTTGTCGTTTGCGTACAGCGATTCCACAAATCATAGTGATACTGTGTTCTTCTATTTGCAATTCCAGTAATACTTGCTACATTATACCGTTTATCATATTCCAACACAGTAGACATCCCGAAACCGTTGGTAATCGTTGATAATAGCCCATCCATATTGTAGGTAAAACAAGTCTTCGCACCTAAGGGGTTAAACTTTTCGCTTAGACGACCTTCTCCTGTGTAGTGATACCTCCATTTTCCTCCACGTGAATCAATAACTTCTGTTGGGAGATAAGGAAAATTTCTATTGAGATACTTCAAGCGAGTAAATTGTCCATCAGGTTCAATAATTTGTATCACATTTCCCCAATCATCTCGAATCAGGTTTTTTACATTCCCTAGAGGGTCTGTACTGCGTTCAAGTTCACCGTATTTATTATGGCATTTTTTCCACACAGCACCTTTGGCGTCAATGGTTTCATATACCATTTGATTGCGATGTTTGTAAATGGTCTTATTTCCCTCTCCGTCCAATACATGTGTTTCTCCTTGATAATAGTTCAATTTAAAATGTTGAATCCCGCCATCGCCCCATGTTTCAATACAACGCGCTCCAGTTTGCTTACCCTCGTACTTAAAAAACCAACGATGCCCATTGCGCCAAACTTCTTTGACTAATAAATGTTGCTCGTAGTACAGTTGTAACGGCTGACGAACCTCATCATAATGCACGATTAAATCTCCCGCATCACTATAGGCATATTCAGAGATGCACACCTTCGGCATTCCTCTTTCTGGAGCATCTGTCCACACCTTAATTATGCGTCCTTGCTGATCACTTTCAATCTCGTAAATGCGACAAACCGAATCGATTATCTTGGTTAAAATTCCTTTAGTCGTATACTTAAATCGTATAGCAAACCCTTGATTATTACAGATAGCAGACAAGAGATATGTTTTTTGCTGAGCGCCAGATACAAGCGTTTTAAAGTGATACTGTTCTTCCTTTTTGTTTTTGAGGTAATAAAAACCTTCCTCGTGATAACAAAGCCATACTTGTTCTGAACGATGGTAGCGAGGTTGTTGGAATTCTGGAGTTGGAATTCGATCAAAATTAATTAATCGGCCATCGCCTAAACGCACTTGGGCTCTCCGTTGCGTAGTATCTACAAACAAGGCCATATCATAGCTATGGTGCCAACCATGACCTAGAGGTCCTATATAATCACTATCGCTATACCAAACGCGCTCAAACGACAAGGGAATAACTCCAGAGAAACTAAAGTCAATACTATCTGTAAAAAGATCCCCTCCTGCTACATCGACAGGATGTCCTACATAGGTCTTTAGTTGTTTGTCTATTTTGTCATACAGCCCTTGGGTATACTTATGATTAAAAAGTTTGTTGTTTACTTTATTTAAGGCTTTAGAAATAGCACTACACGGTTTTCCTTTTTCTGCATTTTTCTTAATTCGATTTGTATGTTTTCCCTTCAGCTTATTAAACCCCATTCGAAAGAGTATTTTGGGTATTTCTAATGGATTAATCGCCGAAGGTATTGGGTTAGTCAATACATAACGAGTTAAGGGTAAAGGAATAAGTAAACCTGTTGGCGTATAGAGTTTTGCTTTGACTCCATTTTCGGGATCTGCAGGTGGTCCTGCATCGTGAATCGAGGTCATTCCAACATCAGAACAAATATTTTGAAGATGCAATAATGACCCTGCAAGTGGCGAACCATCAGCCGAAACAAACATACTTCCCATCCAAGCATGTCCCATATTCTTTTTTATCATACTCTCCACAAGGGAATGAAATCCCACTCCGCTTGGTATATGTGGAATAGGTCGAATGGGCGTTCCAGCAACGGCACGAGGTATCACTTCGCCTATTTTAACAGAAGCACCAAGTTTACCAATAAAAATACGAGCAACATTACTAATCAATCCAGCAGTTTCGACAATCATTTCTGCTCCTTCTTCTGATAGTCCTTCACGCTCTACTTCCTTCTCAATCGATTTTTCAACGCCATCCTGAGCAGCAATACACACTGTCATCGCTACTAGGGCTAAAAAATCCTTCACATTAAAAGAAATACCAATAAAGGGATGAGGTAATGGAGTTGGTGAGGGGGATGGTGGTACTTTAATCATGTGGATATTCATCAAATTAATGACGGGATCCAATTGCTTTGCAATAGGTAAATAACCAATACCTCGAGTGGCATTCGTTACCCGCAAAAGCGGATACATTAAGGTTGAACTCAGCTGACTCGCAAACCCAGTTACTTCAGCAAATGCAGCTAGACTTGTTTTTCCTACAGTAAAAACCATCGAAGTAGCTTTCAATTCGGGACCATAATGTTCGTTGTTCATAATATGGTGCTGGTTATTCCATATACTAGTAAACGTCTCCTTGTATTTGTTATACGCAGCTACAAAAGCTTCATCATACAAATTGGGGTACTCTTCTTGATTCTTTATATGTCCATCAGATGCCGTTTTTCTTGCATTTTCTTCTTCTATCATAATGATTATTCCTTTTTACAATAACAATACTTATGACTTTTTTTCTCTACCTCACTATAACTAAAATTTGTCCATTTATTTGCCTGTCATACTCACAACCCGCAACCATATCCCTAGCGCTATGAAAGCGAGCCCCACTAAGATGATCCCCCAAGCAATAAACAAGTTTAAACGCTGTGCAACAGCCTCGCCAAATGTATTCCTGACCCAAGTAATATTGCTAAAAATCCCAGGGCCTCCTGTATCATACATCCATTCCTCTCCCTTGATTGCCCAATACCGTATCAATAGACCAATCAACAACAATAGAATACCTGGTAATTCAGGAAATACCCATAGTAAATCCATGAACCACCCTTGCTCCTTTTTATTCATTTTAAATTATTATTTACAATTATACTTTTTACATTTTTACCTTTTACCCGCCATTGTCTTCCTAACAAAGGAGTAACAATGGCATCGAGCTCCTGATCTGAGATATATGAATTATATCGAGACTTCAAAACGTCCATAACCAATAAGGAATACGTTGAAGACTGAGCTAATGTTGCATCCATATTTAATCCTAACCGCACTCCTTTATTCAAAGCTTCATGTTTTAAATTTTGATTGCCCATCTTTCTAGCTACTTCTGCTATTAATCGCAAAGCTTCAATTTGCATCAAATAATCTTGACCGTTTTCGCAATACATTTCTCCTTTCACAAAGTCTGCTTTAGCCACTTCATATTGTTTCAAAAGAAGGTAAATATTACCCCGAAACAGCAGTCCTTGTACCAATAAACTTTTAATTACTACATCTGATAATCCTTCCTTGATATCTTGTATACTTTCAATCCCTTGATCAATGTAATTAATTGCTTCCTTATACTGTTTTTCACCATATTTAAAAGAAGACAACATACTGTATATCATCATTTTTTGCATAGACCAATTGGAGTCTTTTTCTATATTTTCATCTGCTATAGCCAGACAAATATCCGCGTGTTTTTTTAGGCTCTTAAAGTTGTGTTTATAAAGCGCATCATACATTTGCACCAGGTGCAACCTAAATTTCGTCTCAGGAGCTTCAGGATCTCCCATTGCGCCAATTTCTTTTATCGCTTGATTCAAGTCAAAGCGATGAGACAGTAATTGAGTCGATTTTGGGGCATAATCTTTAAGCGCATCAAATGCGGGATTTTCAAAGGTGTCACAGACAATAATATTGACCCTTGGATGTAACTCCAATTGGGCCAAATCCTTTAACCAATGTAGTATTCGTTTAGCATCGTCATTTTGGTATTGGAGTACACAGACGATATTGGAATCTTCTTCCAATTCAACAGCAGTACAAAAAGCATTCATATTGGCAACAAATAAAGCGGCTACATTTTTATCTGATTCACAGCTCATATCCATCTCCCAATCCAAATAATTACTTTCCACGTCATTTGGTTTTCCAGAAAAATTCCATAGAAACACCCATGAAAACAACTCTTCGACCAATGTTTTACTATATGTTTTCGACTGATATAAAGGGGATTGAAAAACAAGAACAACATCGTTAATTTCGTTGTCTATCCCCAGCATAAAATCACAAAAAGCATCCAACATCTCCCAATCTTCCTGTGCCGTTCTCAGAATTAAATAACGATAGTCATGCGTATATCGCAGCTCTAAATATTTCAATTCAAATTCCTCTATCCTTTGGTGAATCGGGTTACTTACCATAACAATTAATTTAGTTTAACAAAAGATCCTTCTATAGACGCGACTCCACCTGCCGTTATCCTGGCTTCTGACCCTCCATCGACAGTGACCTCGTCTGACCCTATAATTGCAGTTGAATCTGAACTCAACGTCGCTTTATTGTGCTCTGCATTTAGGGTTAAAACAGCATTTCCACTTTGCTCCGTTATTTTTTTTTGAGCAACATGCGTAAGAGTATCTCCTTGTATGCTTACATCTAGTCCTTGCAGAGAAATATTTCCACTTTCCTCTAGAACTAAACTTGACTTACCTGATTGCAACTGAATTGATTTTGAGCTTTTTACAACTATTCCTCCATTGCCATCTAGGTGAATAACATTGGCTTTCTTATCTATTATTAGTATTCCTTCTTGATCATCTAATTCAATTGTATGTCCACTTTTGGTACTCCAACTTTTAATGTTGTTGTCTTTTCCGCCGCCTTCGGCAATTTTTCCGTGAAACAAACTTCCTTGAACAAAGGGTTGATCAGGATGTTGGTTGATAAAACCAACCAACACTTGATCTCCAACTTCAGGAATAGCTACAAAACCGCGATTCGAATTTACAGCAGTACTACTTCCTGCATCTGGAGTCATCACCTGAATAAAAGCAGTATTGAGATGGGTATTCTGCCAGTCAAATCTCACTTGTACTCGTCCTTTATTGTGTGGATCAGTATTATTGACAACTGTGGCTATTTGTTGCTCTACAATCGGATTCTGGTAATTCACACGAGGAATACAACCCGTTTCTGCATCAACAGCTTCAAAAAATCCTTTATAGGTACCTAGCGCATCTACTCCATGTGCTATACTCGTAATCATCATTTTGGTAAAAAAGTGTTGCTCTCTTTCTTGAGCGTCGAACATACTGAGTTCAACAATACAACCTGGATATAAAAAAGGAATACTTGTGGTGCCCGAAATAGTAAATACACTCATTCCCACCCGACCAATCAGCCCTTTTTGAGCATTGGTAACATCTTGATTCGTCGAGGATTTCAGTGGAGCTGCTTGCACAGATGGAGCCGTAAAAACGCGTTGAGATTGCTCATACGCCTGTTTGGCTAGTGTTCCTTTCACTTGTAAATTTGTATCTGCAGTAGCACTTAAACGCTCGTGATCTAAACTATTATAGCCAAATAATGTTCGATTGACATGTTGAGCAGCCAAACAAACCTTAACCTGTTCGATATCACGTCCATAAACCAAGGATATTGGCGCTTCAACCTTCGGAATAGCACCAAAATACAGCACTGCTCCATCATAAAAAAACTGTTCTCCATAAGCTTCAGCCATACGCGCTAAATAATTGTATGCGGTTTCATTGCACTGACAACTATAAGATAGCACAGATGACTTATGAGATTCTATGTGGTAATTATACTTCCCCTTTTGGGCATACCCCTCTTCAACCAATTGATTGACAATAGCTTGTAAGGAAATAGATTCACTACCCCCAAAGCTTTGGATATGAGGTGCCCGATCTAATAAAATAGTTGGACTATACCCTGTAAGGATAATATCCCCTCGACTTTCTCTAGATTGTTCGAAACTAACTTCCGTGATGACTCCTATAAAATCTCGTTCGGGTTTTTCTTGTCCATATCGGTAAGTGAAGCGCGCTAATAGGCGTTTCCCTAATAATTCTTGTGTTTGCACCATCTGATAAGTTTCATTTTCTCCTAGTGCATGAGGAGGAAGAGATAAAACAAATGTATGATGCCCTTGAATACTTTGTTGCAATTGAAAATCTTTAAAACCTTCGATTACAGTTCCTTCAACTACAATTTTCACTTCAACTAAAGGATTCACTCCAGCGTGTGAATAATTTGCTATTGCTTTCGCATTGCTTATTGTCTTTGAACGAATCGTACGCAATTGATTCAAATCAGGTTGATTTAAGTCCTGTTCCTCCGATAAAATATTATTTATCATAATTTAAAGGGATTAATACCCGGTAAAGGGGTTGTGAATAGTAAGAGAAGTATACTTCTCTAGCTTATTTTTAAAGAAGAAAATCCATAAGAATATAAATACTTTTTAGAACGAACTTATCGCTTGATGCGTAATGGATGATAATCCTGAATAAACAACAGAACAGCGTTCTAAATAAGCTGTTGTAAATAAAAAACCCAGCAAAAGAAAAGCCTATTCAACAGAAGAAAAAAATCAACTAAATAGCAGGCCTTGAAAACAATCAATACAGTTCGTTTTATACTTTTACTGGGCTAAAAACCAAATTAATTCAACAATTAGTTTTTACTTAAGCACTTGGCCAAGTTCCTTGGTAAGCTGAATTTCCATAGTCAATTTGTTCTGCACTCACCACAAACGTAATGTACATCGCATTGGAATTGATTGCATCAAAATCTACATGATGTTGAATGACATACCCATTGGACCATTTTAAGTTAATTAACGTCCCTTCTTCATGTGATTTATTGAAGATGATTTCACCCGTTGTGGGCTTGTACTTGCCATTAAGTAAACTTTCTAAGACATCTGATTTGTCGGTTGCCTCCACTGTAATAGTGATAAGTGCATTGGAAGGATCAGATGCTACTCGACCTGATACGTCTACTGATCGAGAAACACCATACTTTAAGTTTAATACCTTTTGTGCATCACCACCATTGAATTTCAAAACGGCTCTTGAATTGTTTTCTGCCATGTGTATTAGTATTTAAATGATTACTATTTCAAACTTAAAAACTAATCGACCTAGCTCCTATAATCTCACCCATTTTATTGAAAATCAACGGGATTATACTGTAAAAAAAAAGTTAAAAATATTATATTCAATAATTTTAAACCACTAATACTGCTATTATTTTAGATTTTTTAAAGCACCGCTCTACTATTATTTCTATCAGTCATTTTAAAAATAAAAAGAATTAATAACAATATAAATACTATTGAAACGAGCGTCTACTAGTCTTCAAAAGAAAAAAAGCTTTTTACATTCAAAGCGCTAGACTAAAGCACTCAAAGCGACTTTCCTTTAGACACCTTTTTTGAGTAATTTCTACAAAAAAAGCCAGCAGTTTTAAAAAACTACTGACTCCAAAAAAACAGTTTCTTATTCTTGTATATACTCCGCTTCCCAATCATTTCCATCATCCCCCTTGTGTCCATCTAACTTAATAACAAAGCTTTTAGCAGGAAAGTAAGGCGTTAGTCGAATATCCAACCACACCCGATCTTTTTGGTGCTTGTCTTGCTCAAAACGCACGATTTTAAACTTTTCGATTAACTTATCTGCTCCTTTAATTCCGTCTAAGAAAACGACAATTTGCTTGCGTAAATCATCCTCATTTTTAGCATTCCAATTTTCAAAAGCTCTTCGGTTCAAAAAGTCTAACAATACCTTCGTTACATAATCGAAAACACGAACAACGGAATACGTTTGAAGTCCGATATTATCCCCATCAAACAACGTCTTAGCTGAAAAGGCCATTATTTTACCATATTCGTTTACCATAGGCACTAGTCCCATCTTTTCGAGTTGAGAAATTTCGCTTTTTTTCAACTCAAATTTAACGGCATCAACCTCGTTAATACCTCCGTGTTTTTTACCTGCGGCTACTTGAGACATCAACGTTTTGTGAATCTTCCCTGTCAAAGATGTAGAGGGAGCAATGAACACATCTTCTTCTTCCCCTACTTCTTCAGCACGTCCACGTCCTACTAGCCAATTACACGTCATAATAACGTTGCTTTTGTGTACGTCACCACTTGTCAAATTTGCCGAATAAAATAAGTCCACAACATCATCTGGTTTGTCTAAATTGGCAAAATCTGTTAAGAGCATGACTTTATTCTCGTTGCAGATTTTTGCCCATTTATCAATCACCTTATTGGATCCCATATAACCAGGAATAGACAGCAAAGAATAATTATCTCGTAGATCCAAACGATCGTAGTACAACTTAAACTCTTCGGCTATGTGATTAATAAATACGGGGTTATCTAAATCTGTTATTTGTTCCATAGAAGCATTGATAATATGAACGTTATCGACTTTATCCAATTCGGTATTTTTGTAAAATTGTGCAATTGTGCGATAGTTAATTTCTAAAGGTCGACATTGATTCAGCGCTTGTTTAAGATTGCTTTTTAAACAGCGAACTGCTTCACTCGATTTTTGCTTGCAGCGGTCAATAAGCGCTTCTATTGATTCATCCGATTCCAGCAGTTCTAACCATAACGTAATGTTCTTCAACAAGTCTTGACGTTCTTGTTTTTTACTTGAATCCGTAAGAAAAATTTGCTTTCGTGCTTTTCGCTCTGGATTCATATTAGCCATGCCATCTACCACCGTTTCAATAAATCCAAATCCTCCCAACTTTTCTAATCCGAGCCCAATACCTTTTCGCTCCTCATTTTGAACTGAATCACCCCTCGCTTGTAATTCTTGATTTACTTTTGCCATTCGCTTATTTTTATTGTTCTAATTCTCTTGCAATCGCTTTCAGCGTTTCTGCAAAGTCACTTTTTGCTTCTTCATCCTCCAGCATTCTTCGGAACATTTTGTTTGCTCTTAATTGCTTTATTATCTTATTATGTTGTTCTTCATCAACTTGTAGTCCCTTTAAAAAAGGGGAATTTTCAATCATCTTCTTTGGTGTAAAATCGCCCAAATTATTGAATCGGAACTCTTCTTTTACTGTTTGTCCTTCAGGAGTACTGTGTACGATTTCCATGTTAGGTGCATAGTATTGAAATACTTGATCTACCGTTTTTAATCCAGTGACTATCTCCGGTGACGTAGCGTCATTGGTTGTCAGTTTAGCGACCAACAAACTTTTATTTCCCTGAATTTCTTGAATTGCATCGTTAGCGTCTACTTTTATTTCGTTGCCGCCGACACCATAATTAAACATTGTCATAGTTTCATTTTTAAATAGATTAATACTTGTTACTTCTTCATAGAAGACAAATTGATTCTTACTATTCGAATCCTCTTGATATTTTTGTTTCTGGAATTGTTGCTCTGGAACATCTTTTTTTCTGATTACATCCTCCTTAAGGGGTCGAATAAACTGAATTACTTTTTTCAACTGATTGAACAAACGCATGCCTTGGTATTTGGTTTTAGTCCAACACACTCCAACCGCGATTGGATTTGGACATTGGTGTTACTTCTACTTCATTTACAATGATATTTTCTTTGCGTTGACCGATATAATCCAATTCATTTAATCGCAGAAAAATTTTCTCTAAACAACAGAGCATGGTCTGTATATCCTGAATCGGCGTTTCACAGTCTAGATGTTGATACCTAATTTCTGCTACATTGGTCAATTGATGTAAAAATGTATGAGGTGCAATCTCACTCCACTCACTAATGTAATTGAGTAATTCCTCTAAATCAGGAGGTGAAAGCGTTTGTGTCACCTGATGCAAATGGGCCGCTATTTGAGAAAAACACCCAATAAAATAAAGTGGGGGCAAGTGAGGCACTACATTTCTAAAGTGAAAATACACCGTTCCTATATCGTGAATTATAGTTTGACACAACATTTTTACATGCTTCGCTAACTTGGCGTTTTGTTGGGTATTGATTTCCTTTTGCAGAATTTTTAAGGCATATTTCTTTAGTGAGGGTATGAGCTGAGCAGTGCGATTATACTGACTTAACAACACGGGATGACTAAGAACACTACTACAAGGTGGAATGTACGTATCCTCTTGTTCAAGCTCTTCCCCTACAATAGTAACCTTGCCGATAATGACATAATCTCCTCGGTTATTTGATTCATTCCTATCAAAAACAGAAACTGGAATAAATTCTAATTGGCAGCTCGCTTTGACATAGGGATAACGGGGAGGATTTTCTTCTACATCTATTGTCCCATGCGGAATTTTATCAAATGGATTAATGGTAATAATCAAATAATACGTTCTCCTTTGATTTTGTAACGCTTCGTCTAATCGAGGGATTAAAGGCTTCAAGTTGAATCTAAAATTCGCGAGTTCCACCCTACATCCTGAGGGTGTAATGGCATTGCATTTTTGAAGCGCCAATTCCATATCTCCAGTTATTGTCACAAAGGAATCAAAGGAGCCAACCGCTTGATTTATCGTCACCAAAGGCAATAATCCATAAGAAAAAACTGGATTCATAGAAGCACGTACATCTCGTAAGCCATCGAGAATAAAATTGGTCTGTGTTTCTAAGTGCTTTTGCGAAATTTTCATGCCGTCAACCCAGTTAACAGCTTCGTATTGGATTGGTTTTATCATAACAATTCATTTATTTTTGTTTGTTTTCCACTACTCTTTTACAGCTAATGACGTCGTTTTCTCTTAGTTTATTCTGCGCAATATCTAATTCGAAATCCAAGTATCGCCGAAAGTGAAACAAGGATCGTTTTGTATAAAATATCCAGTCGTAATACGCTCCATCCTCTTGTTGTAGTTCAATGGTATTAGTTCCATTTTTAAAATTGTAATCTTCTAATACTTTCTGAAACCAATCGCCAAATGTGACTCCTGTAGTAAGCGTTTTGGCTTTAATTCGAAATTGGTTTCCATCGTTGACATTCTTGGTTAACTCAACCGTCACGACCAGCAATTTATTCAAATCAACCCCATCAAAGTCAACCACTTGTCTATTAAATTCATAACTCCAAGTTTTATAAATACTAAAGGGAATTCGCAAAAATGCTTGGTAAGTATAGTGGAAAAACAGAGGGATAGTATAGGATATACTTGAGGTTGCAGACGGATAGGCATACCCCTTAAAAGGACTCAACCAGTCAAAAATATAAGCAAACAAATACACCCCAAACAACAAATTAAAGACCGTAAGTATTACTTCAAAAGACATTGATACCCATGGAGGTACGTCTTGTCCCCGGAATCGCTTTTTCAACTGCTTGACGTGTATCAATCCAAAGAAAAAATAATACATACTTCCAATCAAATACCAATAAGGATTAAAGGTGTTACCTGAGAAACCAAATAAACCTGGCAAAGCGAGAATTATTCCACTGATTAAAGCATACAGTATAACCTCTTTTGTTTTAATAAAAGGCATTTTCTTTTGAAGCAAAACCATAGGCAATACAAGAAGCACTAATAGTGTTGGAAGGAGTAGATGAGTGAGAAAAAAAGCTTTTATAAATTCCATTTGTATCATAGTATACATTTTTATATCATAAGAAAGTAGAGTAACCTAATAAACAACTATTGGTTCTACTCATGTCAAAAGACTGTTCGTTTTTAAGGGTTTTAAACGTTTCTGTCACCGAAACAGTCACAGGTAAACAATAATCGTAAATCACGTTTAACAAAGCGCGTAAAGGGCTTCCTTCGAGGTATATATGTAAATCTTCGTAAGCAATAGGTCCATACTCAAATGCCCAATGATGCGCCCCATCAAAAAAATCATCTGCCAATACTGTAGTTAACCCCAATTGCATTTCACCCAAAACAATCGCAGGCAACACGTCTTCAAATGCCTGAATTTTACTGGGAATAAAATGCAATTGAACAGGAATATTGAGCAAAGTATGTAGGCATTTTTCTATCCAAATTCTCTTACCTCTTGCTGCGTGAAAATGAGGTAATAAACAAGCGAATACCTTCGCATTTTTATCGTCCAAAAGCTGAAGGAGTGGCCATAATTCTTCTAGCAGAAGTAAAAAGTGATTTTGCGGCTCCATCCCATCAAAACTATCCACTAACTCTAAGCCCTTGAGATGAGAAAAATACACCTCCAATTCAAAAGGTTGGAAAAAAGATCGCAAGTTCTGCTCTACTCTTTTTTCATGTCTAATTTGCTCTACAACCTCTACAATATGTTGCCGTGAATTGGCAAAAGACGGCGGATGAAACATTCCCTCAGGTAGGTAATCGTAAAGTCCTTCTCTGTAGCTTTCTACGCTGATTATCCTTTCCTTTACATCGACAAGTTCCACTTTAATCTGCTTGAGGTCTTTTTGAAAGCTTCGGTTATTGCTACCTAGTCGCTTGAGAAAAACACCATCAATCTCACAGTTGTTCTTCCAGATATTATAAGCAATTACTTCTGTTTTGTAATCCGTGTATAATCCATTGTACTCTTGGAAATTTTTGGGGTCAAAATCGCTCATATTTTAGTCCTCTTCCTTTAAATTTTCTCCTTTAAACTGTATGTTATACTCAATGCCATCTATGGTTCTATTAATCAATTGTCTTTTAAAATTACGCGCGTAATCTACCCAGTAATGAGCATTAAACGATGCATAATTGTCCACGACAATTTCAATATTTATCGTTCGTGAAAAGCCTTCTTTAGGTTTATCACTCACTTGAATTCCCTTAGATATACGCACTTCTTTACAATGTTCTTCCAAAACCATTTGGCAATAGTTTTTGATGTCTTCTCTCGAGATAATCTTATCGCGTGTTGTCAAGGCATATTTATAGGCCTGAATGGCATCTGTACCTTTCTTTTCTTGCTCTCCGCCTTGGGAGGTACTCAATAAGACAAGATGTCTATTTACATTGGCAAAAACCTTATCTTGTTGGGTGAGTTGGGTCCCTTTGCGTATATTATTAGCTAAA
This sequence comes from Myroides sp. 1354, assembly GCF_030324495.1. Lineage (GTDB taxonomy): Bacteria > Bacteroidota > Bacteroidia > Flavobacteriales > Flavobacteriaceae > Flavobacterium. The sequence goes on along the minus strand of NZ_JACAGN010000001.1, from coordinate 166,825 downwards.
GCACAATGTGTAATCCAATAAGACGCTTTCACCGTTTCTGTGTAAGTTAGAGGTTTGACAATGATATAGTACACCTCACTCGCTACTCTTCCATTGACGGCTTTCACTTTTTGATCCAACGTCTGCATTTGATATACCATCTTTTGAAGTGCTTCAATCACTTTATCTCTTTCGAGAATACCAAAAGCAGAAACCTCATCGCGAGTTAACTCAATAACATAACTAATCATATCGATGGCATTGCGCTCACTGAAACGTTCCATTCCTCCCTTTCGAACAGTATAAAGACCTTGATTAGAACTGCTATCTTCCAAAAAGGGAATTTCACTATACACTCTAGACTGGCTATCGACCACGTGTTGTGTATAGAGAAAATCCTCCCCTACATCGGTAACAAGAGGGATGGTATTTCCCATAATATCCAAACTCGATTCGTTCAATCTCCATCCTCTATTATACACAGGAAAAGCATTGAGATGAAAGGAGAAACCCGTTATAATTTCCTTGTTATATTGAGGTGGAAAATCAACTTGAATCCACAGCAAACGCTTATTGTTTATATGTTTACTTCCTACTTCATCTTCTGCTAAAAATGAAATCTCTTGAGGAAGAACATCCAATTCTAAATCTGCTACTTTCTTTTTCAAACCTCTTAATTCTATGAATTTACTTGCGTAGATTGTCTTGATGTGTTCTTGAATTCTTCCCTCCATGGAATAACCATCAAATGCAGCTTCATATCCTGTTTTGCTTTGCCTCATTGGATAAGATAATCCTTCCGTTACCTCGAGTAAATTTTCCTTCACTGTCATCGTGGTAAAAGGCAATAATTTGTATACAAACTCAAGATGATCAAACAGTGGATTATCGCAATACAAACTCAAACATTCAGGCATGCTTTCTAGTGTATACTCACTAAAATCAAGAGCTAAAAACAAGCGATTAACTGCCAGTGATTGACTCGTTTGCACAATAGGATTTTTAGTATTAAAAGCGCCATATTCCCAGAGTGTATTTCCAATAAGACTATAAAGAACCTTTGCTTTGACAAGGTTGATGTGATCAATAGCTGTAAAAGGAATATCTACTTTAAGATCTGCTGCAGCTTTTACATTGGAAGTAAACATTTTCGTAAAAAAAAACTCCTGATGATCCAAAAGCATCTGTTTAGATTCTTCAGGTTCAATAACAGCAATCGCATGAGCAGGTCGTGAATAAGTATAGATACTCGGCGTTAACAAGCGAGCAACTTTTTCCAAAATACCGCCTTTCATCTGATCTATATCGTTATTTATTTTAAAAATCTCTGTGCTAAAAGCATCAATCAACAAGGTTACAAATGGATCCAATGCATTGGGATTATTCACTCCCCAAAGTTTGGTTGCATTTTGTAACATTCTTGATTTTATTACTTCTTTGGCGTAATTACTTAGTGTCTTTTTCATTCCAACTTCTTTTAATCTACCGCCATTGGACTTAAATAAATATGCGTACTAAACGTAAAGCGCTCCCCTATTTCCGTCAATATAGCATTGATTCCTATTTTGGCTTTCTTTCGAATTTCAACAAAGTTCTTTGTACCATAATGGTGTTCCACATATTCAATGTGAACTTGAATTTGTGGATAGCTTATACGTGGTTCATAGTATTTAATTTGCTCCAATAAACTTTCTTCAAAAACTCGTTCCCATTCGACAGCAGTCACTGCATTGTCGAATTCCAAATCCCACACTGCATTGCCATAATCAGGATTAAACCGATTTTCTCCCTTTCGAGTCAAGACCAACAGCATAATGTGCTGTGCAATACTTTCTGCCAAGCTACATGTCGCTAGAGATAATCCTTCTGTCATGGCGTGTTCGGGATTAAAAGGGAATTTTAAATAGGTTTGTTGCATACTTCTACTGGTGTTAAAATTTGAAATACAACTCCTTCATTTTGCCAGTCAACAAGAATTTTTTGTTCCTTCCTAAGTTCTCCTTTGACAATCATCTTGGAAATAGGTCGGGCAATTTCTTGACGAATAATACCGCCTATTTGCCTTGCTCCGTATTGGGTGGTAAAACCCAAAATCGCTAATTTTTGAATGGCTGTATCTGTGATTTCAAAAGCAATATGCAAACGCTGAAACGAATCGATTAGTCCTTTTAATTGGATAGAGAATATTTGTTCTGCCATCACTTCCGTAATGGGCGCAAAAGGAACAATCTCTGTAATACGCGCTAAGAATTCTGGGCGAAAATGCCCTTCCATGCCCTGCATCAACTCCTTTGAAGTTGGAATCGTATGATCCTCAAAAGCAGCAATAATATGCTCACTTCCGATATTAGACGTAAACAAAATAAGAGCATTGCTAAAATCGCCTACTTTTCCTAATTTGTCGTGTATCTTTCCTTCGTCCATCAACTGAAGAAAAACATCAAAAACAGAAGGATGTGCCTTTTCTATTTCATCAAATAAAACCACAGCATAAGGTTGTTGACGAATTTTATTGACCAACATTCCACCTTCTTCATACCCTACATATCCAGGAGGGGCTCCGTATAATAAAGCTGCTGCATGTTCTTCTTTAAATTCAGACATATCAAAGCGAATCATGGCTTTTTCATCATTAAAAAGCAGGGATGCAATTGCCTTTGCTAATTCCGTTTTACCCGTTCCTGTCGGTCCTAAAAAGAAAAATGAACCTATAGGTTGGCCTATTTTATTCAATCCACTTCGACTTTCAATAATAGCATCTGACACCACTTTTAGGGCGTGTTGTTGGCCAACTACACGATGTGCTAAGAGTTCTTCCAGGGTCAATAGTTTTTCTTTTTCCTGAACTTGAATTCTTCCTAAGGGAATTCCTGTTTTGGCAGCCATGACCGCAGCTAACTCTACACTGGAAACACTACTCCTTTTTTGCTGAGAATGTGCAACTAACTCGGCGTAAATGCCTTCGATGTTTTCGTGTATTTGTACACTACCCATACGGAGTTCCAAAGAAGGCTGTTCGCTCATCAATCCCCAGAGAATCGGACTAACTCGCTGTTGTAATTGAGTGAAAAGCCACAGCATTTCACTTGATTTACTTTGATCATCCACAAATACTTTCGTTAGACTTTGATCGTAATTCTCTTTCCAAGCAGACAATTCTGCAGCAGACAATTCATCAAGTAACCCTATAGCTGACATTGTGCGATCCAATAAATCAAAAGCAGCATCAGGTAGTCTTTTATCCTTGGCATAGCGTTTGGCTAAAGCAACACAACTAGTTAATGCTCCAGATTCAATTTGGACATGATGGTGATTTTCATAGCTTTGAAGGCTAGTTTCTAGCATTTTTATGCACGTTTGATCATCTGGTTCTACAACTTCAATTTTTTCAAATCTTCGATTAAACGCCGTCTCAGGTTCAATTAACTTGCGGTATTCTTCAAAAGTTGTTGTACCGATCACAGTGAGCTCTCCTCTAGCTAAATCGGGTTTCAACAAATTGGCAACTCCACTCAAACTACCTTTTTGATCAACGATAACGTGAATTTCATCAATAAATAAGATACCTCCTTCTGCTTTGCATGCTTGTAAAACCTTTTTTAATCGATCTTCTATTTCCCCTTTATAACTCGTGCCCGCTACTAACAAACTGAGATCTAACTGATACAATCCTCTATCTTTCAAAGACCTAGGTAATCTACGTTCTTGTAAAAGCTGTGCAAATCCCTCTACTAATGTTGTTTTACCCACTCCTGCCTCACCAACTAAAATCACATTGGGTTTTGACTTTCGTCCCAGTATCTCAACAAGTGTTCTCACTTCTCCTTCTCGTCCTATAATTAAACTGCGTCTCTCTGCTGCCATCTTTTGAACTAAATTCACACAATAAGTTTCTATTGCTACAGAAATCGAATGCTTAGATGTTCTCTTTCCTTCTTTCTCAAGACACTCTTGTTTATCCCCATAAACACCACCTGGATGCGCTTGTTCTATGGCCAAGAGTACCTCCGATTCACACAAGGGAATCGATTTCAATTGTTCAGATGTAAAAACAGTATTGGGTTTAATCAAACTAGCCAAGAGACACAAAGGCGTTATCTCTCTTAATCCTAGTTTACTCCGAACCTCTTCCGCATTGTCCCATAGCCTCTCAACATCGCGACTTGATTGAACCTCAGTTACAAGTTGTGTCGTTTTGGGATACTCCTCTATTCGAACTTCCGCCCATTCATGAAAATAGCCTGAATCTTTCCCTAAACTGCTCAAAAAATCGTGTAAATCGATATTTTTATGCATTAAGGCTTGTAAAATGTGAGCGCCAGAATACGAAGCATTGTAGTTTTCTCTTGCTATTGACTTCGCAATATGAATCACTTCTTGTACCGATTCATTGGATAGTAATACATTCATCTTTTTCTTATTTAAGGCATTCCTTTTTTTACTCGTGTAATATATTTTTTGGTATCGCTTTTATATTTTTTCTTTTGGACTGAAGTCGCTTGAATTCCCTCTAATTCAAAAAGCAGAAATTCAAAAGTTTCCTCTTCTTTCTTAATTGTGCTATCATCCAATAGAGGGATAAAATCTTGGTTCAACCAATACAGTTTAGTTCCATTTTTTTGCAACACCCCCTCTTGATTCTCTTTGTTTTCTTTAATTTTATCTGCTATGGTTTGAAAGCTTTTAAAAAAATGTTCTAGCATGGTTTGATTTACAAGATCTCTTCGTTTCCACTGCTTTAGTTCAAGCTTTGTCAGTGTATCCAAGGTGGTTAAGTACAGTCCTGTTTGTTGAAATAAACCTATTGCCATAGGATTCGAGCGCCAAAATTTTCTGTTCATTTTCACAGGTACAACACTATTTTTTCTGGCTGCTGTAATATACCTGCGAATCATTTTCTTGTTGTTTAAACTACCATTTTTGAACACATTAGCATGAATACGGCGATAATAAGCTTCTAATTGCTCCATTTCCTCTTCATTCAAAAGCACACCATACACTCTGTTACCTTCCTCTATAGAAGTCTGTTCCTTCAAGATTCCCTCTTGCATAAAAGCGTGATTTTGATTGACTAATTGCTTGGCTATTGAACTAGGGACATCCGTTCTTTCTTGTTGATACATAGGCAAGTAAATTGGTTTAATTTTGGTGTGAGAAAGACCTAAGTCACTGTTAAAAACGGCTGTAAGTGTGCTGTCCACACGTTGATTATCCCAAGCCTTATCACGCACTATTTTGGTCAATGTATTTTTCAATAATATCGGTTTATTCTCCTCTCCTTTTCGGGGAAAAATAATCGCACCTTGCTGCATACTTTGCGTTGGGAAATCCAATTGATAAACCCCCTGATCTCCTTGAGAAAGATCAAAAACATTAGATTCCACGATTTGCTCGTAAGCAACGATACGTTGTTTTTTGTCTTTGCTTATTTGAGCTGCTGATCTTTTGATTACTTCTTCAGCTGTTAAGACAAAATCATGGTGTGCATCACTGCTATTTGCAGCAACTTGATAAAAAATAACGCAACTACCTGTACTTGCAATTTGCTCAGCCAACTTCTTTTGTCTTACTTGATCTTCAGGAGATAAACGCTGTCCTACAATCACCACTAAATTGCTTTGATATTTTTTCGTCTCCAGCAAGCGCTTTAAATCTTCCATTGCCTCACTTAATGTAGTTGTCATACTAGGAGTTAGCTTGTAGGGAGAAGGAAGCTTCAGATTCTTTGACCAATTCTCAAAATCAAGCAGTTGAACTTTGTCATTTTTCTTTTCTTGTCTATCCACATGATAAAAAAGAGAAGCAAACGAAATTGCCTTGAAGTAATCATGAGAGGCAAACTGCATACCCAACCCTTGAAAAACAACTTGTAAAGGTGCCATATGTTGAACAACCTCTTTTGATCCATCCAAAACGAAAATCACATTCAACTGCCGATTATCAGCGAGAATACGCTTATATGACTCATAATAAATGGGATTCCCTTCTACGTTGTACACTTTATTCTCACTATAATCCAAAACCTGATCCAGATAATTAATTTTAAAATCATCTGTAGTAGAGCGATAAGAGATAGGATAAAGATGTCCTAAATCAAGCGTATCCAGACGCGCATCAAATTGGAGTATTGGAGTAAAACTAGTCGTACTATCTTTCATCGTTTGCATTCCTATGGGAGCAATTTGTTCCTGAGCAGAAGATTTCATTCGAATGGCTGTACGCGCTCCCCATATTCCCAACAGACGAGCATCTACCCATCCCAACACTTTATTTTGAGAGTTACCCTCTTCAATAGTAGTCGATTCACCAATAAACACTTTTTTGTGATCCTCAGTCAGCGCATAGAGGTAGACAATCGAATTAAGGGGTATTTTTCGATCCCCTCTATGCAGTAAACTTGGGTCTTTAAAAACAAACATTGAATCCTTCTCTATATACTTCTCAAGAGAAGAAAGCACTGATTTTTCTTGTATTGCCAATACACCTTTCAAGCGAAAACCTGTCTTTGCATCACACAGTGATTCTGTCCACAAAAGCAAATCGCTTTGATGCATCCAACCTAGTTCTTTAATTTTGGTTTTCTCTATTTTATTTTCAACACGACTTCCAGCTTCATATTGTGCCACCTTAAACCGATTCCCCTTTTGCTGTAGCACAATAAGAGGCGTTAAGAAGGCAACATTATTTACTGCTAATTCACTTGTTGCCTTTGCGTACAATGAGGCGTTATGCTTCCCTGCGTAAACCACCCAAGCCGTCTTCTTTTTGGGATATCCAGACTGCAATAATTGGTCTTGATGTGTATAAACAACAGTGGCAGTTGGCGTTTTTTGAACGGCAACTTTTTTCACAGTACAACTTGATAAGAGAATACCTCCTAAAAAGCATAATCCCCAGATTTTCAACTTATTTCTATCCTTCATTATTCATTATTTATTTGAACAATACTCAGTTTCGTCACACAATTCTCCCTTTCATTAAACCCTACTTTAACAGATTGAATACTTGCTGTTTGATCAAATCTCAATCCCATACAATAGTAATAGAACGAGTTGTGCTTGGTAGTATTCACACGAACCACGGCGTTCTCGTTTTCACATAAATAAGTATTAACCAGATAATTATAATGATAATTAAAGGGAGCTCCATCGGCAATCTGTTGCAGATGGTCTTTAAAATCATTGTCAATGATTTTATATCTATCTTCCACATCTAATTCGTCGTTGAGGTTCTTAAACGAAGGATAAATTGTTATTTTATGTACGACGGGATAAGCCGTTTCATCTGTATAGAGGTACACTTCAAATTCTCCAACTTCTTGATAAGCATAAATCGCAAAAGACTCTTTAGCATCGATTGTTCCGGTTTCACCAAACTTCCAACTAAACATACTAGCCTTGTCCGTAATTGCTCTAAACATTACATTTTCAAATTGCATAGCCTCAGATGGTGCCTCAATTTCTGTAAAATAGTCCCCAGAATCCTCTTTCGTATTCGGTTTAACCTCGATGGAAAACATTTGGATATCAGTGTCATTAACGGTATATTTTACTTGATAAAAACCAGGTTTTTCATAGCGGTGGTACCCCTGTGTTTCCAGTGATAAATTGCCATCTCCAAACTCCCATTTCTTTGGAAAGTGATGGGAGGTCTGTTCGCCAAAATACAACGTATCTCCAACTTGTAATACAGAGGGATAAACAGACACTTCTACCTTTTCCATCGATTGATACAAATACTTCTGAACGAAATAAACGATCATAAAGCCTAGGACAAAAGCAACCCCAATAAACAGTATTATTTTTTCCTTATTTTTTTCGATATAACTCATCCTTATTTATCTTGCTAATAACATATTTCTACGTTGAATTAATTGTTGTTCTTTATCTTTAAAACCAATTGAACATTCTTCAAATTGCTTGCGAAACAACTTGATATTTTCTGTTTTTTTGGCCATGATTTTTTTGTCTTCCAGATACATCCTATAGAAATATCCCATCTGGATATAAGCCTCTTTACGAGGATCGTAAAGCGTAGTATTTGCAAATGAAAGAGCAACTTGATTAATACTGTGAACGATTTCGTTTTCTTCCATGGGTTTTAAACTTGTAAAAGCCAGTGTATTAATTTTTTGAAAAGTCGCTGTAATTAAAGGCTCTACCTTTTTTTGCTGCTCGTTAAACTTGTATTGCTGTTCTAGCATAGCTGCATCCATAAGCGTGTTTCCAGCAAAAGGTGAATGGTATCCCCGTAGAAAAATAATACTTAAGAAAAGTAAGGCAAGGAATAACATTCCTATCAAATACAATAATTGATAGCGCTGTTCTTTTCGAGAGAGAGACTGATGGATCTGTGTCATCGGCCTTATTTTTTATTGAACTTTCGCGTGGGGTCATCCGTCAATTCCGCATAAACATTTTTAAATCGATGCATACATTCATTGAGATCGCGTAAGGCTACTGTTTCTTGATTATTTACTGTAATCAACTGATTTTTTAAAACCAATAAACTATCCAATTGAGTAAAGAGCAAATTGTAACAATTAAAATTTTCTGCATTTTCATTATTAATTAGTTTTTTTATCTCTTGATAATCTCGACTAATATACTGCTCTAAGAAGAGGTCATTCTCCACCTTACCCGTGTTGAGCAGGCTCATATTATAATAAATTGTATCGACCTTACTCTTTAATAAATACTGTTTATTCCATAGTGTTTTATAAGCTAACAGATCCTTTTCTATGCGTTGTTGTTGTTGGCTAGAGCTTTCATAAAAGAAATATATACCTATAAAAAATACAAAAATCAATATTAAAAAATTTACACTAAAATAAACAAAACACAAATATATTTGTTTATAATTTATACATTTCGAATACATAAAATAATTAAATTAGTTATTTATTAAGAATAATTCAACAACCCAAAAATAATATTATTTTTACATTTTCCAAGCTAAAAAAAAATAAATGCCAATTCACCTCTCCCTATGCGAATCTGATTTACACTTCAAGAGTCTCCTCTTTGAGCACATAAATCGAACCTTACATTTAAATTTACTAGACTATTACTGCAATGGTTTCGAGCTAATTAACCGCTTAAAATACCAACAGAATAATTTTCTACTAATTGACGCTTTTACACCAATTATGACGGGTATAGAAGCCATAAAAATATTGCGAAAAAAACAGAATAAAACACCCATTATCGTTTATACACAAGTCTATCAAGAAGATATAGATGCTCTTTTTACCTCTTATGAGGGGGTTTATTATTGTCAAAAAAACAGTTCTATTATATTTAAGATACTTCAACATTTAGTGCATCAAGACTCCATTGTCCATGAGCAACATCTTCAGCAATGGAGAAATTATGACCAGGCCTTTCACAGCCCTAATCTCGTTCAGCAAACCCAAATTTACACGCCGTCTCCTATTGAATTACAGATTATTAATTACGCCTGTAAAGGATTGACAAACAATGAAATTGGGAGAAAAGTACACCTCAGTGGAAGAACGGTTGAAACGTATATCAAGAAATTGACAAAAAAATTTCAAGTGAAGAATAAAATTCAATTAATTACTTATTGTGTTGAACAGCATTTACACAATTACAATTAAAACGAGGAAGGAGAAGTCAATCACTTCCTAGAAACAAAGCACAACTAAGCGATAAAGAGCGTTATTGGTTATAATCAGACACTATTTCTCTTTCGTTCATACCAGAATCACCCAAGGAAAAATAAGTCTTTAAAACGCCTAAAAACAAAAAAGGGTACTCAACCGTGGTTAAGTACCCTTTTTATTTATAACGAATAAAATATTATTAAATATCAAATCCCATTGATACGCCTAATTTTGAGGCAATCACTTTAGCCACCTTTGCTTTAAGTTCTGGAATTTTAACGGATTCCATAACTTCATCAGTAAAGGCGTACATCAACAACGCTTTCGCTTCTTTTTGAGGAATACCGCGTTGACGCATATAGAACATCGCTTCTTCATCCAATTGACCAATTGTACATCCATGAGAACAACGTACATCATCTGCGAAAATTTCTAACTGTGGTTTGGTGTATACTTGGGCTTTATCGCTCAATAAGATGTTGTTACTTTGTTGGAAACCATCTGTTTTTTGTGCAATTTTATCCACGTAAATTTTACCGTTGAATACACCTACAGAATTGTCGTCGTACAGTCCTTTGTAGTTCTGGTGACTCTCACAATTTGGACTATCATGAGAAACCAAAGTATAGTGATCTACGTGTTGTTTACCGCCAATTAACGTAATTCCTTTCATTGTACTATCAATACGCTCTCCGTCTTGGTAGAAATTCAAGTTATTACGCGTTAATTTACCTCCAAAAGAGAACGTATGTACTGAAACTCTACTCTCTTGTTTTTGTTTGATAAAGGTATTGTCGATTAACGTTCCTGTATCTAAGTCATTTTGCAACTTATAAAAATCAACAATGGCGCGTTTGTGTGCTACAATTTCAGTTACTGCATTGGTAAATACACTACACTCATCTAAACTTTGGTGACGTTCTAAGATTTGTACATGTGCATTTTCGCCAACGATAACCAAGTTGCGTGGTTGTACTAACAACGCTTGTTCTCCTGCAGTAGACAAATAAATGATTTCGATCGGTTTAGAAACCACTTTACTCTTGGGAATATTGATAAAAGCTCCTTCAACAGCATAAGCCGTATTCAAAGCCGTTAAGCTATCATTTTTATCTGCAATCGTATTGTAATACGTATCAATTAGCATTTTGTACTTTGGCTTAGTCAAAGCAGAAGACATCAAACATACGTCTAAACCATCATGAGTTGTTGAAGACAAATGAGAGCTAAATATACCGTTGATGAATACTAATTTATACGTATCTGAGTCACTCAAAAAGTACTGTTTTACATCTTTGTACTCAATTGCAACTTCTTTTTTAGGCACTACGCAAAAGTCATTCTTTAAAATTGAATTCAAAGAAGTGTATTTCCACGCTTCTTCTTTTTTTGTAGGGAAGCCTTTATCTTCAAATGTCTTAAGTCCTTCTATGCGGATATTGTGAAGTGTATCATGTTCTCCACTTAACTGCTGTTCAAAAGCTACAAAAGACGTTATTAATTTATCTTTAAGTTCCATATTCTTATTTACCTAGTAGATTAAAATGATTTTGTCTGTATTACGTTGCTTATGAAAGCGATTCTTTAATCCAGTCGTATCCTTTTTCTTCTAATTCTAAGGCTAACTCTTTTCCTCCTGTTTTTACAATTTTTCCATCGTATAACACGTGTACAAAATCAGGAACGATATAGTCTAACAAACGTTGGTAGTGCGTAATTAAGATTACGGCATTATCCTCGCTTTTTAATTTATTAACTCCATTAGCAACAATGCGCAATGCATCGATATCCAATCCAGAATCTGTTTCATCCAAAATAGCAATTTTTGGTTCTAGCATTGCCATTTGGAAAATCTCATTTCTCTTTTTCTCTCCTCCAGAAAATCCTTCGTTCAATGAACGAGATAAAAATTTTCTATCGATCTCCAACAATTCTGATTTTTCTTTAATTTTTTTCAGCATTTCACTTGCAGGCATCTCTTCTCCACCTTTTGCTTTTCTCGCTTCGTTGATAGCCGTTTTGATGAAATTAGTAACCGAAACACCAGGGATTTCAACTGGATATTGGAACGATAAAAACACCCCTTTGTGCGCTCTTTCTTCTGGAGCTAATTCTCCTAATTCCTCTCCATCCAATAACATTTCACCTTCCGTTACTTCAAAAGCCTCATTTCCAGCAATTACAGAAGACAAGGTACTCTTTCCAGCACCATTAGGTCCCATAATCGCGTGAACTTCACCCGCTTTTACTTCTAAATTAATTCCTTTTAATATTTCTTTATTTTCAACACTTGCGTGTAGGTTTTTTATCTGTAACATAAACTCTTGTTATTTTATATTTGTAATGATACGAATGTCTCCATTAAAATGATGTAGATTAACCTACACTTCCTTCTAATGAAATCTCTAATAATTTTTGTGCTTCAACTGCAAATTCCATCGGTAGTTTATTTAACACCTCTTTAGAGAACCCATTGACAATCAAGGCAATTGCTTTCTCTGTAGGAATTCCACGTTGGTTACAATAGAAAATTTGGTCTTCTCCAATTTTACTTGTTGTTGCCTCGTGTTCAATTTGAGCCGTTGAATTTCTTGCTTCAATGTAAGGGAATGTATGGGCTCCACATTCGTTACCCATCAATAACGAGTCACATTGAGAGAAGTTTCTTGCATTTTCAGCACGTGGTCCTACTTGCACTAAACCGCGATAACTATTTTGAGATTTACCTGCTGAAATACCTTTTGATATAATCGTTGACTTCGTATTTTTACCTAAGTGAATCATTTTAGTTCCTGTATCGGCTTGTTGAAAATTATTCGTTACCGCTACTGAATAAAACTCTCCAACTGAATTATCTCCTTTCAATACACATGAAGGATATTTCCATGTTACAGCAGATCCCGTTTCCACCTGTGTCCAAGAAATCTTAGCATTGGTTTCACACAATCCGCGTTTTGTTACAAAGTTGAAGACTCCACCTTTTCCTTCTTTATCCCCTGGATACCAGTTTTGTACTGTTGAATACTTAATTTCTGCATTATCTAATGCGATTAATTCAACAACAGCCGCGTGTAGCTGATTTTCATCGCGAGAAGGTGCTGTACATCCTTCTAAATAAGAAACATAGCTTCCTTCATCTGCAACAACTAATGTACGCTCAAATTGTCCCGTTCCCGCTTGATTAATACGGAAATACGTAGATAATTCCATCGGACAGCGAACGCCTTTTGGAATATAACAAAATGATCCATCAGAAAATACAGCCGAATTCAAGGCTGCATAGAAATTATCCGTTTGCGGCACTACGGTTCCTAAATATTTTTTTACCAATTCAGGATATTCTCTAATTGCTTCCGAAATAGAACAGAAAATAATTCCTTTCTCCGCTAACGTATCTTTAAATGTTGTGGCTACTGAAACGGAATCCATAACAATATCCATAGCAACGCCAGACAAACGCTTTTGTTCGTCAATTGAGATACCCAATTTATTAAAGGTCTCCAACAATTCTGGATCCACTTCATCTAAACTGTTGTACTTGTCTTTACTTTTTGGTGCTGAATAGTAAGAAATGGCTTGAAAATCTGGTTTTTCATAGTGTACATTCGCCCATTCTGGCTCTGTCATCTCTTTCCAAATACGGAAAGCTTCTAATCTCCAGTTAGTCATCCATTCAGGTTCTTCTTTCTTTGCAGAAATTGCTCTGATGATGTCTTCATTCAATCCAATCGGAAATGTCTCAGACTCTATATCTGTATAGAATCCATACTCATACTCCTTACCTTCTAATTCTTTTTTTAAATCTTCTTCTGTATACTTGCTCATATATTGGTACTTAAAAGCAATTATTACCTGCTTCTACATTAGACTTTACTTTGTTAAAAGGGAAGAACTTAATCTTCCCTTTGTGTACTATAAAGAAAAACTTTCTCCACATCCGCAAGTTCTACTTGCGTTCGGGTTGTTAAAATAGAAACCTTTTCCGTTTAACCCTCCTGAATATTCAAGAGTTGTTCCTACTAAATACAAAAAGCTTTTTTTATCAACAGCAATTTTAACCCCATTATCTTCGAAAACTTTGTCGTCTTCTGTAATGCCGTGGTCAAATTTCAATTGGTACGATAAACCGGAACATCCTCCGCTTTCTACCCCTACGCGAACATAATCCTTTGTAGAATCAAATCCTTCATCCTCCATCAAAAGAGCTACGCGCTTACTTGCTATATCTGAAACTTTTATCATACGTTTTACTTAAAATAGATTAATTCTATACCGATGGACAAAGGTATTATAAAAAAATGGTTTCTAACACTAACTAACATATTTATAACGATTAGAAGTTTTAATACTAAAATCGATAAAATCTATTGTTCTAATCCATTTTTAATTACTTATTAAGCAGTAGATTACCTAATTTACTACCGATTCAAAATCGGTTTAATACGGTAAATAAATTCTTTTTCTATTTAAAAAGCTTTCGTTACAAATTTCGTATCTATTTTTTGATAAAAAAGGCACAAATAAAAGAAAGGATTGAACAATTCCAAGGAAAGTAGTTTTTAAGGGTGGGTTGCGTTTTCGCGTTTTCGCGTTTTCGCTTTTTTGATTTTTTGTAAATTTTCGTTTAAAAACGGTCAACCTTATTTAGGGACGTTCACCTTTCTTCTCTTTATCTCATTAGGTTTATATTCTATTTTAAAAAGTCAATTCATTTTATTTGGCACAGGACCCTGTGCCCCTACACCTCTTTCTTCTCTCTTCTTTCTTCTCTCTTCTTTCCAATTCACTATAATTTTCTTACTTTGCAAGAATCAGAGTTAAACAAAGACAACATGAAATTATATAGCATTGAAAGTGGCAATTTTAAATTAGACGGTGGAGCCATGTTTGGGGTAGTACCCAAATCGATATGGAACAAAACCAATCCCGCAGATTCAAATAATCAAATTGATTTAGGTGCTCGTCTGTTGTTAATTGAAGACGGAAACCGCCTGATTTTAATCGACACAGGAATGGGAACCAAACAATCCGACAAATTTTTTGGCTATTATTCGCTATGGGGAAATCACACCTTAGAAAAGTCACTAGCCAAACACGGTTTTCACCCCGATGATGTTACAGATGTATTTTTGACTCACCTGCATTTTGATCATGTAGGTGGTGCTGTAAATTGGAATGCCGATCGCACAGGCTATATCAATGCCTTTAAAAATGCGCGTTATTGGTCCAATGAAGCGCATTGGAATTGGGCTATCAACCCCAATGCAAGAGAGAAAGCCTCTTTTTTACCCGAAAACATTCTCCCTATTCAAGAAAGTGGTGCGCTACACTTCATTGAAAGACAAGACACTGATGTACTTCTACAAACAGAGTTGGGATTTTCAATCTTTTTTGCAGATGGACATACGGATAAGCAAATGATTCCTATTTTGGATTACAAAGGCCGTAAATTAGCCTTTACTGCGGATTTGTTACCAACTGCAGGGCATATTCCCCTGCCTTATGTCATGGGATATGACACCCGTCCTTTGTTAACGCTAAGTGAAAAGGAAAAATTTTTAAAAATGGCTGCAGATGAAAATTGGCTCTTATTCCTAGAACATGATGCTCATAACGAAATAATTACAGTTCATCATACCGAAAAAGGAGTGCGATTAAATGAAATACTCCAGACGTCCGATATCTTAATTTAATGTTAAGCATAACGTTTTCAATCAATTAAATACTATTTTTATCGGTCTTAAACGAAATAAAAACAAATACAATGCGTTTGATTAAACCAATTTATCTTTCAGCAGCCTTAGCTTTTGCTTTAGCTAGTTGCGGAGGCTCAAAAGCTATCATTCAAAAACCAATTTCAGATGTAGATCAGTTACCTACAAGAACATCTGCATTACCAGAAGAACAATTGAAAAGATGGAGTCATTTAGACATCCTAAGAGATACGGTACCTGGAATGTCAGTAGATCGTGCTTATGCAGAACTTTTAAAAGGAAAACCATTGCCTAAAAAAGTAGTTGTAGGTGTTATTGACTCGGGAATTGAAATTGACCACGATGATTTGAAAGATCAAGTTTGGACCAATCCAAAAGAAATCGCTGGAAATCAGATTGACGATGATAACAATGGTTATATTGACGATATCCACGGATGGAACTTCTTAGGAAAATCAGTACATGAAAACGTAGAAATGGTTCGTGTAGTACGAAGAGGAGATGATGGATCAGAGCAATACAAAAGAGCTGTAAAAGAGCTTGCAAAAGAAATCCAAGAAGCAAAAGAAATCCAAGTTAGAGCAGACATGTTAATGCGTGCAAACGAGAGATTAGCTGCTTTCTTAGGTAAAAAAGAGTATACCATCGAGGATTTAAATGCGATTGGAGAAGATGCTTCAGAAGAAATTGCACATTCTAAAAAAGTAATTTCCAACATTCTAAACAATGGACGTGAGCTTTCTTGGTTAGAAACATACAAAAACTACGGAGATAGCAAATTGAAATACCACTTAAACGTGGATTACAACGGACGTGAATTAGTTGGTGATGACCATGCGAATATCAATGATCGCGTATATGGAGACAATAATGTAATTGGTCCAGATCGCGATGAAGCAAAACACGGAACACACGTTTCAGGAATCATTGCACAAACAAGAAACAATAATTTAGGTGGAGACGGTGTTGCATCTGAAGTTGCTGAAATCATGGCTTTAAGAGCGGTTCCTGATGGAGACGAATACGACAAAGACATCGCATTAGCTATTCGCTATGCAGCAGACAATGGAGCCAAAGTAATCAATGGAAGTTTCGGAAAATACTTTGAAGAAAACAGCCAATGGGTACGTGATGCTATTCAATATGCAGAATCTAAAGATGTATTAATCGTTGTAGCCGCTGGTAATGACGCCATGGATTTAAATATCGAAGGTGGTGTAGAGCGCTATCCAAATGACAACGTAAAAATGGGACCTGAAGTTGCAAGCAACTTTTTAGTTGTTGGAGCTTTAAATCCAAAATTCGGAGAAAATATGGTTGCTACTTTCTCTAACTACGGACACTATGATGTTGACGTTTTTGCTCCTGGAGTAAAAATTTACGCCACAACACCACATAATTCATACGAATATTTACAAGGAACGTCAATGGCTTCGCCAAACGTTGCTGGAGTTGCTGCTTTAATCCGCGCTTACTACCCACAATTTACAGCTGCTGAAGTGAAAAAAATCATCATGGATTCAGGTGTAGCAGTAAATATTAACGTAATTGTAGGAGAGAAAAGAGAGGTGAGAAATTTCAATTCTATTTCGACATCTGGAAGATTTGTTAATGCATACAATGCCTTACTTTTAGCTGAAAAATTAGCTAAGGCAAAAAAATAATCTTTTCTATTTTTTAAAGAAAACGATACCCTACTCCACAACTTAGCACTACTTTGTTGTGGAGTTTTAATTTAAACAGAGATATGAAAAAATTAGTTGTAGCTTTCTTTTTTTGTTTGCCTTTTATTCATCAGGCTAACGCACAGCAAAACCCCAACCCAGGGTATTGGCAACAACATGCTGATTACAGCATGGATGTCAAAATGGACGTTAAAAAATTCACGTATACAGGTACACAATCTGTTGCCTATACGAATAACTCTCCTGACACTTTACGCAAAGTTTTTTACCACTTATACTTTAATGCGTTTCAACCCAATAGCGATATGGATGCGCTGTTAATGAGTATTCCTGATCCTGATCCGCGTATGGTGGATACTAAAGAAATTCGCGGTAGAAAAATAACAGAGAGCCGAATCAATAAACTCAAAGACAATGAGATTGGTTTTGTTAAAGTAAAAAAACTAACCCAAGATGGTTCTGCAATCGAAGGTAAAGTTGTAGGAACAGTATTAGAAGTGACCTTAAACACACCTTTAGCTCCCCATCAAACAACAATATTGGATTTGACTTTTGACGGTCAAGTACCACAAATGATTCGCCGTGCTGGACGCAACAGCAAAGAAGGGGTAGCACTGTCTATGGCTCAATGGTTTCCAAAATTAGCCGAATACGATTTCGAAGGCTGGCATACAGAACAATACTTAGGGAGAGAATTCCACAGTGTTTGGAGCAATTACGATGTAAAAATCACCTTAGATAAAGACTATACAGTCGGAGGAACAGGTATTTTACAAAACCACAATGAGATTGGACATGGATACCAAGATGCAGGTGTAACGGTTCCTTCAACGAAAGGAAAAACCTTAACTTGGCATTTTAAAGCAGAAAATGTATTGGATTTTACTTGGGCAGCAGATCCCAATTACATCCACGACATCTATGAGGGACCAAATGGTGTTAAACTACACTTCTTGTACAAAAACAATCCAACAATTTTAGAGAATTGGAAAAAATTGCAGCCGATCACGGCACAGTTAATGGAATTTTTCAATACCAATGTAGGTGAATATCCTTATTCACAATACTCCGTAATCCAGGGAGGTGACGGAGGAATGGAATATTCCATGTGTACATTGATTACAGGTGAAAGAAATTTTCCAAGTTTAGTAGGTGTTACAGCGCATGAATTAGCTCATAGCTGGTTTCAACATACACTAGCTACAAATGAAACAAAGCATGAATGGATGGATGAAGGTTTTACTACGTTTATCTCAGACTTGGCCCTATTGCAAATTCTTCCAAAGGAAAACTTAGAAGATGACAATCCTTTCGCTTCGACCTATAAAAGCTACTACAATATGGTCGCGCGTAACATTCAAGAACCTTTGACTACGCATTCCGATCACTATTTGACCAATAGAGCCTATTCGATATCTGCCTATAGCCGTGGATCAATCTTTTTGACGCAATTGGCTTATATCATTGGTTGGGATAATATGATGCAAACACTGCGCGAATTCTATAGCCAATATAAATTTACACACCCTACACCTAATGATTTTAAACGCACTGCGGAGCGAATCACTGGAGCAAATTTAGATTGGTATATGACCGATTGGACCATGACAAATAATACGATTGACTATGCGGTATTATTTGTTGAAGAAATTCAAAAAAACCAATCATTAGTTACCTTAAAACGCATTGGCCGTGCCGGAATGCCATTGGATATTTTAGTAACCTATCAAGATGGTTCAATGGAAACATTTTATGTTCCCTATACTTCCATGCACTGGAACAAACCCAATCAATATGTAGAATATGAGCGCACAATTTTAGAAGGATGGGGTTGGGCACAACCGGAATATAAATTCATCATCAATAAACCCAAAAGCGCAATTAAAACGATTCTGATTGACCCTAGTCAGTTTATGGCTGATGTCAATCAAGAAAACAATGTTTTCCACAACTAAATAAGCAATTTAGCGAAACAATTAAAAGTCCTAGAAATATTCTAGGACTTTTCTTTTATACATATCGTTTTCCTTTTCTACCTTTGTACCACCTATGACAAAACAAAACGAAACATATCCCAGAGAAGAAAAACTAAAAGCCAAAAGGCTTATAGATGAATTATTTATAACGGGTAAATCTGTTAGTAAATATCCCCTTCGCTTGGTGTATATTGAAGTAGAAGACGAAAATGCTCCCGCTTTTCAAACAGGAGTATCCGTATCTAAACGCTATTTTAAAAAGGCCGTGGATCGCAACTATTACAAGCGTTTACTTCGTGAAACCTATCGCAAAAATAAACATATCCTCACCGAACAACTGGATCAAAAATTTGCAATGATGTTGTTTTATCAAACAAAAGATCGTCTAAATTATCAAGAAGTAGAACACAAAATGAAAGGCTTGTTTGACAAGTTTATCAAACAACAGCAAACAACCCCTTCAGAAAGTGATAATCATGCGATTTAAACGTATTTCTATTCTGAAATACCCAAACCTACAACTTGTTTTTATTAAAGGCGTAAATCGCCTGATTTGGTTTATAATAAACGAAAGCCGAGCTCTAGCTCGGCTTTCGTTTTATTTAAATACCTTTAAAGTTCCCATAATAGCTTCCAATTCAAGCATTACATCGCGTTTACTCATCGAAGGATTATAGGTAAACCCTTCAATAATCAAATAGTAGTCGTCTTTTTTGACGATATAGGACAAATAGGGACCGCCCATAAAACTATTCTCCATATCCCACGTTCCCTTTACTTCTGTAATTTCTTGATTCTTTATATAAATCGTCCGATAGAATGGTTCAAAATCAACACTCATATTCATAAACGTATCAGGTTCTGAAGAATGAATGTATTTTCCAACTACTGAATCCCTTAAATAATCCATATCGAGAATAAAATCTCTTTGTGTTTTAAACGGTTTGACCAATTGAAAAGGCAAACTATATACTAAGATATTGTTATTTCCCGAGGCTATTTCTTTTTTGTACCAAACAAAATTATCATCCACTAAAACGCGCTTATACGAAGTGGGTAAATCAATATCTATATTGTATTTGTCGTGTAAATAAACCGTTTCAAATAAGGGACCTTCTTTTATACGCTTTTGAATATCCGCAATTTCTTGTTTGTGAAATTGCTGAATAATCGAATCTTTGTTTTTTAAGAATGTCGCAATAATACTCTTGTTGTCGGTTCCTTCGATTAAAAAGTAATTCTGCGGTTGAGCATATTGATCGACAATTAATTCAAAATTACTTCTATTTTCATTGGTCGAAACATATACAATATTCTTTCTGCTTTTTGCGGTATTGGCAAAAATACCAGGTGACTGTTGATCCAAATCAAATCGCGGTTCAACAGGTGTGATTCCGTCTATACCAGCAGCTAAATAATGGCGAATGCTATCTCCGACATTGCTCAACCACAAATCGTCATCCATCACCAACAAAATATGATTGATTTGTCCTTGCGAAGGAGCCCGCATATCTTCTTTTTGCATGGGGTTTTTACAACTCACACAAAAGAGAAAACACATCATATAGAATACCGTATACTTCAATGCAGCATTTAATTAATTCGCAATTTCATACCAGGTTGTAGTGTGGCATTCTCACTCATATTGTTCAATGCCTTTAACTTTGAAATGGTAACACCTGGTAGGTTTTTACTGATTGAATAAAGTGAATCTCCTTTTTTAACAACATAAAATCCATTGGTAGATGCTTGAGCTACGGTTGATTTACCGACCACTAACTTCTTACCAGGATAAATAACATTGGTCTTCATATTATTCAATCGCTTTAATTCCACAATAGACAAGCCGTATTTTTTTGCAATCACCCCCACACTTTCTCCTTTTTTAATTGTGTGATATTTATTGCGAACACCCGAAGTTTGTGCAATGGCAATATCGTAATTTGGCTTTTCTTTTCTATTTTCCTCAAAGTCTACATAAGCGTAAATTTTTTCTTCATTTGAAACCAACAGACCCGCTTTATCTAATGGCAAACGCAAAAAATGCAATTCACTTGAAGAATAGGGCACTACTTTCAATTTATAAGTGGGATTAAGAAACTCTAATTCCTCTTGACTAACGTCTAACAATTTGGAAATTTGATCGAAACTCATCATGCGTTTAACCGCCACTGTATCCGTTTGAACCAATTTCATTGGAATATTTGCATTTGCTTTTATTCCGTGCTCTTTAGCATATTCAAAAATATACATCGTCGCATAAAAAGCAGGGAGATAATTTTGAGTTTCACGCGGTAAATTAGGACGAATATTCCAGTAATTCGTCAAACCATTCGAACGGCGAATTGCTTTAGATACATTTCCAGGTCCAGCATTATAAGAAGCTAAAACCAAATCCCAATCACCAAAGATTTTATACAAATCACCCAAGAATTTAGCCGCAGCTTCGGATGATTTTAAAGGATCAATACGGTCATCTTTAAACGAAGAAACGTCTAGATTGTATTGTTTACCAGTAGCATACATAAATTGCCATAAACCAGTTGCTCCCATATGAGAAACCGCTTTCGGGTTTAAAGCTGATTCCACAATAGCCAAATACTTCACTTCCAACGGAATATTATTTTTGGCTAATTGTTCCTCAAACATGGGAAAATAGTACTCTGAAAGTCCTAATAGGCGTTCAAATGACTTTTTTCTCTTCTTTAAAAACGACTTAATTAAGCGTTCTAAAGATTCATTGTACTCCACATTAAAGGGGGTTTTTTCATTCAACAACGCCAATCGTTCTTTCAAAACGGCTGTTGTTAATCCATCCCATTCACCATCTTCATCGCTAAAGAATTCGTCACTAGTCAAATCATCCGTCATCTCTTCAAACAAATCCTGATTAATCAATTCATCTAGCCAAAGCTTCTCGATGCGTTCGCTAGTAGAATGATTGACAAAACTGGCTTTTATAGAATCCAAATACATTTGGGGATCTAATTCTCTACTTTTTACTTCAATTCCTTCTGTTTGTTCTTGTGCACTTAACGTAAAAGATAATAGGCTAAAGAGGGATAACGCTACTCCTTTGTAATTCATAATGTTCTATTTTGAAAATAGGGCATAGCCACATCCCGTGGCTATACCCTAAAATATTATTCTTGTATTGCTTTGATACCTGGCAAAATTTGTCCTTCTAACATCTCTAACATCGCTCCTCCACCTGTCGATACATAACTCATTTTTGGAGCTAAACCAAATTGCTTAACCGCTGCTACAGAATCACCTCCTCCTACTAAAGAGAACGTTCCATTTTTAGTTGCTTCTGCAATGAAGTTTCCTAATTCAATGGTTCCATTAGCGAATTTATCCATCTCAAATACCCCTAAAGGTCCATTCCAAAGAATGATTTTTGAATCTAAAATTACTTTTTTCAAACTAGTCAAGGTTTCAGGACCTACATCTAGCCCTTGCCATCCAGCTGGAATTGCATTTACATTGACGATTTGTGTATTGGCATCTGCAGCAAAGGCATCTGCTGCAACCACGTCAATTGGCAAGTGAATTTGAACATTTTTTGCTTTGGCTTGTTCCATAATGCGCAAGGCCAAATCCATTTTGTCATCTTCGCAAATTGAATTTCCGATACTACCACCTAATGCTTTAACGAAAGTGAAAGCCATTCCTCCACCAATAATCATATGATCAACTTTATCTAAAATATTCTCGATAATGGTGATTTTTGAAGATACTTTTGATCCACCTAAAATAGCAGTAACAGGTTTTTCGGCGCTATTCAAAACCTTGTCAATACTTTCAATTTCTTTCGCTAATAAATAACCGAAACACTTGTCATTTGGAAAAAATTTAGCAACAATTGTAGTTGAAGCATGGGCGCGGTGAGCCGTACCAAAAGCATCATTGATATAAAAATCAGCAAATGCTGCTAATGCAGCCGCAAAAGACTCCTCTCCTTTTTCTTCTTCCGCATAAAAACGCAAGTTTTCCAATAGAATAATATCTCCTGCTTGACTTTGATCCACAGCGTTTTTTACTGTTTCGCCAATACAATCCTCAACAAATGTAACCTTAGCACCTAAAACTTCTTCGGTTTTTGCTACAATGTGACGCAGGGAATACGCCTGGTTTTTCTCCCCTTTTGGACGTCCCAAGTGAGATACTAAAATCGCCACTCCCCCGTCTTTTATTACCTTCTCAATAGTCGGTTTTGCGGCTTCGATACGATTAGTATCTGTGACCTCAAAGGCTTCGTTTAAAGGTACATTAAAATCAACGCGAATTAATACTTTTTTATTTTTAAAATTCACATTATCAATTGTTTTCATAGTTGTATTGTTCTATAATATATTCTGATTAACGCAAATATAAATCTTTTTAAAATCCAATGGACGTTTATTTTTGATTATTATATAACCAATGGTACTTTTTAAGTACCTTTTCCTAATACTATTTCTGTTGTATAACAAACGCCTACTGTTTTCTCAAACTTTATTGGAGTTTAACTCCTGTTTTAATCTTGTAGTTACTCCAATTCAACTTACATTGAAATGAATTCTATTCTTTCTCCGATTACTTTGAGAAAAAGACAATCTAGTAAACCTCAAAAAGAACCTTCTCCCGAAACTAATTTGAATTTAATTCTAATTCTGTCCGAAAGAAATCCATTATATTTGCATTATGCTATTTTCAGAAATCGTTGGTCAACACCACATCAAGAATCACTTAATACAAAGTGCCACTTCAGGTCGAATCCCTCATGCTCAATTGTTTATTGGACAAGAAGGTACAGGAACATTGGCTATGGCAATTGCCTACGCACAATACTTACTTTGTAAAAATATAGGGGGAGAAAACACCGGTGGAAACGAAAGTTGTAACACTAAATTCAATGCGTTAATGCACCCGGATTTACATTTTGTTTACCCTGTTGCAACGACTACAGAAGTAAGTAAACATCCAACCAGTGATAAATTTGCCGAACAATGGAGAACATTCCTAAAAGTCAATCCTTATGCCAGTCTTTTTGATTGGTATAACCACATTGATATTCAAAATAAACAAGGGCAAATTGGCGTAGATGAAGCAGGTGAAATACTGAAAAAACTAGCGTTGAAATCCTATGAAGGAGGATATAAAATCATGATTATTTGGATGGCTGACAAGTTGAATACAGAAGCTTCCAATAAGATTTTAAAAATTTTGGAAGAACCGCCTGCCAAGACTATTTTTATTTTGATAGCTGAAAATGAACAATCCATTTTACAAACCATTTTATCGCGTTGTCAACTGTTGCGATTTAACGCCTTAAACAGCGTTGAAATTGAACAAGCCTTAATCTCAAACCAAAATTGCGAGAAACAACAAGCCGCATTAATCGCCCGTCAGGCACAAGGCAATTACAACAAGGCCATTCAATTGGTCTCTAATGCTGCTGACTCTGCTGATTTTGAACAAAAATTTGTCACTTGGGTACGCGCTGCTTTTCGAGCAAAAGGCAATGCTACAGTGATTAAAGATTTAATTGAATGGAGTGAAGATTTGGCTACTTTGGGAAGGGAACAACAAAAACAATTCCTCGAATTTTGCATTGAGCTATTTCGACAAGCGCTTTTGTGCAATTACCAATCACCTAATTTAGTGTATTACCAAACCTCTGTTGATAAATTTAAACTGGAAAACTTTGCTCCTTTTGTCAATGGAGCCAATATAGACGAAATATTCGAAGAATTATCCAATGCCATTTATCACATTGAACGCAATGGAAATAGCAAAATGATCTTTACAGATTTATCGATCAAATTAACGCGTTTAATCCACAAAAAATAGCGAAACTATTCGGTTTCGCTATCGGGTATTGTTCGTTGATATAACTTTAATTCCTCCCAAGTAAATTCGTCATTTGAAGCACTTTTTATTTCGGCTAATGATTTCCCTACATTCGAAGTAAATACTTGCTGTAATCGCTCTATTTTGCTTTCTTCTAACACCTCATTCAGTTGGATCTTGCCATCTGCAATCAATTTTGCTAAATGAGAAAAAATAGTCGTTGGAGTTAATTTTCGCTCTTGTGCAATCGCATCGACGCGTAGACCTTCCATCCACAACTCATGCGTTACGGCAAATGTACTTTTCTTCTTCTCCTTTTTTTGCTTGTCTTTGTTCTTTAAATCTTCAATTAAATCATAGTCATCTTGCAAATCTAAACGAGTACTTCTCAATAAAGTAGCAATATGAGTAAGGTGATTTATTCGATACTCCCCTACTTCTAAACTCCTCAAATTCTCTTTGGTTAACCGCTCTTTTTTTACTACTAAATCGACGATTTGCTTTGCTTTCTTTACGTCCAATACTGCCTTAATGGTTTGATCCTCTAAAACTTCTAATTCCGTAAAAAAGGTCTTCATCTGTCGTTTGCCTCTCACTTGAGCCATGGTAAACAAAAGCTCAAAAACTACGTGATCTAAAGTGGGAAAAAAATAAGCATATGCCTTGTCCACGCGTTCTTTTACAAACTTAATATCCATCTTAGATTGATAAAAAAGATGTCTTAACTGCAAGATAAATTTATCTGCTAAGACAACCAACTCCTCAAGCGTCTGAACAATTTTCAACGTCCAACTCTTAAATTCACTCTTTTTACTGCGTTCCGCTTCCTCATTATATGAATACAAGTGATTGCGCCAGTTTTGACTCAATGTCTTCCACGAAAAAGCCTCCACTAAACGCTCTTCAAGGAAAAGCAAAGTTTGCTTGTGTATTTCTTCCTCTAATGTTTCTTTATCAGCTCGATTTTTAGCATACTGCATCACATCATCGTCATTCTTTAACCCATTCATCTGAATAGGCGATAAAAGGACCAATCCCTGTAGCGATTTTAAACGAGAGAGGGCAACATAAGCCTGACCAGGTAAAAAGACCTTAGAAACGTCTAAAATCGCTTTTTCAAAGGTTAATCCCTGACTCTTGTGCACTGTAATTGCCCAAGCTAATTTTAAAGGATAATGCGTAAAGGTACCCAAGAGTTCTTCCTCTATTTCCTTGGTATTGGGATTTACTTTATACCGAATATTTTGCCACTCATAGCGCTCTACTTCAATCACTTCATTTTCTTCTGGAAATTTGACATAAATCTCGCTTGAACTCAATTTTTGTACAATCCCCATTTTGCCATTGTAATACTTCTTCTCAAAAGACAAATCGTTTTTGATAAAGATAACCTGGGCCCCCACTTTTAGCTGCAATTGATTTTCAATCGGGAAAATATTCATTGGAAAATCTCCGACAACTTCAGCTTGAAAAGCATATGATTTTGCCTCTAAAGCCTCCAATGAATCAGAATTGATTGCATCTGCTTTAGCATTATGTGTCGTCAACGTAATATAACCACTTGCTTTTTGCCGTTCAAATGTAGGATTGACATACTGATTAAGCACTTGCAAATTGGTAGTCGTTATCGTATTATTTCTCAGGTTGTTCAAAATCTGAATAAAGGCGTCGTCAGATTGTCTATATACTTTATCCAACTCAATATACAACGGTGGATTAGACTGAATAACATGAGAATGGAAAAAATAAGATCCTTCATAATAGCGACGTAAAACCTCCCATTCTTCATTTTTAACTACTGGTGGTAACTGTAATAAATCACCAATAAACAACAACTGAACCCCTCCAAAAGGTTTGTTATTACGACGAATGGTCTGCAACATAAAATCCATCGCATCCAGTACATCAGCACGTAACATACTCACTTCGTCAACAATCAACAATTCTAAATTGAGAAAGAGCGATCGACGCATATTGCTCATTCGAAAATGCTTTTTAATCGATACGCGATTTTCAAACTTTACATATTCGCTAAAAATAGGAGGATTAGTTGCATCTGGAATAAAAGCAGCTAAGGGAAAATGGAAAAAGGAATGTATAGTAACACCTCCTGCATTTAAAGCTGCAATCCCTGTAGGGGCAACAATAACCGTATTTTTATGTGTACTACTGACGATTTCCTTCAACAACGTTGTTTTACCAGTACCTGCCTTACCAGTTAAAAAAATGGACTGCTTGGTCTCGTTTATAAACTGTAAAACATAGGTGGCTTCTCTAGAAAAATTCTCCATTTTTTAAGGTAAGATAAAACTAAAATTGGTTTAAAAATAAAAATAGTCCCAAGAATACTCAGGACTATTTGAACATTATACGTAATTAAATATTCTTATTTTTCTTCTTTAACTGCAGGAGCTGCTTCTTTTTTATCATCTACTGTAGTAGCAGCTGCAGATCCTTGGTATTTTGCATTCAATTCCTTGATGATTTCTTCCGTGATATTATATCCGTCTTTACCGTATATAACTGTAGAAGCCTCTTCTGTATTAAATACATAATCAAGGTTCTTTTTCTTCGCATAGTCAGCAATATGAGTTTTCACTTTCTTTACGATTGAATCCATCTCTTTTGAGCTTTCAGCTTGCAACTCTTGAAAAATAGTTTGTTGTTTCGCTTGTAACTGTTGTTCACGGCGTTGTAATTCACCACCTTTTTGTTGAGCCCAAGCCTGACCTTTTTCAGCTGCATTCGCTTGAAAGTTTTGAACCTCGCGTTGAAATTGTGCAATTTCTCCTTCGAAGGCTTTTCCTTTCTCCTCAGATTTTATTTTGTATTTTGATTCGATATCCTTTACTTCTTGATATTCTGTCATTAATTTAGAAGAATCAATATACGCAGTTTTAAATTCTGTTGTAGCAGCAGTGTTTGAATTGTTGTTACAAGAAAATAACAATCCCGCTAATCCTAATACGAAAATACCTTTTTTCATTTTTGATTTTTTTAAAAACATGTAAAATTAAAAAAACTTTTAATGTTTACTACATTATTTCCATTTATATCTATCTATAAATAATACTTATAGTTAAACCAACTAACATCAATAAAAACTATCAAAATAGGTTTTTATAGCTCTTATTACGTTAATTATCTTTTTTCAAGCATATAAATCCTTACCTCTACTATAGAAAGTTTCTTAAAACGCTTTAAAATCGTTTTTCTCTATCCTATTCTTGATTTTTTAGGCAAAACAAATGCTTTACACTTTTTTTGATAAACAATAAATCAAAGAAGAATATTCCATCGAATTTCTCGCTTCTACATTTGAACGCAATCCCACAAGAAAAGCCTTAATCCAATTTTTCTTTCCCGTCTTATATTCTTCTGATAAAAGGGATACATAAAAACTATCGAAAAGCATAGGTTGCAATTCATCCACCTGAAAGTTGAAAGTTGAAAAAATTAAAGCCACCGACTTTTGTGAAAAGTGCCAAAGGTGACGAGGAACATCAAAAGCAGCCCAATGTTCTTTATAATACATAGCATCGTAAGATTTATAATTGGGAACGGCAATAATTAATTTTCCACTTGGTTTTAATAAACGATCTAACGCTACAATCTGTTCTTCTAAATTGGAAACATGTTCTAAAACGTGCCATAAGGTAATCACGTCAAAAGAGTGATCCGGAAGTTCGCTTAATTCGCTCACCATCGCAATTCCTTTTTTCGATGCCAATTGGCTTGCTTTTTCACTCGGTTCAAATCCCGTAGTCCTCCACCCTCTCTTTTTTGCTTCAACTAAAAAATCACCCGTACCACAACCAAAATCCAAAAGTGTTCCTACAGTATTATTTTGCTTAAACAACAAATCTACTTTTTTTCGCAAGGCAATTTTCTTGACACTTTGATACAAGCGCTCAAATAAATTACGTTTGCCATCCGTATGGGAAATATAATTTTCACTTTGATAATAGCGACCTAAAAGTTCTTTGGGAGGAAAAGGATCGGTCAGCAACAAATCATAAGCATGATTATAGTATAAGGAAAATACTTCTTGAGAAACGGTATAATCTTTTACTTCCAAAAATTTTTCATCTTTACTAAAATTCATTTTTTTCATCTAATCTATGCTATTAAATTTTCTATTCTTTGAATAGCTAAAGTCCATTCAAATTTAAAATTTATTACTACAAAAGCACCGTCTTTTTCGAATTAATATTTGATCTGTTTTTTTAAAAAAAAATATTTTTCAAGTCAGGGGCAAATTGCAATTTGCCCTTACGGATCGTTTTTACAATTTTAAATTCCTTGATAAATTCTGATAATGGTTATGCCTTTTTCTGGTCAAGGGCAAATTGCAATTTGCCCTTACGGATCGTTTTTACAATTTCAAATCTCTTGATAAGTTCTGATAATGGTTATGACTTTTTCTGGTCAAGGGGCAAATTGCAATTTGCCCTTACGGATCGTTTTTACAATTTCAAATCCCTTGATAAGGTCTGATAATGGATATGGATTTTTCTGGTCAAGGGGCAAATTGCAATTTGCCCTTACGGATCATTTTTACAATTTCAAATCCCTTGATAAATTCCGATAACGCATATGTCTTTTTCTGGCCATAAGGCGAACTACAAGACTTTTTCACTTGATGTGTTACTTTAACTAACGCTGTAATTGATTGTAAAGATGGGGGTTAATTTCAAACCTCTAAACAAAAAAATAAGGATTGTTCCACGTGGAACAATCCTTATCTTATGCTTTACTCTCCTCTTTATCTCCCCATATGGATCAATAGAATCGAGATATCTGTTGGTGTAACTCCGCTAATTCGAGAGGCCTGAGAAATCGTAATTGGACGAATCTTTTTAAACTTCTCACGGGACTCAAACGACAAAGAAACGATCTTATCGTAATCAAAATTCTCTGGTATTTTGACATCCTCAAGACGGTTTAATTTATCTGCATTATTCTTCTCCTTCTCAATATATCCTGAATACTTTACTTGAATTTCAGCCTGCTCAATTACCTCTTGATCGATGCCTGATTCAGCAATATATTCCCCTACTTTTTTAAATTTTAAAATGTCATCTAACTCAATTTGTGGACGTGAAAACACCTTAAACATCTTGTCAGGTTGACTCATTAAAGAAGATCCCTTTGCTTCTAAAATTGGATTTGCCTCCTCCGTTTTCACACTCGTCTCTTTAAAAAACTCCACGAATTTTTCCGACTCTTCGCGTTTATATTCCATTCTTCTCATGCGTTCTTCTGATGCTAATCCAATCGAATAAGACATTGGAGTCAATCGGAAATCTGCATTATCTTGACGCAATAAAGTGCGATATTCTGCTCGAGAAGTAAACATTCGATAAGGCTCTTCAGTTCCTTTTGTAATCAAATCGTCAATCAAAACTCCGATATAAGCTTCATCTCTTCGCAAGATCAACGGTTCTTTTTCCTGCACTTTTAAGTGTGCATTTATACCTGCCATTAGTCCTTGAGAAGCTGCTTCTTCATATCCTGTTGTACCATTAATTTGACCTGCAAAATACAACCCATCTACTAACTTTGTTTCTAAAGTATGCTTCAATTGTGTTGGTGGAAAATAGTCATATTCGATCGCATAACCTGGTCTAAATATCTTCGCATTTTCGAAACCTGCTACTGCACGTAAGGCTTTAAATTGGATATCTTCTGGTAAAGATGTAGAAAATCCATTCACGTAAATTTCGCATGTATTCCAGCCTTCTGGTTCAACAAAAATCTGGTGTCTCTCTTTATCTGCAAAGCGATTAATCTTATCTTCAATAGAGGGACAATAACGCGGACCTAAACTTTTTATACGTCCTGTAAACATCGGAGAACGATCAAAACCTTCGCGAAGTAGGTCGTGAACCTCTGCTGATGTATAGGTCATAAAACAGTCTCTTTGTTGTTTTAAAGGTGATGTTACATCCATATAAGAGAACTTAGAAGGGTTGATATCCCCCCCTTGAACTTCCATTTTGGAGTAATCCAATGAACGTCCATCCACGCGTGGAGGTGTTCCCGTTTTCATTCGACCTGCAGTAAAACCAAGTTTTACTAAGTCTTCTGTTATTCCAAAAGCTGCTCCTTCACCTGCTCTACCCCCACCAAATTGCTTTTCTCCAATGTGAATTAAACCATTCAAAAAGGTTCCATTCGTCAAAATAACCGTCTTTGCTTTGATGGTTAATCCCAAACTGGTCACAACACCTTCAATCTTATGATTGTTTACAAGAAGTGATTTTACCATATCTTGATAAAAATCTAAGTTCGGTGTTCCTTCTAGCATCAAACGCCAAGTTTCAGAAAAACGCATACGATCGGACTGTACACGGGGCGACCACATCGCAGGTCCTTTAGACTTATTCAACATCTTAAATTGTATGGCTGTCTGATCGGAAACGATTCCTGAATATCCACCCAACGCATCTATTTCACGCACAATTTGTCCTTTGGCAATTCCTCCCATGGCAGGATTACAAGACATTTGAGCGATATTCTGCAAGCTCATGGTAATCAAAAGTGTCTTTGATCCCATATTTGCTGCTGCCGCTGCAGCTTCGGAACCAGCATGTCCCCCACCTACAACGATTACATCATATATATCTTGAAAAATACTCATTTTTAAAAAAATCTAGTCAATTATTGTTCCACGTGGAACATTTTCATCTTTTCTTCTTCTTTTTGACGCATTAAAGCCTCATCCTTCTCACTCTTGTCTTTATACCCACAATAATGAAGAATACCATGTGCCATAACACGCAACAATTCTTGGTCAAAAGCCACCTCAAACTCAGCAGCATTTTCTTTAACACGGTCAATACTTATAAAAATATCACCACTAACTACTTGATTTTCAGTATAATCAAAACTAATTATATCCGTAAGTGTATCGTGATCCAAATACTTAACATTAATTTCGTGTAAGTATTCATCTGTGCAAAAAATATAGTTGATTTCTCCAATTAGAAAATCTTCAGAAGCTAAAATGGACGAAATCCACACTTCATATTGATCTTCCTGTTGAAGCGAAAAATCTAATTCGTAATTAAAAGTTATCATATAAAAATCTAAATATCAGGCAAAGGTACGATGAAAATCAAAACAGTAATGCACTGAAATCTAAAAACATTCCTAAATAGAAAGGGCGTATTAAAAAAAAATACTAGCCTACTCTCATTTCCATCAAGAAGTTAGATGAAACCCAACTGAAAAAAGACCATTAACAAGAAACAAACGCTAATTAGAAAGAAAAAGAAGAAATGAAAAAAAACAACGCCTGACAATTGCTGTATTTCAAAAAAAAAAATACCAATTTTCAAATACGCAAAATACAGCTTCTCCTCCCTAAAACCTTCTTCAAAGATACAAAAAACAAAAAACAGAAACAGAAGAATCTAGAAAAAATCAACTTGCTTCAATCTAAAAAGGTAAACTGTATTTTTAGTATATCCATCTAAGGGATGGAAAAAAAAATATACGCAAACTACAACAGATACAAAATCAAAAAGAAAATTGAAAAACAATACTCCTTGCAAAAATGAAGTCCCTATAATTTCAGTATTTCCATACTCTTCACAGAAAAATAGATATACGCGAAATACAACAAGTCAAAAAATATAAAGATCTACAAAATTTTAAGTGGATAAAATAAATACAAGCTGTTGTAATCTTCGTATTTACTTCTACGGTCTACTGAAAAAAAAATACGCAAACTAGAACAAGCATAAAAAGAAAAAGAAGATCAAAATCAAAAAATGCAATAAAATGAAATCCCTATAATTTTTGTATTTCCATCTTACTTACACACAAAAAAAAATACGCAAAATACAACAGACCAAAAATTAAAACGCAGTACAAAATGAAGCTGCTATAATTTTAGCATTTGCATCCCACTTGCACAAAAAAAAATATACGCAAATTACAACAGACCAAAAATTAAAACGCAGTACAAAATGAAGCTGCTATAATTTTAGCATTTCCATCCCACTTGCACAAAAAAAATATACGCAAATTACAACAGACCAAAAATTAAAACTTAGTACAAAAATGCAGCTGCTATAATTTTAGTATTTCCATCCCACTTGCACAAAAAAAAATATACGCAAATTACAACAGACCAAAAATTAAAACGCAGTACAAAATGAAGCTGC